>CAWHLD010000010.1:0-81329 GCA_963830075.1 uncultured Rubrobacteraceae bacterium | reverse complement strand
CGGCTGGGCGCAAGCAAGGACGTGGAGCACACCGAGCAATCACGAAAAGGATGAGCCGCTTTGCAGGGGAGGGCTTCAGGTTTCTTGCTGAAACCTTTACTCACCTCAGCTTCACTCTTTCCGCAAACCGCTGTAGGGTCCCCAGCGGACGGTTCTCCCGAGATTATGCCTTCCTCTCCGATCCGTTTTTCCTTCGGGTCTATACTCTGCACGTGCAGAACGGAGCAGGCATCGCCGTCGAGACCGTGGGACTCAGGAAAGTATATGGCGAGGGTTCGAACAAGGTCAGAGCCCTCGATGACGTCTCTCTCGAGTTTCCAAACGGGGAGTTCGCGGCGATCATGGGCCCTTCCGGGTCTGGGAAGAGCACGCTGTTGCACATTATCGGCGCCCTGGACAAACCAACGTCGGGACGCGTGGTCGTGGGGGGAACGGAGCTCTCCGGGCTTTCGGATAAGAAGCTCACCCTCCTCAGGCGGGAGCGGATGGGCTTCGTGTTCCAGTTCTTCAACCTTATCCCCACGCTGACGGCCGAAGAAAACGTGCTGTTGCCCGTGCTTATCGCCGGCAAGAAGCCAGGCAAGTACGCGAAGAGGCTCGAAGAGTTGTTGGAACTCGTAGGACTCACCGGGCGGCAGACGCACAGGCCCGATGAGCTCTCGGGGGGCGAGCAGCAGAGGGTGGCTATCGCGCGGGCCCTGATCAAACTCCCCGACATCATCCTCGCCGACGAACCCACGGGGAACCTGGACTCACGCACCGGCGCCGAGGTGCTCGAACTGCTCAAGGAATCTGCCGCCCGCTTCGAGCAGACGATACTGATGGTCACCCACGACCCACGTGCGGCCGCGACGTCCGACCGCGCCGTCTTCCTCTCAGACGGAAGGGTGGTAGACGAAGCCAGAGACCCGGACCAGGACGGGATCCTGGAACGCATCAAGACGCTGGAGTCGGACGGATAAGGTTCGTTACCAGTTCAGACAGATGACCGACGAGGACGCGCGTGAGATCTCACGCTGGCACTACGAACCTCCCTACGACTTCTACGACGCGACGAGCGACCAGGGCGATCTAGAAGAACTACTTGACGTCGAACGTAGACAAGGCGCCTACTTCTCGGCCTTCGACGAAGACGGATCTCTTGTCGGTTTCTTCCAGTTCGAGAGTAAAGACAAGACCGTTGACGTCGGGCTCGGTCTGAGACCGGACTTCACCGGACGGGGCCTCGGAGTCGAGTACGTCCTCGCCGGCCTCGAGTTCGCTAGGGAACTTTTCTCCCCCGAGCGCTTCACGCTCTCCGTGAACTACCTTCAACGAGCGGGCCATCCGCGTCTACGAACGCGCCGGTTTCCGGAGAGGCAGTGTGTACACGCACCACACCAACGGCGCCGATTGGCTTTTCCTTGCGATGGCCAGGGAAGCTTGAAGCTTCGTCGATTCTCCGGCCTGAGCTTCCGCAATCTGCGCGCCAGGGTACAGCGGACCCTGCTAACGTCCGTCGGAATCGTGCTCGGGGTTGGCATCGTGTTCGGGGTCCTCACCCTCTCCAACACGATGTCGGGCACCTTCAAGAATCTGTTTACCAGGGCTTACGGTTCTGCGGACCTGACGGTCACGGCGGCGGGCGGCAGCGGAGGGTTCGATCAGGACACGGTTCAGAAAGTGCGAGGTTTCGAGGGGGTAGGGTCTGCGGCTCCTCGTTATTCGTTCTCATCCTCCCTCATTCTTGACACGCAGAAAAACGGTCTACCCGAGGTCAGTAGCATGCGCCTCTTCGGCGTCGAGCCGAAGTCGGCCAGGCTCGCGACGGGTTTCGAGCTAGCAGAGGGGAAACTCCCGCGGAGCGGAAAGGAGCTTACGCTAGACGGGAGCTCGGCCAAGAGCGCGGGGCTCGGTATCGGGGACGAGGTCACGATCGGGACCCCGGAGGGACCTAAGAAACTAGAGGTCGTCGGGCTCTTGCGAATACCCGGGGGTTCCTTCGGCGGGCTCGCCTTCGGCATGGCGCCCCTGTCCTTCGGCCAGAAAGCCTTCGACAAACGGGGCCAGATCTCCGGCATCGCCGTCGAGGCTGCCGAGGGCATCTCCGTTTCGGACCTCAGAGAAACATTGGACAAAAAACTAGGAGAAGGCCTGCAGGTCGAGCGGTCCGAGACGCGCACCCAGCAGGTCAGCGGCCAGTTGCAGGGGTTCAAGATAGCGCTCCTCTTCTTCGCGGGGACCGCCCTGTTCGTCGGCGCTTTCCTCGTCTTCAACGCGCTCTCGATGACCGTTTTGGAGAGGACGCGCGAGCTCGGGATGCTGCGCGCCCTCGGTTCGACGCGGGCGATGATCGCACGCTCCGTCGTGCTGGAGGCTATGCTTCTCGGCATCTTCGGCTCGCTCCTCGGGGTACTCTTCGGGTACGGGATGGCCAAGGGGCTCGTCTACCTGTTCGGCAAGGCTTTTCTGTTCGAGATCACCGCCCTGATCCTCTCCCCATTCGCCTTCGTCTCGGCGATAGTCGTCGGCATAGCGGTGACCGTCGTCGCCGCCCTCTATCCGGCTATGAAGGCGGGGAGGGTCAGCCCCGTCACGGCGATGCGCGCCCGGTCGGGAGGGGCCGAGAGCAGGCGGCCGCGCGGCGTCTCGGTCTTCGCGCCGATCCTTGGGCTCTTGCTAGCGGGCGCTGGGGTGCCCTGGATCTACTACCTCGCTAAGAACCTTTCAGCGAGCCTCGAAGGTTTCGTCTACGCCTCAGGGATCGTGGCGATCATCGCCGCGTTCCTCGGCATCTCCCTGGTGATACCGGTACTCGTCCGTCCTCTGGCGGCGCTGTTCTCGCCGGTGCTCGCGCTCCTCTTCGGGGTCGAGGGCAGGATGGCGGCGGCTAACGCGACACGCAACAGGGCGAGGACGGCGCTGACGGCATCGGCCCTGATGGTAGGAATCTCGCTCGTTGTGGCGTTCTCGGCTTTAGGGGGGAGCCTTCTCGGTTCGATCCGGGACTACCTCGACGGCTCGCTCGGCAGCGACTACGTCGTACAGCCCACTGAGCAGACCTCCGACGCCGGATTCTCCGCGAAGCTACCTGAGGAGATCGGACGCGTGGAGGGTGTCGAGAAGACGACGAGCATCGTTTCGACCTTCCGCCAGGACGGGAAGGAAGTGGACGCCGTCTTCGGGGTGGACCAGAACTACCCCGAGATCTTCCGCGTGAACTACACCGCAGGAGGGTCCGACTCTTTCTCCAAACTCGAAGATGGCGACGCCCTGGTGGGCAAGCAACTCGCCCGAGATCGCAAGCTCAGCGTCGGCTCGAAGATCGAGATTCCGGGTCCGAAAGGAAGAAAGAAGTACGAGGTCGAAGGCATACTCGACAACGACGTCATCGGAGGCGGCACAGGAATTTACCTGTCAAAGGAGACCCTGGCCAGCGACTTCAACGAGACAGAGAGTGAGTTCCTCGCCGTAAAGGCCAGGCCAGGCTCAAACCGCGACGCTCTGGAGCACAGGATCGAGGACGTTCTAGAGGACTTCCCGCAGTTCACGCTGTACTCGAACGCCGAGTGGAAGGCGCAGATAGAGAGCGATTTCAACCGCCAGTACGTCTTCTTCTACGCCATCATGGGCGTCTCGGTAGCGGTCTCTGCTTTCGGGGTAGTAAACACCCTCTCCATGAGCGTCTTCGAGCGTACGCGTGAGATCGGCATCCTCAGGGCCGTCGGGACGACACGGCTGCAGATAGGCCGTCTCATCATCGACGAGGGGATCGTGATAAGCCTGATCGGCTGCCTCGCCGGCGTGGCGTTGGGGTCGCTGCTAGGCTACCTCTTCGTCCAGGGCTCGGGTGCGGGCGGTTTCGAGATCGACTTCTACTACCCCAAGCTACCGGCCCTCGCAGCCTTGCTCTCAGGCCTCTTCATCGGGATCTTCGCCGGCCTCCTCCCCGCCCTCTCCGCCGCCCGCAAGAGCATCGTCGAGGCCGTCCAGTACGAGTGAGAGTCTTGCGAGGAAACACCCGCGTCGCCGCGAGCAGCGCCAGGGTCTAGAATGGACCGGTCTTATCTCACGGGTGCTTGGGAAAGGTTGCTCTATGGGTGAAGAGCGGCGAAAGAAGAACAACCTCGACGACAGCGCGGTTCTGGAGTCCATAACTTCGCAATGGTGGTCTTTTTCGACCCTTATCCCCATGCTGATGGGCGCGCTGTGGCTGTGGTGGGCTGCGCGTGGCGGCCTGCCGGCGACCCTGCTAGGGGCGGTGCCCGGAGCGTTGCTGCTTGGAACGGGCCTCTCCGGTCTGTTGTGGGCCGTGGAATCCAGGACGATCCAGTTCATGTCTCTCGCCTCTGTCCTAGGGATGGTTCTGTCACTACCCGCAATCTTCCTTATAGGACCGGTGGCCGCGCTCGTGCTCGGGCTGGGTTCCGTAGCGAGTTTTTTCGCGTCGGGCTACCTGGCACTTGGGCAGCATCGTTGCCCGGCCAGCGTTCCCGCTCCCGATACGGGTCCACGCCTCGCCGCGAGGGCAGCGATAAACGAGCTGATGATGTGCGGCCTTATCCTGACGAGTTGGCCCGTTGCGGTGGGTTCGGTCGCTGTTCGCATCCATCGCGAGGCTTCTGAGGCATATGCCCTCTTCGATGATCAGGGCTGGTTCTCGGACCCGGTCTCCTACCACAAGGACCCGCCGCCGCTTGAAAACCCCGAGATCGAGACCATCGAGCACAAGGGAAGGGAGATCGAGGAGCTCACCTTCGACAGCCTCTACGAACCGCACGAGGGCGAGCCGGGGCGTGAGCGCTGGCTCTCGTACAAACGTAACCCTACCGCATGCGCCTGGATCCTTCGCCACCAGGGCGAGGCGCGGCCGTGGCTGATCTGTGTCCACGGCATAAGGATGGGCACCCTCAACAAGAGCATGATGCGCTTTCAGCCTGAGTATTTGCATGAGAAGCTCGGGCTCAACATGATCATGCCCGTTCTGCCCATGCACGGTCCGCGCGATACCGGCGGACTGATCAGCGGCGAACGTACGCTCTCAGGCGACGTTATGGACACGCTGCACACCGGCGCGCAGGCCGTGTGGGACCTCAGGCGGATCATCTCGTGGCTGCGCGCGAGCGAAGACGCGCCCGCCATAGGGGCGCTTGGCCACTCTTTGGGAGGCTACGCAGTCTCCCTTCTCGCCTCCGTGGAAGAAGATCTCGACTGCGTAGTGGCCGGCAACCCGGCGGTCGATCCCTCACACCTGTTCTGGACCAACGCGCTCGCTATCGCTACCCACTCTTTGAGCGCTGAGGGCATCCGCGAGGAGACGCTCGAGGCATTGCTGCGCCCCGTCTCCCCACTCGCGCTCGAGCCCACGGTCCCCCACGAGCGCAGGGCCATCTTCGCCGGCGTCATCGACCGCGTTGTGCCGCCGGTCCAGGCCCACAGCCTGTGGCGCCACTGGGAACAGCCTCGCATCGGCTGGTACCAGGGAGCCCACCAACGATTTATCCGCTCCCCCGAAGGTCGCAAGGTTCTCGAAGATACACTTCGCGCCGCCGATATGCTTCCGTGGGAGACAACGGGGACAGCTTCTCAACGATAGGCGGAGTTGGCGTAGTAGCCCAGCAGCTTCTCTTTGCCGGGGGCGGGCCGGTAGCCTTCGCGCCCGGCCAATACCAGCCCCCGCATCACGAGCGTATTCAGAGCGGCCTCGTAACCGAGCGATTCTTCGCTCTCGACGAGGCTCTGAGCGCGTGAGATCAGGGTGTCCTTCGTAACGGTTCTCTCCGGGCCTTCGATCAGGACCCAGGCGACGAGCGGTACGGCTGCGGGTGGTATGGAAGCGTCTATATTCTCCATAAGTAGCCTGGCCAGCCTCGCGACCTCTTTGATCCGGTCTTCGCGCGCGAGCTCTGAGAACGAGTTCCCGCGCGAGGCCTCATACTCGCGGGCCGAGATCGGCTCCCCGACGCCAACGGCGGCACCACCGAGCCGGAAGCTGCCGCCACGCCGCGCCACCAGGAGGTTCCGCACGATGGAGCCGGCCGCCGAGGCGAGGAGCCCCCCACGGCCCCGGATTCCCGCCTCGGGGCCTCCCGGCTGCAAGAGGCTATGGTCTTCGAGAACCCAGTCGTAGTTGACGCCGACGGGAACGAAGAGGATATCTTGGGCTTCGGGGTCGAGATGCCTGAGCGTGTAGTCGAGCAGCCCTAGCTTCGGCTCGCGCGGCCTCCCGTCGCGGCTCAGACCGCCCTCTGGGAAGATGGCCTGCGTCAGGCCACCCTCGACCGCCATCTGTACAAAGCGCTCCAGTACCCTCCGGTAGAGGTCGTCCCCAGACCCACGCCGTACGAAGAACGCGCCCATGCCACCGATCAGCCGTCCGAGGGGCCAGACGTGCGCCCACTCCCCAGCCGCGTAGCTTAGGGCGCTACGATGCGCCATCAGGTGTGCCAGCAGTATGTAATCGATGTTGCTCCTATGGTTCATCACGAAGACAACGCTAACGTCGTCGAGGGCCTTCTCGTCCATGGCAGTGAGGCCTCTCTTCGAGCCGACCCTGACCTCGTAGAGAGTCTTGGAGATCCAACCCGCCAGAGGGATGCCGACCCGGAAGTAAAGGAAGGCATTGAATGAAGGAACGATATCTCGGGCGTAACGCTCGATCCTGGCCATCGCGACCGCCAGCGAGACACCGTTCTCACTGGCGTGGGCCTCGCCGGCCGCGAGCAACTCGGGGTCGTGGGTCAGGCGGTGGATCAAAGCCCCGCGCCGGGTCAGCTTGAAGGGCGGCAACTCGATGCCCCTGCGTCCCACCTCCTCGACGACCTTCTCGGCCCTCTGCCTGAAGAACCAGCGGACCGCTGGCACGAGCCTTCCGGTCACTAGAACCCCACCAAACAGGAGCATGATGAGGGCCAACCGGCCACGCCGCACGCCCTTATAGTTCACGATTGCGTTCTCTCCATCGGTTCTGGCCCGAACCCCCGAAAATACACCGCCCGCTTCCGACAAATATAGCGCCCGCTTGCGTTGTGCGAAAGGCCGCGACTACGCTTCACCAAGAACGTCGGCCAAAGCTCTAATAACATGTGTGTAACCTCCTTTACCCAGATGCCGGGTGAACGCTGCTAGCATCTGCGACGTATACTCTCGACTTACTTCGAGAAAGTAGGTGGACGCTCTGGCGGTGCTATCGGCGGGGCCGAAAAAACGGGTGGCGGTTATCGGGGCCGGGATGGGCGGCCTGGCGGCGGCGATCCAGCTCGCCGCCAAGGGCTTCGAGGTCGAGGTCTTCGA
Organism: uncultured Rubrobacteraceae bacterium; assembly: GCA_963830075.1. Classification (GTDB taxonomy): domain Bacteria; phylum Actinomycetota; class Rubrobacteria; order Rubrobacterales; family Rubrobacteraceae; genus Rubrobacter_D. Next base: position 74,057 of record CAWHLD010000010.1, on the reverse strand, counting down.
GAAGAACGCCCAGGTCGGCGGACGCGTGGGACGACTCGAAGCGGAAGGTTTTGCCTTCGACACTGGCCCTTCGCTCCTCCTGATGACCGACACGTACCGCGATCTGTTCCGCTCCGCCGGACGCGACCTCGACGACTACGTCAACCTGATCCCACTCGACGCCAACTACCGCGTGACCTTCGGCGACGGGGAAGCCCTGATGATCCGGCGGACGCTTCCGGAGCTCATCAAGGAGCTAGAACGCATCGAGCCCGGAGTAACCCCGCGCTTCTACCGGTTTCTCGAAGACGCCTGCTACAAATATCGTCTCGGGCGCTCAGAGTTCGTCGAGCGCGACTTCGAGGGGGCCAGGGACTTCTTCGGGCTACGCAACCTTCGCCTGCTCCTGAAGACAAAAGCGGTAAGCAACTACTACCGCGGGGTCTCGAAGTTCTTCGCCTCGGATAAGCTCAGGCAGGCGTTTTCGTTGCAGACGATGTACCTCGGCCTCTCCCCCTTCGAGGCGCCCGCGGTCTATTCGCTTCTCCCCTACACCGAGCTGGCGGAGGACGGCCTGTGGTTCCCCGAGAGCGGGATGTACTCCCTCATCGAGGCGATGCAGAGGCTCGCGGCCGAGCTCGGCGTGAGATTCCACCTGAACAGCCCGGTCGAGAAGGTCGTGGTCACCAAGGGCCGGGCGCGCGGGGTCAGGGTGAACGGCGACGAGATCGAAGCCGACGCCGTGCTCGCGAACGCCGACCTGCCTTACGCCTACCGCGAGCTCCTCGGGGGGAAGGCTGATGGAGACTTCAAGCTGAGAAAGCGTGAAAAGCTGGAGTACACGGCCTCGGCCTTCATGCTCTATCTTGGAGTCGAGGGGAAACTCGACGAAATGGTCCACCATAACTTCTACCTCTCCCGTCGCTACAAGGAAAACTTCGAGGCGATATTCCAGGATCATGTACTGCCCGACGACCCTTCGTTCTATGCTGTCGTCCCCACGAAGACGGAGCCACGCATGGCCCCCGACGGGATGGAGAGCCTCTTCGTGCTCGTCCCCGTGCCGCACCTCGGGCCGAACGTGGACTGGGACCGCGACGGTGAAGCCTTCAAAGAAAAGATCTACGGGCTGCTGGAGCGCAGAGGCGGGCTCGACCGGAGCCGTGTGGTCTACGAGAAGGTGAGGACGCCGCTCGACTGGCGGGACGAGTACAACCTGGAGGAGGGGGCCGCGTTCGGCATCGGGCACGGCATCTTCCAGGTCGGGTACTTCCGCCCGCCGATGGTATCGAAGGCCGTGGAAGGCATGTACTTCGTCGGCGCGAGCACCAGGCCGGGTACCGGGGTGCCGCTGGTTACTATAGGCGCGAGGCTGGTTGCCGACCGTATAGAACGAGAGGTCGGCGGCTCTTGAGGCTCGACCCCGCAAGCGGTAAGAAGCTCGACGGTGGGCTCTCGCTCGCCGAAGCTTATGACCTTTGCCGCAGGGTGCAGCAGGCGCACAGCAGGACCTACTACTTCTCGACCAGGCTCTTCCCCGCCGAGGTCAGGCCGCGCGTGCACGCCCTCTACGCCTTCATGCGCTACGCCGATGAGATCGTGGATAGTCCCCATGACCTGCCACTCGACGCGCAGCTCTCCGTCCTCGAGGAGTTCGAGGATGAGACGATGGCGGCTATTTCAGGGGAAGAAGTCCCCAACCCCGTCCTGCGCGCCTACGCAGACACGGTGCGGCGTTGCGGCATCGACCCTGAGACTATAACCGCCTTTATGGAGAGCATGAAGATGGACACCCGCATCTTCCGCTACCCGACGTACCCAGACCTCGAGGTCTACACCTACGGGAGCGCCGCCGTCGTCGGGTTGATGATGTGCAGGGTCGTCGGGGCGGACGACCGGGGGGCAGACGCCCCCGCCGAAGCCCTCGGCGTCGCCATGCAGCTCTCCAACTTCCTGCGCGACATCGGGGAGGACTGGCGCCGCGGGCGGGTGTACCTGCCGATGGAGGATCTCGCGCGCTTCGACTACACGGAGCAGGATCTCGCGGCCGGCGTCGTCGACGAGCGGTTCGTCGCGCTGATGAAGTTCGAGATAGACCGGGCACGCAAGCTTTACTCGGTCGCGGACGAGGGGATGGACTACATCCCGAGGGGGAGGCGTTTCCCCGTCGTGGTGGCACGCGAGCTGTACGCGGCGATCCTGGACCGCATCGAAGCGCAGAACTACGACGTTTTCACACGCAGGGCGCAGGTCTCGCGACCCGGAAAGCTGGTAGTCGCCGCCGGGTGCGCCGTCCGCGACCCAGCCGAGATCTCCGCCCGCGTCCGCCAGCAGCGGACGTTGCGCAGCCGTTTGTCCCGCTGAGTTTCTGCGGGGGTATATCAGGGTAGTACTCAGGGCTGTGTTGCTGCTTTGCCTGGCGTCTAGTTTCGTCGCGTGTTCCGAGGATACTCCCGACCGGCCCGACCGGGGGCAGGTGGAGCAAGCCCCACGAACATCCCCCGGGGCCACTGTCACGCCTGAGAGTACTGCAACACAAACGACCGAAGCGTCCGGTCCCGCCGAGCACACTGTGGTCGAGCGGACCGTGGATGATTTTGTCCTACGCGAGGACGAAAGCGTCCTGTCCATAGACGAGGCCGAGCTGCTGCGCTCGGGTGAACGCGACGAGGTCTTCGTGAGGGCCACGATAAAGGGACCGGTGGAGCGCTTGGGGCTGCTTCTTGATGGAGAGATCTACCTGGTTCGCGGTCAAACGTGCGATCGAAGGCGGCGACTCTTCCGACGCCCCGTCCATCCTGGCCAACTCTTGGGCTGACCCAACCCTGACCGAGAAGTTCGCGAGTGGAGACACCTACGCCGTTGTCTTCCAAGAAGATCCCAACCCGAACGGCAAGTCGGTCGACCCCAGGCGCGTCTCTTTTTTGTCCTATGCTACAAGGAGAACGGCGTCGCGAACGAGAACCCAGGCACCACAACCTACCAGGACGTGGCCTGCGTCGAAGGCACATCTAAAGCGCGGTAGGCTCGGACTTGTACTCAGGCAGCTACCGGGAAGTGTCTTTTTGGTGGGATGCCGGATTGCAATCCTTCTCCTGGCGTGCTGTAATTGCCATGTTGCTGGCCGTAAGGCCGTAACGCTCATCGAGAGCGGTGGAGGGACGGGCCCTTTGAAGCCGCGGCAACCGGCGAGGCGCAAGCCCCGTGTCAGGTGCCAACTCCCGCGGAGCAGACTCCGGAAGATGAGGCAAGAGCAGACACAGCCTCTCTCCTCCGCGCGATGTGTGACGAAAACGAGAGAGGTTTTTCTTTGGCTTCGAACCTCAGAGAGCTACTTGAGTCGCGGGTCCTGATCGGGGACGGCGCCGTCGGCACGCTACTAGGGGAACGCGGCGTCGGCTTCGGCCACCCCTACGCCCGTGCGAACCTCTCCCACCCCGAGCTGGTCACGGATATCCACGAAGAGTACCTGCGGGCCGGCGCCGACGTTATAGAGACCAACACCTTCGCCGCGAACCGCTTCAAACTCGAGACCCACGACCTGGAAGGCAGGGTGCGCGAGGTAAACGCCGAAGGGGCTGCCCTCGCCCTCAAGGCGGCAAAGGAAGCCGCAGGGGCGAGAGACCGGGCGCTCATCCTCGGGGCCATCGGACCGCTCGGGCGTCCGCTCTCCCCCGTAGGTCCCGTCAGCCCCGAAGAGGCCAAGTCTGTTTTCCTGGAGCAGGCTGAGGCCCTTCTGGAGGGCGGGGCCGATGTGATCCTCCTTGAAACCTTTACCGACCTGGTCGAGCTGCGGCTCGCCTACGAGGCGGTTGCGCCTCTGGGCGCGCGGGTGCTCGCGTACAAGACCTTCGTCGAAGACGGCGAGACTTTGGCCGAAGGGTTACCCGAGCGGGCGGCGCGTGAGATCTCCTCCTGGGGCGCGGATCTCGCCGGCGCGAACTGTACCGTCGGCCCGCAGCGGATGGTGGAGATCATCGCCCAGATGTCCGACGGGGCCGGCCCCGTCGCCGCCTTCCCCAACCCCAGCCTCCCCCAGCTCGTTGGTGGCCACATCCGCTTCCGGCGCAACACGGACCACTTCGCCCAGTACGGCGTGAAGCTCGCCGAAGCCGGCGCACGGCTCGTCGGCGGCTGCTGCGGGACGACCCCGGATCACATAAAGGCGCTCTCGGAGGCGCTGCGAGACTTCAAAGTGGACGGGACCAGGATTCACCGCCGCGTGTCCGTCGTGGAGCGGGCCGAGCGGGTGGAGGTCCCGGCCGGGCCCGTCTCGGAGTTCGCCGAAAGGCTACGCACCGGCTTCGCCGTGACGGTCGAGGTCGACCTGCCACGCGGCAACGACATCGAGCAGGTCGTCGAGGCGGCGCGACGGTTGAAAGAGCGTGGCGTACACGCGATAGACATCTCGGACGGGGCGCGTGCCAGGCTGAGGATGCACCCGGTAGCGGCGGCCAGGATCGTGCAGGACGAGGCAGGCATCGAGGTCGTCTCCCACATTTCGTGCAGGGACAGGAACATTATCGGTTTGCAGGCCGACCTGCTAGGCGCGGCGGCGCTCGGGGTAAAGAACATCCTCGCCGTGACGGGCGATCCGGCCCAGATCGGGGACTACCCAGAGGCTACCTCGGTCTTCGACACCGATTCGGTCGGCCTCGTGCACGTCCTCTCGAAGATGAACCACGGGGAGGATCTCGCCGGTAACCCCATAGGCGAGCCGCCGGGGTTCCTGATCGGGGCCTCCTTCAACCCGACCGCCGAAGACCTCGACGAAGAGGTGGCGAAGCTCTGGCGCAAGGTCGAGGCTGGCGCGCACGCGTTCTGGACGCAGCCCGTCTTCGAGATCGGCGCGCTGGAGAACGCCCTGGAGCGGATCGGCGAGGATAGTGTGTGCATCCTGCTCGGCCTCATGCCGCTCCGCAGCGCCCGTCAGGCCGAGTTCCTCCACAACGAGGTGCCAGGAATACACATCCCGAAGCGTATCCGCGAGAAGCTCGCCACTCTCTCCCCCGAAGACGCCCCCAGGTACGGCGTCGAGGTCGCCCAGACCCTGCTCGCCGAAGCGCAGCCCATGGTCGGCGGGGCTTACATAATGCCGCCTGCCAGCGCCCCGGAGCTGGCGGGGGACGTGATCGAGGCGATAGGACTTCCGGTGGGGAGATGATCCTGTTCATCAACGGCCCGTTCGGCGTGGGAAAGACGACCGTCGCGAGGTTGCTGGTCAACGAGATACCGTGCGCTGCGCTCTTCGACCCGGAACTCGCCGGGGCTTTCGTATGGCACCTCACCAGGGACATGGACGAAGATGTGGAAGCGAGAACAGATTTTCAGGACCACCCGCTCTGGGAGCCGATGGTCGTGGAGACGGCCAGGCTGCTGCACAGTCAGTACGGATGGACGTTGGTCGTCCCGATGAGCGTCTGGCGCCGCGACCGCTTCTTGCGGCTGGCAGATAGCCTACGCACCGTGGACCCCGACCTGCAACTCCTCCACCTGACGGCCTCAGAAAAGACGCTGAGAAGCCGCATTCGAGGCCGTCCGGAGTCCGAAGGCGACCATGGCTGGTGCCTGGCGCACCTGGAGGCGTGCATGAAGTCGTCGCTAGACCCGACGTTCGGGACGCGGGTCAGTACGGACGACCGTACGCCCGAAGAGGTCGCCGGCGAGATCCTGAGCAACTTACCTGTACCTGATGGCTGGAGCAGAAGTTAATGGTTCTTCAAAACACGACAAGCGAAGAGAGACAGGTCCGGCTCGACGAGTTCCGGGATCTCCTAAAGCAGCGCATCGCTTTATTGGACTGCGCGATGGGGACCATGATCCAATCTTACGATCTCTCGGAGGGGGATTTCCGGGGAGAACGATTCGCTGATCATCCAGTAGATCTCAAAGGCAACAACGACCTGCTCTCGGTAACCCAGCCACAGATAATCCGCGCGATCCACGAGGCCGCGATGGAGGCCGGCTCCGACATCATCGAGACCAACACTTTCAGCTCGACATCCATCGCCCAATCGGACTACAAGATGGAAGACCTGGCCTACGAGTTGAACTACGAGGCGGCCCGCGTCGCCCGCGAGGCGGCGGACGGCTTCGCGACGCCGCAGAGGCCACGCTTCGTGGCAGGCGCCCTCGGGCCGACCAACCGGACGGCGTCACTCTCGCCCGACGTCAACAACCCGGGATACAGGAACGTAACCTTCGACGAGCTCGCTGAATCGTATTCAGAGGCGGCGCGGGGTCTTATCGAGGGCGGGGCGGACCTGTTGCTCGTCGAGACCATCTTCGACACGCTAAACGCAAAGGCTGCTATCTTCGGGACCACGGCGTACCTCGAAGAGGAAGGGCTCGACGTACCCGTCATGATCTCGGGTACGATCACCGACGCGAGCGGACGCACGCTCTCCGGTCAGGTCACCGAAGCGTTCTGGAACTCCGTGCGCCACGCGAGGCCGACTAGCATCGGGCTGAACTGCGCCCTCGGCTCGAAAGAGCTCAGGCAATACGTGGAGGAGCTCTCCCGGATAGCGGATGTACCCGTCAGCGCATATCCGAACGCTGGACTTCCAAACGAGTTCGGGGAATACGACGAGACACCCGAGATGATGGCCGCCGAGATCGGGGAGTGGGCGGAGGCCGGCTGGCTGAACATCGTCGGCGGCTGCTGCGGGACGACGCCAGAGCACATAAAGGCGATAGCCGAGGCAGTCGCTGGCCATCCACCGCGCGAGATACCCGAGATACCAAAAAAACTGCGGCTCTCCGGGCTCGAGCCTTGCAACATCGGGCCAGACTCCCTGTTCGTGAACGTCGGCGAGCGGACCAACGTGACAGGGTCTGCGCGGTTCAAGGACCTGATACTCGACGATGATTACGAGACGGCACTCGATGTTGCACGCCAACAGGTCGAGAACGGGGCCCAGGTCATCGACATCAACATGGACGAGGGGATGCTCGACGGCGAGGAGGCGATGGTTCGTTTCCTCGACCTGGTGGCCTCGGAGCCGGACATCTCGCGGGTCCCAGTAATGATCGACTCCTCCAGGTGGTCGATCATCGAAGCTGGCCTGAAACACGCGCAGGGCCGCTGCGTCGTCAACTCCATAAGCCTCAAGGAAGGCGAGGAGGAGTTCGTCAGGCAGGCGCGGCTATTGAGGCGGTACGGTGCGGCGGTGATCGTCATGGCCTTCGACGAGAGAGGCCAGGCCGACACGAAGACCAGAAAGGTCGAGGTCTGCAAGCGCGCCTACAAGATCCTTACTAAGGACGTCGGCTTTCCACCCGAAGACATCATCCTCGATCCCAACGTCTTCGCCATCGCCACGGGCATGGAGGAGCACGACAACTACGGCGTGGACTTCATCGAGGCGGTGCGGGAAATTTCTCGGGGCCTGCCTTACGCGAAGACCTCGGGCGGCGTCTCGAACGTCTCGTTCTCCTTCAGGGGCAACAACCCCGTGCGGGAGGCCATCCACGCGGTCTTCCTGTACCACGCCATAAGGGCGGGCCTGACGATGGGCATCGTGAACGCCGGACAGCTCGCGGTATACAACGAGATAGATGAAGATTTACGCGAGGCCGTCGAGGACGTCGTGCTGAATCGCCGCTCCGACGCCACCGAACGTTTGCTCTCCCTGGCCGACCAGTACAGGGATAAGGGCGATGCGGTATCGGATAAGAAAGACCAGGAATGGAGGAGCTGGCCCGTCGGGAAGCGGCTGGAGCACGCGCTCATCAAGGGCATAGCCGAGTTCGTCGAGGATGATACTGAGGAGGCGCGAAGGGAAGCAGCGCGTCCTCTGGACGTGATAGAGGGCCCACTAATGGACGGGATGAACGTAGTCGGGGACCTGTTCGGGTCTGGCAGGATGTTCCTGCCTCAGGTCGTAAAGAGCGCCCGCGTCATGAAGAAGGCCGTTGCCTACCTGATCCCGTTTATCGAGGAGGAGAAGGGCGAGACGCGCAAGCCCAACGGTACGGTCGTGATGGCGACGGTAAAGGGCGACGTGCACGACATCGGCAAAAACATCGTCGGGGTCGTGCTGCAGTGCAACAACTTCGAGGTCGTAGACCTCGGCGTCATGGTACCTTCGGCGAAGATCCTCCAGACCGCCAAAGAGAAGGGCGCAGACATAATCGGTCTCTCCGGCCTCATAACGCCCAGCCTCGACGAGATGGTCCACAACGCGAAAGAGATGCAGCGCGAGGGCTTCGACATACCGCTACTTATCGGCGGGGCTACCACCTCCCAGACGCACACGGCCGTCAAAATAGCGCCGGGCTACGACCAACCTGTGATCCACGTCAAAGACGCTTCTCGCGCCGTCGGCGTGGTCCAGAACCTGGTGAGCGAGGGGCGCAGGGCCGCCTACGCCGCGCAGATCTCCGCCGACTACGAGCAGGTCCGCCAGAAGCATGCTGGACGCCGCTCGAAGACGAGGCTCACGACGCTTCAGCGTACGCGCTCCAACAAGATGAAGATCGACTGGAACAACTACACGCCCCCAGAGCCGAACGTCCTGGGCGTGCGGACGTTCGACGACTACGCCCTTCACGAGATAAGGCCGTACATAGACTGGACGCCTTTCTTTCACTCCTGGCAACTAAAGGGGAGCTACCCGAAGATATTCGACGATCCCGAGAAGGGTGAGGAGGCAACCAAGCTCTTCGCCGACGCGCAGGATCTACTCGACCGCATCGTCGCCGAGAAGTGGCTGACAGCCCGCGCCGTCTTCGGCCTCTTCCCCGTGAACGCCCTGGATGATGACTCGGTGGAGGTATACACGGACGATTCGCGCCTGGAGGTGCTGGCCGACCTCAACTTCCTGCGGCAACAAAAGCAGAAACCGCCGGGCCGTCCGAACCACTCCCTCGCCGACTTCGTCGCGCCAAAGAGCACGGGTCTGGAGGACCACATCGGGCTCTTCGCCGTCACGGCCGGGATCGGGGCGGACGAGGCGGCGCGACGCTTCGAGGTGGAGAACGACGACTACAACGCTATTATGGTCAAAGGCCTCGCCGACAGGCTCGCCGAGGCCTTCGCTGAACTCTTGCACCGACGGGTCCGGACAGAATTCTGGGGATACGCGGCGGACGAAAAGCTAGGCAGCGAGGCCCTGATCCGGGAGGAGTACGCCGGCATTCGACCGGCCCCAGGATACCCAGCATGTCCCGAACACACAGAGAAGCGTACCCTCTGGAGCTTGCTAGACGTCGAGAACAACGTGGGCATCACGCTGACCGAGAGCTGCGCGATGTCTCCGGGCGCGGCTGTCAGCGGCTACTACTTTTCGCATCCCGAATCGAGGTACTTCGGCTTGGCGGAGATCGGACGCGACCAGGTCCAGGATTACGCCGAACGCAAGGGCTGGACCCTCGAAGAGGCGGAAAAGTGGCTCGGCCCCAACCTCGGCTACGAGCCGGAAGAACCGGCGGTCGACGAGGCTACGGAGGTACCGCAGGCCCTGAGCAAGTCAGCAGGCTAGAAAATAGGCCAGCGAAAACTATTCGTCCTTGGATCACCCCGGCGGTGGTGTGGGCAACCAAAGAACCAGACGTGCAGTATCTCTCATTCCGATAGCTGACGAGATGCAGTGGAGGGCCGTGGAGGGTCTGCTCGCTTCCACCCGTGCGAGGAGCCGCCGCCCGTCTTTAGGCGCCGCATCGCGTACCCTCGGACGGAGTACCCTGGCTCTTCGTGGCTGGATAGTAGGTGTCGCAAACTAGTCCATTTGTGCGATGCGCTGACCTCGCGACAATGCTAGCATAGTGCATGTTTCCGTCGAGACGGCGGGGTTGTGCAAGGAGCTGGCGAGGAGGTACCTGGCCATGACGGATCTACGTGTCGTCACGCTCACGGGGGCGGATTCCGCGCTCGGCGAAGCGGTCGTCGAGCGGTTTGGATCGGGGCTGCGGGGCGAATTGCTCCGTCCCGGCGATGACAGGTACGAGGAGGCCCGCCTGATCTGGAACGGCGTGATCGACCGGCGCCCCGCGCTCATCGTCCGCTGCGCCGGCGTCGGAGACGTGATCGACTCGGTCAACTTCGCCCGCGAGAATGATCTCCTCCTGGCGGTACACGGCGGCGGTCACAACGTGGCCGGCAACGCCGTCACGGACGGCGGCCTGGTCATAGACCTCTCGCTGATGAAGGGGGTCCGCGTGGACCCCGAGCGGCGCACGGTTCGCGCCGAGGCGGGAGCCACCCTGGGTGACGTCGACCGAGAGACGCAGGTCTTCGGCCTGGCTACACCCCTGGGCGTGGTCTCGGAGACGGGGATCGCCGGGTTGACTCTGGGCGGCGGCATCGGCTGGCTGAGGCGCAAGTATGGCCTCTCCTCGGACAACCTCGTCTCTGTGGACGTGGTGACGGCCGACGGGCGCTTCCTGACGGCCAGCGAGACCGAGAACGAGGATCTCTTTTGGGGCATCCGGGGTGGTGGAGGGAACTTCGGCGTCGTCACCTCGTTCGAGTACGGCCTGCACCCGGTCGGTCCCGAAGTGACGTTCTGCTTCGTGCTCTATCCTGGGGATCGGGCGAAGGAGGTGCTACGCTTCTGCGAGGAGTACGTGGCTGAGGCACCCGATGAGGTTAGCCCCCTTGGCGTGTTGGGCCGGGTCCCGCCGATGGATCTCTTCCCGGAGGAGTGGCATGGAGAGCAGTTCGTCGGGCTTCTGGCGATGCACCCCGGTGGGGTCGAAGAGGGGGAGCGGGTCTTGGGGCCTCTGCGGGATCTCGGCTCGCCCATCGTGGACATGAGCGCGCGGATGCCCTACACCGAGGCACAGAAAATCCTGGACGAGGACTATCCGGACGGGTGGCACTACTACTGGAAATCGGTGAACGTGGACGCTCTTCACGACGGGGTGATCGACGCTTTGATAGAGAACGCGGAGAGCGCGCCCTCCGACCACTCCACTATAGACGTGTGGTTCCAGGGCGGGGCGATGGGCCGCGTCGGGGCTGGCGAGAGCGCTTTCGGCGACAGGAGCGCGCCCGTACTGCTCGGCATCGAGGCTAACTGGGAACCGGAGCCGCGCGAGGACGAGGCCAACATAGAGTGGGTCAGGAACTGCATCGCCGGCATGAAGCGCTTCTCCAGCGGCGGGATGTACCTGAACTTCCCCGGCTTCCTCGAAGAAGGGGAGCAGATGCTGCGCGACGCCTACGGCGAGAACTACGAGCGTCTGGTGGACTTGAAGGACAGGTACGATCCGACCAACCTCTTTCGCCTCAACCAGAACATCAAGCCGTCGGGTTGAGCGGGTACCCGTTGACGTCACGAAGTCGCGCTTGCCTGGGGCCCGATGCCCGACGCCGCGGATTTATCCGCTGACGCCCCGTCCCTGGGCACTGCTACCGGGGACGGCTGGCTGGTGGCCTTACCCCGCTCGCCGGAGCGTTCGTCCGGCAACCTGCCGCTGGAGCTGACCAGCTTCGTCGGACGCGGACGGGAGATAGCGGAGGTCGAGAAGCTGCTGCCCGGGACTCGCCTACTGACGCTAACCGGACCAGGAGGGTGCGTACGGTTCGGCACTACGGGTGGGAGAAGCTGATGGAATCGGGCGAGGCGGAAGTAGTGCGGCGCCTTCATGCAAACTACTTTTGACGAGAGGGGCCAGGTCAGCGGCGGGGCGTTCAACGAGACGATGGGCCCCTTCGACGTGATGCCAGAGTTGCGCGAAGACGATCCTTTCTCTCACTGCCCCCTTCGTGGCCTACGAGGCGGTCTACGCCCGGCTGGGCGCACAGGACGCGGAGGCACTGACGGCGCTGAGCGAACGGTACCCGGCGTTCGAAAAGGCGTATGCCGGAGGCAGGGTCGGTCACCATTTGCTGGCGGCCCGCGGCGACGATCTCGCCAAAGAGGACGCTTTCGAGCTCGTCGCGGCGAGCGCTGAACACTACCGGGCGCTCGGCTACGAGTACCTGGTCACCGAGGCGACCAACCAGTGGACCAGGCTGCCGTGCGCAAGAGCGACGAGCCGCTGGATGACGTCACGACGAGCCCGAACGGGTTCCTCTCTGACAAAGATAGCGGAGGCATGTTCTATGTGATCCGGCTCGCCTAGAGGCAGCGTGGGCCAATGGGGTGGGACCAGAGACACCGGGTCCAGGTCGGCCGCAGCGAATTTCTCGTCCAGGTCAGCGAACAAGCAGCGTCACGGCTGGAACGGCAAGCCAATACCCAAAATGGGTGAGTCAAACCATGGGCCAAAGTCCCAGGCGCGATCGGGCCCTTATCCCGATGTAGGAGTTTGGGCTCGACGCTTTACTAAAGTCCACGAAGCAACGACTAGAGCATAGGAGGCTCGAATTATGCTTCAGATCCACGACATCGAGATGATGTGCAAGCGCCGATAGGATCTCGGCCGACTTCCTCGTCAGCGACGGCAAAGACACTGTCGAGTTCGAAGCGGGCCTGGACTCCGTGAAGCGCTGCGAGGTCAAGATTCCGCTCTAAAAGTCGGAGATTAGGTCGAAGGCAAACAGACGACGGCAACGGGCACGACAAAGACCCAGCCCGTGTCCTCTACGACAAGGAGGTAACAGAAGATGTTGAGTAGCTTGGCAAAAAAGCTAGCGTGGATGGCGAGGACGACCACCACGGTCGTGGGGCTGGCGATCATGCTGGCGCTGGTGTTCGGGATGGCGACGACGGCGCTTGCGGGCACGGGGGTGGGGGCACGCTTCGACCTGGGCAAGGCAAACACCGTCAACCAGATAAGCAAGCTGGTAGGCAGCGTTGCTGGTCCGAGTTTGCAGATAGACAACAACTCCGACGGCGTCTCGGCGACGGCGTTGGACCTGCAAGTCGAGCCGGGTAAGTCGCCCATGAAGGTCAACTCCGTCACAAAGGTAGCCGACCTCAATGCCGACAAACTGGATGGCAAGAGCGCCAACCAGCTGACCCGTATTACGTTTGCCCAGAACGCCCCTAGAAGGATTGAACGAGACACTACTCTTGAGGCCTCGATCACTGCTCCTACCGCCGGGTTCTTGTTGATCAACGCCACAACTGCCGTTACACAAAATGATAACAACGTAATTGGTTTCATCTCCGTGGACGGCAATTTCGACGACCCGTCGCTAAAGGACATATCCGTAGAAGGAAGCGAAATCTTCGCGACCGAAACCGTGGTTCCGGTCGAAGCGGGCGAACATACCGTCTCCTTCAAGGCTTTCACAAGCCGCGATGACACGGCGTATGAAGGGACTACCCTATCGGCCCTGTTCGTGCCGTTCGGCGCGGACGGTACCCAGCCCGTGTCCTCCAGGCGATAAAGACCTGCCCCCTCAAGACAAGGGACTTCACGGCGGCAGGATCGACCTTCCTCTCGCCCCGCAAAGAAAGGAAGTACAGAGATGACGCAGACGATCACACAAGGACTGGCGTGGAGCAAGGCCCTGGTCTTGGGCTTTTTGCTGACAGCGCTGATGAGCGCGAGCCTGATGCTCGCCGCCAGCAAGCCCGCCCACGCCAACACCACATTCACCGTCAACAATGCTGGCGACTTCTTCGATCTCAGCCTCGGTGATAAAGCGTGCGACTTTTCCGCTGCGCCTGGGAACCAGTGCAGCCTCCGGGCGGCGATCCAGGAGACCAACCACCCAAACAACCCCGGTCCCGATACCATCGAGTTCGAGATCGGCGGGAGCGGCGCGACCGGCGTGAAGTCTATCCGCCCCATCGCCGAGCTGCCGCAGATTACCGAGGCGGTGACCATAGACGGGTTCTCTCAGCCGGCCTCTCTGACCAACACGCTTGAGCAGGGCACCAACGCGGTCCTCAACATACAGCTCGACGGTAGCTCCGCCGGTGACTCCAGTGACGGGCTGAGTCTCGGTTCCGGGGCCTCCAATAGCATCATCAAAGGGCTGGTGATCAACCGCTTCGGCGGCAATGGGATCGAGATCACAAGCGAGGCGACAGGCGCCAGGGTCGAGGGCAATTTTATCGGCACCGATGCCTCGGGCACCCTGGACCTGGGCAACGGCGCCTCGTTTGGTGACGGCGTGGTCGTTTTCGGCGACTCCAACATCGTCGGGGGCACCTCACGCGGTAGGCGCAACCTTATCTCCGGCAACAACGGCGAAGGCGTCGATCTCAGCTTCGGTGAGGGCAACGAGGTACAGGGCAACCTCATAGGCACCGCAAAGGACGGGACCTCCGACCTTGGTAACGACTTCCTGGGCGTGGCCGTCAGAGGCGCAGATGACAACTTCATCGGGGATTTCTCCCGCAGCGGGGCCAACACGATCGCCTTCAACGGACTGGACGGCGTGTTTGTCGGTACCGGTTCCGGCACCGGCAACCGCATCCTCTCCAACTCCATCTTCGACAACGGTGGTCTCGGCATAGACCTCCAGGGCGGAACCGAGAACGCGGCAGACGCCACCAAGAACGACCTCGGCGACAGAGACACCGGCGCCAACGATCTCCAGAACAAGCCCGTTATGACCTCAGCCACCACTTCGGGCGGAACAACGACTATCCAGGCCAGGCTCAACAGCGCCCCGAGCGACCCTTTTTTCGTTCAGTTCTTCTCCAACCCTTCGGGCAATGAGGGCAAAAAGCTCATCGGCTCCAAGAGCGTCTCCACCAACTCGAGCGGCAGCGTCACCTTCACCTTCGTACCCTCCCAGGCGGTTCCTGCGGGGCACAAGGTGACGGCGACCGCCCTGGACGTCGTCAACGGCAACACCTCGGAGTTCTCGGCGCCTCGCACTGTGGCCGCGGGGTAAGTGACTCCTACCACGAGCATCGCAAGGGCCGGGCGCCTGTAGGTCCTGGCCCTTTAGCTCGGCCGAACTAGCCCGTCGTGGCTTCGGGCATATGGGGCGCCTACGCCCAGGCTATAGCCTCGACGAGCGGCCCGCGAGTACGCACGCCGGTTCTATGATTGCCCTGCGCTCCTGACAAACCGGTCCCCTTGCGTCAAATTTCCCACCAACTAGCCACACGCTCTCGGCTGTCCTTAGCCTACGGAACGCGCGGGACATCAGCGGTTCAGGGTTCCCTCCCTCTCGGACCTCAGCTGGGGGTCGGTGCCGGGGACGAGGCGCCGGATCAGGCGCTCCGCCCTTTCGAAGAAGCGCGTACGGTCGAGCAGCGGGTTCCAGAACCCGGCGGTGATGCAGTAGTAGGTGTCGTAAGGGCTCTCGTGATGGATGTCGTGATGCTCCCTGGAGAGGATCACACCCCGCGACTGGAGCCAGCCCACAAGGGTTGGCGGATCGTCCATGTGCGCCCACTTGTGGAACTGGTTGGTCAGGAAGGTGGCGAGGCACAGGAAGATAAAGAAGATCCCGAGGACGTAAGCATAGTACATGGTCTCGAGGGGCATGACGACCCACACGAAGAGCATAAAGGGGAGGGCCGCGAGGCTGTTGTTGCCGTTGGCGTCGACGAAGTCGTGGCCGACGATCCCCTTCGGGTCGACGTGATGCTCCCGAAAAGGTTCGATGAAGTTGGGACCGAGGATCGGGGTGTCGTAAGAACCGAAGTTGTCGGCAAGAAAGTGTACGAACCCAGAGAGGAAGTCGGCGGCAAGGTAAGCCAGGACCGCGAGAACCGGCACGAGCCAAAGGTCACCGAAGTACATCGCCCCCTCGTAGAGGTCTATGACTATCAGCCCCGTGAGCAACGCAAAGCACAAAATGCCAAAAACTTCCAGCAGGTAATGGCCCCTGCTCGTTTCGGGACGGACCCTGTCTTGTGTAGCCTGCTCTTGCTCGGTCATATGCAACCTCCTAAGCGAAAGATACGGAGGGGGATTGGCCCTGGATCAGTAACGACCCTGTAGTCCCCTTAATCTATCGGAACCGCACTTCTTCGAAACCCAGCGTGGTGACCAAGGCGCGGATGCTGTCCTCCGCGTTCTGTTCTGCGGTGTCGAGGATCCCGTTGCCGCGTGCGGAGGCTTTGATCTTCTCTACCGCCCGCAGCCGGGCTTCTTCGACGAGGTCGTCGTCGGGGCGAACGTTCAGGGGGCTCAGGTCGCGGTCGTAGACGCGGGTCTTCTCCTCGTCGAGGCTAACGGAGAGTATCTCCGGTTTGGGCAAGTCGATGGTGACGGTGCCGCCGTTCACGCTGACGTCGTCTTTACGGATCTCACCTAGGTCCACCCCCGCTTCGACGCTCCCCGTGGCTATTACCAGGACCTTCTCGCCGGAAAACAGCCGCTCCAGAAGGTCACCGCCACTCTCCCTGGTAACGGGCACCGATTCGGTCCAGCGCACCGTCGCGAGCTGGTCGAGCTTCTGTATCCCTTCGACCACCACCGGCCCCGTCGTCGTACGCGGCGGCTTCTCCCCGAGCAGCGGCCCCACCAGGGGTAGCTCCGGACCGTATCGTGCGAGCCCGACACCGAGGCTAGTGCTAAGGACGACGATAACCAGCGCCAGAACGAGCGTCGTCCCTAGGCCGCCGCCTTTCCTGCCCACGTTCTCCCTTTCCGAGCGAGTAGATGCGCCAATTCTACACCGGTGGAGCACCTTTACTCTACAGGAGTTTCCCCTCGCTCTGATCCCACAGGCGACGTACAGTATCTCTGACAGGATCTCCTTAGAGGTCTAAAACGGCATCCGAAGCTGTAGAACACTTCCCGGTTTGACGGGCTTGGAGGCACCGAGTACTCGTCCCGAACGGCCTTTCGCTCGAACGGCGACGTAGGGATCGGAGGTCTGCGCCAAGATGGCCGTCTCGAATCCGTTCCGGGGCACCGATCCCAAGGACTCTAATTGGTCTGGACGCGGGCCAGCGAGCACCTCCCAGGTGGCGACCTCCGTGGCACCGTTCCAGCTGGCGTAGACGCTGACCTCATTTTCGGAGTTGCGCTCCGCCACCGAAGCAGGCCGACCGGTCGGGTGGCCGCTCCAGGGGAAGCGAAAGGCTCGGTAGGACCTGTTTTCGGGCGACAATCTGAGGTCGAAGAGCAGTTCCCCATCCTTGCTGAACTCCGAGATGACCAGTGCTCTGCCCCACCCTACAAACACGTTGCCGTTCGGTAGCACCTGCGTGTTGCCAGCCGCATCGGCGTACTGCTTGTCGGGGTGGGTGTACTCCTGAACCAGCGAGGCGCTCATCCGCTCCTCGTCGAGTTGTAGCACGATGGCGCGGGACTCTTCTATCGCCTTCGGGGTGCCGTTCTCGAAGACCAGGGAGCCGTTATCGAAGATGCTGATGGTGCCGTCGGGCAGGCGGCGGGCATCGTGCTGGAAGGCGAAACGGGTGCCTGGGCCCATTTCAAAGTCGCTCTTCTTGCCGCCCAGGCGCCAGATGATCTCGCCGCTGTCGCGGTCTATCTTGTAGACGGCGGAGGTTTCGCGGGCAGAGACCAGCAGGTTGTTGTCGTGATCTACGTCTATGGAGTTGATATGGAAATAGTCGATGCCGGGGTAGTGATCCTCCCACGGTTTGACGTACGTCTCGTCGATGCCGACGTGCTCGAGGCTTTGCCACTCGAAGAGCACCTCGCCGGTCTCGATGTCAAGCTCCTGGATAATCCCTTGCCACGCTAAACCATCCTTGGGGCCGCCGACCGGGGAGAGGTCCCGGCGCACCGCGTTGTAGATCGTGATTAGTGCGGTGTTCTGCGGGCTGATGAGAAATTCATGATGGTCCCCGTTGTAGCCATTGCCCGCTTGGAGCCGGGCTATCTCGTGGTAAGAGCTATCGAAGATCACGTATTCGCCAGGTGTTTCCCCCCAGGTAAGGACGGGTCTACCCCGGTAGGTCTGCGCCCCGAAGGTCATCGCACGCCCGTACGGGCCCTGCAGGGGACGGAACCACACCACCTGGCCGCGATCGTCGATGATCATCGAGCCGCCTTGCCCGGCGCCACCCTTCTCCGGAGCGACGAAGGCATAGCCTGGGGCCGTGTCGTGCGCCTGCGCAGTGACCTCGACAACAGGTGGGACAAGGTCAGGGCGCGAGCGGAAAGCCCACACGCCATTCGGAGGTGCGGATGAAGCGCTGGACAAAGACCTGACCTTTGGGAAATCCAAGGATCTGGCCTCTGGGGTTTGCAAGGATTCGACCTGCGAGTTACGCCCACGGAGCTCGCAGCCCACGGTGGTTGTCAACGCGAGGTACGCGGCGCCGGCGCTCACCGTTTTGAGGAAACGGCGTCGTGTGAACCTAGGACCCATGGCAGAAACTCTCCGCCGTCAAGATATTGTCCAGCTATCCACGCATACTGTCCTGGGACGACGTATCTCGAAGGAACACCCTGCGCCGCTCAGCCTCCATTTGGGTTACAGACGATCGGGCGCCTCGCGGGTTGGCTCCCACTATGCGTCACGAACTCTGAGAGAAGGTTTGCGCGGGTGGGCATCGTTTTTCCCGTCACAGACATGGTGAGAGATCGAGCAAGCGTCTCCCGGATTTCGTTCTTGACCTGGGGTAAAGCAGGGTAATGGCTGGACGAAGTACATACTATGTCCCAATCTATTGCGGAGTAGGGCCATTGACGAGCGAGAACACCGGACGGTCTCTCACGCCTGGATGTTCGTTTCGCGCCAGCGTGTGTGTTTGCCGAGACCTTCGGCTTCCGGGAACTCTTCGCCTCTGGAGAGCTGAACCCGGATGGGCGGCAGCATGGTCCCCCTGTCGCAGATGTAGGTGCCTGAGAGGGGGGCCTTGTCGCCGGGACCGTGGGTGGGTCCGTATGGCCTGTAGCGGGCGAGGATATCTTCGAGGCCGGCCATCACAGCGTTACGGAGCGGGCTTCGTTGAAGCCGGGCGTCTCTTCGAGGGTGTTCAGTACCTTTTCGGGGACGGGCTCGTCCACGGTGACGGCCATCGCCGCGCGCGAGCCAGGCTCTCCGCGCCCGACGGCCATGTTGCCGATGTTGATGCCGTGTTCCCCGAGGATGCCGCCGAGCTTGCCGATCATACCTGGCCTGTCCTCGTTGCGGATAAAGAGCATGTGTTTCTCCGGCACCACGTCGAAGTCGAAGCCCATCGCTCCGACGAGCCGCGGTTGCATCCTGGGCCCGAAGAGGGTCCCGCTAACGGCGGCCTCGCCCATGCGTAGTTCCACGAGGCTCGTGTAGTCGGCGCTCTCCGAAGACCGTGCGGTCTCCACTTTGAGCCCCCGCTCCTTCGCCAGGGCTGGCGTGTTGACAAAATTCAACGGCTCGAAAACCATCGGCGCGAGTAGCCCCTTCTGGGCCGAGACGTCGAGGAGGCGCGTGTCGAAGCCGGCGACCTCACCACGGTATTCGATCCTCAGAGTATCAGTGGTCTGGTCCGTGAGCTGGTAGAGCAAACTCCCCAGCGCCTCACACAATTCCGAGAACTGGGCCACGAACTCGGCGCCCTCCCCCATCGGCACGGGGGCGTTGATGGCGTGCATCGGGACGGCGCCCTTCAGGGCCGTGGCGACTTGCTCAGCCGCCGTTGTCCCAGCCCTGTCCTGCGCCTCGGCCGTGCTCGCCCCGAGGTGGGGCGTTACCACAACGTTGGGGAGCCTGAAGATCGGGGACTGCGTTGTCGGCTCCTCGGCGAACACGTCGAGCGCAGCGCCCGCGAGGACGCCTTCCTTGAGCGCGTTGTAGAGGGCTGTCTCATCCACGATGCCGCCACGCGCCACGTTTATGAGGTAGGCAGTCGGCTTCATCTTGCCCAGGCTCTCCTCGTTGACGAGCCCTATCGTATGCGGGGTACGCGGGACGTGCAGGGAGACGAAGTCAGACTCTTCGAAGACCTCGTCTGTGGTCTGGGCGCGCTCGACGTTCACCTGGCGCATCCTGTCCTCGGAGACGTAGGGGTCGTAGGCGAGGACTCGCATCCCCATCCCGTGGGCGCCGCGCGCGACTATGGCGCCGACGTGGCCGAGCCCGATCAGGCCCAACGTCTTTCCCGAGACCTCCACGCCCTTGAACGCGCTCCTCTTCCACTCCCCGTCCCGCAAGGAAGAATCCGCCGCGGGGATGCGCCGCGCGGAGGCGAGCATAAGGCCCAAGGTATGCTCCGCCGCGGCGACGGTGTTGCTCTCGGGTGCGTTGGCGACGATGACGCCGCGCTTGGTGGCCGCCTCTATGTCTATGTTGTCCACACCAATACCGGCGCGTCCTATCGCCTTGAGGTTATCCGCCCGGTCTATAACCTCTTCGGTTACCCTGGTGGCGCTGCGGATAATCAGGCCGTCGTATTCTCCGATCGTCTCAAGCAACTCCTCCGGGCTGAGGTCGAGGCGAACATCCACCTCGAAGTCTCGCTTTAGAAGCTCTATGCCGGGGTCGGCTAGCTTCTCCGAGATGAGGACTCTCAAGCGGTCACCCCGCTCCTGGAGAAGACCCTCTGGGCCGCTCCGACGCCCCTGCCGAGTTCGACGGGGTAGTCGAGAGATTCGAGGGCAAGCTCCGTGGCGGCGATCGTGGCGATGATGTCGAAGGCGTCGAAGTACCCGCAGTGCCCGATGCGGAAGATCCTACCCGCCATCTCGCCCTGTCCACCCGCTATCTGTATCCCATGCTCCCGAAAGACCATGCGCACCAGCTGCTTGCCGTCTACGCCCTCTGGCACCCACGCCGCGGTTACCGCCGAATTGAGGTCCTCATCAGGCCCGAAGAGCTTGAGCCCCATGCTTTTGATGCCTGCCCTGGAGGCACGACCTAGCATTACGTGACGCTCGAAGACGTTCTCGACGCCCTCCTCGATGAGCTGCTGCAACGCTAGGTCGAGCTGGATGATAAGGCTGACCGCCGGAGTCCACGCGGTCTGCGTGGGGTCCTTCTCATAGGCCTTCCTGGCGGCCGTCCAGTCGAAGTAGTAGCGCGGCATCCGGGACTCCTCGTGCATCCGCATGGCCCGCTCGCTGACGCTAACGAACCCGAGGCCCGGAGGCGTCATGAGCGCCTTCTGGGAGCCCGCGACGACCACGTCGACGCCCCACTCGTCCGTCCTCAAGGTACAGGCCCCGAGCCCCGAGACCGCGTCGACGATGGTAACGACGTCCTCCGCGGCCCTGGCGAAGCCCTCGATGTCGTTGACCGTGCCCGTCGAGGTCTCGGAGAGGACGCAGACGGCGGCCTTTATCTCCGGGTCGCCCGCGAGAGCCTCGGCGACCTCGTCGTCGTCCGCCTTCTCGCCCCACTCGTATTTCAGTTCCGTGACCTCGAGGCCGAATGCCCGGGCCATCTTGACCCACCGGCCGCCGAAGTTACCGTTGTTCACGACCAGGACCTTGTCGCCGGGCGAGAAGAGGTTCTGTACCGCACCCTCGAACGCACCCGTCCCGCTCGCCGCATAAGTAAAGATGTCGTTCTCCGTCAGGAAGACCCGCTTCAAATTCTCGTTCACCCGCGTGAACACCTCGCCGAACTCCGGCGTTCGGTGGTGGATGATCGGTAGCGCCCCCGCCGCGGAAACCTCGGGCGGTATGGGAGTCGGACCGGGAGACATAAGACGGTATTTGTTCATCATGGGTGCTACCTCTCTTACCGCGAGCAACAGAACGTCTATTTTAGACAGGATCGTTGCCGATGGCTACATATTGGGACATCTCTTTTACAAAGTGTTGCTTTCAGCATACCGCGAACGGACCCATGCTCGCGCTAGAGAGCTCCATTGTACTCCCACAGACGCTCCTCGAAGACGCTTGCACTGTCCTGCAGGCCGCCCACCCGGTTGCGGACGGTCCACAACCGACGGTGCTCGCCGAGGATGGTGCGCATCTCGGAGGCGAGGTGCTCGCGTTTTTCGGCTGACTCGATGGTATTCTCGAGCATCGCTGCTCCCCGCTTGCAGGCGTGCAGCAACATCCGCGCGGCGTTGGCGAACTCGTCGTGTATTATCCCCGCGTCTTCCCTGTCCATGCGCGCGCTGTCGAGCGACCCGACGATGGAGCTGATGTAATCTGCGGTCTCCTCGAGGCTATGGGCGTTTACGCCGTCGGGTAGCGGGCGGCCGGGGGCCTGGGTCAGCAGGTGGAAGAGTACTGTGGAGTTGTGCGGGGTCGGCCCCGCCTTCTCGTACACGTTGCCGAGGTCGTGGCTCAGGGTGCCCATTATGCCGGCCCGGTCGTGGAAGGCGTGGAGGTCGAGGGCTGAGGCAAAGTCCGCGTCTTTGTTGGCCTCGTAGCACCAGGACATTGCGGCCCCGGCGGCGAACCCGAGGTAGCTCACCGGCAGGTACTGCGTGTGGCCGTTGTCGCCCCAGTCGGTGGTGAGTACCCCGCTGGCGCCATGCCTCAGGCCGTTCTCTGTCGCGTTGCGGACGTTGCCAAGGCAGTTAGAGGCACGTCCAGCGATGGCGTTCCACGAGGAGGTGCCTGGGCATACAAAGAACGATATGCCCGAGCGGGCGAACTCGGCGCCGTGCTCGTCGAAGGGATGGTCGGCCTCGTAACCCCACTCGAGCACCACGGCGTCGTCGGGCAGATCCGGCACCAGCTCCGGGTGCTGGATGATGATGTCCCCCCAGAAGTGCATCGTGCGGCCGTGGCGCTTTACCAGGTCCTGGATCGCCAGCAGGTAATCGAGGTAGACGCGTCCTGCGCCTTTCTCCCTGACGGCCGCCGCGCTCCCGCCGCGGCCAACATCCCACGTCTCGTCGCAACCGACATTGAACTTGCCGCTTGAGAAGTGCGGGAGCAGCTCCGAGAACAGCCCAGCCATGAACTCGACGCTCCGTGGATCGGTGGGGTTCAGGCTGAACGGCGGCATCCGGGTCGTTTGTCCTTGCAGGGTCAGGTCGAAGCCGCCGGGGCACTCGGCCAGGTAGTTGTAACGTGGCAGCTCCAGCCAACGGTGCATGTGCCCGAAGCAGTTCTGGTTTGGTACCAGCTCCACGAACCGCTCGCGGCAATAGGCGTCGAGACGGAGGATGTCCGCGCCGGTCATCGGGCTAGCCTCGGCCCACACCTCGCGGTGATCCTCGTAGGCGAAGGTATGCTCCGTGTAGAGCTCGAGGTGGTTGATCTTCCACCCTGATAACAGGTCGACCAGATCGAAGAGCGTCGCGAGCGTTGGCACCTTGCTCCTGCTGATATCCAGCATCACCCCGCGCGAAGGAAAATCCGGGGAGTCTTCGATCTCCCCCGCGGGCAACACTCCCTCGCACTGGCGGAGTATCTGCACCAGCGTGGCGACGCCGTAGAACGCCCCGGCCGCGTCGCCCGCAAAGAGGTCAATGCCGTCGTCGACTATACGTAACCGGTAGCCCTGCGCGGGTATACCCCGGTCCGGCTCGAGCGTGATCCGCGCACCAACCCCGGAACCGGCGAATCCCTGACCTTCCGCCCGCAGGTCCCAGCCGACGCCCTGATCCTCCAATAGGGCCCGCTGCAACTTGCTGGCCACGGGGAACAACGGCTTAGGATCTCCCCGGAGGAAGATCTTCGAGCCATTGGTCAGTCTGTAGGAGCCGGGCCTGGCGAATACCGAGCGCGGCCGTGGGAGCAGGATCAAGCCTTCCAGGGATGCCATGGCTTCAGTGAGCCTCCTATTCGCATGTCCATCGTCCTGTTGTATAGAGCAAGGCCGGGCCACCTGCTACCTTGGCCGGGAACGATAGATCGCAAAGCATGGTAGACCTCTAAGCTATGATCGGAAGGGCAGAACGCGTGGATCACGCGGAAGTCGGCCGCTACTGGGACGAAAGCACCGAGGTGTGGACAGTGCTGGTTCGGGCCGGCTACGACCACCACCGTGACGTCCCGAACACCCAACCTTTATCGAAATGCTCCCCGAAGTAGACGGCCTCGCTGGTCTCGACGTCGGCTACGGGGAGGGGCACAATACCAGGCTGCCCGGTGTAGACGGATGCCACAAAGGGTATCGATAGTCCTCAAATATCCAAACCCGAAGCACAGGAGAAAGAGTCGAATGGATGATCAACAGCGGCAGAGAATAGACGGGGTGGCCCAGGAGTTTACCGATGCCCTCGTGGAAGCGTATAGGACGACCTCCGTTAGCACAGCGGCGGCCCAGCAGCTAGGTGCCCAGCAGATCGAGTACTTCTTCAACACCGTGATGAGCAACCTTCGCACTCAAGCCGAGGGCACAATGCAGATTACGCAGCAATTGGCTACCCAGCAGGAGCTTGCGCGCGAGGCTACGCGGGAACTCACGCAGGTCTCGACGGATAATTACGTGGATTTCCTCGACTCCGTATTTTCGTTCTATCAGGGGGGTACATCCAGGACCAAGAGGCGCGCCGAGGAGGCCCAGCGGCGAGTCGAGGAAGCCGAGGCACGCGCTCGGGATGCCGAAAGTAGCGGGAGCGAGGCCGAGCGACAAACCGCGGAGGCCAAGAAGAGCACCGAGGAAGCCGAAATTCGAATCGAGGAAGCCGAAAAGAGCGCCAGGGCAGCCAAAAGGCGAGCCCAAAAGGCCAACCGAAGCGCCAAGGAGGCCAACCAACGAGCCGAGGAGGCCGAGGGGCGCGCCTTGGAAGCCGAGAGGCGTGCCGAGGTGGCCGAAAAACTCAAGAGCGAGGCCGAGAGCCAGGGAGGCGACCAAGAAGGGAATGGGGCCAAGGCCGACGTCCGCCCGCAGAGCAAGTGGGTAAGGACCTCCGGTAGGTCGAAGGTCCGGGGACGGAACCCTAGATCTCGGGGGCGGTCGTCCAGGGGAAGGTAGAGCTGAACCCAGCTCCTTCGAGGGCGGGAAGTGCCGTTCGGGCGTAGCGGGCGGCGTATGCCATGTCGGCGCGGTCGGGAAACTCGCGGGGCGTCCTGCTTTCGAATTCACTGGCCCTGGTGCGAATGCGGGCCTCTGCGAAGTCTATCCTAAAGGTGTCGCCGTCGTGGATCAGGCTGAGGACGCTGCCCTCGGTAGCCTCTGGGGTGAAGAGTGAGATCCAGGTCCCCGCAGCACGCTCCGGTGGTAGCCCGTCGGTTAGCACGGGAAACTCGAGGTTCGCCTCGCGAAGAGATTTTTCCAGCGAGTCGAGACGAACCAGGCCCGGCCCGCCGCGCGGCCCGCAGCCTCCTACTACGAGCATCTCTCCCTCCCCGACCTCACCACGACGCACGCCCGATACGGCTTCTTCCTCGGAGCCGAAGACCCGGCCCTCGCCCGCCGCCTCTGTCACGCCCCGGCGAACGCGGCATACGGCTTCGGCACCCGACGCCCTGGCCCTCACGAAGACGAGTCGCGCGTGTTCCTCCGGTGGAGAGGACACTGACGGCAGGGCCTCTTTGAGGTTGCCCGCTACGGTGGGTAGGTCGTGGAGCGCGTCGCCAAGCGAAGCGAGAAGGCCAGGCACGCCGTGCTTTAGCAACCATTCGGGGTCTGCCTCAGGGGTCTCGGGGGCGAGGACCTGAAGCATCTGGTCAAACCCGGCAACGCCAGCCTCACGGGCTAGAGCCGCGAGATGGACGAGAAGCTCGGGGCCGCCGCCGGCCGCGACGCCGGCCCTGAGCGCGTTGGCGATGGAGAAGTTGTCGATCAGGCCACGTGGACGTGGCCCGTCGCTTTCGGCGAGCGAGATGGCCGTGTTCCAGGGCTCTCCTATGATCGGCGCGAGACCGAGCGCGACAGCTGAGGCGCAGAGGTATCGGTTCTCCGGAGGTGCGAAGACCGTCGGTAGGTCCAGGCGCAGCGCGGCGATGAGCATCCCGAAGAACTCTTCCGGGTGGTCCGCAGAGAGCAGCAGGGCGTCGATGGCCACGGACGAAGAGGAGATCTCCACAAGATCGGCCACCCATTCGCGTGCCAACGCAACGCCGCCTGCGGGCCGGCAGTCAGGCAGGCGTAGGTAGATGGGCTCTCCTCCTGCATCGCGCACGACATCGGGAAGATCGGAAGGTTCGAAGCAAGGGACGCCGATGCGCGGGGCGTTCAGAGCTGTGGACCTCTCCGACGCTTTGCTGATAACTGAAGCCTGATGCCTGATACCTCGAACTCTAAGAGCTTAGCTTCTCCATCAGGAGCTCGCGGACGCGCCCGCCGTCGGCATTGCCGCGAGTCGCCTTCATCACCTGTCCCACGAGGAAGCCGACAACCTTCTTATCGCCGTGGCGGACGCGTTCAGCCTCGTCGGGATTGGCGGAGATCGTCTGGTCCACGATGCCCGAGAGCTCGTCGGTGTTGACCGAGGAGAGCCCCTCGCGCTCAACGACAACCGATGGGGAATCGCCGGTCTCGAAGACCGTGTCGAGGGCCGTTCTAGCTGCGGAGCGGGAGACCTTGCCGGCGGAGACCAGTTCGATCAGCTCGGTGATGTGCTCAGGCTGCACCTTCGAGTCGGAAATATCCGTCCCCGACTCGTTCAGTAGCGCGCGTAGGTCGCCGGAGATCCAGTTAGATGCCTGTTTGGGATCGACCTCCGCCGCGACCGCCTCGTAGAAGGCCGCGAGGTCCCTGTCCGCCGCAAGCACCCCCGCATCGTACTCGGAGAGGCCGTACTGCTCGCCGAAGCGGGCTAGCATCTGGTCAGGCAGCTCGGGGAGCCGCTCCCCTATCTCTTTGACGTATGAGGACGAGAGCTCGAGCGGCAGGAGATCCGGTTCGGGGAAGTAGCGGTAATCGTGGGCGTATTCCTTGCTGCGCAGCTCGTGCACCTCGTCGGTCTCTGGGTCGTAGTGGAGCGTGGTCTGCTCGACGCGGCCGCCGCCCTCCAGGATCTCGCGCTGGCGCTCCAGCTCGCGCGAGAGGCCCCTCTCGACGAAGCGGAACGAGTTCATGTTCTTGAGCTCGGTCTTGGTGCCGAAGGAGCCGTCGGGGTTGCGTATGGAGACGTTGGCGTCGCAGCGGAGCTGGCCCTTCTCCATGTCCGCCTCGGAGACGCCTACCGCCCTCAGGATATCTTTCAGATGGTTGGCCGTAGCCCTCGCAGCTTCGGGCGACTGGATGTCTGGCTCGGTAACGATCTCCATCAGGGGCGTGCCGCCGCGGTTGAAGTCGACGAGGGAGCCGACCGAGCCGTGCATGCGGCCGGAGGTGCCGACGTGCACGTTCTTCGCTGCGTCCTCTTCGAGGTGGAGGCGCGTGATGCCGACACGGGTCGATCCTTTGGCCGTCGGAACGTCGAGGTGACCTCCAGTACAAATCGGCTCGTCGAACTGGGAGATCTGGTACCCCTTCGGGAGGTCGGGGTAGAAGTAGTTTTTCCTGGCGAAGACCGCCCTCTCCGAGACGTCGCAGTTGAGGGCAAGCCCAGCGATAACCCCCAGCTCGACGGCCTTCTCGTTCGTAACGGGCAGTGCTCCCGGATGCCCGAGGCACACGGGGCAGGTGTGGATGTTCGGGGGCTCCCCGTACGTCACCCTGCAACCGCAGAACATCTTGGTCGTGGTCGCCAGGTGGACGTGAAACTCGAGCCCTATGACCGCCGTGTACGTACGCTCCTCCTGTACTTCCAAATGCCAGCCCCCGTGCCAGACTCGCCTACCGTCGCACTTTTATTCTAGCATTGCCCGGCTCCGGCCTGGCCTTCAGGTTCGCTACTCGGGGCGGATGCTAAAATAAGGTTCTACGGAGGTTGCGTAGGGTTGCATACCGAGACACATGATGACGATGTCGTCACCAGGCCACACCTCGTGGTCTTGCAAGGACCGGGCCTAGGGGACTTTTTCGAGATAACCGATGACGAGCTCGTCGTTGGCAGCGACCCGTTCCGGGCGGACATCGTGGTGCGGGACGTGGAGGTCGAGCCGTGCCACGCTGAGGTCTACCGGGAACCCGGCCGTTACGTCGTCAGGGGCGTGGGGGCAGGGAAGGAGATCTCGCTCAACGGCGAGGTCATGGAGGAGCCGGGGGGTGGCCATCCGCTCTCCGACGGGGACCGCATCCACATAGGCGACTCCGTACTCGAGTTCTCGTACCAGGATGAGATCAAAGCCTCCTTCTACGAGCAGTTGCACCACCTCGTGAACCGCGACCATCTCACTGGCCTGTACTCGAAAGAGCGCTTCGACCGCGAGTTCGAACACCGCCTGGGGGTGACGGCCGACGAGGGAAGACCACTCAGCGTGCTTATGGCAGATATCGATAGCCTCAAGAAGATAAACGACGCCAACGGACACCTGCTCGGCGAGTTCGTCGTGGGTGAGATCGGGCGCATCATCGGTACCCTGCACCAGGGGGAAGGACGCATCGCCACCCGCTTTGGGGGCGACGAGTACCAGACCATCCTCCCCGGCCTCCCAAAAATAGAAGCTACCGAGGTGGCGGAGGAGATCCGTCGTCGCGTCGAGGAACACGCTTTCGAGCGTGGGGGAACCACCGCGAAGACCACCATCTCGATAGGCGTCGCGTGCTACCCCGAGGATGGGGCCACCCGCCAGGAACTGACACACGCCGCAGACGCGGCCCTCTACCGGTCCAAGCGGGCCGGCGGCAACGTGGTCAGCGATTAGAGTAAGCAGCGTGTTAGTACGCCCTTCGGGATCCGCTCGTTGGCCCGGCGCTTCACGCCTCCCAGCATTACACCTTGGCGGGCGCGCGGACGTATCGCCGGTCTGACGCTCGTGCATATAATGTGTCTGGCGTAAGGATGGCTGTGCACCGTGAGGCTCTGGTGCCGGCAACGAAAAAGGAGAACGACATGACCACCCAACCGCAGACGTTACCGTCGGAGACCGGGCACTGGTGGGCACTGGCCATACGCGGCGCCATCGCCATACTCTTCGGGTTGGCCGCGCTGCTACGGCCGGGGATAGCCGTTGAGGCCTTGATCCTACTGTTCGGCGCCTACGCCCTTGTCGACGGTATCTTCTCGATCGTGGGCGTCTTCGGGGGTACCCAAGCGGGAACGCCCCGCTGGCTCTTGCTCATCGAAGGCATAGCTGGCATCCTTGCGGGCCTGATCGCCTTCGCCCTTCCGGGGCTGACCGCGATCCTCCTTCTCTATCTCATCGCCGCCTGGGCCGTAATCACCGGGATCTCCGAGATAGCGATGGCCATCAGGCTGCGCAAAGAGATAAGGGGCGAATGGGCCCTTATAGTCGGTGGTGTCCTCTCGGTGCTCTTCGGGATAATCCTCGCCATAATAGGTCCGGTCGCCGGGTTGCTCTCGCTCATCTGGGTGATCGGCTGCTACGCACTGATCTTCGGTATCTTGATGCTGATCACGGCTTTCGTCGTGCGTGGCAGGGAGAACGACAGCACCGAGAGGCCGAGCAGGGTTACTTGACCCGACGGCGGAAGACCGACCTCTCGAAGATGTAAGAACTCGGCCGACGGCCAGGCTCGCAATTGGCCAATTGCGAGCCTGGCCACTTTGGAGGTAAGAGGTGGCGCGAACGAAGCGATCGCGAATGAGAAGTCGGGACGTGGTAGGCAGGTATAGTCCCACCCCGATCCGCATCTCGAAGCGCACCCGTACGGTGCTCGTCGTTCTCGGCATCCTCGTTCTCGCCCTGATCATGTGGTACTCGCCGACGGTCCCTGTCGTCTTGCTCGGCGGTTTCGCCGTTGCGCTCGTCCTCTCGTTCCCGGTGCGCTGGCTCTCCTACATCATGCCGCGGTGGCTGGCCATGGTCCTCACTTTCCTGGTGCTCATCGGCGTGGCCTTGCTCGCTTTCCTGATCCTCATCCCCATCCTGGTGGTGCAGCTGATCTCGTTCGTCAAGGCCGCGCCGGACATCATCTCCGGCGCGAGGAGCACGCTCGAGGGCTTGCTGCAGCCGCTCGCCGACCGCGGTCTACTGGAAGGGAGCCCGGACCAGTTCATCAAAGAGCTGGAGCAAGACATACTGGGCCTCGCCAAGTCCTTTGGACAGAGCATCCTCGGCGGCCTTGTTGGCTTCCTCTCCCGCACGGTCAGCTTAGTCCTCGCCCTTTTCGGGGTACTTTTCGTCTCGGTCTACTTGCTCGCGAACGTGCGCAAGATCAAATACTCCTACCTTCTGGCGATGCCGAAACACTTCAGGCGGGACGCCGCAGAGCTGTGGGAGAGTGAAGGTATCTCCCTGTCGCGCTACCTGAGTGGACTGGGGCTCGACATGACTATACAGGGAGCCATCTCCACCGTTGCGCTCTTCCTGCTCGGTATTCCCTACGCGCTCCTGCTCGGCACCTGGGTCGCACTCACGGCGGTGATTCCGTACCTGGGGGCCTGGCTTGGTGCCATACCGGCGGTCATCGTGGCCCTAACGATCTCGCCCGGCAAGGCAGTCCTGACGGCCCTTCTCTACCTGATAATCCAGCAGATCGAAGGCAACGTGTTGCAACCTAGAATCCAGGGACAGGCGCTCAACATGCCTTCGATCTTGATCTTCCTCGGCGTGATCGCGGGCGCCGAGATAG
Source organism: uncultured Rubrobacteraceae bacterium (assembly GCA_963830075.1). Taxonomy (GTDB): domain Bacteria; phylum Actinomycetota; class Rubrobacteria; order Rubrobacterales; family Rubrobacteraceae; genus Rubrobacter_D. The sequence goes on along the minus strand of CAWHLD010000010.1, from coordinate 43,873 downwards.
CCGGGTTCCTTGGCATTCTGTTCGCCGTGCCGACCCTTGCGGTGCTTAAGGTCCTCTTCGACTTCCTCCGCGCCCGCCTCTACACGGAGGACGCCGCCGCGCCGACACCACCAGTTCCCCAACAAGCACGAAGCCCCGATGCCCGATGACCACCCCCCCCGGTTTCCCCGTAGGGGCCGTTCGCGAACGGCCCTTACACAAACCGCCCTAAGGCTTCAACGTAAACCCGAAGTCGGCCACCTGTTCGGCTGCGCTGGCGGCCCTGAGCAACATCGGCTCTGTAAAATGATCTCCTATTAGTTGGACGCCGACGGGTAGTCCTTCGGAGAGGCCACCAGGGACGCTTATGGCAGGCACACCGGCCAGGCTCGCGGGGACGGCGCAGATGTCCTGCAGGTACATGGCCAGGGGGTCGTCGGTCTTCGCGCCTAGCTCGAAGGCGACGGATGGCGAGGTCGGGGAGATGAGGACGTCGTAGCGGGAGAACGCCGCGCGGAAGTCCTCGATGATCCTGGTCCTCACCTTCTGCGCCTGGGCGTAGTAGGCGTCGTAGTAGCCCGAGGATAGGGCGTAGGTGCCGAGCATGATCCTGCGCTTCGCTTCGGCTCCGAAGCCCGCCTCGCGCGTATCGCGGTACATCTCGTGCACGCCGTCTGCGGGGACCCTGAGACCATAACGGACCCCGTCGAAGCGGGCGAGGTTGGATGACACCTCGGCCGGGGCGATTATGTAGTAAGCCTCGAGCGCATAGTACGCATGCGGCAAGCTCGCCTCCCCCACCTCGGCACCCGCGCCCTCGAGTCCATCGGCAATGGCGCTGACAACCTCTCTAACCCCGGCGTCTATGCGCTCGTCCATAAGCTCCGTTACCACCCCGACCTTGAGTCCCTCAACGCCCCCGTCCAGGGTGGCCAGGTAGTTGGGGACCTCGACGTTGGCGCTGGTCGAGTCGCGCCGGTCGTGGCCTGCTATGGCCTGCAACAGCAGCGCCGCGTCGCGTACGTCGCGGGTCATCGGACCGACCACGTCGAGCGAGGAACCGAACGAGATGAGGCCATAGCGTGAGACACGACCGTAGGTGGGCTTGAGCCCGACTATGCCACATAGTGCCGCGGGCTGGCGCACCGAGCCGCCCGTGTCGGTCCCGAGCCCCCACCAACCCTCGCCGGCCGCAACCGCCGCCGCAGAGCCGCCCGAGGAGCCGCCGGGGACGCGGCCAAGGTCCCACGGGTTGCGCGTGGGCCCGTAGGCGGAGTTCTCAGTCGATGATCCCATCGCGAACTCGTCCATGTTGGACTTTCCGACCATGACGAGGTCGTCGCCGAAGTTCTCCAGCACCGAGGCGTCGTAGAGCGGCTCGAAGTCTTCCAGTATCTTCGACCCGCACGTCGTCCTCACGCCGCGCGTAGACAAGACGTCCTTGACGACGAGCGGAACACCCTCCCAGAACCTCCGGTCGCCGTTCTTCGCGTCCACCGCAGCGGCGCGTTCGAGCGCAAGCTCCGGGGTGGGTGTAAGAAAGGCGTTCACCTCACCATCGACCTCATCGACGCGCGCGTTGGCGACCTCGGCGGCCTCGCGGGCCGAGACCTCACCGGCCTCTATCTCCTGTGCGAGCCCGTAGGCTGTCAGGTCGAGCAGACTATCTGGCATCTCAGTCGATCCTCGGGACGGCGAAGAGGTCGTCGACGCGCTCGGGGGCAGGGGCAAGGGCCTCATCCTGTGGGAGTTCTGGACCTGGCTCGTCGGAACGGAGGACGTTCGAGAGGTTCAGCGGATTCGCCGTCGGCGGGACGTCGGTGAGGTCGAGCTCCCGGATCTTCTCTATGCTGTCCAGGATCGCGTCGAGCTGCGGGCCTATCTTCTGGACCTCATCATCTGTAAGGCCCAACCGCGCCAGATTCGCCACGTGGCGCACCTGCTCTTCGGATATCATCTATTTGCCTCCAGTAGTCTCATTTTGAAGCCATCTGCGCGGCCCGCACGGTGTTGTGCAGGAGCATCGCGCGGGTCATCGGGCCGACGCCGCCAGGGACGGGGGAGATCCAGGCCGCCTTAGGCTCGACCTCATCGAACCTGACGTCCCCGACGAGCCCCCCTTCCTCTTTGCGGTGGATGCCGACATCGACGACGACCGCGCCATCCTTTACGTGCTCGGCCCCGACCATCTCCCTGCGTCCCGCCGCGACGACGAGCACGTCCGCCCGCCGCGTCACACCCGTCAAGTCGCGCGTGCGCGAGTGGCAGACCGTAACGGTAGCGTTCTCGCGTAGGAATAGTTGGGCCAGGGGCTTTCCAACAAGGTTCGAGCGTCCGACGACGACGGCCTCTCGCCCTGCGAGCCCTATACCGTTGCGTTTGAGTAGCTGGATGATGCCGTGCGGGGTGCACGGCAGGAGTGAGGGCAGGCCGACGGCGAGGCGGCCCACGCTCTCGGGGCTGAGGCCGTCAACGTCCTTGGCCGGAGCGATGTCTGAGATCAGGGGCATAGGGTCGAGCCCGTCTGGGAGTGGGAGCTGGATGAAGAAGCCGGAGACGGCCCCGTCCTCGTTCAACCGCCCTACGAGGCCGGCGAGTTCCTCCTGGGGGACGTCGGCCGGGAAGCGGTGGACCCTAGACTCTATCCCGACCTCGAGGCTGTCGCGCTCTTTGGAGGCGACATAGGTGACGGAGGCCGGGTCCTCGCCGACTAGCACGACGTCGAGTCGCACGGGGACGCCTCGTTCTTTCAATTTTGCGACCTCGGAGGCCACCTCGGAGCGTACATCGGCCGCCGCCGCTTTACCGTCGAGTATCTTCGCCACTTATCTCCTAGAGGATCGCGAGGAGCACGGGGGCCACCTGCTTTTTGCGGCTCATCACGCCAGGCAGGTCTATAACACCGTTCTGGGCCTGGGAGTCGAAGGCCTGGTGCACAGGGGAGCAGTCCCCGACGCAAAGGAGCTGGGTACCGCCCTCCATAATGTCCGTGACCATCAGCGCCGAGAAGAGGTAGCCGTTCTCCCCCTTCAGGCCATCGAGGGCTTCGAGCAATTCGTCCTTGCGCTCGATGAGGCCATGACCCACCGTCTCCACCTGGGAGACGCTCACCTTCTCTCCCGAGCTCGTCCCGTACTCCTTCGCGTCGCGGAACACGATCTCCTCCGCCGAGAGCGAAGAGACATCGGAGGAGGCCTCGAACATCTCCGTCCCGAACTCGTTAGCGTCGAGGTCGAGCAGCTCCTCGAGGTATTCGGCGACCTTACGGTCGCGGTCCGTGGTAGTCGGGGAGTTCAGGATCACCGTGTCAGAGAGCAAGGCGGCGAGCAACATCTTGGCCGTCGGCTCCTCGGGCACGAGGCCGCTCGCCTGAAAGCGCTCTACGACCAGGGTCGCCGTCGAGCCGACGGGGTCGAAGGTGGCGGGGATGGGAGATGCTGTCTCGATGTCCCCGACGTGGTGGTGGTCCAGGATCTCCACGATCTCGGCCTTCTCGACGCCGGCAACGCTCTGGCCTATCTCGGCGTGGTCGACGAGCAGTACGCGTCTCGGTTTGGGGTTCAGGAGATTCGTCCTCGTCACGACCCCGATGGGCACCCTCCTGTCGTCGACGGCGATCGCCGCCCTGTAATGGACCTCCATGACCTGCTCGGTTATATCGGTTATGAGGTCGTCCGGCCTGACGGTCAGGGGGTTCTCGCTCATTACCTCCCAGCATGGGACTGAGAGCTGTATGAGCCGGCTCGTGACGTAGGAGTCGAGGGGGGAAACTACGATGGCCGTTCCGCGGTTGGTGGCTATCTCGAGCACCTCATCGTCAGGACGTACACCGTTGGAGACGACGACCACGCCGGCTCCCAGCTCTATGGCCCGCCTCTGGCCCTTCGGGCGGTCCCCTATAACCACGACGTCGCCCGGGTTCATTGACTTCCCCATCGACTCGACGCTCATCGAGATGACCCAGAGCTGGCCCGAGAACTCGCTCTCTTTCTCACCGACCAGAAGCTCGCCTTCGAGGACCTCAACCATCGCCCCGACCGAGACCGGGCTGTCGGCGAAGCTGGAAGCCCCGCGTGACTCGCGTACGTACATGCGCGCCAGGTTTCGCTCCGTGATGATCCCGGTGAGCGTGCCGTCTTTTTCGACTATCGGGAGCTGGCTTATGTTCCGCCTAGCCATCGTCAGGCCCACGTTGCGCAGGGGGTCGTTCTTGTTGGCGACCGCCACGTCGTCGGACATGACGTCCTTGACCCGCAGCATTATGTGCCTGATCCGCCTCGGCTCTTGGGCCCCGCTCTTCTCCAAAGCCCACGCGGTTTGTGCGTTCGAGTCCCCAAGCCGGACCGCCTCATAGTCGTTCTCCGGGTCGACGAGGTTCTTGTACTCGGCATAGCCGATGGCCGAGGCGATCGTATCCGTATCGGGGTTCTTGTGACCCGTCACGTAGACGTGTGGCATAACACTCCTTTTGCCCCTTACCTAAGCCCGATTCTGGCCCATAGGCAACCGGCTCTCGGACTCTCCTCCCCAAAGCGTACCAGAATCCGTAAACGATGAAGGGTATGGGCTCTTCCCGCCGCCCCCAAAAAGAACGGTCTTTCAAGGTCCGCCGAAAGCGTAACCGTTACGCTCAGCAACACGCTCCTGGCGAACAGCGCCAACGGCAACATCAACAACGTCTGCGCGGGCGGTCAATGCCGGGGCGAGATCTTCGACGGCGACTACAATATCTCGGACGATTCCAGTTTCCGCTTTACCGCTGCAACCTCCAAGTTCCGCACAGACCCCAAACTGGATCCCGACGGCCTCGAAAACAACGGCGGTCCTACAGAGAATATAGCCTTGCAAACGGGTTCGCCCGCCATCAACGCGATTCCAAAGGGCGCCAACGGTTGCGGAACAACCATGAAGCTAGACCAGCCCGGGGAAGACAGGCCGCAGGGCAGGAGGTGCGACGAGGAATCCTTCGAGAAGGTGCTGCGACGCTAGGGCGGTGCGCACAGGCTCGACCTTTTGCGCACCACGCGACCAGCCAAGAGCCGACGGCTCTAAACCTTGCTCAACGGCGCGATCTCGGGGACGAAGGTCCTCTCCTCGGTCTCGAACCGGATAACGATCTTGCCTGCGGCGGCCTCGACGACCTCCCCGACCCCGAACTTGGCGTGGCGGACCCGATCCCCGGCCCGAAAGTCCACGCCTCCCGAACCAGCCCTCTCGGGCTCTCCGCGCCGGGGCACTGCCACGCCCCACCCACCGCGGCCGGCAGCGCTAGTGAGGCTACTGGGCACCGTGCCGGACTTGTACTCATCCGGGATCTCCGAGAGAAAACGAGAAGGCATCCTATATTCGCGTTCTCCCCAACTGGAGCGCAGCCTGGCGTGGGTGAGCGTGAGCGTCTCCCTCGCGCGCGTGATGCCGACGTAGGCGAGCCTCCGCTCCTCCTCCAGGTTGTGTTCGTCGAGGGAGCGGGCGTGCGGGAAGGTCCCCTCCTCCATCCCGACGACGAAGACGTGGGAGAACTCGAGCCCCTTGGCGTTGTGCAGCGTCATCAGCGTCACGCTGCCACCCTCCGAAGCCAGAGAGTCCTGGTCCGAATACAGGGCTTGCTCTTGCAGAAATCCTCCGAGTGTAGGTTCCGGTTCGACGCGCTCGTACTCCCTGGCGGCGTTCGTGAGCTCCTCCAGGTTCTCCAGGCGTGACTCGGCCTCGATCGTATCCTCAGCCTCCAGCTCCTTCCTGTATCCCGACTCGTCGAGTACGGCCCCGATCAGTTCTGTCGGCGGAACCTCCACAGCGGCAACCCTCAGCCCCTCGAAGAGGTCGCGGACCGCCCGGCAAGCCTTCTTCGCCGCGCCCGTCAGGCCGACAGCGTCAACCTCAGAGAGAGCCTCGTAGAGTGAGATGCCGTTCTTGCGGGCGTGGTCCTGCAGCTTCGCCACCGAGGTGTTGCCGAGACCCCTCTTCGGCACGTTGATTATTCGCTCCATAGAACCCGAGTCGTCGGGGTTGGAGATCACCGACAGGTAGGCCATGGCGTCTTTGATCTCAGCCCGCTCGTAGAACCTGACCCCGCCAACGACCTGGTAAGGAATTCCCTCGCGTACCAATACATCCTCCAACGCCCTGCTCTGGGCATTGGTCCTGTAGAACACAGAGACATCCCGCGGCGAAGTGCCCGAGTCCATGAGGCGTTCGATCTCGGAGACGACAAAGCGTGCTTCCGCGTACTCGTCCGAGGCCGCGAACACCCTGATCCTGTCCCCTTCATCTCCCGCGGTCCAGAGCGCTTTCGCCTTACGCGAGGCGTTATTCGCGACGACGGCGTTCGCAGCGTCGAGGATGGTCTGCGTCGAGCGGTAGTTCTGTTCCAGCTTGACGACCTTGGCCTCCGGGTAGTCCCGCTCGAAGTCCAGAATGTTCCGAATATCCGCTCCGCGCCATGAGTACACGGAGTTGTGCGTCACCAGACCGTTGGCAATGAAGTTGTGCGTTCCTTCGACGTCGATGTCGTAGACCGGCCGGTCGAGCGGCACCCGCTCCACGCGCTCGACGACGTCGTAGCCGCCTTCCGCAGTAAACATCGCCATCCCTGGCCGGACGCCCGAAGCGGGTATGAACGGCAGGGATTTGCCTTCTACGATCTTACCTCCGTCGGCGCCGAGTCGGGCGACCCGCTGTACGGACACGTCGAGGACTGAGCGTATGCGCTCCACGATCTGCATCGCCGTACCGTAGTCCTTGAAACAAGACTCGTAACGCCAGCTCGAAGAGCCTCTCTTCGCCCGCCGCACGCTCAACCCCAGGCTCTCGATGGCGCGTCGCCCTTCGTCGTCGCGCCCTACCATCGAGATCCTGTGCATCGCCGTCCTACCGCGCCTGTCCCCGCAGAGCGTCACCACCACGTTTCTGCGGCGCCCCGTGAAGCTCTGTGGCAAGTAATGAGGGATATCGCACCTCAGCCCAGAGTCGTTGAGCAAGCGGCGCCCTCCATCCTCGCACTCGACCTCGGCGAAGACTTGGTCGATCAAGCCCTGGTTCGCTACGAGGCTGTTCTCAGACCCCGCCCGCGCCACGAACGGCAGCGTCGGCACCTGGTACTTGAGCGCGAGCGTCGTCTCTGCAGCCCTCGCCTCGCCCTCCGTCGCGTGGGTCGAGACGACCCAAGACGCATCCGCATGCTCCTGCCGCGAGCGCTGCATGAACCCGACGACGGGCTTGACCCGTCCGTTCGTGTACGTCCGTGAGGTACCCACGCGGAAGCCCTTGTCGCGTCTACGCATCAGGTACGTCATATGCATCTGGGGGGGCAGACCCAGTTTGTAGCCCGCAAAGTGGACGTGTTCGGGAGTAGAGATCAGAACTCTGCCACTCCTGGTGGTGATCCTTGTTCCTTCTGATTTCTGTGACTTGGACACCCCCGTAACAATGGCCGGACGGAAGTCACCGCTGCCGTAACCAGAGAGTACTCTGTCTCCTACCGAGATCCGCTCTATGGGCAGTGTCGAGCCGTCGGCCATGGTGACCCTGGTGCCTTCGATCAGGCACTGATCGTCGTCACCAACGACACATAAGTTACGATGTGCGGCCGCCAGGATGTTAACGAGGCGGTACTGGGCGTGGTTGGTGTCCTGGTACTCGTCGACGTGGATGTACTTGAAGCGGGTCTGGTAGCGTTCGCGGACCTCGGGGAAGAGTTCCAAGAGTGCCACGGACTGCATGATCAGGTCGTCGAAATCCATAGCGTTGTTTTCGTAGAGGCGCCTCTGATACAGCTCGTAGACTTCGGCCACGTTCTCGGCGATGTAGCCCTCCGTGTTGCGCAGGAAATCGTCGGGGGCCATAAGGACGTTTTTGGCAGAGCTGATCTGGGCCTGAAAAGAGCGCGGGTTGAAGCGTTTGGGGTCTTTGCCGAGCTCGACGATGCAGCGCTTGACGAGCCTGACCTGGTCGGCGCCGTCGTAGATCGAGAACTCTCTCTTGTAACCAAGCTTCTCGGCGTGGACCCGCAAGATCCGGGCGCAGAAGGCGTGGAAGGTCGAGACCCACATCCTTTTCGAGTCTGGTCCGACTAAGAGCGCCACCCTGTCCTTCATCTCGCGGGCGGCCTTGTTGGTGAAGGTTATGGCCAGGACCTCCTCGGGCGCGGCGAGCCCCTGATCGAGGAGGTAGGCGACCCGATGCGTGAGCACGCGCGTCTTCCCGCTCCCCGCCCCGGCAAGGATGAGGAGGGGCCCTTCCGTGTACGCTACGGCGTCAAGCTGCGTCGGGTTTAACGATTCCAGAAGCACGGGATCAGAGTATAACAGCAGGGATCGGTGGATCCCTCCCTCAAGCCCCGACCTCCTTCCGCCACGCAACCGAGCTTTGGGTACTTCTTGCCCGAACGAGCCACCGAACGGCGTCTTCCAGGATAGGGATCACTACGTTGAGGTCCGCGATTCGAGCCTGATCTCTAACTCCCCGAAAGCTTCCGTCATAGCCGCAGCCGGTGCAGGAGTACCTTCACCGTTCTCGTAGCCTGCTCCACCGTCGCATCTTCTATCGCATCCTCGAATCCATGCTCCCCGATCGCGTCGAGGAAGACCGGCGCTTCGGCGCGGCGCGGATCAGCGATCACGGCCTCCCCGCCGGGCACGAGTAGCTTCGGTACCAGATCAGCGAGGGCCGCGGCGTTCTTGCGTTCGTAGAGGACGTCGGCAGCGAGGACGAGGTCGAAGGTTCCAAGGCTCCCAGTATCCGGCTCGCGCCAGTCGAGTAGGACCGTATCGGGTTCCTCGTTCACGTTTGTTCGGGCGTTATGGGCGGTAAAGTCGAGGGCGGCCTCGTAGTGGTCCGTAGCCACGACCGTTGCGCCGCTGGCGAGTGCGACGAGGGTAGGTAACCCTACACCGCACCCCAGCTCGATGGCGCGGGTATCAGCGAGGTCGAGTTCTGAGAGGTGGCGCGCTAGTGCGAGTGCGCTCGGCCAGAGTTCGGCCCAGTAAGGCAGTCGCTCGTCGCGTTCGAAGTCCTCTTCGTCGAGCAGGTCGTCCGCTGAGACGGGGTGTGTGATGCGGTATGTCTTGCCCGCGACCTCGACGGTGGACTCGGCCAGTCCTGTGCGGCCGCGCAGATGGCCTCTGAGTCTATCCAGGGTCCGTCGGAAGGTTACTCAGCGGCCTGCAGGGGCAGCCTGGTGGGACGTGCGTTCCTCGCGCTCGGCGGCGGCGAGAGAGGCAATACTGTAGCGGCCGAAGACGTCTTCGAGGGCTTCGCGGGCCTCGTCCCAGACCTTGCTCGTGGCGCAGAGGGGGGCGTCGGCGATGTAGCAGACCCCGCCGGCGGAGCAGCGGGCGGGACGGATCTCACCGTCCAGGATCTCAACGACGTCGAGGACGGAGATCTCCTCGGTCGGCATCGCGAAGCGGTACCCACCGTGAGCGCCCCGGCGGCTCTCTATCACATTGGCCCGGCGGAGATCCCCGAAGATCTGCTCCAGAAACCTCTCCGGGATACGCTGGCGACGCGCTATCTCGGCCACCCCGAGCGGGCAGTCGCGCTCGTTCAGCGCTAGCTCCATCAGCGCCCGAACCGCATACTTACTCTTCTGCGTAAGCCTCAAGACAGATCACCCGACCAAAAAGAACGTACCGCCAGGGGAGATTGTAGCAGAAATGCGCAAGTGACGACCCCGGACCGGCGCCCCTAAAGGGGTATGCAGATGGCGCAGTCCAATCGCACATCGCGGCTACAGGCATCAGGAACAGCCCGAAAAACTCCGCTTCCGCGGGAGGGCATTCCGACTCCTCTTGGTCAATTCGCTGTGAAAACGGTTGTGGACACCTATCCGGGGTCATCGAGCCTTCGAGATTACGCTTCGTCGATGGCTTTCTCCATCTCCCTGGCGTCCGCCTTGACCTCTCTCTTCAGCTCCCTCTTGGCCCGCTCGGTCGCCTCACCGACGGCGCGCTCGATCGTCGCCTCTCCGACCACGATCAGGGCGGCCTCGCTGTTGTCGAGCAGCTCACCGATATCCTTGACATCCTGACGCGACATGCCGCCGTGCAAATGGCCTATAAGGGCGCCGGCCCCCGCTCCTATAAGGCCTCCGAGCAGGATTCCGGGTGGAAAGACCAGGCCCAAAACGGCGCCCACCGCCAGGCCGGTCCAGCCACCGTGCTGGGTCGGCTTCTCTATCTTGTCGACGATCTCGACGTTGCCGTCTTCGGTCTTGGTGACCACGGCCGCATCGTAGGTGCCCACCGCGTGCTCGCGGTGAAGCTCCTTCAGCGCCTCGAGGTCGGCTTTGGCGTCATCGACGCTCTCGTACTCGCCAGCGTAAAGAAATACCGGGTTGTCGCTCATGACGCGCTCCTTTACAGGTTCGCCCTATCCCTGCCTTGCGATCTTATTCGAGAGCCGTCCAGGTTGGCCTCCTTCGGTAAGCTGCCCTTCCGCCATGTTTCTTGTAGTATAGATTACTACTTCGCGGATCTCAGGAGGCCTGCTCCGTTACGCGCCGTCAACGTTACGGTCGAGGTATTGTTTCATGGCGTCCTCTATACGCTGGCCCGTGACGAGGAAGACGGCGCTCCCGCCGATATCCACGCCATGGTCGGAGATGCGCTCGAGGTAGTGGACCATCAGGGCCGCCCTCATCCGCCACTCCGGCGCGCCGCCTCCCCCTTCAGAAGGGTTGGCTATAAGGTTCATCGCCTCGGAGTAGAGGAGGTCGACCTTGTCGTCCTTCGCCTGGAGGTCACGGGCCCTCTCTATATCGCGGTTCCTGAAGACGTCAAGGCCCTCGTTGAATACGTTGCGTGCGGTCCTGGCCATCTCTACGAGGGCGATCTCCAGGTCCTCGTCGCGTTCGCGCTCCGCAGTCTCAGCGACTGCCTGGCAGATATGCTCGCAGAGAGTACCTGACCGGACCAGGTGGTTCGTCACGGACTGCACGGTGTAGAGGAGCCTGAGGTCCTTGGCCACCGGAGCCTGGCGGGCCTGGAGGATCATGCACTCGCGCTCGATGTCCATCCCCCGCATCTTGTAGCGTACATCCACCCCAAGCTCCCGGCGGGCCACGTCCACATCGCGGGCCTCCATCGCCTTGACCATATTTTCGAGGGAGGATTCGACCTCCCCCCCGAGCTCGAGGAGGTCCGAGAGCAGGCCGTCGAGTTCCTGCTGGAAAGTCTCGCGCGGCATGCTCTACCCGAACCGGCCCGTCACGTAGTCCTCCGTCTCCTTGCGCTCGGGGTTCGAGAACATCTTCTCCGTCTCGTCGAACTCCCAAAGCCGGCCTGGGTCCCCCATGTTCTCGATGTAGAAAAAGCCCGTGTAGTCGGAGATGCGGGCCGCCTGCTGCATGTTATGGGTTACGATAACCACCGTGTAGCTCTGCTTGAGCTGGTCCATGGTGTCCTCGATCTTCTGGGTCGAGACGGGATCGAGGGCGCTCGCGGGCTCGTCCATCAGGATCACCTCGGGCTCCACGGCGAGCGTCCTGGCGATGCAAAGCCGCTGCTGCTGACCGCCGGAGAGTCCGTACCCGCTCTCCTTGAGCCTATCCTTCACCTCTTCCCAGAGGGCCGCCTGCTTCAGGGAGCGTTCGACCAGCTCGTCCATGTCGCCGCGGAAACCGTTGATGCGGGCCCCCCAGGCCACGTTCTCGTAGATGGACTTCGAAAACGGGTTCGGCTTCTGAAAGACCATCCCGACCCGGCGCCGGATCACGACCGGGTCCGAACCCTTGGCGTAGATATCCTGCTCGCCGAGGGTGACCTTTCCCTCGGCGCGCGCCCCCGGGATGACCTCGTGCATCCGGTTCAGGCAGCGTATGTACGTGCTCTTACCGCACCCCGAAGGCCCTATGAGCGCCGTCACCTTGTTCGCCTGAACGTCCATGCTGACATCCGTGACGGCCTTGAAGGAGCCGTAGAAAGCGGAGAGATCCTGGACCTTCATGCCCAACGTGGAGCCATCGCCGGCGGGCGTCCCCCCGCTCTCTCGCCTTATTTCGCGTTGCTCTCTAGAAACCTCGGACACCCCCCGCTCCCTCCTTGCTTTCTCAGTATCCACTAGGCTAGCACCTTTCCTTCCTGAGGGTCTCCGTCAAGCACGCTTCTGATACCTGTTCCGCAACAAGATGGCGAAAGAGTTCGCCAGCAACAATACCACCATCGCCACCACGATAGCCGCCGCGGCGGAGTTCTGGAAGATGTCTTGCGGGCGGCTGATAAAGTCGAATATCTGTGTGGGCAACGCCATGTAGCCCTCGAACGGGCTCCTCGTAACGTACGTCTGGTACAGCGAGACCCCGACGACGAGCAGCGGGGCCGCCTCGCCGATCGCCCGTGAGAGGGCCAGGATGACGCCCGTAAGAGCGCCCGGCAGCGCCATCGGGAGCAGGTGGCTCCAGATCACCTCCCACCTCGTCGCCCCAAGCGCGTAGCCACCCTCGCGGATGGAGCTGGAGATCGACCGCAGCGCCTCCCTCGTGGCGACGATGATGACTGGGAGGATCAGGAGGCTCAAAGTCAGCGCGCCGGTTAGCACGCTTGCGCCCCCGGTCAGCGGCGCCAGGAACTGCACGAAGATGCCAAGGCCGAGGAGGCCGTAGATCACCGAGGGCACCCCGGCGAGGTTGGAGATGTTGATCTCGATTATCCGGTTGATGAGTGTGTCGTCTGCGTACTCTTCGAGGTAAACCGCGGCCCCGAGCCCGAGCGGGACGCTTATAAGGCCCGTCAGCACGAGCAGCCACAGCGATCCGATCAGCGCGGGGTAAATGCCCCCGTCCTCAGGGAAGACTTGCGACGGGAAGCTAGTCAAGAAGTTCAGGCTTAGCATCGCGGAGCCGTCCCTGGTCACGTCCACCAGGAGCACCGCCAGAACGGCTACACCGACCAGCGCGGCGACCGTCACCAGCACGGTAAAGGCCCGATCGAGCCCGTACCGGGTGGATGTGGACGCCTTGAAGTCAGATCCGGCGGCGCCGCGGCCTTCCGCTTTCGTCGTGCTCTGCGCCACTAGTAGATCTCCCTGTATCGCCTGACGAACCAGTAGCTCACGAGGTTGAGGGTCAGTGTTAGGAGGAACAACGCCGACCCCACCGCGAATATCGACTTGAAGGTCACCGACTCGCGCGGCGTCTCACCACCGACCACCTGGACGATGTAGGCCGTCATCGCCTGCATGCTTTCGAGCGGGCTCCCGAGCCAGTTGGCCTGGGCCCCCATCGCGATCGTCACGATCATCGTCTCCCCGATGGCGCGCGAGACGCCCAGGATCACCGCCGCCACGATCCCTGAGAGGGCAGCGGGCACGACGATCTTGGTCGCCGTTTCGCGCCGCGTCGCGCCGAGCGCGTAGGCGCCCTCGCGCAAGGACCGCGGCACCGCGTAGATGGCATCCTCGCTGACCGAGGCTACCGTCGGGATGATCATCACGCCCATGATTAGCCCCGCGGAGAGGGCGTTGAAGGAACCTATGCCAGGGATGACGCTGTCCCTGAGAAACGGGGTGATGAAGGTCAAGGCGAAGAACCCGTAGACTACCGTGGGCACGCCGGCCAGAATCTCCAGCGCCGGCTTGAGCCAGCGACGGACCGCCGTCGGCGCATACTCGCTCAGGTAGATAGCCGTGAGCAACCCGATAGGAAGCGCCACGGCTATGGCGATGCCGGTCGCCATCAGCGTACCGTACACGAGCGGCAAGATACCGAATTCGCCCCCCGTTGGATCCCACTGGGTCGAGGTCAAAAACTCCACTATAGAGACGTCCAGGAAAAACCGTACGGTCTCCTCGAAGAGAACGACGACGATGCCGAACGTGGTGAAGATGGACAGGTAAGCGCATGCCGTGAGGAGGATCTTTATTACACGCTCCTTGTTCTCCCTGGTGCGGCTGTTGCGCTTCCAGTCTTCCGCCGGGGACCTTGCCCCACCTGCTTCGATCGCCACCGAATACCCTCCGAAACCTCGTGACCACAAAGGTGGAAGCCGGCTGTTGTGCCGGCCCCCATCATGCTACTATAGCCAGTTCTCCTCGAAAACGCTTACTGCGACTGCTTCATCGCCGCTTCGAGGCTGCCCCCCTTCGGCTCGCCGTTCTTGTCGAACATCGTGCCTGTGGTGCGGTCCTCGAACCGGGCCCGCGACAACTCCTCCAGGTTGTTTGGCAACGTCACGTACTTCGCGGCCTCCACGATACGGTCGAGGTTGTCAGTGGCGAGGTAGAAGTCCACGAACGGCTCTACCGCCTTGTTGTTCTCCAGGGTCTTCTTGTTTACGTAGATGAACAGCGGTCGGGAGAGCAGGTACTCCTCAGAGCGGATGGTGTCGAAACTGGGCTTGACGCCATCAACAGCGAGCAGCTTCAGTTTATCCTGGTTGTTCTCGTAGTAGGAGAAGCCGAAGTAGCCGAGCGCGTTCGCATCACCAGAGACGCCCTGCACGAGCACGTTGTCGTCCTCGCTGGCCTCGTAGTCAGAGCGGTTGACTTCCTCCTCGTTCGCGACGATGGTCTCGTTGAAGAACTCGTACGTTCCAGACTCGGTGCCGGGACCGTAGAGTTCGAGCGGCTCGTCCGGCCACTCGGAGTTCACCTGGCTCCACTGGTCGATCTTGCCCTCGGCCTGCGGCTCCCACATCGTCTTGAGCTCCTCGCTCGAAACATCTGTGGCCCAATCGTTCTGCTTGTTGACTACGATCGAGATGCCGTCGTAGGCGACCGGGATCTCTATGAACTCGACGTTGTTTTCCTCGCAGACCGGCACCTCTTCGGCCACGTCAATGGGCCTGGAGGCGTCGGAGATCTCGGTGTCCCCCTTGCAGAAGGCCTCGAAACCGTCGCTGGTTCCCGCGCCGCCGATCTCGATACGGGCGTCTGGGTTCTGTTCCAGGAAGAGCTCCGCCGCCGCCTGGGTGATAGGCTGCACGGTGCTGGAACCCTCGATGGCGATATTGCCCGATATAGCCTCGCCACCGCCCGCGCCACCGCCGCCGCAAGCGGCCAGAACAAATGCCAGCGCCAAAATCGACACCCCGGCCAACATCTTCGAACGCGCGATCCTGCTCAATACCTACGCTCCCTTCTTTCGGACAGAATTGACTGATGGTGACAACTTACAGGGCACGATAATAGGGCATAGCAATGGGCGTTTAGTTGCAGTTATGTAAACTCGGCGCTAAATGTATGTTAAACGGGCATCAGGAAAGGTCGATACGGTTCGAGGCGTCACTTCGCAATGCGTAACGGCTGAGATCCAACCGAATCTCCCGAGGAGCAGGTTGCGGATGGCTGTGGGTCGTATCCGACTGCTGAAACCTATTCATTCCCACTCTATGGTTCCTGGCGGCTTGCTCGTGATGTCGAGGGCGACGCGGTTGACGCCGGCGACCTCGTTGATGATGCGGTTGCTGATGCGCTCGAGCAGATCGTACGGGAGGCGGGCCCAGTCAGCCGTCATCGCGTCGTCCGAGGTGACGGCCCGGATCACTACCGGGTAGGCGTAGGTCCTTGCGTCGCCCATAACCCCGACGGAGTGGATGGCCGGAAGCACGGCGAAGCTCTGCCACAGTTCGCGGTAGAGGCCTGCGGACCGGATCTCTTCCTGCAACACCGCGTCGGCCCGGCGCAGGATCTCGAGCCGTTCGGCCGTGACGTCTCCTATGACCCTTATGGCGAGGCCGGGACCGGGGAAAGGCTGCCTCCAGACGAGCCTGTCAGGCATCCCGAGCTCGGCCGCCACCACGCGCACCTCGTCCTTGAAGAGGTTACGCAAGGGCTCGACGAGGTCGAGGTCCATGACCTCGGGGAGGCCGCCCACGTTGTGGTGGCTCTTTATCCTGGCGGCGTCCCGGGTCCCGCTCTCTATAACGTCCGAATACAATGTGCCCTGGACGAGGAACGTGGCGTCCTCGAGCTTTCCGGCCTCTTCCTCGAAGGTGCGGATGAACTCCTCGCCGATGATCTTGCGTTTCGCCTCGGGGTCCGTCACGTTCGCGAGCTTGTCCAGGAACCGTCGCTTGGAGTCGACGTGGACTAGCGGCACGTCGGAGTTCTCACCGAACGCCTCGACGACCTGCTCCGCCTCGTTTTGCCTGAGGAGGCCGTGGTCGACGAAGACGCACGTCAGGTTGTCGCCGATGGCCCTATGGACGAGCATCGCAGCCGTCGCCGAGTCGACCCCGCCCGAGAGGCCGCAGACGGCCCTCGCGTCCCCGACCTGGCTCCTTATCCTCTCGACCGCGTCGGTGATGATGTTGACCGGCGTCCATTCGGGCTTGCAATCGCAGGCCTCGTACAGGAAATTCTTGAGGATCTCCATCCCGTACTCCGTGTGCCTGACCTCGGGATGGAACTGGACCCCGTAGCGTCCTTCGTCCTTGTTCTCGAAGGCGATGATGGGTACCGAGGGAGTCTCTGCTGTAACTCCGAAACCCTCGGGAACAGAAAGAACGGCGTCCCCGTGGCTCGTCCAGGCCTTCTGCGCGTCGGGCGTGCCGGCGAAGAGGCCGCCATGATCCTTCACCAGCAGGTCTGAACGGCCGTACTCCCGGATCTGGACGGCACCGACTTCCCCGCCTTCGACGAGCACCATGAGCTGCATCCCGTAACAGATGCCGAGCATCGGCACGTCCAGGTCGAAGAGGGTTGGCTCCACGCGCGGCGCGCCATCCTCGTAGACCGAGTTGGGCCCCCCGGAGAGGATGATGCCTTCCGGGTCTTTCGCCCTTACCTCCTCGACCGGAGTGTCGTATGGGATCATCTCCGAGAACACCCTGCACTCGCGCACCCGCCTGGCGATCAGCTGCGCGTACTGCCCGCCGAAGTCGAGGACGAGGATCAAACTACTTGCCCATCCCGACGCCCTGGGAACGTTGCTCCATCTTGCCCTCGGTGGCGAGCGAGGGTGCGTACATGACCTCGGCCTTCTGGAACTCCTTTATGTTCTGGTAACCGGTCGTCGCCATGCTCGTTTTCAGGGCGCCCATGAGGTTGAGCGTCCCGTCGTTCTCGCGGGCGGGCCCGACGAGTATCTCTTCGAGGCTCCCCGTGGTCCTGGTGCTGATGCGGGTGCCGCGCGGGAGCGTCGGGTGAAAGGTCGCCATCCCCCATGAGTAGCCGCGTCCCGGCGCCTCCTCCGCCTTCGAGAAGGCGCTGCCTAGCATCACGGCGTCGGCCCCGCAGGTTATAGCCTTGGCGACCTCGCCGCCCGTGCGCATCCCGCCGTCGGCGATGACGTTGACGTACTCGCCGGTCTCCAGGTAGTGGCGCATGCGGGCCGCCGCCGCGTCCGAGACAGCGGTCGCCTGCGGGACGCCTACCCCGATCACACCGCGCGTTGTGCAGATGCGCCCAGGCCCAACCCCGACGAGAACGCCGACCGCGCCTGTGCGCATGAGGTGGAGCGCCGTCGAGTAGCTGGCGCAGCCACCGACTATCACGGGAACGTTGAGCGAGGGCACGAACTCCATCAGGTTGAGCGGCTCGACCGTTCTGGAGACGTGCTCGGCGGAGACGACCGTACCCTGGATCACGAGCACGTCCAGGCCGGCCTCGATAGCGGCCCTGTGGTAGCGCTCGACCCGCTGCGGCGTGAGCGAGGCCGCCGCTATCACACCCTTGTCCTTTATCTCCTGCACGCGCCGGAAGATTAGCTCTTCTTTGATCGGCTCGGCGTAGATGTCCTGCATGATCCTGGTCGCCTTGTGCTCGGGCAGGCTCGCTATCTCCTCGAAGACGGGACCCGTATCCTCGTACCTCGTCTGCAACCCTTCTAGGTTGAGC
Organism: uncultured Rubrobacteraceae bacterium; assembly: GCA_963830075.1. Classification (GTDB taxonomy): domain Bacteria; phylum Actinomycetota; class Rubrobacteria; order Rubrobacterales; family Rubrobacteraceae; genus Rubrobacter_D. The sequence continues at coordinate 26,122 of CAWHLD010000010.1, read as the reverse complement.
ACGGCGAGGCCGCCAAGCGAACCGATGATGCCAGCCGTCGTCGGGTCCACCGCGGCGTCGAGCGCGCTGGCCAGGCACGGCAGGTCGAGGTTCAGGTTGCCTAGGGCCCAGGCAATATCAACATCCTCAGGGTCGCGGGTCCTGCGGCTGGGTACTATGGCGATCTCGTCGAGCCCGTAGGCCCTGCGTGCTGTCTTGCCTCTCCCTATCTCAATATCCATCGTGATGCTACGCTTCCTTTCCGGTGGTTCTGAACAGACGAAACGGGGCCCACGGAGAATCGCCTCCGTGGGCCCCGATACACTTTTTTGCCGGACGTCGCAATGGGGCTATGCTACACTGCGACCTCCGCCGCGGTCAAGCAACGGGCCTGACCTACAGCCCCGGGACAATACCTAGCAGGGCCAGCACTACTACCACGACGATGACCACTACTATGATGGTGATCAGGTTGTTGGTGCTCATTTATCGGCCTCCCCGCGAGCCCATCCTCTATCAGGCAGGGCTACCTCCCAAGAATCTGTAAATCGTGTACACGATCATAACGACCAGGGCAATCCCTAGAACGATGGGCACCCACCTACCCTGCACGTCCTCACCTCCTTGAGAAGCACCACGACGTGACAGATTTTTGTGATCCCGGCTACTACCGGCTCGACTACCTGCCTGGAGCCCGATCTGGAACTGAAACACGCCGCCTCAAAGGAGTCTAAAGAGCAGCGACACGATTATGACAATCAAAGCAATCGCTGAGATTATTGGTATCCATCTGCTCTGCACGCTCTCACCCCCTGGGGCCATCCTACACCAAGAAGATCCGCCGGAGTGGCGGATCTTCTTCTAGAGTAGCCGCGACAGCAGCAACAAAATTACGAGAATCAAAACGATGACCACAAGTATGGGTATGAGCCCTCCCCGCACGTTCTCACCTCCCTCACCAGAGATCTTTTCCTAAGTAATGAACGGCAACGCGAGCACAGCCAGAAGTAACACTAACAGGACAACGATCGTTATAGTGAGTCCCCTATTTATCCTCCCTCACCTCACTCCCCACTTCGGTGACCGGCTCGCCGCAATATATACCCATTAAGACCCCCGCGAAACAGTAATGGTTACGAAAAAGCGGCGCCCCTATCGGGACGCCGCCTGTAAGAAGCTCTGCTTGTGAGCTTCTTACATCATGCCGCCCATACCGCCGCCTGCGGGCATAGCGGGCATGTCCTCTTCGGGCTCGGCCACGATAACGTCCGTGGTCACGATGAGGCTGCCGATGGAGGCCGCGTTCTGCAAGGCGGAGCGCGAAACCATCGTCGGGTCGGTCACGCCGGCCGCGATGAGGTCCTGGTACTCGCCGACGAGGGCGTTGAAGCCCATGTTGCCACCCTCGGTGCGGACCTTGTCGACCACGATGGAGCCGTCGGCCCCGGCGTTGCGCGCGATCTGGCGGATTGGCTCCTCCAGCGCGCGGTGGATGATCCTGGCACCCGTCCGCTCGTCACCGTCGAGAGAGTCGAGCATGTCGGCCACCGGCTGCTGGGCGTGCAAGAACGCGACGCCGCCGCCTGGAACGATGCCCTCTTCCAGGGCGGCCCTGGTCGCAGATAGCGCATCCTCGACGCGGTGCTTCTTCTCCTTCAGCTCCGTCTCGGTCGCGGCGCCGACCTTGATGACGGCCACGCCACCGGCGAGCTTCGCGAGCCGCTCCTGCAGCTTCTCGCGGTCGAAGTCCGAGTCGGTGCTCTCGATCTCCGAGCGGATCTGGTTGATCCTGCCCGTGATCTTCTCGGTCTCGCCAGAACCGTCGACGATGGTGGTCTCGTCCTTGGTGATGACGACCTTGCGGGCACGGCCGAGCTGGTTGAGCTGGGTGTTCTCGAGCTTGAGGCCGAGCTCCTCGGTTATGACCTCGCCGCCGGTCAGGATGGCGATGTCCTCCAGCATCCTCTTGCGCCTGTCACCGAATCCAGGAGCCTTGACCGCGGCCGCGTTGAACGTACCCCTGAGCTTGTTGACGATCAGGGTAGCAAGGGCCTCGCCCTCTACGTCCTCGGAGAGGATGAGCAGCGGACGGCTAGACTGCATGACCTGGTTCAGGATCGGCAGCACGTCCTGGACGTTGCCGATCTTCTGGTTGGCGATAAGGATGTACGGATCGTCGAGAACCGCCTCCATGCGCTCCTGATCGGTCACGAAGTACGGGCTCAGATAGCCCTTGTCGAACTGCATACCCTCGGTGAACTCGAGGTCCATCCCGAACGTCTGCGACTCCTCGACGTTGACCACGCCGTCCTTGCCGACCTTGTCGATGGCGTCGGCGATGACGTTGCCAACCTCGGTCGAACGCGCGCTGATGGCACCGACGCGGGCGATCTCCTCTTTGCCACTGATGTCGGTGGACTGGCCCTTGATGGCCTCTACCGCAGCACTAACGGCCTTGTCGACGCCGCTGCGCAGGATGACCGGGTTGGCACCCGCTGCGACGTTCTTGAGGCCCTCGCGGACGATGATCTGGGCGAGAACCGTCGCCGTGGTCGTCCCGTCACCCGCGACGTCGTTGGTCTTGGTCGCGACCTCCTTGACGAGCTGCGCGCCCTGGTTCTCGAAGATGTCCTCGAGCTCGATCTCACGCGCGATCGTCACACCGTCGTTGGTGATCGTCGGCGATCCAAACTTCTTGTCGAGAACCACGTACTGGCCCTTGGGACCTAGCGTGATCTTGACCGCGTCAGCGAGCTTGTTTACGCCCGCCTCCAACGCTCGACGCGCCTCGGTATTGAACCTTAGCTCTTTGTGCGCCACTGTCTGCCTCCTCTGCTAAACTAGAGCGCGATTTCAACTGCCTGGCACTCTCTAGATCTGAGTGCCGACGCAGAGTATATGCCTGGCGGGGTTACAATTCAAACGTGAGCATCTTCCGCACCGACCGTATACCGAGCTTGAGCCGTCTCCCGAAGGAGCTGGGCCGCGAGGAGCGCTTTTGCGAGCGCTGCGGCACGCGCACCGAGCACATCCTGTACCGGGTTCCGAAGAAGGTGGCGCTACTCTACATCAAGGAGCATCCCCAGAACCTGCACGCGACCTGCGTGGTGTGTGCCAGGAGCACGGTTCTCACCGGGGAGGAACGTGAACGCACACTCGCATCGCTCCACGATTGAAGCTTCTCAGCACACTGCGCCTTCAGGACTTCGCCAGTTCGCAACTTGATCTAGATGGTGTCTCATTCGCGGTTTGGTATCTTTATCCAGCACCACAACATCTCGTGTTCGGCCCGCAGCTTTGCGAAGGCGCATAGCACACTCCGCGGGCCATTTGGCCATCGATTATGCAGGATCCGGTATGCGGACTTCCCAGAACACACCTTCCACGCACTCCGGTGAATAAGGGCTCTCTAATCAGCCCGCTTCGCTTCGGAGACCGTCTCTGGACGCAGCCACAAGGAAACATGCTCGGGTTGCACGGTGTCCCTGGCCACCCCCACCAGGTCTTCGCCCAGCGCGTCCAGGTCCGTCTCCTCTCTCAAGCGGGCGCTGAAGGCTGCAAGGGTCTTTGCGGCATCGTACTTCCTTCGGTAGAAGCGGCGGTCCACCAAAGCCTGCACTAGGCGGCGCAACGGGTTGAATACGGCGGCGATCAGGAGGGTTGAGGCCACGACCGCTAGGGTGGACTGCTCGCCGGTGAGGACGACGAAGAGCCGCTGCAACACGACGATGCCCCCAAAGTAAAGCGCCACCAGCGTGGCGGTCAACGAACCGTAGACGAGGGTACGGTTGATGATACGGTCGATGTCGTAGAGGCGGTAGCGCAAGATGGCTATGCCTGCAGCAACAGGTAGACCTGCGAAGGTGAGGGTCGTGATGTCCTGGGCGACCTTGAGGGCAAGGGGCGGTGCGCTCCGGCCTCCTACGAAGGCCGAAGCCACCACCGTGGCAGCGAACGTCACCGCCAACAGTGCAGCGGCGCTGACGAACCACTTCAGCTGCTGCCGCTCGACCCCCTGTGAGCGTCGGAAGCGTAGGATCATCGAAACTGCCGAAGCGACGAAGCAGAATGGCAAGAGGAATAAGCCGACGGTTCCGACCCGCTCCAGGATGCTCCTAGTGGCCTCGATACCGAACGGGTTCGCAAGCGCAATGCCAGGGGTCTCCCTGAGCGGACCCGGGAAGAAAGCCAGGGAGAGGCCCGAGAAGGCCATCGCCGCCACGGCGAGCCACGCCACCACCCGCCAGCGGAGCGACGGCAGGCGCCCGTTCGGGAATAGCAGGACCAGGAACGTTCCCATCAAGCCCACGGAAGGAACCCATATCCATTCCCCTAGCCAGGCTGCCAGCTTCGCGCCGGGCAGCGAACCGGGCTGGGACAGAAGCGCGTAGATAGCGTACTCGCTTGCGACACCGGAGAGCGCTAAGCACAGGCCGACGGCCAGAGAGATCCAGCCGATAGGGTTGCCCGGACGTCGGGATGCGACTAGGGCGCCCACCAGCCCGAAGGCTAAGGCTGGCGCCGCCAGGATGAAGGAGACGTTCGCGGTACCCCAGGTGCTCGCGTCCTCCGCAAGCCGCGTCGGCCTGTTCAGGAAGAAGAAGACCACGGCAGACGAGATCAGCGCCACGGATAATAGGCCCAGCAACCACGCCAGCCGGACTGCGGCGCGGTCACTCACCCTACCGACTCCTCGACTCTGGTCCCTTGTCCCTTCTGTCACAACACCACTCTACCGGAAGCCCATCTCCCAAGCGTTACTACGACCGGTACGAAGAGCAGAGGTTCTGCGGACTTCCGCTATCAGGGAATGTGCCGACTTCTCCCTCCTGGCATAATCCTTTGTAAGCAAAAGCTTTAGCGAAGGAGACCGGACGTGTCGGCCTCCGGGGGAAGGACTCACATGAAGTACGGTTGGATTATTATCCTCATCAGCGCCATCCTGGGTCTTTTGCTCGCCTTGCTCCTCACCATCTCACCGACAACAGTGCTCTTCGAGCCCGAGTTCCGGGCCGGCGACGTTCCGGGTGTCCTCAGGGCCTGGGGCATCACCTGGCTCTTCTTCAACGTCTTGGCCCTGATCGTGCTCTTTAGGGGCTTCCGCCAGGGAGAGAGGTGGGCGTGGTGGACGATGTGGCTCCTACCATTGTTGTGGCTGTCGCACTTCGTGTTCAACCTGTCGACCGTCCACAACCTCGTGATAGCGATCATCACGGCGGTAGGACTGATCTTGTCCTACCGCACCTTCTTCTCCGACTCGGGCGAGCAGCCGTCGCGCGTGAGCTAAACTTCTCAGAACTCCGTAAAGAAACTGTCCGAAAAGGGATACTGAGAGAGTGACTCGGTATTCTACCGAGCATGAGAAAAGCATATCAAACTGACCTTTCTGATGCCGAATGGTCCTGCATAGAACCCCATCTTCCCGTCCCCCAAGCACCCGGTCGCCCAAGGGTGCACACCTTGCGCGAGATCCTCGACGCCATCTTCTACATCCTGCGAAGCGGCTGCGCCTGGCGACTACTGCCCAACGACTTAGAACTCCATGGAAGACCATCCACCACTACTTCAGGACGTGGAGGCTCGACGGTACCTTCGAGAGTGTGCACTCAGCCCTACGCAAGCGTGTGCGGGTGCGTATCAGCCGAGATCCCGAGCCGAGCGCCGGGGTGGTGGATAGCCAGTCGGTCAAAACGACCGGCGTGGGAGGAGACGAGCGCGGCTACGACGGAGCCAAGAAGGTCAAGGGAAGAAAGCGCCACCTCCTGGTGGACACCCAGGGGTTGGTGCTGGAAGCGCGCGTCCACAGCGCGAACATCCAGGACCGCGACGGCATCAAGCTGCTGCTTGAACCCGCAAGAACCGCTCTCACGCGCCTCTCCCACGTGTGGCTAGACGCCGGATATACCGGCCAAGACAAAGGCGCCGGCTGGGTGGAGGGGGCGATGGGCTGGACGGCGGAGATCGTTAGGCACCCGCCCAAGCCGGCCCCCGAGGAGGTGATGATGCGGTGGAGCAGGGAGTGGGCCAAGGAAGGAGTGGAGATCGACCCGAAGAAGTTCTTGCCCCCGGAGGGGCCCAGGCCGTTCCTACCGAGGAGGTGGGTAGTGGAGAGAACAGTTTCTTGGTTGGGACAGAACAGGAGGCTGAGCAAGGATTACGAGCGTCTGCCGGAGACGGGAGAAGCGTTCATCTACGTTGCCATGAGCCGCCTTATGGCAAGGAGATTGGCACGTTCGTGAGGCTTTTCGGACAGTTTCAGGGCGAAGTTCGGAGAATCTTCCTTCCACGCACTTGGGTGAATAGGAACTTCAGACGCACGCGCTAAACCTCGGCTCGTGGCATCATGACGCCCAGGGAAAGGACCCAAAGCAAGGAGGTTAGCCTAGTGAGTATCTTCCCAACGACGATCCTTCTGGCCACCGACGGCTCCAAGGAGGCTCAGTTGGCCGCGACCACCGCTGCCGACCTGGCCAACAGCACCGACTCCGAGTTGCATGTCGTCCACGTCGGAGAACTCATGCCCACTTTTCTTGCCCAAACCGAATCGGAACCCGCCGAGCTCGAACGCGAGGCACGGCGCCGGCTCGATGAAGAGCTGAGAAGAGTCGAGAAGGCAGGAGGCGCCCTCAAGGAGGCGCACCTAAGGCTAGGAAGGGCAGACGAGGAGATAGTCGAGGTGGCCGAGGACATAGACGCCGGGTTGATAGTGCTGGGAAGCAGGGGCCGTGGGAGGATAAGGAGGGCACTGATGGGCAGCGTATCGGACTCGGTGGTAAGGCACGCCCACTGCCCGGTCACGATAGTCAGAGAGTAAGAGTGAGCGCACCTTCCTAAAGAACGCCGTAACGCCAAAGTTCGCAGAATGGTACTTCCATGCGCTAGGGTGAATAAAGAAATGGCCGGGGCCCGACCTATAGGACCCCGGCTCCTCGCGGATTAACTTCGGTCTACCGATTACAGCGTTTTGACGTGGAACTGCCACGAGGAATCCCCGTAGCTGGCCTTTGACTCCCGCACGTGGTTCCACCTTCCCGACGCGTCCAGGTAGTAGTGGCGATCGGGACGGTTGACGTTGAAGAAGTCGTCCCAACCGACCGTCGTGCCGTCTCGGACGACGCGCTCGAGGGAAGTGCTAAGCCGCCGTGCGTCCCCTGAGGGGAACCCGTCCCCATCGATGTCCCTGTACGCGTGGATCGGCCAGCAGCCTCTAGCCGGGGATCGGTCCTCTGTGCTCACCTACCTCGCCGGTGGGCTGCTCGGAGGGCCGCTTGGCCTCCTGGGTGAGGATCCCCTCGGGATGCCTCGCCGGCTCCTCCACGCCCATGTCGAAGACGAGCCTCGCGTCCACCTCGCCCGACTCGACCTCGTCGATGGCCTCGTTCACGGACTCCAGTTCCCTCTCTTCGTGCACCACCCTCGTCCTGCCCATCGCGTGCAGCTCGAAGACCTCCTGCAGGTCCACCCTCGTCCCCACGATCGAGCCCGTGACGTGGATGCCGCCCAGCACCGTCTCGAAGATCGGCAGTTGCATCTCGTTGTCCTTCGGCAGGCCCACGAGCGTGAGCGTCCCCCCGCGCTTGAGCGAGCCGAATCCCTGCTCGAAGGCCCTGGGCGAGATGGCCGTAGCGATGACCGCGTCTGCACCGCCCAGCTTCTTTATCTCCTCGACCGGGTCCTGCTCTCGGGCGTTCACCGTGTACTCTGCCCCGAGGTCCCTTGCCAGCTCGAGCTTCTCGTCGAAGAGGTCCACGGCCACCACCGCCGCCCCGGCGATCCTCGCGTACTGGATCGCCAGGTGCCCCAGGCCCCCTGCCCCGAAGACCGCCACCAGGTCGGAGGGACGGGTTCCTGAGACCTTCACCGCCTTGTAGGTCGTGACCCCGGCGCACGTGAGCGGGGCGGCCTCGAAGGGGTGGATCCCCTCGGGAACGCGCCCGACGTACTTGGCGAAGGCCTTGGCGTACTCGGCGTGGCCGCCGTCGAGGAGGTAGCCGGTGTTTAGCTGCTTCTCGCAGAGGGTCTCCCAGCCCGAGGCGCAGTACTCGCAGGCCCCGCAGGCGTAGCCTAGCCAGGGGACGGCCACCCGGTCGCCCTCTTGGACCTCGGTGACCCCCTCGCCGACGCTCTCGACGATGCCGACGCCCTCGTGGCCGGGGATAAGGGGCAGCTTGGGCTTGACGGGCCAGTCGCCGTGTGCGGCGTGGATGTCGGTGTGGCAGAGGCCCGAGGCCTCGATCTTGACCACTATCTCCCCCGTTTCCGGCTCCGGCTTGGGCACGTCTTCGACGCGCAAAGGTTCCGTAAAGTCGTGCACCACGGCGGCTTTCACTCTGGTGTCTCCCTTCGTCGATCCGTTGTTGTCCTAGCATCCTACCCTCCTCGCCTTTTTGCGTAACAAATTTGGCGCCTTCGGATTTCGCCGCTAGAGCGTCCGGCCACGCCATCGAAGGTTTTCTCTGTGCGCCATGCAGGACTCGTCGTCGATTCGGCCGACGCAACCCCGACGTCGGCGGTTTGTACAACGCACGCGGATGCGAACCGACAATCATTCCCGCCGGCGATCCGGTTCGGGGTGCCTAGTAGGACGGCTTCAGTCGCCTCCCCCCTCGCGCCTAACCTCTCGGGCGATCAGTGTGGGAGCCTTCCACTTGTCGAGGACGGCGTCGACCTCCGCCCTAAGGAGCAGCTCCTCCACGCGCCGGGGCCACATGGTCGCGCTTAGCACCATCACCTTCGCGGCGGGATTGATTCGGCGCAGCTCCGCGATCAGCTCGGTACCGTCCCCGTAGGGCAGGGCCAGGTCCAAGAGCGCCACGTCCAGGCGCCCATCGACGCCCCCACCGAGCGCCTGCCTGGCCTCGGCCAAGGACCCCGCTTGGGCGACCACCTCGAGCTCGTGCTCGCCAAAGAGCACGAAAGCGAGGGCTTCTCGGAAGGCCGTGTCGTCCTCGACCAGCATTACGTTGAGGGGCGTGGTCGGTGCGCTCATGGCGCCCTTAAGAGCAAAGCATGAGTCGATGGAGCGTGATGTGTTCGTTTTCGGTTCCTGGTCGCCCGGGGTGTAGAAGTGGTGTTCTGCGAACCACTTCGCCCAAACGGCGTTCTAAGAAGTTCGGGCTGCTGCAGCGTGCTAGGATGTCCTTGCCAACCGAGAAGGAAAGCTCTTAAGAGATGGGGAGACTTTGAGTTGAGCTGGTACCTCGAAGCGTTAATGAAGTACGCCGTCTTCGGTGGCAGGTCCAGGCGCAAGGAGTACTGGTACTTCGTGCTCTGCAACATCATCGTAGGCATAGTGTTGGGGTTGATCGACGCCCTGCTGGGCACCTTCAGCTCCTCATCGAACATAGGCCTTCTGAGCGGCATCTACAGCCTGGCGGTCCTCATCCCTACCTTGGCGCTTACCGTAAGGAGGCTCCACGACATCGACCGCACGGGTTGGTGGATCCTGGTCGGGTTGGTGGATCCTGATCGGAACGATAGTGCTTTTGGTGTTCGCCGTGTTAGACGGCACGCCGGGCACCAACCGGTATGGCCCCAATCCGAAAGGGGCCGCAGCCTGGGTGGCTTGAGGCTCGACCTTCGTCGTATTCGCACGAACGATGCATAAGTGGTGTTCTTAGAACTCCTCCTAAACGGCGTTCTCAGAAGTTCGCATTCGGTATCATGCTTAGCCCCCGCTCCAACACAGTCAGCGATCCTAGTCCTGTGGACGGGGGCGTCTACCATGTGCGCGGGGCTCGGCCGGATGACATCATACGTTTCGCACACACGACGGCGCCGAGCGAGGGGGGCAAGATGAGCATCTTTCCGACCAGAATCCTTCTAGCCACGGACGGGGCCACCGAGGCCGAGCTGGCCGCCCGGACTGCGGCTGACCTCAGCCAGAAAACCGACTCCGAACTGCACGTGATCCACGTCTTGGACGTCGCCAAGGTCGCTCTCTCGATGGCCGTGCTTTACCCGGAAGCCACCGACCCCGAGGGAGTAGAGCTAGAGGATCCGGTCCTGGAGGAGGAGCTCGAACGGCGCGCAAAGCAGGGGGGCAGGGAGGTGCTCGATGAGGAAGTGCGACGGGTGCGTTCGGCCGGTGGGACGGTCGCCCAGTCGCATCTGCCGATGGGAGAGGTAGATCGAGAGATCGCCCACCTGGCCGAGGATCTAGGGGCCGGCCTGATAGTGATGGGCAGCAGGGGACGCGGGGGGATAAGGAGGGCCCTGATGGGCGGCGTCTCGGACTCGGTGGTCCGCCACGCCCACTGCCCGGTTATGGTGGTGCGCGGGGAACCGGTGATCTTCCCGACGAACCTCCTGGTGGCCACCGATGGCTCCAGGGAGGCCCAGCTGGCCGCGACCACAGCCGCCGATCTGGCCAAGAGCACCAACTCCGAGCTGCACGTCGTCCACGTCGGGTACGAGCCGGGCACCGATGAGGCCCAAAAGGAGTTCGACAAGGAGCTGGCCATGATAAGCGAGACCGGGGCTACGGGCGTACGGGCGCACCTGGAGTTCGGGTGGCCCGCCGGGAAGATCGTCGAGTTGGGCGAGGAGATAGGGGCCGGGGTGATCGTCATGGGAAGTCGGGGCTTTGGGGGTATAAGGAGGGCCCTGCTTGGAAGCATCGCGGATGCGGTTGTCCGCCACGCCCACTGCCCCGTCCTGGTAGTGCGCCAAGAGGAGGAGTAAGGGGATCACAGCGAGCGATCTTTGGCCTCCCACCGTGGGGCCTGTTCCCTCGCTGTCCCAGAAGAGGAGTTCTCAGATGTTCGGGCACGAAAATCCCCTAGGGGATATCTGCCGCTGGGCGAGGATCGATACCCCGCTGCTTGGTAGGGTGGGCGGAACCCTCACAAAGACGGAACGGGGACCCGTAGGAGAAGCCAGCGAAGCGAACGGGAATCGTATGGTCCAACGGAAAGGAGATAGTAGCGTATGGCGACACTGTCGGTACTGAAGTTCAACGATCCGGGCGGGGCCGACAGGGTGCTCCTCGCCCTGCAAGGCCTGCAGGAGCGGCAGATGGGTACCGTGGAGGACGCCGTAGTCGTGAGCTGGCCGCAAGGTAGGAAGAAACCCCTGATCCCCCAGGGTCACCAACTGGCCGGTTATGGCGCGCTCGGTGGCTCGTTCTGGGGCTTCCTGTTCGGGCTGATCTTTTTTGTGCCCCTCCTGGGTGCGGCGATCGGCGCAGGTGCGGGCGCGGCGCTAATGGGTTCCTTGGAAGCCGGCGGCATCGACGAAGACTTCATCAAGCAGGTGGGAAAGAAGGTGACCGAGGGAACCTCGGCAGTTGTCGCCTAAGGAGCCCACTCAAGACGCCTGCGGCTATTTTTCCAAACAGTGTCTCCACGCACTCCTCTGAATAACAGCAGGTTGCATTGATACTGACCCGCTTGTGCTTGGACGCATCCTTTGGCCAATCAGCCGGGTCTCTTATGCAGACCGTACGTATGCACCATGCGATGCGGGTCATGTCCACTGAAACTCGCTGTAAAGACTAGAGAAAGGGAAAGGACGGGCCGTCGTAGCCCGCATCCGGTTTCTATCCTCTAGTTTTGTCTCTCTTGCCCTGGGGATAAAAGCAGCACGGAGCCACCACACGAAGGGAAGAAGCTTGAAATATAGGACCCAGAAAAGGTTGGTTACTATCCTCACACCACTACTAACTTTTGTTCTAGGCCATTATGCTCACAAGATCACCAAAGAGGCCCCGCCACCAGAACTAAGGACCCTCACGGACGATACCAAGGAAGCGGTATTTCATGCGGTGGTATCGGTGGGTGCGGTGGTCATAACTTCGGCGATCGTCCGGTCGATAGCTGGCAGATCACAGCCCTAGAAATGAGCGGAGTCCCGACGAAGCCCAACCTGGCCGGTAATGTGAGAATACCCGAGAGAGGGCATGCCTTCTCAGCGACCGTCTCCGTCCCGAGATCACTCGCGTTCGTGGCCGGGGCGTTCCCCAGATCGCCCCATGGCCCTGACAACGGCGCCGAACGTAAGAGCCGCCGCCGCACCGCAGATCCCTCCCATCGCGATGCCCAGGGCTACGTCAGCGCTCCACCACAGCACGCCCACGCTCACCAGCACGGCCACAACGAAAAACACCACCGTGGCCAACATCACGGTGCCCGCAAGCCTTGAGCGCATCCTTCACCCCATCGTCTCTGCCTACGCCGCCTTCGTGATTCTCCCGAGTCTCTTCGCCGCAGAGCGGTCACTCACCGATGATCGCTCTAAGGCGATGTCGCTCGTCTGGCTCTATTCTTGGGCGAAGGCATCTCGCAGCTGCCGCTCCTGCTCTTCGGGCAAACTCGTCGAGATGATCTCGAAGTCGTAGGCCTTCAGCTCCTCTACCACCTCGTCGAGCGCCGTAACCCCGCTGGTCAAGGCAAACAATGCGGAGGTACCCTCCGTCACCTTCTCACGCACCTGCCTGATGAAATCGTCGTCGATGCCGACCTCCGCCAGGGGACTGCTGAGGGCGCCAGTCCCGACACCGAGGGAGGGCACGAAGAAGATCACCCCGATCAGGAAGCCCCAGAAGGCGCCGCTTATGGCCCCCACGTCAAAGGTGCCGTGTTGCTGGCTGGCTTTGGGCTTCTTGTTGCCCTCGGGCCAGCTGACTACGGTCGCGTCTTCGAGGGTGATCATCTCTCGCTCCTGCAGGCCCTGCAGGGCGATGAGTACCCTGTACGCCCCACTGGGATCGTCGAACTTCAGCACCGATAGCGTCGCCATACGCCTCTCTCCTTTCCGTTAACCTGCACGAACGCGATGCGTGCCGAGAGCCCGTTCGTGAAGAAGGAGCCCTCCCTCGAATGCCAACCCTGGGGATTTTGCGGCCGCGTTGACTCGAGGAGCGCACGCCGCACCGTATCAACCCGCAGGGCTCAGCCGAGCCCGCTCTGCTGGCGCTGGACGTACTCGGCCACGTCGGCGAGTGCCCTCAGGCCCTGCCCCAGCGCGATCGGCCAGCTGGCGAAGAGTACCGCCAGCGGACCACCGATCAAGAGGAAAGCCACCCCCTGCCAGAAGCTAGACGCCGCAAGAACGGCGAAGATCGTCCCGATCACGACGAATATGACGCCAAGGATCCCGACGAACATCAGCACCGTCGACCATAGCCTGAGCGTCCCGTAGCCCTCGCCCATCTCTCTCCTCTCTCGCCCCGGCCTCAGCCCCGGCCTCACGTACATTGCCGGGCTCGTACGGGTTCGGATGGCTTACCTTTAGCTGACCCTGCTTGCGCGTGCTTGGGGGTGGCCCCGGTCGAGGAAGCCCAGCGCGACCAGAGCGACGCCGAGGATCAGCGCGTAGATACCGACGAGCCACACCAAGGTGAGGAGCCCCGCCCCGGGTAGGAAGCCCAAGACGACCCCGAAGAGCACCGAGAGGGCGCCCCCAAGGCCCATCAGCCACCAGTTTCCTACCTGCCTCGTGAACGAGATGGCTATCACAACCTTGAGGAGGCCCGCAAAGATAGCCCACGCCGAGATCGCGTACACCAAAACCAGCGCCGTCTGGCCCGCCCAGAACAACACCACGAGGCCCGCCAGCAAGCCGAGGGCGCCCTCGGCCAGGAGCAGCCACCCGCGCCCTCCGGTATCCCTTATTCCCGCCACGATGGCCAGCAGACCGTCCACCAGGGCGTAGGCTCCGAAGATGACGAGGAGCACGAGCAGCGTCATCCCGGGCCAGAGGAGCGCAGCCAGGCCAAATAGCACGGCGGCTATCCCCCTCAAGACCATCGCCCCCCAGTTGCCTGAGGCCGTGGGTAGGGCGGGTTGCGGTTGGGCGTAGCCCATCTCGCTTCGCTCCTTTCATGCGTCAAGCCCAGCTACGCATACTGCAATCTAAGCTCTTCGCCGGCACGATTGCCTCGCCCATCAGTACATTTCCCCTAGGGGAATTTCCGAGCGAGGCCGTGAATGTGTCATGTTAGAGCTTGCGCCAATAGGTTATGGTCGTCTGGAGGGTCGTCTCTCCCAGCGGTAGCGGGTCCAGCCCTCTCGAACGAGCCGCCTGACGATGACGATCGCGTCTGAGAAGGCCACCCAGAAGTCCACCACCCGTCCCCGCCTCTCCGTGCACCAGAGGAGCTTCTTGTGGGCGTTGGCCCAAGAGTTGGAGCGCTCCACGACCCAGCGTCTGGTCGCGTTCAGGTGCGCGGGCCTTCCCTTCTGGGAGATCTCTGCGACCAGTCCACGCTCCAGGAGGCGCAGCCGGGTGAGATCCGAGTCGTAACCGCGGTCGAGGTGGATGCTCGCGCCCTCCGCCACCAAGCCGAGAGAGCGGGCAGCCTCCAGGGTGGGGGCCAAAAGCGGCGAGTCGTGGCGGTTTGCAGGCGCGGTTACGGACCCGAGCGGTATGCCCCGCCCATCCACGGCCACCGAACGCTTGATGCCCTGCTTCCCTCGGTCCACCGGGCTCCTGCCCGCCTTCTCCCCGCCGCAAGGGGCCTTCGTGATGCAGCAATCCACTGCCACCTCCGAAAGCTCCAGTCCGACCATCCAGTCGTAGGCATCGAGCGCTACCTTGCGCAAGGCGTCGATCACCCCGGCCACGATCCACTCGTCGCGTCGGCGCCTGAGGGTGGTAGCCGAGCACGTATGGTCGGCGATCTTCTCGTAGGCGCAGCCGAAGACAAGGACCTGGACCAATTTCTCGAAGACCACCCGGTCTGGGATGCGGGGACGGTGACAACCGAGCGGGTGGCTCGTCCGCCTTTCGGGAAGCAGGGCAGAGAGCTGTTCCCAGATAGGCTCGATGATGTATGGTGGGAGCGCGGGCACGGGGCGTACTCCTTCTGTTCGGGAAGCTTAGAGGACTCCCCGGATGATGGAGCATCCGTGCCCGCTTTACTCGCACAAGCAATCCCTATTGGCGCAGGCTCTTAGCCTTCGCGCAGCCCGATCGAGAGCACCTGCTCGACCCTGCCAGCACCGTGGTCTAGCTGGTAGTCGAGGTTGAGCGCCGCGTTGATGTGCGCCAGGTGGCTGAACGCCTGAGGGAAGTTGCCCAAAGCCTCGCCGGTCAGACCGATCTCCTCGGAGTAGAGGCCGAGGTGGTTGGCGTAGGTGCTCATCTTCTCCAGTGTTAGCCTCGCCTCCTCGAGCCGCCCCGAGCGAGCCAGCGCGTCGACGTACCAGAACGTGCAGATGGAGAACGTCCCCTCCGTCCCGCGGAGACCGTCGGGCGAGGCGCTCGGATCGTAGCGATAGACGAGGCTGTCGGAGACCAGTTCCTGATCCATGGCTCTCAGTGTCGAAAGCCACATGGGGTCGCGTGGTGCGACGAAACCAACCAGCGGCATCAGGAGCAAAGATGCGTCGAGGACGTCGGTGTCGTAGTGCTGGACGAAGGCCTCGCGTTCGGTGTTCCACCCGCGCTCCATGATCTCTTCATAGATGCGGTTCCGTTCGGTGGTCCACCAGGAGAGGTCGGCCGGCCGCCCCCTGTCCCGAGCCAGGCGAACGGCGCGATCCAGAGCCACCCACGACATCAACCGGCCGTAGGTGAAGTCCTTACGCCCTCCGCGGGTCTCCCAGATGCCCTCCTCGGGCCGGTTCCAGTGCTCGCAGAGCCAGTCGATCACGTGCGCGAGCCGGGTCCAGGCTTGGTGCCCCACTTGCAGGCCGTGGGTGTCGGCGAGATAGATGGAATCCATCGCCTCGCCGTAGATGTCCAGCTGCAACTGATCGGACGCACCGTTGCCTATCCGTACCGGGCGGGACCCGCGGTAGCCCTCGAGGTGGTCGAGAACCTCTTCCTCTAAATCCGAGGAGCCGTCGACCCGGTACATGATCTTCAGAGGCCCTGAGGCCTCACCCGCTTGCTCGCTTATCCGATCCTTGAGCCAACCCCCGAAGGCGGCGGCCTCCTCGGTGTAGCCGAGCCCGAGCAGCGCGTACACGGAGAACGAGGCGTCGCGGACCCAGGTGTAGCGGTAGTCCCAGTTGCGCTCGCCGCCAACCTGTTCGGGGAGGGCGGCCGTCGGGGCGGCGACCAGCGCACCGGTTGGGGCGTAGGTCATCAATTTGAGCGTCATGGCCGAGCGGGCTACCTGCTCCTTCCAACGGCCGTTGTAGGTCGAGCGGCCTGACCAACCGCGCCAGAAGCGCACCGTGTCGTTTAGCAGTTCCACCAACTCCAGGGGAGGCACCGCCCTGGGCGGGCCACCCGCAGATTCCAACGCCGCACCCGCAACCTCTCCTTCCCGCAAGGTCTTGGTGAGGCGCAGCCCATCGCCCTCGCGCTCGAGTGAGGTCCCTTTCTCGTGCACAGAGCGGCCCGCCAAATCGGCGCGGTGCAGCGTCAGGGTGAGGTCATCGCAAACGAATAGCGCCCCTTCCTCAGAGAGGCGCAGTTCGTGCGGTTTGCGCCCGTAGTCGAAACGCGGTTGCACCTCCATCCGGAAGCGCATCGTGCCGCGCACCACGCGCACCAGCCGCACCAGCCGGTGTCGATCGGTTGCCGGACCCTCGACAACCGGCATGAAATCGAGCACCTCGCCGACCCCGTCGGGGGTCAAGAAACGCGTGATCAAGATGGCGGTGTCGGGGAAATACAGCTGCCGGCTGACGTAGTCGTCCCGGTCGGGGCCTATGTGGAAGTGCCCACCGCGGTCGCGGTCGAGCAAGGAAGCGAAGACGCTCGGGGAGTCGAAACGGGGGCAGCAGAACCAATCGATGGTTCCTTCGGTACTTACGAGAGCCGCCGTCTGCAGGTCGCCTATCAGGCCGTGCTCACCGATTTCTGGGTAGCGGTCCAACGCAATGTCCTTTCGAGTCGCTCTCAGCCTTCGCTTCGCCTTGCTGGTAGCCCACCACGTGTAGTTCGGGCAGGGTCGGTTGGAGTCGTCGCTCGAGCACCCCCGTCGTCCTTACGCAAAAGACTTGGCTCCACCCAGTGAAAAGTCTATTACCGCCTTCACGTCGTCCGGGCGACGCTCCAGGGCATCGGACCATTTCTCTGGCGGAACCCGACGGGTGATGATTCGCGCAAGCCAGTCGGGATCGGCCCGTGCCAGGGCTTCGGCTGCGGCCGTGTAGTGGCCGCGGTTGGCATTCACCGTCCCGAAAACGACCCGGTTCTCCAGCACAAATCGGGTGGCAGTGTTCGCAGCGTAGATCTCTAGCGTTGGTCCCTCCGAGGGAACCCCGGTCAGGCAGACAATGCCACTCGGGGCATTGTGCCGCATCACGTCCACAACCACCTGCGCAACTCCGGTAGCTTCTACAACGACGTCGGCATCCTCGATGGCCTCCTCTAGCGAGCCGGTGTGATACGTCGCCCCGAGGTCAGCTACCAGTTCCGGCTTGGGGCCCTCATCCGCGATATCGAGGACGTGCACGTCAAGGTCGCGCTGGGCAGCAAGGAGAGCCGCCAGGAGACCTATCGGACCGGCCCCCGTGATGAGCACTCGCCGCGGTCGCCAGTGAGGCCGAGCGCCGATGCGATCTATCTCTTCCCACGCCTTTGCAACGATGCTCGTCGGCTCGAGCAGGACCCCGACACGCTCGAGTTCCGGTTCCACCTTAACCACGTATTCCGGCTCTATACGAAAGCGCTCGCTAGCGTAACCGTCGAGCTCCTTGATACCACGCTCGGTGTAGCGACCGTTGCGGCACATATCCCACTCGCCTACCGCACAGTTAGGGCAGGGCTCAGGATCGGGACGGCGTACGATTCCAACTACGAGGTCGCCTGGTTCCAGGCCACTACCGGGCGGAGTGTCTAGCACACGTCCGAGGGATTCGTGGCCAAGAATGAGACGATCCTTCCCGGGAGGGGCCCAGCCGTAGCCGCCGCTAACGATCTCTATATCTGTGCCGCACACGCCCACAGCAAGCGTCCCGACGAGCACGCTACCGTCGCGCAGTTCAGGCTCGGGCACCTCTTCCAATCTCGCCGACCCTGGTTGGCCCGGAAGCACGGTCAGTGCGCGCATCGTCATGGGTCGGTCCCCTTTTCTGTCTTTCGTTGCATGCTACGCCTTCACGCTCAAGGTCCCTCAGTGGTTGTGGCGCGTTTTTCCGAAGCGACACCCTGGTACTTCAGCGCCGTCTCCAGAACCCCGCCGGCGTCAATTGGCCGTGTCGGATAGTCTCGGCATTGAGTTTCTCCCCGCTGTCCCACGCCGGCCACCACCGGTTTCCTGTAAGGCCTTCGAACCGGCGAAGGCGCGGTACTCCCCTGCCGAGCACAAGGCCCACATCGTGATAGTTCGACGACGCGATAGTCTAATTCCCAATGCATCATACCGAAAACCGAGGCGTACGGCTTACCTCCCTGTGAGGAGCGGCTGTCTTCCATTCTTGTTGCTGCTCTTTCCCTCGCCCTTGCGGTAGTGCCAGTTGCTACGTAACCTGCTGGGTGAAGAACTGGCAGCACAAGCACAAGAGGAAGCGCAGATCTTAAATTCTGTTTCGAACCTCTTAGGCG
Organism: uncultured Rubrobacteraceae bacterium; assembly: GCA_963830075.1. Taxonomy (GTDB): domain Bacteria; phylum Actinomycetota; class Rubrobacteria; order Rubrobacterales; family Rubrobacteraceae; genus Rubrobacter_D. Next base: position 7,699 of record CAWHLD010000010.1, on the reverse strand, counting down.
CCAGCGTGGTGTCCGGACATCTGACGCTCAGGTTTTGAAGTATTCTGAAGCCCATACAGGAGAACCCCCAAGGAGGAGAGTTCGCGTGCCAAGTCCCGCCGACAGCCAACATGTAGACGAGCGTCTTGAAGAATTGTACCGAAGGCACCTGCTCGTAGGAGAAGAGGGCGTCGCGAGCTACTACGGGTCAGGGCGCGGATACTACGAGCCAGAGCTTGCCGCCGAAGAGCGCGACCGATTCGGCATCTCCTTAGTGCTCACCAACGGCGAGGTCCACCAGGCGGGCGATCACGACCGACCGTTCGCCCTGCAATCCATCTCGAAGGTGTTCGTCTACGGCCTTGCACTTACAGACCACGGACGGGACCATGTTCTAAAACACGTTGGCGTGGAGCCTAGCGGGGACGCCTTCAACTCCATCGTCTTCGACGAGCGGAACAACCGCCCGTACAACCCCATGGTCAACGCCGGGGCGCTCGTGACGACCGACCTGGTGCGGGGCAAGGACCCCGCAGAGAAGTTCGAACGCATACTGGGCACGCTCCGAACCTATGCCGGCAACGAGAGCCTCGAGGTAGACGAGCATACCTTCGAGGCCGAGATGCTCACGGCGGACCGGAATCGCGCTACGGGCTACCTCATGCGCAGCAACGGCATGCTCTCGGGGGACGTCGAATCCATCCTCGCCCTCTACTTGCGACAGTGCTCGGTGCGGGTCACCTGCCGGGATCTGGCGGTGATGGCAGCGACGCTGGCGAACGGCGGCGTGAACCCCCTAACCGGAGAGCGGGCTCTCCCCCTCCGCCACGTCAGGGAAGTGTTGAGCGTGCTGCACACCTGCGGCATGTACGACGCGGCCGGTCAGTGGGCCTTCGACGTAGGCGTCCCCGCCAAGAGCGGCGTGAGCGGCGGTATTCTGGCTGTTGTCCCCGGCAAAGGGGGCATCGGCGTCTACTCGCCGGGGCTCGATACGCACGGCAACAGCGTCCGCGGGATCGGAGTGTGCCGGGAGATCTCCGAGCGCCTGGGGCTGCACGTCTTTGCCACCGAAGCCGAAGACGCCCTGCTCGACCCTGTGGAATCTCGTTAGATCGGTGTGAACACAGTTCTATCGTGGCAGTGTTGGGCAGCATTTGCCTGCTAGCGAAAACCGCGCAGCGACAGCCAACCGCTCTCCAGGCAAACACTTCGGGGTGTTGGTCGCTCTTGAGCGGTTCTTCAGTGGCAGGAGTAGAAGCGGGCGGGGTCACTGCGGTTAAGTGCCTGCGTGCTGCTTCCATGAAATAACCGCTTCTTTTGGGGCGGCAGATCCTGGTGTGTTTCCTTACTCACCTCAGCATTCGCTTCAGGATCAAGTCGTGGGCTGCATGCGCCTTATCCGCTCCCCTGAACTCGAGATCAAAAGACCCCGCGCTGGTACTGAGTACGAGCTTGCTGCCGGCGAAAATCCCGCGTCCACCCAGCATCCCCGTCTCCTCCGAGGTCGCAAGGGCGTGAATGCGGTCGTACGGTATAGAGACGATCGCGCTCTCGTTCTTAATGAAGGCGCTGTCCTGGAGCATCACGCGCTTGTCCGTGATGCCGATAAAACCGGTGCCGCCACCTTTCATATCGAAGACAGCGTAGACCGTCTCCTCCGGCAACAACCCCGCTTGTATCTTCTTTAGCTGCTCTCGCGTGTCGAACATCACTTCTTGGTCCATGCATCGCCTTTCCGGCCGGAATTCATCTTCTCCAAATCACAGGGTAGCATCGAAGTCCGAGCGCCCTCAACGAGCAAACCCATGAGTGTCTTGGCGAACTTAGACAACGCCAATACTCCTGCAGGATTTTGTCCGCAGAACACCCCTCCTACGAGGTTGGGTGAATAAGGTGCCGCGTCATCGCCGTCGGGTAGGAACTCATCGCCAGTTCATCCTCGTCCAGCACTATGAGAACATGGGACGCGCGCCAAGCCCTCTGTGGTGGGTAGCACTAAGAGGCGCAGATCGATGCCTCTGGAGAACACCCGCCGATGGAGCAAACGCGCAGAAGAAGTGGTGGAGATCCTCGGGCCGTAAAGCAAGAAAGGCCACGAGGGCCGAGAGACGAAGGAGAGGACGATCCGAGAAATAACGAAGGTTCGGTCGTTGGTATGGGTACTGGCCTTGCTAGTGCTCGTGGGGTTCGTGGCTGGATGCGGGCAGCTTTCCGACCAGGCCCGGCAGGAGGCGAAGAAGAAAGCCGAGAACAAAGCTCAGCAGGTCCACAAAGATGCGAAGCAAAAGGTCGAGGCCAGAAAGCAACAGGCGAAGGAGAAGGTAGACGCCAAAAAGCAAGAGCTAAAGAAGAAGGTAGACGATCTGGAGAAGAAGGTAAACGACCTCAAGAAGGATGTAACCGAGCTGCAGAAGAAGATAAACGCCTACGAGCAGAAGGAACAGGATCAGCAGATAAACCAACTGAAGAAGGCGCTAAAGGAGCTGCAGAAGAAGGTGGAGGCCCAAGGGCAGCAGGACCAGAAGGAGAAGTAGACGTCCGACTCGCCCAGAATCGCACCCGAGGAAGCCGAGAAAACGAAGCTGGCAGAACGATCGCTTACGAAAACTTCCGATAACTCCGTCAAGAGGAAGTTCTAAGAACCCGCCTTCTCTCCGAGGTTGGGGACACAAGGTGGTGGGAGTGCCGCAACTAGGATCCCGGCGAGCCCTCACGCTTGCGGTCAGATGGTGTGCAGGAGACGCTCACGAGGAGGTGGAGGAGTTGGTCCATTTGAGCTGGAACTCGATCTCTTCCTCGCCCCCCTCCCGCTCGTGCTCGACGTTGAACTCCGCTCGGGCTGGCACGTAGATCCTCTCCCCGGCCACCTGGATCTCGAACCTCTCGCCCGCCTCCAGCGCATCGGCGAGCCTCCTAAGCTTCGCCACGAACTCCGAGGTGGAGTAGACCTTCTCTACGTCCCTGTTACGTTTTTCGCCCATAGACCATCCTCAGTTTCGCCGAACTTTCGATCTTTGGATAGCTTAAACGGTCTGGGGCCACAGCCAAGGTGGACCGAAGCTATGCGCAGGAGTTTAGTATCCGAGCTTCGGAGAACAACCTTTTGACGAGGTTGGGTGAGTAGAGAAGAGCGTTGTGTTTGCGTACGATAGAGTTGCCGGTAGAAATGCCCATGATCCATCATGCCACAAACCGGTTTTAACCGCCCTTACATAGGAGGAGGTCACCGATGGACAACCCGCGGCTGAGGGATCCCCGCGAAGTACCGCTTTATGTCTTCAGCGTGCTGGTCAACCTGTTGATCGTCGCCCTTATCGTGGTTGGCGCACTGCTTCTGGGATTCCTCAACGCCCTGGCGGGTGACCCTCTATCCGGCCCAATGGTAGACGCGATCCGAGTAGCTTTCGTTGCGCTGCTGCTCCTCGTGCCTGGCCTGGTTCTGTATCGTCAGCTCACCCGCGCTGGCACAAGGGGATCGGCGGTGAGGCTTTCTCGGCGGCAATTTCCCGACATCTACGCCGTCAAGGAGGACTTCGCCCGCAGGCTGGCGCTGAGTAGGGACCCCGAGATCTACCTGATGTCAGGCAACGGAACCCTCAACGCATTCGCCGCCTCCACCTTCGGCTACGACTTCGTGGTGATCCACAGCGAGCTATTCAGCAACACCTACGAGAAGAACAAGGATGCGCTGGCGTTCATAATCGGCCACGAGCTGGGGCACCTGCGGCTCGGGCACACGAGGCTGTGGTATCAGCTTTCCACCGCCTACGTCGATCGGGTTCCCCTGCTCGGAAATTTCCTCTCTAGGGCCAGGGAGTTCTCCTGCGACCGGCACGGCGCGTACCTGGCGCCGCGGGGCCAGGAAGGATTGGTGTTGCTCGCCGCCGGCCGCTACGTCTACAAAGATGTGGACGTCGATGAGCTCCTCGAGCAAGCACGGGAGTTTCAAGGTTTCTGGCCGGCCGTGGCCCAGCTTCCCCAGTCGCATCCTTTCACGGCGCGGCGCTTGAGGGCCCTGTACGATGCCGGGTTTTTCAGGGCTGCTGCAGAGAACCCGTCAGCCGGAGGCGGCGTCGTGGCAACAGAAACCTAGCCACGATCACGCCCGACGCGGCGATGCATTCTCCACAATCTGGCGGATGACGCTGGCGGCGTTCGGTTCTCTCCTATTGTCTGGCCCGAAGGAGCGCGATCAGCCGCAGAACCGAGATGTAGATCCAGATCAAAGAGAGCATCAGCCCGAACGCGCCGTACCACCGCATGAACCTCGGCGCGCCCGCCTCCGCCGACCTCTCGATGAATGCAAAATCGAGCGTGAGGTTGAGCGCGCCAAGGATGACGATCAGGACGCTAATACCGATGCCCAACGGGGTGGGGGTGTATAGGAAGCGGAAATCCACCCCGAACAAAGAGAGCAGCCAGACCACCACGTAGAGCAGCACAAAACCGCCCGTCGCCGCCATGACGGCAGTGGCGAACCGTGAGGTGACTTTGACGATGCGCAGGCTGTAGAGGAGGTACACAGCCACGAATATGCACAACGTGGCGAGAAGCGCCTGCGAGACGATCCCGTCGAACCTGAGATCGTAGTAGCGGGAGGCGATACCCAGCAGCGATCCCTCGCCCAGGGCGTAAAGGACGGAGGTGATGGGCGCGGCCCTGTAGGCGAAGGCGCCAACGATGGCGACGACGAAGGTGACCAGGAAGGCTAGCCAGGTCCAGGCGGGGGTCAGGGCCTCTTTGCGTCCGCCCACGGTGACGATCTCCACCTGCGACCAGCCGAAAGCCGCGGCGACCACCACGATCGCGAACAGAAGGCCGGCGATGGCGTAGGTGCCCGAGGCGCTCATGCCACGGGGCTCGGCGCCGGTTTCCTCGATGCCCCGCTGGAAGGAGCGTTGGTTAAGCGCCGGGTTTTCGAGGGCCATCTTCACTCCTCGTACCCAAGGACTCCACGGTGAACATAAGGGTCGTCCCTTCCCTTAATAGGTGTCCCTTATTGCTCTTGAGCGAAGGCCTCGCGCAGCTTCTGCTCCTGCTCCTCTGGGAGGTTGGTCGAGATGATCTCGAAGTCGTAGGCCTTCAGCTCGTCGATGACCCTATCGGGGGCGGTGGCCCCACTGGTGAGCGCGAACAGAGCGGAGGTCCCCGGCGTCACTTTCTCACGCACCTGCTTGATGAAGTCGTCGTCTATCCCCACGTCCGCCAACGATCCCGTTAGCCCACCCATGCCGGCCCCGATCGCAGCGCCTAGGAACGGCACGAAGAAGATTAGCCCGAACAGGAAGCCCCAGAAAGCGCCCCAGGTGGCGCCCCCGCCTGCGGTGGAGTGCAGCTGGTGGGTCTTGGGCTTCTTGTCGCCCGCGGGCCACCTGACCACGGCTGCATCCTCGAGGGTTATCATCTGCCGCTCCTGTAAGCCCTGCAGGGCGATGAGCACCCTGTCTGCCCCACCAGGGTCGTTGAACTTCAGCACCGATAGTGTCGCCATTCGTTACTCTCTCCTTTGCGTTGGACCGCACGACTCCCGTCAGCATAGCTCTAGCTCGAGATCGACCTCGGTTGGCGCTGCTTTGCGGGGTTCGCCCAGCCTACTACACATTAGGGTGACAATCTTGGCGTAGTGGCAGATTTCCCCTGGGGACCTTAGTACCCGAACTTCTTAGACCTCCGTTTCTAGTAGAAGTTCAGAGAACAATCGTTCCTCGCACTCCGCTGCATAAGGGCATAAGGAAGGGCCGAGAGGATCGGTCCGGAACGCCCATGGGTCTCGGACTGGGGCTAGCCGGGACGTCTTGGCGCGAGGCTAAGAGCTTGCGGGCTCCTCGAAGCCGCAACGCCTTGCCTCCACGACCGAGAGCGAGATGGTGTCCGTCGTGCCGCAGTTGGCACATCTCAGGTAGACCTCTAGCGTGGGCGACTCCATCGTGGAGAACCGCGCGTCCCTGATGATGAAGGACGCAGAGCCGCAGGTATGGCAAGCGAAGCGCTTGTGCCGTATCACTTGGCGCAGGCACTGCGCCCGTTCTCCCGAAGGATACATGCCTGCAGAGTACACGCTTCTTCACTCCAGTGGTAGAGAAGGATGTGGGGCGAAGTAGTTCGCAGAAACTTCCCTTCCACGCACTCCGGTGCATAGAGCCTCCTCTTTTTGCGTTGCTCCGGTTCGATCTATACACTCCTCACACGGGCGATGGGTCCCGCCTTCCGCTCTCCCTCTTAGGGTAGCGGAGAACCGGCCGCACTTAGCGCGGCCTGATGGCTCCTGACCGCACTGAGTAGTTAAGCGCGGTGAGGAGCGCTCCCTTACCGCCCTAGTAGGCAAGGGAGGCACTATGAAGCTCGTCCGTCTGGCATTCCCCCAGCACCCGCGTCCCCCCCAGCGCGAACTTCGCGAGAGGGGTGTCTTCGACTCCGGGGGCAGCCTCCTCGGTTACGTGGCCAACGTCTACGTGGATGAGGAGAGGAACTACCGCTTCGTGGATTTCGCCGTGGGCGGTTTTATCGGCTTGAGCGCTAGGCACCACCTCGTTCCGGTAGAAGCCATAGCCGAAGGAGAGCCCGGCTCCATCACCCTGACGGTAGATCAGCAGATCCTAGATAGCGCACCGACCTTGGGCGACCCGCACGAAGCGCCGGATGAGGAACTACAGCGTGCCGCCCGTGAGCACTGCGGCTTAAGGGCAGTCCCTCCCGACCCCTGAACTTCCCAGAACGCCGTCAAGGCGAAGTTCGCAGAATGCACCTTCCAGAGACTGTCTGGAAACTGCGCGGGGAACGTGATGTTTGTGATGTTTGCCTACGCTCTGCTCTATGGAGTGCAAGAGATACCCCACGGATTTGTCCGATGAGGAATGGCGTTGCATCCGCCCTCATCTTCCCGAACCCGCCAGAGAAGGGCGCCCCAGGCTTCATGGCTTGCGGCCGATCCTAGACGCCGTCTTCTACGTGCTAAAGAGCGGCTGTCCTTGGCGGTTGTTGCCCAGGGACTTCCCGCCCTGGAAGACCGTTTACGACTGGTTCAGGAGGTGGCGCATCAACGGTACCTGGGAGCGCCTGAACGCCGAGCTGCGCGGACTCTTGCGCGTGCGGCTTGGAAGGGACCCCAAGCCCAGCGCGGCCATAGTGGACTCCCAGACGGTCAAGACCACCGGCGTGGGAGGCAAAGAGCGCGGCTTCGATCCCGCAAAGAAGGTGGAAGGCAGGAAACGGCACCTGCTGGTGGACACCGAGGGACTGGTTCTAGAAGCACGGATACACAGCGCCAGGGTGCCCGACCAGGATGGCATAAGGCTGCTGTTAGAGCCGGTGCGCACTCGCTTCGCGCGCCTTTCTCATTTGTGGGTCGATGCCGGCTACCAGGGGAGGGGCAAAGGGTGGGCCGAGGAGGCGATGGGCTTGAGCGTAGAGGTGGTGCGCAAGCCCCGAAAGCCGATCCCCGAGAAGGTGGCCGAGCGCTGGGCTGGCTGGGCTGCGGAGTGGGCCAAGGAAGGTAGGGACGTGGACTGGCAGAGGCTCATGCCGCCTAAGGGTTTCCGAGTCCTTCCGAGGCGTTGGGTGGTGGAGCGCACCTTCGCGTGGATCTCTCATAACCGGAGGATGGCCAAGGACTACGAGCGGCTGTGCGCCACCGGGGAGGCCTTCGTCTACGCGGCGATGACGAGGCTCATGGTGAGGAGGTTGGCCCGTGCGTAGGAGTTTCCAGACAGTCTCTCCACGC
>CAWHLD010000009.1:0-213092 GCA_963830075.1 uncultured Rubrobacteraceae bacterium | reverse complement strand
AGAAAGCCCCCTTCGTGCTCCGGGGGATCGTCCAGTTCGCGCTGCTCGTGGCGGCGCTGGCGGACATCTACCGTCGTCCGGCGGAGGAGATCAGGGGCAGCAAGTGGCTGTGGAGCGTCGTGGCGTTCTTCAACTTCATGGGCATAGGTCCAATCGCCTATTTCCTCTTCGGGCAGAAGCGGTCGGACCGCGCTCGGTGACGGATCAAAACCCTCCTCTGACAGTAGGCCTTAAACCGGTTTCTTCACCGAGTTACCCGGAACAACCAATCTAGAGAGGAGCGAGAAAGATGACCCGATCAAGCGAAGGTTCGGTCCCTGGAAAGGAGCAGAAGATGGAGGCAACGAAACACCAGAATGAAGACGGAACGAGGTCGCCAACAGTGCCGCGCTTCTTGCGACCCGCGGTCATGCTGCGGGCGGAAGGCGCCACGTTGCTCGCCATTAGCGTTCTACTCTACTGGGTGAACGGGGAAAGCTGGGTCATGTTCGCGCTGCTGCTCCTGGTGCCCGACCTGTCGATGTTGGGCTATCTGGCCGGGCCGAGGGTCGGGGCCGCCATCTATAACGCCTTCCACGTCTATCCGTTGCCTGCGGCTGTGGGCGCCTTCGGGTTGATCGGCGGAAGCCCGTTGACGATAGCGGTGGCCCTGATCTGGTTCGCGCACATCGGGATGGACCGGGCGGTGGGCTACGGGCTGAAGTACCCAACCGGGCCCAAGGACACGCACCTGGGTCGCGTGTGATCGAGCCGTGAGGATAGAAGCAAGCGCATGAAAGGAGAAACACCGTGACCGAGATCGAGCTCACTAGGGACGCCTTGATCGTCCATGTCCGGGGCATGGACCGGCTGTGGGCGCTCAAGAGCCGCCTGGAGATCCCTCTATCCCACGTGGTTGGCGCGGAAGTGAACCCGGAAATTGCACGGGAGTGGCGGAAGGGCATCAGGGCTCCGGGCACTCACGTGCCGGGGGTCATCACGGCTGGCACCTTCCACCAGGATGGAGAGCGGGTGTTCTGGGACGTGCATGACCCGGAGAAGACGGTGGTGATCCAGCTTCGGGACGAGCGGTACGCCCGGCTGGTGATCGAGGTGGACGACCCACACGCCACGGCTGCGGCCATCCAAGAGGCGCTCGGAGAAGAGCACAACACGCCGGAATCAGGGAGATAAAGCCATGCAAAGCACCGTCCTACTGTGGCTGTGCTGACCAAGGTACGCAACCTGAACTTGCCACTTATCTCGGTTACCAGTGTCAACCTGGACCAGCAAGAACCCGCCACCGGGCCAGCGAAGCACCGATCAGACCACCCTCGAGAACATTACATAAAGGAGTGAACGATGATGACACTGAAACAATCGGACGATCCGTCTCAGCACGGCCCAGCGCGGCAGGTAGGAGGTAGGAAATGGCTCGGTTAATCCGACGCCACCCCTTAACGACCTTTTTTGTCCTTGCGTTCGGTATCACGTGGGTAGTGTGGGTACCGCGCGTGGTCGGCGCCCAGCTAGGCGTCGTAGGACAGGTGTCGACCTGGGCTCCTGTCGTCACCGCGCTACTCGCAGCGGCCCTCACGGGAGGGCGCGACGCAGTGAGGGAGCTGGGGGCGCGCCTGGTGCGCTGGCGCGTAGGCTGGCAATGGTATGTAGTGGTCATACTCGGACCCGCTGCCTTCTCACTCGTTGTAGCGGGGGCCTATGTGCTACTTGGTGGCTCCTGGGCAGACGCTGCACCGCTGGCACTCCGGGAGGGGCCCTTGTTGCTGCTGCCCCTTTTCTTGCTGATACTGGCTCTCACTGACGGCCTGGGCGAGGAGCTCGCCTGGCGGGGGTTCGCGCTCCCGCGGCTACTGACCCGCTACAACGCCCTCGTGGCCAGTCTGGTCCTTGGCGTGCTCTGGGGGCTGTGGCACCTCCCCCTAGTCTGGACGGAGGGAGCCACAATGTACCAACAACCGGTCTGGCTATTACTCTTGGATATAATGGCGAAGTCGGTCCTCTTTACCTGGGTTTTCCTGCACACCCGCGGAAGCGTACTCCTCGCCATTCTGTTGCACGCGTCGAACAACCTATTTGTTGTCTCCCCGTCCCTGAGTAGCACCGGTGATCTGACACTACCGCTGCTCGCCACAGGCGCGCAGTGGGTGCTGGTAGTCGTGGTGATCGTGGTAGTTGGGCCGAGTCTCGTACGCGGCCCGCGACCAGAGGCGCTGCCAGGAACCCGAACCACCGCGCCTATTATCGAGACGGCTCCGAAGCCGCCACTACTACAGAGGCGAAAGACGAAAACGACGATGAATCAATCACAGGTGGACATTGAGCAGACCGATGGGTCGCTGGACACGGTCGGCCTGGATGCGGCGAATATGGGTGTGTCAGATGGCAGGGACCCACGGCTGCGAGACGATCGGCGGAAGGAGAACAGGTGAGCGTCTACGAGATCCGGGTTAAGGGACATCTCGATGGGCGCTGGTCCGAGTGGTTCGACGGGCTCACGATCGCCAACGTGGAGAACGGCGATGCTCTCCTTTCGGGAGAGATCGTGGACCAGTCCGCGCTGCACGGGGTGCTGAACAAGGTGCGTGATCTGGGTTTGCCACTGATGGCGGTGAGTAGGATTAAGTCGATGCCGGAGGGTCTCCAACCCATCCAGCAGGACGACGAAAAAGGAGCTGGGAAGTGATGAACGGAAACGAACACGCTCCGCGGCCGAGCGGCACCACCGACCGATCCCTGACCGAGGAGGTCGAGGTCGCCGTCGTCGGGGCCGGTCCCACCGGGCTCACCTTGGCCTGCATGCTCTCGGGCTACGGGATACGGACCGCCGTGCTGGACGGCGCCGCGGGGCCCGCGCGCCACTCCCGGGCGGCCGTCGTGCACGCGAGGACGCTGGAGACACTGGAGCCTTTGGGCGTCGTGGGCGAGATGCTCGGTGGGGGCGTCGTGGTTCCGCACTTCGGCGTGCGCGACCGCGACCGCCTCCTACTCGGCGTCGATTTCGACGGGCTGCCAACCACCCACCCTTACACGCTGATGCTGCCGCAGGATCGGACGGAGCGCATCCTGCTAGGGGCGCTCCACGAGCAGGGTGGGGGGGTTCTTTGGGAGCACGAAGTGGTTGGACTCAGTCAGGACGAAGGAGGAGTCGAGCTGGTCGTGCGGGGTGCGAGGGGGGAGAGGCGGGTGCGGGCTCGCTACGTCATCGGCTGCGACGGCGGGCACAGCTTCGCGCGGGGAGCGCTCGGCGTACCGTTTCAGGGCGAGACCTACCCCCAGTCCTTCGTGCTGGCCGACGTGCGCATGAGTTGGGCGCTGCCCGAAGACGAGGTGCAGCTCTTCTTCTCCCCGGAGGGACTCGTCGTTGTGGCGCCGCTTCCGCAAGGGCACCACCGCGTGGTGGCCACGGTGGACGAGGCGCCGGCTGAGCCGTCCCTCTCCGACGTCCAAGAGCTCCTCGACCTCCGCGGGCCACGCGCGCGGCGCCCACGCGTCGAGGAGGTCGTCTGGTCGTCGCGCTTCCGCGTCCAGCACAGGATCGCCGCCCGCTTCCGCGAGGGAGGAGTCTTCCTGTGCGGGGACGCCGCGCATGTGCACAGCCCCGCTGGCGGGCAGGGTATGAACACCGGCATCCAGGACGCGGCCAACCTCGCCTGGAAGCTGGCATTGGTGGTTCGTGGGCGGACTCCAGCGTCGCTCCTCGACTCCTACGAGCGGGAGCGGAGGCCAGTGGCCCAAGGCGTAATCTCCACAACCGATCGGCTCACCCGGCTTGCAACTGTGCGCTCGCCACTCCTCCGCCGCCTTCGCAACGCCCTGATCCCGCTCGCCGCCCGCGCTGGTCGATTGCCGCGTCGGCTCGCGAAGAACCTCTCGGAACTCGACGTTGCCTACCGCGCCGGGTGGAGCGTGGACGGCTCCAAGCCGGTGGAGCGCTGGGCCCCGAAAGGGCAAGGCGTGCTCTCGGGCCTGGATCCCGCCTTGACGCTCGTCGTCCCCGAGCACCAAGGTACACGGGCCGCCGAGGAGGCCGCGCGCTTCCGGACTCTTCCGGTCCGCGTCGTCCCGAGGACCCGCTTGGGGCATGCCGCTCTCGTGCGCCCTGACGGCTACGTGGCGGGCCGCGTCGCGCCGGACCAGCACCCTCGGCTGCTCGAACTCCTCGCCCGGGCGCTCGGGGTGTAGGCTTGTCGAGAGCGTACCGATGGCCACCCGAGCGCCCGTCGAGCGGGGTGTTCCCCGCGAGCAGGATCGTGAAGCACATATGCCTCTATTGACACCACTCTGACACCACCGGAAACGCAATACCGTGCAACGCGGGGCAAAGCGGAGAAAGGAAACCGGCTTAGATATGCAGTATTTGCAACCCCGTGCAAACCCCTGCAACGCCCGACCGATCACTCGTAATGAGATTAGGTCAGCGGTTCGAGTCCGCTCGTCGGTTCATTATTCTGCCCTTAGTTAAGCCGAACCCCCGAAGAGGGAAGCTTACTCGGTCCACCTGCGAGGGTTCTTGATACCACCGGGGATAGCCACGGTGTCTAGGGCGCCAACAATTGAGGAGAACCACAATGCGTTTCTGGTGAGGTCTGCTAGCGGACCTTTGATGTTGCTCAAGAAGCGAACATGGTTACCATACGGCGAAGAACCGTCGGACCTTCCCATACCTGGCATACGGGTGCCTGGGTTTGAGACAATATCATCGGGCGTTTGCGCAAGGGAGGGTACACGGATGACTGTAGACCGGTAGTTTGGCTGTCGGCTACACGCGAGAGCGGGGCGGGGGAAAAGGTAGCAGGGTAGTGTACGACCCATGACCTGGAACATCGGGCTCCATCGCATCAAGCTCGTAGGCGTGGGGCGCGGCACGCTTGCAGATGGAGCACTTCCTCGAGTGCGTCACTGCCGGCATCCGTCCGCTGTGCGACGGACGGACCGTCCGCGCCGCGCTGGCGGTCCGCCTGGCAGCGGAGGCCTCTCTGGCAGGCGATGGGGCCAAGGTGTCTCTTTCGGCGATCGAACGGACAGAATACGTTGAGCACGCGGAAGGGAGGCAGAACCTATGATGGACGAGCGTCGCGTGGAGCTGGCAAAGATGACCTCACCTGAGACGGCAGAGGCGCTTGCCAAAGCCGAGGTGGCCCTGATCCCGGTGGGTGCCACCGAGCAACACGGTCCCAACATGACGCTGGAGACGGATACGGCCGTGGCGTACCGGTTGGCGCTGCGTATGGCGTCGTCGCTTTATCCGCGGGCGGTCATCGCCCCACCGCTCCCTTACGGCGTAAGCTATCATCACATGAAGTTCCCTGGCACCATGACGCTTTCACCCGAGACGTTTCAGGATGTCGTGCTTGAAGTGGTCGAAAGCCTAAGGCGACACGGGCTGGAGCGTTTCTTCGTCGTGGACGGACACGCCGGAAACCAGGGTGCCCTCGACGTGCTGATGACGAAGCTTCGCTTCCAGATGGGTATACAGGCGGCCTATCTCTTCTATTTCACCATCGTCGACGACCTCATGCGCGAAGGAGCGAAGACGGAGCGCTGGGGACACGCCTGCGAGATAGAAGCCTCGATGGGGCTGGCGCTGCAGCCGGACATAGTGCGCACCGAAGCGCTGGAGGCGGGTAAGCTGCGGCAGGCCCCACTGCCGTACAGCAACGTGATGGAGACGCCCCGGGTGGGGGTGCCGCTCTCCTTCGAGGAGATCACGGAAAACGGTGCGCTAGGTGATGCTCGTCAGGCGAGCGAGACGTTTGGGCAGGAGTTGACAGAAGCCGTTGTGAGGCGCTCGGTCGAGTTCCTTGAGCGCTTCCTGAGCGAGTAATGTATGGCGTAGAGTAACGCAAAGTTCACTACCTAGAGTCTGAGCCGATTTACTGCAACCTAGTTGTCTCGGAGCACCCTCACCGGAGTGCTTGCTCTCAGATTTTCGATAACCGCTGTTTTCTCGCTCCGCCTGGCATCTGGGTGAGAGCTAACGCTAGAATGACGGAGTCATGCTCCAATGGGAACGAGAGATCACTTTACGCTTCCTGGCTGAGCCCACGGACATCAACTTCGAGGGGGCAAAGTGCGCGGCGGCGCGGTGATGAAGTGGATCGACCAAGCCGGATACCCCTGGAGCAGTACGCCAAGAGGCTCATGGAGTTACGCAAGGGTATCGAGGAAGGGGCGCGTATTCACGCCCGTCTACGCGCTGAACGAGACCGGGGTGTCCCGGTGATGGATGTGAAGGCAGTCGATGGAAGGGGTGTGGGGGGATGTCCGTAACGGCATCAGGAGAGAGGACTCAGCCGGGTGGGATGCGCAAAAGAGCTGTTATCGCGGCGGTGATCGGCAACTTCATCGAGTGGTACGACTTTACGATCTACGGCTACCTGGCGGTCGTGATCGCACCGCTCTTCTTCCCGGCGGAGGATCGTCTGGTCTCGCTCATGGCGACCTTCGCGGTCTTCGGGGTGGCGTTCGTGATGCGCCCCATCGGGGCGCTAGTCTTCGGCAGCATGGGCGACAGGATCGGACGCCGCAACACCCTCGCAGCCATCATACTCATAACGTCGGGGGCGACCTTCTTTATAGGGCTGATACCGTCATACGAAACCATTGGGATCCTGGCGCCGCTCCTTCTGGTGCTCGCCCGCGTGGTGCAGGGCTTCGCCGTCGGTGGCGAGTACGGTGGGGCTACCTCGTTCATCGTCGAGTACGCCCCTGAGGACAAGCGGGGACTCTACGGTAGCTGGCAGTTCGTCACCCAGGGCGCCTCACTGATAGTTGGACTCCTGATAGTGACGGTTCTGACGACGGTGCTCTCCGAGGAAGCGCTCTTCTCCTGGGCCTGGCGCGTGCCGTTCCTCGTCGCGCTGCCACTTGGCCTGATCGGGCTTTACATGCGCTTGAAGCTCGAAGACACGCCTGCTTTCGAGGCCGTCAGGGAGCACCATGAGGTGGAGAGAACCCCATTGAAGGAGAGTTTGAGGCACTATGGCAAAGACCTCCTGAAGGTCGTCGGCCTGACCTGGCTCCTGACGGGGCTCACCTACCTGCTTATCTTCATGCCGACCTATGTCTCCGAGGAACTCGACATGCCGCTCACTTCGGGCTACATGGCGGTCATGCTAGGGACAGCGGGATACTGCGTGACGGCGCTCGTCGCGGCCCTGCTCTCCGATCGTATCGGCAGGAGGAGGCCGTTCTTGCTCGCCGCGCCGGTGGTCGCGGTGATCGCCGTCGTGCCCATCTTCTTGCTGATCCAGACGGCAAACTTCGCCGCCATCACGCTGGCGCTCGTGATCGTCGGCGTGATCCTGGGGACCTCTGCGGGGGTCTACGCGGCCGCCACGTGCGAGATCTTTCCCACCAACGTTCGCTACAGCTCACTCTCTTTGGGCTACAGCGTCGCGGTCTCCATCTTCGGCGGGACGACACCCCTGATCTTCACTGCCCTCCTGGCGGCCACGGGCAACCCGATCTCGCCCGCCTTCTACCTCATCGCCGCCGCCCTTGCCGGCATCGTCGCCGCTCTGACATTCCCCGAGACCGCCAGGGAGCCCTTGCGTGAGATGTGAGTTCCTACCCCGAGACAGAGGAGCCTCACGTGGCGAAACTGAACTTCCCCAAATACCGGCTTCGAGGGCCGTACTCAGGGCAGCCCATACGCCTCGCCGGTGCCGCCGGAGCAGGTATCCTACCGGGTTGCTGCGGTGGGATGCTGGTGGATCGCAAGCGGCGTTCGCGGGGTCGAACCGGTCGGAATGAATCAGGGACGACGGGGGCAGGATGTGCGGGATCTCGCGGGTCACCCTGACTGTACGGCTCCACCCGGGAAAGACGCCATAACCCCACTGCGAACTCGTAAGTAACTCGCTGACCCCATGCCGATCTATGGCAGTTCTCGAAAAGGATGAGCCTCTGAGCAAGAGGAGGCTTCAGGCTACAGGGGTAGGGCTTCAGGTCTTTGTTGCTGAATATTGAGCAGGTCAGCGGTTCGAGTCCGCTCGTCGGCTCTTTGTTTTCCGCCAATTTGCAGGGAAAATACAGGAAATGGAGAACGTCTCGCTTCTGGACTCCTTGCCTCTTGACACCACTCACGCCCGCAGTCCCTAGTTAGTAGGGAATCAGAAACACGTTAGACCCGCTCGAAATGGATGGGCTACCCAGGGCGGGTATGGTCCAAGGAGAACTCGGCGGGAGGGTGCCGATCTCGTGCGGGTGGCACTCCGAGCGCTACGTGCCTGAGGATGGTTGTATCGAAACTCGAATGCCGCTGCCCGTACCTGGTCCCGCGTAGTTTGACACGACAGCTAAACTGATATGCAGGGAAAAGAGTAGAAGGTGATGACGCCACCCGACGCTGACGAGAACGCCATCACGCCCGAGCTGTCCCAAGACCCTCGGAGGCTTCGTGCCGTGGAATCGGCCGAGGCGCAACCCACCACCCGTACCCCACAGCGTGCACCCAACAACCTGCCCACACAGCTCTCCAGTTTCGTGGGACGGGAGAAGGAGCTAGTTGAGGTAAGGCGGTTGCTAAAGGACGTCCGCCTGCTGACCCTCACGGGCGCCGGTGGTTGCGGCAAGACCAGGCTGGCTCTGGCGGCGGCAGACGAGCTGGTCGAAACGTTCGAGGACGGCGTGTGGTTGATGGATCTGGCACCGCTCTCGGATCCTTCCCTCGTGCCGCAGGCGGTCGCGTCCACTCTGGCGTTGCGCGAGCAGCCGGGCCGTTCGCTGACCGTGGCCCTCTCTGACTACCTCGCATCGAAGAAGGTGCTGCTGGTTTTGGACAACTGCGAGCATTTGATCGAGGCGTGCGCCGAACTCGCCGAGTTGCTGCTGCGTTCCTGTCCTGGGTTGTGGGTGTTGGCCACCAGCAGGGAGGCTCTGGGCATCGCCGGCGAGGTCGCCTGGCCCGTTCCCTCGCTCTCCCTCCCCGACTTCAGGCGTATGCCGAAAATCGATAGCCTGCCCCGTTACGAGTCGGCCCGCCTCTTTCTTGAGCGGACAGAGGCGGTCAAGCCGACGTTCGCGTTCACGGAGCAGAACGCGCCTTCGGTGGCCAGGATCTGCTACCGGTTGGACGGCATCCCGCTGGCGATAGAGCTGGCGGCCGCGAGGACGAAGGTGTTGTCGGTGGAGGAGATCTCAGAGAGGCTCGACGACTGCTTCGGGCTACTGACGACCGGCAACAGGACGGCTCTGCCCCGACACCGCACCCTGCGCGCGACGATGGTCTGGAGTCACGATCTGCTCGACCGAGAGGAGAAACTCTTGTTCCGCAGGCTCTCGGTGTTCGCCGGCGGTTTTACGTTGGAAGCCGCGGAGTCGGTGTGCGCGGGCGATGACCTCGAGCGGAACGAGGTGCTCGACTTGCTCTCGCACCTGGTGGACAAGTCGTTGGTCATCATGCGAGTAAACAGTACAGGGACGCGCTACCGCTTGCTCGAGACGATTCGACAATATGGGAGGGAGAGGCTCGACGAGTCCGACGACGAGGTCGAGCAGCGGCACGCCGGTTTCTTTGTGGGGCTCGCGGAGGAGGCCGAGGGCGAGTTGAGTGGATCGGATCAGGCACGGTGGCTGACCCTACTGCAGTCCGAGCACGGCAATCTCGGGGCAGCGCTCTCCTGGTCGCTCGGTGAGAAACGCAATATAGGGTTAGGCATGCGACTGGCGGCCGCACTCTGGCCTTTCTGGTTCGCGCGTGGCTACCTTAGTGAGGGAAGACCTTGGCTCGAGATTGCCGTGTCCCAGAGCGGTCGCGCGGCTCCCCGCGCGCGGGCCAAGGCACTCATCGGGGCCGGCTGGCTTGCCACGTTCCAGGACGAGTATGGGGCGGCAAAGATCATGATCGAAGAGGGCTTGGCCCTCTACCGGGAGCTGGGGGACGAGGAAGGCATCGCCTCCTCCATTGCCTACCTGGGCTTCGTCGCGGTGCTGGGGCAGCGTACCGACGTGCCCTTGGCTTCGCTGCTCGAAGAGGCTACCAGGCTCAAGCCGGACCTGAGAGATCGGCGCACGGTGGCCAACCTGCTCGTCCTCGAGGGGTTGATCGCACTGGGCAGGGGAGATCTGGAGCGGGCTGTGGCGCTCAACGAAGAGGGCCTTGCGCTGTTTCGCGAGGTGAGTGACGTCCTTGGCGTGGCCGCGTGCCTCACGAACATCGGCCTCGTGATGCTGGCCCAGGACGACCACGAGAGGTCCGCCACGATGCTGCGGGAAGGCTTGCGCCTGGCGTGGGGGTTGGACCACAAGCTCTACATCCAGTACGGCATCATCGGGCTGGCGGGCGTCGCCGCGTCTCAGGGTTTGCCGGACCGCGCCGCTCGGCTGTGGGGGGCCGCGGAAGGCATGAGCGAGACCTACGGCACGCAACTTGCGCGCGCGGTCCGCACCCTCATCGATTACGAGGGCCGCCTGGCCGCCGCCCGCTCGCGACTGGAGGAGGCGGCATGGAGCGCTGCGTGGGAGGAGGGGCAGGGTATGAGCTCCGAGCGGTCCATCGAGTACGCCCTGGAGCAGGAGACGGTTCCGGAGCCAGCCGCCCCGGTGGCCTATCCAGCCGGTCTCAGCGCCCGAGAAGTCGAAGTGCTTCGTTTGGTCGCCAGCGGGCTTACCAACGCCGAAGTCGCAGAGAAGCTTTTCTTGAGTTCCCGCACCGTCGAATGGTACTTGGGCGCGATCTACCGCAAGCTGGGGATACACTCGCGCGCCGAGGCGGCCCGCTTCGCCGCCGAACACGGCCTCCTCTGAGGACGGTACTTCTGGTTCTCGGTGTTTCGGTAACCGGCTCCGCAGCCTTCGTCCCTCCTTATGGGTTGGTCGGGGAGTAGGCGTACGGATTTCTCGGAGAGGGGATCGTGGACCAGGGTTCTCCCCGGGCGCTACTGGGGACCGTTGCTCGAGAAACCCGTAGCCCATACCAGTAGTTCTACTGGTGTATCGTCGCTCCCCGCGCCATAGAGTTCGAGCTGTCGAGCAAGGCTTTCCCGCACGAGAGGGAGAAAGGGGTACATAAATGACCGATTATCCCCGGAGCGTCGAGCCAGGAGGAGCGGGAACGTCGCCGAGCGTCGCGTCAAGGCAAGGGATGTCGAGAGGCTCGGGCATGCGATCATCACGAGGATTGCTGGGGTCACTCGTCCTCTTACTGGCACTCCCTATCGCGGTGTTGACCCAGGTGCTGTTCGGCAGCGGATCGGGGATAGCGATCCACGTCGCGCTCGCTGTGGGTTGCGTGCTCGTTTCTCTCTCCGCCTTTGATTTCGGAACGCCGAGGTGGCTGGCGTGGATCGGATGCGTCTCGGCGATCGCCTTTGCGGCCATCTTCTTGGTGCAAGCTGCGAGCTCGCTGGTAGGAAACGCATCGTTCTCCTACTTCGCCAACGAAGTGCTCGGATTCTGGCCGGAGAAAATATTGCTCACCCTCATCACGTTCTGGCTCCTCGGGGTGTTGCTGACCGCCAGCCGAGGCAGGACGAGGATCCTGGGCTTCGGTGCCATGGCGATAGTCGCGTGCGTGGAAGCGTACGTCTATTTCGGCCTACTTTACCTTGGCACCAATCCGTTTCTGGAGACGGCCGCCGTGAAGCTGGCGTATCTCCTGCCGTTCGTCTGGCTCGTCTTCGAGAGCAGCAAGAGACGCGCCAGGACGGATCCGTAGGATGCCTGCTCCCCGCGCCGTAGGGTCCATCGATCTAGCGAAGCCGTCCCTGAGGAACGGGAGAAAGTAGGCAAGCAACATGACACAACACCACCGAAGCGACGCGTCAGCAGAAGTGGGGAGGTCACCGAAGGTTGCGGCGCAACCCGAGACCCCGGATCGTCGGAGTAGCAGCGTGAACGAGACTTACCTGGAGGCCGGCAGGCGGGGCAGGGACACCTGGTGGCGCTACCTGCTGGGCGTCGTCTTTATCCTCTTCATGTGGTTCGTAGTAGGGGGTAGGGCAAGCCTCGCCCTCGGCAACGTGCTCGGTATCTCCCCAGAGCAGATCGCTGCAGACCCATCAGCGACGGGGCCGATCGCCGGCTACCTGGTCATCAGCGCCTCATTCCCGGTGTTCTTACTTGGGTCCGTACTCGCCGTAACGTTTCTTCACCGGCGGGCCCCCCTCACGCTCGTTACCGGCAGGCGATTCATAGACTGGAGACGGGTAGGAACGGGCCTCGGCGTGTGGTTCGTGCTGGCCGTCCTGGGGGGAATAGTCGGGTTCCTCCTGGATCCGTCTGCTTTCGCTTTGGGACCAAACCTCGTGGCCTTCGTGCCTTTCGCCCTCCTGGCCCTCGTCCTCACCCCGATCCAGGCCACCGCCGAGGAGGTGTTCTTCCGCGGCTACCTCGTACAGGGGGTGAGCCTTCTCTCCTCCAACTTCCTGTTTCTCGCGGGCATCTCGGGGGCACTGTTCATGCTGCCGCACCTCGCCAACCCGGGTTTGGACAAGAGCTTCTTGCTGGTGGCCCTCTACCACTTCGGCTTCGGCGCCTTCCTTGCCTGGGTCTCCTTGAGGGACGGCACCATCGAGCTCGCCATCGGCGCGCACGCCGCCAACAACCTGTTCGGGGCGATCGTGCTCACCTACGAGGGTTCGGCCCTCAACACGCCGTCGCTCTTCCTCACCGATCGGTTCGTCCCCGTGTACAGCTTGATCCAGTTTCTGGCAACCGCGGCGCTCTTTTATGTGGTGGTCTTCGTGCTCTTCAGGCGGCGTACCAAGAAGGGCCCGTAGGACGCCCGCTTCTCGCGCGGTATGTCTCTATCGGCCGAGCAGAGCTTTCCCTAGACAACAGGAGGAAGTAGGTGCAGGACATGGCACAGCAGAATCCTGACAGGAGATTGGACTTGGAGACCCTGTACCTCGGCATCGAGTCGTCCGATCCCGACCTCCTGCTCGGCTTCTACGCCGAGGACGCCCGGCTAAGTATCGTCAACGCCGACGCACCGCACGCTTTCCCTTTCGAGCTCCGCGGGAAGGGGGAGATAGCCAAGCACCTTCGCGTAGCCTTCGGCCAGGAGGCGTCCCATCGCGTCGAGCGGGATGCCGCCGTCGGTGTGGACCGGGTGAGGTTCCGGGAGGCGTGCGAGTACCGAGATGGCGGTCGGGTGTGGGTCGAAACAACGCTCGAAGTGCTCGACGGAAAGATCATCCGCCAGGTGGATGTGGTGGAAAGCGACGCCCGGATGAGTAACCAGGAGGGAAGCGGCCGAGGACCGCCGAGCTGAAGGACGAGCGCAGGGGTGGAAGCGCCTCTGCCAAACCGCTTTCTGTGCTCCAAACAAGCAACCGAGAAGGAGGATTTATGATGTCGCGTGCATCGAACTTGGTGAGAAGACACCCAATAGTTACGTTCTTCCTCCTGAGTTACGTCCTCGCTTGGATGTTGGTCCCGTTCGGATCTTTCGGGGCTTACGGGCCGCTGGTCGCGGCCCTCGTCGTGGTCTCCATAACCCAGGGAGTCGCTGGGCTCAAGGAGCTCGGCTTGCGGATAATCCGCTGGCGCGTTAGGTGGTACTGGTACGCCGTGGCCCTAGGAGTGCCGCTCGCGGTCGACCTGGCCGTTGTGGGGCTCAACATCGCGAGCGGGGCCGGCGTTCCTTCGCTGACGTTCGCCTCCTTGACCACCTTCCTCATGGTGTTCGCGATGCGCCTGGTCAACCCGACGGACGGGCCGCTGGGCGAGAATCCAGGCTGGCAAGGCTTCGCCCTCCCGGGGCTGCAGGGTTCGGGGTACTCACCGCTTGTCGCCACCATGATCGTGGCGCCGCTCGTGTCGCTCTGGCACTTGCCCCTCTTCTTCTGGGAGCCGGGCGGCTTGCAGCCGTCCGTCCTGGTGGGTGGCCTCGTGACGACCGTGGCGGTGACGTTCTTCTACAACTGGCTGTTCAACCGCACCGGCGGAAGCGTGCTCCTGGTAATCCTGGCGCACGACCTCGAAGGTAGCATCCAGACCGAGATCGGCTGGATCTACATGGGCGTGTGGTTGGCGGTGGCGATCGGGCTGGTCCTCTTCGACCTGAAGGCCTGGCGCGCTCCCGCGCCCGCACCGGCAACAACGGTGCCACCTACGCCACTCAGAGAAGCGACACCGGCGTCGCCTACCTAGCGCGCTCGAGGGCATGGGAGGAGCCGGGTGCTCTGTGCCCCTTCTCCTCCCAGAAGAACCGCTCCACTCGGGCGACAGCTACAGAACTCGAAAGGAGAAAGGAACGTTATGAAGGGAAGCGACATACCTGGGCGTACGGACGTGATCCTTTCGGTAGTGACGTTGGCCCTGGCCATCGTCGCCGCTGGGGTGATCGCCGCAACGTCCAGTACTGATGAATTCGTCGCGTGGGCGTGGGCGCGCCACCACAACATACTCTCCTGGTACGTAAGACCCCTCTTCCTCCTCCCATTCTGCTACTTCGCCTACAGGCGGAGCCTACTTGGCCTCGTGATCACCCTCCTCGCGCTGGTTACGAGCATGTTCTGGTTTCCTGTTCCTGAGAACCCGAGCTCGGCCGTGAACGAGATGCTGGCCTCGGAAAGGGCTTACCTCACCGCCGACTGGACGCTGTGGAAGATCCTGATCGCCCTCCTGGTGCCGCTCACCTTCGCGGCGTTGGGGCTGGCATTCTGGAAGCGTTCGCTCGTCTGGGGATTGGCGGTAATCAACGCGGCGATCCTCTTCAAGATCGCGTGGACGTTTCTCTTCGGCACCGAGGCTGGCGCCATGTCCCACCTGCCGGCCGCCGTGCTCGGTCTGGCACTCTGCGACGCCCTCATCCTCTACGTCATGCGCAGAATACGTGCGGGCTCGTCCTCCGAGCATGCGCGACCCGAGGAACATCATGGTTAGCCCGTCGAGCGAAAATACCGAGCAATAGGAGGTACGGACATGATCGAAAAGAAGGCGGCGACAGAAACGGGAACGTTCCTCGGGGAGTTCCCTTACGTGCGCATCGGGAACGGACAGGAGAATCTAGTGATCCTGCCCGGCCTAACGCTGGAGAACGAGCCCCCGAACAGAATCGCCGCGTGGACCTACCGCCTCGGTTTCGGCCGCTTCGCCAGGGACTACACACTCTACGTGATCAACCGCAGGCGCGGCATGCCGCCCGGCTACACCACACAGGACATGGCGGCAGATTACGCCGCGGTGCTGGAACAGGAGCTCGGACCCTCGCACATCATGGGTTTCTCCACAGGGGGAGAGATCGCCCAATACCTCGCCATCGACCATCCCGCATCGGTCCGGAGTTTGATCCTCGTCGTCAGCGCCTGCCGCCTGTCGGAGGCGGGGCGAGAGATCTGCGAGCGCTGGCAGGCACTGGCACGAGAGGAACGGTGGCGAGAGCTGCGGGCGGACATGGCCTCCGTCAATGTGACCAGCGAGATGAACAAGCGCTTGGCCAGGGCGTTCATGGCGGTCTTCGGAAGGTTCGTGCTCGGGGTGCCATCCGACCCGTCGGACTTCCTCACGACACTGGATGCCGACCTGGGCCACGACACCACCGGAAGGCTGGGCGAGATCTCCCCGCCGTCCCTTATAGTAGGCGGAAGCGAAGATCCCTTCTTCTCGGTGGGCCTCCTGCGAGAGACGGCCGAAAAGATACCCGACGCGGCCCTGCGCGTCTACGAGGGAGTTGGGCACGGAGTGCCGAAAGAGCGCAAGCGCCGCTATGAGGAAGACACGCTTGCGTTCCTACACGACCATCGTGGAGGATCGTCCGGTAAGGGAGCGCAGCACGATCCCCTCGCGAGCCGAGGAGAGGAGATGAAGAGGTTAGCGTTCCCGTTCGCGTCGTTGGTGACCGTGGCGGTCCACGCTGTGGCATGCGGGTCGAACGGTCGTCTGTGAGAAGCGAAAGCACGAGCGGCGTATACTGACTTCGGAGAAGAATGTGTCCGCCTCAAAACCCTTCTCCAAAGCAACGTCCGAAATCTGATGTTCCTTGATGGTTAGCATGGCCTCCGGTGTGCGCGGGCGGAGTAGGGGGCCAAATCTCCACCCCTCGCTCCATCCTTCAGCCGATGCCGCCCCACCCGCCAGACCGCTACATTGGTAGCGTAAGGCCCGTGTAGGGCAACGTGAAGAAGTGAGGAGGCAGGTCTCATGGCGACGCAACAAACTTCATCCGGACTCGGACGATCCGCCAAGGGAAACCGCGACGGATTCCTGCGGCTCGCAATGAAGCTCGACGCCCTGGCCACCGGTGCCGTGGGCGTTCTGATGCTGCTTGCCGCCGGCACGGTGGTCGGCGACGGACGCCCCTTCGTTCGCCTGCTCGGGATGCCGATCTCCCTGCTGGCGTCGGTCGGCCTGTTCCTGGTTGTCTACGCTGTGTTCGTCTGGGTGATCGGCTCCCGCATCCGCGTGAGCAGACCGTTAGCGTGGGCGGTGATCGCGATCAACGCGGTGTACGCGGCGGGATGCGTCGTGGTCGTGGCGGCCGGCTGCTCCAGGAAGCCCGTAGTTGAGCGTGTAAACGGAAGGAGAATTCGTATGCAGACACCGAATCAACAAGGCGAGGCGAAGGCGGTGAGGGTGCTGCTTGCCTGCGGCATCGTAGCCGGTCCGCTGTACGTGATCGTGGGCCTGTTCCAGATGCTCGTCCGCGACGGCTTCGACATCAGGCGCCACGCCCTCAGCCTCCTCGCCAACGGAGAGCTTGGCTGGATCCAGACCCCAAACTTCCTCGTCTGCGGGCTGCTGGTCGTCGCCGGGGCGGTCGGGATGCAGCGGGTCCTGCGAGGAGGTCGTGGCGGCAGGTGGGGACCGCCGCTGCTCGGCCTCTACGGGCTCGGACTCGTGGGCGTGGGTATCTTCCGCGCCGACCCGGCCCTCGGGTTCCCTCCTGGGCTGCCGGCCGATGCATTTGGCGAGGTCAGCTGGCACGGCACTCTGCACCTCATCGTCGGCGCCATCGGGTTCGTCGGGTTGATCTCGGCTTGCTTCGTTTTCGCCCGCCGGTTCTTTACCCTTGGGGAGAGAGTGTGTGGGCATCGTATTCCGTCGCCACCGGCGCGGTCTTCTTCGCGGCCTTCCTCGGCATCGCCTCGGGGTCCCAAGGGCCCTTCAGCCTGCTATTCGCCGTCGCGGTGGTGATCGCCTGGGCGTGGATCTCAGCGATGTCGATCCGGCTGATGAATGCCGACGGAAAGACGAGATGAGTCTTGAGCACGGCGACGGCGATCCCCGCCGCAGGCTTTAACGGGGCGCGATGAAGCGGGCTTTCTAAGGTTTCTCTAAAGAGAGCCGGGGAGACGAGGGTTTGTCGCGCCCGCACCGCTCTATCGTAGGCAAAACCGAAACACTAGGAGGTCAGCAAAATGAAGGAACTCGTAGCCGGACGCGTCACCGGTCGAGCGCGAGTGCTCGATCTCCCCAACTCACGGACCTCATCTACCGCTTCGTGGAGGACTGACACGAGAAAGGCAATCGCGCGGCTGCCGATGTCGCTTGACCGGATGGTCATGGTCTTCCCCGTCCTCGTGGGGGAGGGCGAACGCCTCTTCAACGGCTTGGGCGACGGAACCTACCTCGCGCTCGCGGGAACGAAGGCCTTCGGCTCCGGCGTCGTATTCAACACCTACCGGCCAGCGGAAGACGGAGCGGAGGGATCGACGGGAACGCGATAGGACGGTAAAACACAGTGAAGAAACGTTGATTGAAATCGCCGAAAGGAGCACTCGATGACGCTGCAAAGTTTCTACCCCGTGCTGATTGCCGAGGACGTCGGGGCGAGCGCCCAGTTCTACGCCGAGCACATGGGCTTCGAGAGGACGTTCGAGAGCGAATGGTACATAAGCCTCAAGCACCGCGAGAACCCCGCCTACGAGCTGGCCGTCCTCTCGCCATCCCACGAGACCATCCCCGACGGGTTCCGCGGGAAGAGCGCCTCCGGCGTGCTGCTCAACTTCGAGGTCTCGGACGCGACCGCGGAGTACGAGCGGCTCAAGGAGGCGGGAGTGCGGATCGTGCTGCCCTTACGCGACGAGGGCTTCGGGCAGCGGCATTTCATCGGCGTGGGGCCAGGGGGCGTCATGCTCGACGTGATCGAGGAGATAGAGCCCTCCCCCGAGTTCGCCGGGCAGTTCGTCTCGTAATCTCGACGGTTTTGGCGAGGGCAATTGCCGAACCACTCGGACGATGACACGGAAAGGAAGCAGATTGAAGAGCACCCCCAAAACCGGATACGCACCAGTAAACGGCCTCGAAATGTACTACGAGATCCACGGCGAGGGGATGCCGCTCGTCCTCCTTCACGGGGCTTTTTCGGCGATCGGTACCTCGTTCGGGAAGGTCCTTCCGGGACTGGCAGAGAGTCGGAAGGTCATAGCCTTCGAGCTTCAAGCTCACGGGCGCACCGCCGACATTGACCGCCCGCTCTCCATCGAGAGTATGTCCGACGACGTCGCCGCCGCGATCGAACACCTCGGGATTGAGGCGGCCGACATCTTCGGCTACAGCATGGGCGCGAGCGTCGCCCTCCACACCGCCATCCGTCACCCGGAGGCGGTCCGAAAGCTCGTTCTCGCCTCCGTCACGTACACCATGAGCGGCATACATCCCGGGCTCATGGACGGACTCGGCGAGATGAAACCCGAGATGATGTACGGCTCTCAGTGGCACGAGGAATACACGCGGATAGCCCCCGATCCGGATTATTTCGACGCGCTCTTCGCCAAGAAGTCGGAGATGGACCGGAACCTCGAAGACATCCCCGCCGGGGCCGTGGAGGGTATCACCGCCCCCACCCTCCTCATCCTCGGGGACTCGGACCTCCCCCGTCCCGAACACGCCCTCGAGATGTTCCGCCTACTCGGTGGCGGCGTCTTCGGCGACACGCCCGCTGGGCTCCCCGACTCGCAGCTCGCCATACTCCCCGGCACCTCTCACGTGACGCTCATAGAACGCGCGGACTGGCTCGTCTCGATGGTCTCCGAATTCCTCGACAGGCCGACGCCGGAGGGCGGGTAAACGAAGTCGAGGCGAGCATGAGCATCGTCTACGAGGAGAGGTCGTCAGACTCGCAGTATGTGGAGGCGGTCATTCATGGTCGGACCGTGAGCGATGGCTCCGTCGTCCGTCCCGCCGAGTCGCGCTGGCACATGGTTTGAAATGGGGGACAGATGACCACGCACGACGACAATACGGGCGATGGCGCCGAGACGTTCGACGTCGTCGTCACCCGCGTCCTCGATGCCCCGGTCGAGGAGGTTTGGAAGGCCTGGCGCGATCCCGCGTACGTTATGCGGTGGTGGGGACCGACGGGGTTCACAGCGCCCAGCGCACAGATGGACTTGCGCCTGGGCGGCTCGTCGCTGGTGTGCATGCGCGCGCCGGCAGAGTACGGTGGCCAGGACGTGTACAACACGTGGACCTACACCAGGATCACACCCAACGAGCGGATCGAGTTCGTCTCCAACTTTGCGGACAGGGACGGAAGGCACCTCGACCCGGCCGCGCTAGGCATGCCGCCGGGCGTCCCGCACGACGTCCCGCACGTGATCTCTTTCGAGGCAACGGGCGGCGGCGGGACGAAATTGACCGTCACCGAGCACGGCTACACGACCGAACAGGCGCGCGACCTGTCCAAGACGGGCATTGAGCAATGCCTGGACAAGATGGCCGGGATCTTCGGCGCGTAGAGTTTAGAGGCGCGACATGCGAGAGATCCCGAGCGCGGAGCGGTTCGTCGAAAGACTGAAGATCCACCGCTCCCCGGAGCAACGAGACAAGTACCGAAGATCCTTCAAACTCGGCGAAGGCAAGTACGGTGAGGGGACGTGTTCATTGGGGTGCGTATGGGACGGGTCTTCGCGCTCTCCAAAGTGTTCATAGAGATGACCCCGTCGAGATCGAGAAACTGCTCGAAAGTCGGATCCACGAGGTACGGGCCGGGGCGATGAGCATCATGGACAAGCAAGGCCGGCGCAAGAGGACGCCCGAAAGCCGCAGGAAAGAACTCTTCGATCTGTATCTGCGGCGCGCGGACAGGATAGATAACTGGGACCCGGTGGATCTCAGCGCCCCATTCGTGGTCGGTCGCTACCTTTTCGACAAACCACCCGACGTCCTCTACGAGCTGGCGCGCTCCGGGAGCTTGTGGGAGCGGCGAACCGCCATCGTCGCCACCGCGTATTTCATCAGGCAGGGCGATCTGTCAGACACTGGTTATCCTAGGATCCAGGTCGAGGGGCTCCGGTTTGGACACCTCGATTCCCGCGAAGTCAGGGTGCGCCTGGTCGATCAGGTAGTTGTGCTGGCCCCTCACCGTGACGCTCGGAACCTTGAGAGCCAACGAGCGGGCCTCGGAGAGCCAGGCGTCTCCGATCCTCAGAGTGGACGGTGGGGCGGGGTAGGCACGCCAGTCGTCCGGCAGGGAGGAGGTGGGCAGGACCTCGATGGCGTCTTCCTCCAGGGTCGCGGAGACGACCACGAAGGCGTCCAGCACCATCGGGTCATCCACGTGCACGAGCTGCTCCAACACCGCGAGCGAGACGCTCTCCGAGGCGTAGACGACTGCCCTGCCCCTGCTATTCCAACGGCCGCCGTGGATGCGTGCACCCTCGCCGCTGAACGCCGCACCCGTGTACCTCGGCGCGCAGATGCGCCACGTCGTGACGAGGGCCAAGGAACCTAGGAAGGGACGCCGTGCTCGATGCGGCCTATGAGGTCAACGACTTCCTGCGCGCCCACGTCCACGCGCGAGTAATCTAGCGGCGTCTCGCCGCCCAGCGCGACCTTCGGTGTGGAGAGCCAGTGCCTTGCCCTCGGGAGATCGCCCCCGTACAGGCCGAGCGCCCTCCCGTAGACCCGCGAGAGCCTAAGAACCCTGTCGGACTCGTCGGCGTGGAGCCTGCCTTCCAGCTTGCGACGGCTCAGCGTGCGCGGGTTGATCCGGACGAGGTCGGCCACCTCACTCGTGCTTAGCCCTACGTTCTTCCTGAAGTTCTCGAGAACTTCGTAGCGGAATCCTTCGCCCACCCGGCGAACCAGCTCGTTCATCCCTACCTCTTCCATCCCAAGCAACCCGAAGTCCGTTTCCGGAACCCGGGATCTATCTCCGATCGTCTCCACCATTGTGAGCACCTCTCCAAGAGGCCGTGTACTATGACTATAGTGTACAAGACATTTGGCTAAGACTTCGGGAGCCCGGCGTGCTCGAGCATCGGCTTGAAGGTGCGGGCGACTACGTTCTGCGCATCGAGGGCAGACCTCGCCTTAGAAGCGTTACACGTTTCTGTACCTGGGCTGGTGGGAAGATTCTCCCCGGGAAGTACAAGTCCACTCGCTTACGAGTCATGATTTGGGAGTGTTCGCGTGGTGAGTAGCGGAGCCGCATTCCCTTGCAACAAGGACCGGGGCAACCCGAACTTGAGCTCACTCTGCGACCCGGAGAATATCCTTGTACTTATACATACCGTTCAGTATAATTAAGCAATGGCTGAAGAAGCGGTGCGGACGAGGGACAAGTCGAAGACGCGGCAGAGGTTGCTGGCCGCCGCCCGCGAGCTCTTCTACGGGGATGGCATCCGCGCCACCGGGGTCAGCGCGGTAGCGCAGAAGGCCGGGATTACGAAGATGACCCTCTACGCCCACTTTCCCTCCAAGGAAGTGCTCGTGACCGCTTACCTGGAAGACAGTGACAGGCGCTGGGGGGAGTTTCTGGAGGAGAAACTTTCGGGTTGTGAGGATTCGCGCGACAGGCTCATGGCCGTCTGCGACGCCTACCGGGAGTATTTCATGGCCAGGGAGGTGCGGGGTTGCGCCTTCGTCAACTGCGCCGCGGAGTTTCCCGACCCCGATCATCCGGCGCGACGGGTGATCAGGCAGCATAAGGCCGGGGTACGAGAGCAGCTCCGGATCCTCGCCGCCGAGGCCGGTGCTAAAGAGCCAGTGGAGCTGGCCGAGCGTCTGTTCGTCGTGCTGGAGGGCGCCTACATCACCAGCGCGCTGGAGGGCGACAGGGGAGTCCTCGACCATTCCCGCGCGTTCTTCGTCGAACTGGTGGAGGCAGCAGTCCGGGATCGTCCGTGAGGCTGGCGAACAACCCTGCGCTGGATGGGTGACCTTGCGGCTTTTTGGCAGGCGCCGTTACGTAGTGCCTGCTTTTGCCCTGCTGGTGCTGTTCTGGGGGTCGGCTTTTTCGGTCGTAAAGGTCGGTTTGGAATACTCGCCGCCCATGATCTTTGCTGGTCTCAGAACCCTGGTAGGTGGCCTTGTAATTGTGCTCGTGGCCGTCTTCTGGGGCGGGAGCCCGCATCTGAGGCGCGACTGGCCGATCTTTGTGCTGCTGGCGGCGTTCAACGTGGTCTTCTTTTTCGGGTTTCAGACCCTGGCTGTTCTATATTTGACCTCAGGGACGGCGGCGGTGCTCGAGTACTCGCAACCGATGCTGGTCGGGCTACTAGCCTGGATGATCTTGGGCGAGTCGCTGTCGTTGGCCAAGATCGTTGGCCTGCTCCTGGGCTTCTCGGGCATAGTAGCGGTGAGCTCGGGAAGCATCCTTGGAAACATTTCTGCAGCGGGCGTGGTTTTCGGGGTGGGCTCGGCGTTCTCCTGGGCCCTGGGTACGGTCATTTTCAAGCGATACGAAGCGAGGATCTCGACCATGTGGGCGGTGGCGCTGCCGTTCGTGATGGGGGGCACGGTGCTGACGCTTTTTGGCTTCGCCATAGAATCCTGGTCGGAGGTGTCCCCCACGGCCACGCTTTTCGCGAGCCTCTCTTACGTGTCGCTTGTCGAGATAGCGCTGGCGTGGTTGATCTGGTTCGGCCTGATCAGGGCGGGGGAGGCGAGCCGCGTCGCGGCTTACGTTCTCTTCGTGCCCCTCGTTGGGATATTGATTGGGGCTATCTTTCTCGACGAACGGCTGACGCCCTCACTGTTGACCGGGACCGCCCTGATCGTCGCCGGCATCTACGCGGTAAACCGTTCGTCGATAGGTATAGACAAACACGTCCGCTAGATCTGCAACGAGGGGCGGGCGCTGACGCTTTCGCCCGGGGTGTTACGCGGCCTCGTACACAGGAGCGGGCTGCGAGCCGACATACTCTCGGGCGGTAGGATCCAGACCGGAGATCGCGTCGAGGCCGTAACGTAGAATCATCCTCCTTCCTTCTACTCACCGGAGTGTATGGGGATGGGTTTTCCCGGAAGTCGGTTTGCAGGATCTTGCATAGACTCCGTCCTACCGAGCAGATAGCGTCCTGCGAGTCCGCCCCAGAGCCAAGAGCCGGCGGCACTCGGGATGGATCGTGCTGGGCCTTCAGAGATTCAGGACCCCCGGTGTGGGCATGGCCTCCCGGTCGCGGAAAAACTAACCCTCAGCCCGGAAGCCGTCCAGCAGGCCCCTGCCGTACTCTCCCTGGTGCCTATCTATCCACGCGACCAGTGCGGGCTTGTGCGTCTCCATCGCCACGTAGCGCAGGGTAGGTATGTCCAGGACCTCCACGCGGGCGTAGCGGCGCACCGACTCCAGCTCTTCCAACACGTTCTTGGGGATTCGGACCGCCTCATCCATGAGGCGTAGTGTATCCGTTGGCGGGCTTCTCAGAAGGCGACCGTCGTAACGCTCGGGAAACGGTGCTACGGTAGAGTGGGTCGTGACAGAAGAGACACGAGAAAGCCCGAGAGGAGCCCTTGGTGACGACAGACGAAACCCCCTATGCCGTCGGACCGCAGGACTCATCGCCCGGATTCCCGCTGCCGGGAACCGCAGATTCGGTTGTCGCCGTGCCTGCTCCGGGACACGGACCCGGCTACTGGGCGGGTTCGGCGAGCGCCGCGCTCGACGAAGACGGCACCTTCGTAATCGGCTACCGCGTCCGCAACGGCCACGGCGGCAATGCTCAGACCGTGATCGCACGCTCGGACGACGGCGAGCGGTTCACCACCGTAACCACCCTCGAGCAGTCCGAGTTCGGCGCGAAGAGCATGGAACGCCCGTCGCTCGTACGAGCCGAGACGGGGCGATGGCGTCTTTACGTGTGTTGCGCCGATCCCGACAGTGCCCATTGGTGGATCGACGCGCTCGAAGCCGACGAGCCGGACTGCTTCACCGCGGAGGCCGCTCGTACCGTCTTCCCGGGCGACCATCTCATCGGAGTCAAAGATCCGGTAGTACAGCGTACGAGCCAGGGATGGCAGGCCTGGATCTGCTGCCACCTCCTCGATCAGCCCGGGGAGGAGGACCGCATGAACACGGCCTACGCCACGAGCGAAGATGGTATCCGCTGGGAATGGCACGGTGTCGTTCTGGAAGGACGTCCAGGGAGGTGGGATGCCCGCGGCGCCCGCGTCACCGCTGTGCTGCCTGACGGTCGCGCGGCTTACGACGGGCGAGCCTCCGCCGAAGAGAACTGGTTCGAACGCACGGGCCTCGCATTCCAGAGCGGAGAACCCGGACGGCTGCGACACGTCGAGAGCGAGCCCGTGGATGCCCGATACCTGGATGTCTTGCCCCTCCCAGATGGCGGCTTTCGCATCTATTACGAAGCCAGGCTTCCCGACGAGAGCCACGAACTCCGCACGGAGCTCGTCACGCCCCGAGCTGGACAAGGGCGTAGCTGAGCGGAGGATACAGATTCTGACCGACCATGCCCAAGCTTCTAGACACCGTCTTCGGTTCGTCGCCCGAGAAGGGCCGCAATTGCTACATCCCGAGTCTTCTTACCCTCATGCACCCGAGTGCGCGATGAGCCTGTCAAGACCGCCGCTTCAACCGTAGCCTGTAAGGTGCTGGGTCGTCTCTGCGAAGCTACGGATCGGTGTTGGGGAGGTCAGACTCTTTAGCCTCTGCCGCCTCGCGTACGGTGCCGATGAAGTTTCTCACCAGCTTCGATTCGTCTCCCTCGACCCAGGCGAGCCCCACCCAGCTCGTGGCGTCGGACACGTCCAGGGCACGGTAGACGACGCCTTCTCGGTTAACCCGCTCGGCGGAGTCAGGCAAGATGGCGATACCGACGCCGCTCGCCACCAGGCCGACGATCGTTTGAAGGTGGACCGCGTGTTGCGCCACCTGCCCGAAGGCGCCAACGCGCTGGAATAGCTCGACAATCTGCGCGTGGAAGCCGGGGTTCAGTTTGGGGGCCAAGAATATACTGGACTTACATACCAAATAGCACTACGCTGCCGTGACATCAAGGGCACAATCGTCCGGTCCGCGGGGTGCCCCCACGCCATAGCAGATGAGCGCGGAGTACCCTGGCGAACCGTTCAGGGACTAGAGGAACCTCCCACGAGCTAGGGCTGTGCGTTCTGCGGAGAAGGTCGTGGATATCTGCCCGGCGCTCGGGCGAGAGGGCATCCGGGCCAGGTAGTCAGGAGGTATAGGATTGAGCAACCACGAAGCAATAGTCATCGGGTGCGGGGGCCTGGGCTCGGCCGCGCTCTACTGGCTTTCGCGCGAGCTGGGAGGATCCGTACTCGGGATCGAGCGGTTCGAGCTCGGCCACGCGCGCGGCGCCTCGCAGGACCACTCGAGGATCATCCGTCTCGCCCAACACCAGTCCCAATACGCGGCCCTCGCCCCTCACGCCTACGAGGCTTTCTACGAGGTCGAGCGCGAATCCGGCGTCCAGGTGCTCCTCAAGACCGGCGGCCTGATCTTCGAGGACCCGAACGGACGAGACCCGGAGAAGGTCGGCACCCGGAACGTGGACGGATACGTCGCCGCCTTCGAGGCGCACGGCTTCGACTACGAGCTCCTGGATCCGGAGGAGCTGATGGCCCGCTGGCCCCAATTCCGTCTCGGCGGCTCAGAGCGCGCGATCTATCAGTCGGAGTCCGGCATCGTGGACGCCGGAAAGTCCAACGCCGTGCACGTCGCCCTGGCCCGCGCCCGCGGCGCGACCATCCTCGAGAACACCCCCGTGCGGGCCGTGCGCCCGAACGGTGCGGGCGTCGAGGTGGTGACGGACGCCGAAACCTACTTCGCGGACCGGGTGGTCGTGGCGAGCGACATGTGGACGAACGAGGTCTTGCGCGGGACGGGAGTACGGATACCGTTGACCGTCACCCAGGAGCAGGTGACGTACTACGCGACGCCGAACCTGCGCCAGTTCGCTCCTGAGCGCTTCCCCGTTTTCATGTGGCACGGGGCGGACAACTTCTACGGGTTTCCGGTCTACGGCGAGGTCGCGACCAAGCTCGGCCAGCACATGGGCGGGCACGAGGTCACGCCGGAGACCAGAACCTTCGAGCCCGACCCGATTCGCCTGGAACGTTACCGCGAGTTCCTCGAGAAGCATATCCCGGGTTTTCTAGGGCCGGAGCTGTACACCAGGACGTGCCCGTACACCATACCGCCGGACCAGAACTTCGTTTTGGACACGCTGCCGGAGCATCCGCAGATCTCGGTGGCGATAGGCGCGGGGCACGCCTTCAAGTTCGCGAGCCTAATCGGTCGAATACTGTCGGAGTTCGCGCTGAAAGGTGATTCCATCTACCCTATCGAGCCTTTCGAGATCACGCGCCCGGCCATCACCGACCGTACTTTCGAGAAGACGTTTCACGCCTGATGACTGGCTCTTCGGTGTCACATTCACCCGAAGCCGGCCGGAAGGCGGCCCTCACGGACGACGAGCCGCAGTTTCTCCCGCTCTCCGACGATGCCCTCACTCTACCCTTACGAAGACAAGCTGCTCTGATGGGATCGAGGTTTTGATCCCACGATGCCCGAGGCCCTCTAAGGAGGAGAAGATATGACCCTCGATCGGACGGACCCGTACACGCGGCTCAACCCCCGACCCATCCCAACCGAGGACTACACCCGCGAGGAGACCTACAGGCACACGCGCGCGCCGGTGGACCTGGCTGTGACCCTCATCCCCGACGCCTACACTTCCCGCAGGTTCTTCGAGATCGAGCGTGAGAAGGTATTCGCAGCGAGTTGGGTCGTCGCGGGCTTCACCTCTCAGGTACGGAAGCCAGGGCAGGTGATCGTCGCCGAGGTTGCCGCGCGTTCGATCATCGTCGCCCGGGACAAGCAGGGAGACCTCAGGGCCTTCCACAATGTCTGCCGCCACCGGGCCGCCAAGCTGCTCGACGACGACGCCGGCGCGGTACGCAACAACAGGATAAGGTGCCCTTACCACAGCTGGACCTACGACCTCGAGGGCAAATGTCTGGGCACGCCGCTCTTCGAAGGCTCGGACATCCCCGAGGAGGCTAGGGCCGCCTTCGACATGAGCGAGGTCAGGGGCTTCGACAAAGCTGACTACGGCCTCTTGCCCGTCAGGGTGGAGAGCTGGGGTTTCCTGGTCTTCGTCAACCTCGACCCGGAAGCCGCTCCGCTAACCGAGCAACTCGGCGACCTGCCCGACCGCTTCTCGGGCTACCGGCTGGACGAGTGGCAGGTGGCACGGGAGAAGACCTACGAAGCGGCGGCGAACTACAAGTTAGTCGGCGAGAATTTTCTGGAGTACTACCACCTACCCTGGGTGCATCCGGAGCTGGTACAGGTCTCCCGGATAGAAGACCATTACCGCTGGCAGGGGCCGGGATTGTACTCGGGGTTCTGCACCACGCCGATCTCCCAGAACACCGAGGGCGGAGGCTGGCAGGGGCTGCCGCCTGTGGGCACGCTGCGGGGAGACGACGCCGACAGCGGCCGCTTCGTATTGCTCTTCCCGAACACCGCCATCAGCGTCCTGCCGAACCACGCATTCATTATCGTCGCGAATCCCGTCGGCCCGGACCGCACCGTCGAGGAGACGGTTATCCTCTCCCACCCGGGGTCTCTGGGCAACCCCAATGCGGAGAAAGAACTCGACCAGTTGATGCGCTTCTGGGACCTGGTGAACTCGCAGGACATCGAGATCGTCGAGCGGGTGCAGGAAGGTATCTCCAACCTGGCCTACCGCGGCGGCCGCATGTGCTACCAGTTTGAGGAGACGCTGCACCGCTACCAGAACATCGTCATAGACAAAATGGTCGGCATAGACCGGATACCGCCGGGTGACCAGGAGGAGTCCGTGCGAATGTTCCGCTCGAACTGGAGCGTCGAAGGAAAGTGATAGGAGGCACGCCTTGAAAGAGGAGGCGGGGGATCGTATCCGCAGGTGGTCTTGGCCTCCCCGTTCCGGTCACGGCTTCGAGTCCGTC
Organism: uncultured Rubrobacteraceae bacterium; assembly: GCA_963830075.1. Classification (GTDB taxonomy): domain Bacteria; phylum Actinomycetota; class Rubrobacteria; order Rubrobacterales; family Rubrobacteraceae; genus Rubrobacter_D. The sequence goes on along the minus strand of CAWHLD010000009.1, from coordinate 185,003 downwards.
AGGTTATCGTGAGAGCCGTGCTGCTCACCGGCCATGGCGGCCTGGAGAAGCTAGAGTACCGGGAGGACGTGCCGACTCCCGAACCTGCCGAGGGCGAGGTCCTGATCGGTGTTGACGCCGCCGGGATAAACAATACCGACATCTGGACCCGAGAAGGCGCCTACGGAACAGAAGACGACCCGGCGACCACAAGCGGCTGGCGTCGGGGCAATCCAATGCGATTCCCGCGAATACAGGGTGCCGACATCGTCGGCCGCATCGTGGGGGTAGGCGGGGGCGTAAACGCCCCTCGCATCGGCGAACGGGTGATCGTCGACAACGCACTCTACAGCGGAGGCGACGAAGGGCTTGTGGTCGCCGGTCTCATCGGAAGCGAACGCGACGGCGGCTTCGCCGAGTACGTCGCGGTACCGGCGGAAAACGCTTACGCGATCGAGAGTGACTTGAGCGACGCCGAACTTGCTACTTTTCCGACTGCTTACGTCACCTCACTACGCATGCTCGATCGGGCACGGGTCTCCGCGGGGGAGACCGTCCTGGTAACGGGCGCTTCAGGTGGGGTCGGTTCTGGTCTGGTCCAACTCGCGCGCCTGCGCGGTGCCAGAGTCCTCGCGCTGGTGGGCCCGGGCAAAGAAGACCGCGCCTTGGGCACCGAGCTCGTGATTACCCGCGACACCAAAAACCTGCCCGCGGCCGTGGCGAAGGCGGCGGGTGGGCTGCCTATCGACGTGGTCGCCGATGTGGTCGGCGGTGATATGTTCGTGGACCTACTGAACATCCTCCGCCCCTATGGGACGTTATGTGACTGCAGGGGCGATCGCGGGCCCTGTGGTGCGGCTCGATCTAAGAACCCTCTACCTCAAGCAGCTCGAACTCATCGGGTCGACCATGGGCACCCACGAGGAGTTTGCCAGCCTCGTGGAGCATATAGCCTCCGGCAGGATAAAGCCGCTCCTCGCACGCACCTACCCGTTGTCCGACATCAGGCAAGCTCAGAGAGATTTCATGAACAAGGACTTCGTCGGCAAGCTAGTACTTATCCCGAACCGAGGCAGTGGACCAAATCGTGCTGGCCTACGCCCAGACTAAGATCGTGGCGATCCCACAGCTCTCTAAATGAAACCCGACATTGGATGATCATCGCCCAATTGCCGAGCGACACTCTCCTGCTCCGAGATCACGCATTACGCACTCGCCTGCACCCTCCCCAGGCGCATATAGAGAGGGAAGCGCAGGTCTCGTTTCTGTTGCGGGTCTCCCCACGCTCGCGCCAGGTCGTCCTCGATCAAGCTTGTGGGGCTGGCATGATTGGCCTCACGGTACTTAACAGACGAAGACCACGTCTCGAAGTAGGCGAGGAGGTCTTGCATGTTCCAGATCATGTCCGTTTGAAAGGGAGGAGCCCCGATCGGCTCGAAGGGGAAGGGCAGATCGTGAAACTCGTCGACGACGTAGTGCACTCGCTGGTCCCAATAAGCGCCCAAGACGTCGTGCGCCAGGCGTTGGATGACGGCGTCTATGTCGTTGTCAAACACGGGGGTGTAGTAGGTCCAGGCGGCCACGGCTCCGCCCGGTTTCACGACACGGCGCACCTCCTTGTAGAACCTTTCCAGATCAAACCAGTGGATAGCGGACGCCACGGTTACGAGATCCACTGAGCGATCCTCGAGGCCGGAGTCTTCCGCCTCGGCCACGCGGTAGATGATCCTGGGATCGCCCGGAGCCTGGGCGATCATTTCTCCGCTCTCATCGGTGGCCACGACCCGACCGAAGTACCTGGCCAGGTGCGTTGCGGCCTGACCATTGCCCGTCGCACAATCCCAAGTCGCTGCGCGCGAGGGCACAACGGTCGCCAGGAACTGGAAGAGCTCATCGGGATAGGTGGGGCGGAGGTGGGCATAATCGGCCGCTTCGGCGGCGAAAGGATTCGTGTTCATGCAGAGCTCTCTTCCCTATGGCTGTGCCGGGATGGCCACCACTATAGCAGAGCGCCGGATGTGGCCGGCGCGCGGACAGGTATGCAAGTAGCCCAACACGCGGGCGGGGCGTGAGGGCCCGGCGATCAACATGATGATGCCCTTCGTTCGGCCCGTTTGTGCGATGGTTTATTGCGTGTGTGGACCACAAAGTTATACAGGACGACTATTGGCTGGGGAGCGGCGACAAGCTAAGCTCCGGATAAAGCAAAAGACCGTCATCGTCGTAGGACCGCGAGGGCGCTAGGCTTGGCCCGACGGTCGCGGTGGTGAGCCCGGAGGAGGAGATCATGAGCATAGCGAAGGACCTATCGGGGGCCACGCATCACGCCACAAGGGCGGTGTGGGCGGGCGAGGAAGAATACCTCGTCGAGGGCGCCACGCAGGTACCCATAGTGCAGAGCATCACCTTCGGCTATGACGACCTCGACGCGTGGCAGGGAGTCGCCTTGGGCGAGCGCAAGGGGCACATCTACAGTCGCAACACCAACCCCACCACCCGCGCCCTCGAGGAGAAGGTCAGGGCACTCGAGGGAGCGGAGGACTCGACGAGTTTCGCCACGGGGATGGCGGCCATAAGCAACACCCTCTTCGCTTTCCTGAAGCCAGGGGATCGTGTCGTGTCCGTCAAGGATACCTACGGCGGGACGAACAAGATCTTCCTGGAGTTCCTCCCCAGGGCCGGCGTCGAGGTGAGGTTGCTAGACACCACAAACGCGAAGGCAATCGAGGAGGAGGTGGCCAGAGGCTGCGACCTGCTCTACCTGGAGACGCCGACAAACCCGACGCTCAAGCTGGTGGACATAGGGCGACTTTCGAAGGCCGGGCATGAGGCTGGGGCGATCGTCGTCGTGGACGGTACCTTCGCCACCCCCATAAATCAGAGCCCGCTCGCCCTTGGCGCCGACCTCGTGCTACACAGCGCGTCAAAGTACCTCGGCGGGCACGCGGACGCCCTCGGGGGCGTACTGTGCGGTCCGCGCGAGCTCGTGCGGCAGGTCTACCACTACCGTGAGATCAACGGCGCGGCCCTCGACCCCTTCGCCGCCTACCTGCTCCTCCGCGGCCTGAAGACCCTCGAGCTGCGCGTCTCGCGCCACAACGAGAATGCCATGAAGGTGGCCCGCTTCCTGGAAGGGCACGCGGCTGTAGATCGAGTCTTCTACCCGGGCCTAAAGTCTCACCCTCAGCACGAGCTCGCCAGGAGGCAGATGAGGGGCTTCGGAGGGATGCTGAGCTTCTCGCTAGTAGGCGGGTACGAGGCGCTCCGGGCGTTCTTGCCGCGCTTGCAGTTCGCGCACCGCGCGGCGAACCTCGGGGCGGTCGAGACCACCGTGGGACCGCCCGCCATGACTAGCCACGTCGAGTCCAGCGCAAGTGAGCGCGCCGCGATGGGCATCCCCGAGTCGCTCGTGAGGTACTCGGTAGGGATAGAGCACCCGGACGACCTGATCTCTGACCTGGACAATGCACTGTCCGCACCCCACACCAGGACATCGAACGCTCCTGGATAGACACCCTGGTATCCCTGCTCTGTTCCAGGATGTTGGTCGTGCGTGCTTTCGGCTTACCTATAGGATTGTGCAACAACCACCAACACCCCGAAACCCGTCGATTCTTTCTCGTAATGAGCAGGTCAGCGGTTCGAGTCGGCTTTCTGCGCGGCATCGAGTTGTGCAGTAATCGGTGGCAGGTGAGCTACCGCGTGCGGTTTGGTGGTCTGCTAGACTTCGATCCCAGGCAGCCGTCTTCCCGGGGTGAAAGAATGGCGCGAAACGACGTTTTGATCATCGGCGCCGGCCCCTCCGGCCTGTTCGCCGCCGCCGAGCTCGCCCGCCACGGCGTGGACGTTCGGCTCATCGAGCAGGAGGTACGTCCGCATCACGAGGCGCGGGCCACGGCGATCCAACCTGGCACGCTGGAGATCCTGGATTCCGTCGGCCTGCTGCCGCCGTTCCTGGAGGCCGCCGAGCACGTCCACCGCGTCCGCGTGTACGGGCCTGACATGTCCGAGCTCGGCGGTATGGACTTCGATGGCGTCGACTGCCGCTGTGAGTTCCAGTGCAGCCTCCCGCAGTACGAGACCCAGCGGATCCTTGAGGCCCATCTCGCGTCGCTCGGCGGCATGGTCGACCGGGGCGTCACGGCTAAGAAGGTGGAGCCTGATGAAGAAGACGTCTCCGTCGAGCTCGTGCACGCTGACGGCGGCGTCGAGACGGTCCACCCTGGCGTCGTCATCGGTGCTGGTGGGGCGCACAGCATCACGCGCCATTCCATGAGCGAGCCGCTCGAAGGTACCACCTACCGGGGCCATTTCCTCGTCGCCGACATCGCGATGCAGGCACCGGTCCAGCGCGACCAGGGCAACTTCTTCTGCGGCCCGGACGGCATGATGCTTCTCGCGCCGCTCCCGGGCGGGCGATGGATCACTTTCCAGGACCTGGAAGAGGAGGTACAGACGGTATCCGCCGAAGAAGTCGCCGCCCGAACCGAGGTACGGTTAGGCGGGAGGGGTCGACCCACCGACGTCGCCTGGTTCTCGCCGTTTCGGATGCACCGCCGGATCGTCTCGCGCCTGGCGGACGGCCGGCGGTTCTTGATCGGGGACGCCGCCCACCTCTCGAGCCCGTTTGGCGGTGAGGGACTCAACTCGGGGCTGCACGACGGCTACGACCTCGCGTGGAAACTAGCACTCGTGTTGCGCGGCCATGCATCCCGGTCGCTGCTCGACGACTACGCGGTGGAGCGCATGATCGCAGACCGCCACGTCCTCGACGTCTCGGACGATATACACACCGGGATCGTCGGTATCGCCGACGCCGTCCGAGAGGGCCGCGAGCCACCCGCCACGGCCGCTGATCCAGTCGCGGCCGCGCTCATGCGCAACGCGCGCGTCATGATCGACATCGACTATGCAGGTAGCCCGCTCGTCGCCGGCTACGGGGAAAACGGGGCTGCAGACCCGCATCCCGGCCAGCGCTACCCCGACTGGACGCGGCTCGGAGGGACCTCGCACCACGTTCTCGTTTTCGGACCCGTCCAAGACGCCACCTCGCTCGGGCGGCTAGGTCGACGCTGGTCGAAGCTCGTGCAGGTTTCCCACGATCCCGACGTCGATCCCGCCCGCGCCGGCGTCCCGACGGGCGGGGTGGTCCTGATCCGGCCCGATGGACACCTCGGCTTCCGGTCTCCGTCCACCGACGCGGGAGCGCTAGCGGCACTCGACCAGCACCTCTCCTCGTATCTGACCAAGGACCCGGCTGCAGGTCCGGTCAAGGAGGCAAAAGAAACGTCGTAGAAAACGGTGCTCGAGGGAGCGTGCGGCAAAGGTCGTTGCAAACAAAAATGGACCGGGCAAAGAGGAGCCAATGGCAGTAACCGGGGGAGAGACGAGGGACCCAGAGCCTGCGGCCGATACCATCAAGGGCTCGCCGAAGTCGGATCAGCCGGATCAGCCTTCCAGCCAAGAGACTTCCGGGGATCTCGCCAATCCCGAAACCAGGACCCCCGAGCAGGAGGCGGGACCGGAATCCGAGGAGCGCATAATGGAACGTAGCTTCGAGACCCCCAGAGACGCAAAGTGCTCGATCCAAAGTCGAACCCGGTAACTGCGCCGGCAGACCAGGCTATTGTCGCCAGTACAACTCCTGGCCTGCGTATCCAACTCGAGCTGCTCGGACCCGAGTACGCCATGGAGTTCAGCACCCTCAACACCGGTCTCGAGGTCTTTCTTTCGCGGAACGTGACAGGGGCCGAAGGCGAAGACTTCGTCGAGAAGCAGAGCGCCGAGCAAGGCCTGATGCCCGTGCTCGAAGACGAAGCCGCGACTTACGGATACACCCTCGAAGACCGGCACATGGTCGAGGCGTTCTGCGAGGGCGAGGAACCCCTGGAGACTTTTCGCGACAGGGTCGCCGTCGTCGAGATGCTCATGGCGCTTTGTCGCTCCGCCGAAACCGGCAGCACCGTCTACCTGCCCGACGAGGAATTGGAGACCTACGTCCCGCCGGTCGCTAAACTGAAGCCTCCTCCCGCGTAGTGGCCCATCCTTTTCGAGAACCGCCATACCGTTACGATTGTTACTAGCGATTCGGCAGACCCGGGATCTGGCCGTTGCGGAAGGCGTCGACGAAGAGCCGGTGATCGTCGCGAACGATCTCGGAGTAGTTGGTGCCGAATTCCACCATCTCTTTGACGAACTCATCTTCGTTGCCGCTGACCGCCTCGACAATCTCGTCCTCTGTCTGGAAATCGACGATAGTCGGGTCGGAGTCCTTGTCCGCGACACAGTGCACCTTGGCCGTCGCCCGACCGAGGTAGTCTAGAACCGGCGACATCTGCTCGGGTTCGGTGAGGTCCGACCAGTCGAGGTCCTCGACGTAGGGCGAGAGTTCGGAGACGACGAAGCCGACACCGTCGATCTCGGTGTAGCCGAGCCAGGGGTCGGCGTGGGCCTGCAACGCCCGCTGCGAGACCGCGGTGCGATGACCGTGGTGCTTGAAGTAGTTTTCGATACGCTCGTCTTGTACGATCCGGCTCGGCGAAGCGACGTTGCCCTGCTTCATAGAGAGCACCACGTCGTTCTCCAGGGCCTGGGTCGGGCCCTCCACCAGGATGTTGTAGGCGGGGAGCCCGGCCGAGCCGATGCCAAAGCCCTGGCGGCCAACGATGTCCTTTACCTCGTAGGTCAGGCTCCTGAAGCGCTTCGCCTCCGGGATCGTCTCCAGGTACGCCTCGAAGGCGGCCTGCACCCCGGCCTTTTCGTCGTCGTCGAGCTCGCGAACCCCGGCGCTGCGCCGGAATCGCCGATCAAAGTTTTCGTTGATCAAGGTCGTTTTGTCGAGCAAATCGACGCGGGTGTTCAGCCTGGTCTCGAGCAATATCTCCTGGATCTCACCGTCCGTCGTTTCCAGCCGCAGTGCGTACTCGTGGTCGCGGTCGCTCTCGACAAAGTAGCGTACCTGCTCCAGGTAGGCCCGGATGTAGGTTTCGATCAGGGACGCGATGTCGGCGTCTGAGATTGCCTTCATCCAGGCCAATAGGGCTACGCTGGCGACCATTCGCTTGATATCCCAGGTGAAGTGGCCCAGGTAGGCCTCGTCGAAGTCGTTGACGTCGAAGACGAACACCCCATCTCCGGCCATGTAAGTGCCGAAGTTCTCCGCGTGCAGGTCCCCCTGGATCCAGACGCGGCTGGTGCGCTCATCAGCCCAACGGTCCTCCTCTCGTTGCATGTCCGCGTAGAACAGGCACGCGCTGCCACGGTAGAAGGTGAAAGGACCGGCGGCCATCTTCCGGAACTTCTGACGAAACGCATCGGGGTCAGCGACCATGAGCTCGGAGAAAGCGTCCACAAGCACGTCGACGATCTTCGTCTGACGCTCATCGGAGGTCTCGCGCCGCCGTCCCGAATCCACAGTTCCGGCCATGGTGCTCCTTCCATCATCGGTCGCTACCAGTTCGTAATTGCTGGACCAGTCCAACAGTAGCACGACGTGAACGGGCATGTGTCCGTCATCGAGATGGGCAAGTCTGCGAGTAGAAAGCAGTCTGGAGCCTCGTGGCGATCGCGTATCGGCCCACGGGACCAATTGATTTGGGCCTGGCGCCCGATGTGCCTGTTCGTCGGCAGGCTTATTATAGTGGCAGGTAAGGTGGCGGTACCATCCGCCTGCCCGAAAACGGCTGAAAACCAAGCGAGGCGAACAGTGAACGAAATGAACCCGCAGACAGAACCCCAAAACGTATCGTCGCGGTCGTACCTGGCGTCCCTTCCCGAGCGAACCGCCCGGGCGGGAGCCGCGCTGGCAGGCGGGTTGGTATATGAGGTGAGCGAGGTAGTGCTACCGCTCGCAGTTCGCCGATCCAAGCTCTACCAGGCGATAGTCGGGCGCTTGCTACGCATCACGATCGAGCTGGTGGGCGGCGTGAAGGGGGTCTTCCCCGATCAGGATATGCCGGCGCAGGAGCTACTGGTACGCAAGACCGCTGGCAACGTGATCGAGTTGAGCAGCTTCCTGGCGGTCGGTTGGTCGCCGCTCTGGCTCCTGGCAGGGGCCTCCGACCTGATCGGGGGTACGAAGGTGTACCTGAGGGTACTGGTCGGGGAGTTAAGGGATGCAGGCGTGCTCGCGGCTGACACTGACGTGGCAACTTTCGAGGAGCTTTTGACCGTGTTAGAGGGAACCTCTGGCCAACTGGCCGACACGGTCGACGTGCCCCCGTTGAACGTCCCGAGCGTGCGCACCTCGTGGCAAGAACTAAAGCGCCAGGCGTCGGATCTGCCAGGCCGCGCCGTCCTCGAGAACGTGTTTACCGAGCTACAGTTGGCGGCGAGGCAGGAGGATCGTTCGTTACTCGAGATCTCTTCTATGGTGGCGCTCGGCGCGGTACGCGCGGGCGTGACGCTCGGAAACGTTCACGTCTTCGACTACTATCACAGCGCGCTGCGGACGATCTTGGAAGAGGGTCTACTCTCCTTTCTGCGGCGAACCAGCAATCCCTACCTGACGCGGGCCGGTTCCCACTTCGATCCCCGGTCGAGCACCCACTCGCAGCGCCTGCTAAGACGTTGGGCAGGTCAACGCTCACAAAACGAACGCCGGGCGACAGAAGAAGAAAGTGCCACTCTTGACTGACACCAAAGGCACCCCTCCCTACCTGATCGTCAACCCTGCCGCCGGCAGCACCCCGGTCCTGCTGCCGAGCCTGACCAGGGCCGCCCGTGAGCGCGGGATGGGGGTCCGGGTGCTCGAGCCCGGGGAGGACGCCAGTCGCGCCGCCCTCGAGGCAGCGGATGAGGGTGCGGGGTCGCTCGCTGTGGCCGGCGGCGACGGGTCGGTGGGGGCCGTGGCAGGGGTGGCTGTGGAGCGCGGATTGCCTCTCGTAGTGGTCCCCACGGGCACCCTCAACCACTTCGCCCGAGACCTCGGGTTGGACCTAATACGCCCGCTGCGTGCTCTCGACACCTTCGCCCCCGGTTTCCACGAACGGCGTGTGGACGTGGGGCGTGTCAACGGGCACCCGTTTATCAACAACGTCTCGCTCGGCGTCTACGCCGAGATGTTGGGAGATCCAGGCTACAGGGAAGACAAGCTTGGCGTGGCGCAAGCGAAGCTCCAGGCCGTCTTCTCCGACCCCGAGCTCCGACGTGCGCTCCGTATCACGCCACCCGACGAGGCCCCACTCCAGAGCGTCGTTGCCGTGGTCGTCTCTAACAACCCGTACGAATTTGCCAGGTGGGGGAGGTTCGGCCAACGCCACCGCCTGGACACCGGGAACTTGCAGATCTCTGTGCTCGATGCCAGCACGCTCTATGAACTCGAACAGCTGCTCGCTGGAACATTGCTCGGTGCCATAGAGTTCCGGCCCGCCCTACGGCATTGGACGTCCGAGCGCCTGAAGACGGGCGTCCCTGGCGAGGTAGTGCGGGCCGGGTTAGACGGTGAGCCGATCACGCTCCAAGCGCCGCTGCGTTTCTCGATAGATCCAGGTGCGCTGCGCGTGCTCGTGCCTGAAGGCTCGCTCGCAAGTCGTCAGGTGCCGCCACTAGAGGCCGGTTGGCACGCAGCCAGCGCGCTGCGCCGCTGGCTGCGCCCGTCCCCAGGCTCCTAGTCGACAGAGCTTCAGATCCCACAAAACTCTCTAGACACTGCTACGAGCTCAATAGTCTTCGCAACAACACGGCGGACAAAGATGCGGGATAGTATCAGGCTCACATGCGACGACGTACGAACGAACAGTGGCTCACCGAGCTGCGGGGACCCGACCCGGACGAGACCCTTGCAGACCTCTACGATCTGCTCGTTGGGGGGTTGAAAGCGGCACTCGGCGGTCGGGCCGACGCCAACATCGAAGACTTCGCCCAGGAGGCCTTGCTCAAGATAACGCGCAACCTTGACTCATTCAGGGGGGAGAGCCGTTTCACCACCTGGGCGAAAAAGATCGCCATGAACGTGGCCCTCACCGAGCTCAAGCGCAGCCGATGGCGCGACGTATCATTGCAGGACCTGTTGGACAGGCGCGCGGCGACAGGCCGTGGGATGGAGGACCCTCAGCCAACCACCGAGCAGGTCGCGCTCCAGAACGTTGTGCGAGCCGAGTTGCGCGACATTATCGACGAAGATCTAACGGCCAGACAGCGCGAGGCTATTGTAGCTGTGATCCTGGAAGGAATGCCCATCGCCGAGGTGGCGACGCGCATGGGCACCAACCAGAACGCCCTCTACAAGCTGCTGCACGACGCCCGCAAGAAGTTGAAGCGGCGTATGGAGGCCGCGGGTCTTCCTCCACAAGAGGTGCTGGCCGCCTTCGAATCAGGGTAAGAATTCGGTCGCATAGGCAGTCTAGGACATCAGAAGGCGAGCGGGAGGTTTGCGGTGTTGGCTCGGGGTGACCTCTACAAACTGGTGCGGGCCGTGGCCGGGACGCGTGAGGCCGAGATCGGGTGCCACGAGTGCTTCGACCAGATGGACCGCCTCGCAGAGATAGAGGTCTCCGGATCGGACGCCACAACGGCAATGCCGCTGGTTCACGACCACTTGCGTAATTGCGAGGACTGCCACGAGGCCTACGAGTTCCTCTTGAAGGCGATCAGGTGGCGGTAAGGCGCGGGCCGAACTGCGGATTAATGACCCCGTCTCTGGGTAAGAATTTGGTGCGCCAGATCGTCTACGTATGCGAGGGTCCAGAGTCCATCGAGAGAGTCAGTGTGTACACGCGGCCGGGGTCGACTACGGGCCAACGGACCAGGACAAGATACGGAGGTAAGAAAATGCTATTCAGTCGCCACAAGAACAGGATGATCTCCCCCGACAAGGCGCTGCCCGGAAGAGACCAGCCGGCGTTTACGCTCTCCTACCAGCACGCTGTACTCGGCACGCCCCTCGAGCCACCTTTCCCCAAGGGGCTAAGTACGGCGGTCTTCGGCCTCGGTTGCTTCTGGGGGGCGGAGCGCAAGTTCTGGGAGATCGAGGGCGTCTACACCACCGCCGTCGGTTACGCGGGAGGCTTCACGCCAAACCCGACCTACAGCGAGGTGTGCAGCGGCCGAACCGGACACTCCGAGGTCGTGCTCGTGGTCTTCGATCCCGAGAAGGTCTCCTACGGAGACTTGCTGAGGGAATTCTGGGAGGCCCACGACCCGACGCAGGGGATGCGCCAGGGCAACGACGCAGGCACGCAGTATCGATCGGCGATCTACTACTCAGACGACGAGCAGCGTCGCGCCGCCGAGGAGACCCGTGACGCTTACGAAGAGACGCTGAAGCGTGGCGGATATGGTTCGATCACCACGGAGGTCGCACCCTCGGGGCCATTCTACTATGCCGAGGACTACCACCAGCAGTACCTGCACAAGGTACCGAACGGATACTGCGGTCTGGGCGGCACGGGCGTGAGCTGCCCGGTCGGCGTGGATGCGACGAACGACGAGAAGTCTCGTACCGAAGAGGAGTGGCGGGGGTTACTCTCCCCCGAGCAGTACGCCGTCCTGCGCAAGGCGGCGACAGAGCCTCCTTTTGGTGGTGAGTACGTGGATACCGACGATGACGGCCTCTACCACTGTGCCGCCTGCGGCAACGCGCTTTTCGACAGCGGCACGAAGTACCATTCGGGCACCGGGTGGCCGAGCTTCACCGAGGCGGTCTCGCCGGACGCCGTCGAACTGGTCGAGGATCGCTCGCACGGCATGATCCGTACGGAGGTGCGTTGCGCGCGCTGCAGCTCCCATCTCGGTCACCTCTTCGACGACGGACCGAGTGACGCTGGCGGGCAGCGGTGGTGTATGAATAGCTGTGCGCTCGACCTGGAGCACCGCTGATACCACCCTAGGTATTAGCGCTGCGGGAGATGTATCTCCCGCGGCGCCACCCGGTAGGCCCAAGGCTCGTGATACTTCGCTTGTGAGCCTGAGCTACGGTGAGGAGGTACGTTCGGCACGTTTCTCCGGACGCACGGCGCGATGGGCTATGATGGATGAGTGGCCACTACACGCAGTGGTGAATGTTGCGTCCGCAAGCGGGGAGGTAAGAACGCGGTGATCACGCTCGAAGAAGCCAAGGAAATCGTTTCCGCCGCCGAGAACAAAGCCCGGCAGATGGGCCTGCCGATGAACATAGCCGTATTGGACGCGGGAAGGAACCTCGTAGCATTCCATCGGATGGATGGGGCCTGGGTGGCGAGCATCGATATCGCCATAGACAAGGCCTTCACGTCGGCGGGAAGGGGTCTCACCACGCGAAAGATAGGTGAGATGGCCCAGCCGGGCCAGCCCCTCTTCGGTATCAACACCACACACGGGGGTCGGATCGTCATCTTCGCCGGCGGCATCCCGCTGGTGCGCAACGGCGAGGTGGTCGGTGCGATAGGGGTGAGCGGTGGAGCGGTGGACGAGGACCACGAGGTGGCCGAGGCCGGCGTCGCCGCCTTCGGCTGAGGCTCGCGTCTACATTGCGTCTGTAGCGGCAAGCTCGCACCTCGCCACGAAAGTACAGCGGTTCGAGTCCGCCAGTCGTCCCTCTAATCCCGATAGACAAGGCGAACGCAGAGAATAGCCATGTCCTTCGGGGGCGGACTTCCCCTCCAAAGCACTGTTCATCGCTGCAGCGGTACGCCGAAGAGGCGCGATAGTGCGTGTAGCATTGCGGGGGGTAATCTGTTGCGGTGGCGTGTCCAGCGAAGGCTTGCAGGGTGTTTTTCTCGGTGTTCTCGGCGACTTTCCACGTAAGTGCCCACGAATTCATCCGAAATTCATCGCCTTCTGTTGTTATTGGCCATGTCGATGACGTTCGAAGGACTCGGCACGGCCACCGTTGGCACGAGCTTCGCCGATGCTGCGATCTCCTGTCGCGGGTGAGCCTTACGTACCTGCAGCGGGTAGGAGGAGACCGTGAGTAAAGAGAAACCCATCTTCGGAATCGACGTTCATCCCGAGTACCAGCGTGGGCTGAACTTCGAGCGAGCGAGGACAGAAGACTATGAGTTCTGCGTGATCAAAGCCTCCGAAGGACCTTATCGTGATGGTGACAGGTACGTCCCTAGCGGGTTCAAGCAGTTTTTTCGCCGTGCCGAGGCGGAGGGGTTCGTCATGGGGGCTTACCACTTTCTCGTGAGCACCCCGGCCAGGGCGCAGGCGGATCACTTCCTGCGCACCATCGAATCCGTTGGTGGGCCTGAGGACAAGATACTGATGGTGGACTTCGAGGAGCATCCCAACCGGGCACTATCACCGGGCAACGACCAGCTCGAAGGCTTCATATCCGAGGTCAAACGCAGGGTGGGCGACCACCCGATAGTCGTCTATGCGGGCAAGGGCTTCTGGACCGGTGGTGATTCGTCTGGTAATTTCGCCCGGTATGGAGCCGACGTGGCCTGGGATGCCTACTATCTGCACATGGACCCGGTTTATCCTAGGAGGTTCTACGCCGACGCCGAGCACTCGTTCCATAGGGCCGGACTACCCTGGGGATGGGGCAAGCGGTGGGGCGATGTGGAGCCGTGGTTCTGGCAGTTCACGCCGGCGGGCAAAGTGGCTGGCATGAACATAGACGTCAACGCGTACAGGGGTGTGCACCAACAGCTCCTCAAACTTACCGGGATGAAAGACAGGGACGGTGACGAAAACGGCCGGGATGATCGCAAGCGCCACGCAGGGGGGAGGGACGAACACGAGCGACACGAAGGTGGAGGAAACGGACATAAGCGGCGCCAAAGTGGTGGGAAGAAGAAGGTGCTGAGCCACGGCGTCGTAGATGGGACGAATTTTGCCAGGGGCTTCGAGTACGTTATGCAGTTGAACAACCACATGAAGTACTGGGTCTGGACCCACGGCCCCGTTCCGGACGGAGAGGGAGCGTACGCGGCTAACAGGCCGCTACCACCGGCGCACCAGCTAAAGGGCAACAGGATATTCTGCGCGGGGGTTCCCAACCTCTTCAGGCGTGCCGCGGGCAAGAGCATCCCGACCAGGGGAAATCCCCTTTACGACGGTGGCGTAGCGGCCTACTTCTATACCTCGGCATTCGGCGGTTTGGGACCGGGGTTCTTCAGTGGTGTGGACGTCCCGTTCAACCTTGCAAGAGCGAAGAAGTGGGCCAGAGAGACTCGTAGCGGTGTCCTGATCGGACGCCACTACCGAAGCGATACGCTCGCCGGTCAGGGGCACGTTGCGATCCTGCTGCCCGACGGCAAGGTGTTGCAGAGCTTCCAGATGGGTCCCAATGGAGAGCCCGGCCTGAACACCAACTTCACCATCGAGAAGTCTAACGCTGGCAGGTTCTACGAGGTCATGGCCCATCCGGAGGCCTGGATCAACCACAACAAGAATCAGATAAGAGAGATCAAGCCAGACCGCAAAGAGCGGGAGGAAGACGAGGACAAGAGGCGCGAAGACCGTGAGAAGCCGGAAAGAGAACGGCATGAAGGCGGCAAGGACGAACAACGGGACAGGCCCCGACCCAGAGAACGCGTCGACGCGAACGGGGATCTCGACGAAGAAGACCTCGAAAAGATAGGTATCGAGGTTGTCAAGATTATCCGCAGATACGCGGACCGGATCGAGGCTCCCCGGAGTCGGCCAGATGCTCGTCACGAGAGGGAGGAGCACTAACGTACGAGTCTCGACCGCGAAGGCGGAGCGAGAGGCCGTAAGGCAAGCGATGACGCTGGGGGCTCACCTTGAGCCCCCAGGTTGACGGAAGGGAGTTTGTTTTGGACGGTGGGCGAGAGCGGCAATACACAGAGGAGTCACCACAGCCAGGTAGGCCCTGGGGTTTCTTCCTCGTGTTGGCCTCCATCATCGTGGTAGCGTTCGTGTACTCTGTATCGATCATTGTCCTTTATCTGAATGGCAGCCTGACTCCGGAAACCGTGTTCGGGGCGATGGCCGCGTGTTTTACGGTTATAGGCACCCTCGTGGGCACCTACTTCGGTGTCAAGGCGGGGCTCGACGGGCAGGACAAGCTGAAGCAAGCTCTCTCCAGGGACATCGACGCGCCCAGAGGTAGTAAGCTAGCCGCCAACGAGCGGGACGGAGGCAGGAAAGATAGCGCACGAAGGGCGGGAGACGAGCACGTGGAGCGAACATGGCAAGGGGGAAGCGCCTAGATAGGCCCGCTTCACCGCGGAGTTCGTCGCGGCGCGTAGCGTACTTGATCGACGAGGGGTAGAGGAGGTTGTTGTGGGACGGGAGCGCGGCTTGCCTTTCGGCGAGATGGTGTGGACGGATGACGCCCCCGGCATTAGGGCCCGTGAAGCCGAGGTCGAGGGGGCGCGTTGGGCCATAGTAGAGTACGAGGAGAGTGCTTCGCGCGACGACTGGTGCGAGGAGGGCCACCGCGGATACGTGGTCTCGGGCGAGATAGAGTACGAGTTCGACGACGACCGCGTGCCGTTGAGGGCAACCGAAGGCGAAGCCTTCCTGCTGCCACCGGCGCCGCTTGGAAACGGGGCGCACCGGGGCCGAAACGTCGCCCCGAAGGCAACACGCCTCTTCCTAATCGACGGCTAGGCGCGCTGAAGATCGTGCGGCCTGGTGGGCGCTTTGGTAGCCGAGTGCAAAGGCGAGGCCGGGGCTTCGAAGCCCCGGCCTCGAACTACGCGAACGCTGGTCTCGTGTGAGGCGTTTCTAACGTGCGGTGCGGGCGATAACGGTCGCCTTGCCAATGGGCAGGCCCCCTGCGAACAGGTCGGTGTTAAACGCATCGTTCAACGCCGCTGCCGCTGTTGGGGTCAGCGTGGTCTCTACGTCCCTCAACACCAGTATCCCCGGTGCCGCGTTGACGCCGCCCACGTCGCCGATCTTGAGCAGCGGGATGCGCACACCAGCCCCGGCCACCTCGGCGGTCAGCCGGCCGCTGTTGAGGTTGATCACGAAGTTCTTCACCACGACCCTCGTGCCGCCGGCCTTGAAAGCGAGCCCGCCGGAGTGCACGATCCGTCCGCTGAGCCGGTTCTTGTTCACTTCGCCCCCGGTTATCGGGAAGGCGAATACAGGGCTGCCGGCGGGCCCGATGGCCGACCCTGTCGCCCTGACGCTTACGCCCGCGCCCGTGAGGGCGGCCGCCGTGCCGCCGTCGAGCCTGAGCAGGGTTTGTCCCCCAGTTACCTTGGTAGCCGCGCTGCGCTCGGCGTTGGCCTGCGCAGCGGGCGCCGTCAGCGTCAGCGCGAGGAGCGCCAGGGCCAGCGCGCCGACGAGCGCCGCCCAGGACAGCCAGCTTCCCCGGCTGTGGCGCGCCGCTATAGTGGTAATTCTCATGTAGATTTTTCCCTTCTTAGGATCCGTTTTCCGCCGTCCGTGTTCCTCTCATCACTCGTTAAACCAGCTCATCCTCCTGCTCGAGATCTCCGGTCGGGCCGGGTTGGCAAAGACCACGTTCGCCCCGGTGAGTATGCGACGCGAGCACCCCGTTGCCATCGGAGTTTCAGCCCATGAAGGTATGAGTAATCGGTCCTGGGTCATAGCACCGGCTCGCCCGGCGAACTCCACGCGAAGATCGCTCCTTTCGAGATTATTGCTGGAGCCGGAGAGCCGTCCACAGCCCGGTAGACCGGGACGAAAGACCCAGGCAATATTGCTCGACGATCGTGGTCGGAATTGACCCTGGAGATTGATAACCGCGTAGGCCATGCTTGCGAAGGCCGGATCCTGGCCCCACCGGTCGTGTATGGACAGCAGGTATAGTAGACGCCGACGATGAAAGGAGAAAACTGGATCTTGAGCAGCGGCAAGAATATCCGCGTTGCGGTGGTCGACGACCAGCGGCTCTTCGCCAGGGGCATCTCAGGCCTCGTGGACATGCTGCCGGACGTAGAGGTGGTCGGCGTAGCCTACGACGGCGAGGACGCAATCGCACTGTGCCGCAAAGAGGAGCCGGACGTCGTGCTGATGGACATCTCGATGCCCAAGCTGGATGGCATCAGTGCAACGCGAGAGATCAAAGCCCTCCTGCCACAGACCGCCGTGGTCATCCTCACGGGCCACGAAGAAGACGAGCACGTCTTCGAGGGCATCAAGGCCGGCGCGCAGGGCTACCTGCTCAAAGACTCGCAGCCCGAGGACCTTTCGCGGGCCATACACACGGTCTACGCGGGGGATACCATAATCGCGCCCGACCTCGCCCAGAAGATGCTAAGGACCTTCGGAGGTGGTAGGCCGGGCGGAAGCGAGCATCTCGGTGCTCCCCCGCTAACCGAGAGGGAGCTAGAGGTGATAAAAGCCCTCGCCAGGGGGATGAGCGACAGGCAGATCGCCACCTCTTTGGGTATCTCGGAGAAGACGGTCAGGAACCATACCTCCAACATCTACAGGAAGCTGCACATCTTCGACCGTACCCAGGCGGTGATCTACGCCGTGAGAGAAGGCGTCATAGGCGTCGAGGACCTTGAGTACCGCCCTCCAGGGAAACCCTGATCGTAACCTCCGTGCCCTCTCCGGGCCGGCTCCGCACCTCGATCTCGCCGCCCAACCCCTCTACCCGCTCGCGCATCGCCGACAGCCCGACGCCTGCCCTCGCAGACGAGGGATCAAAGCCCACCCCGTCGTCGATCACGCCCGCAAATACAGAATCGCCCTGCTTTTCGAGGCTTACCTCCACGCTCGCCGCCCCGGAGTGACGCCTGGTGTTGGTCATGGCCTCTTGCAGCACGCGAAAGAGTTCCACGCTAACCTCCGCGGGGAGCTCGTCGGGGAACTCGTCGTCGATCGTCAATCTTACCCTGCGCTCCGGGTTGGCCTGACGGCTCGCCTGGGCGAGAGACTCGACCGACACCACAAACGGCTGCTCCTTCTCGTGCCTCAGGTCGTAGATGGCGCTGCGCAAGCCCGAGCTCGCCCTTCCGAGGGCCTCTAGCTCGTCCCCGAGGTCGAGGTCGAGTCCGGAGCGACTGGCCTTGAGGTGGGTAAGGCGCAACGACTGCAGCGCGCCCGAGAGGTCCTGGAGCACGATGTCGTGCAGGTCTCTGGCTATCCTGCGGCGCTCGGCCCGCCGCATCTCGGAGAGCTCCTGCTCGGCGCGCCGGCGCGCGGTAATATCGTTCTGGACCCCGACGAAGTTGGTCATCCGCCCTTCTTCGTCCCGCACGGGGTAGATGCTGAGCTCGTTCCAGAACAGGTTCCCGTTCTTGTGGTAGTTCCTCAGCACGACCGTGCAGTGCCGCCCCTCGCTGACGGCGGCTCTGAGCTCGCCGAGCGCGGGCTGGTCCCAGTCTTCGTCCTGCAAGAACCGGCAGTTGCGTCCAAGGGCTTCCTCTGCGGTGTAGCCCGTCGTACTCTCGAAGGCGGGGTTGACGAACACGAGTGGGTTGTCGGGCAGGTTTGGGTCGGTGATCACGATGGAGTTCGTGCTTGCAGTCACCGCCCTCTCCAGGAGGAGCAGCTTGTCCGGACTTTCCATGGCTTGTTCCCACCCTCTGCCAACTGGCAACCGAGCCGTGCGCCTGCCTATTTTATACTTTCTTTACCCCAGCCAGAACGAGCCCTGCCCGTAGTCAGGCACCGTTTCCCGGCGTCTTCGCCAGCTGCGTCGATCTCACGACGCAGCGCCCATCTCCTAATCTCCTGACCATCCGGGGCGAAAGCCTTAGTCGCAATTGTCCGGTCGCGCGTAGTTCGAATGCCCGATGTCGCCCGGGTATGGGCCGATCATACTCCCCTGCAAGATGCTCGCCGGGACCCACACTGAGCAGGTACTTTCGGCTCCGTGGCCGGCTCTGCGTCACGTGCCGGCTCGGGGGCGGGGGATCACACCTTCCTTTCCCACACCTCTCACCACACGAGATCCCCTCCCGGGCCGGAGATTGAATGCGGTCCGCCACGTCGTGAGCCGTGGCGAACGAGTCGACCGACACGCTGCTGAAAAGAAAGTTGGCCCATGATCAGAACTATTGCCGGCGGTTTGGCTTCCGAAGTTCGGCGGCACCTCACCCGCGAGGATTTCGAGGACGTGGATATCCGGGTGGCCGAGCGACGATTCAGCCGGAAGGATGTGATCTTCGCGCCGGGCGATCCCGATGACCAGCTCTACTTCCTGCTCGAAGGCACGGTGCGCCTGTTCAAGATCTACGGCGGTTACAAGGAAGCAACCGTCGCGCTCTTTCAGAACGGGGGGGTCTTCGGTTCGCCTGACCTCGACGAGGGCGGATCACAGAGCGCTTTCGCGGAGGCAGTCACCGAGACCAGGGTAGCCAAGGTGCGGAAATCTGCCCTCGTCGACGTGATGACACGCAACCCTGAGTTCGCGGCGAAACTCTTCTCCTCTTTCTCAGACCGGTTGAGGCAATCCGACGCGGTAATTGACAGCCTCCTGGAACGAGAAGTATCGGCGCGCCTCGCTACGTTGCTAGCTAACCTCGGCGACCGCTTCGGGGAACCAAATGGCGCGGGCACCGTGCTCGACGTTCGCCTGACGCATCAAGACCTGGCGAACATGATCGTATCGACCCGCGAAGCCGTCTCGAAGGCGATGAGCGAGTTCCAGCGCGAGGGACTTATCGAGGTGCGCGACCGACGAATAGTGATTACCCCTTTGCTCGGAAGTGCGTATCCGAACGAAGCTAGCCGGTACTAGGCGGAACATTCGGAGAGGATTCGGCCGCTCCACAGACGATCAGGTTCGAACACGGTTGCTTTTCGGCCCGACGGCCGTTCCCGCTTGTGCGAAAATTACTCGCCTCCGCGTGTTCGGCTTGGCGGCCGCCTCGCAGCGGCGAAGTACGTAGCGATTTTCTCCCTGGCACTGTCTGTCACCCCGAAACATTGGGCCTGCCAGCAGGCCCGGGCGCAAGCTGACAGGTATCATGGGTGTCGATGTCCGAGGTGGCGTCGGAGAGATCTAGCGGCACGTGATCTGACGTAAAGGAGGGCCAGATGGAAAACACACCCATACACGTCGCCTACCCCGAGGCGAAAGACCTACACCTGCGAATAGCCCTCGGAGCCTGCCGCTTTAAGGCCAGGCCCGGCGCTGGTCAGGACTGGATAGCTGGAAACTACAACGACCCGACTGGCAGCAGACCTGTCAGGATCCTCGAGGAGGAGGCGGGCGCGACGATCACCGAGGCGGAGCCTTCTTTGGCACAGGTTCCGGCTGCCTTCGGAGGCGTACCTCGCTACGAAGTCGAGTTCGGCAGGAAAAGACCCTTCGCCCTGACGATCGAGACCGGCGCCAGCGACTTCGACCTGGACCTCGGGAGGGTTCCCTTGAGCCGGTTGATGGTCAAGCAGGGTGCTGGCAAGTTCGAGCTAGACTTTTCGGAACCAAACCCCGAGCCCATGCAACTGTTCGACGTCTCATCGGGGGCCGCCGCAATAGAGCTCGAGAACCTTGCCAACGCCAACTTCTCCGAAATGCGTCTCTCTGGGGGAGCGGCTAGCTATGATCTCGACTTCGGCGGCACGCTTTCACGGGACGCCCAGGTGAGCATAGAGACGGGGGTCTCGGGGGTGCAGGTCACCGTACCCGCTGCCGCGTCCGCAAGGGTCTTCGCCGAAACCACCCTGGGCAGCGTAGACGTGGGTGACGGTTTCACGAAGAGGGAGGGCGCGTTCGTTACGGAAGCGGCCCTTGGCAGGGATGCACCCACGTTGACGATCCGTGTCGGCGTGAGGCTCGGAGCGCTCCAACTTCGGGCTAGTTGAGTTCTTCTTAGAGATTGGTCGGGACCGGCAGCGGTGCACTGTCGGGCTTGCCCGATTACCCAACGTCGTCTAGGATGCTGGGCAACATTTGTAGCTTGAGGAAGCCACGATGACGCGCCACATACCCTACATCTCCCATAGCCCGTTCCAAGGAGCCTTGAGAAAGCTGGATGTGGTGTTGCGTGGATGACACGCTCGTCTTGGATGGTGTGAAGAACCCCCCTGAGTTTCGGCCGGTGATACTGGCTGTCAATGATGGGCATGGAGCCTTCGCGCGGGTAGAACACGAACTCCGCAAGCGTTACGAGACGGACTACCGCGTGGTGTGCGAAGCCTCCGCCGAAGCTGGTTTGCAAACGTTGCGTGATCTTAAGGCCGCTGGGGATGGTGTGGCTTTAGTCCTCGCCAACCAACGAATGACCGGAATGGAGGGCATCGAGTTTCTGGCGCAGGCTCACCAGACCCACCCTTCGGCCAAGCGGCTGCTGCTGATAGATCCGATGGACAGGGTCGCCTCCGACCGGGTGCCACGGGCTATGGCGCTCGGCCGGATCGACTACGTCGAGTACACGCCGGGCCCGCCCCCCAATGAACGTTTCCACGAGGTCGTTACGGGTTTCCTGAGGGAGTGGACCAGACCGTACCGCTCGCAGGCAAACGCGATGGTCCGCATCGTCGGCGAATGGTGGTCCCCCCGCTCATATGAAACGAGAGATATCCTCGAGCGCCACGCGATCCCGTTCGCGTTCTACGCTGCGGACTCGGACCTGGGGCGAGAGCTCCTGCGGCGGACCGGACGAACTGCCGAGCGCCTCCCGGTGTGGGAGCTGTTCGAAGGGCGGGTGCTCGTCGATCCCTCCAACCAGGAGGTCGCCGACGCCTTCGCGGGCACGGGCAGCCGCGCGGTTCGGCGGGAGTTCGACGTTATCGTGATCGGCGGGGGCCCCGCTGGGCTGGCCTCCGCCGTCTACGGTGCCTCCGAAGGCCTCTCCACTATGGTTTTGGAAAGGGAAGCCATCGGCGGTCAGGCGGGGACTAGTTCCCTGATCCGTAACTACCTCGGCTTCGCGCGGGGAGTGAGTGGAACGGAGCTCGCCTACCAGGCCACCCAGCAGGCGGCTCTTTTTGGCGCCCACTTCCACCTTATGCGTTTCGCCACGGGCCTGCAGCGTGCCGGGAAGGAGTTGGTGGTGACCCTCTCCGACGGAACAGAGATGAAGGCGCGCGCTGTCGTCGTGGCCACCGGCGCATCCTATCGTCGCCTGAACGTTCCCTCTCTCGAAAGCCTGGTAGGAGCAGGTGTGTTCTACGGGGCCGCGGTTTCCGAGGTCAGGGCGCTAGAGGGAGAAGAGGTGTACGTGGTCGGCGGGGCGAACTCTGCCGGGCAGGCTGCGATGCACCTGTCCAGGTACGCTTCGAAGGTCACCCTGCTCGTCCGCGCGAGCTCGCTGGAGACGAGCATGTCCGACTACCTCATCAAACAGGTCAGGGCCACGGACAATATCCAGGTTCTGCTGAACACCCGGGTCGTGGGCGGCGGGGGTTGGGGACGCTTGGACCATCTCCTCCTGGAGAACACAGCCTCCGGTCAAACCGAGACTGTGGCGACCGCCGCCCTTTTCGTCCTCATCGGCGCCGAGCCCCACACCGGCTGGTTGCCTGAGGAAGTCGAACGCGACGAGAAGGGCTTCGTCTTCACCGGCGATGACGTGCCAGGCTACGGGCGCCCGCGCCGGGCCTGGCACCCGGGTCGCCTCCCCAGGCCACTGGAGACCAGCCTTCCTGGTGTGTTCGCGGCCGGCGATGTGAGGCACGGATCCGTCAAGCGGGTGGCCTCAGCCGTCGGAGAGGGCGCGATCGCCATACAGCGCGTTCACGAGTACCTGGACTACCCTAACGCTGCCCCGTGAGCACGAACGGGGCCCAGTAATACGGGTTCGGGTACCTCTCCCTGAGCGCGAGCTGGGCGTCGCGAAGGGCGGCGACCCGACCAACACCAGTTCGCAACCGACCGTACCAATTCTCCATCATCCAGGAAGTCGTTTCGTCCCGCACGAGCCACAGGCTGGCGACAAGCGTCGCGGCTCCAGCCCCCAGGAATCCACGCGTAAGGCCAACGAGTTCGTCGCCCGCGAGAACATAATTGCGCGCGGATTCGCAGGCGCTCAGGGTAACGAGGGCGCCGTCGAGGTCGAACCGCAACACGTCGGCGGCCGTCAACCAGCCGTCGTGCAGCTTTACCGAGGAGAACATGGGATTATCCGCCCGGAACATACCGTGGCAGGCCAGGTGCAGGGTGCCGCATCCTGGGGCCTTCTCCCACACGGCGCGCGTGGTTGCCTGCCCGTCGGCCAGTACTTCGGCCCCGTCGAGGTGCGAGGCCACGGCGCCGGCCTCGTTCGTCACGTTCGGAATGAGGGGATCGGCGACGCTCAATACAAGGGCCCTGTTGGGGCTTTGTGGAGGCCGCTTCTGACACAGGGAGAAGACAGTCGCGCTCGGAGCGTAGGAGACCTCGAACCGGTCGATCAGGTACGCTTCGCCGTCGAAGAGGGCGTGGAAGGGCACCTGGTGCAGCAGGCCGTGCGGTATGATGGCGATCTTGTGCGGGCCCCCATTTTCTCCTGGGGGCGTATACGCCCCCAGGAGCGGCTCGAGCGGTGAGATCAGCTCGTCGTACAACGAGAAGAGCACCCGCTGTGTGAGCCGGGTGAGGTAATCCGCGTGCTGGTCTGCGAACCCCTGGGTTGCTCCCATGCGGTCCCATTGCACATCCAGTCGCCGTAAGAGCCGCGCCACGACCTCCACCGAGCCACATCCTCGCGCGACCCGGATTCGCCCGCGCCCTCCGACGAAAGCGACGATCTCGTCGCCAACGATATGGTAGGCGAGCAGCGTCACATCGGACGGTAGATCCTCCCAAATCTCCGGCGTTGCCGTCGGGGTGAACGGGTCTGAGGCGGCGGGGGTGACACGCAAGCGTAGCTCGCTGATCTCCTGCTCCAGCTCTATCGCCCGTCCATGTAAATCCGGGAGTGGCGTGCCTGGTACGGCCTCGCCGGTTCCCAGCAACCGGTTGTAGGTAGCGTTGAGGTCGGCCTGCAGGCTCCTGATACGTTCTTGCACAGAATGGTCGGCGGCGTGGGCCGGTTCCTTCGCGACGCCGGTAAGCAGGTCGACAAGGGCGCGGGACTTGGCGCGCTCGGCGACGGCGAATACACCGCCGGGGTCGCTCTGTGCCCATCTGGACAGATGCAGCTTCAGCAGCTCTTCGTAGGCCCCGATCTTGTCGAGCAAGAATGTAGCCCGCATCGTCTCGTGGGTGACGGTTTCGCGCAGGCGTTCGATCTCGTCTATCGCTTCCTCGAGTACCACGAGCGCTTCCTCATCGTTTCCTTGTAGTCGCCTCAATCGACCGAGCCGTTCGTTCAGCCTCAGGCGCAGCTGCGGTAGCGCGAGACGTTCGGCGAGCAGGCGCGCCGCGATCAGATGCGGCTCCGCCCTGTCCACGTCGGGGAGGAGCAGGTCGACCAGGCGCAGGTGTGCGTAGACGCGTTGTACCGATCGATCCTCGCCGGGGACGAGGCTTAGCGCCCGCCGAGCGTTCGCGACGGAAGCGTCGAGAGCCCCCCGTCTCTGTTGCACGAGCGACTGATCCAACATCACGCCGGAGAGAAGCGGCGAGTTGCCGGCCGCCGCGAAGAGCGCCGCGGCTTCGGCGAGCGCCTGTTCCGCCTCCCCGAGGTTAGACGTGGCGGCGAGCGCCACGCCCATTCCCCACAACGTCCGTGCCAGGTCGTGCGTCCTCCCGGCCTCGCGTAGCAGAGAGCTCGATTCCCGGTAGGCCGCCAGCGCCTCGGGGTACAGGTTGAGGTCAAGGTACACGTTGGCGGTGTCGAGCGTGAGCAGGCTCTTGTCCGTAAGCTCGCCCAGGGCATCGTACAGGTTGCGCGCCTTCTCGAACGCGGTGAGGCTCGACCGGTAGTCCGCCAGCCGTCGGTTTGCCTCCCCGATGTTGCAGAGGGCTTTTGCGTAAGGGAGCCTGAGCCCGGCCCCGTCGAAGACGCGGGCGGCGGCCTCGTGCGCCTCGAGTGCCTCGTTCCCCCGCCCGAGGTAGAGGAGTATGGCGCCCCGGTTGTCCAGTATCTCCCCGGCCCGTTCGTTTTCGTCGAGTGCCTTGTAGCGCTCCTCGGCAACGCCGTAGGCTCGAAGTGCTTCCTCGTAGCGGCCCATGTACTCGTAGCAAATGCCACGGTTTTGCTGCACGAGCGCGGTCAGCATGTCGTATTGCTCGCGGGTGGGGGACACCATGATCCCATCGTTCCCGTCGAGCGCATCGAGCACGGCCTGGCCAGCCCCGAGGGCCTCCTGATGGAGCCCGAGCTCGAGCAACACGGACATCCTTCCGACATGGGTTCGCACGGCATCGAGGGTCTTGCCACCGGCCATGTACCCCTCATACGCCTCCCTGGCCATGCGTAGTGCCGCGTCGAATTCGCCCCTGGCGAAGTGCGTCTGCAGACGAATGTAGGACGAGCGGGCCGCGACCGCGGGAAGGGCGCACGCGTCGGCGCCCCTCGCGCACACCTCGGCCACGCGGTGGGCCTGGCTGGGATCGCTGCGCACCAGCCCTTCTGCAACGTCGAGCAGACCGTCCAGGCCAGCAGCGTCGAGCAGGTCAGCCCCGCTGAGCAAATCCACGCTCCGTTCGAGGTCGGGAAGGCCCAGCAACTTCTCGAGGAACCCGGCGGGGATCACGCTTTACAGGCCTACGTCGAGGGGCGCGACCAGGATTTCGACCTGGTCGGCGCTTAGTACCAGTTCGTAGCTGCCCGGGGGTATACGCTCGAACGCGAAGCTTCCTACTTCATCGACGACGGTCAACGCTGTTTCCTTGGCGTCGCGCAGTAGTTGGGCGCTGAACAGGCCAGGCTCTTCGCCTTCGCGGGGCAACACCTGCCCGTCCAGGTCGAGGTCGTTGTCTGGGCCGCGCGCCAGTAGGTTTATTGCCAGATCGAACTCATCCGCATGGTAGATGAGCTGCCGGCGCGACCTCTGGGCGCCAGCGGCCCTGAGGCCCGCGGAGGGTTGCAGGTTGCTGTCGAAAGCCAAACCCGCGAGCATGCGCCTCAGGAAGCGGGTCGACCGCCGGGCCCTCGCGTGGGCCTCGAATACATCTACGAGGGCGTTTCTCATCTCCAGGGGAGGCGGCCCGATGGTCACGTTGTCCGTCGCCGCCCGGAACTTGCGCAGCCAGGCGACTTCGGCGAGCGTGTCGGCGTCGGCACTCTCGACGGCCTCCTCGACGGCTCTGGCCTCGTCCTCGCCCAGACGACCTTCCATCCAATCGACTAGCCTGGCGAAGTTCACGCTTTTCTCTGCCTCAGACACTGCGTCCCGTCTTTGGGAAGGGCCATACGACGTTCGTCCTCATCTATCAAATGCACTGCAGATGGGCGGTAGATACACGATACTACGATTCTTCCGATACGTGGTGCCAACGCTACTCATCCATTACCCTCCTCAAACGCTCTAGACAGCGGGTCCTGGTCGGGCCGACGCTGCCCAAGGCCATGCCCAGACGCGCCGCGACCTCGGCGTATGAGGGCTGCTCGGGATCCAGATACAGCGCGGATAGAAGCTTCCTGCAAACCTCGCTGATACCGGACAATCCCTGGTCCAACCACTGCGCCAACTCCAGGTTCTCCAGCGTGTCCGCGTTGCCGCCAGGTTGCGGCAGCGTATTCTCATCCAGAACCGCGGACCTGTCGATTCCCTGACGACGGTTACGCTCGAGTAGGCGCCAGGTGTGGCGACGGGCGACGGTGGTGAGCCACCCGCCCAGGTTGCTGTCTTCGGGCAATTTATCCATGCTCTCGACCAGGATAGTGAACGTGACCTGCGTTACGTCGGCGGCGTCATCGGTGGAGAGCCCGTACCTTCTGGGTACGGAAAAAACGATCCGCTCGTACTTATCGAGCAAGCCCCTCCACGCCTCGACCTCGCCATTGCGACAGGACAGGATCAAGTCTCGGTCCGACGTACCAGCGGCGCTCCGTTCTATCCGAAAGCTAATCGTGAACCCCCTGGTTGCCGCGGCTTGCTACCGGTCGGAAAGAGGCCGCAGAAATCTTGCCGGACGCCCGGCTCATCCTCGATAACGGGGTCAAACTAGAGGGACTGGACAGGGATGACTTTCGATCGACCTCCTAAGACTGTTTCCGATGTCGGCGTGGCCGGCACCTAGCGTGGTGTGAGTCGGGTCTTCGGTCAGGCAACGAGCGCTGGAGCGTATCCTCTTCTCGACGCCGGCGGGTCCGCGATCGTATACAGCGCGGACGAGTGCCGCCTCTCCGGCCACGAAAGGCGTCGCCATCGAGGTGCCGCTCCAGTACGCATGGCTGCTCTCCGGGTAGGTGCTTAGGATTTCCTCCCCCGGCGCGGCGATGTCGACCCACGGCCCGTAGTTGGCGAAGGCCGATTTCTTCTCTGCCTTATCCACCGAGGTCACGGCAAGCAGACCATCATCATAAGAAGCCTTCGGCAGCGGCCTGGAAGCCGGATACTGCGGCTGCACGGAATTGTAGTTGCCCGCGGCGGCGACCACGACCGCGCCATGGCCGATGGCCACCTCGACCTTGTCTCTGAGCAATTGGGACCAACTGGGCATCCCTAGGGAGAGGTTGATCACATCTGCCCCCTTGACGTCCGCGAAGGTGACTGCCTCTGCGACGTGGAAGGTGCTGCCGTAACCCTTCCTGTCCAACACCCTGAGCGGCATCAGGTCGGCCCTTGGAGCAACGAGACGCACGATGCCGGCGACGTGCGTGCCGTGGCCAACTACCTCCTGGGCGCGGAGCTCTTCGGGCTCGGCGAGGGGAGGCTCAGAGGGATTCGCGTCATCGGATACGAAATCGTAGCGCGGGACACCTTCGAATCGCGCCTGCAGCTTCGGGTGGTTCAGCTGCGCGCCGGTATCGAGAACGGCGACCGTCGTGCCCGCGCCCTTGCTGATAGCGCGCGCCGCCGAGAGGTTGAGCGCAGAGTCGTCGTAAGACGAGTCCCTGGAATAATTCTGTGTCGTCGGCGTCGCACTACCGGCGGGGAAAGCGTGGTGCCTGGCGTCCGCCTCGGGTGCACTTGACAGGTAGTTCCGCTCAGCATACGTGACCAGTCCTCCACCCGTGATCTCGTCGAGCTTCTCTTGCACGCCCGAGCCGTCTTCGATCCCAAGCAAGAAGATGTTCGTGTCCGCACGGTCCAGAAAGCGCTCCTGCACCCGCGTATCGTGGCTGGCGTTGACCTCCGCAACCGTGACTCCTGGTGCGAGCTCGACGATGATCTGTTTGGGCACGATGCGCGACGTTTCCAACGCCCGAGCGTCGTCGGTGGCGGCAGGCAACACCAGCAGGCACAAAGCAAAGAGGAGCGCAATTGCTATGGTCACGTGCTGGGCCGATGCTCCAGGGACCATGTTTGGTCTAGCCGATCTTATTGAATAAGTTCGCATCTCTCGTTAGCATTATAGACGACTGCGGGTGCGAGCATGTTTGTCGCCCGGCGGTTCCTCCTACGTACTGCCTGGCCGGCCCACGGACGGTCGTCCTGGGTTAGCCTGAAAGGATCTTCTCAGGGCCGTGGCCTTCGGCCAGCATTGCCGAGTAGCCTTATCTCGTCGATGATCCTGAAGGGAGACTCGACCTTAGAGAGAACCGCATCGGCCCCGGCCTCGAAAGCCGGCTCGAAGCAGGCTGGATCCGAGGCGTTGCTCAGAACGAGAACCGAAGCCCCCGAGTTGCTCGCACGCACGTCGCCGATCAACTCGATGCCGGCTCCGTCTGGTAACTCGCTGTTCAACGCCGCCACGTCGACCCCGTGCAATAGCATGCGCGCCTCGGCCAGAGACCCGGCCTGGATCACCTCCATGCGGGGGTGGCGGTCGAGCAACAGCGAGAGCGCCTGGCGGAACAACGCATGATCCTCGACGAACAGCACTCGTGTCGTCTCTCCGGCGTCAGCCTCACAGGCTCGCATCTGTACCCTCCAAGTAGTCTAGTGTAGCCAGCCGAACACACCCGTCGCCACCGCGTCTTCAGACGGGTTCTCGCCTCATGCGGTTACGGTGTCCAAATGCCTCTCCTGGCGCGAGAGCATATTTTCTGTTCTATGCATCTACAGTCGCTTTCTGATACGCCCTCCCCAATTCTCGAAGGCGCCAGGACGTAAGATGAGGGAGCAAGTGTACTCTCTGGGGCGAATATACTGCTCGAAACCCTAATGCCTGTAGCCTGATGCCTGATGCCTGATCTAGAATGCGTGGTTGGTGGGGCAGTCTAGGATGAGGAGGAGACGCATGGCCGGCGGCGGTTTGGCGAGGTTGGGTGGGGTCTGTGGCCTGTTGTTCGTGTTGCTGATCGTGCCTGCTTACGTGGTCGGCTACCCTGACGCGCCGACCTCGGTTTCCACGGTCAGGGAGGTAATCGGCTACTTCGGCGCTTCGCCCGATACCTTCGTGCTCTTCAACGGGGTGCTCCCCCTGTTCTCGACGTTCTTTTTCCTGTGGTTTCTCGGGGCGCTCTACGGGGTGTTGCGGAGGGCGGAGGGCGTGGACGGAGTTCTCTCTTCCATAGTGCTCGCGGGTGGGATCCTGTTCATCACCCTCTCGTGCGCCGGGTATGCCGCCGAGATCCTTCACCCCGCGGCGGCGCAGAGGTTCGTCAACTTCGTGCCCGACCCACAGCTCGCGTTCGGCTCGCTCGCCCTCTCGGCGTGGCTATACCACTTCTGCCAGATCGGAGACGCGGTAATGGTGAGCGCCGCCTCCCTCGCGGTGCTCGGAAGCGGGATACTGCCAAGGTGGCTCGGGTTCGTCGGGCTCCTGGTAGCGCTCCTGACCCTACTTCACTTCCAGCTACCGCTCTTGGGCGCCGTTGCCGGGCTCTTGTGGGTGGTCCTGGTCTCCGTCCTGATGCTCGTCGGTGTCTCCGAGGGCTCCTCTACGCCAAGGCGCCGCACCCGCCGCTAGCACCGCCCCGAAGCCACGGTCGAGGGGTGATGCTACGCTACCCCCAAAAGATAGATCCGGCGTCCGAGGGGGAGTTGTGAGGGAGAACCGTTTGAGGACCATCTGGCGGGAGGGCGGAACCGTCGTGAACGGGTGGCTACACGTGCCGAGCTCTTTCTCGGCCGAGGTGATGGCGCACGCGGGCTACGACAGCCTGACCATAGACATGCAGCACGGGCCCGTTGACTACGGCAGCCTCGTCCCCATGTTGCAGGCGATCTCTACCACCGACACCGTGCCGGTCGTCAGGGTGCCGTGGCGTGACCCTGGGCTCATCATGCGCGTGCTCGACGCGGGGTGCTACGCGGTGATCTGCCCGATGGTCAACACCCGCGAGGAGGCCGAGTCCTTCGTAGGGGCTTGCCGCTATCCACCCGCCGGATACCGCAGTTACGGCCCGTACCGGGCGACCCTCTACGGTGGCCAGGACTACACAGAACACGCGAACGAGGCCATCGTGACGATCGCCATGATCGAGACGCGAGAGGCGCTCGGGAACCTGGAGGAGATTCTCGGCGTAACCGGCCTCGACGCGGTCTTCGTCGGGCCCTCAGACCTTGGTCAGAGCCTCGGATACGGACCCGGCATGGACCGCGAAGAACCCGAGGTGGTCGATGCTATCGAAACGGTGCTCGGCGCTGCGCGTGGGCGCGGTCTCGCCGCCGGCATCTTCGCCGGCACCCCGGAGTACGCCTCGCGCATGATCGAGAAGGGCTTCAGGTTCGTCAACGTGTCCTCGGACGCGCGGCTCATGGCCTCGGCCGCATCCGAAACCGTGGCCGCCATCAGGGGCGAGTAAGGTTATCATGGGGCAGGTATTGCCGGATCTTGCGGACGTGAGAGGAGTATCGCATGGTGGAGAGAGAGACTACTGTCGGTCCTGCAGAGGGCATACACGGCAGGCCGGCCGCCCGGATCGTTCAGACGGCCAAGGGGTTCTCGTCGCAGGTCGTTTTCGTGAAGGGTGACCGGGAGGTAAACGCCAAGAGCGTCTTGAAGATAACCGGGTTGGCCAAAAAAGGCGAGAAACTGACCATCCGTGCCGAGGGCGAGGACGCCGAACAGGCCGTGAGTGCCCTGGACGACCTGATCTCCGCCGATGAACACTAGTCTGAGCTCGTGAAGCTGACCGGGGTAGGCGCTTCGGAGGGGGTGGTCGTTGGCCCGGCTTTCGTTCCGGCTATCGGTAGGCCCGAGCCCGAGAGGACCAGTATTTCAGAGGGTGAAGTCGACCAGGAACTGCAGAGGTTTCGCGGAGCCGTCGAGGCCGTGGTAGGCAAGATCTCGCAGACGATCGACGCGCTCCGCGCTTCGGGAGACGAGGACGAAGCCGGTATCTTCGAGTTCCACGTTGAGATGGCCGAAGACCCCGAACTCGCCTCCGCCGTCGGGGAGCGCGTGAAGAACCTCCAGAGCCCCGAGGCCGCCGTGCTCGCCGCCGGAGAGGAGTATGCTGCCGAGTTCGCGGCCATGGACGACGAGTATATGTCTGCCCGCGCCGACGACGTGCGGGACGTGACTGGCCAGATCTCCGCCGAGCTCATGGGCCGGGCCACCTCCGGCTTCGAGGCCCTGCACGAACCCTCCGTCGTCCTGGCGCAAAGCCTCGCGCCGTCTGAGACGGCACGCATCCCGAAGGGTATGGCGCTCGCCTTCGTCACCGCCGAGGGGTCGAGGACCTCGCACGTCTCGATCATGGCCCGCTCCATGGGCATCCCCGCCGTGGTCGGCGTCGGACCCAACCTGGAGGAAGCCCTCGGGGCGAAGTCGGTCGCGGTCGACGGGAGCGAAGGCTCGGCCATCACGGACCCCGACGAGGACACGGTGGCCAGGTTCGAGAAAGCCTCGAAGGATCTCGCCGAGGAGCGGGCGGCCCTCGACGAGTATCGTCACGTCGAGGCCAGTACCTCCGAAGGGCGGCGCATCGAGGTCGCCGCGAACCTCGGCTCCGTGTCGGAGGCCGAGGAAGCCCTCGAGTGGGGGGCCGAGGGGGTGGGGCTCTTCCGCACAGAGTTCCTGTTCATGCAGCGCGACGAGTTGCCTTCAGAGGACGAGCAGTACGAAGCCTACAGCGTCGTCGCCCGCACCTTCGGCGACAGGCCCGTGATCGTCCGCACACTCGACGTGGGCGGAGATAAAAACCTTCCTGGTGTAGACCAGATCCATGAGGACAATCCTTTCCTCGGCTGGCGGGGCATCAGGATGAGCCTGGACACGCCGCGGCTCTTCAAGCCTCAACTGCGCGCGATCCTACGCGCAGCCGCCCACGGTAACGTCAGGGTCATGTTCCCGATGGTGGCCGACGTCGAGGAACTAAAGGCCGCCAAGCAGATGTTGCAGGAGGTCAGGGAGGAGCTCGAGGCGGAAGGGACAGAGATTGGAGAGGTCGAGACGGGGGTCATGATCGAGACCCCGGCGGCCGCGGTGTGCGCCGCGGAGCTTGCGAAGGAGTCTGCGTTCTTCTCCGTTGGTACTAACGACCTCGTCCAGTACACCCTCGCCGCTGACAGGGGCAACGAGCGCCTGCGCAGGTTGCAGAGCGCGGACCACCCGGCTGTTCTGGCTTTGATCCGGCAGACCTGCGAGGCCGCGGAGAGCGCAGGTATTCCCGTTGGCGTGTGTGGTGAGGCGGCTGGAGAGCCGGCCATGATCCCAAAGCTAGTAGCCCTGGGCGTCACGGAATTGAGCATGGGTGCGCCCGCCATTCCGCGGGCCAAGAAGGTCGTCTCCGAAATATGAGGGCGCGGGTCTTCCCCGACTACGAGACCATGAGCGCGGCGGCGGCCGACGTCCTCGCGCGAAGGCTGGGGGAAGATCCCTCCGCCGTGCTCTTGCTGCCAACGGGCACGACCCCCCTCGGAATGTACCGGCGCCTCGTCGCGATGCACCGCTCGGGCGAGGTCACTTTCGCGGAGGCCACCTTCTTCAACCTCGACGAGTACCTCGGCCTCGAGCCCGACCATCCGGCGAGCTACCACGTCTACATGAAGGAGCATTTCTACGGCCTCATCGACGCCGCTCCGGCCAGGACCCTGGTCCCAGACGGGTCAGCCCGCGACCCCGATGCCGAGTGCGAGCGCTACGAAGCCGCCATAAGCGAGGCGGGCGGAATAGACGTGTGCGTTCTAGGCATCGGGCGCAACGGCCACATCGGGTTCAACGAGCCTGGTGCATCCTTCGATTCGCGCACCCGCGTCGTGCGCCTCTCCGAGAGCACCCGTAAGGTCAACGCCGCCGACTTCGAGGCGAACCGCGCGCCGAAGCGGGCCATCACCGTCGGCATGGCGACCATATTCGAGTCAAAGGAGGTCCTGCTCCTCGCCTCCGGCACCAACAAGGCCGGGGCCGTCGCGGCCGCCCTGGAGGGCGACGTCTCCGAGAGCGTGCCGGCCTCGATGCTGACCGGCCACCCGAACGCCAGCCTGTTCCTGGATGAGGACGCCGCGTCGGGCCTGGGACATGGCGTAGCCGGCTAGCACACGGGCCTAGAGGACCACCGTTGACGCGGGATGGGCACTCAAGTAGCATCGTCTCAGGTGGGTTCAGGGGTGGCGAGAGGGTCAATAGAGCATATGACCTTCTCCGGAAGAGGGGAGGGGCATGAGCGCATTTCTTGAGAGGGTTACGGGAAGCCAGGTTGGTGGCGCTACCGAGAGATCCATACGCCTTGGCTTATCTATCATCCGTTTGGGACCCGCAATCATCCTGCTTCTTCTCGTCCTGGCTATGACGCTCCTTAGCCCCGTGTTCCTTACGGGGTCGAACATCTCCAACGTCGTCGTCCAGACCTCGGTCCTCGCCGTCCTGGCCATCGGCCAGCTCTTCGTCATTCTCGTGGCGGGAATAGACCTCTCCGTCGGGTCAGTACTAGGGCTGTCAACGGTAACTGGGGCCATAGTCTACACAGCGACCTCGGGGGCGGGTGGTTTGCTTGCCATGTTCGTAATTTTGCTCACCGGTGTCGCTGTTGGTTGGCTCAACGGGTTCTTGTACGTCAAGGGCAAGATGCCCCACTCTTTCATACCGACCCTCGCCACGCTATACGCGGCCAGGGGCCTGGCGCTCGTGATCTCGGACGGCCGACCCATCCCGGGAATGTCCCCAATAGTCGTCTTCCTCGGCAGCGGTTACGTAGGGCCCATTCCCATGCCTGTCATCGTGGTCGCCGTGCTCGCTGCGATCGCTATCATCGTGACGCGGCGGCTCAAGTGGGGACGCTGGATCTACGCCGTCGGCGGGGACAAAGAAGCGGCCCGCAGGACCGGTATTCCGGTGGACAGGGTGCTCATCTCGGTGTTCGTCATCAGTGGTCTCATGGCCGGGTTCGCCGGGGTGCTCACGGCGGGCAGGACCGATGCCGGATTCCCAACGGCGGGTGAGCTCGACGAGCTCACCGCCATCGCCGCAGTGATCATCGGCGGTGCCAGCTTCTTCGGCGGTAGGGGGACGGTCGTGAACGTGATCGTTGGCGCGCTCATCATCGGGGTCATCCAGAACGGCCTCAACCTCCTGAACGTCAACGTCTACTACCAGCTCGTGGCGACGGGAGTGATCGTGGTCCTGGCCGTGGAGCTCGACGTGCTCAGGCGCAGGCTCGAGCAACGCTTCCGAACACTCCAGGCCAGGGAGGCATGACATGGAAACCGAGCGCGAACAGCGGCCGGCAGAGGACAACGGCGGTCCCGTCCTCGAGATAGAGGATCTGACCAAGCGCTTCGGGGCCACCCTGGCACTGAACAACGTCAGCCTCACGTTGGGACGCAACGAGGTTCTCGCGCTACTCGGGGACAACGGGGCGGGGAAATCGACCCTGATCAAATGCCTCAGCGGCGTCCACGAGCCTGATGAAGGTCGTATCCTGATCGAAGGCAAAGAGGTTCAAATCAGCTCGCCTATGCGGGCGCGCGCCCTCGGCGTCGAGACGGTCTACCAGGACCTCGCCCTCTTCGATAACCTTGACGTCGTCGGAAACTTCTACGCCGGTAGGGAGCCTACGACCCCGAGCTGGCTCGGGAACTGGGGCTGGGTCAAGGACAAAGACATGGCCCGCGAGGCGGACGAGTTGATGAGTCGCTTAGAGATAAACCTCCCAGGGGCCGACGTCGAGACGGGCCTGATGAGCGGCGGCCAGCGGCAGGCCGTGGCCAGCGCCCGCGCGATGGCCTTCGGACGCAAGATAGTGATACTCGACGAGCCGACCTCGGCCCTCGGGGCCCGCGAGTCCCGCAACGTCCTGCGCCTGATACAGGAAGCGCCGGGGCACGGGGTCTCGGTTATCGTGATCTCCCACAACCTCGAACACGTTATGCAGGTGGCAGACAGGGCCGTAGTCCTCCGTCAAGGCAACGTCGTGGGAGAGGCCGTACCGAACCAGGAGAACCACGAGCGCCTGGTCTCGATGATCGTCGGCGGCGGCGATGAGGAGGATGAAGGTTCCGACGAACCCGAGGAAGACGTCAGGAAGGCCGATGAGTAGAACGCTCGCGGTCCTTACCCTCGTCGGCGTTCTCCTGCTCGCCACGGCGTGCGGTGGGTGGTTGGCGCCCTCTTACCTGACGGGGGCGACGAAGATTGGTTACGTGCCCAAGACGTTGGACCAGGAGTTCTGGGTGACGACGGAGAAGGGCGCGAGGGCGGGAGGCAGAGAAGAGGACGCCACGGTGCTCGTCCAGGCCCCAACCGGGGAGCTGGCCGTGGACGAGCAGATAGCCATAGTCGAGAACCTCCTGACCCAGAAGATAGACGCGCTCGTGATCGCACCGGCTGACTCTATCCTGATGAAGCCAGTCCTAACGAGGGCCAGCGAGCAAGTACCCGTGATCCTGGTCGACACCGATATACCCGGCTGGAAGGAGAAGGATTCGTATATCGGCTCGGATAATTTCGCGGCAGGTCTGGAAGCTGGTCGCTACCTGAAAAAGCGGATGAACGGCAAGGGGACAATAGGCCTTATAACGGGCATCCCCGGCTCCGTGCCCGGCGACCAGCGGGAGGCCGGCATGAGGAAGGGCGTGGAAGGCACCGACATAAAGGTCGTCGGGGATATCGCCGCTGATTACGACAGGCTGAAGTCCGTTGGCGCCATGGAGGATATCCTTCAGACCCATCCTGACCTTGGACGCCGTCTTCGCCACCAACGATCAGATGGCATTAGGAGCGATCGAAGCCCTCCAGACATATGAGAACGACGCGATCCTCGTCGGGGTCGACGGGGCCGTCGAAGCAACCCAGGCGATCATAGCCGGCGATATGGATGCCACCGTGGCCCAGAACCCCTACGCGATGGGTAAGGTCGGTGTAGAGCAGGCCACGAAAGCCGCAAAGGGCGGGTCTATCAAACCCAAGATCAACACCGGCCTGACGCTTGTAACCAAAGAGAACGCGCCGAGCTACCTCAAGATCAGAGAAGAGCAGCTCGGCTCGCTGCTGGGCGTCGAGGAATGAGCGTGTTCGGATGAAGGTCGGACTACTGGGGGCGGGACGTATCGGCGCCTTGCACGCCGGCGTGCTCGCCGGCGACCCCCGCGTGGACGAGATACTCGTCGGTGACACCGATACGCAGCGGGCAGAGGCGGTGGCCGGGGAGGTAGGTGGAGTGGCGGGCAGGATCGAAGACGTCCTCGACTCGAAGCCAGACGCCGTGGTCATCGCCGCCTCCACCCCGGCACACGCGCCCCTGATCCTGGCCTCGGTAGAGGCGAACATCCCGGCTTTCTGCGAGAAACCGATAGCGCTCGGCTACGACGATACGGTCGAGGTAGTCGAGGCCGTCGAGTCTACGGGCGCCACGCTTCAGATGGGCTTCCAGAGGCGGTTCGATGCGGGGTATTCGGAAGCGCGACGACTCATAGAGACCGGTGCTCTCGGGAAGATCTACTCGCTCAGGCTAGCTACCCACGACCCCGAGCCCCCGCCTGAAGAGTACATCCCGTCTTCGGGCGGCATCTTCCGCGACCTGCACATCCACGACTTCGACGTCCTGCGCTGGCTTACCGGCGACGAGGTAGAGGAAGTATTCGCCACTGGAAGCGTCCGCGGATTCGACTTCTTCGCCGAACACGGCGACGTTGATACTTCCGCGGCCCTGATCTCACTCCAGGACGGTGCGGTTGCCGTCCTCACGGGAGGCCGACACGACCCCTTGGGCTACGACGTGCGGGCCGAGATCTTCGGCTCTCGCGATAGCGTCGCCGTCGGCATGGACCGGCGCACGCCACTCCGCTCCGTCGAACCAGGCATGCCTCCCCCAGAGAACCCGGCCTACCCGAACTTTCAGGACCGGTTCGCCGACGCCTATAAAGCCGAGATGGAACACTTCCTCTCCGTCGCCTTGGGTGAAGCCGAGAACCCGTGCCCGGCCCGCGACGCGCTGGAGGCACTGAGAATAGCGATGGCCGCCGACCTCTCGCTAGCAGAACATCGTCCCGTCGCTGTATCCGAGGTCGGATGATGGTGCGGATCGCAGGGGCCCCGATCTCCTGGGGCGTGTGCGAGGTGCCGGGATGGGGATACCAGATGGAGGCGGATAGGGTCCTCAGCGAAGCGGCAGACCTCGGTCTCACCGCCGTCGAGGCCGGCCCAGACGGTTTCCTGCCCCGGGAGCCCGAGGAAACAGCCGAATTGCTCTCCTCCCACGGGCTAGAGCTAGTTGGGGGCTTCGTACCCCTGGTCCTTCACAAAGTGGAATCCCGAAGCTCAGAGCTGGCCTCTGCACAGCGCCAGGCCGAACTCTTCGCGGCCTCCGGTGCAGGCGTGCTCGTGCTCGCCGCGGACACCGGAGAAGAGGGCTACGATGAGACTAAGGACCTTGCCGACGGTGAGTGGGACGAGCTGTTCGCCACCCTTGCGGAGGTCGAAGAGATCGGGGCTGGGCACGGCCTAAGGGTCGTACTACACCCGCATTACGGAACACAGATCGAGACGCCAGAACAGGTACAGCGTTTCCTGGAGGGCTGCGAAATGGGCCTGTGCCTCGATACGGGACATTCCATGGTTGGAGGCGGAGATCCCGTCGCCCTCACCGAGTCGGCGGCGGGGAGGATCGAGCACGTCCACCTGAAAGACGTTGACCAGACCCTCGCGCGCCAGGTCGCTGCGGGCATCCTTGATTACGAAAAAGCGGTCAGGGAAGGGCTCTACAGGCCGCTCGGGGATGGGGACGTGGACGTTGGGCGTGTGCTAGAGGTCCTTGACAGGGCCGGCTACGACGGATGGTACGTCCTGGAGCAGGACATCATGCTCGACAGGGTCCCAGACGACGGGCCAGCCTCCGAAGTCGGCCGGAGTCTGGCTTTCCTCACGGGGATTTTGGAGGACGGGCGATGAACCCAGAGGTCATAACCATGGGACGGGTCAGCGTGGATCTTTACCCGGAGCAGACCGGGGTAAGCCTGGCCGAGGTCGAGACGTTCGCGAAGTCGCTAGGAGGGAGCGCGACGAACGTGGCCGTCGCCGCGGCAAGGCTCGGCCACCGTTCGGCCGTCATAACCAGGGTCGGCGACGATGGCTTCGGCCCTTACATTCGCTCTGCGCTGGAGGAGTTCGGGGTAGATACCCGCTACGTCGGTACGGACCAGGATCTCAGGACGCCCCTGGCGTTCTGTGAGATACATCCTCCCGACGACTTCCCGATCCTGTTCTACCGCGAGCCCAAGGCTCCTGACATGAACGTGACGGTCGAAGACCTGGATTTCGAAGGGATCTCCGCAGCTCCCTTGTTCTGGATCACGGGCACAGGTCTCTCAGACGAGCCGAGCCGCACAGCAACCCTGGCAGCGCTCGAGCATCGACCGGCGGGGATAACAGTCTTCGACCTCGACTACAGGCCGATGCTCTGGAAATCACAGGAGAAAGCAGGCAACTGCTACAGGGAAGCGCTGCGACACGCGACCGTGGCCGTTGGCAACCAATCTGAGGTCGAGGTGGCCGTCGGCGCCGGTGATCCGTTCGAGGCGTCCGAGGCTCTGCTAGAGATGGGCCTCGACCTCGCGATAGTCAAGCGCGGTGCTGAAGGTGTGCTCGCCCGTACCAGCGCCGGCGTCTCCGAAGCACCCCCGATACAGGTCGACGTCGTCAACGGCCTCGGCGCCGGCGATGCTTTCGGCGGAGCGCTATGCCACGCCCTCCTCTCCGGGTGGGACGCAGAGAGAGCCATCAGGTACGCCAACGCAGCCGGCGCGATCGTCGCCTCTCGGCTAGCTTGCGCCGACGACATGCCGACCCGCGCGGAGATCGAAGACCTGCTGGAGAAGTCTTCCGATGTGTGAGCTGTTCGAGAAGAACGGGGACCGGTGCGTGCCGCTCTCCGAGTCCGAAAAGGCGATGATCCCTTGGGTACGGTAAGGTTGACTGCGGCCCAGGCGCTGGTTCGTTTCCTGACGCAGCAGTACGTGGAGCGGGACGGGACCGAGCAGCGCTTTTTCGCCGGATGCTTTGGGATCTTCGGCCACGGGAACGTCGCCGGCGTCGGTCAGGCGCTTCAGCAGTACTCCGACGACCTACCCTACTACCAGGCCCGCAACGAGCAGGCGATGGTACACGTGGCGTCGGCATACGCCCGCCAGAAGGATCGCCTTCAGACGCTCGCGTGCACCACCTCCATCGGACCAGGCGCGACCAACATGGTTACAGGGGCCGCCCTGGCCACGATCAACCGCCTACCCGTTCTGCTCTTGCCCGGCGATGTCTTCGCCTCGCGCGCCCCAGACCCCGTTCTGCAACAACTCGAAGCCACCCACGACGGAACCCTCTCCGTAAACGACTGCTTCCGGCCCGTCTCCCGATACTTCGACAGGGTCGTGCGTCCCGAGCAGGTTGTACCTGTCGCCCTCGCCGCCATGCGCGTTCTCACGAACCAATCCGAGACCGGGGCCGTGACGCTCGCGCTCCCGCAAGACGTCCAGACCGAGGCCTTCGATTACCCGGAAGAGTTCTTCGAGAAGCGGGTCTGGCACGCCGGGCGGACGTTGCCCGATGCGGGTACGATGGAACGGGCCGTGGCCGAGATTCAATCTTCCCGCCGGCCAATGATAGTGGCCGGCGGAGGCACGATCTACTCTGGGGCAACGGAAGTTCTGCAACGCTTCTGCGAGCGTACCGGCATCCCCGTTGGGGAAACCCAGGCCGGAAAGGGCTCGATGCCTTACGATCACCCGTGCGCCCTTGGCGCCGTCGGCGCGACGGGAACCTTCGCCGCGAACCGCGCCGCCCGCGAGGCCGATCTCGTAATCGGCGTCGGCACCCGCTGGAGCGACTTCACCACGGCCTCCAAGACCGCGTTCCAGAACCCCGACGTGCGCTTCGTCAACATAAACGTCGCCGACCTCGACGCCAACAAGCACGCCGGTACCGCCCTCGTCGGCGACGCCCGCGCCACGCTCGAAACCCTGGACGATTCCCTTGCAGGTTACGGGGTAGAGCAAGGCTACAGGGAGCAGAACGCCCGCGAAGCGCAGGATTGGGACGGGGAGGTCGGTCGGCTCTACAGACTGCAACACACACCCTTGCCGGCCCAGAGCGAGGTCCTTGGGGCCGTAAACGCGTTCTCCGATCCCAGGGATGTCGTAGTCTGCGCGGCCGGTTCCATGCCGGGCGACCTGCACAAGCTCTGGAGGACGCGCGACCCGAAGGGCTACCACGTAGAGTACGGCTACTCGTGCATGGGGTACGAAATCCCCGGCGGCCTCGGCGTCAAGATGGCCGCCCCCGAGCGCGAGGTCTACGTCATGTGCGGCGACGGTTCCTACCTGATGATGAACTCCGAGATCGTCACCTCCATCCAGGAGAACCGCAAACTCACTATCGTGTTGGTAGACAACTCGGGGTTTTCCTCCATCGGATCGCTCTCCCGCTCCGTCGGCTCGGACGGCTTCGGGACCCACTACCGCTACCGTAAAGATGGCTCCATCGGCCTCGACTCGGAGGAGGTGCCTGTCAATGTCCTGCCCGTAGACCTCGCTACAGCCGCCGAGAGCCTGGGGGCGCACGTGATCCGGCCCCAGAGCATCGCGGAGCTGAACGAGGCGCTCGCAGTCGCCAAAGGCGTGGCGAAGACGGTGGTGATCCACATTCCCGTCGACCGTTACGAGGGGGTGCCCGACTACGACTCGTTCTGGGACGTGCCCGTCGCCGAGGTCTCGGA
This sequence comes from uncultured Rubrobacteraceae bacterium, assembly GCA_963830075.1. Taxonomy (GTDB): domain Bacteria; phylum Actinomycetota; class Rubrobacteria; order Rubrobacterales; family Rubrobacteraceae; genus Rubrobacter_D. The sequence goes on along the minus strand of CAWHLD010000009.1, from coordinate 144,189 downwards.
GATGGAGTCCGTCGTTTCGGCCCGCGAGGAGTACGCGAAGAACAAGGGCGAAGAACGCAGGTACCTGTGAAGGAGGTATCAGGCTTCAGAGAGGGGTCAACCGCGTGCCGGACCTTATCGTAGGTAGCAACGTCCGTCCCGACGAGGTGGGAAGCGTCCTCAAGGTGACCCCGCGCTCGGCCGGCTGGGAGTACGTCGGCTTCGAGGTGCTGCGGCTCGCGGACGGGGAGACCGTGGAGCGTGCTACAGACGCCAATGAGGTCTGCCTCGTCGTCCTCTCCGGGTACTGTGACGTCTCTGCGGCAGACGACGAGTGGAGGGGCGTAGGAGAGCGGGGCAGCGTCTTCGAGGGACCGCCGTACGCGGTGTATTTGCCGCCAGGCACAGACTACAGGATCGAGGCCGTAACCTACCTGGAGGTCGCTGTTTGCTCCGCGCCCGCCGACGAGGGTGCTCAGGCGCGCCTGATCCAACCCGGGGATACCGAGGCGAGCACCCGCGGTTCGGGCAACATGGAGCGCACGATCACGAACATACTGATGCAGGACCAGCCAGCCGAGCGGCTACTGGTCGTCGAGGTGATCACACCAGGAGGCCACTGGTCGAGCTACCCGCCACATAAACACGACACGGAGGATCTACCCAACGAATCCTACCTGGAGGAGACCTACTACCACAGGGTGCAACCCGACCAGGGCTTCGCGTTGCAGTGGGTCTACACAGAAGACCGATCGCTCGACGAGACGCTGACCGTCGCCGATGGCGACACCGTGCTCGTCCCCCGCGGCTACCACGCCGTGTCGGCGCCGCCCGGCTACGACCTCTACTACCTCAACGTCATGGCCGGCCCGGTGCGCGAGTGGAAGATCAGGAACGACCCAGACCACGAGTGGCTGCTCGGGTAGGGAGGAGCGTATGGGACAGAGAAGAAAACGACCAGGGAGCCTCTCGCGTAGGGAATTCCTGAAGGTGGGTGGGACCGGGCTCGCCGGTGCCGCGCTCCTCGGGGCCGCTGGCTGCGGTGGCGGCGGGCAGGGCGGGGGCCCGACGGAGCTGTACTTCACCGCCTCTCCCGACGATACAGGGACCATTGCGAAGCTCATCAGCCAGTTCAACGAGAAAAACAAGGGCAAGTACAGGGTCATCTTCCAAGAGGGCAACGCCGACACCGGACAGCGCCTGGACAAGCTCAGGACCCAGTTCCAGGCCGGCGGTGAAGACCTCGACGTGATCCTTGGCGACGTCATCTGGACCGCCGAGCTGGCCGCGAGCGGCTGGGTCTCCGACCTCACGGACCGGTTCCCCGAAAGCCAACAGCAGGAGTTCCTGCCCGGCTCGGTCGAGGCCATCATCTACGAAGGCAAGCCATACGCCATGCCTTGGTACACGGACACGGGACTTCTCTACTACCGCAAGGACCTGCTGGAGAAGAGCGGCTACGACGGTCCACCCAAGACCTGGGACGAACTCAAGCAGATGTCACGCAAGGTGCTCGAGGAGTCGGACATCAGGTCCGGGTTCCTCTTCCAGGGCGCGAGGTACGAAGGCGGGGTGTGCAACGGCTGTGAATATATCTGGGGCGCCGGTGGCAACGTCCTCGACCCCGCCGACCCGACAAGGGTCCTCGTCGATAGTCCCCAGGCCATAGCGGGCCTCCAGATGGAGCGGGCCATGATCACCGACGGCGTCTCGCCGCAGGCGGTCTCGGTCTACAAGGAGGACGAGTCGGCAGGCGCATTCCTGAACGGTGACGCGGTCTTCCTGCGCCAGTGGCCCTACGTCTACGCCCTCACCGGCGACCCGGCTGAGTCGAAGCTCAAGCCGGATCAAGTCGGGGTTTCGGAGCTGCCGTCGGCCGACGGGAAACCGGGCAACGGCACGGTGGGAGACCAGCCACTCTACATCAGCAGCAGCTCGAGGTACCCCGAAGCCGCCTGGAAGTTCATCGAGTTTCTAACCGCGCCCGAGCAGCAGAAGTTCAGGGCGATCGAAGGATCGTATTTGCCGACCAGGAAGTCGCTCTACGAAGACCCCGAGATCCAGGAGAGCGTTCCCGTCGTCCCGCTCGCCCGAGAGGCCCTCCAGCACACCCGCCCGAGGCCCGTCTCACCGTATTACTCGGACATGTCCCTCGAGATGCAGGAGCAGTTCAACGCCTCCCTTGCTGGGGATATACTGCCCGAGGAAGCCGCTCGGACCCTCAAGGAACAACTCGAAAGCTTTATCCGGCAAGGCCAGGAATCCTAGCCTTGGACACAACAAGAGGGGGACACTGGTGCGGATCGGCCTGGTAGGAGCGGGCTTTATGGGTGGCGTTCACCTGAACGCCTACGCCAACATCCCCGATGCCGAAGTGGTCGGCGTCGTCGACGCCCGTTTCGAGAGCGCCGTGGCGGGCGCGGAGCTGGCAGGCGCCCGGCCTTACGGTTCGTACGAGGAAATGGTCGACGCTGAGGACGTCGAGGTCGTGGATGTTTGCCTGCCCACGGCCTTTCACAGGGACCTCGCGGTCAGGGCGGCGAGGGAGGGCAGGCACGTCATCCTGGAGAAACCGATAGCCCGCACCATCGAGGACGCACAAGAGATCCTGGGCGCTTTCTCATACGGCGGCCCCCGTCTCTTTGTTGGGCACGTCGTGCGCTTCTTCCCTGAGTACGTGGGGATCAAGGAGAAGATCGACGCCGGCGACCTCGGGAATGTCGGGGTGGTGCGCACCAGCCGCCGTTCGCCCTTCCTCCTCGGCTGGAACGACTGGTACGCGGACTGGCGCGTCAGCGGCGGCGTGTTGCTCGATTTGGTGATCCACGACTTCGACTTCCTGCGCTGGACGCTCGGCGAGGTAGAAAGGGTCTACGCGCGTGGCCTCCTTGGGCGCGAGTACAACCGCCTCGATTACGCTCTCGTAACCCTCCGTTTTCAGAGCGGGGCCATCGCCCACGTCGAGGGTCACTGGGGATACCCCGGTCCCTTCAACTACTCCATCGAGGTCGCGGGAAGCCGCGGCCTCCTTACCACAGATAGCACAGAGCCGGACACGCTGGAGATGATCAGGGGCCAGGACGCCCCTGGTGATGTTCCCGACCTCACCGCCGGCAAAAGCCCCTACAGAGCCGAGTTGGCGCACTTCATCAGGTGCATCGCGACAGGAACGGAGTCGATCGTGGAGGGGCGCGATGCCTATGAAGCGCTCAAGATAAGCCTGGCCGCTACCGAGTCTGTACTCTCGGGAGCGCCTGTGACGCTGGGAGGTCGCAGGTGAGCGTAAGGGTCGGTATCGTCAGCTTCGCCCACTCCCACGCCTCTGCGTACGCCGCCGTGCTCAGAGACCTCGGCGAGACCAATTTCGTCGGGATCGCGGACGAGGACGCGGAACGTGGTGCGAGGGCCGCGGAGAACTTCGGCGTGCGCTTCTTCGACAAAGCGGACTCCCTGTTCGAAGAGGTAGAGGCGGTCGTTGTCTGCTCCGAGAACAACAACCACGCGCGGGATGTGATCCCCGCGCTGAGGGGCGGGGTGCACGTACTATGCGAGAAGCCGATCGCGACGACGGTCGATGACGCGAGGAATATGATTCAGGCTTCCGAATCCCTTGGCAGCCAGCTCAGGATAGCTTTCCCGGTACGCTACCTGCCCCCCGTAGCCCGCGCGCGGGAGATCGTGCGCGGCGGGTCCCTCGGGCGCCTGCTTGCCGTGAACGGCGCGAACCGCGGCCGGATCCCCGACGGCTGGTTTCTCGACCCCGAGCTGGCTGGAGGAGGCGCCGTAATGGACCACACCGTCCACGTCGCCGATCTGTTCCGCTGGATGCTCGACGTCGAGGTGAAGAGCGTCTACGCCGAGGTAGGCTCGTTCTTCGGTGGGGGAGAGACGGATGACGCCGGCATCCTGACCCTGGAGCTAGAAGGTGGGCCCGTCGCCGACGGCGTCTTCGCCACCATAGACCCGAGCTGGTCCCGCGGCGACGGCTTCCCAGTCGCGGCCGACGTGGCGCTCAGGATAGCCGGTACCTCGGGGGTCCTCGACGTCGATCCCTTCGCCAGGCCATTGAGAACCTTCGACCACGAAACCGGGACGCCTGCATGGTCGTATACGGGTGAGGATATGAACGCCCTGATGCTCTCTGACTTCCTGCGCGGTGTAGTCAGGGGCGAACCATCGGGTGCGAGCGGGCTCGACGGCCTAAGGGCGCTGGAGGTCGTGCTGGCTGCTTACAGGTCCGCCGAGAGCCACAGACCGACGTCGGTGGAGCGGTCCCGGTAGGGCGTTGACCGCGACGCTTCACGCCTCGGTTCCAATGCGGTGTTCGGAGCCTTCTTCTAGCAGGGTGATCAGGGCCGAATGGTCCCAGGCTCCCCTGCCCTTCGCCTCCAGCGCCCCGAACATCTGATCCACTAGCGCCGTGACCGGCAGCATGACACCGTACTTCCTGCCCGCCTCGAGCGCTATCCCGAGGTCCTTGTGGTGAAACGCGACCTTGCCGCCGGGCTCGAAGTCACGGTTCAAGAGCTTGCCTCGCTTGACCTCCATGACTTTGTTTGCGGCCAGACCACCGGAGAGCACGTCGATGATCTTCTCAGGGTCCACACCACCCTTGGAGCCGAGCACCAGAGCTTCGGAAACGGCCTCCAGTACGAGCGCGACGACAACCTGATTGGCGGCCTTCGTGACCTGTCCGGCTCCGCTCTCGCCGACGTGCACGATCGTCTCACCCATGACCTCGAAGAGAGGCTTCGCCCTCTCGAAGTCCTCCTCTTCGCCGCCGGCCATGATCGAGAGCGTCCCCTCAACGGCCCCGACGTCGCCGCCCGAGACCGGCGCGTCGAGCCACCCGATCCCACGCTCCCGCGCAAGCCTGGCGAGCTCGCACGCCAGCACCGGCGAGCTGGTGCTCATGTCGATGAGCAAGGTTCCCCGGCGCATCCCGTCCAGAAGTCCCCCTGCTCCGGCGCAGACCGACTCGACCTCTGACGGACCCGGAAGCATGGTGATGACGATGTCGCACTTCTGTGCCAGCTCTTCGATGTTATCCGCAACTTCGGCGGGATTACCTTCGTCCAGTTCCTCGGCCTTGCCACGCGTGCGGTTGAACAGGACGAGATCGTAGCCCGCCTCCATCAGGTTCCGGGCCATCGGCGCGCCCATGATACCAAGGCCTACGAAACCAACCCGCTCGGCCACCATACTCCCTCCGCCCGCCCTTGTGTGACAATATGGTATACGAACTCGAAGGTACGCAGGAGTGGAGCGCGAAACCTTTCGCCCGCGGAAAGCGTATACGGACTCCTAGAAGCTTGAGGAAGAGGTGCATTACAAACCATGCCTGAAGACGAGAGCCGAAAAGATGCCGAGAGCGCCGGGTCAGGGGGTGGCCCTGACGCCGGGCGGGCGGCGCTTATCGTCAACACTCGCTCGCGCACGGGGGAAAAGACGTTCTTCCGGGCCCTGGACAAGCTTCAGGAGCTGGGCGTCCCTCTCGGCGTAACCTACGCCATCAGGGACCCGGCGCGGCTCCCCGAGACGGTGCGCGAGGTCCTCGACGACGGCTACAGGTTGCTGATACTTGGTGGTGGCGATGGGACCGTGAGCTCCGTCGTCGACTTTCTGGCCAACCGCGACGTGGTCCTCGGCCTCCTGCCCCTCGGCACGGCCAACGACTTCGCCAGGACCCTCGCGATACCCGAAGACATAGAGGAGGCCTGCACCACGATCGCGAACGGCAAGGTCGTAGACGTGGACCTCGGGCTCGCCGGCGAAAACTACTACGTGAACGTTGCCTCCGTGGGACTAGGGGTCGAGGCCACGCTTGCCCTCTCTCCGTGGTTGAAGAGGAGCACGGGTCCCCTGGCCTACCCAGTGGCCGCCATTAGGGCTTTCCTCAAGCACGAACCCTTCTCCGCCAGGCTCACCTTCCCAGATGGTGACCACGAGCCAATCGAGTACGGACGTCTCCTGCAGGTCGCCGTCGGCAACGGCCGCTTCTACGGCGGGGGCATGATCGTCGCCGCGGAGTCGGGCATAGACGACAAGACCCTCGACATCTACGCCATAGACCTGGGGCGGCAGAGGGATCTTTTCGGGGCCGTCCGTTACCTGAAGAGCGGGGACTTTATCAGGACCGAGGGTGTGCACCACTTTAGGACCTCTCGGGTTCGGCTCGAGACCGAACCCGACCTCCAAGTAAACATAGACGGCGAGCTCGTGACCAAGACCCCGCAGGACTTCTCCGTCGCCCAGAACGCCCTCGACGTACTCGTGCCGCAGGAGTCAATCGCCGCCCGCCACGACGACTGACGCGAGCCCAGGTGGAGAGGTCGATACGTTTGTTGAGGGAGTAGGGTAGGGGATAGAGCTTGCGATGGTGAACCCATGCCCTCTGCGAGGGCCGTTTTCTGCCGTCGTTCCCGCGCCAGCAGCTACGTACCCCTGGTTATGGGCGCAAACAAGAAGCTGAAGTGCTGACTAGCTGAAATGCTGAAATGCTAGACTGCAAGACATCGGCGGGGACCGAGACGAGGAGGAAAGTATGCGCCCCGAGGATATCGAAGGCCTCACGGTAGGTGGTCTGCTCGACCTGGTACGAGGGCGGCGTCCCGAAGACGAAGCGCTCGTCTACGCCGACAGGGGCCTGCGCTACACCTACGCGGAGTTCGGGAGCATCGTCGAGGACTGTGCCCGCGCGCTCATGGCGCTTGGAATAGAGAAAGGCGACCACGTCGCCGTGTGGGGACAGAACGTTCCCGAGTGGGTGACCCTGCAGTTCGCGACGGGCAAGATCGGGGGGGTGCTCGTCACCATCAACCCGGCCTACAAGGCACACGAGCTGAAGTACGTGCTCGAGCAATCGGACGCCGCCGCCCTGTTCCTGACCGAAGGGACGAAAGGCGCCGACTTCCTCAGAATCCTGCAGGACGCCGTCCCTGAAATTGCCGATTCGGAAGACGGAAGTCTCTCTGCGGATGGGCTGCCTTACCTCGAGAACGTCGTGCTCATGAGCGCGGAGCCGCCAGAAGATCTACCCGTCATGGGCTTCGGGGAGTTCCTGAAACGAGGGTCAGAGGTCTCTGCCGAAGCGCTCCGAGGACGGCAGGACTCGCTCGACGCGGAGGACGTGATCAACATGCAGTACACCTCGGGAACGACGGGTTTCCCAAAGGGCGTGCAGCTTACACACACCAACATCGTCAAGAACGCCTTCTACATCGGTGAGTGCATGAAGCTCGGTCCCGATGACAGGGTGTGCATACCGGTCCCGTTCTTCCACTGCTTCGGGTGCGTTCTAGGAACGCTGAACGTCGTCACCCACGAGGGGACGATGGTACCAGTCGAGAGCTTCGACGCGGAGACGGTTCTTCAGGCCGTGGACCGGGAGCGCTGCACTGCCCTCCTCGGGGTTCCCACAATGTTCATAGCGGAGCTCGAGCACCCCGACTTCGAGAATTATGACACGAGCTCGCTTCGGACCGGGATCATGGCCGGTTCACCCTGCCCGATGGAGGTGATGAAGAAGGTCGTCGACGTGATGGGCGCTTCGGAGATAACCATAGCCTACGGCCAGACCGAGTCGAGCCCCGTTATCACCCAGACGCGGACCGACGACCCGCTGGAGCGGCGGGTCTCCACCGTCGGACGCAAGCTTCCTGACGTCGAGGTCAAGATCGTAGACGTGGACACCGGCGAAGCGGTCGGGCCGGACGAGCAGGGAGACCTCTGCACCCGCGGCTACCACGTCATGCGTGGCTACTACAAGATGGAGGACAGGACCAGCGAGGTCATAGACCAGGAAGGTTGGCTGCACACGGGGGACCTCGCGATCATGGACGAGGACGGGTACGTCAGGATCACGGGCCGGGCGAAAGACATGATCATCCGCGGCGGCGAAAATATCTACCCGCGTGAGATCGAGGAGTTCCTCTACTCCCACCCTGACGTCTCCGACGTCCAGGTCTACGGCGTTCCCCACGAAAAGTACGGAGAGCAAGTCGCCGCCGCCGTAATGCCGCGCCAGGACTCCGAACTGACCGCGGAGGACATCAGGGAGTATTGCCGCGAGAGCATCGCGTACTACAAGGTCCCAGAGTACGTCGACTTCGTCGAAGAGTACCCGATGACGGCGAGCGGCAAGATCCAGAAGTACAAGCTGCGCGAAGCGGCCGTCGACCGCCACGGTCTACAGGGCACGACAATAGAATCGACGTGAAGACCATTCGTGTAGGGGCCGTTCGCGAACGGCCCTTGCTCGCCCTCGTACTGCTCAGGCGCCCGCAGGACGGGACAAAAAGAGAGGGCCGGGGTTTTGCTCCCCGGCCCTCGAAACTTCTTCGTTACTAACTGGCTGCTCGATTGCTGACGAAAGCCCTGTAGATCGCGAGCAGAATGATCGCGCCGATGGTGGCGATAATGATGGTCCAGATGATGCCGCCACCGCCTATACCGATAAGGCCGGCTAGAAAACCACCAACGATGGCCCCTGCTATCCCGATCAGGATCGTCACTATGATGCCGCCAGGATCGTCGCCGGGCATGACGAGCTTGGCGAGCGCGCCTGCTACTAGACCGACGATTATCCAGAAGATTAGTGAGCCGAGCATTCGTGCCTCCCTTTAGTCGAAGATCATCCTTCCCGTATGTTCCCTAGTACGATCGAGGGAAACATAAGTTTCGTAAAGCACAATATAGTCATCGACCAGGTTCATCTGTACGCTAGGTGTTCCGTCGCGCTGCTATCATGCGATCAATCTGAAGGACCAGGAGGACTACCATGAACTTCGACCCGACCGAAGAACAGCGCCGGTGGCGCGATCTGGCGCGTGAGTTCGCCCAGGGTGAGATCCGGCCTCGGGCCGCCACGCTCGACCGCGAGCAAATATTTCCCTACGATATCGTCGCCGAGATGGCCAGCCTCGGCCTGATGGGTCTGACGCTCCCCGAAGAGTACGGCGGCTCAGGCGGGGACTTCGTCGCCTACAACCTGGCGCTGGAGGAGATCTCACGCGCAGATACCTCCGTGGGAATAACGATGGAGGCCCACATCTCCCTCGGCTGCGCCCCGATCGCCGCCTACGGCACGCAAGAACAGAAAGAAAAGTTCCTCTCGAAGTGCGCGACCGGCGAGAGCCTCTGGGCGTTCGGCCTGACGGAGGAGGGGGCAGGCACCGACGCCGGGGGGACGCAGACGACGGCGGAGCTCGATGAGGGAGGTTGGGTAATCAGCGGGTCGAAGAAGTGGATCACGAACTCGGGCACGGACATAACGGGGGGTGTCACGGTCATCGCTCGCACGGGGACCAGGGACGGCGCGAAGCCTGAGCTTACCGCGATCATCGTCCCCCAGGACACACCTGGATACACCCGCGGCCCGGCCTACGAGAAGATTGGCTGGCGCGCCTCCGACCAGCACCCACTCTACTTCGAGGACTGCCGCGTGCCTGAAGAGAACCTGCTCGGAGAACGCGGACGTGGCTTCAGGCAGTTCCTGGCGACGCTCGACGCTGGCCGGGTCGCCGTCGCAGCCCTCTCGGTAGGGCTCGCGCAGGCCTGCTTCGACGAGGCGCTCTCGCGGGCAGAAGAGAGGGAGCAGTTCGGGAGGTCCATCTCGGAATTTCAGGCCATCCAGTTCAAGCTCGCGGATATGGCGATGGAGATAGAGCTCGCACGCAACCTGGTGCTCAAGGCGGCGTGGCTAAGGGACCAGGGCAGGCCCTTCGGGCGGGAGGCTAGCATGGCCAAGGTCTTCGCCTCCGAGACGGCCAAGCGGGCCGCGGACCAGGCGGCCCAGATCTGGGGCGGCGAGGGATTCATGGAGGCCAGCGCGGTAGCCCGCTACTGGCGTCAGGTCAAGATCAACGAGATAGGGGAGGGGACGAGCGAGATAAACCGCCAGATCATCGCCCGCTCCCTGCTCAATGAAAGCGCTGAAGAGGCGAAAGAGCACATGGTCGCCCAGTAGCCAGGGATCCGCGCGACCACTCGGCAACGGGTGAAAATCCTGTAGCCGTGCCCCTGATGCCTGGCTCGCTTCGCGAGTCGCCCTAAGAAAGCACGTCGCGGCGCATAAAGACGACCCAGGCGGCGGCGAGGAAGAAGGCCCCCCAGAGGAGGCTGACCCAGAGGGAGCGCACTATCGGTTCCCAGGCTATTGGGTCGCGGGTGAGGTTGAGCCAGGCCTCGAACTGGTTCGTGAGCAGGTAGGGGTCGAGGGGCCCCGCGAGGCCGAGGCCTGAGGCGAGCCGAAGGAGCAGGACGAGGACCACTGCGCCCACGCCCGAGCCCACCGAATTCTGGGTGGTGACGGAAAGGAAGACCGCGAACGCGGCGAGCGCCATCAAGGGCACGGCCACGAGGCCAGCACCACCCCACACCAGCGCGATGCCGCGCCCGACGCTTATCGGCGTTCCACCCAGCCCGGCGAGCGGGGCAAAGCCACTCGCCAGATAGCCTGCCACGAGCCCTACACCAGCGAGGACGGCAGGTGCCGCGAGGCAGTACACCCCGACAGCCACAGCCTTGGAGAGGAACAGTTCCGTCCGGCCCACAGAGCGGCTGAGGACCGTCTTCAGGGTGCCAGCCGAGACTTCGCCGGCCACAGCGTCCCCGGCGACGAACGCGACTACGAGCGGCAGCAGGACAAAGGTTGCGAAGGCGAGCGTGACGAGCGGGACCGCGAGCCCATTGTCCAGCAGTTGCGTGGCGAAGGGGGCCTCACCTTCGGGCGGGCCCTGCTGCGTGATCTCCAGCGCCGCCACGAATAGCACGGGTACAAGCGCCGTCGCCCCGAGCCCGAAAAGCGTCCGCCGCAGGCGCACGAGCTTGTAAAGCTCCCAGCGGATCACACGCTTTCCTCCCTGCTCTTTCCGCGAGTGAGGGCATCCTTGTTCGGTGTCAAGGGCGGCTCCTCAGTCAGCTCCAGAAAGAGATCTTCGAGGCTCGGCCGCGCTGGGACGAGCGCCAGAACCGCCACGCCCCCGGCCACCAGGTCCCGCACGACCGGCCCAGGTCCCTCCGGGCCAACAGCGAGCCTTATCTCCTCGCCCTCTAGCCCGTCGGACGGCCCGGCGTCGACTGTCGATGCGCCCGTGACGCCTTCGAGGATTCGTAGCGCGCTCTGCGCGTCATCTACCACGAGCCTGTATCCCGGCCGGCCGTTGTCTCCCCCGACGACCTCGGCGATTGTGCCTTCGGCGAGGAGGCGGCCGTGGCCGATCAGGGCCACCCGGTTGCACAGTTGCTCGACCTCTGCGAGGAGGTGGCTGGAGAGGAAGATCGTCAGGCCTTCCTCGTTGAGGCGCCGGATGAGCGCGCGCACGTCGCGCATCCCACCAGGGTCCAGCCCGTTCGTCGGCTCGTCAAGGATCAAGACCTCAGGCTCCCGAATTAGCGCGGAGGCTATCGCCAACCGCTGCTTCATCCCCGTCGAATACGTCTTGACCTTGTCCCGCTCCCGCCCGAGAAGCCCAACCGTTTCCAGAACCCTCGCCATCGGCGGCTCCCCCTTGCGCCGGTCGGCGGCGGCGAGGACCTTGAGGTTGTCACGTGCTGAGAGGTAATCGTAGAAGCCTGGCGCGTCCACGAAGCCGGCGACGCCCTCGCGCCCCCCGGGCCTGCCAGCTGGTCTCCCGAGCAAGCGTACCTCACCCTCGGTCGGCTCGACGAGGCCGAATACGGCCCGGATCGTGGTGCTCTTGCCGCTCCCGTTGGGACCGAGGAACCCGTACACGTCCCCCCGGCGCACCTTGAAACTGAGGGAATCAACCGCGACGAAATCCCCAAACTTCTTGGTAAAGCCCCGAACCTCGAGTACCGAAGCAGCCTCCACCGGCTACCGGGCCAGTAGCCCGCGGGCAACACCCCTGAGTTCGGCGGCCGGTACGCTCCCGGCGAGCGTGTACGATACGCCACCTTCGCTCCAGGAGATGACCGTTCCCACTGGTGTGGAGAGCTCGCGCGCCCTGACCCCGCCGAGATCGACGGCCGGAATCATCAACTCGGCTTCTTGATTCCCCACGCCGCGAGCAGGCAGATCTTTTTCCTTGTTACCGTCCATCTCGGTGAGGACCACAGCCCCCCAGTCAGACCCGTAGGTCAGAACCGCACCACCGTCCATGACCCTTATCTCCTCCAGCTGCCGGCCCCCCGGCGCCTCGGGCAGCCCTCTGACAGCGAACCCTGCGAGCTCGCCCGCCTCCGCTACTGACGTGGCCTTCCGAGGCCCGGCGCCTTCGCGGTACCCATCCGCGCGGTCGTTCCGGGGCTCGGGCCGCTCGACCGTGGCGCCCGGCGGTGTCTCGAACTCGAAGCTCGCGTCTGGGACGGGGCCGACCCGGAAGTCCTGGGCCTCATAGCGGGCTACCGGCTCGGGCCGGTCGTCGGCATACAGCTCCAGGCGAAGCGGCACGAAGGTCTCCGTGTCGACGAGCGCCTCGACGCGCTCGACGAGCGTCACGCTCTTGTCCCTGGGCTCAAGGGTCAGCGGGTACGCCCAGCGTCCCGCGACCTCTACCGGAGTCCCGGTCGTGAGTTTGCTTGACGGCGCGATCTCCGCCAGAACCTCGTCTATTTCCTCCGGCGCGGCCCCCGGCAGCCCGTCTGTACCGGCAGCACTGTCAGGCGCGGCTTCAGGCTTCTCACCGGTCTTGAGCGTGTTGGATGCGCCGTCGTAGACGCTCACCTGGTCGCCGTTCGTGACGAGGACCTTGTCCCCGTTAGCGCCCTGAAGCTCGGCGCGCAGTTTGTCGGGGCCGCCGCGCCAGACGCGGGCGGTTCGCGGTCCGGTGTCTCCTGAGCTGCCTCCTTCGGAGGCGCCGAGGAGGCCTTCGGGGACGAGCGTCTGCTCGGCGCTTAAGGTCGCGCTGAAGTCGGGTGCGTCCTCGGGGGCGGCGCTTACGCGGGCGAGAAGCTCTTGCTCGGTGAGCCTCTCGGGTGGGTTTCCCTGGGCGCCAGCGGCTACCACGCCAACGCCAAGCGCCGCGACGAGAACGAGGCCCATGGCCACGGTCAAGACCCGCTTCGGAATTCGTCCAGTCCTCGCTCTATCCACTACCACGCCTCCTCGTACCGACCCTGCTTCGGCCGCTTTTGCCTCCTTAGTCTACCCCACGAAACAGGTGCGGAAATGGGTTCGCGCATACTTTGTGTGGGATCTTCGTGACTGACGTGGCGCGGTCGAATCTCCAACCTCTGCGGGCGCAATGCCCCGGTCCTATCGGCATCTTGAGTGGCGCATGGGGGAAGTGATAGCTAACATGCTCCCAAGGACGAACCAACCAAACGGGGAGGGATGGGCAAGCTTACGACCCTTGTGGATACGAAGGGCGACGCGTTCGCGGAGAACGCGGAACGGTTCGGGGTGCTCATGGACGAGTTGCGTGAACGCTCCGCCGAGGCCAGGCGCGGTGGGGGGGAGAAGGCCCAGAGGCGGCACAGGGAGCGCGGCAAGCTGCCGGTGCGTAGGAGGATCGAACGCCTCCTCGATCCCGGAACGGCCTTCCTGGAGCTCTCGCCCCTGGCGGCCTTCGAGATGTACGACGGAAGGGTCCCCGCTGCGGGGTTGGTAACCGGCATCGGGCGTGTCTCGGGGCGCGAGGTAATGGTCGTCGCCAACGACGCGACCGTGAAGGGCGGCACCTACTACCCGATGACGGTCAAAAAGCACCTGCGGGCACAGGAGGTGGCCGAGCAGAACTATCTGCCGTGCCTTTATCTTGTGGACTCAGGCGGCGCGTTTCTCCCCCTCCAGGACGAGGTCTTCCCCGACCGCGAGCACTTCGGGCGCATCTTCTACAACCAGGCGCAGATGAGCGCCAAGGGCATACCCCAGGTCGCCGCGGTTATGGGCAGCTGCACGGCCGGCGGGGCGTACGTGCCCGCGATGAGCGATGAAGTCGTCATCGTCAAGGGGACGGGTACGATCTTCCTCGGCGGACCTCCCCTCGTGAAAGCGGCAACCGGCGAAGAGGTCACCGCGGAAGAGCTCGGAGGCGCCGACGTCCACACCCGCCGATCCGGCGTCGCCGACCACTTCGCCGAAGACGACGAACACGCCCTCGCGATAGTGCGTTCGATAGTCGAGAATCTGAACCGAGAGAAGGAGATGCCCTGGACAGTCGAGGAGCCCGAGGAGCCGCTGTACGACCCGGCAGACCTCTACGGCGTCGTCCCGAGCGACTACAGGCAGGGCTACGACGTCAGGGAGGTCATCGCCAGGACCGTAGACGGCAGCCGGCTGCACGAGTTCAAGCCACTCTATGGCGAGACGCTGGTTTGTGGCTTCGCACGTGTCATGGGCCACCCGGTAGGCGTCCTTGCCAACAACGGCATCCTCTTCTCCGAGAGCGCGCTAAAGGGCGCCCACTTTATAGAGCTGTGCTGCTCCCGCGGCATCCCGCTCGTGTTTTTGCAGAACATCACGGGCTTCATGGTCGGAAAGGAGTACGAGGCCGGGGGCATCGCCAGGGACGGGGCCAAGATGGTCATGGCCGTCGCCAACGCCAGCGTCCCGAAGTTCACCGTGATCCTGGGCGGTTCCTTCGGGGCCGGCAACTACGGGATGTGCGGCAGGGCCTACTCGCCGCGCTTCCTCTGGATGTGGCCCAACGCACGCATCAGCGTGATGGGCGGCCAGCAGGCGGCCAACGTCCTGCTCACCGTGCAGGAAGAGAACCTGCGGCGCGAAGACAAAGAGATGGATGAAGACGAGCGTGACGAATTCAGGGCCCCGATCCTCGAGAAATACGAGGAAGAAGGCAACCCGTACCACTCGACCGCGAGGCTTTGGGACGATGGTGTCATAGACCCGGTGGATACGAGGATGGTATTGGCGCTGGGCCTCTCTGCCGCCGCGAACGCCCCGCTACAGGCGACCAAATTCGGCGTCTTCAGGATGTAGGTTTTGTAGGTTTCAGGCATCAGGAAGGAGTTAGCGTGATTTATGTTCGTGCATACATCGACTCTCATCGTACCGAGACCCCGGTAACGCGGTTGGCGGACAACCTGACGGCTGGGGCCTGATGCCTTACGACCACCTGCATAAGACAGAAGATGGCACGGTGACGACCGTCACCCTAAACCGCCCGGACTCACACAACGCGCTGAACGCGGACCTCATCGAGGAGTTGACGCGCTGCTTCGAGGAGATCTCCGACGACGAAAGGGTGCGGGTCGTGGTGCTCGCGGGTGAGGGCCGCTCGTTCTGCGCGGGCGCGGACATAAGGTACATGCGCGAGACGGCCGCCTTCTCTTACGAGGAGAACCTGGAGGACGCCAGCCGCCTGGCGACGATGTTCTATACGATAGACGAGTGCCCGAAGCCCGTGGTAGCCAAGGTCCACGGGGCGGCGATGGGGGGTGGGGCCGGCCTCGTCGCCGTAGCCGACGTGGCCGTGGCCGGCGGGGAGACACGGTTTGCCTTCTCGGAGGTAAGGCTCGGCATCGCGCCGGCCACGATCTCACCCTTCGTCGCGCGCAAGGTCGGAACTTCGCACGCAAGATCTTTGTTCGTCACGGGCGAGCGCTTCGGCGCCAAGAGGGCGCAGGATATAGGGCTTGTTCATGAGGTCGTGCCGGGAGATGAACTCGAAGGAGCAGTCGAAAGGAAGCTCGGGGAACTCCTGCAAGGAGGCCCGGTCGCCCAGGCGACCATCAAAGCTCTGCTACACCGGCTCGAAACGACGGAGCCGATGGAGGCGCCGGGCCTGACCACGCGTGTGATCTCCGAGCTGCGCACCGGCGAAGAAGGCCAGGAAGGACTGTCGGCCTTTCTGGAGAAACGCGCCCCGCGCTGGAGAAAAGAGCGTTGAGCTTCGAAAGCTTGCTCATAGCCAACCGCGGCGAGATAGCGGTTCGCATCATCCGCGCCTGCCGCGAGCTCGGCATAAAGAGCATCGCCGTCTACTCGGAGGCGGACGAACACGCGATGCACCGCCGTCTCGCCGACGAGGCGTACCTTCTCGGTCCTGCACCGGCTTCCGAGAGCTACCTCAGCGTCGGGCGACTGGTCGAAGCGATCGAGCAGTCTGGGGCCGAAGCCGTGCATCCAGGCTACGGTTTCCTCTCGGAGAGCGCTGAGTTCGCCAGGGCAGTGCAGTCTGCCGGTGCAGTCTGGGTCGGACCCCCACCCGGGGCGATGGACACCGTCGGTTACAAGGTGAGGGCTAAGGAGCTCGCGCGCAGGGCAGGCGTGCCGACGATTCCCGGCTACGACGGAGAGGACGAGGGTGAAGCCCGGCTCCAGGAAGAAGCCCGTCGCATTGGCTTTCCAGTCCTGGTCAAGGCGAGCGCCGGGGGCGGGGGACGCGGGATGCGGGCCGTTACAGACGAGGACGATTTCATCGAGGCCGTAAGGGGGGCGCGCCGGGAGGCCGAGGCGGCATTCGGGGACGGGTCGGTGTTCCTCGAGAAGCTGGTCGAGGACCCGAGGCACGTGGAGGTGCAGGTGATCGGGGACCAGAGAGGCAACGTCATACACCTCTTCGAACGCGAGTGCTCGATCCAACGCCGACACCAGAAGGTCGTCGAGGAAGCTCCATCCCCGGCCCTGCACCCCGATCTGCGTGCCTCCATCTGCAACGCCGCCGTCCGCTTCGCCCGGGAGGCCGGCTACACCAACGCTGGCACAGTTGAGTTCCTCCTCGAGAAGGGTGAAGCCAGCGACGAGTTCTACTTCCTGGAGATGAACGCTCGGCTGCAGGTCGAACACCCCGTGACGGAACTGGTAACGGGCCTCGACCTCGTCCACCTGCAGCTCGCCGTCGCAGCGGGGGAACCTATTCCCCTCTGCCAGGACGACGTGACCTTGCGGGGCAGCTCTATAGAGGTGCGCATCTACGCCGAGGACGAGAATGGGATGCCATCGGGCGGGCTCCTCGAAACCTTTGCGATGCCCGAGGGAGCCGGAATCCGCAACGATGCGGGGTTCGAGACGGGGGACGTAGTCCCACTAAACTACGACGCGATGCTGGCGAAGTTGATCGTCTCCGCCCCCGACCGCCCCGCCGCCGTCCGCCGCCTCCGTCGGGCCCTCGCCGACTACGAGATCCTGGGACCCTCGTCGAACCTCCCGCTCCTCAGGCGCATCGCGGCCAACCCGGCCTTCGAGTCGGGCGAGACAACAACCAGCTTTCTGGAAGAACACCGCCTCACGGAGCCTCAGGCCGCTGAGCCCGTCCCGCGTGAAGCTTTGATCCTCGCCTCGGCCGCGGAGCTCCATCGCATTCCGGTATCCCCTGACCCGTTCGCCGCGGGACCCTGGCGCCTGCTCGGCGCGAGCACCCTCCACTACGAGGAGCAAGGGGTAGCAGTAGAGCGCGTGGGAGCAGCCCATCTCCGGATAACCGCCGAAGGTGAAGAATCTATCGTCGAGGTCCTCTATTACGGAGACGGCCGCATCCGGGCTCTCGTCGATGGGGAACCGGGCGAGGCGGGGATAGTAGCGAACGCGGAAGAAATTGTGATCTCGCTGCGCGGAGTGACGCACATGCTGCGAAAGCCCTCGCCGCCGACCGTGGACGAAGCCGGCCCTGGCGCCGACGCCGCGGCGAGCCTTACGGCGCCCATGCCGGGTACGGTCGTGAAGATGCTAGTCGAAGAGGGCCAGGAGGTGGAAGAGGGACAGCTCCTCCTCGTCCTCGAGGCGATGAAGATGGAGCAACCCGTCTCCGCGCCACACGCCGGGGTGGTCCAGTCACTCCCCTTCGATGAGGGCTCCCTCGTCCCCGGAGGCGCCGTGCTCGTAGAGGTGAAAGAACACTAATCCTGGACGGAACCATGCAAGCCCTCCCCGAGCTTGAAATTCTTGACACAAGGTTTGAGGGTCCCTAAGATTGTATACAAGGGTTCTCCGCTAGTAACGAACGGGGGTCTGTGTGGGGCGTGTTTTGTGGGATGTGGGGCGGGAGTCGCGGCCTGCCGGGGTTCTCGAGCGGTTGCGGGCTTTGATCCTCACCGGTGAGTACGGTCCTGACGAGCGGCTCGTCGAGGAGCAACTTGCGGCGAAGCTTGGGGTCAGCCGGACGCCAATACGTCAGGCTCTCACCATGCTCGAGGCCGAGGGGCTCGTCGAGATCGCGCCGAACCGCGGGGCCAACGTGTGTTCTTTCTCCATCGAGGACGTGTGGGACATCTACGACTTGCGCGCCGTGCTCGAAGGCCACGCCGCCAGGCGGGCGGCGGGGCGCATACATAGCGGCGAGCTCGGGCGGTTGGGGGAGCTGGCGGGACAGATGGAAGGGCTCCCCGGCAGGTTCAGCGACCACGAGGAGGAGATCCGAGCGCTCGTCGCGCTCAACCAGGAGTTCCACGGGACTATCATCGTCGCGAGCCGCAACAGGCGCCTGGGTCGCCTCATCAACCGCACCGTCGAGATACCGCTCATGTTCAAGGCCTTCTTCTGGTACACGCCGCACGAGCGGGTCATCTCGAACCACTACCACCGTCGGATCCTGGAAGCCCTGGAGAAAGGCGACGCGGAGGGGGCGGAGATCATCATGCGCGAGCACGTCTACGAGGGACGCGACTTCGTAATAGGAGCCTTGAAGGAGGACATGGGTGGCTGAAGCGGGCAACGGGATGCGTCCCCTCGAAGGCGTGCGCGTAGTCGAGATGGGCAGTCTTCTCGCAGGTCCTTTCTGTGGACAACTCCTCGCCGACTTCGGCGCGGAGGTCATAAAGCTCGAACCGCCGGGAAAGGGCGACCCCATGCGCGTCTGGGGGAGGCATCGCAAAGAGGGCCGCACCCTGTGGTGGCCCATCATCGCCCGCAACAAGAAGTCCGTCACCCTCAACTTGCGGGAAGATGACGGGCAGGATCTCGCCCGCCGTCTTATCTCGGGTGCTGACGTCGTAGTAGAGAACTTCAGGCCGGGTACGCTGGAGCGGTGGGGTCTCGGCTACGACGACCTTAGTTCTATCAACTCCGGTCTCGTCATGGTGCGGGTCTCGGGCTATGGGCAGACGGGACCATACAAAGACCAGGCTGGGTTCGGCTCCATCGGCGAGGCGATGGGTGGGATCAGGCACGTTACAGGTTTCCCCGACCGTCCGCCACCGCGGGTTGGTATCAGCCTCGGCGACTCGCTCGCAGCCACCTTCGGGGCCCTGGGCGCGGTTACTGCTCTATACAACCGCGAGGCCAACGGCGGCAAGGGACAGATAGTCGACGTGGGCATCTACGAGGCCGTTCTCGCGCTCATGGAGAGCACCATCCCGGAATACGCGCTAACGGGGCACCTTAGGGGACGCACAGGGGCCATCCTCCCGTTCGTGGCGCCGTCGAACACGTATCCAACGAGCGAGGGGGACTACATCGTGATCGGGGCCAACGCCGACACCGTCTTCGGACGCTTCGCGGAGGCTCTAGGACACCCAGAGTGGGCCGAGGGCGAGCGTTACGCCACCCACCACGCCCGCGGCGAGAACCAGGAGGAGCTAGACGGTCTGATCTCCGAGTGGACGGGGCAGAGGACCGTTGAAGAGGTGCTCGAGGCCATGAGGGAGGCGGGTGTCCCTGCCGGAAAGCTTTTTACAGCGGAGGACATGCTTGCCGACGAGCAGTACGCTGCCCGCCACAACATCGTCGAAGTTGAAGACCCCGAGATCGGACCGTTCCCCATGCAGAACGTGGTACCCCGCCTCTCAGAGACACCAGGAGAAGTTCGCTGGACAGGACCCCTTCTCGGCCAGCACAACGACGAGGTGTACAGAGAAGTGCTCGGGATGAGCGAGGACGACCTCGATAATCTACGCGAGCGGGGCATCGTCTAGTGCGCATCGAGATAGTCGACGTCGGCCCCCGCGACGGCCTTCAAAACGAAGACAGAACACTGAGTCCCGATGTTCGCGCCACGCTATGCGATAAGTTGGCCGCGGCCGGCGTCCCGCGAGTCGAGGCGGCAAGCTTCGTCAACCCCAAGCGAGTACCGCAGATGGCCGGCGCGGAGGAAGTGATGACTGAGATCGAACGTTCCCCCGGCACGAGCTACGCTGGGCTCGTCCTCAACGAGAGGGGCTACGAGCGGGCCATTGAAGCCGGGGTGGACGAAGTGCGCTACGCCTTCCCCGTAACCGAGACCTTCGCGGAGCGCAACCAGAACACCACCGTCGAAGACGCGACGCAACTCGCTGCCCGGCTCGTGGAGCGGGCAAGACTAGACGGCGTGCGCGTCTCCATCACGCTATCTGCCGCCTTCGGTGACCCGTTCGAAGGAAAGGTCGAGCCAGGCCACGTACTCGAGATCGCCGGCTCGGTCGCGGAATCCATCCCCGACGAGATCATACTCGCCGACACCATAGGGGTCGGCGTACCCAGCCAGGTCCGAGAGCTTGTAGACGGCGTCACCTCCCACGGCATCACGACCGGTTGCCACTTCCACGACACCCGCAACACCGGCATAGCCAACGCCGCAGCCGCCGTGGAGAGCGGCGCGACGGTACTCGACGCGTCCGTCGGCGGCACGGGCGGCTGCCCTTTCGCCCCGCGTGCCACAGGAAACATCGCGACGGAGGACCTCGTCTACCTCCTGCACGGCATGGGATACGACACAGGAATAGACCTGGACGCCCTCATCGGAGTGGCCGCGTGGCTGTCGGAGCAACTCGACAAAGAGCTACCAGGGCAGGTTCACAAAGCGGGAAATTTCGTATGAGCCATGAGTGGTTGGCCATTAGCGGTTGGCCAAAAGCATCCGACCAGAGGGAGGAACACATGTACAACGTTGCCGTAGACGTCGGTGGTACTTTCACGGACGTCCTCATCTTCGACGAGGAGAGTGGCGGGCTTACCGAGGGCAAGGTGCTCTCGACGCCGGAGGACCCGTCACAGGGGGTGGTCGAGGGCATAGAGGCTGTCTGCGGGAAGGTCGGGATCTCCTTTCCCGACCTCAATTTGTTCTTTCACGGCACGACCGTGGTGACGAACATGATCCTGACGAACACCGGCTCGCGTGTGGGCCTACTTACGACGAAGGGGCACGAGCAGATACTGCACCTCGCCCGCGCTTGGACCCCAGGCCCGCTCTACGGCTGGATGGCCCTCGAGAAACCCGACCCTCCCGCCGACCCGACGGACACTGTCGGTATCTCGGAACGCATGACCTCCTCAGGCGACGTACTCGAAGAGCTAAGCGAGGACGAGGTGCGCGAGGCAGTCAAGCGACTCGTCGACCGCGGCGTCGAGTCGCTCGCCATCGGTTTCCTGAACTCGTACGTGAACCCGGCGCACGAGCGTCGTGCGCGGGAAGTCGTGCGTGAGGAGTATCCCGATCTCTCAGTATCAATCTCGGCCGATATCGGCCAGGAATATGGTGAGTACGAGCGGACGCTGACGACCGTCGTGAACACGGCGGTGCAGCCGCGCACCGTGCTGTATATGCGGAACTTCGAGAAGTCCATCAAGGATAAGCGGTTCGGCGGAGCGCTCTCCATCGTCCGCTCCGACGGAGGTGCGATGAGCACGGAGGCCGTCGCAGAGCGTCCGATCCAGATAGCGTTGTCGGGTCCCTCAGGCGGCGTTACGGGCTCGGCCTACCTGGCCCGTGAGATCGGGGTCCTCGACATCCTTACCTTCGACATGGGCGGCACATCCACAGACGTTTCACTCTGCCGCGACGGTGAGACTCCGGTGCGGCGCGACATCCAGCTTGGGTACTTCCAGTTCAAGTTCCCCGCTGTAGATGTTCACAGCGTGGGCGCTGGCGGCGGCTCCATCGCCTTTGTCTCGGCGAGCGGCGCCTTGCAGGTCGGCCCCGCGAGCGCCGGCGCCGACCCGGGGCCCGCGTCTTACGGGCGCGGCGGCGAGGCCCCGACGGTGACCGACGCGAACGTCGTGTTGCACCGAATTCCGCCCGGCGTCGCCCTCGGGGGCACGCTGGAGATGGATGAGGAGGCCGCGCGGAAGGCCGTCGAGAACATCGCTGGGCAATTGGGCATGGGTGTCGAGCAGGCGGCCGAGGCTATTCTGGAGATCGTCAACGAGAACATGCACGCCGCGCTGCGCGTCGTCAGCGTCGAGCGCGGGCACGACCCCAGGAACTTCGGGCTCGTCGCGTTCGGGGGGGCCGGACCGATGCACGCGAACGCCCTGGGGCGTTTGATCCGCTCCCGCTCCGTTATAGTTCCCCCAACCCCAGGCGTGATGAGCGCTTTCGGTTTCCTCTCCTCGGACATCCAGAACGAGTTCCCAGAGACCTATCTGCGAGTGGCCGAACAGACGCCGAGCCGGGGAGCTCAAGGAGACTATCGAACGACTGATCTCGCAGGCCGACGAGTGGCTTGACGGCGAGGGTGTTGCCGATGACGAAAAACGCTTCGACCTGTATGCCGACTGCCGCTACTATTTGCAGAACATCCAGATCCCTTGTTCCTTCGAGCTGGAAGAGTTGAAGGGCGGCGACAGCGCCTTTTTGCGAGGGCGGTTCGAGGAGGCGCATACGCAGCGTTACAACTTCGAGTTGCCAGACTCCCCGCTGGAGATCGCCACGGTCCGCGTCGTAGGGCGTGGAACGATAAAGGGCGTGACCCTCGCACAGAGCGAGGACGGGGCTGGGCAAGACGCCTCGGGCGCGGTTACGCGCAACGAGCAGGTGTACTTCGACGGCGAATGGATGGAGACCCCGATCTACGACCGTGGAAAGCTGAGCCCTGGAAACGTAGTCGCTGGTCCCGCCGTCGTGGTGCAAGACGACACGACGACCGTCATAGAGCCAGGCTTTGCGGGCGCCGTCGACCGTTTCGGGAACATCCTGATCGAGGAGGCATAAGAGATGGTGCTGCAGGCCGAGCCGGACTTTGTCCGGGAACACGACATCGATCACGTTACCCTCGATATCATCGAGAACGCCCTTGAAGAACATCCGCCACGAGATGGACCGGGTGCTCGTCACCACCGCCGTAAGCCCCGTTATCCGCGAGCAGGCAGACGAGTTCCCCCTCATCGCGGACCGCAAGGGCCGCATGATCGTTGGCCAGTTCGGAAGCCCCGTCGATACGGTCCTGGAGAACTCTCCTTACACCCTCGAAGGGCTGAAGGACGGCGACGTCATAGCCCTCAACGACCCCTACATGATGGAGGGAAGCACGTCCCACCTACCGGACATCCTGCTCGTGCGTCCGATCTTCCACGATGATGGCGATGGCCCTGACCACATCGGGTACGCGCTGCAGTGGGGAAACCTGATGGACGTCGGCGGCTCGACCGCGGGTTCCATACCCATCGACGCCCGCTCCATCTTCGAGGAGGGCGTGAGGTTGCCGCCGGTCAAACTCTACGATGGCGGCAAGCTAAACGAGGAGGTCCTGCGCTTCTTCTGCCACAATTCCCGCACCCCGCGCGAGACCCGCGCCGACGTCATGGCGATAGCAGCAGGGACCGCCGCAGGTGCCCAGCGGGTAAAAGACATCTGCGACCGATTTGGCAAGGACACCTATCTCGAAGCCTGCGACGCGCTTGTTGGGGCGGACGAGGACGAGCATCATCAATTTGATCCGGCAGCTCATCCCGGAGGGCGAGCGCTTCGAGTTCGAGGACTACACCGACGACGACGGTTTGGGCAACGGCCCCATAAAGCTTCACCTCGCGATGTGGCGCGAGGGAGACTCGCTCCATCTCGACTGGGCGGGAACCGACGCCCAGGTCCCAGGCCCGGTCAACTTCCTGCTCAACAAAGAGATGTTCCAGATGTTCGCTGGTGTCTTCCTGATCTCCGCCGTCGACCCGACGATCCTGTTCAACGACGGGTATGCCGACGTGATCAAGGTCAACATTCCAGACGGCAGGTTTTACGCCCGAAGGAACCAGCGCCCCTGAGCAACCGCCTCGTCGTCATGGCGCGACTCTTCGACGTGCTAGGCGCGGTGTACGCGAAGGCTATAGGCTTCCACGTCTCGGGCTCCTACGGGACGAGTCCCAACTTCGTCTACTCGGGCGTCAAAGAGGGTGGGGAGATCGTTCCAGACAATGGAGATACTCTACGGTGGCATCCCCGCCATCCCCGGCAAGGATGGCCTGGACGGGCACTCCTGGTGGCCCGAGTTCCTTGCGGTTCCCGCCGAGTACATGGAGACGTACTACCCCATGATCGTCGAGGAGTACTCGGCCCGCAAGGACTCCTGCGGCGCCGGCCAGTTCAGCGGCGGCTGCGGCATCAAGAAGGTCTACCGCTTCCTCTCCGACGGGCGCATCACCTACCAGGACGACCGCCACCACACCTATCCCTACGGCGTAAACGGCGGCAAGCCGGGAGCATCATCGCAGAAGACGCTAATCAGGGCAGATGGCGAAGAGATCGAGTTGCCGTCCAAGGTGCGCGACGTGCCAGTCTTCGAGGGCGACCGCCTCGTCTTCGAGACGGCCGGAGCGGGTGGGGTAGGAGACCCGCTGGAACGCGACGCCGAGGCCGTCGCCAAAGATGTCCGCTGGAATCTTGTAAGCTCCGAGACCGCCGAGAACAACTATGGCGTCGTAGTTTCCGAAGATGGGTCCGTCGACACAGAGGCAACGCAAACCAAACGAGAGGAGATAAAGGGCAGCAGTGGGGAGATGCTTGACTTCGATCGCGGGGACCTGCCGCCTCTCGAAGAGCAGCGGCGTTTGATCGCCGAGACCCGCCGCGCGTTCAACGAATGGCTCTCGGGTGAGCTCGGCAAGGCACGGGCTAACGGAGGGTAACATCTTGGCGCACATGCAAGGGTTCGGCGGGCGCGGTGGCTTCGGCCGCCGTCCCGCCCTCGTCGTCATAGATATGACTTTAGGCTTCACGGACCCTGAGTCGCCCCTTGCCTGCGACCTCGAAGGTCCAGTCTCCGAGATCCAGAAGCTCCTGAGAGCCGCCCGGCAGGCGGAGATCCCCATCGTCTTCACAACCGTCGCCTATCGCGAGTCGGACAAGCTCACCGCCGCCGCCTTCATAGACAAGGTCCCCGCGCTTCTCACCCTTGAAGCGGGGACCCGCTGGGCCGAGATCGACCCTCGCATCGCCCCCCGCGAGACCGAGCCCGTCCTCAACAAGCTCTTCGCCTCGGGCTTCTTCGGCACGGGCCTCTCCAGCCTCCTCACCGCCGCAGGGGTCGACACCCTCATCATCACAGGAGCATCCACCTCGGGCTGTGTCAGGGCGACGGCCGTCGATGCCCTCCAGTACGGCTTCAGGCCCGTCGTTCCCCGCGAAGCCGTCGGTGACCGCAACGAGCAGGCCCACGAGGCCAACCTCTACGACATAGACGCCAAGTACGGCGATGTTGCCTCGGTCGAAGAAACGCTAGAGTACCTGGAGACGATGGGTGCAACGCGCGCCGGCTGAGGCGGCACCGGCCGGCGGGTATGGCAAAATAGCATAAGCCGAACCCGGACCGAGTCAGGAGTAGAGCATGCAGTCCATTCGCAAGAAGATAGTCACGGACGAAGACCTGCGCCCTGTCGCGGCGCAGATAGATTACGAGGACTGGTTGGAGATCGAACGTCTGCTAGGAGGTCTGAAACATGAAAAATAACCGACCGACATTCGACAAGACGATTTCGAAACCGTAGCGGATGAGTTGGCGAGTGGTTGGAAGGGAGGAGACGGGCTGGCGTATCAGATCCGCATCCGAGAGGAGTGGAACGACCGGTAGTGGAGTTCTTACTGGATTCCGCCATCTTGATCGACCGCTTCAACAGATCGTCAAGGGCGAAGAGCTACCTGTACAGCATCAGAGGCACAGCTGCCATATCTGTGGTCACCCGCGCAGAGGTGCTAACCGGTGTCGAGGAAGCTTCTCGAAGGACAGCCATCAGGTTCCTCGACTTCTTCCCTACGCTGGAGATCACGAAACCCGTGGCTGATCTCGCCGCACACTTGCGCCGGGACTACGGCTGGAAGTTGCCCGATGCTTTCCAGGCCGCGCTAGCGCAGCATCACGGGTTCAAGCTGGCGACACGCTACACGAAAGACTCTCCGCCGGCGCGGCATGAGTTTGTCACGGTCCCCTACACGTTGGAGACGGAAGGGTAGGGAACGCCCGCGCCTGCCCGCCGCAGGGACTATGTCGTGCAAGGGTACTTGGTGTGAGGAGCGGTTCGATAGCCTGTGGGGACGAGATGGCGCAAGGCTATGATGATCCAAGCTCTTCTCAGTTACTCGTTCGGGTAAAGCCAGAAAGAGAAAAGGCGTGTCATGCGTGGCATCACGACGTAGGTCATCGTCGTGACCATAATGACGGTGAAGACCAGCGTCCGGATCACGATCGGGAGCCCTCCTAGCAGCGGCTGGGTGAGGGCGAAGATCGCGGTCGCTAGCGGGAACACTGCGATCCAGGTGACGACCGCCATTTTGTAGCGTGGCGGCGCGGGCTGGCCGGGCTTCGAAGACAACGTAAACCACGTCTCCAGCCCAGTCAGGACCCGCAAGTTCTCCTCGTGCACGAGCGGCTGGACTCTGCGCAGCCAGCTTTGGCGTTCTTCCGACTCTTCCCAGTGTTTGAGGTTGCTCGCGTGGTCGAACTTGAAGACGATCTGGAACTCGTCGTCATCGTCGTCGCGAGGCCTGATAACGTTCGATCCGAGGTATCCCCGAAACTCTACCGCCGCACCGAGTATTCCCGAAACCCACTCCTCGAACTCCTGCTCCCTGCCAGACTTTACTCGGCGCGAAGCAACCGCGGTCACGGGCGGGTCTCCGGTACTGCTCGCGTGTTCTAGTGGATCGCTCAAGGGATCGGCTCCAGAGGGTTCGCTGTGTCAGCACCCCATTAAAGACCACGCGCCCATAATCGACCACCCTGGACGATGGATGCTACGTAAGGTTTTCGTGTCATCAGACGATCACACCTGGGATGGTATGGCCATGAAGTGGTGCTTTGGCAACAGCGAATGAAGCAGCTAGTCTTACCCCGGCACTTGCCGGTAAGCTGGGTGTGGAAGAATGAATAGGCAAGCCGAGCGGCAATGAGAATACCTCCTGGAGGAACACAAGTGTACTTGAGATCTTGACGCTGGCCGCGGTGGGCCCGAACATACGAGGCCGGAGTAGAGCAAGCTAGAAGGGTGGGCGGTGCGATGGACGTAAAGGCGGCAGTGGCCTTCGGGGCGGGCGAACCGTTGAGAATCGAGAGGGTCGAGTTGGAGGGTCCGAAAGAGGGCGAGGTGCTGGTAGAGATCGGGGCTACCGGCGTCTGCCACACGGACGAGTTCACGCTCTCGGGCGCCGACCCCGAGGGGCTGTTCCCTTCGGTGCTTGGCCACGAGGGGGCCGGGGTCGTGGTCGAGACGGGACCCGGCGTCACGAGCCTCGCTGAAGGGGACCATGTGATCCCACTTTACACCCCTGAGTGTCGCGAGTGCGAGTACTGCCTGAGCCAGAAGACGAACCTCTGCCAGGCGATCCGAACCACCCAGGGCCAGGGGCTCATGCCAGACGGCACGAGCCGGCTCTCCCTCGGCGGCGAGACGCTCTACCACTACATGGGCACCTCGACTTTCGCCACCCACGCCGTCGTCCCGGAGATAGCCTTGGCCAAGATCCGCTCCGACGCCCCCTTCGATAAGGTCTGCTACATCGGCTGCGGTGTCACGACCGGCATAGGGGCGGTCATAAATACGGCGAAGGTCGAGCCAGGCGCGAACGTCGTCGTCTTCGGACTCGGCGGAATCGGGTTGAACGTGGTCCAGGGCGCCCGCATGGTCGGGGCCGACAAGATAGTCGGCGTGGACATCAATCCCGCACGCCAGCCCCTTGCCGAGAAGTTTGGGATGACCCACTTCGTGAACCCGAGGGAGGTCGAGGGGGACCTGGTACCTTACCTCGTCGATCTGACCGACGGCGGCGCTGACTATAGCTTCGAGTGCATCGGCAACGTCGAGGTGATGCGCCAGGCCCTCGAGTGCGCCCACAAGGGCTGGGGCGTCTCGGTGATCATCGGGGTGGCCGGGTCGGGGCAGGAGATCTCCACGCGCCCGTTCCAGCTCGTTACGGGGCGGGTCTGGAAGGGTAGCGCTTTCGGCGGCGCGAGGGGCAGGACAGACGTGCCCAGGATCGTGGACTGGTACATGGAGGGTAAGATCAACATAGACGACCTGATCACCCACACGATGCCGCTGGAGGAGATCAACAACGGCTTCGACCTGATGCACCGCGGCGAGTCTATTCGCAGCGTTATAAAGTTCTAGAGAGGTTTCAGGCAACAGGTCCTGGCTGCGTGGCTCTCGCGCTACCGTAGATCGGGCCGTATAACGTTTGGGAAAGGGGCTATGACCAACCTGAATACTTTGGGCGAGCACGCCTGCTACGGCGGGACCGTCTCGTTCCACGAGCACTATTCCTCAGCCTGCGACGCCGAGATGCGTTTCGCGGCCTACGTCCCGCCACAGGCGGCCGAGGGAACGGTCCCAGTCCTCTACTACCTCGCCGGCCTCACCTCCACGGAGGAAACGTTCATGACCAAGGGAGGGGCACAGCGCGTAGCGGCGGCACATGGCCTGATGCTCGTGGCCCCCGACACCAGCCCGCGTGGGTTGGGGCTGCCGGGCGAGGACGATGACTGGGACTTCGGGAGCGGCGCCGGCTTCTACCTCGACGCCACCGTCGAACCGTTCTCACGCCACTACAATATGGAAACGTACGTCACGCGCGAACTGCCCGGGATCGTGGCGGAACACTTCCCCGCCTCCGACGCCAGGGGTATCTTTGGACACTCCATGGGCGGACACGGCGCCCTTACCCTGGCGCTCAAAAACCCCGACCTCTACGCTTCGGTATCGGCTTTCGCCCCGGTCTCGGCCCCCACCCTGGCGCCCTGGGGAAAGAAGGCTTTCCCGGGCTACCTCGGTCCCGACGAAGGGGCCTGGCTCGAGCACGACGCCAGCGAGCTGGTACGCCGGCTACCGTTCACCGACGGACGGAACATCCTGGTAGACCAGGGGACCGCGGACCAGTTCCTTCAGGAGCAGCTCTTTCCAGAGGTCCTCGAAGAGGCCTGCCAGGAGGCGGGACAGCCGCTAACCCTGCGGTGGCACGACGGCTATGACCACGGCTACTACTTCATCTCCACCTTTATGGAGGATCACGTGCGCCACCACGCGGAGGCCCTCTCCGGTTCGGCCTAGCATCCGCAACCTCGGGAGCACGGAGAGGAGCGAGATTATGACTGCAGGCGAAGGCGCCACCAGGTCTACCCTGACGCATCTGGAGGGAGCACTCTCAGGGGAAAGGTATCCTGCGGACGGGTTGATGGGGCTCGACCCTGCGGATGGACGACCCTTGCTCGCCCGCTACGACATGGAAAAGGCCGCCCGAACGCTGACAGCCGAATCGCTGGCGGGCCGCCGTACCGGCGGCCTGTGGCGCTGGACGGAACTTCTGCCGGTCAGGGAAAAGAACAACATCGTCTACCTCGGGGAGGGCGATACGCCGCTCCTGGCACAACCTCGTCTCGGGGAGGCGCTAGGCGTCCCTCGCCTCTCCACCAAGGCGGAAGGCCTGAACCCCACGGGCTCGTTCAAGGCGCGCGGGATGGCCGTCGCCGTCTCGCGGGCCGTGGAACTCAGCGTAACCTC
The DNA here is from genome assembly GCA_963830075.1 of uncultured Rubrobacteraceae bacterium. Taxonomy (GTDB): domain Bacteria; phylum Actinomycetota; class Rubrobacteria; order Rubrobacterales; family Rubrobacteraceae; genus Rubrobacter_D. The sequence continues at coordinate 114,677 of CAWHLD010000009.1, read as the reverse complement.
GTTCATCGCACCCTCTGCCGGAAACGCCGCAGGCGCGCTGGCGGCCTACGGGGCGGCCGCCGGAGCAGAGGTCACGGTGCTTACACCCGTGGATGCGACCCCGGTCAACAGGCAGGAAGTACTCGCGATGGGGGCGCGTCTGGTGCTGGTACAAGGTCTCATCTCTGATTGTGGCAAGATCTCCACCGTACTCTCCGGTCGGATCGGCGCCTTCGACGTGAGCACGCTCAAGGAACCCTACCGCGTCGAAGGCAAAAAGACGATGGGCTTCGAGCTGGCAGAACAACTCGTCTGGCGCCTACCCGACGTTGTCGTCTACCCGACCGGCGGAGGCACCGGCCTCGTCGGGATGTGGAAAGCCTTCGACGAGCTCGAAGCACTTGGCCTGATCGGTGCCCACCGCCCCAGGATGGTGAGCGTGCAATCAGAAGGCTGCGCCCCCATCGTAAGGGCCTTCGAAGCGAACGAGCGTTTCGCCGAACCCTGGCAAGACGCCCAAACCCGGGCCTCAGGCATAAGGGTCCCCTCAGCCGTTGGGGACTTCCTGATCCTGGACTCCCTGAGAGAGTCAGGAGGCACGGCAGTGGCCGTCAGCGAAGACTCCATCTCCGAGATGCAAATGTTCGCCGGACGTCTGGGAGCAGGCTACGTCAGCCCCGAGTCAGCCGCAGCGCTCGCCGCCGTACCCGCCCTGCGCTACAGGGGAGAGATCGACCGTAACGACGAAGTAGTCGTCTTCGATTGCGGTATCGGGCAGAAGTACCCGCCTCCGCAGAGACTTCCAGAATCCCCCGTCGTCGACCCGGACGACCTGGACATCGACGCGCTAGCAAACAACCTGCGCTAGAACGGCACCTGTAGGGGCGGTTCGCGAACCGCCCAAAAAAACGCGAACCGCCCAAGAAAAGGCGGACCGCCCCTACGACGGCCTACAAATACCGCCGGCCGCCACCCCTGTACGCCATATACGCTTCGTAGGCGGCCTGGACGAAGGGGCCGAGCGTCACAACGGCCATGACGGGCACCAGCAGGAACCCGACCAGGACCGCCATGAGCGCGAACGTGACGGACCACCCGATAAAGATGGCAGTCAGCCACACCATCTGGTAGAAGACCGACCTCATCGCATGGCCAGCCACCACGGGCGAACGGTCCTTGTAGACCAGCCAGATCACAAACGCCGCAATGGGGCCGAGAAACCCCGTGAAGATGTTCAGGAAGGTGCTCAAATGGGCCAGCGACGACCATACACGCTCGCCTTCGAGGCTCATCCCACCAGGTGCCGGCGGTATCCCGATACGCGCGTCGTACTCGCGTTGGATCCCATAGTTCGTCGCGTCAACCTTCATGCATACTCCTCTCGTGACATAACCGCGTATACGCGGGTCCCGCAAGAAGGTTTCGAACGCAGTCGGGGCGATTCGTGCAGGACACTTTTCGTTTGCATCCAGGTGGGGGATAATACCCGAACCTCACGGTGCGGTTAGGCGCATACACATATGTGGCGCGAGCATATATAATTAACTTGCGCGCAAGAGAAAGGGGTACAGGTTGACTGAGGAGTCGCAGAGCACGGGCAACGGCCAGGGTACGACTACCACTGGGGCGGAAAGCCTATCGGTTACGGACAATCGGACGGGCAAGAGTTACGAAGTCGAGATAAAAGACGGCACGGTCCGGGCGATGGACTTCAGGGAGATCAAGGTCGACGAAGAGGACTTCGGGCTCATGACCTACGACCCAGGTTATTCGAACACGGCGAGTTGCCGGAGCGCCATAACGTACATAGACGGGGAGAAGGGGATCCTGGAGCACAGGGGCATCCCCATCGAGCAGCTCTGCGAGCATTCCACCTACCTCGAAGTGGCCTACCTTCTGAACTACGGCAAGCTGCCGACCGAGGACGAGCTCAACCGGTGGACGTATGAGATCACCCACCACACCTACGTCCACGAGAACATCAAGAACTTCATGAACGGCTTCCGTCACGACGCGAACCCGATGGGTATGTTGCAGGCTTCCGTCGGCGCCCTCTCCACCTTCTACCCCGAGGCACAGGACATAGACAACGGCTTCCAGCGTCACGTCTCGGCGGTGCGCCTCATCGCCAAGATGCCGACCCTGGCGGCCTTCGCCTACCGCCACAGCCTCGGGTTGCCCTACGTCTACCCCGACAACGACCTTTCGTACGCGGGCAATTTCTTGTCCATGCTCTTCAAGATGGCCGAGCCCAAGTACGAACCCGACCCGCGCCTCGAGAAGGCTCTCGACGTGCTCTTTATCTTGCACGCCGACCACGAGCAGAATTGTTCGGCCGCGGCCGTCAGGGTCGTCGGATCTTCCAGGGTCGATCCCTTCTCGGCCATCGCCGCCGGGGTCGCAGGCCTCTACGGCCCGCTGCATGGCGGGGCCAACGTCGCCGTTTTGAGGATGCTTCAGCGGATAGGCACTACCGAGAACGTACCCGCCTTCCTGGAGGGCGTCAAGGAGGGCGACGAGCGGCTCATGGGCTTCGGCCACAGGGTGTATAAGAACTATGACCCGCGGGCCAGGATCATCCGTGGCCATGTCGACGAGGTCCTCGAGGCGACCAGCAAGGAGAGCCCGCTCTTGGACATCGCCATCGAGCTCGAGAAGCGGGCGCTCGACGACGACTACTTCACCAGTCGCAAGCTCTATCCCAACGTGGACTTCTACTCCGGCCTCATCTACGAGGCATTGGGGATACCGACCGACGCGTTCACCGTCATGTTCGCCATACCCCGCACCTCGGGTTGGATGGCCCAGTGGATGGAGATGATGGACGACCCCGAGCTAAAGATAGCCCGTCCGCGTCAGATCTACACCGGCCCCCGCGACACCGACTATGTGCCGATAGACGAGCGCTAACTCGCTTTCCCATTGGCCTTCAGCGGTCAGCTTATTCGGCGGTTGGCCGCTTTTCCCTTCTTCTACCCCATCATCGCCGCTGATAGTTGGCGTGCCTACGAGCCGCCAAGAACGGCTTCGTAGAGCCGACGCTGCCTTTCGATGGCATTTCGGTAAATCTCGTGTCGTTCGGGGTCAGGCTCGAAGGTCTCGCCGAGTGGTACTTCGGCCGTTTCGATCTCCGGTCCTCCCAATGCTTCGAGCGCGATCAGGGCCGCCCCCCGGCTCGAGGCCTCTTTTACTCCCGAAACCGTGATGGGTTTGCCCAAAGTGTCCGCCATGATCCTGGTCCACGTCGGCGAGTGGAGGATGCCACCGCCGCTGGCGATGACCTCCTTGTCGCCGGGGGAGGCGGTTTCGAGCATCTCCGCGATGATAGCGAACCTGAAAGCCACGGCCTCCATCGCGGAGCGCAGGATCTCGATCGGCTCGCTGCTCATGGAGAGACCGGCCACGGTCCCGTTGGCCAGGTCGGCCCATCCCGGTCCACGCTCCCCCGCGAGCAGCGGCAGGAACGTGAGGCCGTGCGAATCGGGCTTCATCTCGGACAACAGATGCTCGGTCTCGTCCGGATCCGGTAGTTGTAGCGTGTTGCGCAGCCATTCGATCAGGTTTCCCCCGTCGGAGAGCGCGCCGCCCATGACGTAGCGTTCGGCGTCGGACCTGTAACACCAGGGGCCGTCCGGTATCTCGACCGACCTGGCTTTCCACAGTACCCGCATCGCGCCGCTCGTACCGACCATGAGCGCCAGCCGGTCGCTCCTGGTGCATCCGCTCCCCACGTTGGAGCAAGCGCCGTCGCCCACCGCGGGAAACCAGGGCACATTGCGCAACCCGGGCCATCGCTCGGCCCACTCACGGGCCAGACCAATTCTCGGATCATCCGAAATGGACGAAAGCTGTGCCTGTTCGACGGGCAGAGCTTCCAGGGTCTCACGGTCCCAGCGCTGTTCGTTCTGGTCGAAGAGGCCTGTGGCCGAGGCCATAGACGTACCCACCTGGTAGGGCTCTCCGAAGAAACGTGCGTAGAAGTAATCGGCGGGGGAGACCCATCGCTCCGACTTCTCGAAGTCGTCTGGCATCGAGCGGCTCGACCACATGAGCTTGGCCGGCCAGTAGCTGGAATGGAGCACGCAGCCCGTGCGCCGGTGGGTAGCGCCCTCGTCGAGGTGTTCGCGCAACTCGTGGGCTACGGAGGCAGCGCGCCGGTCTGCCCAGGTCAGGATCTGGGTCGTCGGGCGACTAGTATCGTCCAGGCCTAGAACCGAGTGCCAGAAGGTGCTCATTGCGACCCCGGAGATCCGCGTGCCTTCCGCCGCCGAGAGGGTGCCGTCCACGGCCCGGGCGACGAGGTCGAGCAGCTCGTCGGCGTCTTTGGATGCGCCGCCGTCTGGGGTGTACTCGAAATCGTAGTCAAGCCTTACCTCGGTACCCTCTATGTCGTTGCCCGATCCGTCGTAGAGCCCGGCCCTGACCGACGAGGAGCCAACGTCTATGGAGAGGATCGTCGCGTCTTGCGATGTCTCGGATGCCATGCTTCCACCTTCCCCAGAGATCGGGCCTCCGGGTAGTTTAGCAAGTGGTTTTTCTACGAGGTCTTCGGAGCGTCGCATGTTTATGTGCGGCACCAGCCAGGGTACCGAGGTTATTAAAGGCCAGAGGCTTATCGAGGAGGAGACAGTGGCAAGCGAAGACAGGTTGCGGGAACTAGAGGAGAAGTACGAGGATTACAAGGTCTACGACAACCAGGGAGTGAAGATCGGCAAGGTCGACGACCTGTTCGTTGACGAGACGGACCGCGAGGAGTACATCGGCGTCAAGATGGGCTTCTTTGGCATGAAATCAACCTTGATCCCGATGGATATCGTCCGCGTGAACGAAGACAACAGGAGCATCGAGGTCTCCGACTCGAAGGACCACGTAAAGAGCGCCCCGAGCTTCGACGACGACGAGGACGTTACTCGCGACTACGAGGACCGCATCCGCAACTACTTCGGCCTCGAGTCCCTCGATACCTCAGGGACCGGTCACGGCGGGCACTCCGGTACCGGCGAAGAGCCCACGGGCCGGGAATCCCAGGACTACGAGGCAGACGACGATACCAAGGAATACGAAGATACCGGGGAGCGCGAGAGGCCGACCTCCCAAGATTCGAGGGACACGCCAGAGCACAGGGGCGAGGAACGGCCGACCAGCAGGGATGAGCGCGGCGAGTCGGGAGGGTCCTCCGAAAGCCTGTTTTCGGTCGGTGACACGGGCTCCTCAGCCGGCGAGTCGACCAGACAGGAACCGACCACTCGCGAGACCGAGGAGACGGAGACCTTCAAAGAAGGCGGACGGACCAAGATCCGCCGCCGCGTGATACGCGAGGAGATCATCGAAGAAGACGATCAAGACCCCCAACGCCCGTAGTAGGGGCGGTTCGCGAACCGCCCGAATTGCGAACCGCTAGACCGTCCGTCTACTGAGGCGGCCAGACCCCTTCTGGAAGGAAGACCCCGAAAGACTCCCTGACGACGTAGGCCCACGCAAGCAGGATAGCCCCATCGCCAGTCTCGGCCGGTAGCAGCACGCGCCGGTAGTGGCTCGTCGCGTCCGTCGGGTCGAACCCTTCCAGGCAGTCGAGGGCAGGCAGACGTGAACCGGGATCGTCGAAAGCGAAGATCTCCCCAAACACACCGGGTCTCTCCGGCGGTGGTACGGGCCCAAGGCCGAGCCTGTGCTGCTTATCCACGTCCCTGGCAGGATCACCTGTTCCGAAAGCATGAATGGACTTTTCTGGTACGACCAGCGCCGGATAATCGAACAGGGGGATATCGTACAAATCTCCATGCACCGCCCCCTCCTCGATATGCAGAGCACCGCTGCAGTAACGCTCGTGGTTTCGTTCACCACGCTTGAGCGTGCCGTAGAAGAACATGACCAGCACCGTACCATCACCCAAACAAAGTCGCCTCCAGGCACCGGTCGGCCCAACGGAACCACGATCCTCGAAACCTCAAGCGCTGACGAGTGGGGGCGCTGGCCTGTGCGTACTCATCATCTGAAGCCCACAAAAGCTGCGTAGTCGACCTTTATGCAACGGTCCATCACGACTGTAAGGCCGTGTTCCGTGGCGTAGGCCGCCGCCTCCTCGGTTACGACGCCTGACTGCATCCACAGGACCTTTGCGCCTGCCGCAACGGCGTCCTCGGCGACGGGCATGACCTTCTCACTGCGTCTGAACACGTCCACGATGTCAACCGCCGTGGGGATGTCCTCGACCGAAGCGTGCGGTTCTTCGCCAAGGACCGGACCGTTAAGGTTAGGGTTGACGGGGAAGATCTCGAAGCCGTAGCCCTGAAGCGCGTCCGCGATGGCATGACTCGTACGATAAGGCCTGTCGGATAGCCCGACGACCGCCACGGTGCGCGCCAGGCGCAAAAGGTCCCTGATCTCTTGCTTGCCCGGGTTCTTGTGCATGTCGTTCTCTCCTCGCGGACGTCTTGCCCCGATGTTAACCGATCACCACGCCCAGCGGCGCGAGCGCGTACTCTTTGCCCTTGGCCTCGACCATCACGTCGGCGTCCCTGCCCCGGAGGGCTTCGACCAACGCCTCCCAGTCCCTGCTATTCACTGAATAGGCGTGCGCGCCAGCCTGCTTGGCCGGGTCCTGGCTCGAGAGGTGTAGCTTGGGCCTTACGTCCCGAGCGTCCCACGTAGGCAGCGAGAGGTCCAGCGCTTCCTCCAGCGTCAGGCCGCCTGGGTTGAGATCGTGGTGAAATGCGTCCGCGATCGTCGGGATGCCCAGAGATCGGGCGGCCTCGACGACCTCGGCCACGGTCCAGATGCGCTCATCGTTCTCCAGCGCGAGGTAGCGACAGATCTGTTCCTCAGCGCACATCACCTGGATAAAGCGCGTGGCGCTCGCGACCTTGTCGCCGTAGGCGCCACCTAAGTGCAGAATGGCTACGCCGTCGGAGTTACCGAGCAGTTCGAACACGCGGGCGACGTAGCGCAGCTCTTCAAGGCTACGGTCGACCACCTCGGGCCTGGGGCTTCCCGGGTTGATGTACTGTCCCGGATGCATCGAAAGTCGGATACCAAGCTCTCGTGCCAGCTCTCCGGCCCCACGCAGATCATCGCCGTGCTCGGCTCCCCAATCGTACGGGAACGCAGGATGGGAGGCGAAGGGGATCAGGTTCTGCCCCATCCGAAAGAGCCAGATCCCACGCTCCGCATTCCAGCGCAGAATAGTTTTGAGATCGGCTATGTTCTCCTTTACCAGCCTCCTGACTTTCTCCACGTCCTGGAGGTTCGCCAGCCGCAACGAGCGGTTCGTTGTCGCCGGGATTGTCAGGTTCTGCGTCGGGTAGCCGAAGCGGATCACGACGCCGGTATACAAGCCCGGCCCGCAGTCCACTGTGTTCGGCTTCCCACGTGCGCCATCATGTCGGGGAGGTTCGCGACCCGCCCACGGAAAAACCCCGGCCCTCGGGCCGGGGCAAATACCGAGTGCTCTTCTACTACTGTTCCAGGACGAAGGTGATCTCTACGTTCACCCTGTAGCCCGTGATCTTGCCGTCCTCGATCAGGATGTTCTGGTCCTTGATCCAGGCTCCCTCAACGCCGCGCAGCGTCGATGCGGCACGCGTCACGGCTTGCTGGATGGCGTCCTCGAAGCTGGTCTCCGAAGTAGCGCTCAACTCGGTTACTCTGGCTACGGACATATTCTCTCCTTTTCCTTGCCTTTGTGCGACTTGTCCCTAAGTTAGTCCTACCCTCGCCCGCGGAAAATAAACGCCCCGCTCGGCGAGGCGCTGGTACGCGTGCTAGTTGAGGTCGGTCGCTAGAAAAATCGTGAAGCCTCGCCAGGGGCCCAAGGCGTTACGCCGCTCGCGCTACAGCTCGGCCAGGAGTACGGGGTCGCTCGTTGGCTGATCCGAGCCGCCGGCAGGCTCGACGGTAACCGCGACCGCGTCGGCCTCCTCTATAGAGTTCGTGATCGGGGTGGCCGTCATGTTCCCGTCGGGTTGGAATAGGCCGCTTGGTTTGGGCTCGTCGCCCTTGATTACCCAGATCTGGCACGTTTTTTCATCGGGGACCGAGGGCATGTTATCGGCAACCAGGATGACCCGGTTCTCGTTTATGGAAGCCACCTCGGCTTCAGCGCCCTGGTCAGCCCACGAGCCCGCGAGCTCGATCGTCTGGCTCTGCTGGACCTGGCGCTGGGCCTGTGCGTCCTGAACCTGGCCCTGCAACTCCTGCACCTGGGCCTGCTCGTCTCGAACCTGGCCTTGCAGGTCTTGCATCTGACCCTGCAGCAGCAAGTTCCACGAAAGCAGGCCGATCAAGAGCACAGCCGCCGCGCCAAACGCAAGGCTCCTTACGCTGAGGAAGTCAGCAATGCTTGACCATAGGGACCTGCGCTGTGCGCGGCGGGGCTCCGCCTCCGCCTCCACGACCTCCATTACCCTGGCGCGGAGCGTAGGTGATGGCTCCTGTTCGTGCGGGGAGAAAGCGAGCAGGCCGGCGACGGCGCCAAGCTCGTCTACCTCGGCCTGGCGCTCCGGGTGGGCCGCAAGATAATCCTCGAAGCTGCGCCTCTCTTCTTCGGGCAGCGCGTCGAGGACGTAGGCGTCCTTGAGATCTTCGAATCGTTCCTGGTTCATCTCGCTCATCTCGGTACCGCCGCGCCTCTCGATTCGAAATAGGTCCTGATCTTCTTTAGTCCAAGCCGCATCCGGCCCTTGACCGTTCCAAGGGGCAGGCTGAGCAACTCGGAGATCTCTACGTGCGTGTACCCCGAAAAGTACGCTAGCTCCAGTATCTTGAGCTGCTCGGACGGGAGCGTGTTCAACGCCTCACGCACCTGGTCGCGCTGCGAGTTGCGCCAGGTCTCCGCAAACGCCTCGCTCGGTTGCGAGCGGGGGGCAGAAGCTTCGATCTTGTCCTGCGTCCTGCGCCGGCTCGCGTGAGACCGTAGCTGGTCTATACCACGGTTATGGACGATGGAGAGGATCCAGGTCCGCACGCTACCCCGCTCCGCGCGATAGCTAGCCGCGTTGCGCCAGACCTTCAGGAAGGCGTCCTGGGCCAGGTCTTCGGAGGCCTGGCGTTCGCCCATCATCCTGTATGCGAGGGAGAACGCGGCGCGGCTGTGGCGATCGTAGAGCGTGGCGAAAGCGTCGGCGTCGCCATTTTCGACGAGCGAGATCAAATCCTCGTCCGCAAGAACTAAATACTCTTTACCCCGGTCCGCCATACTTCGATTCTACGGCAACGACGCCAAGCCAGATCAACTAGACACCAGAAATGTCGCTCAGGGATGTGTCCGGTGGGAGGTGAGGAGGCTGTATGTAGCCGGTTCCGTAGTCGGTTTTTCACCGCGACATGTAGCGACAACACCTTGATACACCGCGACATATAGCGATCTCGTGCAAAATGGCCCATTGTATGTACCCTCGTCTCATGGCAAAAGTACTCTGCCATTGTTAACATTTTTTATGCTTTGTTTCCGGGCGAAACGGGGCATATACATGCGGACTTGGCCCGAAACATTTAGTGGAATGGGTGATCCGAGGCCTCAGGACTTTCGTAAGGTCGGGTAGAAGGTATCGGCTAGAGGTCTCATACGAGGCCAAATGAGGGAGGCAAGTGTAGATGAGTGGAGTAGAGAGCCGCGTCCCGATCGGGTTTGATCGGGAGACCTCGCGGCGAAACTTCCTGAAGACCGCGGCGTGGAGTGGTGCTGCGTTGTCGGCGGCAGGCATCGGCGGGTTCGGTGTGGCCGTAAGCAAGGCGCAGGCGACCCACGAAGGGTTCGTGCCCTTGGGGGACGCGGGAATCCTGCAGTTCGCCTACCTGCTCGAGCAGTTGGAGGGCATCTTCTACGACGAGGGCGTGAACGCGGGGCTCTTCCGAGACGACTTCCTCGCGCAGATAGCCGCGATCCGGGACCACGAGTTCGCCCACGTCGACGCTATCGCCACGACGCTGGGCCAGCTCGGCGCCGAGGTTCCTGCGGTTCCCGAGTTCACCTACCCGGATGGTGTGTTCACCGACCCGGTGGCGTTCCTCGAGCTGGCGGCAACCTTCGAGCCGGTCGGAATCGGGGCTTACCAGTCGGCGGCCGTGGCGCTAGAGAGCAAGGAGATTCTGGCGGCGGCGATCTCGATCCACAACGCGGAGTGCCAGCATAGGTGCGCGATCAACATACTGAACCTGGTCGTTCCGCCGAACAACGTGGCCTTCGAGGAGGCCCTGACGCTAAAGCAGGTACAGGACGCCGTGGCGCCCTTCGGGATCACGGGTTAAGGGAGGAATATCTAACTTATGGAGAAGCACACAATTAACGTGCCGAGCGCGGAGGAATTCGCGCGGCCCAGGAGCCGGAAGGACTTCTTCAAGGCCCTCGCGGCGGCTAGCATGGGAGCGGCGGCGGGTTCCGTCCTGCTCTCCCGTAAAGCCTCGGCCCAGAGCACCGACGTGGACATCTTCAACTTTGCCCTGACTCTGGAGTACCTGGAGGCGGAATTCTATGGGCTGGCGCTTGACGCCGGTGTCGTCACGGGTGACGCCCTCGCGGTGGTCGAGGCTATCTACGACCACGAGGTCCAGCACGTCGAGGCTATAATCGCGGCGCTAGAGGAGGCGGGGGCGACCCCGGTTGCGAAGCCTGAGTTCGTCTTCCCCGACGACGCCTTCAGCAGCCAGACCAGCGTGCTCGAGCTGGCCGCCACCTTCGAGCCCGTCGGCGTAGGCGCCTACCTGGGCGCAGCCCCACTGATTCAGGAAGGGACGTTGCTGGCGGCTGCAGGTAGCATCGCCGGAGTCGAGGGCGAGCACGTCGTGGCAGTGAACAACCTGCTCGGCGTGGTGCCGCCAGCCGCGGAGGCCTTCCCCGCAGCCCTGACCATGGACGAGGTCCTCGCGGCCGTCTCCCCGTTTATCGTGGGCGGAATGATGGAGACAGGTGGGCCAGAGTACCGTGACAGGAACAGCTTCGGGCGCGTTTAAAGCGGCACGTTCGAGCGGGACGCGGTCGACGTGACCCGATGTCCCTCGCACGGGAGCAGGGCGTTCAGCGCCCTGCTCCTCTTTTGCGTCCTTTTCTCCCTACAGGCCTGCGACCTCACCCCGAACGCGGACGACGCGGCGTCGAATGAGGCGACTAGCGTTAGCGAAGCGGAGATCACGAACGAGACGACTAGCGGTAGCAAAGCGGAGATCAAGAGGGCGGCCCAGGGCCAAACCCAGGGCCAAAACACCACCGCGACGACGGCAGGGCAGGCGATGGACACCGCCTTCGTCCACCGCGCCGCCGAGGAGAACAGTCGCGGTGATTACACCTACCTCACCGACCCGAACATCGATGGCGACCCGAACGCCATCGTACTCGTAACGCCGAACCCGGACCGGGAGAGCACGGGGGACGGAATCTACGATCACAACGTCGGTGTCTGGTACGAGCCCGAGGCCAAGCAGTGGGCGATCTTCAACCAGGACCGGGCTGCGGTGCCAGCCGGGACGACTTTCCAGGTGGTCGTTCCGGGAGGGCCGGAGAAATTCGTCCACCGCGCCGAACCGGGCAACATTGCCGAGAACAGCACCTATCTGGACGACCCCATCGTCAACGGCAAGCCCGACGTGATCCCTTCGGTCACCCAGAACTGGAACCCGGGGGGCGGAAGTGGCACCTACAACGACCACCCCGTAGACGTCAGGTACGATGCCGGGCGCCAGCGGTGGGCGATCTACAACACGGACGACTCGACTATGCCAGACGGTGCGGCCTTCAATGTAGCCGTTTCAGGGGTCGCCCCGATGCCGGGTAGCGACGCCGGCGATCCCGACAAGGCTGCGAAGTCCACCGGGGAGTCGGGCGCCGAAACGGCCACCGGAGCGGAGCAGGAATCTTCGGGAGACTCGAAGCCGGAAGAGTCTGCGCAGACTGACGGAGACTCGGAGGGGTTCCCCAAATACAGGGATTTCTATTCGGAAGGCGACCCGAAGACACCGGCCAATCTCGTCTCCTCCGACTCCTCGACGGGGGCCATACCGGTCGTGAAACCCTTTAACTTCGGGCGCGACCCGGGCGGGCCCGAGGACAAGACTATGTACCTGACCATTCCAAAGCTGGGGCTGGAGGAAATCCCCGTATTCGACAGCGTCTCGGAGGAGAAGCTCAGGGATGGCACCGTCCACATACCGGCGACGGGCTATCCCTGGCAGGAGGGGGCCAACGTGTTTATCGCCGGGCATCGCGTCGGGTACGAGAACACCCTCTCCTACTACGTGTTCTTCCGCCTCGACGAGCTGGAGCAGGGAGATGAGATTCTGCTGGAGGACTCGGCGGGCGGGCGGTACCTCTACCGCGTGAATAAGCAGGTGGTCGTCGGACCCGACAGCGTGGACGTGATGAACCCGGTAGAGGGCAAGTCGCTCGTCACGCTCCAGACCTGCACCCTGCCCGACTACGAGGAGCGCTTGATCGTGCAGGGAAAGCTGGTCGAGGAGGATTCGACAGACGCTTGAGTCGGTCGTGCTAAGATTCCCAGGGGATGAAATGTGCCCCCGAACTTCGATATCCAGAGTTACAGAGGACGGATTTGAAGCTAAGCGTTCTGTCGAGCGGAAGCTCGGGCAATGCTACCTACATGGAGACGGACTCGGGCGGCCTTCTAGTGGACGCCGGCCTCTCGCGACGGCGCATCCAAGCCCTCCTCGCCCGTATCGGCAGGAACCTGGGCGATGTGCAGGCTATCCTGCTTACCCACGGCCACACCGACCACACCTGCGGTGTGCGCTCCCTGGTCCGGGACCTCGGCCTAACGGTCTTCGCCGCGCCCGGCGTGGGCGAAACGCTGGGCGCGAACACGGTAGAGGCCGGAGAGACGTGTGCCGTGGGGGGCCTCACGGCGACTTTTTTCGAGGTCCCGCATGACTCGCAGACCTACGGCGTAAGGGTCGCCGACGAAGGGAGCGCGGTGGCGATGGCCACAGACCTCGGGGAGGCCGGCTACGAGATGTTGCGGCACATGCGAGGGGCCGAGGCGGTGGTCCTCGAAGCCAACCACGACCAGGACTGGCTCAGGCGTGGCCCCTACTCTGCGAACCTGAAGCGCCGCATCTCCTCCCGGCACGGCCACCTCTCGAACCGGCAGGCGGCCGACGCCGCCGTGGCGCTTGCACCCTACGGGCTCAAAGACCTCGTCCTCGCCCACCTCTCGAAGACGAACAACTCCCCGACCCGCGCTTGTGGCACCGTGCACGGGGCGCTCAGGGAGGCCGGCCACGGAGGCGTGAGGGTCAGGGCGGCGATCGCCGGCCATCCAACACCATGGATCGAAGTGGGAACCCCGCTGCAAACCACCGAACACGTCTACCGTTACGGTGGCAGGGACGCGGCAGGCCAGCTCTTCGGCATCGAGTGATACGGCGCTGCACGCTCGTCTGCGTCGGAAAGCTCAAGGGCTGGGCCGCCGAAGGCTCGGAAGACTACGCCAAACGTCTGCGTCGCTATTTCCCGGTCGATGTCGTCGAGGTCGGCGAGGAAGACATAAACCGCCGCTCCCGCCAGGAGGTGCTCTCGGCGGAAGGCAAGCGTATCCTCAAACGCCTCCCCGCAGGGGCCCACACGATCTCCCTCGACAGGGAGAAGGGAAAGCAGCAACCATCGGAGGCACTCGCCCGCAAGCTTGAAGGGCTCGGTGTCTCGGGCAGGAGCCACGTAGCCTTCGTGATCGGCGGTCCCCTGGGACTCTCCTCCGAGGTGTTGGGGAGATCTGACGACCTCTGGTCCCTAGGCAACATCACGCTCCCGCACGCCCTCGCACGGGTAGTCCTCCTCGAACAGCTCTACCGCGCCGTCAAGATACAGCGCAACGAGAAGTATCATTGGTAGCTCCGCCTCACCCTGCAGCAGTCGGCCATCAGCATAGTTCGGACAGGCGGTACAAACGCTCAACGCTGAAAGCTGCTAGCTGACTGCTAGAATTACATATATGCGTGTTCAGATAGACAGGTTCGAGGACAACGGTTGGGTAGTACTCTTGCCTTATCCTGACGGGCGTCGGGGTTTCGATGTGCCGCGCGAGTTGCTGCCCGAGGAGGTCTCCGCCGGGGACGTATTCGAGGTTCGGTTCGAGTTTGACAGGGAGGAGACGCTCAGGATCGCCGAGGAGAACCGGCGGCTCCTCGACGATCTTCTCGGGGGCGAGGGATGACCTTCGAGGAGCGCCTGGCTGGTGCGATAAGAGAGGCTGTCCAGAGGACGTACGAGGTCGAGCTGGACAGTATCCACGTCGAGCGTCCCAACGACCCGATCCATGGAGATTTCGCCACCAACGTGGCCCTCGCCAACGCCAGGGTATTTCGGCGGAACCCGAGAGAAGTCGCGGAGAACCTCGTGGGGGCGCTCGACGCGCCGTTCGTGAGCGAGTCCGGGGTCGCGGGACCGGGGTTCGTCAACTTCAGGCTTTCCTCCGAGGCGCTGTGGGATGGGGTTGGCGATCTGCTGCGCGAGGGTGATCTGTACGGGCGACGAGAGCCTTCAGGGGATCCCGTACTGCTCGAGTTCGTCAGCGTCAACCCAACGGGACCCATGCACGTCGGGCACGGGCGTCAGGCGGCATACGGGGATTCGCTGGCCAGGATCGTGGAGGCCGCCGGCAGGAACGTCTCGCGCGAATACTACTTCAACGACGGGGGGAACCAGATCCGGCTCTTCGGCGAGTCGATCGCCGCGCGCTACGCGGGGCTGTTCGGAGAGATGTGGCCCGCTTCCGGCCCGGAGACTGCCTACAAGGGCGAATACACGGAGGAGATAGCGCAGGATCTCGCCAAAGAGCACGGTCGGCGCTTGCTGGAGATAGATAGCGAAGAGGCTCTGCGTGAGATCACCGCCTTCGCCACCCGCTGGTGCATGGACGATATACAGCGCACCCTGGACCGGGTACGGGTCCGCTTCGACACCTTCTTCAATGAGAAGGACCTTTACGAGTCTGGCGCGGTGAAGGAGATCGTGCAAGATCTCGCGCAGGGCGACAACTTGTACGAGGATGAAGGGGCCATGTGGCTCGCAACCGCCAGGTTCGGCGATGACAAAGACAGGGTGCTGGTAAAGAGCGATGGATCGTACACCTATATGGCTCCTGACCTTGCCTACCACCGCGACAAGTGGAACCGCGGGTTCCGGACGGCGGTCGACGTGCTCGGCGCCGACCATGCCGGCTACCCCCCGCGCATTAGGGCCGGGCTCGTCGCGCTCGGGTTGCCCCGTGAGTTCCTCGACGTGGAGCTGGTAAGGCTCGTCAAGCTCTTGCGGGAGGGTGAGCAGGTCAAGTTCAGCAAGCGGGCAGGCAACATCGTGGCCTTCGACGAGCTGCTCGACGAGGTGGGGGAGGATGTCGCGCGTTACTTCTACGTTCGCTCTTCGCACAAGACCGAGATGAACTTCGACCTCGACCTCGCCATAAAGCAATCGGACGAGAACCCCGTCTTCTACGTGCAGTACGCCCACGCCCGCATCTCGAGTATCTTCGCGCGGGCCGGGACCAGCCCGGGGGAGCTGGGTGGGATTCCGGTCGGGGATCTCGCACCAGAAGAGCGGCAACTCGTGCTCGAGCTGCTCGACTTCCCCCGCGTCGTCGAGAACGCAGCGAGCCGCCGCGAGGTACATCCGGTTCCAACATACCTGGAGACCCTCGCCACGCGCTTCCACCAGTTCTATACGGTGCACCGCGTGCTGGTCGACGACGCGGACGTGCGCGCCCGCCGACTCGCCCTTTGCGCGGCCACCAAGACCGTGCTGCGTAGCGGCCTCGGTCTGATCGGGGTGAACGCGCCAGAGAAGATGTAAGGCCGAGAGAGGACACCCGCGCGACTGCGCTCCGCCTTCTTTGCCACAGACGAGGACGGGTGGACGCCCGGTACACTGAAAGACTAGTCCCTCGGGGCCCACGAAGATCTCGCGATGCTACCCGCTGCCAGGTAGTCCGACAGAATTTTCTGGATCGGCCGAACCATCAAAGCCCTAAACACAGCTCGCTAGGGTCCTACTTCTGCTTGCAAAGAAATCTTGGTGCCTGATGCCGCTTTTTGTGGAAGAACCAGACTTTCCACGCAGCGCTAGGGAGGTTGATCCCTGGCAAAATGTAAGGTACGGTACATTCCCGCCTCAGTTGGAGGTAAGGCCCAACAGCGAAGGAGTCTCAGTGAGCGCGGTAGACGACCTCGACGAGGCAATCGACCGATACCAAAGCGCGCTAGGCGCGTTCTACAAGGGTAGTCCGGAGCCCACCAAGGAGTCGTGGTCCCATAGAGAAGACGTAAGCCTCGCCAACCCCTTGGGCCCTCCCGCACTCGGATGGGATGAGGTAGCCCGGACAATAGAGCGCGCCGCATCGAATCTCAGGGATGGCAGGATGGTCGAGTTCGAGGACCTGGCGAAGTACGTGACCCCCGATCTCGCCTATACCGTTTGGCTAGAGCGGGCTGAGGCCAGGGTCGGCGGAAGGGGGGATGTCACCCCGATCGCCCTGCGGGTTACGATGGTCTACCGACCCGAAGGGGACGCCTGGAAAGTATTGCATCGGCACGCAGACCCCATAACAACGGCTCGGCCAACAGAATCGATAATCCAGGAGTAGATCGCAGCGAACTCGCGTTTGGAGCGGTTTGCAGAAGGGCTGCGCCCTCTTTGCAAACCGCAGGCTTCAGGCAGCAAGTTTCAGGGAAAGACCTTGGAAATCTGATGCTCACGAACTGACGCCCTGATTCCTCGAGGCTCACTCGAATTGATACCCGCTGTAGCCGCGCTCGCGGCGATTGTTACCATCCACCGGCACAATACCATCCGCTAAGGTCCAGCCCCCAGAAAACCTAAAGTGCTGAAGCCTGATGCCTAAAATCACGCTTTGCTATACTCCTTTAGACCTTCCGGCAAATCGAATCGGGGAACGAATGAGCGCGCGGGGCAGGATGGTTATCTGTCAGATAAGCGACATCCACTGCGGCAGTCCCTACTTCATACCGGACTTGCTCGAGCGTTCGATCCTCGAGATAAACGACCTCGATCCCACGGCCGTCGTTGTATCGGGTGACCTGACGGACGCCGGTTATCGCCAGGAGTTCGAGGAGGCGGCCGAGTACATCCGGGGCATCCGGTGCGAGCGGATCGTGGTGATCCCGGGCAACCATGACTCCAGGAACGTCGGCTACATCCACTTCGAGCGGCTCTTCGGAGAGCGCTACTCCATCCTCGATTTCGATGAGGCCGTGATGGTCGCCGTTGACTCATCCGAACCCGACCTGGATGACGGGAGGGTGGGGCGCGAGCACTACGAGTTCATCCACGAGACCTTCGCGGCGGCCGAAGACAGGCTCAAGATCTTCGTCATCCACCACCATTTGATACCCATCCCAGGTACGGGAAGGGAACGGAACATCATCTACGACGCGGGGGACGTCCTCGAGCTTCTCGCCGACACAGAGGTAGACCTCGTCCTCTCCGGTCACAAACACGTGCCTTACGCCTGGAAGCTCGAGGACATGTTCATCGTAAACGCCGGAACCGCCTCGACGACGCGGCTCAGGGGCGACACACGCCCCTGCTACAACATCATAGAGATCGAGGACGGTCGGGTTAGGGTCTTCCGCAAGTACCCGTTCAAGAACAGGGAGCTGATCGTGGACTTCGACTCGGCGACCCACCAGTACCGGCGTTATGAGGAGGTCCAGAGCGAAGACGGGCCGCGGGACCGCGGCCCGCGTCGGACTCTTAGCTAGAACCGCATGCGGGCACTTTTCCTGATCGACGGCGAGCACTACCCCCCCGTCGTGCTCGACGCGATGCAGAGCGTGGAGCGATCCCTCGGGGCCGAGGGCGTGGCCGCGGCTTTCCTCGGCGGAACCGAGAAGCTAAAGGCCGGCACCGACTACGGCGTTCCGCTCGTCAACGGTAGTGACCCCGTCTCCGCGGTGCAGCGGGCGCTTTCTCGGTACCAGGTGGAAGTCGTCGTCGACCTCTCGGACGAGCCCGTGGTCGGCTACAGGGAGCGGATGAGGATCGCCTCGCTCGTCCTCTACGCCGGGGCCCGTTACCTCGGCAGCGACTTCGAGCTCAGGCCGCCGGATCTCCGCCCCGTCTCCACCAAGCCTTCCCTGGCCGTGATCGGGACCGGAAAAAGGGTCGGGAAGACAGCCGTCTCGGGTTACCTGGCACGCCTGCTCGCCAGCGAGGGCTTCGATCCCGGCGTCGTCTCGATGGGGCGCGGGGGACCCCCCCATCCCGAGGTTATCGAGGGGCAAAGGATGAAGGTCGGCAGCGAGTACCTCCTCGAAGCCCTCGGCCGCGGGGCGCACGCGGCGAGCGACTATTATGAGACGGCCGCCCTGAGCAGGGTCACCACCGTGGGATGCCGCAGGTGCGGTGGCGGGCTCGCCGGTGAGCCTTTCGTCTCTAACGTCCTGGAGGGGGCCGAGATCGCCAACAGTCTAGATACCCTCGTCACGGTCTTCGACGGGTCGGGGGCGGCGATGCCACCGGTCCAGGTCGAAAGACGCGTGCTCGTCGCCGGGGCCCACCAGGACCCCGAGTACATCGTGGGTTTCCTCGGTACTTACCGCCTGCTCCTCTCAGACCTCGTCTTGCTCACGATGAGCGAGGAGCCAATGGCTGGCCGGGAAAAGGTCGATGGTCTTATGAAGGCCATCGGCGGGGTCAGGCCTGACCTGACCGTGATACCAACCGTCTTCAGGCCGCGACCGGTAGGAAACGTCGAGGGGATGCGCGTCGCCTACGTCTCGACCGCTCCGCCCGCCGTGCTCGACACGCTCGGGAATCATCTGCAGGATCACTACGGTTGCGAGGTAGTCGCCGCTTCGGGGAATCTTTCCAACAGAAAACTCCTTGCCGAAGACCTCGACAGGATGTCAGGGGTGGATGCCTACCTGACGGAGATAAAGGCCGCCGCCGTGGACGTCGTCACGCGCCGGGGCTCCGAGGAGGGCAAGCCCGTCTACTACTGTGACAACGACCCCGTGGGCGATGGCCTCGACCCTGGGCTTCTCGGGCTCATGCGGGAGGCGGTGGCCCAGAAGAGAGCCTGAGCCGGTGGTCGACGCCGGTTAGCTAGTGTATAATCAAGGGGCAAGTTCCGTAGGTTCCAGGTCTAAAACAGGGGACCATTTCGCACCGTTTCGAAGCAGACCCATACGCGAGAACGTATCGTGGCGTGCGGTCTATCTTGGTGGGTATGGGAGGTTCGGTGAGAACCCATTAACGTTGCTGATTCCCGCTCAGGGACTATAGCGTCGGCTGCCGTGGAGTACGCCGCCGTAACCGAGCGGGTCGCCCTGAAGGTGGCACATCTCGAAGGGTCGGGAGACTCGGAGCGTGCCTACACGCTCGCCACGGACGCTTTCCGCGAGGAGTTGGAGGCGGTGCCCGTCGCCGGTAGGGTTACGGTATTGCGCGAGCAGCGCCTTGACGAGAAGGGACGGGTAAGGGCGCCAAAAAGCCATCCCGGGGTATTGAGCCCTGGTGATTCGCTTGGGACCGGCGGGCCTGACGCCGACCTCGCGGTCGAGCCCGTCGAGGGCTTGCAGTTGCTCGCAAAGGGGCAGGAAGGGTCCATCTCGGCGGTCGCCGCGGCCCCGAGGGGGAGCATGCTCAGGACCCCTGACATGTACATGAGCAAGCTGATCGTCGGCCCAGGAGCGAAGGGCAGCATCGATATAGACGCGCCCGTCGCGGAGAACATAGAGGCCATAGCCAGGGCCCTCGGCCGTAGGCCGTCGGAGATAACCGTCGCAGTCTTGGACCGCGACAGGCACGAGGGGCTCATAGGAGAGATCCGTACGACCGGGGCGCGCATTCAAATAAGGCCGGAGGGCGACCTTACCCCGGCCATAGCCGTAGGGATGCGCGGGGGCAACCTGCACGCGATCATCGGCATAGGAGGTGCCCCCGAGGGCATCCTCGCCGCCGCGGTAATGCAGTGCCTGGGCGGGGAGATGCAGGCCAGGATGTGGCCGACCCAGCGATCCCAGGTGGAGCAGCTCATGGAGTACGGTTTCCAAGATCCAGAGCAGAAGCTCACGTTGGACGATTTGATCCGGGGCTCCGACGTGGTCTTCGCCGCGACAGGGATTACGCCAGGAGAGTCGCTCGAAGGGGTCAGGTACTTCCGGGGCGGGGCGCGGACGCAAACGGTCGTCATGTCGACCGAACCCCGTGTGGTAAGATTCATGGATACCATCCACGCCCTAGAGCCCGAAGCCGGGCGTCGGGGCTTCCAGCTTTGACAGACTCGCAAAGAAACCAGATGAAAGACGTCTTACGCATCGTAAACAGGAAAGGTGGAGTACCAACATGACCGAACTTTCTACCCTCGAGCGCAAACGCCTGAGCGACCTGCACCAGATCGCCTCGCAGCTTGGGATCAAACAGTACCGTAAGTACCGCAAGCCCGAGCTTGCCGAGATGATTTATAAGGTCGCCACCGAGCAGGCCGCGACCCAACAAGAAACCACGACAAACGGCGAGGCCGACGGGGCCAACGGCGCCACAGCAACCACCGCGCCGGAGACAAACGGCGAGGCCGCCGCGCAGGCGGAGACCGTGACCGAAGAACCTGCTGCAAACGCAACGGTCGAGGCACGGACCGAGACGCCCGCTCCCGAGCACCGCAGGCAGCAGCAGCGTCAAGACGACCGGCGCCGTCAGGACCGCAAGCAGGACCGCGGGCAGGATCGTGGGGGCCGCGGCGGCGACGAGCAGGTGCAGAGCGGTATCCTCGACGTGCTGCCCGACGGCTTCGGGTTCTTAAGGACCGGAGGCTACAGCCAGAGCAAGGGCGACGTCTACGTGTCGACCAGCCAGATCAAGCGCTTCAATTTGCGCCGCGGAGACGAGATCACCGGCCAGATCCGTCCGGCCCGAGAGGGTGAGAAGTACCCGGCGATGGTCCGCATCGAGACGGTGAACGGCCAGGAGCCCCAGAAGGGCCGCTGGCGCCCGAACTTCGACGACCTGACGCCCCTCTACCCGATGGAGCGGCTGCGCCTGGAGTGGAAGCCGAACGATATCGCCCCGCGCGTGATCGACCTAGTCGCCCCGATAGGTAAGGGTCAGCGCGGAATGGTCGTCTCTCCGCCAAAGGCCGGTAAGACGACGATCCTCAAGCAGATAGCCCAGTCCATCGCGGCCAACTACCCCGAGACGAAGCTCTTCGTCGTGCTCGCCGACGAACGCCCTGAGGAGGTCACGGACTGGGAGCGCAGCGTGGAGGAGGCCGAGGTCGTCGCCTCGACCTTCGACCAGCCCGCCGACAACCACATCGCCGTCGCCGAGCTAGTCCTGGAGCGCGTCAAACGCCTGGTCGAGGAAGGCGAGGACGTGGTCGTGCTGCTCGACGGCATTACCAGGTTGTCTCGTGCATACAACCTCGCCGCCCCGGCCTCCGGACGTATCCTCTCCGGCGGTGTCGATTCTGCGGCTCTGTATCCGCCCAAGAAGTTCTTCGGCGCGGCGCGCAACATCGAGAACGGCGGGTCGCTCACGATACTCGCGACCGCGCTCGTCGAGACGGGCAGCAGGATGGACGAGGTCATCTTCGAGGAGTTCAAGGGCACGGGCAATATGGAGCTCAGGCTCGACAGGAAGCTGGCGAACCGCAGGATCTACCCGGCCATCAACATCGAGGACTCTTCCACGCGTAAGGAAGAGCTGCTCATGGAGCCGTCCGAGGCCCAGAGGGTCTGGCAGGTCAGGAGCATCCTCAACGCCCTCGACAGCGCGCAGAAGATAGAGCTCCTGATCCAGAAGCTCAAGGAGACCCGCACGAACCCCGAGTTCCTGCGCGAGCTCCAGCGCGTCCGCGGATAGGGAGAATTTCGGACGGGTACGACGTTATGCCGCACCCGTCCTTCCTCTACAGAAGTAATAGACTATAGAAGACGGTATCTGACAGACGGAGGTTCTATATGAAGACCGGCATACATCCGGAGTACACGACGACGCTGGTGCGCTGCATGTGCGGCAACGAGTTCGAGACGCGTTCGACGGCGGGGGATACGATCACAGTCGACCTCTGTTCGGAGTGCCACCCGTTCTACACGGGCAAGCAGCGCATAGTCGATACTGGTGGTAGGGTCCAGCGGTTCCAGAACCGCCGCCAGGCCCGCCAGAACAGGCAGTAAGGCCAAACTAGTGAGGGTCGGCGGACAGGCCATAATGGAGGGCGTCTTGATGCGCTCCCCCAACTTCTGGGGGATGGCCGTCCGCGCGCCCTCCGGGGACGTAGACCTGCGGGCCGAGCGGTTCCGCTCTATCACCCGTCGCAGCAAGCTGTTCCGCCTCCCGATAATCAGGGGCGCCCTCTCTCTGGGGGAGACGCTGTGGCTCGGCATGAAGGCGCTCACCCTCTCGACGAACATAGCGCTCGGCGAGGAGGAGGAGCTGTCCAAAAAAGAGATCGCGGGTACCCTCATCTTCGCGCTGGTGCTCGGGTTCGGGCTCTTCCTCGTCGCCCCGGTTCTCGGGACCAAGGGGCTAGGGGCTTTGATCGGCGCCAACATCGAGAACCCCGTGCTTTTCAACCTTATCGAGGGTGTGATCAGGATCGTGATCTTCGTCGCTTACCTGCTAGGTATCACCCTTATTTCCAAGGACATCAAGCGCTTCTTCGGCTACCACGGCGCCGAGCACAAGGCGATAAAGGTCTACGAGCGGGGCGAGGAACTAGTTCCCGAGAACGCCCGCAAGCTGAATACGAGCCACGTCCGCTGCGGGACGAGCTTCGTGCTCTACGTGCTGGTACTTTCGATACTCGCCTTCTCGCTGCTCGGAGTCGAGGGGTGGCTGTACATGATAGCGAGCCGGGTCGTCGTGATCCCGCTCGTGGCAGGCATAGCGTTCGAGTTCATCATGTGGAGCGCGCGGCATCAGGACAGCGCCGTGGTGCGGGCTCTGGTCTGGCCCGGTCTGCAGATGCAGAAGCTGACAACTCGCGAGCCCTCGGACGATATGGTCGAGGTCGCGATGGCTTCCCTAAAGAAGGTCCTCTCGATGGAGAAGGAAGCAGAGCTCGAGCCGAACGAGGCTACGAACAAACTGGTGATTTGATTGGATAGTCAGGTAGTGAAGCTGGCCGAGGAGACGCTCGGCCGCTACGACGCGTTAACGAAAGAACTCTCCGACCCGAGCATCTTCAACGACCAGCGGCACTACGCCGAGGTCGCCAAGGAGCACTCGCGTATGAAGCGCGGGGCGGAGATGTCCAGGGAACTGCTCGACGCCGTAGGTGCCGAGCGTGATGCCCGCGAGCTCATCCCGCAGGCAGAAAACACCGAGGAGCGCGAGTTCTTCGCGGCCGAAGCGAGGGAGGCTGAAGAGCGGATCGAAGACCTCTCCGAGACCATAAGGACCGAGCTCATCGACCGCGACCCGAACGACGACAAGGACGTGATCATCGAGATCCGGGCCGGCGCCGGCGGCGACGAGGCCGCCCTCTTCGCCGGCGAGCTGCACGATATGTACACCCGCTACGCTGACCGCCTTGGCTTTAAACACCGCACCTTGTCGTCTAGCCCCGCCGAGGTCGGCGGGTACAAGGAAGTCGCCGTCGAGATAAGCGGCGACGGGGCCTTCTCGGTCCTCAAGCACGAGGGCGGTACGCACAGGGTCCAGCGGGTGCCCAAGACGGAGAGCCAGGGCCGCATACATACGTCGACGGCGACGGTTGCCGTCCTGCCCGAGGCCGAGGACGTGGAGGTCCAGATCAACACCGGGGATCTGGAAGTAGACGTTTACCGTTCCAGCGGCCCTGGTGGCCAGAGCGTGAACACGACGGACTCGGCGGTCAGGATCACGCACAAGCCAACGGGCCTCGTGGTCACCTGCCAGAACGAGAAGAGCCAGCTCCAGAACAAGGAGCAGGCGATGAAGATATTGAAGTCTCGCCTCCTGGAACGCCAGATGCGTGAAAGGGCCGAGCAAGAAGGCGCTCTCCGCCAGGCCCAGGTCGGGACCGGCGACCGCTCCGCCAAGGTCCGCACCTACAACTTCCCGCAGGGACGCATAACCGATCACCGTGTCGGTGTCACCTCCCACAACCTCGAGGCTACGCTCGGCGGAGACCTCGAAGAGTTTACGCGGGCGCTCGCCGCCAAAGAGAGGTCGGACAAGCTCGCCGCCGAAGCAGCAGGAACCGCAGGATAGAACGGTGCAAGCTGGCGAAGGCGGAGCCAGCGCTAGAGAAGCCGCCCGTATCGCCGCCGCGAGGCTGGAGCGTGCCGGCGTCCCCGAGCCCGTCGCATCAGCGGAAGTCCTCCTCTCTGAGTTACTTGGCATCGGGCGCGCGGAGTTGGCCGTTTACGCCGAACCTTTGACGGGGGAGCAGGCGGAACGGTACGGGGCCTGGATCTCCCGCCGCCTCGAGCGTGAGCCCGTGCAGCGTATTCTCGGCTACGCGTACTTCAGAAACCTCATTCTCGACCTGAACGAAGACACGCTCATCCCGCGTCCAGATACCGAGAGCGTCGTGGATCTCGCGCTGGAGCGCATAGATGCGCGTGGCTACCCATGCGTGGTGCTCGACGTCGGCACTGGTACGGGCGCGATCGCGATCTCCATAGCCCAGGAACGCCCACGCTGTGAGGTTCACGCCACGGACATCTCCGAAGCCGCGGTCGAGATCTCACGCCGCAACGCCACCAGAAACGGCGCGGCCGTCACTTTCCACACCACCGACGTGGCCACGGGTTTGGAGTTCCTGAACGGATCAGTCGACCTCCTCGTCTCGAACCCGCCCTACGTAGACGAGACCAGCGCCCCTAGTCGTCTCGCGCCGGAGGTCAGGAAGTGGGACCCGCCGGTCGCCCTGTACAGCGGAGAGGATGAGCTCGGTTTCTTCAAGCGCATTTATTCGGAAACGCCGTCGTTACTCGAGGGCGGGGCGGACGTAGTCCTCGAGATCGGTGACGGGCAGGCCGAGAGAGTCCTGGCTCTTGGTCAGAGTTCGGGCTTCACTCCCCTCGACGTACGAAAGGACCTCGCCGGTACACCGCGGGCCGTGCTGCTCAGGTGGGGATGAGAGCCGTCTCGCCCCACGAGGCCGCCAATGTCCTCCGTGCCGGAAAGGTCGCACTCGTTCCCACCGAGACGGTCGTCGGGCTAGTCGCGTCTGAGTATGGGCTCCCGAGGGTCCGTGAGATCAAAGGTAGGGACGAGGGTAAACCCATAGCCTTGCTCTGCGCCTCTGCGGAAGAGGCGTTGAAACTGGCGGAGAACGTTCCCCCGATCGCGACGAAGCTAGCTGACCTCTACTGGCCCGGACCGCTCACGATGGTACTGGACCTTCCGTCAGGAGGGACCATTGGTGTGCGGGTACCGGCAGGCCGGGCCGTTCGGGAGCTATTGGCAACCTTCGGCGGGCCGCTCTACGCCACGAGCGCGAACCTCTCTGGCGAACGCGACGCGGAATCCGTCGAAGCCGTAGATCGGCGGGTGCTCGAGGCCGTCGACGTGGTGGTCGAAGGAGAGCCAGGGAGCGGCGAAGCATCTGCGGTCGTTGACCTTTCAGGGGGCAAGGTGCGGCTCTTGCGGGCTACCCGGGAGCTGACGGCGGAGAAGCTGTCCGGCCTTGCTGTCGAATGAGGACCTACGACATCAGAGTGTAAAGTTGCCAACAGAGGCCAGACGTGATGGACGAGGTCCCGCACGACTTCTATTTAGAAGCTACAGAAGGAGCCTAAGTGCCTGCCAGACCCAAGCTATATTTGCGTTCGTATCCGGTCCCTGACGACATGAGGGCGCATGCTTCGGCGGTTGAAGAGGACGGGTGGGACGGGCTGCTCTTCAACGATACGCAGAACCTGGGGATGGATGTTTTCGGATCTTTGTACCTGGCCGCGTCGGCCACCTCACAGCTCGAGCTCGGGACGGCCGTGACGAACCTGATCACACGCCATCCCGCCGTTATGGCGTCGGCCTTCGCCACCCTCCACCACGGCATGGAGCACGCCGCCCAGGCCGAGGTCATGCCCGCGGATTTCCTCAGCCGGTTCTGTGTTATCGGCGCCCCCGACCACTGCATCGAAAGACTCTGCGAGCTCGTCGACCTCGGCCTCTCCCACCTGGTAATCGTCGGTGGTTCCCGCGACATCGACAACGTTGTCAGGGAACGCTCGGATCACCTCGTGGCCAGAGAAGTGTTGCCCGCCTTGCTGGCGCTGTAGTAGCCAAGCTCTCACAAATCGCCGGAGGACCATGGGGAAAGAACAATTCTCGTACCGGATCACCAAGAACGGCAAGCTGTTCGTCTACTGGCACGGCAAACAGGGTAAACGCGAGGTCGTACTTGCCGGAGCGCGGGCCGCAAAGCTCACCAGAGAACTACCGGCGATGGCTCCCGGACAACAGCAACTCGCCCTCGCCCGCGCCACGGGCAACTTCAAACGCGGCAACGAGCGCCCTGTCCGCTAGCGTTTGTGGCAAAGGGTCACTTCCAAGGAAGTCGGGGTGGCTATATGCCCAATAAACTCGCTGGCTCGACCCGCGGCTGGACTGGCGCGAGGAGAAGGTGGCGGAGGTCCTAGCGAGGCGCCCGTCACCCTGACGGTTGACGCTGCGGCCATGCACGTGGCCGGCCACGCTTTCTACCAGGCTGCCAATGGCGTCTGGCCGACCGACCATGTGCCATCCGGCGACCCGTCGGGCTGGCCCGGCTAGGGCAGGATCTCGACGTAACCGTCCGTTCCGTGCACGCGGATCCGCTGCCCATCTCGGATCAACCTGGTCGCGTTCTCCACCCCAACGACGGCCGGCAAGCCGTACTCCCGGGCGATCACAGCGCCATGGGTCATCAGCCCACCCACCTCGGTCACCAGGCCCTTGATCGCGACGAACAGGGGCGTCCAGCTTGGGTCCGTGAAGGCGGTGACCAGGATATCGCCCGGTTCGAGATCGGCCTCCGCCATGTCCAGGATGACGCGGGCCCGCCCCTCGACGGTCCCGGTGGACACCGGTAGCCCGATCAGCGTGCCGGCCGGTACATCGTCGCGTCTGTACGCCCCGGTGATGGCCTCGCCATCCGACGTGAGCACCCGGGGCGGCGTGAGCGCTCGATACGACCTGAACTCGTCCTTGCGCTGGCGGATGAGCTGGTTATCCACCTGGTTCGTGCGCACCATGTCGTGGAGCTCCTGGAACGTGAGGTAATAGATGTCTTCCTTCTCACGAAGCACCCGGGCCTGCATGAGGCGCTCGGTTTCTCCCAGCAGCGCCTGCTTGTAGACGAAGTAGCGGCAGACCCAGCTGTACTTCGGATACTCCCGGTACCCGGCAAAGGTCCTGACCCGGTCGATCATTCGCTTCGTCTCTTCGGCCTTCTGCTCCCCATCTGGCAAGGCCCGCAAGCGCTCAAGCAGCTCCTGCTCCTTCTTCAGCGCCTCCTGCCGCCCTTGCTCGAAGCGCCGCTCGCCCTCGCCAGGCTCGAAATTCTTGACGTTGCCGAGGATCATCGGCACGAGCGTGGTGGGGCGCTCGCTCCAACGCGGCCTCGTGATGTCGATCTCGCCGACGCAGCGCATGCCGTACTTGTCGAGCCAGGCCAGGATGGCGTCTCGCGCTTCCCGCCCGCCCGCGAGCTCGCCCAGCCCGTCCAGGAAGCCCTCGTCCTCGACGTGCTGCAGAAAGGCCACCACGTCTGGATGCGGGCGGATCACATCCGCGACGTCCAGCAGCGCCAGCCCCATCTCCGACGTGACGTTGTCGGGCACGGACTGCGTGAGCGTGTCGGCCGCGTTCTTCTCGCCCAGCCAGGCCTGCAACTGCTCGTTGAGCCACCAGGCAGCCTCCATCCCGGCCATGATCACCTGGAGGCTTTGCGAATCGAACAACATCCGCTTCAGCTCCTGGATGTCCGCCAGGATAAAGTCGAGCAGCGCCGATCCGGACTTCATCCGGATGTCGCGCTTCAAGGCGGCGAGGGAGGCCTGGCTGCGCCTGATCAGCCCGCCGACGATGGCCGGATCGGTCTCGATCAGGGCCGGCGCGCCGCCAGCCGGCGCCCCGCCTGGATCCTCATCAGGGAGCGAAGGAACGAAGTCGCCGCGGTCGAGGATGGTCTGCAGCGCGTCCCCGATCAGCGGATCGGATTTCCCGGCGAGCCCCAGGAGGCCTGCGCGGCCCGCTGGCGAAGCCAGGCCCTCGGTGACGTCAACGAACAGCCTCCCGCCGGCCTCGTACATGGGCCGGCCTGCCGTCAGCTGCCAGAAGGAGAGCCCGAGCGGCTTCATGGGGTCGGTCATCATCTGCTGGTGGCCGACGGAGATGTAGACGTGGTTCTCTCCGTCGCCGGCCGCGGGGATGGGGAACAGCGTGGTGATCGGCCGGCTCTGGACGATCTGGAAGTCATCGTCGGCCAGGCACCATTCGATGTCCTGAGGGCGGCCGAAGTGCGCTTCGATCCGCCGGCCCAGCTCCGCGAGCCGCACGACCTGGGGCTCCGTCAGTGCTGGCTGCTCCTGCCGCTCCGGCCCGATCGCCTGTTCCCGCGTCCCGCCGGCCGGCGAGGCGTGGATGGCACGCTGCTTGGTGGCAACCGCCCTGGCGACGACCTCGCCGTCCCGCACCTTGTAGACGTCCGCGTTCACCAGGCCGGAGACCAGGGCCTCGCCGAGGCCGAAGCCGGCCTCTACGGAGGCGACTTTCCGGTTGCCGGTGATGGGGTCGGCCGTGAAGAGGATGCCGGACGCCTCCGGGAAGACCATCCGCTGCACGACTACGGCCATGTGAACCTTCTGGTGGGCTAAGCCGTTCCGCAGGCGGTAGGTCACGGCCCGCTCGGCGAACAGCGAGGCCCAGCACCGGCTGACGTGCTGGAGGATCGCCGCCGGCCCAATGACGTTCAGGTATGTATCCTGCTGGCCCGCGAAGGAGGCCGTCGGTAAGTCCTCCGCCGTCGCACTGGATCGTACGGCGTAGGCGGCTCTCTCGCCGAGCTGGGCGAGCGGGCGGGTAATCGCCGCTGCCAGATCGTCGGGGATGGCGATCCCTTCGAGGGTCCGGCGGACCCCCAAGCTGAGCGCGCGGATTGCCTCCCGGTCCTCCAGCTTCAGGCGCGACAGACGATCGATCCGATCGTCGATCGACGGCGCTTCCGCCATGATCCGCTGGAAGGCGTCCGTCGTCACGCAAAAGCCGGCCGGCACGCGGAGGCCCTCGATCCGCGAAAGCTCCCCCAGGTGCGCGCCCTTGCCGCCAACGACCGCGACCTGCGTCTGATCGATCTCCTGGAAACCCAACACGTAGCAGCCCATCCGCTCCCTCCTTGGTGCGTTCTCTAAAGAATTTCGCAACGTCTCACCAGACCCCCATCCTGCTCAAGGAATGGATCCCGAGCGCGTCGCGGCGTGGGCCCCATTCCGGCATCACGCCGGTCGCGACCAGCGCATCACATTCGCTACCCCCATTTCCGTAGGTTCTGGCTTCGGCCGGCATTATGCGGCACGATCGGGGGCTTGACGCAAGCCCCCCAGTGCCCTATATATTGGAGGTGGAGAGGAGTGGGTACTCTTCTTTCACCTTACCGTCCGTCGTGGACGGGCAACCTCCTCGCGGAGCGGCGATCACGGCCTGAGAAGTTCAGGCTCGGACGGATCTGGACGGGCGGTTCTCGGCCGGGTCGAAGCCGCGCTCGTTTTTCCCTACCCCGGTGGCGTGACCGTCTGTGAGTCCACTATCGTGGCGCTGGGCTCGAGGTTCCTACCGAGCCGCGCCCTAAGGCGCTCGCGCAGCGCGGCGTTCAAGCGCTCCCACGTCCCGTCTATGCGCCCAGTTCGGAACCAATGGTAGACGCTCCTCCACGGCGGGAAATCGCGCGGTAGCAACCGCCCAGGGACAGCCGCTTTTCAGGACGTAGAAGACGGCGTTTAGTATCTCGCGCGGGCGGTGGAGCCTGGGGCGTCCTCTCCGGTTGGCGGCAGGCAGGTGCTCCTCGATGTGTTTGAACTCGGCGTCGGAAAGCTCGGTGTAATAGGTCATCACATGCTGAAGCGTAAGCCATACTACCCCTCCTTCCGCATTTATCGGACAGTCTCTAGACGTCACGTTCTACGAAGTTGCCGGGGACCGGTCCAACACAGGAGGCGCTCAGGAGGGCGTACAGAGGCCGTGGTGGCGTAAGTGGTTCGGCGGGTGAGTTGCCGCCGGTGAATTTTCCGCGATCCGCGCCAAGAATTCACCGGGGATTCATCGCTGCAAGCTAGCGTTAGCACCTTGCCCAACCGGGCGGGGATCCCCGCCCTCCGAGAAGGAGGTGCCTGTATGAGGCGCATCATCTTGCTGGTGTCCACGGCTACGGTTATGGCGGCCCTGATTCTTGCGAGTGCGTTGCCGGTGCTTGCCGCTCCGCCGACGTTTTCGGCTAGCTGCTTCTATCCCCAGATGGGTCAGCTGTTCGTTTCGGCCACCCCGCAGGACTACAAAGACATAAACGCCTTCTACAGGAATTGCCAGAACAGCGGCGGCACGGCCTCGAGACAGATCACTCCCAACCCTGGCACCCCTACGGAGTAGAGGCAACAACTCTCGAGAAGTTCGTAGGCAGCAAGCCGCAACCGCCCGCGCCGTAGAGCACGCGAAGCGTCCGGCGGATTGAGCGTAGCGCACGGGCTATTCACCCAACGGCGGGGAAGGGGGCTTCTCCGCCGTTCGCCTTCAGACGAGGCCTATCGGGCGCAGCACCGTACCGGCGGCCGTGCCCTTGATTTTGTTGACGCCGAGGATGTAGGCAAACTTGTAGACCTGATCCTCTGCTAGGTCCTCCTGGTTGTGGTACTCGAGGATGTGCACGCCCTGCCGCGCCAGCAGGTAGATGTGGACCGGGTTAAAGCTGGTGCCGTCGTCGAGTTGCTCTTCGGGAGGGAGCACCTCTATGCCTGAGGTGTCCGTGCCCACGGCTAGGGCGCCCTTCTGCTCGACGAGCCACTTGGCTCCAGAGACCGTTAGTCCCGCTGTGTCGGGCTTGGCAACCTCGTCGTTGTTGGCACCCACGCCGCTGCCGTCTAGCCACACGCCTGCCGTACCGGTGCGCACGAGCACGACGTCCAACGGATCGATGTCCACGCCCTGTTTGTCGAGGGCCTTCTGGAGCTGATCCGGTCCGATCGCGAAGCTCTCGGGCAGCGGGTCTTGCCCCTCGCTGGCCGCCACGTCGATCATGGTGGCCGGGGCGACTATCGGGGGGATGGTGTCGGCGCCGAGCTTCAAGAGCCCGAAATCGCCCTGGATGTCCTCCGAGAGGTAGCCGTTGTAGGCGTGAGGCGGGTCTCCCTCGTAGATGTGACCGAACGAGTCGATCTGGGTGGCGAGGTTGTCGCTGATGAACAGGGCGTTGCTCGCCCACGTGGTGTTCAGCGAGTTGTCTTCCTCCACGAACGCCAGCTCTTTGTCTCCCGGATTTAGGAGCAAGCCCTCCGGGGTGCGGAAGGACATGATCTCGCCCGAGCTGTGCCCCACGAACTTGTAGCTGCGACGGTCGTAGGCGAGGCCGAGATCGTAGACCTTCCCTTCCTTCACCTTCGAGAGCGCCTTGAGGGTCAGCTCGGGGCTCAGCTCGTTGAGGTTGCCGAGCTCGTCGTCGTCCCCCCAGACCCAGCCCCAGCCCTTGCCCTTCTCCCATTTCTCAGGTTTCACCTCAGATGGCGAGGCCTGGGCCACGACACCCTTCTGCATCCTGGGCATTCCCAGCAAGCCCACCGCAGCCGCGGCCGTCAGCCCGAACGCGGCGGCCTTCGCCAAAAATCCCCGGCGCGTCAGGTAACCGTTCCGGAAATCGGCGACCAATTGCTGGATGCCATCATCGTTAGGGGGGCTCATAGGTAGCTCCTTTCCCTCGCTCTCCCTACGGTACATGAACGTCCCTGCTCTCAGAGCGAGAGTAAGGGCCCTAGCTTGTCGGTCAGCGCCTCTTCCCCACCAGAGAACGGTAGCAGAACGTACACCTCCGTGCCTCCACCCCTATCAACCTATTGGAGAGACTGTCTGAGAAGTCCTACGCACGAGCCAATCTCCTCACCATCAGCCGCGCCATCGCCGCGTAGACGATAGGCCTCGCCACTAGCGCACAGCCTCTCGTAATCTTTGCTCATCCTGCGGTTGTGGCAGATCCACGCAAAGTGCTCCACCACCCACCTACGAAGCAGGACCTGGAAACCTCTCGGCGGCATGATACTCAGCCACTTTCTCGGGGACCGGCTTTCTGGGCTTGCGCACGGTGTGCTCGGGAAGATGCGGGCGGATGCAACGCCCTTCTTCGTCGGACAGGTTCGTGGGATACTTCCTGTTGTCCATAGTGCCGAGCGTAAGCCACCATCACGCCCGCCGAGTACTTTCTAGACAGTCTCTAGAAGGGGGCTTCTCGGTGATTGGTTGGCAAGATCTCGCATAGACCGCTCCCGACATGCCCCCGGAAGCTCGATATCCCGAAGGCGAGATGACGAGAGCTCGCGCTGCACGCTCACCGCGGACGAGACACGGCGGAACGCACGGGAGAACCTAAAACGTTGACAAACCTGACTGAGAGGACGTAGCGTGCTGAAATGTCAAACTTGAGGTTTCGAACCCGAGGCATAAGTTTGAGCGCTTCGCGTCGAAGGTCTATACTCAGTCCAGTTGCAGGGCTGGTAGGGAGGATGCGGGGGATCGAAGCCCCACAGGATCGCTCAACCACCACTCTTCCCGGCGCGGCGCCGGGCACTTCTCTAACCCGAAGCGGAGGTAAGACGTGATCGGACCGTACACCGAGGTCGTGGATTCCGAGGTGCAGGACGCCCTTGACGGCGAACTCGAACGCCAGCGTACGACGATAGAGCTTATCGCCAGCGAGAACTTCACCTCACCCGCGGTACTTGCCGCGCAGGGCTCTGTACTTACGAACAAGTACGCGGAGGGCTATCCTGGCAAACGCTATTACGGCGGCTGCGAGCAGGTCGACAAGGTCGAAACCCTCGCCATCGAGCGGGGGAAGCAACTCTTCGGCGCCGAGCACATCAACGTGCAGCCGCACTCGGGCAGCCAGGCCAACGAGGCCGCATACGCGGCGCTCGTCGATCCTGGCGATAAGGTATTGTCCATGGACCTCGCCCACGGCGGGCACCTGACGCACGGGATGAAGCTCAACTTCTCGGGACGCACCTACGACTTCGTCCATTACGGTGTGGACGAGCACGGCTACATCGACTACGACCAGGTCCGCGACATCGCGCTGAGGGAGAAACCGCGTATGATCCTGGCCGGCGCCAGCGCCTACCCACGCACCATCGACTTCGAGAAGTTTCGCGAGATCTCCGACGATGTCGGGGCGTTTTTCCTGGCGGACATGGCCCACATCGCGGGCCTCGTCGCCGCCGAAGTCCACCCCTCGCCGATTCCTTTCTGTGAGGTGGTGACGACGACGACACACAAGACGCTGCGCGGCGCGCGGGGGGGTATGATCCTGTGCCGCGAAGAGTTCGCGAAGAAGGTGAATAGCCGCGTCTTCCCGGGCATGCAGGGCGGACCACTGATGCACGCCATCGCCGGCAAGGCCGTTGCTTTCGGGGAGGCGTTGCAACCCGAGTTCAAAGTCTACGCCCGCAACATCGTCGACAACTGTAGGGCTTTGGCCGACGGGCTTCTGGAGGGGGGCATAAACCTCGTCTCGGGCGGCACGGACAACCACCTCATTCTGGTCGACCTAAGGGACGCTGACGTTACCGGCAAGGAACTGGAAGACTCGCTAGAGGCCGTCGGTGTAACCTGCAACAAGAATATGGTCCCGGACGACCCGGAGCCCCCGACCGTCACGAGTGGTGTGAGGCTCGGCACGGCGGCGATGACCACCCGCGGCATGGGCGAGGACGAGATGCATGAGATCGCCGAGATCATCGTCGCGACCACGCGTGGCG
Source organism: uncultured Rubrobacteraceae bacterium (assembly GCA_963830075.1). Classification (GTDB taxonomy): domain Bacteria; phylum Actinomycetota; class Rubrobacteria; order Rubrobacterales; family Rubrobacteraceae; genus Rubrobacter_D. The sequence goes on along the minus strand of CAWHLD010000009.1, from coordinate 80,813 downwards.
AGACGGAGGGCCTGCGCGACCGGGTGACGGCCCTGACAGAGGCGTACCCGCTTTATGAGTGAGACCACGCCAGACGTGAGAAACCTCCACATCGTGGACGGCCCCTTGAGCCGGCACAAGCTCGCGGTCCTGCGCGACGAGCGGACAAGGACCCCGGACTTCAGACAGGCCATGAAGGAACTCGCCCTCATCATGGTCGCCGAAGCCACGGGCACCATGCCGACGAAACAGGTCCGCATCAACACGCCTCTCACGGAGACCGAAGTGGAGGAGATCTCCGGTCCCGTTTGCCTGGTCCCCGTCCTGCGCGCCGGACTGGGCATGCTAGACGGGGCACTCGCCCTGCTGCCGACGGCTACGGTAGGCTTTATGGGTCTCCAGCGCGACGAGGTGACAGCCAAGCCCGTCGAGTACTACGTAAACCTTCCCAGCAACCTCGACGAGTACCTCGTCCTCGTCCTCGACCCGATGCTCGCGACGGGGGGGAGCCTCTCGGCCACCATAGACAAGCTCAAGCAAGAAGGCGCAACCTGGATCTCCTGCCTCCACGCCGTCGCAGCCGTGCCCGGCGTGGAGCGCGTCACGCAGGAGCACCCCGACGTAAGCTTCTACGCCGCGGCCGTCGACCCCGAGCTGGACCATCGCTCGTTCATCGTCCCTGGACTGGGTGACGCCGGAGACAGGCTCTATGGAACCCTTTGAGAACCCTGCTGTAGACACCTCGAACTCCCACGAGACCTTGAAGAAGGTCCGTCCCTCCTGGGACGAGTACTTCATGCGCATTGCCCACGAGGTCGCGACCCGCTCGACCTGCCCGAGGCTAGCGGTAGGGGCAGTCATAGTACGTGACAAACGAATTCTCACCACGGGCTACAACGGCAGCCCGTCGGGGATGCCGCATTGCGATGAAGTCGGGTGCCTGATCCGAATAGTCGACGGTCGCGAGAGCTGCCAGCGCACGCTACACGCGGAGCAGAACGCCATCATCCAGGCTGCCTACCACGGCGTCCAGATCACCGGCGCGGCAGTCTACTGCACCCACCAGCCCTGCCTGATGTGCATAAAGATGATCATGAACGCGGGCATCGAAGAGGTGCATTATTCCGGCGGCTACCCCGATCCATTGGCGATGGACCTCGCCGCCGAAGGCGGCCTCGCTATAGTCCGGTTTACACCCACCCCCTAAAGGGTCGGGTGTACGTGGCGCCCATACGCGAACGTCGCAACGATGGAACGTACACGACGGCCCGATTCGGGTATGTGCGCCCACAATGCGATTTACCCACACCGACGCGCAACCGTGTGGGGGTGTGCCGAAATCCGGGCGTATGGGCGGTTCGTGAACCGCCCAAACCACGTACCGCGACAAAAATCATTCATTTGCGTGATGTGCCCCCTCCTCAGCGCTGTTAATTGTGGTACGGAAAAGATGTGTGTTACGCAAGAACTCACGCCAACGAGAGTGAGGCCCCGGTGATCGAGACCGCTTTCCGGCCAATGGTCACAGCAAGATCGATCCAGAGGACGCTGCTCGCGCTTCTGATGCTGAGTGGCGTGGTGCTCTTCACGCTATCTTCCGATCCGGCCGAGGCCGCTACCACGTTCACCGTCACGGAGACGGGCGATGACGCGGACTTAGACATCACCGACGACAGGTGCGACACCGAAGACGCTACCGGCAGGCAATGCACCTTGCGGGCCGCCATAGAGCAGGCCAACGAGACCACAGGGGCCGACACCATCGACTTCGACATCGTCGATGGCACCAACTCGTACAAGATCATCTCCCCCGACTCCGAGCTGCCCACCATCCGCGACTCGGTCACCATAGATGGCTACACCCAGGCCGATGCGAGCCCCAACACGCTGGATGAAGGCAACGACGCGGACCTCAAGATACTGCTCGACGGGGTCGACGCTGGGTCGGTCGTGCCTGGGCTTCGGATCGACGCCTCAGGCTGCACGATCAAGGGGCTGGTGATCAGGAACTTCAGCGACTACGGTATCTTCATCCTTGGCGAAACTAACAACACGGTCGAGGGCAACTTCATAGGCGTGGGCAGGGACGGGGAGACCGACAGGGGGAACAGCGACGGCGTGTTCGTCCAGGGCGAATCCACGGTGATCGGTGGTACCGATCCGGAATCGCGCAATGTCATCTCGGGCAATGACGGGACGGGCGTCTTTATCGGGACCGTGGCCGAGGAGAACAGGATAGAGGGCAACTACATAGGCACCACCGCGGACGGCACCGCCGACCTGGGCAACCTCTACAATGGCGTTTACGTCGCTGGCGAGTCCAACACGGTCGGGGGGACCTCAGAAGGCGCCCGCAACGTCATCTCGGGCAACGACGGGAGCGGCGTCTTTATCTCCAGCACCGTCGCCACAGAGAACAGGGTCGAAGGCAATTACATAGGCACCGAAACCGAGGGGACAGGCGACCTCGGCAACACGGAAGACGGCGTGTCTATTACCAGCGGAGCATTCTTCAACATCGTCGGAGGTGTGGTCGGCGGGGCAGGCAACCGCATCGCCCACAACGGCGGCGACGGGGTATCGGTGTCCGCAAGCTCCTCGACGGGCAACTTTCTCCTCGGCAACTCCGTGTTTTCTAACGGTGGTCTTGGAATAGACCTCGCGGGTGGCACCGAAAACGCAAGCGGCGTCACGGCCAACGACACCGACGACGCCGACACCGGCCCCAACGACCTCCAGAACTTCCCCGTCATACGCTCGGCCGTAAGGAGCTCCGCGACCGGGCTTACGACCATCTCGGGCAGGCTCAACAGCACGCCCGCCCAGCTCTTCGAAGTCCAGTGCTTCCTGACGAACGGGGCATCCCCCTCCGCCCATGGCGAGGGGCGCCGCCTCCTCGGCACCGACATCGTCTCGACCGGTGCCGGCGGCAACACGCGCTTCTCCTGCGTCAGCTCCCTCGCGAAGCTCGGTCAGGTCCCCGGGCAAACGGTGAGCGCTACGGCGACGGAACTGTTGATCACTGGCACATCAGAGTTCTCGAAGAACGAAGCCATCACCGTCGGCCCGTGAGGACCGAGGACCCTGAACCCGCATACTGCCGTACCAAATACGCCCGCCCCTACGCCGGACCGTATAACGTCCTGACCCAGATCTCCTCCAGGGTGCCCAACACCTCCGCGGTCTCCCGGCGTGATGGCCGCCTCTCGGGCCGCCCGAAGGCATCGAGCAGATAACGCTCGGTCATAAGAACCAGCGCCCGCGCCGTCTGACCGGGGTCGAGGTCTTCCGGGGTGATACCGCCTTCGATGTCGCGCGAGATGCGCCCCGCTACCGCCACGACGAGGCGTTCGATCAGACCGTACCTGTAAACCTCCTCGACCCTGTCGTCGTAGCCGGCAGCGTCGGAGATCGCCCGCAGCACAGGCCCGTACTCGACAAAGGTCCCGAAACCCCCGCGCAACGCATCTACCAACACCTCCCTCGCCCCATCCCTACCCCCGTCAGGTGTGCCAGACAGCCAGCGCCAGTCCAACGCGAAGAGCAACCCGCCAACGCCTTCGAGCAAACGTGTCACGAGATCGTAGCGGTCCCTGAAGTAAGCGTAGAACGCGGGCCTCGATAACCCGGTCCTGACCATGATCCCCTCCACGGTCATCTCCCTGAAAGGCCGCTCCTCCAAGAAAGTCCGCGCCGCAGCCAGTATCGTCCGCTCGGCCTCCTCCGGCTTGCGCCTCCTGCGCGGACCCCGATCCCCACTCACCTGGTTCTCATTTTTCGACCCACTCTCTCCTCAAACAACAGACAATGTACCGCGTTATTGACGCCGTGTCTATTGACGTTGTGTCAATAACAGGATACTATCTGGCTACGGCCCACGAGAGGAGAGGTTTATGGAAGGTGGTGGCGCAACCGAAGAGGTAAGGGAAGCACGATTGGATGGCGGTAGGATCCGTTACCGTGACGTAGGGACGGGTCCCGTGCTCTTCTTCGTTCACGGCATCCTGGTCAACGGCACGCTCTGGCGGCACGTCGTGGCGCGTCTCTCGGGGCGCTTCCGTTGCATCGTGCCAGACCTCCCGCTAGGCGGACACTCGATCCCGATGGAGACTGGGGCGGACATGTCCCCGCCTGGTGTGGCGCGGATGGCCGCTGGGCTGATGCGGGAACTCGATCTGCGCGATGTGACGCTTGTCGGCAACGACACCGGCGGGGCCATCTGTCAGCTCGTGATCTCGAACCACCCCGAGCGTATCGGGAGGCTCGTGCTTACCAACTGCGACGCCTACGAGGCCTTCTTCCCGACGGTTTTGAGTCCCTTCCAGGTTCTGGCGAGGCTCTTCGGCACGCGCTTCGTGGACTTACTGGCGTGGACGCTCCGGACGCGTTTCGCGCAGCGGGCACTCGTCAAGACCGTATCCCTCAGTAGCGTCGACGATGCCACCCTCGATGCTAACATGGGGCCCCTGATCCAGGACCCCGGCGTCAGGCGCGACCTGGCGCGATTTCTGGGTAGCGTCTCCAACCGGTACACGCTCGAGGCCGCGCGCAGCTTTCCCGGTTTTGATCGTCCGGTTTTGATCGCCTGGGGCCTGGAGGACTTCTTCTTCTCCCCGCGCCTGGCTCTCAGGATGCAGCATGACTTCCCGGACGCCAGGCTGGAGGCTGTACCTGGCTCGCGAGCGTTCGTGCCAGAGGATAAGCCAGAGCAGCTCACGCAGCTCATCGAAGCGTTCTCGAGAGAGGCCGCGACGCGGGACAGCGACCGTTCCCGGGAGGTGTTTTCGGGAGATTGACACTGATTGCAACAGATTGGCCGGTAGGGTATAGTGCGGGTGATGCCCAACACCAGACCTCAACGGAACGATGCAAGTGGCAACTATGCGCGTTTCGTAGGTCTTGGAATTACGCTCTTCTTGATCTTCGGGCTCCCCACTGTGGTAGGTTTCTTTCTGGACGGGCTTTTAGGGACGCTTCCTCTGTTCCTACTGGTCGGGTTGGCTGCAGGGTTCGTCGGGGGGATGTACTACGTGTATCGGGCGCTCCAGAAATTGGGTGGATGATGGGCGATCACTGGCGGCTCGCTTTCAGGTGCGCCGGTTGGATCGTCGCCCTGATGGCCCCCGTCGCGGCATTGCTTCTCTACTACTACGGTCTTGCCCACGCCGAGGCCTTCGCATACGGGGTTGGGATAGGACTTGTGAGCCTACTCTCGACGGCATTGACGGTCTCATTGTTGTGGGGCCCCAGCATGACCCTTGGTATGATGGTCGGGGCCTTCTCGTTTGTGGCGCGCTGCGGTCTCGCTGCGGGGGCGCTTGGCCTCCCAGCATACCTCGGTCTCTGGCCCGTGCTGCCGATGCTCGGAGGCTTCGCCGGAGTTTATCTGGTCGAGAACATAATCCTCATGCCGGGGGCTTTAAAGATCAGCCACGCGGGAATAAAGCGTGAAGCCGAACGAATGAAGCGCGAGGCGACAGGAGAACGGAGGGCGGAAGTTTGACGGTAACACTGGCGCAGGTCAGCCAGGACGCGCTACGAACGAAGATCCTGCACACTTTCGAGGCCGCACAGCACGCCTGGTACATACCGTTGCACATCGGGCCCGTGGACATCTCGATCAACAAGACCATCTGGTTTTTGTGGATCGGGGCCGCCGTGACGTTCCTGACGCTTTTCATCGGCAGCCGGTTGCTGAAGGATAGGCCAGGCGCGTACCAGGTCATCGTCGAGGAGGTCTACGGTTTCGGGCGCAACCTCGGCGGGCAGGTCGGGGAGGAGGGGAAGAAGTGGTTCCCTTACACGCTCTCCCTCTTTGTCTTCATCCTTACGCTGAACCTGATCGGCCTGATACCCAATACCTACCCCGTCACCGCGAACATCTCCTTTACGTTGGTCCTCGCGCTCCTCACGTTTATCCTCACGCAGTACGAGGGGTTCAGGCGCAACGGGGCGGGGATGTATCTAAAGAGCTTCGCGCCACCCGGCTTGCCGCTCAAGGTCGTAATGGTCCCATTCATGTGGGGCATCGAGGTCTTGGGCGAGTTCACCAAGCCCCTCACGCTCGGGATGCGGCTCTACGCCAACATTCTCGCGGGGCATCTCATCATCTACGTGTTCCTCGGCCTGATCCTGTACTTCGGTACGTTCGTCGCGATAATCTCCGTTCCCCTGGCCGTGGTGTTCTACGGATTCGAGATCTTCGTGGCCATCTTGCAGGCATATATATTCGCTATACTCACGCAGGTCTATATCGAGTTGGCAATGTTCCGCGACCACTAAGACCTATAAGCAAGTTAAGAGAGTCAGCCGAGAGGCGAAAGGAGTAGGAATGGACACATTGGCGATGATAATGCCCATGCTAGCGTTGCTGCAGGCGAGCGGTGACGTCACCATGATCGGGGTAGGCATCGCGGCAGGCACCGCGGTCATCGGGCCTGGCGCGGGGATGGGCTACCTCATAGGACAGACCATAGCGAGCATCCACCGTCAGCCCGAGGCTTTCGACCAGACGAGGACCTTGATGTTCCTGGGTATTGGCCTGGTCGAGGCGTTCGCCCTCTACGGCATCGTGTTCGCCCTCCTCATCGCCTTCGTGCTCTAGGCTCGTAGGAGCACAGGAAAGGGTGCTTATGGCAGTGGTTTTGGCGCAGTTAGACCCGACGGGCATCTTCGACCTGGGCAATACCAGCCTGATCTTCTGGACCGTAATCACGTTCTTGATCATGCTGTTCTTGCTCATAAGGTACGTCTACCCGCCGATCAAGAAGCAGATCCAGGATCGCCAGTCCCAGATCGAACGCTCTATAGACGAGGCTGAGAAGACGCGCGCCGAAGCCCGCGAGCTCCTGGCCGAGTACAGGCGCCAGATCGAAGAAGCCCGCGGTGAGGGCCGGCGTATCCTCGACGAGGCCCGCAAGCAGGCCGAGGCCCAGCGCGAGCGGACCAAGAGGGAGGCGCGCGAAGAGGGTGATCGCATCATCCAACGCGCCCGCGAGGAGATAGATCGTGAGCGTGAATCGGCCGTACGTGAGGTCAGGAGCGAGGTCGCTGACATGGTTGTCCAGGCCTCTGAGCAAGTCATCGGACGCTCCATAGACCGCGACGAGCACGAGCGCCTCATCGCCCAGGCCCTCGATGACCTCGAGTCTGAGGTGGCTGGCACGACTTCCGGAAGCGGCACCGCTTGAGCGCCGTCTCCACTTACGCCGAGGCCCTCTTCGAGGCGGCCCGCGAACGGGATGAACTCGAAGGGGTTCTCTCGGATCTTGAAGAGTTCGTAGGCGTCCTGCACGAGAGCGAGGAGCTCAGGCTGTTCTTCTATGGAGGCCAGATCCCCGAGCGCCAGAAGCGCCGGGCCCTCGACGGCCTGACGGAGGGCATGAAAACATCCACCACGAACTTCTTGAAGGTGCTCGTGGACAACGGGCGCGAGGAGATCTTGGAAGAAGTGCTCGCCCGCTACGAGCAGCTCGTCAAGGAGCACCTCGGCAAGATAGAGGTCGAGGTAACGACCGCCGTCGAGCTCTCCGAAGAGCAACTCGACAGGGTCAGAGAACGGCTCGGAGGGGTGCTGGAAGGCAAGGAGATCGTTCTCGAAAACAACGTTGACCCCGATCTCATCGGGGGCGCGGTCTTCCGGTACGGTGGACGTATGATGGACGGCAGTATCCGGGGGCGGCTCGAAAGCCTCCGAGAGGGGATGCTCGAGAGGAGTGTTGTTTAGTGGGAAGGCTTAGGCCGGAGGAGATCTCCTCCATTTTGAAGGGCGCCATTACGGACTACGAGAACCGCGTCAGGACCGAGGAAGTCGGACAGGTACTCGAGGTCGGGGACGGCATCGCGCGCGTCCACGGCCTGACCAACGTGATGTACCAGGAGATGCTGGAGTTCGAGGACGCCCGTGGAGAGAAGATCATGGGCCTCGCGCTGAACCTGGAGGAGGACAACGTCGGCGTGATCGTGGCCGGCGAAGACACCCACATCCAGGAGGGTAACACCGTGAGACGCACCGAGCGTCTCGCGAGCGTGCCCGTGGGCGAGGGCGTTCTCGGTCGCGTCATCGACGCCCTCGGGCGTCCGATGGACGGCAAGGGTGAGATCGAGGCCGAAGAGACGCTCCCCGTCGAGATAGTGGCCCCAGGTATCATCAGGCGCCAGCCGGTCAAACAGCCGCTCCAGACCGGCATCAAGGCCATAGACGCCATGATCCCGATCGGACGCGGACAGCGCGAGCTCGTGATCGGCGATAGGAAGACGGGGAAGACCTCGATCCTGCTCGACACCATCATCAACCAGGCCGACCAGGACGTGAAGTGCGTCTACGTCGCAATCGGTCAGAAGGACTCCACGGTGGCAGGGGTCGTCGCAGCCCTGGAAGAGGCCGGCGCCATGGAGTTCACCACCGTCGTTAACGCCTCGGCGGCCCAGTCCGCGACGCTTCAGTACCTTGCCCCTTACGCGGGATGCGCCATTGGGGAGTTCTTCATGAACCGGGGCGAGGACTCGCTCCTGATCTACGACGACCTCTCAAAGCACGCCGTCGCCTACCGCCAGATGATGTTGCTGTTGAGGCGTCCACCGGGCCGCGAAGCATACCCCGGGGACGTTTTCTATTTGCACTCGCGCCTGCTGGAGCGGGCGGCGAAGCTCTCGGATGATGCCGGAGGCGGCTCGCTCACGGCTTTGCCGGTCATCGAGACCAAGGCCGGGGATATCTCGGCGTACATTCCGACCAACGTCATCTCCATCACGGACGGTCAGATCTTCCTTGACTCCGACCTGTTCAACTCGGGCCAGCGCCCCGCCATCGACACGGGCAACTCCGTGAGCCGCGTGGGTTCGTCAGCCCAGATCAAAGCCATGAAGAGCGTGGCAGGCACGCTACGCCTCGACCTGAACCAGTACAGGGAGCTTGCTAGCTTCGCCCAGTTCGGGAGCGACCTCGACAAGGCGACGCAGCAGACGCTGAACCGGGGCGAACGCCTGACGGCGGTCCTAAAGCAGGACGAGCGCGACCCGATGCCCGTCGAGGAGCAGGTCGTGGTCCTCTACGCCGCGTCCAACGGCTATCTGGACGAGGTCGACATCGACACCGTCCCCGACTGGGAGCGCCAGTTCCGCGACTTCATGCGCGACTCCAACGGCGAGCTGCTCGAGTCCATCCGCTCCGAGCAGGAAGTCTCCGACGAGAACGAGAAGAAGCTGCGAGAGGCCATAGAGAACTTCAACTCCAACTACGAGCCCGAGCAGACGAGCCTCGTCGATATCTCCCCGGAGGATGAAGAAGAGGACGACTCTGATCAGGGGAGCGGCGAGGAAGAGGGAGGCTAGAACTTGGCGACTGCCAGGGACCTTCAGCGCCAGATCAATACGGTAAAGAACCAGGCGAGGGTCTTCTCTGCCCTGCAAACGGTCTCCTCCGTGAAGTTCCGTAAAGCGGAGGCCAGGGTCAAGAAGGCGCGCCCCTACGCCGACAACGTCGAGGAGATGATGCGTGATGTGGCCGGCAGCGCCTCGGGCGACCTCCCGCTCCTTACCGGGCGCGAAGTGCAGCGCGTCGCGATCTGCACGCTTACCGCAGACAGGGGCCTCGCCGGCGGGTTCAACGCGCAAGTGCTCCGCAGGACGGTCAGCCTCAGGAGCGAGAAGGATCCGGACGCCTTGCAGGTCGCGAGCGGGCGCAAGGCCGTCGCGTTCTTCCGCTTTCGGCGGGTCGAGCTGGTCGAGGTCTTTACCGGCCATACCGACAATCCGACCTACGAGAAGGCGCGGGAGATCGGGCGTTCCCTCACGAGCCTCTTCGACGACGAAGAAGCGGACGAGGTCTACCTGGTCTACAACCGCTTCGAGAGCGCCCTCAACCAGAGGCCCGTCGTCAAACGCCTCCTGCCCGTGGCGGAGGAGGAAGACGAAGAACAGGATGACGGCGCCTCGTACATGGAATACGTCCCCGACGCCGAGACTGTGCTGAAGAGGCTGGTTCCCCGCTACGTGGAGACTATGGTGTGGCAGGCGCTGCTCGAAGGCGCGGCGGGCGAGCACGGTGCCCGCATGACGGCGATGAAGAACGCAACGGACAACGCGAACGATCTGGTGCGCGACCTTACGCTCGCGATGAACAAGGCGCGTCAGGCCCAGATCACCCAGGAGATACTCGAGATCGTAGGCGGCGCGGAGGCCCTCTCCGCGGGCTAGAGAAGAGGAGTTTGTATGACCGAGAGCGAGAGCGGACAGTCTTTCAACCGCACGACCTTCGGCGGTGAGAAAGGTGAGGTAGACAACGGCCACGCCTCAGCGCAGCAGGAGACCGACGGTCACCGAGAGCGCCCCGAGGGCGTCGGCACCGTCGTCGAGGTAAAGGGGCCGGTCGTCGACGTCCGGTTCGCTCCCGAGGAGATACCAGAGATCTTCAACGCCGTCACGGTGCAGTTGGAGATGGACGGGGAGACCACGGACCTGACCCTGGAGGTGCAGCAGCTCCTCGGGGACGACATGGTCCGTACGGTGGCCATGGCCTCGACCGACGGCCTGAAGCGTGGCGTCGACGCCACGGACACGGGACAACCGATCGCGGTCCCCGTAGGCAAGAGCGTGCTTGGACGCGTACTCGACGTGCTCGGGCAGCCCGTCGACGAGCAGGGGCCCGTCGAGGACGTCGAGGACTACTGGCCCATACACCGTCCAACCCCGAGGTTCGAAGACCTCGCGACCCAGGCCGAGCAGTTCGTGACCGGCATCAAGGTCATAGACCTCCTCTGCCCGGTCAGGCGGGGCGGCAAGGTCGGCCTCTTCGGCGGCGCCGGCGTCGGCAAGACGGTCGTCATACAGGAGCTGATCAACAACATAGCCCTGCAGTACGAGGGTACCTCGGTCTTCGCCGGCGTCGGCGAGCGCACGCGCGAGGGGAACGACCTCTACGGTGAGTTCCAGGAAGCCGGTATTCTGCCCAACGTGGGCCTCGTCTTCGGCCAGATGAACGAGCCGCCCGGCGCCCGCTTCCGCGTCGCGCTGACAGGTGTGACCATAGCCGAGTACTTCCGCGAGGAGCTCGGCCAGGACGTGCTCTTCTTCGTCGACAACATCTTCCGCTTCGTCCAGTCTGGCAACGAGGTCTCGGCCCTCATGGGCCGCATGCCCTCGGAGGTCGGCTACCAGCCCACATTGGGCACCGAGATGGGCGCTCTTCAGGAGCGGATCACGTCAACGAAAAAGGGTTCGATCACGAGCTTCCAGGCCGTCTACGTCCCAGCCGACGACTTTACCGACCCAGCCCCGTTCACCGTCTTCGCCCACCTCGACTCGACGGTGGAGCTCAGTAGGTCTCTCTCGGCCCAGGGCATCTATCCCGCCGTCGACCCGCTTAGCTCATCTTCGACCCTCCTCGACCCTGCGGTGGTCGGCGACGAGCACTACGGGGTCGCCCAGGAGGTCCAGAACATCCTGCAACGCTACAAGGAGCTGCAGGACATCATCGCCATCCTCGGTATCGACGAATTGTCCGAGGAGGATAAGGTGATAGTCGGCCGGGCCAGACGCCTGCAGCGCTTCCTCTCCCAGCCGTTCTTCGTGGCGGAGCAGTTCACGGGCCTCGAAGGCAAGTTCGTCGAGCTGGACGAGACGATCCGCTCCTTCAAGGAGGTCGTCGAGGGAAAGCACGACGACCTGCCCGAGCAGGCCTTCTACCTCGTCGGCGGCATAGATGAGGCCGTCGAGAAGGCCCGCAGCACCAGCGGTGAGGAAGAGGAAGAAGACTCTGGCGAAGAAGAAGCCAGCGAAGAGGACTCCGGCGAAGAGGACTCCGGTCAGGCGGAAGCCAGAGCCGAGGACTCCGAAGAAGGGTCCCAGGACGAGGATTCCGGCGAGGATAAAGAGGGCTAATGTCGGAGAACCGCGACGGGGGGGATAGAGGCCGGCAGCTAATTTGCCGGGTCATCACGCCCGAGGAGGTCATCTACGATGGCGAGGCCAACCTGGTAATAGCCCGCATCGCCGACGGAGACCTCGGGGTGCTCGTGGACCACTCCCCGCTGGTCTCGACGGTGGAGGTGGGGGAGGTCCGCATCAGGGAGGGTGAGGAGCAGCTCGTCTACGCGACCTCCGACGGCTTCTTCAAGGTCTCAGAGAACCTGGTGCAGGTGCTCGTCGAGGAGGCCGTCTCCGTCGAGGACATCGACGTGAGCGCGGCGGAGGACCGCGTGGAGGAGGCAGAGCGCGAACTCTCGGAGGTCTCGGAAGAGGCCGAGGATCGTGATAGAGTGATCGCCGAGATAGAGCGCCGCCAGCGTATGGGTGAGAACCTGGTGCGCCTGGCGCGCAAGTACAGCGAGAGCTAGGGCCGAAAACCCGAGAGGGAAAACGGCATCGCCGGTCGTAACGTAGACGTTATTCGACTGTTGCCGTGGCGTAACCTTTCGCTGGCATAGTAATATTACGAGTCCGGATGAACGGACCGGGAAGAGATACCGGGGAGGATCCGTGTCTGAGAGATTCTATGTCGAGGGCGGCAAACGCCTGCAGGGTGAGGTCGAAGTTTCGGGGGCGAAGAACGCCGCCCTGAAGTTCGTCGCCGCCGCGCTTCTCGCTCCGGGGAAGACCGTGCTCCACGATGTCCCCCGCATCAAGGACATAAACACGATGCTCGCCCTGCTCGATGAGCTCGGGGTCGGGACGAGCTACTCGGGAAGCACCCTCGAGATAGACGCCTCCACAGTCGACTCGTACACGGCGCCCTACGAACTGGTGCGCCAGATGCGGGCGAGCCTCGTCGTCCTCGGGCCGCTCGTTGCGCGTTTCGGGGAGGCCGAGGTCTCGGCGCCCGGCGGGTGCAACCTGGGCCTGAGGAAGTTCAACTTCCACGTCGACGGCCTGCGGGCCTTAGGCGCCGACATCGAGCTCGACCACGGCTTCATAAAGGCGAGCGCGCCGAAAGGCCTGCGCGCGGCTGAGGTCAACTTCGAGTACCCGAGCGTCGGCGCGACGGAGAACGTCATGATGGCTTCGGTGCTCGCGGATGGGATCACCATCATCGACAACGGCGCCCGCGAACCGGAGATCTCCGCCCTCGCCGGCTTCCTCAACTCGATGGGCGCCCGCGTCATGGGCGCAGGCACCGGCCGCATAGTGATCGAAGGCGTAAGCGAACTTCACCCCACGGAGTGGACGGTGATGCCGGACCGAATCGAAGCCGGCACCTTTCTGATGGCCGCGGCTGCGACCGGAGGAGACGTTACGGTCACCAACGCACGCCCCGAGCACCTGAAGATGGAGCTCGACAAGCTGCGCGAGATGGGCGTAGACGTGGGCGCCACCCCTGGCACCCCCGGCATAAGCGTGCGCGTCGATGACCCGGCCTCGCTCACCGGGGTTGACGTCGCGACCCTGCCTTTCCCCGGCTTCGCGACCGACCTTCAGGCCCAGATGATGGTCTTGCTCACCCAGGCCTCGGGCGCCGGCATCATCACCGAAAACGTCTACGAGAACAGGCTCCAGGTTGCCGAGGAACTGAACCGCCTCGACGCTGCGATCGACCTCTTCGGTGGTCACAGGGCGCTCGTCCGGGGCCCGCGTCGCCTCTCGGGAGCCATCGTGCAGTCCCCCGACTTGCGTGGGGGCGCGGCGCTCGTCATGGCTGGCCTCGTGTCAGAGGGCACCACGGTAGTCGACGGCGCCAAGCACATCCTGCGCGGCTACGAGGACTTCGAAGAGAAGCTCTCCGGGCTCGGCGCCACCGTAGCCTTCGAGGCCGAAGTCCAGATCACCAGCTAGGCGTTTCTCTAACCCCAGAAGGTGCAATAGTTACGCCCGAGAGCCTGTAGAATAGACGGCTCTCGTCGGCGTCCGAGAAGCGGAGAATCTTCTGGCGGTAATAGCAGAGAACACCGAGGTCCATGCGCTCACGCAGCAGCTAGTACGCTACAGGTCTTACACGCCCGCCGCCGCGCAGTCAGCGATGGACTTTATCAACGGCTGGTTCGGGGCGCGCGGGCTCGAGACGATGCGCTATACGGGCGCGGGACCGCGCGGGGACCTTACCTCGCTCGTGGTCCAGGTGGGAAGCGGCGAACCCAGGATCCTGCTTCACGGCCACGTCGACGTGGTGCCGGGTGAGGAGTCGCAGTTCGAGCCGCGCGAGGAAGAGGACGAACTCTACGGCCGCGGCGTCTACGACATGAAGGGCGCCCTCGCCGCGATGATGTACGCCGTGGAGGACCTGCAAACCCTCGGATGTGAGGCGACGGTCGAGTTGCTAGTCGTGCCCGACGAAGAAGGCGAGCATGGTGCCAGGACAGGGGCCGAGGTCTTGATCTCCAACGGCCACGTTGGTGACTTCCTGATCACGGGCGAACCAACGGATTTCCACATCGGCACGCAGGCGAAGGGCGTGCTCGACCTTAGGGTTACCCTGCGGGGCAAGAGTGCCCACGGCTCCCAGCCCTGGCTGGGCAAGAACGCGGCGCTCCTTGCGTTCGAGCACTATCGAAGGGTGATGGCGCTACCCTTCGCCGAAGAGCGAAGCGAACTGTTTCCTTACCCGAGCGTCAACCTCGCGCGCATCATCGGCGGGGACGTCCTGAACCGCGTTCCGGACCGCTGTACGTACGACCTCGACATCCGCTATCTTCCGAACCAGGACCCTGAGGAGATCATTCGCCAGGTCCGCTCCGTGGACCTGCCCGCCGACATCGAGGTCATCTTCTACCGTGAACCCACCTACGTCTCGCGCCAGAACCCCTACGTAAGGGTACTGCGCGAGGTCTCGGCGCGCCACTTCCGAGGCAACCCCGTCGGCGTTGGCCGTCACGGCGCCAGTGACGTGGTCTACTTCCAGCGCGCCGGGATACCAGGCGTGGAGTTCGGTCCGGTCGGCGGGGGACACCACGGTCCAAACGAGTACGTAGTCAGCTCCTCCCTGGAGACCTTCAGGCAAATGATCGTACAGTTCGTCCAGATCGTCGGCCGTAACGGAAAGGTGCTTTGATGCCGGCCGACTGGAACCTCAGGAAGCGCGTAACGCTCTCGGGTGGTGAGATCGCCTACGACGTACTCGGCTTCGGACCGACCCTGATACTAGTACACGGAACCCCGACGTATTCCTACATCTGGCGCGACGTCGCCCTGCGGCTCGCGGACAGGTTCAGCGTATACGTCTTCGACCTTCTCGGCTTCGGCCAGTCTGAGCGCAGAGAGGGGATCAACGTCTCCATCCCAGCCCAGGCCAGGCTGCTCGCCGAGCTCGTAGACGCCCTCGGCCTCGATGCGCCTTCTGTAGCGGGCCACGACATAGGAGGCGCAATAGCCCTGCGTGCGCACCTGCTCGAAGGCGTCCCCTTTGGTAGCATCGCGCTGGTAGATAGCGTCGCCCTTCGACCCTGGATCTCACCGACGACTCGACACGTTAAAGCCCATCTCGACGTGTACGAGACGATGCCCACCGACGTTTTCGAGGCCATCGTGGCGTCGTACCTACGCACGGCGGCATACCGCTCCCTTGGCGATGACGCGTTCGCAGCCTACATGGACCAGTGGAAAGGCGAGCTCGGACAGAGGCTCTATCTTCAGAAAGATGCCAAGCTCGACGAGGACGACACCGCCGACTTCGAGTCCCTGCTCCCATCCATCGCCGTTCCCGTCCGCATCGTCTGGGGCGAACAGGACGCCTGGCTCGCTCCCACCATCGCCCAACGCCTGCACGAAACCATCCCAGCCTCAGACCTCGTGCTTCTGCCCGAGACCGGGCACTTCGCCATGGAAGACAGCCCCCAAGAGGTCGCCGCGACGCTCTTCGATTTCTTCACCGATCGTTAGAGCGGTTTGCAGGCTACAAGCATAGGGGGGCGAGAGAAGCTAGGTAGCCTTTGAGGGTCGGCCCTGGCTCACCGCAGTTTGATCAGCGTAAGAACGCGGCACTAAAATGGTACGCGATCCGGTAGATCGGTTGTGGTAGGAGGCGCAGACTCAATGAGCCGAGAGCAGGCATACTCGGCAAACCAATTATCCTGAAACCTACTAGCTACCCGGCGGATCCGGCCTCTTGAAACGGCTCAGCCTCTCCCCTGGGTTGCGCGCCGCCGGCCATGGTCGGCTCGGCTTCGGCTGCGGCCTCCTCCTGGGGTATCGCACCGCCTGAGATGGCGACGATGCCGTTCTCTATCGAGGAAATCTCACCGTCCATGCTCGCCCAGACGCCGACGGAGAAGCCCTCGTCGACGGGCTCTCCTATCTTTTGCTCGTACTCGACCTCGTCGCCCTCGGAGATGAGCGGCGTGGCCGGTTTGAGCAGGCCTCCGCCGAGGGGAATGTTCACGCCGGAGACCTCACCGACCAGGGAGACGACTCCTTCTTCCGGGCACTCTGTCTCTATCGAGGCGTACTCCTTGCCCTGACTGCCCTCAGGGATCACGAACAGGGAGTTCGTCATCCGCCGTACGTAGGCGTCGCCCTTACCCAACTCCTCGATAACCATGTCGTGCAGGTATGGTCCACCGTCCAGGATCGTGAGGTGGCCGGAGTTCTCGACGTCAAGGCCCGCTATCCCCAGTACCTCGGTCACTGAGGCGCCGATGGGTACTTCGTAGACCTTCGTATCCACCTCCTCGCCGTACACGGTGAAAAACTTGGTGGTGAGGGGCTTGCCGAGAAAGAGCGCTTTGTATACGTTGAGCAGGGAT
This sequence comes from uncultured Rubrobacteraceae bacterium, assembly GCA_963830075.1. Lineage (GTDB taxonomy): Bacteria > Actinomycetota > Rubrobacteria > Rubrobacterales > Rubrobacteraceae > Rubrobacter_D. The sequence goes on along the minus strand of CAWHLD010000009.1, from coordinate 64,164 downwards.
TCCGTATTGTTGACGAGCTTGCCGACGTCAGGCGGCATCCCGGGGCGCCTCATGCCGTCGGGGGTGTCGAGGAACCGTGGCACCCTCGTGTCCGTAGCGTGCTTGACGAGGGTCTTCTCCTCACCCAGGGCGTACGTATCCGGTACGTAGCGCATGTCGAAGACGTTTTCGTCTGCGTGCTCCGCATAGTCGGCGAACCACTCCCGGTCCTTCTTGTGGACGCACATGGAGATTTGCTCGAACCCGAAGACCGTCTTCATGGCGTCGAAAAGTTGGAGGAACTCCTCCAGGTACTCCTTGTGCAGAAGCTTGTCCCCCCAGTAACCCGGCTCACTCTCGGTGGCGTTGACGAGCAGGTGCGGCAGGGGGGACTTGTATTTGAAGTAAGTCGGGAAACCACCGCCCCCAGCGCCGACGATGCCGGCCTGGCGTATGATCTCTCCGGCGTCTTCGATGCTCAACGCCTTCACTTCTTCGAGGCTGCGCTGCTTTATCTCGGCCATGAGACTAGTTGAGTTCGACGCCGGGCGCGACCGTAGAGTAATCGAACTCGGCGGCCTTGGTTACGTAGCCCTGCTGGTCCTCGGGAACCTCGTCGCCAGGGTAGATTGCCTCCACCGGGCACTGGGGCATGCACATCGAGCAGTCGATGCACTCCTCGGGGTTGATAATGAATTGGTCGTCGGCGTCGTAGATGCAGTCGACGGGACAAGCCCCAATGCAGGCCGTGTTCTTCGTGCCGATACACGCTTCGGTTATAACGTAGGCCACTGTGCTCTCCCTTTGTTAAGGCCAAAAACCCCGCAAAACAGTCTAACCAATGCGGTAGCATTGTCAACAGACGGGAGAGCCGTAGACAAAGGGGATCGACGGCGCTCATCCCGGTGCGGGGCAAAGGTCGTTATTCGTCGCTTGCTACCGTTAGTAGCTCCTTGAAAGTTGCTGTTCGCGAGAGTATATTGCGATTAGTTATCGGGTAGAAAGGTCGTTTTGGCGCTGAGTCTATTGCAACAGGAAGCCTCTTACGGGATGGTGTATCTGTACGTGGGCATCTTCATGTTGCTAGTCACGGGTTTCGTGGCGACCGTTTTGGTGCTTGCGCGGCTAATCTCCCCGGGCCGGAGGTCGAGCGCCAAGGCGCAGAACTACGAGACGGGGGAGATGACGGTCACGGACCCGTGGCGGCCCTTTCCCGTGCGCTACTACGTCTTCGCCCTGCTCTTCCTCATCTTCGACGTTGAGGCCGCCTTCCTCTATCCGTGGGCCGTCATCTACAAGGACCTCGGCGTCTACGGTTTCGTCGAGATGGTAATTTTCGTCTCCATCCTGGCCGTCGGCCTGGTCTACGCCTGGAAGAAGGGGGCCCTTAAATGGGTGTAATGCAGCAGTTCAACGAACCGAACATCGTAACCACGAGCACGGACAAGCTATTCAACTGGGCCCGCAAGAACTCGCTGTGGCCGCTCCAGTTCGGGCTGGCCTGTTGCGCCATAGAGATGATGTCGACCGGCATGGCCCACAACGACCTCGACCGCTTTGGGGCAGGGTTCTTCGCGGCCTCGCCCAGGCAGGCCGACGTCATGATCGTCTCTGGCACCGTCTCGACCAAGATGGCCGAGCGGATGACCAGGCTCTACGAGCAGATGCCAGAACCAAAATGGGTCATCGCGATGGGTGCGTGTGCGATCTCAGGCGGCCCGTTCCTCGACGGATACTCCGTGCTGATGGGGGCTGACAGGGTGATCCCCGTCGACGTGTACGTGCCTGGGTGCCCGCCGCGCCCGGAGGCACTCATCTTCGGGATCATGACGCTGCAGAAGAAGATAGAGCGCGACCAGCAGGTCGGCTACGACAGGCCGCGGCCGGCGCTCGTAAACGACGACGGCTCCATCAACGAGTACCTCCCGGAGCGGGAGTACACCGAGATCAGCGAGGGCAAAGCACCCCGCCTCGAAGGCATCAGGCCCCTCAAGCGCACCTACGTCTTCGAGCGCGAGGGCATGCCGCCGGCCTCCCAGACCGACGTAGGCTGGGTCCCCCCCGAGGTGCAGAAGAGGCTCAAGGAGGAAGCGAAGGCCAGAAAGGCGGCCCAGGCCGAGAAGAACAAGGCCGAGTCAGGCGCCAACGGCAGTTCAAACGGCAAGGCGGACGCCTAGGTGGCGCTCGTGTTGCCGGAGGGGGATCTGCAGACCCGGCTGCAGAGCTACCTGGACGGGCTCGATAACAGGCACGGCCTGGAAGAGGCGGAGATCGTCGGCAACGTCGTACGGGTTGTGGTCCTTGCCGGCGACGTACCTGCGGTGCTCGCGACAGCGCGCGAGGCTTTAGGCATCGCGCACCTCTCGTTCATCACGGTCGTGGACAGGCAGGGGTCTTTCGACTTGACGTACGAGTTGATGGACTTCCGCGGGGCCACGGTCAGGGTCAAGACGACCATCGAGGGCGAAGAGCCCGTGATCGGGACGGCCACCAGCATCTATCCCACGGCCAACTGGCACGAGCGGGAGGCCTACGACATGTTCGGGGTCGCCTTCGCGGGCCATCCCGACTTGCGGAGGACGTACATGTGGCAGGACCACTTCGACCACCACCCGCTGCTCAAGAGCTTCGACATCAGCACCAAGCGCACCTTCGAGGGATTGAGGTAAGAGAATGCTCGGAGAAGAACGCCGCGCCGAACACGAGGGAGCGCTCACCGAGCCGGCGAGCGGCCGCCTCGTAAGCCCCGATATCAGGGACGAGTTCGGGCTGGAGACCATAGACATGAACATGGGGCCGCAGCACCCCGCGATGCACGGCCTACTCAGGCTCATCCTGGAGCTCGACGGGGAGACCGTTGTCAGGTGCGATCCCGTGATGGGATACCTGCATCGGTGTCAGGAGAAGATCGCCGAGAATCGGATGTACCCGGCGGTCATCCCGCTGACCGACAGGCTCGACTACTTCGCCAACATGCACAACGAACACGGTTACTGCCTCGCAGTAGAGGACCTGCTCGACGTAGAGATACCGCCACGGGCCGAGTACATAAGGGTACTCATGTGTGAGCTCATGCGGCTCGCGAGCCATATTCCATCCATAGGCTTCCTAATGCTCGAGCTCGGAGCCTTCACCCCGATCCTCTACGCCTTCCGCGAGAGGGAGCGCATTCAGTCCATCTTCGAGGCCGTGACCGGCGCCAGGATGATGTACCACTACATCCGCATCGGCGGCGTCAAGGCAGATCTTCCGCCAGATATACCGCAGAAGATCTGGGACTACATCGCAACCCTCGAGGACCACTTCCAGCGGGACTTCGTGGACTTGATCGCCGGCAACGAGATCTTTATCTCCCGTACCCGCAACGTGGGGAACATGACCCAGGAGAAGGCCGTCGAGATGGGTGTTACCGGCCCCCCCTTGCGCTGCACGGGCGTTGACTTCGACATCCGCCGCGACTACCCGTACAGCGTCTATCCCGAGCTTGACTTCGACGTTATCACCGATACAGCGGGCGATGTCGAAGCCTCCTACAGGGTACGCATCGCCGAATGCCTGCAGAGCATACGCCTGATCAAACAGTGCCTCGAGAACATGCCAGAAGGCGAGGTAATGGGGGACACGGGCCGCCGCATCCGTCCGGCCGAGGGTGAGGGCTTCGGAAGGGTCGAGAGCCCGCGTGGGGAGTACTCCGTACACGTCGTCTCCGACGGTTCGGACACCCCTTACAGGGTCCATTACCGTGACCCGAGCTTCTGCAACATGCAGCTGTTGCAGGAGATCGTGCCAGGGCACTATCTTCCCGACATCATGCCGATCATGGGCCTCATAGATCCCGTCTCGGGCGGGTGGGACAAGTAGATGCAGACGGTCCTTAATCTGCTAGAGGTAGAGCCCATAAGGCTGCTCATCTCCTTCGGGGCCGTGCTGTTCCTCGTCCTCAACCTCGCCGCCGTCCTGACGATGGCCGAGAGGAAGGTCTCGGGATACATCCACCTGCGTTTCGGGCCGAACAGGGTCGGGCCGCGCGGCCTCTTGCAGCCCGCCGCCGACGTCTTCAAGCTGTTTACCAAGGAGAACGTCTCACCGGGAAGGTCGGACCTGTGGGTCTTCCTTGGGGCGCCCATAGCCATGTTCATACCAGCCGCGCTCGTGTGGCTCGTCATACCGTTCGCGCCCAACGCTGTCGTCGCCGACCTCAACGTGGCGATACTTTTCTTCGTTGCGATCACCTCCGTCGGCGCTCTAGGCGTCGTCATGGCCGGCTACGGGAGCCGCTCGGCGTTCTCGTTGCTCGGTGCCTTGCGCGGGGCCGCGCAGATGATCTCTTACGAGGTGCCGCTTATTCTGAGCCTTCTCGGTGTTGTTATGCTGACCGGTAGCCTCTCGCTCGTCGACGTGGTCAACGCGCAGGGGAACACGATCTGGACCTGGTATTTCCTGCCGCAGCTTCCGATGTTCATCACCTTCTACATCGCAGGTATCGCCGAGGTAAAGCGGGTCCCGTTCGACCTGCCAGAGGGGGAGAGCGAGATCGTCGGCGGCTTCATGGTTGAGTATTCGGGGATGACCTGGGCCCTCATACAGGCCGCCGAGTTCGCCTCCATGGCCGTCATATCGGCGATTACCGTAACGCTCTTCGTGGGAGGCTGGCAGCCGCCGCTGCCGTTCCTGGACCTCGGGAACTTCAACTGGGTCTGGTTCGGTATCAAGACGGCGCTCGTCATGTTTACCTTCCAGTGGATCCGGTGGAGCGTGCCGCGGCTTCGCATGGACCAGCTCATGGACCTAGGCTGGAAGATACTCGTACCCGTAACCCTGATCTGGCTGTTCGTCACGGCCGGCGCGATTCTGATTTTCTAGGAGGTTTTGATGCCGCAGGTAGGACAGGGCATTATGAAGGGGATGGGGGTGACCCTGAGGCACCTCTTCGGGCAGAAGATCACACGCCAGTACCCCGAGTTCAAGCGTCAGCTCCCAGAGCGCAGCCGCGGGATGCTTACCGTCGACATGGACCGCTGCATCGCGTGTTTGCAGTGCATGAGGATCTGCCCCGACCACTGCATCTCGATCGAACAGACCAAGCGCGACGCCGACGGCTCGGGCAAGGCGAAGCCTTACCCCATCGGGTTCGTGATCGACGACTCTCGCTGTATGTATTGCTCGCTTTGCGTCGAGGTATGCCCCGTCAACTGCATCTACCACACCGAGGAGTTCGAGGCGCAGGCCTACAACCGCCTCGAGCTGGCCAGGCAGTTCGGCGAGCGGCCCGTCGACCCGACGGTCGACCCCAAGCCGACCGTGAAAAAGAAGAAAAAGCCTACCGGTAAGAAAGCTCCCAAGACCGTGGAGCAGCCGAGAACCGGGGACGAAGCGGCTTGACGGTCGCGTTCGCTTTCCTGGCCGGGATGACGCTGGTCTCGGCGCTCGGGGTGGTGTTGAGCCGCAGCGTCGTGCACTCGGCGCTCTTTATGTCGGGGTCTTTCCTCGGTATCTCGGGGTTCTTTGTCATGCTCAACGCGCCGGCGCTCGCCGCGTTTCAGGTCCTGATCTACGTCGGCGCCGTTACCGTGGTGATCCTCTTCGGCATCATGTTCACCCAGAAGCCGCAGGTCAGGCGCTACAGGACGATCATCAACCGCCAGTTCTGGGCCGGCTTCCTCGTTGCCGCTGGCGTCGGTGGCTTCCTAGCTTACGTGCTCGCCGCCGAAGACTGGGCTGGGACAGAGGCAGGGAACGGCCCGCGCGAGGTCGCCGCTTTCGGGCGAGATCTCCTCGGCGTGAGCCAGGGGGCTGAGATCTTCACCCTGCTCTTCGAGGTTGCCTCGGTGCTGCTACTGGTGGCCGTGGTCGCGGCCATCGTCGTGAGCCGGCGCAAGATGGGTGAGGGTGTCGACCGTGGGATACGCGAGTAATGCCCCAGATGCCAGCGCAGTTGCAGCAGATCATCGACGCGCTCGTCTCGACGCCGCCGCTCGAAGGGTACCTGGTCGTGGGGGCCATCCTGTTCGCCATCGGGGCGTGGGGAGCCATGATCCGGCGCAACGCCGTCGTGATCTTTATGTGCGTCGAGCTGATGGTCAACGGCGTCAACTTGACGCTCGTCGCCTTCGCTGACTATCTCCCTGGCGCCGGGGGCCTCGGCGTCAGCTACGCGGTGCTCGTGATCGCCATTGCGGCCGCGGAGATCGCCGTAGGACTTGCTATAGTGCTCGCTGTGTTCCGCTCGCGGAGGACAGTGAACGTCGACGAAGTAACCTCGATGAGAGGCTAGGGGGAGGCCCGTGCAGACCGTAGGCCAACAGCTGATCATTGCGGCGATACCAACGCTCCCCGCGCTGGTGTTCGTCGTGCTGGCCCTGTTCGGGCGCCTCCTGAAAGAGAACGCCCAGTACGTGGCCATCCTCGGGGTGACGATCTCGCTGGTCTTCTCCGTGTTCGCCCTGCTCTTCGTGGCAGGTATCGTCCCCGGCGGCGGGACGCCCATAGAGTTCTCGGTGAACTGGATAGATCTGGGCCAGGGTGGATCCTTCCCGATTGGCGTCCTTATCGACGGCCTCGCGGCGGTGATGCTCGTCGTCGTCAGCTTCGTGAGCCTGATGATTCAGCTCTACTCCGGTGCGTTCATGGAGGGCGATAAACGGTTCGCGTGGTTCTACGCGGTGCTCAACCTGTTCACGGCCTCGATGCTAGGGCTGGTGCTGGCACCGAACTTTATCCAGCTCTATATCTTCTGGGAACTCGTCGGCCTGTGCTCCTACCTCCTGGTCGGGCACTGGTTCGAGAAGCCCTCGGCCCGCGACGCCGCGATGAAGGCCTTTATCGTGACCAGGGTCGGGGACGCCGCTCTCTTCGTCGGGATCATCATCTTCTGGGCGACGACAGGGTCCGTGGCCTTCTCGGACATCTCGTTGGCGGCCCAGTCCGGCTTTATCGGCGGCTCCCTGTTCACGACGGCCGTGATCCTCGTGTTCGTGGGCGCGATCGGCAAGAGCGCGCAGTTCCCCTTGCACGTGTGGCTCCCCGACGCGATGGAGGGCCCGACGCCGGTGAGCGCCCTGATCCACGCCGCGACCATGGTCGCCGCTGGCGTCTACCTGGTGGCCCGCACCTACGACATCTTCGTCCAGAGCCCGACGGCAATGCTCGTCGTCGCCTACATAGGTGGCTTTACCGCGCTGATGGCCGCGACCATGGCGCTGGTCAAGAAGGATATAAAGCGTGTGATCGCCTACTCCACCGTCTCACAGCTCGGGTACATGATGCTTGGCCTCGGGATCGGCTCCTACACGTCAGGCATCTTCCACCTCTACAATCACGCCTTCTTCAAGGCCCTCCTCTTCCTGTGTGCCGGTAGCATCATCTACGCGATGGACTCCTACAACCTCTTCGAGATGGGGGGACTCAGACGCAGGATGCCCATCACGTTCTGGGCGATGGTCCTTGCGGGGCTGTCGCTATCGGGGATCTTCCCACTATCGGGCTTCTGGTCCAAGGATGCGATCGTTGCCTCGGCCTACGAGGAGCACTATTACGTGCTCTTCGGCATGGCGCTCCTGACCGTGTTCTTGACGGCCTTCTACATTTTCCGCGCTATATTTATCGCCTTTACCGGCGAGCCGCGCACGCAGATGGCGCGTGAGGCCGGGGAGTCGCCGGGGATCATGACGGGACCGATGTTGCTCCTTGCCTTTCTCTCCATCGTGAGCGGCTGGGTCGGTATACCGTCAGGGTTTGGGCTACCGATTCCTGACTACTTCGCAGAGTTCGTGCACCCGAGCGAGTTCGCCGTGAGCACGCTCGGTATCGAAGAACACTCCTTCAGCTTCGTGCTCGCCATCGTCTCGGTCGTCGTAGCGCTGCTTGGAATTGGCCTGGCCTACGCGCTATACGTCGCGAGCCCGGAGCGTGCCGGGGCGCTCGCCAGCCGTTTCTCTGCGCTGCACAAGTTCCTGGACAAGGGTTGGTACTTCGATGATCTCTACGGCGCGACGTTCGTGCGGTTCGCGAAGTGGCTCGGGGGTGCGACCCGGGTCTTCGACCGCAACGTTATAGGCGGTCTCGTTGGCGGGGTCGGACGTGGGACGCTCGGGACCGGCGGGCTGCTGCAGCGGCTTCAGAGCGGCGGGGTCCAGAACTACGCGCTCTTCATCCTGCTCAGCGTGCTCATCATAGGGATCATAGTCGGGGCACAGTACGCGGTACTGGTCGTCGGCCTTACGATCCTGATAACCGTCGCCGCCATCGCCGTGGGGACCCGCCTGTGATAACTACGGTTACCATCCTCATCCCGCTGCTCGGCGCGATACTCATGATGCTCTTGCCCGACGACGAGCGCCTTGTGCGCTACGCCGCCCTCGGGGTGGCGGCCGTGCCCATGATCCTCACGCTGTACATCTACTTCGCGTTCGGTAGCGATCTCGGCGCATCTGTGCTCACGCAGGACCTGACCTGGATACGGTCGATCAACATAGGCTACAGGGTCGGCCTCGACGGGCTCGGGTTCGGTATGTTCTTCCTCTCAGCGTTCCTAACCGTGATCGCAATCGTGGCTTCGTGGGATGTGAGGCGGAACCTCAAGCAGTACTTCGCCGCTGTATTCGTAGCCGAGCTCGGGATGCTCGGGGTCTTCGCGGCCCAGGACCTTATCTTGTTCTACGTGTTTTTCGAGATCACGCTCATACCGATGTATCTGCTCGTCGGCGTGTGGGGCGACGAGAACCGGCGGCCTGCGGCGATCAAGTTCTTCATCTACACGTTCTTCGGCTCGACCGTGATGCTCGCGGGCTTCCTGGCCTTCGGCATCCTCGCCGATACGTACGCGATGGACGCGCTCGCTGGCGGCGGGGGCCTCCCACGGACGGCCCAGATAGCCGTCGCGGCCCCCATCCTTTTCGGGCTGCTCATCAAGGTGCCAGCGGTGCCGCTGCACAGCTGGCTTCTCGACGTGTACGTCTCGAGCCCGACCTCGACCAACGTACTTCTCTCAGGGGTGCTTCCGAAGCTCGGGACATACGGCATTATCGCGGTGGCGATACCCCTCCTACCTCAGGGTATCGAGCCTTTCCTCCCTTACGTGGCGGCCTTCGGGGTGGTCAACATCCTGTACGGATCCTTCGTCGCGTTCTTGCAACCAGACCTGAAGGCGCTCGTCGCCTACTCCTCGATTGGAACGCTCGGCTTCATCTTGCTCGGGGCGGCTTCGGGGAACGCGGTCGGGCTCAACGGCGCCGTCTTCCAGCAGGTCTCGCACGGGCTCTACTCGGCGCTCTTGTTCATCCTCGTCGGCGTCATAGCCGCCAGGACGGGCACTCGCCAGATAGGCGAGCTCGGCGGGCTCGCGGCCAGGATGCCGTGGACGGGAGGGCTGCTTGCCCTCGGAGCGCTCGCCGCGATGGGGCTGCCAGGGCTCGCGGTCTTCGTCTCTGAGTTCATGAGCATCATGGGCGGGTATGAGGCATTCCCGGTGCAGGGAGCCCTGGCGGCGCTCGGCATAATATTCTCCGCGATGTACCTCCTCTACATGCTGGCGCGGGTGATCTTCGGCCCCATCGAAAGTCCTGCCTATGAGCAGATCGAAGACGCAGGGCCCGCCGAGATGGCCTCGGTCGTGCCGCTCGCCGTGTTGCTGGTCGTGCTCGGCGTCTTCCCAGCCTTGCTTATGGCCGTCCAGCGTCCGGCCGTCGACGCCGTCCTGAGCGTGATAGGGGGTAGCTAGTGACCGGGCAGACGTTCATCGCGTTACTGCCGGAGTTGATCTCCACGGTGTTCCTGATTCTGGTCCTCCTTGTTGGGGTCTTCGCCGAGAGCAACGCCAGGATAGTGGCCGCCCTCGCCGCCCTCGGTGCGCTTGCCGTGTTCGGCAGCGCCGCGGTATTGCTCGCGACCGGTTTCTCGGGAAGCTTCTTCGGCGGTGGCTTCGTTGTAGACAGCTTCGCCCTCTATTTCAAGCTAATCGTCGCGGGATCGGCCTTCTTCGCCGTGCTCGCGGCGGCCCGCTGGTCGCGCCAGACGGGCGACGCGCCAGAATACCTGATGCTAATCCTATCCGTCGTGCTTGGCGCGACGCTCCTCGTCTCCATGCGCGACCTCTTCGGCATCTTCCTCGCTATCGAGCTCGCGACCATACCATCCTACGCCATGGTCGCTTTTGATAGGAGCCGCCGCGAGAGCGCGGAAGGTGGGATGAAGTACCTGATCACCGGCGTGATCGCCTCTTCCGTGCTCCTCTACGGGATCGTCCTGATCTACGGCGTCTCGGGCTCTGCGATGCTCTCCGACGTGGCCGAGACTTTCACTGGCAACCTGACCCCCGTCGCCGTCCTCGGGCTCGTGCTGATGATCTCCGGATTCGCGTTCAAGCTCTCGGCCGCGCCCTTCCACTTTTGGACCCCCGACGCATACCAGGGCGCGCCAACCAGCGCGGCGGCCTTCCTCTCGGTCGGCCCCAAGGCAGCGACCTTCGCGGTCCTCCTGCGCATACTCCTCGAGGGTATGCCCGAAGCAGCCGCGACCTGGACGGCCGTGATGGCCTTCCTCGCGATCATTACCATGTTCGTCGGCAACCTCTTCGCGCTCAGGCAGCGCAACGTGAGGCGGATGCTCGCTTACAGCTCGGTGGCGCATTCCGGCTACATCCTCGCCGCGTTCGCGGCGCTGCAGGGAAACGGGATAGCGTTCGCCGTGCAGGCGGTCTTGATCTACACCGCCGCCTACGCCGTCATGAACATGGGTGCTTTCCTGGTTATCGACCTCGTCGGCGAGGACACCAAGAACTACAACGGTCTGGTCAGGACCAACCCAGGCGTGGCGGCGAGCATGGCCGTGTTCATGGCCGCGCTCGTGGGTATCCCACCGCTCTCCGGGTTCTTCGGGAAGCTTTGGATCATCATCGCCGGCGCCCAGTCAGGGTCGGTCCTCGTCTACATAGTGGTTGGCGCGCTCGTCGTGAACACCGTCCTCTCCGTACCCTACTACTTCAGCATCATTCGCAACATGATCTTCGAAGAGCCGACGACCGAGACGGTGAGGGCGCAAGGGAGCGGCGCCGTGAAGTTCTCGGTGTACGTGCTCGCCGTCCTCGCCACCCTGTTCGGCCTGCTCATCATCCCCCTCTCCGCGCTGGTCAGCGCGGCATCGGGGCTGGTATGAGGCCCAACCGTAAAGATCGCCCTCCACGTATTGGTCCGTTACGCATGCCTGGTGTAAGCTAACGTAATGAAAGCGGTGGTACTGGTTGGGGGACAGGGGAGCAGGCTGCGGCCCGTGACCTATGACATTCCCAAGGCGCTGGTGCCGCTCCGCAATCGACCCTTTATGGGATACATGCTGGATTTCCTGCGCGGCGGCGGGCTTTCGGGCGCGGTGCTTTCCCTGGGCTACCTGCCCGACCCGATACAGGCCTTCATCTGCGGCCAGCAGGACCTAAAGGATTTCTCCGTGGACTACGCGGTCGAGGATAGCGCCCTCGGGACGGCGGGCGGCATCAAGAACGCTGAACAGTACCTCGACGGCGAGACGCTGGTCGTGGTGAACGGTGACGTACTTACCGGAATGGACCTCGCCAAGGCGATAGAGGTGCACAAAGCCACCGACGCCCTTGCCACTATTACCCTCACGAGCGTCGAGGACCCGACCGCTTACGGCCTCGTCGAGGTCGATCACGAGATGCTCGTCCACCGCTTTATAGAGAAGCCGGCCGCCGACGAGGTAACGACCAACCTGGTGAACGCCGGCGTCTACGTACTAGAGCCCGAGGTCCTGGATATGATTCCGGCCGGCCGCGAGGTTTCTATAGAGCGTGAGATCTTCCCTGAGCTGCAAGAGAGCGGCAGGATGAGGGCCCACATCACCAGCTATTACTGGCGGGACATCGGGACGCCGCGCAGCTACCTGGCGGCCTCCCACGACGTCCTCTCCGGCGCCGTCGGACTCCGCGAAGGATTCGAGTACCTCGACGTGCACCCCTCCGTCGAGTGCGGCAAGAACGTAAGGCTCCTTCCACCGGTCTCGATCGACGAGGGGTGCAGCATCTCACACCTCGCCACGATAGGCGGGCGCTCCTCGTTGGGGCGGGGCTGCGTTGTGGGAGAAGGCGCGGTCGTCGAGGGGAGCATCCTCCTCGAAGGCGCCGAAGTAGAGCCCGGCGCCGTGGTGCGGGGTTCTATCGTCGGGCCACGCGCCAGGGTCGGCACCAACGCTATCGTGCGTGGCCTCTCGGTGCTCGGTGCCGGTTGCGTCGTCGGCGAGGGGAACGTCCTGGATCAGGGCATCCGCGTGAACCCGGGCGTGGTGGTATCCCCCCGTAGCTTGAGATTCTAAGTCTGTTCACAGAAGGGCTTTTGCGAACAGCGGTTAACCTCGGCTTTTAGCGCTTAGTCTCCCGTACCGACTACCTTAGCGTTCCGTTCAACGGCCCGCCGAGGAGTCCCAATGTACGAACCATACGTGGCAGCGCTCGCCGACCTGTTCTACCCCGAACGCTGCGTCGGCTGCGAGCGCCGCGCGAGCGACGTGCTCTGCCGAGTCTGCTTCGAGGCACTCCCACGGGTACGCGCCCCCGTCTGTGCTCGATGCGGGTTGCCCACGGCCTTCGCGACTTTCGTTTGCCAGGAGTGCAAGAACGTCGACTTCGGCTTCGAGAGCGCGGGGGCGCCGCTCAAATACGAAGGCGTGGGCAAAAAGATCGTGCACTCCCTCAAATATCGTGGCTACCAGAAGGTGGTCGGAAAGCTCGCCGTGCCGCTCATGCTCCAGGTGGTGGGCGATGGCCCGTTCGATGCCGTCGTGCCAGTACCACTGCACCGCTCGCGCCTCAGGAAGAGGGGCTTCAACCAGGCCGAACTCCTGGCGCGGGGTGTGGCGGAGAGGATAAACGCAACCGTTTCGGATACACTAGAAGTCGTGCGCAGCACAGGGGATCAGGTCGAGCTCACGGCGGCCCAGCGGCGGGCCAACGTCGCCGGCGCCTACTCCGCCAGGAGATCTCTCCGGGGCAAAGTCCTGCTGGTCGATGACGTCTTCACCACCGGCGCCACCATGAGCGCGTGCGCCACGACGCTCACCCTCGCAGGCGCGCAAGAGGTACACGCCTTGAGTTTGTGTAGGACGTGTTAGCTATCAGCCAACAGTGGTCAGCAAGAGCGTACGCTGCGACCCTCCGAACCTGGCCGTCGACCTTTGTTTTGGAGGGCATCTGTGGGAGAGACGTGCCGCTGCAAGCACCCGAGTTGCGGGTCGAACGACAAAGCTAAGCGCTGAAGGCTGACAAGCTGCCGACCGAAGGGAGGCTACATTGGAAGTACTGATCAAAGGCCGCAACATCCCCGTGACGGAGGCGCTGGAGCGGTACGCTAGAGAGAAAGTGGAGCGTGTCGCCCGGTTTTTCGACGACGAGCGCAGCGCTTCGCGGGCCGAGGTCGAGCTCCTCCACGAGCGTAACCGGGCTATCTCCGAGCCCGAGGTTGCCGAGACCACGCTGTTCATCAATGGGGCCGTGCTCAAGGCCAGCGATGCCTCCCAGGATATGTACGCCTCCATCGACAGGATGTCGGATAAATTGGAGAGGCAGGTCAAGCGTTACAGGGGACGTCAGATCGACCGCTGGCAGGGCCAGCTCAGGAACGCGCCGGACGCCGCCCCCGCCGCGGCGCAACCCTTCGTCGCCGACGAAGAAGAAGAGATAGAAGCCCGCATCGTCAGGACCAAGCAGTTCCAGATGAAGCCCATGGGCGAGGAGGAGGCGGTGCTCCAGCTCGAGCTACTCGACCACGACTTCTACGTCTTTACCAGCTCCGATACCGGCGACATAAATGTGGTATACCGGCGTCGTGACGGAAACTACGGGCTCATAGAGCCTGCCCGGTAGTCCGGTGCGACCACTAGTATGAGGTAGCTTGTTTTGGCGAACTTGTTGACGAAAATCTTGAGGATGGGAGAGGGCCGCAAGGTCAAGGTCTTGCAGCAGCGCGTGGAGGCTGTTTCGGCCCTCGAGCCCGAGATCGAGAAGCTCCGCGACCCGGAGCTCAAGGCGAAGACGGACGAATTTCGGGAGAGGCTCAGGGGTGGGGAAACCGTCGACGACCTCCTGCCCGAGGCCTTTGCGGTCGTGCGTGAGGTTTCGAGGCGGACCCTGGGACTGCGCCCCTTCGACGTGCAGATCATGGGCGGCATAGTGTTGCACGAGGGTAAGATCGCCGAGATGAAAACAGGCGAGGGTAAGACGCTCGCGGCCACCATGCCCGTCTACCTCAACGCCCTCCAGGGCAAGGGCGTACACGTCGTCACCGTCAACGACTACCTCGCGCGACGCGACGCGGGCTGGATGGGTGAGATCTACGCTTTCCTGGGCCTCGAGGTCGGCCTGGTCCAGGAGTCGATGAACTTCGATGAGCGCAAGGTTGCCTACCACTCGGATATCACCTACGGCACCAACGCGCAGTTCGGTTTCGATTACCTCAGGGATAACATAGCCACCTCGACCGACCAGCTCGTGCAGCGCCCCTTGAACTTCGCGATAGTGGACGAGGTCGACTCCATCCTGGTCGACGAGGCGCGGACGCCCCTGATCATCTCGGGCATGCCCGAGAGCGCCGCGGATATCTACTACCGTTTCGCCGCCATTGTTCCGCGCCTGAACAGCGGCGAGGACTACGATGTGGACGAGAAAAAACAGCAGGTGGCGCCGACCGAGAGCGGCGTGGAGAAGGTAGAGAACGCTTTAGGTATAGAGAACCTTTACGACGACGTCAATTCCAACCTCGTAAACCACCTCAACCAGGCCTTGAGAGCCCAGACGCTCTTCCAAAAGGACGACGAGTACATCGTCACCGACGGGCAGGTCTACATCGTAGACGAGTTCACGGGGCGCGTGCTGGAGGGGAGGCGCTACTCCGAGGGCCTTCACCAGGCCATAGAGGCCAAAGAAGGCGTCGAGATCAAAGAAGAGAACCAGACCGTCGCCACCATCACCATCCAGAACTTCTTCAGGATGTACGACAAGCTCTCGGGCATGACCGGCACCGCGGCCACCGAGGCCGACGAGTTCATGCACACCTACAAGATGGAGGTCGTCTCCATCCCGACGCATATGGATATGATCAGGGATGATAAAGACGACCTCGTCTACAAGACCGAGAAAGCGAAACACAAGGCCGTCGTCGAGGACATCGCCGAGCGGAACAAGCAGGGCCAGCCCATCCTCGTGGGCACGGTCTCGGTCGACGTCTCGGAGCGGCTCTCGGAGCTGCTCAAGCGGCGGGGCATAGCCCACAACGTCCTCAACGCCAAGCAGCACGAGCGGGAGGCCGAGATCATCGCCGGGGCCGGCGAGTGGGGCGCGGTGACCATCGCGACGAACATGGCCGGCCGCGGCACCGACATCAAGCTCGGTGAGGGGATCGCCGAGGTCGGGGGGCTCTACGTCCTTGGCACCGAGCGCCACGAGGCGCGCCGCATAGACAACCAGCTCAGGGGCCGTTCGGGGAGGCAGGGAGACCCGGGCGACTCACGGTTCTACCTCTCCTTCGAGGACGAGCTATTGAGGCTCTTCGGCGGCAACAGGATGCAGGGGATCATCGAGCGCATCGGGCTCGAGGAAGACGTGCCGATCGAAGCGGGTATGATCTCCAACTCCGTGAGGCGCGCCCAGGAGCAGGTCGAGAGCCGCAACTTCCAGATACGGAAGCGCATTCTGGAGTACGATGACGTGCTCAACAAGCAGCGAGAGGTGATCTACGCGATAAGACGCGACATCTTGATGGGCGAGGATGTCGACACAATGTCCTACGTGGAGGACGCGCTCACTGGCGTCGTCTCTGAGTACGTCTCCGACGACGTCTATCCCGAAGACTGGGACCTTGACGCCCTCGCGACCGAGGTGAACCGCTTCTACCCGTGCCGAATAGACTTCAAATCCCTCGACGTCGAGTCGCTGACGTCAGAGGAGGTCCTCGCGATGGTCCTCGAGGACGCCCGCGGGCGCCTGGAGGAGCGCAAGGACGAATGGGACGAGCGGACGGCCGAGCTCGAGAGGCTCGGTGTCGCCCGTGGCGACGGGGTGAGCTCTTTCGCCGAGGCCGAGCGCAGGACGTTGCTCTCGGTCGTCGACTCGCGTTGGCGGGAGCACCTCTACGAGATGGACTACCTGCGCGAGGGCATCGGCTGGCGCGGTCTCTCCCAGCGCGACCCCCTCGTCGAGTACAAGCGCGAGGGCTTCGACATCTTCCAGGATATGGAGCGTGGGCTCAAGGAAGACTACGTCACCTACATCTACCGCGTCGAGAACATCAAGCTGCGCGAGGAGGAGACGCAGCAGCTCTCCTACAGCGGTGGCACCGAGGAACCCGACCAGCGACCGTCGAGCCCGCGCAGGACGGAAGGTAAGATCGGCCGCAACGACCCCTGCCCGTGCGGCAGTGGCAAGAAGTACAAGAAGTGCCACGGGATGCCGGGCGCGCCGCCGCTCGGGTCCGAATCCCAGGTAGGGTAGTGACCGAGGCCAGGGACAAGACCGCCGAACTGGAAGAGCGCCTCGCGGAGCTCGAGGCGTTCTTCGACGTAGAGGGGCTGCGGGGGGAGGCAGGGGAGCTCGGCGACGAGATGAGCCAGCCCGGCTTCTGGGACGATCCGGAAGGGGCGAAAACTGTCTCGGCCCGTTTCTCTCGGGTGCAGGGTAGGATAGAACTCCTCGACGGGCTCAAAGCGAGCCTCTCGGACTCTGAAGAGCTCCTCGAGCTCGCGGAAGAGGATAAAGACCTTGTCTCCGAGGTCGAAGGGGAGTTGCGGAGGGTCGAGCGGATACTAGAGGAGCAGGAGGTTGCAAGGCTCTTCGCCGGCGAATACGACGAGGGCAACGCCATACTGACCATCAACCCCGGCGCGGGCGGGGTTGACTCGCAGGACTGGGCCGAGATGCTGGCCAGGATGTACCGGCGCTGGGCCGAGAGGCGGGGCTTCGGACTTGAGGTCATCGAGTACACCGAAGGCGAGGAAGCCGGCATAAAAAGCGCCACGTTCACCGTAACCGGGGAGTACGCGTTCGGGTTGCTCTCCGCTGAGCGCGGGGTGCACCGTCTCGTCAGGATCAGCCCTTTTGATGCAGGCGCGAGGAGGCACACCAGTTTCGCCTCCGTCGCGGTGGCCCCCGTGATCGGTGAGGCTGTCGAGGTCGAGATCGAGGAGAAAGACCTCAAGATCGATACGTACAGGGCTTCGGGGGCCGGCGGACAGCACGTCAACAAGACCGACTCGGCGGTCAGAATCACGCACCTCCCAACGGGCATCGTGGCCCAGTGCCAGAACGAGAGGAGCCAGCACCAGAACAGGGAAGTGGCCATGCGCGTGTTGAGGGCGCGGCTCTTCGGGCTCCAGCGCGAGAAGCGGGAGCAGGAGATCGCCGCGCAGAGCGGGGAGAAGGCCGAGAACGAGTGGGGGTCACAGATACGCTCCTACGTGCTTCACCCCTACAAGCTCACGAAGGATCACCGAACCGGTGAGGAGACGGCGAACGTAGACCGGGTGCTCGACGGCGACATCGACGCGTTTATCTACGCCTTTCTGAAAAACCGGACCGCGGCCTAGCGCCGTGCGTAGCGTCATCGCCGCCGTGCTCGTGCCCGTCGTGGTGGTGCTCCTGATCGGGCCCTACACCTTTTTGCCCTCCCTCGTGGAGTACGCGGTTGCCCGTGACGTGCAGGCCCGCCTCGGGGTCGAGAAGCAGCCCGAGGTAAAGCTGAGGAGCGATCCCGCGCTGGAGATGCTGCGGGGCGAGTTCTCGGGCGGCCGCATCACCCTGAGGAACGCCGAGCTCGGCGGCGTGCGGGCACAGAAGACGAGCATCGAACTCGATCCCTTCGACGTCGACGTATGGGCCACCATGAAAAATGGCCGCGTGGTGGACAGGGAGCCCCTCTCGGGGGACCTGAGCATCGAGGTGTCCGAAGAGGAGGTCGCCCGCCTCACGCAGAATGGGTCAGACGTGCCCGTAGAGGGAGTGGAGGTGGACGGGGGACGGGATGGTCGTCAGCTCGGAGGCCTCCGTGCTCGGCTCACGGTTCCCCGTCTCCGTGGAGGGGGACCTGGGCGTGAGTGAGGGGACCCTCGTCTTCGAGCCGCAAGACCTCGAAGCCGCGGGGGTGCCGGTGCCGGATGAGCTTGCCGACCAGCTGCTCGCTGGCACCAACTTCGAATATGCCATCGACCGTCTGCCTTACCAGACCACGATCACCGGCGTCGAGACCGAGGAAGGCCGGATCGTGCTCGACGGGAGGGTGCCGAGCATACCGCTCGGGGCATACCCAGGCGGTTGATAACGCCTGGTGTTGTTGCTATCGTCCTCGGTGGCCAGGTCCCTGGAGGGGGGATCTCGAAAAGGTGCGAGGTAACGGCGGCAAGCCACGTGTGGAGAGGTCATGATCCGATTCAACAACGTCACCAAAGTCTACGGCAACGACACCGTCGCCCTTGAGCGGGTGAGCCTCGGGATAGACCCCGGCGAGTTCGTCTTTCTCGTGGGGCCGAGCGGTTCGGGCAAGTCTACGATGGTGCGTCTGATCTTGAAGGAGACCGAGCCTTCCGCCGGGACCATCTACGTCAACGGCTCGAAGCTCTCGTCCGTAACGCGGCGCAAGGTCCCCACGTTGCGGCGAGAAATAGGGTGCGTCTTCCAGGACTTCAAGTTGCTACCCAACAAGACCGCGGCCGAAAACGTCGCCTACGCGATGGAGGTCACGGGCCAGAAGCGGCGTACGATTCGCACGAAGGTGCCCCAGATACTCGACCTTGTGGGTCTCTCGGGGAAGGTGGACAAGTATCCCAACCAACTCTCCGGCGGCGAGCAGCAACGCGTCTCCATAGCCAGGGCCTTCGTCTCCCAGCCGCCCATACTCGTCGCCGACGAGCCTACGGGCAACCTCGACCCGAACACCAGCGTGGGCATCATGCAGCTCCTGCATAGGATCAACCGCATCGGCACCACCGTCGTCGTCGCGACCCACGACAGGGAGATGGTCGACGTGATGCGCAAGCGGGTCGTCGCCCTGGACGAGGGACGTATCGTCCGCGACAAGGTCAAGGGGGCTTATGCAGATGAGGTTTAATCTGGGGTTCTTCCTGGGCGAGGCGGTAAAGAACATCCGCCTCAACTTGCTCATGAGCATCACGGCCGTCACCACCACGTTCATCTGCATCCTGGTCTTCGGGCTTGGGCTGCTCGTTAGCGACCATATCCAGGGGGTAATCGGTTCGGTGCGCGAGGACGTGAGCGTCGAGGTCTTCCCGCCGAACGCCACGAGCAAGCAGATCGACGCCCTCGCCAAAGAGGTCGAAGGCTGGCCCGAGGTCTCGGAGGTAACCAAGGTCTCGGAGGAAGAAGCCTTCGCCGAGTTCAAGGACCAGTTCAAGGACCAGCCCGACCTGTACGAAGACCTGGACCAGGGCGTCTTGCCGGCCTCGGTCCAGATCCAACTCAAAGACCCAGACTCTGCCAACGCCGTGGCCGAGAAGCTCAAGCAGGATGGGTTCTCCGAAGACGACCTCAGCTATCCGCAGCAGACCATCGAACGCCTCAACTCGGTCACGTCGGTCGTGATCTGGGGCCTCTACGGGGCGACGCTGTTGTTCCTGGTCGCGAGCCTGCTCCTGATCTCTAACGCTATCAGGCTCTCGATCTTCGCCAGGCGCAAGGAGATAGAGGTGATGAAGCTGGTCGGAGCCTCAGACAGCTTCGTACGCACACCCTTCGTCTTTGAAGGCCTCCTCCAGGGCCTCGTCGGCGCGGGGCTCGCGGCGCTGGTGGTCATCTGGATCAACTTCCTCTTCGTGGACTGGTCGCGAAGCGCACTCCCGTTCGTCCCGATCACAAACGACGCCGTGAACGCCCCCTTTTTGCTCCTTGTGCTCGTCGCCGTGGGAGCGGGAATTGGCGTTGTCGGAAGCTTCCTCTCCGTAACGAGGTTTCTCAGGAAGATATAGCGCCTTCGGCGACTCTCAGCAGTCAGCCAGGGCTTGCGCGCTAAGGCCGACCGCTGACTGCGCGGCAAAGCCGCATGGTAGACTCACGATGTGCTTTGCCAGATACCTCTGATCGGAGCGCTCTCTTGATACTGCCGGCCATGCTGGTCCGTCGGGGGAAGTACTCGGTAGCAGACCCGCTCTTCGTGGAGGAGCGGCGTCCTGTGCTGGTCGCACGCAAGCTTAGGAGAGGCGCCCAGGCGGGCGACATTGTCCTCGTGAACGCCCGCGAGAAGAACCGCTCGCTCAGGGGCGAGGTTACGCGAGTGATCGGTCCCTCCGATGACCCGCGCAACGTCTACGAGGCACTTTTTGCTTCGATTGGCACCTCGCGCACGTTTCCGAGGAAGGTGGATGAGGAGGCCGAGGCCATCGCCCACAGGGAGATCGGAAACCGCCGCGACCTGCGCCATCTACAGACGGTGACCATCGACGGCGCCGACGCGAAGGACTTCGACGATGCGATCTCGGTCGAGCGTACCGGAGAAGGCTTTAATGTCTGGGTCCACATAGCCGACGTGACGCACTACGTCGAGCCGGGATCCGCGCTGGACAAACAGGCTGCCTACAGGGGCAACTCGGTCTACCTGCCTGGCACGGTGGCGCCGATGCTTCCCCGGCGTCTCTCGGACGACGTCTGCTCCTTGAGGCCGCTCGCCGAGCGGGCCGCGGTAACGGTCGAGGTGGAGGTCGACGGGTCAGGCGGGGCGAAGAACTTCAGGGCCTACCGGAGCCTCATCGTCAGCGATGCCAGGCTCACCTACGAGGCCGTCGACGCGTTTCTGGCCGGCGGGGAAGCGGTGGAGCAGCCCGACCTGGTCGGGACGGCGTACGAGCTGTCGCGCAAGCTCAAGGTGCGGGCGGCGAGGCGGGGCAAGCTGGAGCTCGGCGGGCGTGAGCCGGAGTACCACATAGACGAAGACGGGGTTCCCGTGGGTGCCGGGGTGCGCCGCTCCACGCCGGCGAGAGAGTTGATCGAGGAGCTCATGGTACTCGCGAACGAGTCCGTCGCGAAGATGCTGCGGCGCAAGGGGGGCGGCGTTTTCAGGGTACACGAGAGGCCCGATGCGGAGTCGCTCGAGATCCTGACCCAGAGGCTCGCCGCCGTCGGAATGCAGGCCGAGCCCACGCCCGAGAACCTGGGCACCATCTCCCAGATGGCCAAGTCCGACGCGGTGAACTACCTGATCCTACGCTCCATCCCGCGCGCTGCCTACTCGCCCGACGACCACGGCCACTACGGTCTCGCGCTGGAGCACTATGCGCACTTTACCTCGCCGATCCGGCGCTACGCCGACGTCCTGGTCCACCGTGCTCTGCTGGATGAGGAGCCGCCCGAGGACCTCGCCGGGATCGCTGGCCACATCTCCGAGAGAGAGTACCGGTCCGTGGTCTGCGAGCGCACCTCGGATGAGTACACGTTGATGTGGCTGATGCGCGACCGGGTGGGGGAGACCCTCGAAGGGACCGTCGTCAGCACGGCCTCATTCGGGCTCTTCGTCGAACTGGAGACGGGCGCCACGGGCCTCGTGCACGTGAGTAAACTCCCCGGTTGGTGGGAGCTCGAACCGAACGGTGTCGTACTCTCCAACGACGCCATAGGAGCTTCCTACCGCGTCGGGGACAGGGTGCTTGTAGAATTGCTTGATGTTCTCCCGCTCATGCAGCGGGCCGAGCTCAGGGTGGTGAAACACTTATGACGGATTTCGCGCGCAACAAGAAGGCGCTGCACGATTTTGCTATCGAGGAGACTTACGAGGCCGGCATCCAGCTAACAGGACCTGAAGTAAAGTCCGTCAGGGAGGGCAGGGCCAACCTCAAGGAGAGCTACGCGCGGGTAAGGGACGGTGAGGTGTTCCTGATCGGGGCCCACATCTCGCCCTACGCAAACGCCAGGCAGGAACGGCAACTTCCCACTCGCGATCGCAAGCTGCTGTTGCACAGGAAAGAGATCGACCGCCTTATCGGCAAGAGCCAGGAGGAGGGGAAAACCATCATCCCCCTGAAGCTCTACTCCAAACACGGCATCGTGAAGCTCCAGATCGCCGTCGCCGGCCGCAAGAAGCAGTACGACAAGCGGCGTGAGATCGCCAAGAAGACGGCCGACCGTGAGATCGAACGCGCCATGAAAGAGCGCCTCAGGCGTTAGCACGCTCCGGCGTCGCCTAAGCGTTAGGCCCGACGGTCTGCGCCGGGCCTAACGCTTTAAATTCCCCTCCAAAATGGTAGAATATTCGATCTACAAGGGGGCGTACAGGCTTCGACGGGAGTGGTCAGCGTCCAGTGAGACGAGCCGAGTTTGCTGGAGACTCGTAAAACGCCGGCGACAAAAGATACACGCCAATGATGAAATGGTGCCGGTTGCTGCTTAATTAGCCAGTAGCCCATCGGTCCGGGCGGCCCACGGCCTGGTTCCCGGTGTCATTTAGTGGGCTCACCCTCTGGGTTCTGGACCCGGAGCACTGAGGGGACACTTAACGGGCTAGCCTCGCGGCGGCGCCCCGGTCCGTCGCGGAAGGCGAAACGAAACTGGGAGCTAAGCTCGTAGAATCTCACGGACGGCGCACTCGCGGACGCGGGTTCGATTCCCGCCGCCTCCACTGAAACGGGCCGGGGAAGCAAATGCTTCCCCGGCCCGAGCTTATCGGCACGGCGGCCGCGCCGCGTCTCAGCACGGTTCAGGCCTGCCGCCCTCGCCCTCAGTTTTCCGCTCCTGATGTTCTCTTGCGATTACATGTTGCGTAGTTCTTGGCGGGTCTTTCATCAGGTGCACGAGGAAAGCCGGCTGGAAGTGTACCTTGCTCAAACGGGCTAGCTCGAACCACTGGAGCTCGATTGCGGGTCGTCTGCCGTCGGGTGGTCTGGTGCGCCAGGTGTGCGTTCGGGATGGCCGGGTCTTCGATCTGGGCACTATGGCCGGTCTCTTCGAACATTTCGCGCTGGAGGGCGGTGCGGACATCTTCCAGAAGTTCTACCCTTCCGCCTGGTAGGATCCAGTAGTCGTCGTGATCCGTTTTCGTGAGCAGTACGTAGTTCTCGTGTATACACAGGCCGGCAACCCGGTACTTGAAGCAGTTGCCGTTTTGGTCGAAAGTGATCATGTTTTCGGTGAGTTTATTGGACTGCGTTACGAATGGCTATAATAAGGCCCCGTGAGTGATCCACGGCCAATTGGCGTTTTCGATTCTGGTGTCGGCGGTCTGACGGTGCTGGCGGAGGTACGAGACCGCCTGCCTTACGAGCACACCGTGTACTTTGGAGATACTGCCCGCGTGCCTTACGGGGTCAGGGATTTAGCCGAAGTCAGGTGGTTTACGTTCGAGATCATCAACTACCTCATCGGCATGGACGTGAAGCTGGTCGTGATCGCGTGCAACACCGCGACGGCCGCCGCCCTGAGGGCGACGCAGCGTTCTTTCGAGGTACCGATCATCGGAGTGGTCGAGCCCGGTGCGCGGGCCGCGGTCGAGGAGACACGCAACAGGCGCGTCGGCGTGCTGGCGACGCCGCTGACGGCCTCCAGCGGGGCCTACAGGCGGGCCGTGCATTCGCTGGACGCGGGGATCGAAGTTCACGAGCAGGCCTGCCCCGAGTTCGTGCCCATGATCGAACGCGGTTTGGTGGACGGTCCGGAGCTAGAGAGCGTTGCGCGAGGCTATCTCGAGCCCCTCATGCAGCGCAGCGTCGACGCTGTCGTGCTCGGGTGCACCCACTACCCGCTCATCTCCGCGCCGATCAACCGCATTCTGGGTCCCGAGGTGCGCCTGATCTCCTCCGCAGGCCAGACAGCCCTGGAGGTGGGGCGCATGCTCTCCCGCCGCGACCGACTCCGCCGCCCGCAACACGCCGATGACCGGGGCGCGGCCACGTTCGTGTGCAGCGCCGACCCCGACGAGTTCGCCGCCCTCGGGGGTCGCTTCCTCGACGAGGAGATAGAGGCCGTAGCACCCGCTACCGTAGTCTAAAGACCACTTCCCCTTTTGATATACTCATGCTCGGTCTTTGCGGGGCGTGGCGCAGCCTGGTAGCGCACCTGCTTTGGGAGCAGGGGGTCGGAGGTTCAAATCCTCTCGCCCCGACAGCGAAGCCGAGACGTGCGGGTGTAGCTCAACGGTAGAGCCCCAGCCTTCCAAGCTGGTTATGGGGGTTCGATTCCCCTCACCCGCTCTCCCCGTACCGCCAACGGCCCTTCGAGTCGTGCGGCCCCCACTGGCGGTAATGATCATCTAATGCCGAGAGAAGCCTATCGACTCCTGCGGGAGGTCGTCAACTCGTGGACGAGGTAGAAGCCCAGCGCCACCCCGAGTAGAAGGACTAGTAGAAATGGAGCGCGCCCCGACCAACCCTGTGCCGCGCCCCAACTTTCACCGAAGAAGTACCCCACCAGGACGACCGCCGTGGCCCACACCGCCCCGCCGAGGGCGCTGTAGAAGAGGAACGTGCTCCAGCGCATGCGGCTCATGCCTGCTACCAGCGCCTCGAGCAGGCGTGAGACCGAGAAGAACCGGGCCGCGAAGACGGCCTTGCCGCCGTGGCGCGCGAAGAGCCGTTCGACCTGCTCCAGGCGCTCAGGGGTGAGCTTTATGTACCGCCCCCACTTCAAGACGAACGACCGCCCCGCTTTATGGCCGACCAGGTAACCGATCTGGTTCCCGACAATAGCCCCAAGGATGCCAAAGACTATGGCGTCCGTAAGGTCGAGGCGGCCCTGCTGAACCAGCACGCCGGCGGCAAGGAGTATGGCCGCGCTCGGGAAAGGGATGCCCATGGTCCCGAGCAGAACGCCGAAAAAGACGATCAGGTAGCCGTAGTGTTCGATGAGGGGATAGAGTTTATCCATTCCAGACGAAGTATACGGACCTTAGCCGCCCCAAGGGGCCCCCGCAGTTGGCACATGGACAGAATTCCGAGGGTTACGTCCAACTCTATAAGATCCAGGCCTGTTCCCAGAAAAACCCTGATACCTGTTGCCTCGAGCGCCGGGTACTATACTCCGAGGATCTCAACGCCGGCCAGTGCTAGGGCGGCGTTCGGGTTGTGAACCCTATCGAGGAGGTTGCGGACACTTGAAGCTCGTACCAATTGCGCACAGGGGCAGGATCCACGCCGCCCGGCAGACCGCGAAGCGCCCGACCGCCACCGCGTCGGGACTATATGAGACGTCATGGTGCTCGAAACCGTCGAGCTCCAGAAACTCCTGGGCGTCTGGATCCCCCCGAAACGTAAGGCCCTTTCTCGCCTTCGCAGGCACGGCTCCCGTGGAGGACCTCGAGAAGATCGACAAAAGAGCGTGGTAGACGAAAGGCCTCGCCGCACGGGCTTCCGCGCCGCCATACCGGACGCCGCAAGGCTCGTGGATGTCGTCCTCGAGGAGTCAACGGGCAAGCATTCCTTCATACACGGTGAGAGCCACTGGCAGCGGGTCGCCGCTGCGGGCCTGACCCTCCTTCCCGACACGCCCGAAGCCGACCCCACGCTCGTGTTCCTGTTCGCCCTGTTTCACGACTCGATGCGGCTCAACGATAGCTACGACCCCATGCACGGCCCGAGGGCGGCGGCGCTCGCGCAGGAGTTGCACGGAGGGGCGTTCGACCTCGATGACGCCAGAATGGAAACGCTGACGTTCGCCTGTGAGGAGCACACCAACGGTGGCGTCGGCCCGGATCCGACCGTCGGGGCGTGCTGGGATGCCGACCGTTTGAACCTGTGGCGGGTTGGGATCACACCAGACCCCCGGTTCCTCTCGACGGAGGCGGCAAAGAGCGAGGAGCGCATCTCGTGGGCGCGCGACTTGCAGCGACAGCATTTCCCCTGGGCAGAACTGTACCGCGCCTTCGGCCTTGAATGATCACAGAAAAATGCCACTTCCCACAGTTGCGCAATACGTACGGCCTGAAGGGAATAAAGTGCTCCCACCGCAACGAAGAGAGGCTTGCCGCCAGCCCTCTCCGGCAGAACGACACCCTCGCCTTTCCGGGGCTACCTCGCGAGCGGCACCAGGCTTCTCGGACGCCACCGCAGCCCCCTTCTAGAGTGCCTGAGCCGCCCCCACGGGGGTTTACGACCCCGGCCACGCCTGCGCTACAATACGCCTCATGGCAGACGAGCATCTCAGGTACGTCCAAGAACTCTTCGGCCAAGCCTGCACCTTTATCAACCTCGACACCGAGGGCATGGACGACACGCCGTGAGCGTAGATCGCTGCCCTACTGCTGGCACCGGGGTTTTCGGCTAGATCCCGGAGGCGAGAACCAAGTTAACATCAGCCGAATGCGCCCGTAGCTCAGGGGACAGAGCAGCGGACTTCTAATCCGCCGGTCGCAGGTTCGAATCCTGCCGGGCGCGCCGCGAAATATTGCCGATTTGCAGGTGGTATTGGCAACGATATAGTAGCTTCGGAACTTCTGCCGGGGCCGTTTACTGCAACCGCACTGCAACCCGCTAGGAAAGTACGCTCTCCATAGCCGTCGCCTTATGTATTAGGCCCTCTGGCCCTCAAGGAGCTGCTCCTCGGCTACGAAGACCTTCAAGGCGGCTTTGAGGACTTTGGAACATGTGGCAGGGGGCCGGCAGAGGAATCAGGGACTCCTCGTCGGGGTGATCAGGGGCGTGTGGAGGCCTTGCGAGCCTCCTCCTAATTCTCCCTTTACTCTCACAGACCGTCCAGGACCATCCTAGTCTGCTAACCTGGAAGGGGTTCGTACCAGGATGTGGGTGCCTGTCAAACTCGGAAGTTGATCTATGTCTGCGCCAATTCTAGCCACCAAACTCTTTGTCCCCCCGCCTCGGCCTAAAGTTGTCCTCCGTCCCCGGCTGATCGAGCGCCTCACCGAGGGTCTCGACCGCAGACTGACCCTCGTCTCCGCCCCCGCAGGCTTTGGTAAGACCACGCTCCTCGGCGAATGGGGCACCCGTTGCGAGCGGCCGGCCGCCTGGCTGTCGCTGGACGAAAGCGACAACGACCCCACGCGCTTTCTGTCTCACTTCGTCGCTGCCCTGCAGACGATCGCTGCGGATATCGGAGAGGGGGCGTTGGGTGCGCTCCGATCCCCCCAGCAGCCGCCAACCGAATCAATCCTGACAGACCTGCTCAACGAGATTAACACCGTCCCGGACGATTTCGTCCTCGTCCTAGACGACTACCACGTCATCGACGCCAGAGCGGTCGACGATGTTCTCACCTTTGTGCTCGAGCACCTGCCACCAAGGATGCACCTCGTCATCGCCACCCGGGAGGATCCACAGCTGCCCCTGGCCCGGTTACGCGCCAGGGGCCAACTGAGCGAACTGCGCGCCGCGGACCTGCGCTTCACCCCCTCCGAGGCCGCCGAATTTCTCGAAAAGGTAATGGAGTTAAGCCTCTCGGCAGAAGACGTCGCCGCGCTGGAAACCCGCACGGAAGGTTGGATCGCCGGCCTCCAGCTGGCGGCACTCTCGATGCAGGGGCGAGAAGACGTGCCCGGGTTCGTCAGGGCTTTCGCCGGAGACAACCGCTACATCGTTGACTATCTGGTCGAAGAGGTCCTGCAACAGCAGCCCGAAAGGGTCCGGAATTTCTTGCTCCAGACATCCGTTCTCGACCGGTTGGGTGGCCCGCTGTGCGACGCCGTCACCGGCCAGAAGGATGGTAGGGGAATGCTCGAGGCCCTGGAGCGGGGCAACCTGTTCGTCGTTCCGCTGGACGATAAGCGCCACTGGTATCGCTACCACCACCTCTTCGCCGAAGTCCTCTATGCGCATCTGATGGCGGAGCGGCCCGACCGGGTACCTACCCTGCATCGGCGGGCGAGCGAGTGGTACGAGCAGCATGGTTCGGCGGCCGATGCGATCCGCCACGCGCTGGCCGCCGAGGATTTCGAGCGGGCGGCGGACCTGGTCGAGCTGGCGGTGCCGGCGATGCGCAGGGGTAGGCAGGAGGCCACGTTGCTCGGCTGGCTAGAGGCGCTCCCCGACGAGTTGTTCCATGTCAGGCCCGTGCTCAACGTTCACTATGCCGGGACGTTGCTGCAGAGCGGCCAGCTCGATGGCGTTGAGGACCGACTGCGAGACGCCGAACGGTGGCTTGACACGACGGAAGACATGCGTGAGCGGCCAGACGCTCCAGCGACCGAGATGGTCGTAGTGGACGAAGAGGCGTTTCGCCGTCTACCGACTTCGATCGCCATGTACCGTGCCGGAATTGCCCTGGCTCTAGGCGACGTGCCAGGGACCGTGACATATGCCCGGCTGGCGCTCGAGCACGCAGCCGAGGACGACCATTTCCAGCGCGGAGCGGCGGCGGCGCTCCTGGGACTCGCATCCTGGACGAGCGGAGATCTCGAGGCAGCCCACCGCTCGTACGCCGATGGCATGGCCCATTTGCAGCAGGCCGGCAACATCTCCGATGCGGTCGGGGGCGCAATGACTACGGCCGATATACGGATCGCGCAAGGTCGTCTGCGCGATGCGATGCGTACCTACGAGCACGCCTTGCGGCTTGCGACGGAGCAGGGTGACCCCGTAATGCGGGGAACGGCAGACATGCACGTGGGCATGAGCGAGCTCCACCGTGAGCGTAACGACCTGCCCGCCGCCACGCAGCACCTACTGAGAAGCAAGGAGCAGGGCGAGCACACCGGGTTCCCGCAATACCGGTACCGCTGGCGCGTCGCGATGGCTCGGATACTGGAGGCCCAGGCAGACCCGGACGGTGCGCTCGAGCTGCTCGAGGAGGCAGAGCACCTGTACGTGAGCGACTTCCACCCAAATGTGCGTCCTATAGCGGCGTTGAAGGCACGGATGTGGGTTGCGCAGGGCAGGTTGGGTGAAGCACTCGACTGGGCGCTTGAGCAGGGCCTGTCCGCTCATGATGATCTCGGCTACCTGCGCGAGTTCGAGCACATCACCCTGGCAAGGGTGCTCATGGCCCGGTACAAGAGCAAGCGTGAAGAGAGCCCCATGATCGAGGCGATGAGCCTACTGGAGCGCCTATTGCAGGCAGCGGAAGCGTGCGGGAGGATGGGGAGCGTGATCGAGATCCTGGTGCTGCAAGGTCTCGCTCTAGAGGCGCAAGGCGACATCCCTGCTGCGCTTGTGCCACTGGAACGCGCCCTGGCGCTGGCCGAGCCGGAGGGCTACGTCCGTATCTTTTTGGACGAAGGTAGGCCGATGGCCCAACTACTGTCCGAAGCAGCCACCCGTGGGATCATGCCGGACTACACGGGCAAGCTGCTGGCAGCATTTGACGCTGAGGGCCGTATGTACCCAGACGATTCGGCTCGCCTCGCCACTCTTGCTTCGCAGCCCTTAGTCGAGCCGTTGAGCGACCGCGAGTTAGAGGTGCTGCGACTCATCGCCCAGGGGCTCTCGAATCGTGAGATCAGCGAGCAGCTTTTCCTCGCCGTCATTACCGTCAAAGGACACAACCGGAACATCTTTCGCAAACTCCAGGTTCGGAGGCGCACCGAAGCAATAGCGCGCGCCCGCGAGCTGGGCCTGTTGTAGACCGGACGTCAGTTTGCCCGCAATTTCGGCATAAAGAACGGTACCCACGCGGTCCATATAGCCAGAGCCTTAGAATTTCTACCCTCACAACAACCCCAAAACAATACCCCCGAACCCTACTTTAGTAGCTGTACGTCAATACCGGGCCGTAGCTATGCTCCTTGTACATGGAACAACGGCTACGAAAGGCACAGGGCGATGGCAAACAAACTCGATGAAGCGATGGTCTACCAGATCAGGGTCAAGGGCCATCTGGGTCCCCGGTGGAGCGACTGGTTCGGGGGCATGACCATCACGCCGACCGACAACGGTGAGACGCTATTGACCGGGCCGGTGGTCGATCAGGCCGCTCTGCATGGGCTGCTTAGGAAGGTGCGCGATCTGGGGATGCCCTTGATCTCTGCCGTTCGCGTCAAACCCCCCTAGGCGAATGCCTCAGACAACAAACAGTAAGTTGAGAGAGGAGAACGAACGATGAAGACTTACGAAAAGACGAATACAGACAGAATGACTTCAATAGGGAAAGGAATCCAGATGAATCCCCAAAAGATCGCAAGGGTTACGGGCGTATTGTTCGTGATCACGTATCTCGCCTCGATACCCCCAGTTCTGTTTCTCTACGGGCCTTTGCTGGACGACCCTCGCTACATCCTCGGTGGTGGCGCCGCCGACAACGGCCTGGCCTTGGGCGCGTTGTTGGAGCTGATCCTCATCGTCGCCAACATCGGCACCGCCGTCGTTCTCTATCCCGTCGTCAAACGGGTTAACGAGATACTCGCCCTCGGCTTCGTCACGGCTCGTGTGGTTGAAAGCGCCTTCATCGCCGTGGGCGTCCTCAGCGTCCTTTCGATGGTGACGTTGCGCCAGGAGGCCGCTGCGGGCGCGGATGCCGGTTCGCTCTTGGCGGTCGGCCAGTCGCTGGTCGCCCTCCAATCATGGACGTTCCTGCTCGGACCCGGCTTCGTGGTGGGCATCGGCAACGGGCTGATTCTGGGCTACCTGATGTACCGCTCTGGCCTGGTGCCACGGCGCATGGCCATACTGGGGCTCATCGCCGGTCCTGTGCTCATCGCTCGTTTCGTCGGCATACTGTTCGGGGTCTTCGAGCCGATGTCTGTGTTGGGGGGCCTTATGGTCGTCCCGGAGTTCATTTGGGAGTTGTCGCTTGGGATCTGGCTCATAGTCAAGGGATTCAATGCATCCGCAGTGGCTTCCCTGTCTACCGATCCCGATGATGGCGTATTGACGGGCGTTCACCAGCCTGCCGCCGTCGTCCCTTCCAACGGTCATGTCGCTTCTAAGGTGTAGCGTCACCTAGCGCGAACGAGGGCCGGGGCTCGTGGCAGCCTCGGCCCTTCTCCTTGCCCTTGATTACCCGAGTGCGTGGAGAGACTGTATGAAAAGTCCTCAAACACTGGCGAGCCGCCTCGTCATGAGGCGAATCATGGCAGCGTACACCAACGCTTCCCCGCTCGCACACAACCTCTCGTAGTCTTTGCTCATCCTCCTTTGCTGGTCGATCCATGACAACGTCCTTTCAACCACCCACCGACGAGGCAGCACCACGAAGCCTTCGGGGGGGCAACAGTTTGCGCCAATCTACGGCCACGCCCTCTTTGGCCCACTCCCTCGCCCACGCCATCAGCACCTCTTCTGGGGCTGGCTTTTTCGGACGCTCGACGAGATCTACGCTCCAGCCCAGGACCTTGCGCACCCAGTCGGCGCCCTTGCCCTCTCCGCGGTAGCCCGCGTCCAACCACAGGTGACACAGGCGAGGAAACCGCTCATCCGCTTTGCGCAGTAACGACTTGATCCCTTCGTAGTCCATCACCTTGGCGCTGTGGACCTTCGCCTCGAGGACGAAACCCTCGGTGTCCACCAAGATGTGGCGCTTACGGCCCTTGACCTTCTTGCCCCCATCGTAACCGCGCTGTTCTCCGCCTACCGCGGTGCTCTTTACAGACTGGGAATCGACCACGCCCGCGCTGGACTGCGGATCTCTGCCCAAGCGAACCCTCAGGCGTTCTCGGAGGGCTCGATTGATCCTCTCCCAGGTCCCGTCCATGCGCCATTTCCTGAAGTAGTGGTAGACGGTGGGCCACCTGGGGAAGTCGTGAGGAAGTAGGCGCCACTGGCAACCGCTCTTCAGGAGGTAGAAGTCGGCGTTTAAGATCTCGCGAAGTTCCTGAGTCCTAGGTCGTCCAAATCCTATGGGGGCCGGCAGGTGGGGCTCGATGTAGTTCCATTCAGCGTCGGATAGATCCGTCGGGTAAGGTTTTCTCATACCTGCTAGAGTAGCGAAACACCACCCGCGTTTGCTTTCGAGCTTCCGAGGAACGTTATAAGTAAGCTCTAACCACTGTTATATTGTAGTCATGACGGACAAGAGCGAAAAGCGGCGCGGCTGGTTCGTTCTGGTGTACAAGCTGCCGGCCGAGCCCACCCGCCTGCGGGCGAGCGTGTGGAGGAAACTCAAGGCCGCAGGGGCGGTTTATTTGCAGAACGGGGTAGCGGCGCTGCCGGCCGATGCGGCGGGTGAGCGGGCGATGCGGGGCGCGGCCCAGGAGGCACGGGAGGTTGGTGGAACGGCCCACCTCTTGCGGGGGGAGGCGGTGGGGGACGAGGCGGCGCTCGTGGGGGCGTTCGGGGAGGCACGTGACGCCGAGTACGCGGAAATCCTGGGTAAGTGCCGCGACTTCCACGCCGAGCTCGAGACGGAACGCGCGGAGCGGAAGTTCACCTTCGCCGAGCTCGAGGAGAACGAGGAGGATCTCGCCAAGTTGGAGGTCTGGCTGCGCAAGGTGGAGCTCCGGGACCGTTTCGGTGCGTCGGCTGCTTCGGAGGCGAGGGCCGCGGTCCTCGCGTGCCGGGACGACCTGGAGGCGTTCGCCGGCTCGGTGTATGAGGCCGCGGACCATGGCTCGGCGGGCCCTGCACCGTCCGGCTCCTGAGTCGGTGGGATATGTGATCTCCTCCGGCTTCGCGAAGGTCCCAGCTCCCTACTTTTCGGGCCGCTGGGGCGGTGTGGCGGGCAAAGGTGCGGCAGCTTGAGCGTGGTCTTCTCGCTCGCCCTCTTCGGCGCCGGCGTGGCGCTGGTTATCTGGGCGACGGAGCGGCTCCTGGAGGGGCTTGTCGCGCTCGCGTGGCTGCTCAGGGTCTCGGCCTTCGCCGTCGCGGCGATCCTCTCTGGCTTCGAGGCCGAGAACGTGGCTGTTGGCCTTGCGGCCGCCCGGCGCGGCGCCGAGGAGGTGGCTATGGGAACGGTCTTCGGCGGGGCCATCTTCCTGGTGTGTGTCGCCCTTGGCCTCGGGGCGGTGCTCTACCCGCTGCGGGTGAGGCTGCCCCGCGGCTTCCTCGTGCTGATGGCGGCCTGCCCGTTGGTGGTTGGGGTGGGGCTCCTCGGGGGAACGACCAGCCGCCTGGCGGGGGTGGCGCTGCTCGCGGCTTTCGCCCTGGCCGTCGCCTACCTTGTCGTGGCCTCCCGCCACCACCGCTTCCTGGAGTCCGAAGAGGTGCGGGAGGCCGAAGAGAAGCGCCGCTCGTACAAAGAAGCCGTCGGACTAAGTATCCTCGGCCTCGTCGCGATCGCGGTCGGCGGCGAGCTCGTTACCTTGGGGGCCGAGGGCATCGTCTCAGCCCTTGGCCTCTCGGCGCTTCTGGTCGGCATGGTCATCACCCCGGCGGCCATAGAGGTCGAGGAGGTGATCCGCCAGGCGGTCCCGGCCAGGGAGGGTCGGCCGGAGGTCTCGGCGGGCAACCTGGTCGGCACCCTACTGTACTTCCTGTGGTTCAACCTCGGCCTGATCTCACTGCTCGTGCCGGTGAGGGTGAACCCGCAGGTGATCTCCTTCGACTGGCCCTTCCTGGTCGCGGTTACCTGGCTGGCGACCTTTTTTTTCGCCCGGGGTCGCGTCGGGCGGGCGGAGGGCGCGGTTCTCCTCTGCGCCTACGCCCTCTACGCCGCCCTACACGCCTTCTATTTGTAGGGTCCAGATAGGGCGGTTCCTTTGGGGGCGCTTCACGAAGCGCCCCTACTTTACGCGAATCGCTCCTACGAGAACGCGGCGACCCCCGCCTCGGCGACCTCCTGATCCTGGTCGACGGTGCCGCCGCTCACGCCTATGGCTCCTGCGACTTCCTCACCGCGCATCAGCGGGATGCCCCCGGCGAAGTTGACGACCCGACCGTTGTTGGTCGACTCCAGGCCGTAGAGCGGCTGCCCAGGCTGCGTCATCTCGGCCAGATCCTGGGTTGGCATCAGGAAAGATGCCGAGGTGAAGGCCTTGTTGATCGCGATGTCTATGCTACCCAGCCAGGCATCTTCCATGCGTGCGAACGCCTTCAGGTCTCTTCCGTTGTCAACGACCGCGACGTTCATGGGCTGGCCGATCTCCCCTGCCTTCTGCATGGCTGCATCTAGCACCCTTTGGGCCTCCTCGAACAAGATCGAGGTCCTGTCTGCCGATTGCATGTTCATTCCTCCTCACCTTTGCCCTTCCGGACACAAGGGTATCAGAGTCCGAAAACCGCGTAAACTCGAGTCGCTTTCTACTCGCCCCAGGTCTTGCGCAGGACACGGACCCAATTCTCGTGGGCGACCTTTCGGAGCGCTTGGTCGTCGTAGCCTCGGTCCCTCAGCGCAGACATCAGCCTAGGCAGGCCCGTCACATCGCCTATCTCCTGCGAGATCAAAACCCCGTCGAAGTCGGAGCCGAAGCCGACCCTGTCGATCCCGACCCGCTCTACCAGATAGTCGATCTGGCGGACCATCACTTCCAGGGGAGTACTTGCATTCCTGGCCGCGTCCTCACGCAGGAAGTTGACCGCGAAGTTGAGGCCGACCATCCCGTCGGAGGCGGCTACGGCGTCGAGCTGCTGGTCGGTGAGGTTCCGGGTGGAGGCGCAAAGTGCGTAAGCGTTGGAGTGGGTCGCTACGAGCGGTGCGTCCGTGAGGGCGGCCACGTCCCAGAAGCCTCGCTCGTTCAGGTGGGACACGTCGATCATGATGCGGAGATCGTTGCATGCGCGAACCAGCTTCCTACCCGCTCCGGTCAGCCCCGGCCCCGTATCCGGCGAACGCCGAAAGTGTACGGCGACACCCTCGGCGAAGGCGTTCGGCCGGCCCCAGACGAGGCCGAGTGAACGCAGCCCTGCCCTGTGGAGCACGTGTAGCGTGTCGAGGTCGGTGTCGATCGCGTCGGCCCCTTCGAAGTGGAGTACCGCGGGCATTACTTCCTCGTCCAGGCACCACCCGATTTCAGCGGCCGTGCGGACGACCCGGAACTTCCCGTACGAGCGATCCTCTATCCTGAACAGGTTGGCAGCATCTGCCATCGAGCGGCGCAAAGCGTACGCGGCGTCGAGCGCTGGTGGAAGCCCACTCGGAGTGCGTTCGGGCGTTTTGGGTGAGGGAACCCAGACGGCGAAGATGCCGCCCCCGAAGCCGCCCTCCCGCGACCTGGGAAGATCCAGGTGTCCCTGATCGCCGCGCTCGAAGAATGCGCCGGGTCCACCACCATCCGGCCCACCGAGCCTTAGCAGTACATCGTTGTGACCATCGAACACGACCGGAAATGCATTCCGCCCCACGCGAGCACCCCCCCTTCTTGTCGACGCGTTCAAATGCGATCTCAAAGTTGGCTCCCCCGATAGAGTGGACATGGTTACCTTACGTGACGCTACGTTCTCTCATTCTATCCGTCCCCAAGATCCGTTGGTCTCGTGTAGCCAGGAGCCGAGTGCAGCCGGCGGGTATTGTACGATCACGCATTGTGATGCCCCAGTAGACTCGCCACTGATCTTGCCAGATCAAGAGGTTGAGGCGCTTCTAGCCGAGGGCTAGGTCCCAACTAGCGAAACGTATCCTATCCAGTTATCTGGGCCCTTTCTGAGGGTGCCTTGGCGACGTTTGCGCCGATGATTCGGACGAAAGTACCCGCCCGCAACACCGACGTTGCAGGTGGTTGCTTGTGGTAGGAAAGGCCAGTGATCTCACGGGCGATTCGGCGCGGTGGGCGGCGTCGGGTACTTCTCTTAT
This sequence comes from uncultured Rubrobacteraceae bacterium, assembly GCA_963830075.1. GTDB lineage: Bacteria > Actinomycetota > Rubrobacteria > Rubrobacterales > Rubrobacteraceae > Rubrobacter_D. The sequence continues at coordinate 28,655 of CAWHLD010000009.1, read as the reverse complement.
GCTAGAACAATCCAGGACATACAACGGCCAACAGGAGAGAGATGGCGAAGACCCACAAGGTGACCTTTCGGCGCCGCGGCGTAACCATAGAGTGCGCAGAGGACGAGTACATCCTCGAAAAAGCCGAAGACGCCGGGCTCAGGCTCCCCTACCAATGCCGCAGCGGCACCTGCACCACCTGCATTGTAAGGTGCCTCGAAGGCGAGATGGACCAGGATCTCGCCTTCGCACTGGACGACCTCGATCTGGAGCAAGGCTGGCGCCTCATCTGCATCGGCAGCCCACTTTCGGACGTGGTGCTGGACAGATAGTAGCTAGAGCGTGTTACTAGCTGCGGTGTCTGAAACAGTATGGTTTGTGTCATCGCTGCCTACGCTTGGCTAGACACCTTAGTGCAAAGGGGGTAGTGTCAGGAAGGGAGATCAGGAACCAGGAAAGGAAATTGCTGTGGACGATCTTAACCCCATAGCCGCCAAAGGCGCGCAACAGATAGCAGAGGCCCAACGACTGAAGTATGGGCCACGCATAGAAAAACTGGTGCAGATGGGCTCGACCCGCGAACTTGCCGAGTACCTCGTCAGCCTCGAAATAAGGATCGCTAGACTCGAACAGGCGCCGACCACGAACTGGTAACGGCCGGGAACCGTTCGCGGGGTCGGGCTCCTCCTGATCCGCGCTATTGCGAGGTCGAAGAGAGCGTAGTCACCTTTGACGGCGAAGAGCCGGGGTTCTCTGCCATCGCCGATGCGCTAGACTACGCTCGCTGGATGTCATTAGGATTCTGGGGAAAAAGGCTATAAATCATCGGGCCTCACCAACCCATCAGCGAAGATTCGGGTAGGGATAAGGTGGATCCTGCCAGGAGCAGCGACGGGTCTCGGACCACCAGCGTGACGCCGATGGTGGACGAGTACAGCCGCGACCTGACGCAGATGGCGAAAGAAGGGAAACTCGACCCCGTCATCGGGCGGATCGAAGAAGTCGAGACTATCATCGAGATCCTCTCCAGGAGAACCAAGAACAATCCCGTGCTCATTGGGGATCCCGGTGTCGGCAAGACGGCCATCGTCGAGGGGCTTGCCCAGTGGATCGTCAACGACGAGATGCCAGATACGCTCGCAGATAAGCGCATCCTCGCGCTGGACTTGTCGGGAATGGTCGCGGGGACGCAGTATCGCGGGGAGTTCGAGGAGCGCCTCAAGAAGGTCATAGAGGAGGTCAGGGAGAACCCGGATGAGCAGATAATCTTCCTCGATGAACTGCATACCGTGGTTGGAGCCGGCACGGTAGAAGGCTCCATGGATGCCTCCAACATGCTCAAGCCCGCCCTGGCATACGGCGAGATGCGTCTCGTGGGCGCGACCACGGTAGACGAATACCGCAAGAACATAGAGAAGGACGCGGCGCTGGAACGCCGCTTGCAGCCCGTCCTCATCGGAGAGCCCTCCGTTGACGAAGCTATCGAGATCCTGCGCGGCCTCAAGGATCGCTACGAGGCTCACCACTGCGTCAAGATCACCGAAGAGGCAATGGTCGCCGCAGCCGAGCTCTCCGACCGCTACGTTACCGACCGCTTCCTCCCGGATAAGGCTATCGACCTTGTGGACCAGGCGTCGGCGAGGGTGCGCCTGCACGCGAAGATTAAACGCCGGGAGACGAAAGCTCTGGAAGAGGAGCTGAGGAGTCTTCAGCAGGATCACAAGGTCGCCGCCGAGGACTCCGGGAAGGCGCAGGAACCCGAGGAGAACGTGGCCGGCCCGTTCGAGAAATCCGATCGTCGCCCGACGGTGGCGGAGGTGACGGAGGTGACGGCTGAGGATATCGCCGAGGTCGTCTCTCGGGCAACCGGCATCCCGGTGAGCCAGCTAACCGAGGAGGAGCGTGAGCGCCTGCTGCGCCTGGAAGGCCAGCTCCACGAGCGCATCGTCGGCCAGGAAGAGGCCGTCGAGGCGGTGGCCGAAGCCATAAGGCGCGCCCGCGCGGGGCTCTCCGACCCGAACAGGCCCATCGGTAGCTTCATGTTCCTGGGTCCCACCGGCGTCGGCAAGACCGAGCTTGCGCGTGCGCTCGCCGACACCCTCTTCGGGGATGAGGCGGCCACGGTCAGGATAGACATGTCGGAGTTTCAGGAGAAGCACACGGTGTCGCGGCTCGTCGGCGCGCCCCCGGGATACGTAGGCTACGAGGAGGCCGGGCAGTTGACGGAGGCCGTGAGACGCCGCCCGTATTCGGTGGTGCTGCTCGACGAGATCGAGAAAGCGCACCCGGACGTGTTCAACGTCCTGCTCCAGATCCTGGACGACGGAAGGCTCACGGACGCCCAGGGGAGAACCGTGGACTTCAAGAACGCGGTGGTCATCATGACGAGCAACCTCGGGGCGGAGCGCATCAAGGCGCACGCCCGGCGAAACGAGTCGTTCGAGGAGCTCAAGGAGGACATGAACCGGCTACTCAGGGATACCCTGCGCCCCGAGTTCGTTAACCGCATAGACGAGGTGATCCTGTTCCGCTCCCTGGGTAAGGACCAGATAGCTGAGATTTCCCGCCTCCTCCTCGACCACACTTCGAGACGCCTTGAAACCAGGGGGGTCGCGATCGAGTTCACCGACGACGCCGTGGCGCTGATCGCCGAGGAAGGGTTCGACCCCGAGTTCGGAGCCAGGCCCCTGCGGCGCACAATCCAGCGACGGGTGGATAACGTGCTCTCGCGTATGGTCCTCGAAGGTTCGCTCGAACAAGGCGACAGGCTGGTTGTCGGCACCGGAGAAGGCAAGCTCGGCTTTGAGAAACTACCCCATAGCGGTTTGCAGAAAGAGTGACCCTCAGGAGGCATCAGGCTTCAGGAAAAAGACCTGATGCCTGATGCCTGTAGCCTGTTGCCTCCCTGTAACATGCATTAAACTCACCCCAGAAAAACGTAGTGGCCCCCAAGATGTTTGTATGCTATCTTGTCGGCGGAAGGGGGCATCCGGGGAAGGGAGCCGAGCCTAGAGCGACCACTAAATTAGGGGATCGATTTCCCATGCATCGACAAGACTTTGGGGAGAGTTGGGGAAACCGGGAAAGGAGACAAGCTGGTGGCAAGGGCTAGAGAGAAGCAACTATCCCAGGTGGTGAGCGAGCTTGGGCTGGACAAGCAAAACAAGGGGACGATAGGCCGACTGCTCAACCACGGAGGCATCGGGCAAGCTGAGGAGGGAGCCGACGGACGCATGAGCATCCAGGTCCGGATTCCCGAAGATGAGCTAACCTATTCGCCCTCGATCGCCGTCATGCCCCATGCGGGCGAGCTCGAGATCGAGTTCTTTAACGACGACACGAACACTCACTGCGCGCAGGTGCCGAGCAATGGTGACTACCAGTGGATATGGTTGCCGAACGGTTCACGTGGCAAGGTCACAGTCACCCTCGACGGCCCGGGCTATTACTGGTATGGCTCCAACGTGGGCAACGATGAAGGCCGGGGCCTGATGGGGGCGATCGTCGTGATGGGAGACGTTCCCGAGGAGGCCCGCCTCGACCGTCCAGCCCAGCCACGGCCATAGGGAAAGGAGAAGCGGTTGACGCAAGAATACATAGACGCACCGCCACCCGTCGCTCTCGGGAATTTGAGCGCCACGACCGGGGATGCGCCGCCGGTGACGAAGGACCTCACGTACGAGCGCATCCTCGATGCCCGCTCGGAGCCGCATAACTGGATCACCTACTACGGCGCCTACGATGGGAAGCGGCACAGCCCTCTAGACCAGATCAACACGGAGAACGTCAAGCGCCTCACCCCCGCGTTTGTGTTCCAGTCCGGCTCGCAGGGTCTTCACGCTGGTCCCTCGACGTACTCGTTCGAAGCCGCCCCGCTCGTCGTGGACGGCGTTATGTTCGTCTCGGGCTGGGATGGCTTTCTCTGGTGCCTCGATGCCACGACGGGGCAGACATTGTGGCAATACAAGCACGCGATCCCGTTCGATGTCTCGCTCTGCTGCGGCAACGTGAACCGCGGGGCCGCCGTGGCTGAGGGGAAGGTCTTCCTAGCCACCCTGAACGCCCACGTGGTTGCGCTCGACGCCGAAAACGGTGAGAAGATCTGGGACACCATACACGGTGACGTGCGGGCCGGTGAGAGCTGCACTGTCGCTCCCCTCGTCGTAAAGGACATGGTCATCGTAGGGAGTTCCGGCGGGGAGTTCGGGTCGCGCGGCCACCTCGACGCCTACAATATCGAGACCGGAGAGCGCGTCTGGCGCCGCTACATGGTCCCGAAGCCCGGCGAGCCCGGGTCGGAGACCTGGCCTGACGACGGCGAGGCCTGGCAGCGGGGCGGCGGAAACTGCTGGGTCACGGGCACCTACGACCCCGAGCTGAACCTCCTTTACTGGGGGACCGGCAACCCGGCGCCCGACTTCGACGGAGAAGTCCGCGAGGGTGACAACCTCTTCACCGACAGCGTCGTCGCCGTAAACCCCGACAACGGCGAGATAGTATGGCACTATCAGTACACCCCGCACGACCTGTGGGATTACGATTCCAACATGGAGAACATCCTCTTCGAGCAGGACGGGCGCAAGCTGCTGGGCCACTTCGACAAGAACGGGTACTTCTTCGTCCTCGACCGCACGAACGGTGAGCTGGTCCGGGTAACACCCTTCGTCGACCGAATCAACTGGGGTGAGATCGACTCCGAAGGCAACGTAACGCCCAGGATTTACCCCGAGAATGAGGGCGAGGAGGTCCACTTCTTCCCTGGGCCGGCCGGCGGCAAGGAATGGACGCACGCGTGCTTCAACCCGGAGACGGAGCTCTTCTACTGCCCGGTGCAGGATACCGGCTCGACGATCGCGCGGCGGCGCAGGGAGTTCAAGGAGGGCATGCCCTACTGGGGAGCCCACGTCATCGTGGACTCCGAGGACATGAAGGGGTCCGTGAGTGCCTTCAGCGCATCCACGAGCGAAGAGGTCTGGAGGTGGGAGACCGAACTTCCGATGTGTGCGTCGGTGCTCACCACGGCCGGCGACCTCGTGTTCGCCGGCGAACCCACGGGGTGGTTCAACGCATTGGATGCGAATACCGGAGAACATTTGTGGAGGTTCCAGTGCGGAAGCGGCCACCACAGCAGCCCGACGACCTACAGCGTTGACGGAAGGCAGTACATAGCCGTGCCGGTCGGTTGGGGTGCCTGGGTCGAAGGGTTCCTGCCAGGGATGATGGGCGGGCCCCACGGTTCCGCTATCTTCGTGTTCGCCCTGCCCGAAGAGTAGGCAAAGGTGCCTGGTACCGGGTGGTGTGATACGCCACCCGGTACAGACGAGGTAACTCGATTTGAAAGGAGGTGATGGCCATGGAAGAGATAGCCATGGAGTGGAAGACCCCCGAGTTCGAGGAGATCGGGACTAGTGCTGAGGTAACCGCTTACGCAGGCATCTGGCCGGAACCGGAGTAGTCGATCAGGGCGCCGGGCCATTAATCCGGCGCCCTTCTTCTTGTCCGCCTATTCGCAGATTGTTCGAGATAGATTGATGGAGGACGGGTGTGTGGGTACGTGTGCTCGGATCGGCGGCGGGGGGAGGGTTTCCGCAGTGGAACTGCGGTTGCCCCCGGTGCCTGGCCGTACGCGATGGCTCGCGGCCCTGCCGTCCGCGCACCCAGTCATCGGTCGCGGTGAGCGCCGACTACCGACGGTGGTTCTTGCTCAACGCTTCGCCCGACATTCGCGCCCAGATCGAAGCCTTCCCGGCCCTGCACCCGCAGGGCATCAGGGATTCTCCGCTGCGGGCCGTGCTGCTCACCGACGGCGAGCTTGACCATACCTTGGGTTTGCTGTTGCTGCGAGAGGCCGACGACATCGAGATACACGCCACCTCGGCGGTTCGCGATACGCTACTCGAAGGCACGTCGTTGCTGCGAACGCTCGGCGCGTACACGAACGTCGAGTGGCGGCCGGTCACCACGGGAAAAGAGGTGTCGCTGGGAGACGGCATATCGTACCTGGCCTTCGACGTCCCCACTGACAAGCGGGCGCGTTTCGGGACCGGGGAGGGCGGCGAGAGCGTGGTAGGTTACCGAATCTCCGACGCGCACACCGGCCGGAGCTTAGTGTATCTGCCTGGCGCCCAGGAATTGTCGGCATCCGTGCTCGCCCTGTTGGAAGGATGTGCGTGCCTACTCTTTGACGGGACTTGCTGGCAAGATGACGAGATGATCCAGCTCGGCATCGCCCAGAAGACGGCGCGAGACATGGGACACCTGCCGATCGGCGGCGCCGAAGGCAGCCTGAAGCAGTTGTCCCCGCTCCCCATCGAGCGCAAGATCTATATCCATATCAATAATACTAACCCCATCCTGCTCGAGGACGCGCCCGAGCGGCGCATCGTCGAGGAGCACGGCTTCGAAGTAGCCGACGACGGGCTAGAACTGGAGATCTAGACTTGGTGATATCAGATACCGAAGGCTTCATCGAAGCCCTGCGCGCCCAGTCGCAGGGCTACCACAGCCTGCACCCGTTCCACGAGATGATGAACCAGGGCCGCCTGGACCGATGGCAGATCCAGGGTTGGGTGGCCAACCGCTTCTACTACCAGGAGAACATCCCGCGCAAGGACGCCGCCATCCTGGCCAACTGCCCAGACCGCGGGGTACGCCGGCGTTGGCTTCGGCGCATACAGGACCACGATGGGACGTCAGACGGGGAGGGGGGCATAGAGGCCTGGCTGCGCCTGGGAGAGGCCGTCGGACTGACGCGGGAAGAGATATGGGACGGGCGGCACGTCGTGCCAGGGGTGCGGTTCGCCGTCGATGCCTACGTCACCTTCGCCCGCACCAGCCCGTGGGTCGAGGCCGTGGCCTCCTCGCTCACCGAGCTGTTCGCGCCGGATCTCATGGCGGAGCGCCTCGCGGCGTTCGAGCGCCTCTACACCTGGATCGACCCGGCCGGGCTGGCCTATTTCCGCGCCCGCCTTACGCAGGCCCCGCTAGACTCGGAGCACGCCCTGGAGGTCGTGATGGAGCACTGCCGCACGCCGGAAGAGCAGGCGCGGGCCGTGGCCGCCCTGTCCTTCAAAAACGACGTGCTGTGGAGCATGTTGGACGCTATCGACAGGGCTTACGCAGGCACGATGGAGCGGGGACCGACGTGAGCATCGCGGTACAGTCTACGAACCAACCCCATCTGGCGAGAAAGGTTCGATTGGAATGGGACCCGGTGCGCGAAAAGCACGTGCTGCTGGCACCTGAGGGTGTGCTGGTCGTGAACCAGACGGGTGCAACGATACTAGGTCTTTGCGACGGGGAGCGGACGGTCGTCGAGATCGTGGAGGAGCTGCGCGGCCGGTATAACGGTGTGTCTGACGACGAGGTTCGATATTTTCTCGCCCGGCTCGTTGCCAAGCGATGGGTGGAGCTTGGCGATGGATAGGCCTTTCGGCATGCTGGCGGAACTCACCTACGCCTGCCCGCTCCACTGCCCTTACTGCTCCAACCCGCTAGAGCTCGCGGACTATCGCGACGAGCTGACCACGGCAGAGTGGCAACGTGTGATGGCCGAGGCGCGGGCCCTCGGCGTCCTGCAGCTTCACCTCTCGGGCGGCGAGCCGCTCCAGCGCCGCGACCTCGTAGATCTCGTGGCCAGCGCCCGAGATCTGGGCCTGTATACGAACCTCATCACGAGCTCTCTCGGCCTCTCGCGCCGTCGGGCCGAGCAGCTAAAGAGCGCCGGGCTCGACCACGTACAGATCAGCATCCAGGCCGACGAGCAGGCCCTCTCAGACCGTATAGCCGGCACTCCATCCTACGAAAGCAAGATTGCGGCGGCCCGCATGGTCAAGGAGCTGGATTGGCCGCTCACGGTAAACGTGGTCATCCACCGGCACAACATCGACAGGATCGGCCGTGTTCTGGATCTTGCTGAGGAGTTGGGAGCCGACAGGATCGAGCTGGCCAATACCCAGTATTACGGCTGGGCCTGGCGCAACCGCACAGCCCTACTGCCCAGCAGGGCTCAACTCGACCAGGCCGAGGCGGTGGTACGCGCCGCCCGCCAGCGCCTGGAGGGCAAGATGGAGATCATCTACGTCATCCCTGATTACTACAGTAAGTACCCCAAACCCTGTATGGGCGGCTGGGGTCAGAAGCAGCTAACGGTGACGCCCAACGGGAACGTCCTACCCTGCCCCGCGGCGCACACCCTCGAACTTCCCAGGGCCACCGTGCGCGAGCACTCGCTGGCATGGATCTGGGAGGAGTCGCCCCTCTTCCAACGCTACCGGGGAACGGATTGGATGCCGAATCCTTGCCGGAGTTGCGATCGTCGTGAGGTAGATTTCGGCGGTTGCCGTTGCCAGGCGTTTCAGCTCACCGGCGATGCCGCACGTACCGATCCTGTCTGCCACCTCTCACCCGACCATGAACTTGTGGCCGAGGCGGTACAGGCAGCCAACGCGGGCGCAGAGGCAGGCGAAGGGAACCTCATCCCCCGAGTCCATACGGTTCGCCGTGCATAAGGACTACGGCGTAATGTACCGGCCTGCGCGTATATCCGGCCGGGGCCCATGCCGGGATGGCAAGAACAGCAACTGCTACACACCGCCCCGCGGCTCAGAGTCTGAAATAGGTGTGCCATGACTTTGATGTCGCTTCTCATCCTCGGTTTCGTTCTCAGCCTGGATAATGCCAGGTTGGCGATCGCGCTCGGGGCCTTCAAGCTAAGCTGGCGCCGCACGCTCCGGATCGCGGTGGTGTTCGGGTTGTGGGATGGTTTCTCGCCCCTGGTAGGCCTGTTGATCGGGCGCTACTTCGGAGAGGAGATCGGCCAAGTGGCGGACCTCCTGGGACCGATCGTGCTGCTCGCGTTTGGCCTGTACCTCGTAGTTCGGAGCCTGCAGACCGAAGCACCGGAGGATTTGGATGAGCGTTGGGTGCTCTTCGGTATTCCTCTATCTCTGAGCCTGGACAACTTGCTCGCGGGCACCGGTCTTGGGATGCTTGGCTTCCCCCCTCTGTTCACGGCAGCGGTCTTTGGCGCTATGACGGCCCTGACAACGTTCGTTGGCCTGCACCTCGGGGGAGTCGTCGCGCGCTTCATACCCATCCGTCCCGATCTCCTCAGTGGTATGGGACTCTCGATCATGGCGGTCGTGCTGGTACTGGGATACTGAGAGTCGTCCGGGAGAAGTAGGTGAATCCGAACGGCAAGCGACGTTGAAAGGAGAAGGTTTTGCCACAGTACGATATGGTGGTCGTCGGTAGCGGTTTTGCGGGCTCGACGGCTGCGTTGAGCTTCCTAGAGACGACGGAGAAGGCCGGCCAGGTTGGACGCGTAGCGCTGATCGAGGCGGGAAAGAAAGGCACCTGGCCGGGAGCCTCACGCTGGACGAAGCCCTTTATGCGACTCAAACGCGACAACACGCTCGCGCGCGACCGGGCGGAGCAGAACCTGCCTGACCTCGACTACTGGAACAGACTCGTGGACGAGGTGCCGAACACGGTAGAGTTCATGCAGGACCGCGGCGTCAAGCTGGTCCGTCACGACGAGGAGAACGCTGCCCTGGATTTCGAGGGGCAGCACTTCGCGTACCCGGTAGGTGGTGGCAAGGAGATCCTCGATGGTTACTTGGTCCGCATCGCGAAGTACGAGACCGCCGACGTACTCTACGGGCACGAGGCGACCGAGCTGACCCTCGACGACGAAGGGCGGGTGGACGGAATCGTAGTGCGTGAGCCAGACGGCCAACCGCGCACCATTACGGCCGGTACGGTCGTACTGGCTTGTGGTGGTTTCGAGGGTAACCAGGAGATGCTCGCGCATCATTTGGGCGAGGGTGCGGTTGAGCTTCCGATGATCGTTCCGGGCATCAAGTACAACCGCGGCGCCGGCATCGGAATGGCGATGGAGATCGGGGCCGGCACGGCCGGACAGTTCGATATGGTCCACGCCGAGCTCGTCGACGCGCGGGCAAAGAATGTCCACTCGGTCATCTGGGGCCAGAACTACGGGATCGTGGTCAACGAGAACTGCGAACGCTTCCACGACGAAGGCGAAGATTACCTCTTCGCCTCCACCGAATCGATCGCCTACGACACCTGGCGTCACCAGAACCAGAAGTCGTACCTCATCACCGACAAGACCGTGATGGACCGCTTCGAGGGTAGTTGGGTGTATGAGACTACCGACAAACCGCCGGAACAGGCCGACACTATTTCTGGGCTGGCCGAGAAGCTCGGCCTCGACCCGACGAAGCTCGAGGCGACCGTCAGCGAGTTCAACGCGGCCTGCGGCCCCGGCGACTGGGACCCGGTCGAGATGGACGGCAAAAAGACCTCGGGAATCACGCCGCCGAAATCGAACTGGGCAAACCCGATCTCCGAAGCGCCGTTCTCGGGGTTCCCGATGACAACACACCTCAAGTTCACTTTTGGCGGGCTGAAGGCCGATTCGGACGGGCGCGTCCTGAGCACGAAAGAGGTGCCAATCCCCGGTCTCTACGCTGCCGGCGAGATCACAGGTCATTTCCACGACAAGCATCCACCGGCAACGTCGGTGTTGCGGTCGAATACCTTCGGACGCATCGTCGGGGCGAACGTCGCGAGGTCACTCTCGGAGACGGCTTCGGCAACCAGATAGGGCCCGTTGCGCTCGCCGCTACTGCGGTTAAACTCGTGTTCCGCCACTGCATCAGGGGAGAAAGTTGCCGATAGACACCGCGTTGGTCGGCGCGCTACACGTAGACTATGTCGGGAGGCGGGATCTCGAAGGGGATACCTCCTTACATCATACCCTGTTTCAGACTTCCACCATCGATGCCCTGCTCGACGGCAACTACGATGGCGACGTGAGCTTCGCGCAGCTCGCAGAGCGTGGTGACTTCGGTCTGGGCACGCTCGACGCGCTAGACGGGGAGATGATCGCGCTAGACGGCGACTTCTACCAGATACGGGCCGACGGAACGGTCCATCCCGTCGACAGAAGGACGAAAACACCTTTCGCTGTAGTGACCAACTTCGAGCCGGACGTGTCTCGAAGGCTCGATTCGACCATCGACCTCCCCGACCTGTGCGCCCGCGTCGACCAGGTATTCGGTGATACGAGCCTTTGCTGCGCCGTGCGGGTGGACGGCCGTTTCGAGTACGTCAGGACGCGAAGCGTTCCCCGCCAGCGCAGACCCTATCCACCGCTCGTGGACGTGGTAAAGAACCAGCCCGTCTTCGAGCTGTCTGACCTTCGGGGTAGCCTCGTCGGCTTCCGGTTCCCCGACTATGCCCAGGGCCTGAACGTCGCCGGGTACCACTTCCACTTCATCACCGTCGACAGGAGCGCCGGCGGGCACGTACTCGAGTGCCGGATGACCGACGGCGAACTGCTACTCGACCACGAGGCGGACCTGCACATCGAGCTTCCATCGGGAATAGCACTGCCGGTTCCGGATCAAACAGAGGCCAGACGCGAGACGCTAGACCGTATCGAGAAGGAGCCGTAGGGGCGTTTCGCGTGTAAGGGCGGTCCGCGAACCGCCCCTGCGTACCGTCCTACAAGCCCGTGTCCCGGCCGGTGTCGTCGTCGATCTCGACTTCCTCCCTGCGGACGTCTTCCTCGATTATCTCGACGTCTTCGACGACCTTTTTGCGGATACGGATCTCCTCCTTCACCACGGCCCGTTTTTCGATCACGATCTCTTCCTCGACGATGGGAACCACGATCTCTTCTTCCCCGATCTCGGGAATCGACGTGGATCGTTCTCCGGTAAGGTTGGAGCCTTCCTCGACGGGGACGCGCTCCACGGTTACCTCAACGCGCTTTTTGGGCACCTCGATGCGTTCCCTGTCCGTACGGACTCGTTTGCGTATCCGCATCGTTCCGGCCTCGCGCTCGCGCTTTGCGACCCGGATCTCCTCCTCAGAGCGCCGTACCCTGACCTCGTCTTCCTCGTCACCGGGTAGACCTGGCGCGGGATCAAGGCCTCCAACCTCAGGCAACTCCGGGGCTCGGGTGTCGTGGTCGATTCTGTCTTCGGTGTCGCGCTTGGCCTCCAGCCCGTAGTGCAAACGAACCCTGACCTCGAGCTCGCGAGTGACCTCTTCTGCGTAGCCGAGGCCAGGCCCCGTCTCGACGACGCCCTTCGGGCGTGAGACCACCATCCGCCGCAGCCCGTCGTTGACGGCGACGACCTCGGCGGGGACTAAGGCCGAACGGTCTGTGGGCGAGCCGATCCGCACGCCCAGGTACTCCATCTCGTCGTTATCGTCGACGAACAGGTCGTTGAGTGGTCCGATCCTCTCTCCTACCTGATCGTATATCCCGTAGTCCGCGTACCTCTCCTCGGGTGACGCCACCGGCTCACCACGCCCCGTCTCTGTCAGGCCGTGCGTCTCACCGGCCGCCCCGGTCCCACGACCAGAGTCTGCCGCCCTGGATCTGTCGGATCGGGCCCTCTCTGTGCCTGCGGCCGGTTCCCGCTGCGCGGTATCCGGGCCAAAGGCCTGTGTCGCGGCGCCGGTTATTCCGTCGGCGGCGTCGGTGATCGTACCCACCGTTCCCAACGTGGTGTCAACGACGCCCTCGCCGGCTGCGTTTTCCCCTTCGCTGTAATTACGGTGCTCCCTGATCTGGCCGTCCTGACCGTGGAGGAAGAACTCCGTGCTGTCCCTTCGGGCGAGGTCTCTGCCGCTCTCGGCCGCCTCGGACTGGGTCGCGTGGGTCGAGGTCGCCCGCTTGTTGCCCTCGCGGACCACGGTCCATCCCCCGGCCCCAGGCTCGATGTGCACGGCGGGGTTTTGCGCCATCACTTCCACTTCCTTTCGGTCGGATCCCAAACGGCACCTACAGTCGTATCCTACCCATAAGTACCTCTGGTCTACACGGTCCACCTGCTTGCTGCGCCGTCTCTACTCGTTAGATGAACGAGAAGTGGGAAGGGTTACGCCGTGCGTGAGATCCCCAAACGCGGGCCCTGCGGCAGCGTGCTAGGCTGACCTGAGACAAGGAACCGCACAAGAGGGAGGACCTTATGGAGTACCGTCGGCTCGGGCGCTCGGGGCTTTTTGTCTCCAAGATGACCCTCGGTACGATGACGTTCGGGGGACGCGGAGATTTTGGGATGGTTGGAAATACCAACGTCGCCACGGCGACCCGGCAGGTGGATATGTGCCTCGATGCCGGCGTCAACCTCTTCGATACGGCGGATATGTACTCGGAAGGCGGTTCCGAGGAGATCCTCGGCCAGGCGATCTCTGGTCGCCGCGACAGGTTGCTGCTGGCGACGAAAGCGCGCATGCCGGTGGGGGATGGACCCAATGAGACCGGCCTCTCACGCCAACACCTGATCCGGCAGTGCGAGTCGAGCCTCAGGCGCCTTGGAACGGAATACATCGACCTCTACCAGACGCACGAGTGGGACGGCATCACGCCGCTGGAAGAGACGCTCGAGGCGCTCGACACGCTCGTCCGCTCTGGCAAGGTACGCTACGTCGGCTGCTCCAACCTCTCGGGCTGGCAGCTTATGAAGGCCCTCGGGGTCTCGGAGCGTCTCGGGCTGCAACGCTACGTGAGCCAGCAGATCTACTACTCCCTCGAAGCCCGCGACGCCGAATACGAGCTCGTGCCCCTCGCCATCGACCAGGAGTGCGCGATCCTGGTCTGGAGCCCCCTCGCCGGCGGCCTGCTCTCGGGCAAGTACCGCCGTGATGAGGACGCCGCCGAAGGTCGTCACGTCAGCGGCTGGGATGAGCCGCCGGTGCGTGACCCCGAGAAGCTCTACGACACGATCGACGTGCTAATCGAGATCGCCGACGCCCACGGCGTCTCGGCGGCCCAGGTCGCCCTGGCGTGGCTGCTCGGCCGTCCCGGCGTCGCCTCTGTCGTCGTCGGCGCCCGCACCGAAGAACAGCTCGCGGCCAACCTCGCCGCCGCAGACCTGCGTCTCTCAGACGAGGAGCGTGGCCGCCTCGATGAGGTCAGCGCCCCGCCGCTTCTGTATCCCTATTGGCATCAGGCCAAGACCGCCTCAGACCGCCTGAGCCCCGCCGACCTCACGCTCCTGGGTCCGCACCTCGACTAGCAGATTCAGTGTTCTGCCGGCTTCCGCCGGCGTGCTGGTTGATGCGACGATAGGAGCCAGGGGTCTGGCCCGAGAGCCTCTTGAACGTCTTGGCGAAGTGGTGGACGTCTGAGAACCCGCACTGGACGGAGACCTCGCGCATCGTAAGGTCGGTGTGGTGGAGAAGGTCTTGGGCCCGCTGCACGCGCAGGTGGAGTAGGAACTGGTGCGGCGGCCTGCCGAAACGATTGCGGAAGACCTGAGAAAACCGGGATGTAGAAAGACCGGCCCGCGCCGCCATGTCCGAAACGGAGAGGGACTCCGCTAGATGCAGCGACATGAACGAGGTGATCCAGTTCAGAAACTCGGGCTGGTCCGGGGAGTCCGAGCTTCCCCCGGAATATGCCTGGAGCACCGAGAGGATCAGGCCCGTCGCGAGGTAATGTGACTCGAGTCGGCCGAGCAAGTCCCTGCGCTGCCAGATGCCGATGGCCTTGAGCATCGTGTCCCTGAACTGCGCGGCGTGCAACGGTACGAACCTGGTAGGAACCCTGATACCGGTCGCCTCCTCGAGCCCCGGCTGTATGAGCTCGTCGAGGCCGGAGATGTCGACCCGGCCCGAGCGGACAACGAAGCTGCGCTCCCGCGCAGGGTTGTAGAAGACGTCGAGGTGGACGTAGGGGGTTATGGTGTTGGCCGGTCCCTCCAGGGTGTGAAGCTCGCCCGGTTGGATCAGGACGAATTCACCCGCCGTGAACGCGTGCCCCTCCCCCTCGACGCGTGCGATCATCTCTCCCTCCTGGACATACATCAACAGATAGTCCAGAAGACGGCGTGGTGCCGTGTACCAGTCCGACCTTACGGGAAAGCTGGCATCTCGAACGTATGGAACTATCGGCGTCTGCTCCGTAGGTACCCTCCCTGCCCGGATTTAGTCTGCTTCAGTAGGTGTTTTTTACAACAATCTAGTGTGTGTAAGCAATGATCCAAGCTCCGATGTGGCTTAACATGCGGGTGAAAAGGGTGGGAATTGCGAGAACGCTCCGAGAAGGGCGTGTATGAACGAGGTGAAAAAGAACAACGCCATCGTCTGGCGGCTCGTGCCACGAGGTGCCCGATTTGGAAGAGACTATCCTGGTCGACTTTGTCCGTATCCGCGTCCGAAAGGTTGCTAGGCATGCACGCAGAGATTTCGCGCAGGCAATTTCTGGCGAGGGGAGGCAAGGCTGCCCTCGGGGCCGGGCTTGCGGGCTCGCTCCTGGCTGGGTGTGGCGGCGGAAGTGGCAGCGGGCAGGTAACGTATTGGAGCAACCTCGAAGGGGCTGGTCCGCAGGACTACTTCAAGAAGAACATAGAGAAGTCCTTCGAGAAGGCGAACAAGGGCACGGACCTCGAGGTCACCTTCCAGCCGCCGGATGAGATGGACCGCCTCGTGCGTACGGCGTTGCAGGGCGGGGAGGGGCCTGACATTATCATGACCCCTGGTCCCGCCTACGCCCAGGAATACATAGACGCGAACCTTTTCGCCGAGCTTGACCAGTACTCCAACGAGTACAAGTGGGAAGACAAGTTGCTCGCATGGGCCATAGACCTCGGGCGTTACGAGGACAAGCTGTACGCGATCCCCTACCAGCTCCAGACCATGCTCCTCTACTACAACAAGACTGTCCTAGAGGACAAGGGGATGAAACCTCCCAGGAATCGCGACGAGCTCGAGTCCATGGCCGAGGAGCTCCAGGGACAGGGCATCACGCCCTTCGCGGCGGGCATCGGGGATGATCCCGCGGCCATCGAATGGTTCCCGACCGTTTTCTGGAACCATTATTCGGGACCGGACGCGCTGTATCAGGCGCTGACGGGTGAGATCCCCTTCTCAGAGCCTATCTTCGTCGAAGCGATCGAGCTCTTCAACGACTACGTCCAGAGGGGATGGTTCGGGGGGAGCACGGAGAGGTTCTTCTCCAACCGCTTCGACGCTTTGCACGCCGACCTCGGCGATGGCAAGGCCGGAACCAACATCGAGGGTTCCTGGTTTCTCGCGACCATAGAGCCCTTCTTCGAGGACTCCGGTGACGAATGGGACTGGGCTCCGCTGCCCCCGTTGCGCGAGGGAATACCGGAAGAGCTGTACGAGCTCGGTATAGGATCTACGCTATCCGTCAACGGTCGGGCGGGGGACGCCGAGGGCGCGGCGGCGTTTATCGACTATCTAACGGCGGACAAGGAGCGCGCCGCCGAGTGGATGGCGGCCGTGCCTTCGGCATTCAACGCGCCTTTGCCCTTCGAGCAATCGGACTTCCCGGCGAGCATGGACGAGAGGGTTGCCAGGCAGCTCGCGTCCCTTAGCGAGGCGACGGCCAGGGGCAACTTCGGGTACACCGCGTGGACCTTCTGGCCCTCCAAGTCCGACGTGTACATCCAGGAGGAGTCGCAGAAGGTGCTCACGGAAGACATAACCGCGGCCGAGTTCTGCGAGGGCCTCGACGAGATCTTCACCCAGGAGCGCAAAGAAGGTGTCGTGCCCAAGATCATCAAGCCGGGGAGCGCCTAGTGGCGCAGGCGAATGCCACGGCGGGGCGGGGTGCCCCGAAGGACTCGGGAGGGAAACGACTCAGGCGCAAGCGAGTCCTCACGGCCTGGCTCTTCATGGTCCCGCTGATCGTCATCAACGTTCTCGTCATCATCGGTCCATCAGTGGCAACCATCTACTTCTCGTTCACCGAATGGTCAGGCATCGGGCCAGCCGAGTGGGTAGGGTTGCAGAATTACACCGACATCCTCGCCGACACCGACTTCTGGATTGCGATGTGGCACAACGTGATCTGGACTCTGCTCTTCCTCTCGGTCCCGATAGTACTCGGGTTGCTCGGGGCGTTCATCCTATCGCAGATAACCCGCTTCCAGATGTTCTTCAGAATAGCCTACTTCATCCCCTACGTCGTCGCGAGCGTAGTGAACGCGGCCCTCTGGCGCAACATCCTCGACCCCGAACGTGGCATCGGCTCCGTGCTCGCCTCCTTCGGTTTGCCATTTCTCGACGGGGTCGCTTTCTTCGGGAGCGAGCGGCTCGCGCTACCCTCCGTCGCGTTCGTCAACATCTGGGCGTGGTGGGGCCTCATCGTACTCCTGTTCCTGACGGCCTTGCAATCCGTCGACCAACAGTTGTACGAGGCGGCCAGGATTGACGGCGCTGGCCGCTGGCAGCAGTTCGTGAACGTGACGCTGCCGGGGATAAGGCCAACTTTCGTCTTCGTCGTGCTGTTTACCATTATCAACTCGCTCCTGGTCTTCGACTACGTCTGGATCATCACCAAGGGAGGGCCAGCAGGCGCTAGCGAGGTCGTCGGCACCCTGATGTGGAAGGAGGCCTTCGAGCGCTTCGAAGCCGGGTACGCGGCGGCCATGGGCCTCAGCCTCAGCTTCGTGAGCGGCATAATCGTCCTGATCGTCATCTTCCTGCGCAGAAGGGGGTGGGAGGTTTGAGTACTCTGTCCCGGCGACGCACGAGGCGCGAGCCCTCCAAGATACCGTACTACGTGGTGTTGGTCTTGCTGGCGCTTTTCGGCCTCGGGCCGCTCGTCGTCCTCGCGTTCAACTCGCTCAAGACGAGCGCCGAGATAGGGCGCAACCCTCTCGGCCCGCCGCTCTCGCCGGTCTTCGAGAACTTCCCCGACGCGTGGAGCCAGGGCGACTTCGCCACCACCCTCGTGAACAGCACCATCCTGACCGCGGGCACCGTCATAGGCGTGTGCATCATCGCGGGCACCAGCGCCTACGCGATGGCCCGCCTGAATTTGCCTGGAACGGATGCGATCCTGCTCTACCTCTTCGTGGCAAGCGCCGTCCCTTTCCAGCTCTTCCTGGTGCCGCTGTTCTTCATGTGGAGCACCCTGCAGCTCACGAACACCCGCTTCGGCCTGATCGTGATCTACTGGGCTATCTTCTCGCCCCTGGCGACGCTCTTGTTGCGCTCCTACCTCGTAGGATTGCCGCGCGACTTCGAGGACGCCGCCCGCATCGACGGCGCGAGCGAGCTGCAAGTCTTGCTCCGCGTGGTGTTGCCCCTTAGCTGGCCTGGGCTGCTGACCGTCGCCCTGGTCTCCGGGCTCGCGGCCTGGAACGAGTTCTTCTTCGCCATCACTTTTATCCAGGACAACAACCTCAAGCCCGTGACGACCAGCTTCCTGGCCTTCCAGAGCAACTTCAGCCAGGACTGGGGGCTCACGAGCGCCGCGGCCGTGTATATCATCCTGCCCATCGTGGTCCTCTTCCTCATCCTGCAGCGCCGCTTCATTAGCGGGCTCACCGCCGGCGGTCTCAAAGGATGACCCAGAAGTTCCGGTACTCGTACAACATCATCGGCTTCGGGGGCGAAGACATCGCCCTGTCCATCGACCGGCTAGCCCGGCTCGGCTACGACGCCGTAGAGGTCGAAGGGGAACCGGAGCGGCAGGATCCCAGGACGGGTCAGGAAGCTCGTCGAGGACGCGGGCCTCGCTGTCGGCTCCGTGTGCCCTAACTTCACGCCCGAGCGCGACCTCTCCCACCCCGACTCCGAGGTCAGAGAAGCAGCCCTGGCTTACCTGCGCGGGGTTTCGGAGTTCGCCTCAGAACTCGGCGCGCCGCTCTTCATAGTAGCCCCGACCGCGTACGCCCGCGTCCACCCCATCGGTGACCCGCGCGATGAGTGGCGGTGGGCAGTCGAAGGGTTACGCAAAGCAGGCGAGTACGCCGCTTCGCTCGGGGTCGGCCTCACGCTGGAGTGCTGGAACCGCTACGGTACCTACATGCTCAACCGTCTGGATGAGGGCGCCCGTATGTGGCGAGAGACCCATCTCACCAACGGCGGCATCATGGCCGACACCTTCCACATGAACATAGAGGAACCTTCGATCTCGGGGGCTATCCTCGCCTTCGCTGACCTCATAAACCACGTGCACCTCTCCGACTCCAACCGCCTCGCCCCCGGCCTCGGCCACATAGACTTCGCCGAGGTACTGCAGGTGCTGCGCGAAGTCGGCTACGTTGGAGGGTTGGCGTTCGAGCTCATCCCGACGCTCCCGAACGTGTTCGAAGACGAGCCGGATCCCCCAACCCTCGACGACGTCGCCGCGCGGGCCCTGGGCCACATGAGAGACGTGGAGCGCCTCCTGGCCGCGGGACGAACCGGACCAGTCCCGAATTGAATCCATCCCAAACACGCAAAAGAGCCCCAGGATGCCCAGGAAACTAGTCGCCGTTGCCCCCAGAAAGGCCGGGCTCGTCGAGTACGAGGAGGCTCCGGTTGGACGGGATCAGATCAGGGTCAGGGTCGAGTACGCGTCTCCGAAACACGGCTCGGAGGTTGGCATCTTCAGGGGAGAGGACCCTTTCGTCGCCGATCTCTTCGACGAGGACTGGCGGCTGTTCCTGGAGCGAAAGGACGCGGTCACGCCCGGCGAAGATGGCGCCGGACCTGCGCTCGGCAACCAGTGGGTCGGGATCGCCGTCGAGAAGGGAGAAGGCGTCGAAAGGTTTCGGGTCGGTGAGCGCGTGTGCGGCTACGGGAGCATAAAGGAGACCCAGACGGTCGAGGCCGTCGAGAACCCTTTCCTCCTACCAGTGCCTGACACCATGCCCTGGAAGAGCGCGCTGTGCCTCGATCCCGCTCAGTTCGCCCTCGGAGGCATCCGCGACGGACACGTGCGGCTAGGAGATCGCGTCGCCGTGTTCGGCCTTGGCGCCATAGGCGCGATCGCCGCCCAGATGGCGAAGGTGGCCGGCGCCGCTTACGTGACGGTAGTCGACCCCATAGAGCGACGCAGGGATGCCGCCCTCGAAGCCGGCGCCGACGCTGCCTTCGACCCTTTGCACCAGGACATAGGCCTCGAGATCAAGAAGTCGACGGGCCGGGCGGGCGTCGACGCGGCGATCGAGACCAGCGGCAACGAGCAGGCGCTGCAGCAGGCGCTCAGGGGCCTCGCCTACGGCGGCACCATCGCGTTCGTCGGGTGGGCGCGGGCCTTCAGCGGCACACTCGACCTCGGCAAGGAGGCCCACTTCAACAACGCGAGCCTCGTCTTCTCCCGCGCGAGCAGCGAGCCGAACAGAGACTACCCGCGCTGGGACAGGCGCCGCGTCGCGACGAGTTGCTGGGAGATGCTCGCCTCGGGAGCCATCGACTGCGAAAGGATAGTGGATCCTGTCGTGAGCTTCGACGAAGTTCCCCGCGCCTACGAGGAGTACGTAGACCGCAACCCGCAAAACAGCATCAAGCTCGGCGTAGCCTTTACCTGAGGCGTTCCGCGAAGCACTCTACGATTAACTGCTAAGATTTAACCTTTAGAAGTCGGTCCAGGTGTGTTCTCGAGACGTATTTTGAGGCATACCCCCGCGCCAACTTTAGAGGAGGTTGCAATGCCGCAAGACCGGGTAGAGCCAGAAACGTACTCTATAGACGATGTGATCCGTGTTCCCATAGTGCTCCGCGACGAGGACGGCGTGGCCCACGTCAGGGCCGTCTTCCGGCGCCTGAGGTACGCCGGGGAGCTCGGCCCGAGGGGCCTCGACCCGAACGACACCCTCGAGCTGCGGGGCAACGGTGACGGCCAGCAAGAGGCCACGGTCGAAGCAACGCTCACCGTCGCAGACGAGCACGAACCCGGGGATTACCTCTGCGTCTCTATTCAGGTCTACGACACCGACGGGAACGTCGTGATCATCAAGACCCCGAGCCCATCCAGGGTCTTCCGCATAATCGACGAGGGCAAGCACAACGACAAGAAGACCGAGTTCCTCGGCTGGGGTGAGTAGCAAAGGAACAGGATAGACTGGGCACCGATCCCGCTTTTACACATGTCCTTTCGCTGGTAGAATCGTCCTGCGCATGGTGGCCGTAGCTCAGTAGGTAGAGCATCGGATTGTGGCTCCGAAGGTCGCGGGTTCGAGCCCCGTCGGTCACCCTCCCGATATACCGCATAGGTATGCCGAAAAGATGAAACTCGGCGTGGCTGGTTACGTGAGCTAAAGGCTCCGTACACCACGCGGTACACCACCGACGGCTTATCGGGATTTGCTGGGGTGGGAGCGGTAAGGGAAAACTGACGGTGTTCTTATCTGGTTGGCACCGTGCGAGTGGGGAGTTTGCAATGCACAACTTGTTCTTGGTGGAGGGGACGGCGGGATGGCTGTAAAGAAATCCGAACTCTACCGTTCTCTATGGAGTTGCTGCGACGAGTTGCGTGGTGGCATGGACGCCAGCCAGTACAAGGACTACGTGCTCACCCTGCTCTTCGTCAAGTATGTATCCGACAAGTACGCGGGCAAGCCACACGCCCTGATCGAGGTTCCCGAAGGCGGAAGCTTCGAGGACATGGTCGCACTTCGGGGCGACAAGGAGATCGGCGACAAGATCAATAAGGTCATCGGTCGGCTTGCTGAGGCGAACGACTTGAAGGGCGTCATCGATGTCGCCGACTTCAACGACGAGGACAAGCTGGGTGGTGGCAAGGACATGGTCGACCGGCTCTCGAACCTGGTCGGGTATCTTCGCCAACCTGAACCTCTCTGCCAACCGGGCCGAGGGCGACGACCTGCTAGGCGACGCCTACGAATACCTTATGCGGCACTTCGCAACTGAGTCAGGGAAGAGCAAGGGCCAGTTCTACACCCCTGCGGAGGTCTCCCGCGTCATGGCGCGAGTGCTGAACATCGGTCCGTCCGCCGGCCAGGAACGCACAGTCTACGACCCAACCTGTGGCTCGGGTTCCCTGCTCCTGAAGGTGGCCGACGAGGCGCCGCGAGGTCTATCGATTTACGGGCAGGAGATGGACAACGCCACGTGGGCGCTCGCGCGGATGAACATGTTCTTGCACGATGAGCCCTCGGCAGAAATCTGGAGGGGCAACACCCTCACAAGCCCGCACTGGCGCAATCCGGGGGGCAGCCTGAAGGCCTTCGATTATGCCGTCGCCAACCCTCCCTTCTCGACCAAGAGCTGGAGCAACGGACTCGATCCCGAGTATGACGAATTCGGGCGATTCGAGATGGGCGTCCCGCCAGCGAAGAACGGAGACTACGCCTTCCTGTTGCACATCTTGAAGTCTCTGAAGAGCACGGGGAAGGGGGCGGTGATCCTGCCCCATGGTGTCCTCTTCCGGGGCCATGCCGAGGCTCATATCCGTCGCAACCTCGTACATCAGGGTTACATCAAGGGCATCGTCGGCCTGCCGCGCGAACCTCTTCTACGGCACCAGTATCCCTGCCTGCATCGTCGTGCTCGACAAGGAGAACGCCCACGCCAGGCGCGGCATCTTCATGATCGATGCGAGCCGCGGCTTCATCAAGGACGGAAACAAGAACCGCCTCCGCAGCCAGGACATGCACAAGATGGTGGATGTGTTCACGCATGGGGTCGAAGAACCCCGCTACTCGCGAATGGTCGGCTTTGGTGAGATCGTGAAGAATGATTTCAACCTGAACATCCCACGATACATAGATTCGAGCGAACCCGAGGACCTGCAAGACCTGGGCGCCCATCTGAACGGCGGCATCCCCGAGCGTGACATAGAAGCACTCGACTCATACTGGAAGGAGTTCCCGACCCTGCGCCGCACCCTGTTCACAGAAGGTGAGCGCCCTGGCTACGGAGAGGCCCGCGTTCGGGCCCCTGATGTCAGGTCCACGGTTCTCGGGCATCCTGAGTTCACCAGCTTCAGAGAGCGCGTGCTGGCCGTATTCGACGGCTGGAACGAAGCGCATGACACTACCCTGCGAGGACTGGACCGTGGGAGCGACCCCAAGGGGTTGATAGGTGCTATCTCAGAGGACCTTCTGCGTCGGTTCAGCGGCGAGGAGCTAGTAAGTAGCTACCATGTCTACCAACATCTCATGGACTACTGGGCCGAAGTGATGCAGGACGACGTGTACGCCATAGCCCAGGACGGTTGGGAGGTCGGGCGCGTCATAAGGCCCGCCTACGAGGGAGAGACGCCCGACTTCGTCGTGAAAAGGGTAACAAGACGACCCGCGTACGTTGGAGAGTTGATCCCTCCATCGCTCGTCGTCGCCCGCTTCTTCACAGATGAGCAGGCGGAGGTTGACCGCCTCGCTGCCGAGGCCGAAGCGGCAAGCCAGGCAAAGACGGAATTCGAGGAGGAGCATGGGGGAGAGGACGGCGTGCTCTCCGGTCTCGAAGGCAAGAGCGGCATCCCGAAAGCTAACGTCCTGAACCGCGTGATGGAACTCGAAGGAGGCACTGGACGAAATCCCCATGTACACGCCGGAGTACGAACAGGCAAATGAGATCAAACGCTCCACCTTCGGGACTGCGCCGTGGGACAGGGGCATCCAGGACGACGGCGCAATCTTCGCCGAGCTCGACGCTCTTCACGAGTACCTGCGTCTCGTGGACTCGGAGGCGCAGGCAAGGAAGGCACACAAGGAGGCTGCCGACGCGCTCGACCAAGTGGTGCTCGCCAAGTATCCAGAGCTGACCGAAGATGAGATAAAGTCCCTCGTGGTAGACGATAAATGGATGTCGTCCATGGAGCGGGACGTGCGGGCTGAGGTGGAGCACGTTGCCCAGACCGTCGCCGGGCGGGTGAAGGCACTAGAAGAACGCTACGCAAACCCACTAGCGGATCTCACCGCCGAGGTGGAGAGCCTGACGGAGCGGGTAGAGGATCACTTGAGGGAGATGGGCCTCGACTGGGCCGGGCGCCTATGAGCGGGGAGACTCCGCACTTTGGGAATCCCTACCCGTCCATACGACCGAACCCTCCGAAACGGGGCGCGTTCCGCCAGCGTACATGCAGACCGAGGTAGGCGTGATCCCGGAGGACTGGAAGGTACGTTCATTAGATGACGCTGTTGAATTCTTGGACGGTAGACGGCGTCCAGTAAAAGACAGCGATAGGGCGAAAATGCGCGGCATTTATCCCTACTACGGAGCCTCTGGAATCATCGACTATGTGAACGACTATCTTTTTGACGAGGAGTTGATACTTCTTGGAGAAGATGGTGAAAATATTCTGAGCAGGAACCGCAGGCTAGCTTTCCAAGTTAGAGGAAAGGTTGAACCTCCCCGGGTTTTTCGGAGGCTCGGTCAATGGATTCCGTTCAGTTGTAGTTTGCCGAGCTCATTGTAGTAGGTGGCTTCGAATTCGGCTGGTGGAATGTCGCCGATCTGATGGTGGATGCGGCGAGTGTTGAACCAGTCGATGTAGCCGAGCAGGGCGAGTTCCACCTCCTCCAGTCCACGCCAGGGCTTCTTGCGGAGGTCCAGCAGTTCGCTCTTTAGCAGTCCGATGGTCGTTTCAGCCAGGGCGTTGTCGTAGGAATCACCCGTGGTGCCGACCGAGGCTATGGCACCGACTTCACCGAGCCGCTCGGCGTAGCGGATCGCGGTGTACTGGCTGCCACGATCAGAGTGATGCACTAGGCCCTCAAGCCGGTTGTCGCGTCCCCAGATGGCCTGCTCAAAGGCGTCTAGCGCCAGGTCGGTGTGCAGGCTGCGTGACACTTGCCAGCCCACGATCATGCGGCTGAACACATCTATGAGTAGCGCCACATAGATGAATCCCGAGATGGTTCGCACGTAGGTCAGATCTGCCACCCACAACTGGTTTGGGCGGGTTGCGCTGAAATCCCTCTCAACCAAGTCCGGCCGGGTGTCGGGTACCTTGGCGGGTGTGGTAATGCTCTTGTAGCCGCCACGCACTACACCACGGAGCCCTTCCTGGCGCATGAGCCGTTCCACACTGCAGCGGGCCACTCTGATGCCTTCGCGGTTGAGCTGGCGCCACACCTTCGGGGCACCGTAGACACCATAGTTGGCCGCGTGGACCCGGCGGATCTCACCGGTGAGCCAGGCGTCACTGACGTCACGATGTGAGGGCATCCGGGTCTTGGCAGCGTAGAAGGTGGCTGGGGCGATCGGCAACACGGCGCAGATCGGCTCGACTCCCCACTTCAGCCCCTCAGCCGTTGTACGGTTGCGGTGCTGGTCGATGAAGGCGTCATGACTTCGGTCGCGGGTCGAGCTCCGCCGCGAAGAAA
Organism: uncultured Rubrobacteraceae bacterium; assembly: GCA_963830075.1. GTDB lineage: Bacteria > Actinomycetota > Rubrobacteria > Rubrobacterales > Rubrobacteraceae > Rubrobacter_D. The sequence goes on along the minus strand of CAWHLD010000009.1, from coordinate 3,600 downwards.
ACCGAGGCCGCTTTGAGAATCTCGTTGGCCCGCCGCAGCTCACGGTTCTCGCGTTGGAGATCCTTGATCTTCTGGCGTTCATCACTGGATACGCCGTCCACGACACCGTCATCAACATCCGCACGACGAACCCAACTGTGAACTGTCTGCGGAACCGCCCCGAACTTGCTGGCAACCGAGGTGATCGCCGCCCACTCCGAGTCGTACTCATCTCGGTGTGCCCGCACCAGCCGGACGGCCTCCCTCCGGATCTGCTCTGGGTACTTGCCTGTTCTTGTCATTGCTCCATCCTCTCAAAGGTTGGAGCCTCCAGCAGACCCGGGGAGGATCACAGTGCTAACCCTGCTACACTTGTAGCTGACATTACGACAAAGGCAAACCCGTCGCGAGGCGGGGGCGCAAAGCCTAAGGGCCTGTCGAAGAGCAGGTAGCCGGGTTGCCGAACGGCGGAGGGGTCGCGCACGAGACTCCTGGTATACCGTTCCTCCCCGCAGAGAAAGGAGAGTAAGCGGCATGCTCAGGAGCGTGGCAAGCAAGCTGGTGTCGGTGGGCGTCATACATGCAAGATGAGCTCGCTATCGGTGGGAATGAACTCACGGGTCGTCTGGTCTTCCCCGATAGTCCGGACTATGAGAGCGCACGTCTGGGTTGGGCCCGACAGTTCTCCAAATTCCCCCTCGTAATCGTCTTCTGTCAAGATGTCCAGGACGTCGTCAATGCCATAAGTTGGTGCCGAGAGCACGATTTCGCCTTTCGCGCCCGAAGCGGCCGTCATGCCCTGGAGGGTTGGTCCTCCCTGGATGGTGGGGTGGTCATCGACGTGAGCGATATGAACCGGATCCACGTCGACGAGAGCGCGGGGGTGGCCACCGTGCAGACCGGCGCCACCCAAGGGGCGGTGGTAGAGGCACTGGGAAAGAGGGGCTACACCATCCCCAGCGGAGGAGAGGGAACCCCCGGCATTGGTGGCGTCACCCTGGGCGGCGGGATCGGCTGGCTTACCCGCAGCATGGGTCTGGCCTGCGATAACCTGGTGGGTCTTGAGATGGTGATCGCCTCCGGCGAGCAGGGCGCCGGGGTGATCCACGCCGACGAGAGCCACAACGCCGACCTCATGTGGGCTTCACGCGGGGGAGGAGGCGGCAACTTCGGTATCGCCACCTCCTACACCTTCAAGGTTCACCCCATCTCCACCGTCACCTTCTACGAAGTAACCTGGGGGGAGCGCGATTGGCAACACCTGAGCGAGCTCTTGAGCGTGTGGCAAGAGTTGGCGCCCTCCGCGCCCGATCAACTGGGCTCGGTCTTCTTCGCGTCTTCTAAGGCAGCGGGCACCATCACCTCCTACGGGGTCTTCATCGGATCGGAGGAGGAACAGTTGCGCCGGCTGCTCCGACCGCTGCTGGGTATCGGTAAGCCCGAGGTTACGATCAAAACCATGCCCTATCTCGATGCCTGGCTTCGAATCGCGGGCTCTCCAGAAGACGATCCACCGAGAAAGGACAAGTTCTCCTCGGTCTGGGTCTATCGCTCCTTACCGCCCGAGGCGATCGGGACCGTACGCCGTTTCCTGGCGGACGCCCCCAATCCCACGGCCGACGTTTGGTGCTTGAGCTGGGGCGGTGCGGCAGGCCGAGTTCCGACCGACGCTACGGCGTTCTACCACAGGAAGCCCCGCTACTACATCGAGTGGGACATCTCATGGGAGAAGGACAGGGAGGAGAAGGAGATCAGCGCGTGGACCGAGCGATTCCGTTTGGCACTGAGCCCCTACGTCGAAGGGTCCTACATCAACGTGCCCGACAGCGCCATCAACGACCTCAGGACCTACTACGGCGACAACCTTGGACGGCTGCAGGAGGTCAAGCGCAAGTACGACCCAGGTAATGTCTTCCACTTCGAGCAGAGCATTCCCCCAGGGGGGGAGACTGATCGCTGACAAGCAGCATGGCACCACCGAGCAAGCGCACAGCAGTGGGTGAAAAGCGTACAGAGAGGCAAGGGAAGCACCTATGCTAGAAGATCGTGAGCCAACGAGGGATGTCCCTTCCGAGGTCCAAGAGCCTACAGCGGAGAACGCAGCGCCCGGGAAGGTGTCCAAACTCGCCGTCTGGTCGTACGTACTCTACAATTTCGGGAACACCCCCTTCTCGGCCACCGTCATGGTCTTGTACTTCCCGCTCTGGCTCACGGAGCAGTACGGAGTCGGGCCCGCTCTCATCAACTACACCACGTCTTTCGCGGCTTTGTTGGTGGTGCTAATCGCCCCGGCCCTGGGGGCGCTGGCCGACCTTCACCAGAGACGGCTACCGTACCTCGTGTTCTTCACCCTCGTCGTGGTGTTCCTCACGGCGGGGCTAGACTTCACGGATGGGCTTACGGGGAGCGTACTCGTGGCGGTCGCTTTCTTCGTGGTGGCGGTCGTCGCCTACCAGCTGACACAACTCTTATACTTTGCCCTCTTGCCCGGTGTGTCGGCGGGGCGTGGCACAGGGACGGTCAGCGGCTACAGCCAGGCCGGGGGTCTCATTGGGACCTTCATCGCCGTCGCCGGCCTCACGCTCTTTATCGCCCCGGATAGCTTCTTGGGATTCAAGGTCGGCGGGCCCGAAGAAATCCGAACCGTGCTCGGTCATTTTGGTGGCTGGGTAAAGACGTCCTCCGCGGCAGTGGACTCCAACACCTTTCTGCCGACCGCGGCCTTTTACCTCCTCTTCGCACTGCCCGCCTTTTTCTTTGTGCCTGATGTTGCGGTGCATACCCCGCAGCGGGCGAGGCTCGGTGAAGCTTACAGGAACGTCTTCGCCACCTTGAGGGGGCTCCGCGCCTACGCCGGCGTTGGGACGTACATGCTCGTAACGCTGTTGTTCATGGCTGCGGTGAACGTAGCCATTCCCAACGTGTGCCTTTTCGCGAAGGACGTCTTCAAGATGGCGGACCAGCAGATAGCCAATCTCATGATTTTCTCACTGATCTTTTCCGCCGTGGCGGCCTTTGGCGCCGGGCGTGTTTCCGACAGGCTGGGCCCCAAGAGAGCGTTCCTCGCAACGCTCGTGCTGTGGATCGTCGCGATCATGGCCGTTTCGTTGGCTTGGGCTCCCTGGGTGTTGTTTGTCGCGCAGCCCCTCCTCTTTCTCGCGATGGGCGCGACGTTTACGTTAGGCCCGGTCCTGCTCATCGCCCTCTCGCCGTCCGAGAAGATCACGGAGTTTATGGGGTTCTACGTCATGGTCAGTAATGTTGCCATTGTCGTCGCACCATTGATAGTAGGGTTACTTCTGGGGGTGTTTGGGGGGCTCGGGACGGGAGCTTACCGGATCGCAATGAGCTCCTTTGCCGTGGCTATGGTGCTGGCGTTCTTCCTCCTCCTGCGCATCCCAGACGCCCGCACCCAAGACGCCAGCACTTGACACGGTTATTAGGATGAGATGCTCGGACCCGCCGAAGGCACAGGGGAGAGGCTAGGCGCATCCATCCCTGAACCGCTTATTCACCGAGTTGGAAAGGAGTTATGCAGCGATGCACGCGAGGGTGAGTATCATGGAGGGAGACCCCGACAAGATAGACCATGGACTGAGATATTTCCGGGAGGAGGTCCAG
>CAWHLD010000008.1:0-70732 GCA_963830075.1 uncultured Rubrobacteraceae bacterium | reverse complement strand
CCGTCCTGAGCACACCCCCTGTGGCCTGAAGCCTCGGAGGCATCAGCCGCCGTTCAGGGCGTTCTTGACCTCTCGCTTATCCGAGTTCAGGGCGTAGAAGGTCATGTCGGCCTTCGCTTCTTTGTAGGGTTTCTGGCGGATCTTGCCAAGATAATCCGCGTCGAGCATGGCGGCTATGACGTCCCTAATCTCCTCGCGCGAGAGCTCCAGCTCGCCACGCTCATCCAACTCGCGGATGCTGGAGAAGATCTCCACGAAGGTCGCGGGCTGTCCGAGGGAGGCGACGCTCGTGCAGACCGTCTTGAGCTCGTAGGGCGTGAGATCCTCAAGCAGGTCGAAGCCCGGTTTCGGCTCTTGCTGGCGCTCTTCGCGTGCGGGCCCGCCGTTGCCCCTGTCCCGGTTTGCGGGCTGGCCCTGCGGGGCAGGCTCCTCGGATGCGAGGTCGGCCTCTTGCAGGTCGGGGACCTTCTCGTCGGGCAGGTAGACCTGGAGTTCGAGGTCTTGATCGACGGTGTTCACCAGGTTGCGGCGCTCCGCCTCGACAACGAAGTCCTTGAACTTCTTGAAACCCGCGTTTCGCTCGTCGAAAGAGCCAAGCTGCACGATCATCTGCTGCTTTACCTGCCCAAGGACGCGCGTCTTACCGCCCCTCTTCAGCGTCTCGACGGCGCGGACGAGCTCCTTGTAGGGGTCCGCTGTCTCTTTCTTCGTTTCCTTGTCCTTGGCGCGGGCGGCCCGGTCTTCCTCCAGAAGTGAGGCATAAGAGATAAAGTGGTCTGCGGATTCGATCAGGTGGTAAGACGTCGCCTCTGAGACCCCGATGACGACCACGATCTTACCCTTGCTCCTTAGCAAACTCACGAGAGGGATGAAGTCCCCGTCGCCCGTGACCAGAACGTAGGTATCGACCTGCGGATGGCTGTGCAAGAAATCCGAGCACTCCACTGCGAGCATCACGTCGATGGAGTTGGTGCGGCGCTTCTGGGACTTGCCGCCGGGGAAGTAGCGGGCCGAGATGTAACGCGGCGAGATGCCGTTCGAGTAAAGCGTCGGCGGGGCCTGGCGGAAGTCCCCGTCTGTCCAGTCAGCGTAGGCCGTCGCCGAGACGATGCGCCCGTACTCGCTGGCCTTCTCGAGGATCGCCGAGACGTTCGGCTTCGATTTGTACTCTGTGACCGTGGAGATGTAGATATTCTCCCAGTCGATAAATACTGCCAGATCTTCAGGCATGAATTAGTTTCCTAACGTAGTGGAGAGGCCCGGGGATCCGGGCCTCTGTTGGTCTCTTATACACTGTAGTGGTCGTGGATCCTGACCACGGTCTGGGAGAGGGTCTCCTCGTCAAGGACCGCCTCGACCCAGAGCAGTTGCTCCCCGACCTCGAAGCCGGCGGGCAGATCGAAGGCGGCTACTATCGTTACCGGTTCTTCGGTCCCGTCGAGGTAGACGGAGTACTCCGCCGACTCCATGAGAACCTCTCCTTCCTCGTCGGTGACGATGATACGGGCCCTGCGCTCCTTGGCCGAGGCATGCTCGCATCCCTCGAACTTGGTGTACACGACGAACGAGGTCTTCTCGGTGCCGTTAGGCCGGATCTCGTCGAGTATCCCGAAGAGGGTCAGCCGGTCCTCATATTCCGTGCAACTCTCAGCCAGTACAAGGGCCGTGCACTCGACCACGCCTTCGCACTCGCTAGGCATCGGGTACCGTCCCGTTCCCGTCGGGTTCAGGAAGTCCCGCTGTCGAGGCTCCGGTTTGTTCCTCGCCGGAGATCTCATCGAGCGCGAGCTCGTCCGTGGTTCCGTCGGCGTCGGCGGAGCGAGAGGAGACTACCTTTGCTATGGCGCTCACCGAGTCGCCGCTCCTCAGGTTCATCACCCTGACGCCCTGCGCGGCGCGTCCCTGCCGCGAGACGGAGTCAGCGTCCATCCGGATAGTCGTCCCGAAGTTGGAGACGATCATGAGCTCGTGCAGCCCCGGACGGACGACCCGGACGCCGGCGAGCTTGCCGCGTTCACCGTCGGTCTTCATCGCGATAACGCCCTGGCCGCCGCGGCCCTGCGCCCTGTACTGGGAGAGGGCCGTGCGCTTGCCGAAGCCGCGCTCGGTGAGCAAGAACAGGTCGGCCGCGTCGTCGGAGACGACATCCATGCTGAGAACGAAGTCGCCTTTTGCGAGCGTGATGCCTTTCACCCCGGCCGTAGCACGACCCATGGGACGCGCATCGGTCTGCTTGAAGCGGATGCCCTTCCCGTTGCGGCTTACGATCACGACCTCGTCGCCTTCGGAGGCGTAGCGTACGGAGATCAGCTCGTCGTCGTCGGCGAGGTTGAGCGCGATGATTCCATCGCTCTTGAGGGGGGTGTTGTACTCCAGGAACCCGGTCTTCTTGACGATTCCGTTCCTGGTAGCGAACAGCAGGTACTCGGCCTCGTCGAACTCCTTGGTCGCGAGTACCGAGGCGATGTGCTCGCCCTGCGCCAGGGGCAGCAGGTTGGCGATGTGACGCCCCTTCGCCGTCCGACTCATGCGCGGGAGTTGGTGGACCTTGAGGCGATACACCTTGCCCTTGTTGGTGAAGAAGAGCATGTAGTGGTGCGTCGTCGTGATAAAGAGGTGGTCGATGTAGTCGCCCTCTTTGAGCTCCATCCCGGCGACGCCGACGCCGCCGCGGCCCTGCTTGCGGAATGAGTTGACGGGGACGCTCTTCAAGTAGCCGCCGTTGGAGATGGAGATGACCATCTCCTCCTCGGCTATGAGGTCTTCGATCTCGAAGTCCACGCCCTCCTCAGCCGTGACGGCCGTGCGGCGCTCGTCGGCGTAGGCAGCCCTGACCTCAGCGAGCTCCTCCTTGACGATTCCGTATACCTTTGACTCATCACCGAGGATGCCTTCGAGGTACTCGATCTTCTCCCTCAGGTCCTTGTGCTCCTGCTCGACTTTCTGGCGCTCCATCGCGGTGAGCCGCTGCAGGCGGAGGTCGAGGATCGCCTGCGCCTGGCGTTCGGAGAGCCTGAAACCCTTGATCAGGTTATTGCGCGCCGACTCGACGCTGCGCGAGCGGCGGATGGTAGCCACGACCTCGTCGAGGTTCTCGAGCGCGATGAGCAGGCCTTCGAGGATGTGGGCCCGCGCCTGAGCCCTCCGCAGCTCGTAGCGCGTCCTGCGCGTTACCACATCGAACTGGTGGGCGACGTAGTGCTTGAGGACCTGCCGGTACGAGAGCGTCTTGGGCACGCCGTCTACGAGAGCCACCAGGTTCACCCCGAAGCTCTGCTGCATCTGGGTGTGTTTGTAGAGGTTGTTCAGGACGACCTTGGGCACGGCCTCGCGCTTTAGCTCGATAACGATGCGCATACCGTTGCGGTCGGACTCGTCGCGCAGGTCGGAGATATCCTGGAGCTTGCGGTCCTTTACCAGCTCGGCGATCTTCTGCAAGAGGTAGCTCTTGTTGACCTGGTAGGGGATCTCCGTGACGACGATCTGGGTCCTGTTGCCCTTGATCTGCTCGGTGTGCGCCTTGGCCTGCACCCGCACAGAGCCGCGCCCGGCCTGGATGGCATCGCGGATGCCGCGCAGACCGACGATAACACCCCCCGTCGGGAAGTCGGGGCCCTTGATGTGCTCCGCGATCCCCTCGTCGTCCAGGTCGGGGTCCTCGATTAGTGCCACCGTGGCGTCGATGACCTCGCCGAGGTTGTGGGGTGGGATCTTGGTCGCCATTCCCACCGCGATGCCGTCAGAGCCGTTGACGAGCAGGTTCGGAAACCGCGCCGGCAGCACCTCGGGCTGGCGCTGGCTCTCGTCGAAGTTCGGCACGAAGTCGACGGTGTCTGACCCGATATCCCTGAGCATCTCGGTCGCCATGCGCATGAGACGCGCCTCTGTGTATCTCATGGCGGCCGGTGGATCCCCGTCGACGCTCCCGAAGTTGCCCTGGCCGTCGACGAGTGGGTAGCGCATCGAGAAGTCCTGGGCGAGCCTGGCTAGCGTGTCATAGACCGCCGAGTCCCCGTGCGGGTGGTACTTACCTATGACCTCGCCGACGACCGTCGCGCTCTTGCGGTACGGCCGGTTCGGCTGCAGCCCGAGGTCGTGCATCGCGTAGAGCACGCGCCGGTGAACGGGCTTTAAACCATCCCTCACGTCCGGCAAGGCGCGGGAGACGATGACGCTCATCGCGTAAGAGAGGAAAGAGTCCTTTATCTCGTCCTCTATGTTGTGGGGACGTATGTTCCCCGAGAAAGTGTCAAGCATCCAGGTTCTTCACCTCTCTTGCGTTGGCTTCGATGAACCGCTTTCGTGGCTCGACCTTGTCGCCCATGAGATCCGTAAACAGCTCGTCCGCGACCGCGGCCGATTCGACGGTTACCTGCAAGAGCGTCCTGTTCTGCGGGTCCATCGTCGTCTCCCAGAGCTGGATCGGGTTCATCTCCCCGAGTCCCTTGAAGCGGCCGATGTTGGCGTTGCCGTTGGCGTTCAGGCGCGTCAGGGTCTCCCGCAGCTCGCGCTCGTTGTACACGTAGTGGTCTTTTCGGTGGTGCGTGACCTTGAAGAGCGGCGGCTGGGCGATGTAGACGTATCCGGCCTCGATCAGCTCAGGCATGTTCCTGAATAGGAACGTCAGGACAAGCGTCCTGATGTGGCTCCCATCCACGTCGGCGTCGGTCATGAGCACGATCTTGTTGTAGCGGACGTGCTCGATGTCGAAGGTCTCCCCCACGCCGGCGCCAATGGCGGAGATCATGGCCTGTATCTCGACGTTTGAGAGGACCTTGTTCATGTTGGCCTTCTCGACGTTGAGGATCTTGCCTCTGAGCGGCAGGATGGCCTGGAAGTTTCGCTCCCTGCCCTGCTTGGCGCTCCCGCCGGCCGAATCACCCTCGACGATGTAAAGCTCACTCCTGGCGGGGTCCTTGGAAGAACAATCGGCGAGCTTGCCAGGTAGGGTCGAGCTCTCCAGGTAGCCCTTGCGGATCTTCTCCCTCACCGTCCTGGCAGCGAGCCGCGCCCTGGCGGCCTGCAAAGCCTTGTTGACGATGGCTTTGGCCTCGCCCGGGCGCTCCTCCAGAAACTCGGCCAGGAAACGGTTGGTCGCGCTCTCGACAAGGCCCTTGACCTCGGTGTTGCCGAGCTTGGTCTTGGTCTGCCCCTCGAACTGAGGCTCCTGCAACTTGACCGAGATGACTGCGGCCAGGCCTTCCCTGATGTCGTCGCCGGTGAGGCTCTCTTCTTTCTCCTTGAGGAGGCCTTTCCCCCGGGCGTAAGCGTTGACCGTACGCGAGAGGGCCGACCTGAAACCAGAGAGGTGGGCCCCGCCTTCGTGGGTGTTTATGTTGTTGGCGAACGTGAAGACCGAGTCCTGGAAGCCGCTGTTCCACTGCAGCGCGACCTCCACGTCCCCGATGTCTTCCTCCCGTTCGAGGTAGAAGACGGTCTTGTGGACGGGGTCTTTGGCGTCGTTGATGTGCTCGACGAAGTCCCTTATACCGCCCTCGTACTGATAAGCGACGTCCCTGTCCTCTTCACGCTCGTCCACGAGCCGAATCTTCAGGCCCTTGTTCAGGAAAGCAGACTCCCGAAAGCGTCGGCTCAACGTGTCGAACGAGAGGTCGACGGTCTCGGTGAAGACCTCGGGATCGGGCATGTAGCTTATGGTCGTCCCCGTTCCCTCGCCTTTCTTGAGCTTGCGGTCTTTCCTAAGTTTCCCCTTCGGAAACCCGCGCTCGTAGCGCTGGCTCCACACGTGCCCCTCACGCCTGACCTCGAGCTCCAGCCACTCAGACAGCGCGTTCACCACGGAGGCGCCGACGCCGTGCAACCCGCCCGAGACCTTGTAGCCCTGGCCGTCAAACTTGCCGCCGGCGTGCAACGTCGTGAGGATGACCTCGGCCGCCGACTTGCCGTACTTGCTCATCGTTCCGACCGGCATCCCCCGCCCGTCGTCGGTGACGGAGACGGAGTTATCGGGGTGGACGGTTACCAGGATCTCCGAGCAGTGCCCGGCGAGTGCCTCGTCTATGGAATTGTCGACGATCTCCCAAACGAGGTGGTGGAGACCTCTAGGACCCGTGGATCCAATGTACATACCAGGCCGCCTCTTGACGGCCTCGAGGCCCTCCAGGACCTGGATCGAACTTGCATCGTACGCGCTTGTAGCATTCTTGGAAACAGGGTTAGCCGCCAAAGAACCGGACCCTCCTCTTGACTAGACCGGCGACTTCGCCGGAGACGTTCTTTTCATTGTAGCTCTGCACCCGATGATTGTAACACATCCTTCGGGTTTTCCCAGCGCCTCTGGAGCCCATTTGCGGCTTATTTAAGCCGGTTTCGCGGGGTAGAGTTATCTCCTGGCACCATCCGTTGCGGTCTCGAGGATGGAACCACCAGATATGCGTATGATACGGGTTCGGTCGAGGATTTCCTCGTCGAAATATTCGAGGTTTGTCGTCGAAATGATGGCCTGCGTGCTCTGCAGGAAGTATCCCGCCAGGTATTCCCTCCGAGACTCGTCGAGCTCGCTCATGACGTCGTCGAAGAGCAAGATAGGGTCGTCCCCCACGGCCCCCCGCACGTAGGCCCTGGCCGCGAACTTGAGCGCTAGTGTCGCGAGCCTCTGCTGCCCCTGCGACCCGAAGGTGGTCAGGTTTACCCCGCCGAGCAGGACCTCGAAGTCGTCCCTGTGCGGTCCCACCGAGGTGGTCCCCCGCTCGATGTCGGCGCTGTGCGCCTCTCTGAGTGCCTCGGAGTACCCTTCCAAGGTCGAGCTATACCGGTAGTGGATGGCAGCCTTCTCGGGGCCGTACAAGGTCCTTAGAGAGTCTTTGTAGTGGTCCTCGAGGAGGGGCAACGCCGCCTCACGCCCTTCGAGGACGGTTTTTCCAAGCTCCGCGACCTTCCTGTCCCACGTCGCTAGCGTCCTCTCCGAGGAGAACCCGTCCCTGATGCGCCGCAGGAGCTGGTTGCGCTGGGCCACGGCCTTGGCATACTCGACGACTGCGCGGGCGTAGGCAGGGCGCAGCGAGGAGAGTAGAGCGTCGAGGAACTCCCTGCGGTCGGATGGCGCGCCCTTGACTACCCGAATGTCATCGGGGAAGAACGTGATGGCGCGAGCGCCCGCCCCGCCGGCTGCGTACTCCGCAAGGGACGAGACAGGAGCCCCGTCGACGGTGATCCGCTTTTTCTGTCCGGGCGCGTAGCCGATGGCGGCGCAACGCTCGTCCGTGGAGCCATCTAGGGCTATACGGGATTCGGTGCGGGTGAAGTCGGTGCCCCACCGGACGACCTCGTTCTCCTTCGGGGTGCGCGGCGACGAGCCCGTGACGTTGAAGGCTATCGCCTCGAGCAGGTTAGTCTTACCCTGGGCGTTGTCCCCGACCACCACGTTCAGGCCGGGGGCGAGAAGCGCCGTGGCGTCGGCGTAGTTGCGAAAGTTGACCAGGCGCAGGGCCCGCAGGTAGGTGCTCAACCGATCTCCAACCGCTCGGCCCCCACCTCGACCACGTCGCCCTCTACCAGCCTGCGGCCGCGGCGCGTCTCGACCTCACCGTTCACGAACACTTCCCCGGCCTGTACCAGAACCTTCGCCTCGCCACCGGAACCGACGAGGCTCGCTGCCTTAAGCGCCTGGCCGAGCGTCGTGCCTGCCTGGATCCGCAACGGTACCGTCAGTTGCGGGACGGGTCGCGCATCGGCATGATCAGGTACAGGAAGTCCGCCTCCCCACCGTTCTCCTCGGGCACGATGAGCCCGGGCTTGAGCGGCTCGTTGAGCTTGAAGACGACCTTCTCGGAATCTATCGCCGAGACGCCGTCGAGAAGGTAGCTGGGGTTGAACGAGATCAGGAACTCGTCCTCGCTCGAAGCCGACAGCCGCTCGTGCGCGTCCCCGACCTCGCCGTTGCGCACGATCACCTCGACGGAACCTTCTGAAAACGAGAGGCTCACGGGTACCGGCGGCGTCTGGCGGGCAGCGAAGAGGTTGACGCGCCTGAGGGTGCTGATGAGGTCTTCCCTGGAGACTGCTATCTCACGCTCGAAGCCGCCGGGCAAGAGCCGTCTGTACTCGGGAAAGTTGCCGTCGATAAGCCGCGTGCCGAAGACGACGTCCCCAATCCTGAACAACGCCTGATTCTCGGAGAGTGAGACTTCGACGTCATCTTCGTCCTCAGAACCAAAGATCCTGGACACCTCCTGCATCGCCCGCGCCGGGATGATCGCCTCCCTCGATCCTTCGAAGGCCGTAGTGGCGAGCTCGGTCTCTTTGATGCTGAGACGGTAGGAGTCGGTCGTGACCATTTTTACGCGGGAGTCTTCGAAGCTGATGAGGATCCCCGTCAACACAGGCCTGGTCTCGTCCCGAGAATACGACCGCGAGACTTTCTCCACGGTCTCTACTAGCGACTCCCCGGACATCCTGAAGGTCCCCTCCGCGGGGAAGTCGGGGAGCTGCGGGTAGTCGTCGGCCGCGTAGGCCCGAATGTGATACTCGTTCTCCCCCGCCTCGAGCCTGACCATCCCCTCCGAGGCGTCGTGCTCCAGCGTGAAGCTCCCACTCGGCAACGACTTCACTATGTCGTTGAAGATGCGCGCCGGTATGACCACGCGCCCCTCGCCCTCGACCTCAGCCGGCGAGGAGGTCTGGATCGAGATCTCCATGTCGGTCGCCGACAACTTGAGTGCCCCTTCCCCAGCTTCGAGGAGTATCCCCCCAAGCAACTGGATGGTCGACCTCGCAGATACCCCACGCGAGACGAGTTGCAGTTTCCTGCCGAACGTTTCGGTGTTGCAAATAGCCCTCATGCCGCCTCCCTTCTCACCTTATTATTACTACCTAAACCATATATCTATTAGAACATTAATAATAATAAGGCCTGTGGATATGTGTATAACTCGAAAAATCCACCTTACCTAAGCCGAATACTCGTCCTCGTTCCTGTGGACAAAAATGTGGATAACTCACGATTTCCTGTGGACGAATTGTGGATAAGTGGTGAGTTATCCACAGGTTGAAGTTGTCCACAATTCTATCCACAGGTTTATCCACAGATTTTACCCCTGTTATCCACAGGTTTATCCACAGGTAGTCCTCCGGTAGTATGCTACAAGTAGCCTACTCGTCTTAAATGCAGCCATACTTATCCACAGGTAGGGGTACTTATCCACAGTTTCTGTGGATAAGTGGATTCAGGTGTGGACACTTTCCGGGGAGTTATCCACAGGGTGGCGCCACCCTGTGGATAGGCTGTGGATAAAACAGACATTAGATGCAAGTTTCGTGTTACAATCTCCTGGCCCTGGGGGAGGGGGATCTGGATCACCTTTTGCTTTTGACTTGCTGGGTGATCTCGTGTATCTGGGAGAAGACGTCGCGGTCGCTATTTATGAGGTTGGCTATCTTGGCTGTGGCGTGCATGACGGTGGAGTGGTCGCGCCCGCCGAAGGCCTTCCCTATCTTGGGCAGCGACTCGTCGGTGAGCTCACGGGAGAGGTACATGGCGACCTGTCGAGGGTAGGCGAAGCCTTTGGAGCGGCTCTGGCCGATGAGGTCGGCCTTTGCGACACCGAAGTAGCGGCAGACCTCATGTTGGATGAGCTCTATAGGGATCTCACGGTATGCCTGGTCGGGCAGGATGTCCCTCAGGACCTCTTCGGCGAGGTCGGCGCTGACGCGACGTCCGTAGAGTGAGGCGTAGGCCAGGATGCGCACGAGGGCTCCTTCGAGCTCCCTGATGTTCGTCGAGACCTTCGATGCGATAAAGGTTAGTACATCGTCGTCGACCTCCAGGCGGTCCATCATCGCCTTCTTGCGTAAGATGGCTATCCTGGTTTCGAGGTCTGGGGGTTGGATGTCCGTCACGAGGCCCCACTCGAAGCGGCTGACGAGGCGGTTCTCGAGCGTCTGGATGTACCTGGGGTGCCTGTCGGAGGCAATGACGATCTGCTTGTTCTCCTCGTAGAGCGCGTTGAAGGTGTGGAAGAAGGCCTCCTGGGTCTCGACCTTCTTCTCCAGAAACTGGATATCGTCGACCAAGAGCACGTCGTTCTCGCGGTAGCGCTTCTGGAACTCCAGGGGCGCGTTGTCCCTCATCGAGTTGATAAAGTCGTTCGTGAACTGCTCGCAGGTGACGTACCGAATCCTCATGCTCGGGTCCTGGTCTTCTACGTAATGGCCGACGGCCCGAAGCAGGTGGGTCTTACCCAGGCCCACTCCACCGTAGATAAAAAGCGGGTTGTAGACGAGACCCGGGGTCTCGGCCACGGCGAGCGTCGCCGCGTGGGCGAACCTGTTGCCGGCCCCGATCACGAAGGTATCGAACGTGTACTTCGCCCTAAAGGACCGGGGCGCCCGCGCGTTTAGGACCGATTCCGCGCCCTCCGCGCCCGCGCCGTTACCGGAATGGTTGCCGGGGCCTGCGACGCTGACCACCAGGGAGGTCTCGTGGCCGACCACGTCGTCGAGCACCTCCTCCAAGAGCGGCCTGAATCGGCTCTCGATGTACTCCTTGGCGAACGTATTGGGTACCGAAATCTCCAGCTGATCCTCATACAGGTCAACGGGACGTATGCCCTCGAACCAGACCCGGAGCGACGAGACGTCTATGTGTTCGGACGCCCGGTCCAACACCTCATTCCACACCTGCTCCGCCTTGCCGGCCACGACTACTTGACCCAGGCGTTGATGATGGCTTCGACGAGATCCCTGCCGAGCGGCGAGATGAGGCGCTTGCCAGACTCGTCGGCCATGACCAGGCCGTGCTCTTCGAGGACCGAGAGATCCCTGTAAGCGGTGCTCACGCTTATCTCCAACCTGTCCGCAACGGTCGAGGGCCCAACCTCGCCACACTCTAATACCGTGACGAGCACTTTTTGTTGCCTCTCGGAGATGTTCATCCGTGGCACGCCGTCAGGGTACCTTCTCTGCGGAGGCAACTTCTCTTCCTGTCCCCCCTGTTCCGTGACCGCATCTTCACCGGGTGCAGAGATGGTGACAACTGTTCCCCCACCGATGTTGTCCTCGATGGCTACCTTCCCGCCGCCTTTCTCGGCCGCGGCCCTCGCGATGCCGAGTCCCGCCCCGACGCCCCGGATCTCACCCAATGTTTCGGTCGTCGCCCCGGAGAAGCCGAACTCCATCGCCCGGCTCTTGTCGTCTATCCCTGGTCCCTTGTCCGAGACGCGCACGACGTTTCCGCCATCGAGAATGGAGATCACCACCCCCAGGTAGTCGGCATGTATGAGGTTCTCTATTGCCTCGCGTATGGAATCCTCCGGAACTTTTCCGCCTGCTACTCTTACCCTGTCCGACACGAACCTGGTGAACTTTCGTGTAGCCGAACGAGGGTCCGCCGCCGAAACTTCGATTATCTCCGGTTCTCCACCCTGAGGATAAACAGCAATGCGAACGCCTACGCCTGCCTGATCCGGCTCCCCTGGTGTCCGCTGTGCGCGCATCATCCCCATGGTGGAATTTAGCGCACCCCTCCTCGTAGCGCTATAGCCGACGAACACAAAACCCAATTTTGCAGGCAATTAAGGTGGTTATCCACAATTTTATCCACAGCCTGTGGATAAACTAAAGTAAACCCAAGTTGTGTGGTGTTTATAGGGCGATGAGTACGTGTTGTGGTGCTCTATTGAGGATGGAAAGCCCCGTACGTGTGCGCGTACTAAACGCCTGTTTGCAGGATTTTTCTGGGATCGAGAGCGATGGCCCTCGTACGCGTGCGGGCAGCTTTTCGACCCGGATTGCTGGATGGTATGGTGGGCTTCGGATATACTCGTGTGGTTCGATTGGATATTTCGGAGTGCCCGTAGAGGAGTTCAATGAAGCGTACTTATCAGCCAAATCGGCGCAAGAGAGCGAAAACGCACGGCTTTCGCAAGCGCATGAGTTCGGTGGGCGGCCGCAGGGTCATCGCTGACCGCAGGCGTCGAGGCCGCAAGCGTCTGGCTGTTTGACAGTTGCCGCGCAGTAAGCGCATGCGCCTGACCGACTCACCGGAATTTGAGAGGGTCTACCGACAAGGGACCGCGTACAGGGGTAAGCTATTCTCCGTGCACGCGTTCCCCAACGAGCACGGCACCCCGCGACTTGGCCTCTCCGTCTCTCGCAAGGTTGGCACGGCGGTGACGCGCAACACCGTGCGGAGGAGGCTTAAGGAGGTCTTTAGGTCTTGCATAGCCGATGTTCCCGGCGACCTCGACCTCGTTGTATCGGCGAGACCCCCGGCTTCGGAGGCTACTCTAGCGGAGATGCGGGCCGAGTTTGGCGAGGCTTTGCGCAGGTTCGTCGGCGTAGCACAGCGCCGGCAGGTTTGACGGCGGTCGATGTCTCTCCGGAGGTCGAACATAGGGTTGGTCCGGACCTACCGCAGGCACCTCCCCCCCATGCTGCTTCCTTCTTGCAGACATGCGCCGAGTTACTCCTCCCTACATCGCACAGACCTTCGAGGGGTACTGTGTGCCGGGGGCGAGTTCATGTGCATCCAGAGCGTGCTCCGTTGTCATCCGTTATCCAGGGGAGGTTACGACCCGGTAAGATGAGTAGAATCTAATGTTCAACGCGATAGCGGACTTTTTCCAGAACCTTTTCTCCCCGATAGTGAACGTCCTTGGTGCGGTACTGCTGTACTTTCACCAGAACCTCGGGGCGCCTTGGTGGCTCTCGATCGTGCTGCTTACGGTGATCGTGCGTAGCCTTCTCTTCCCGCTCACCGTGAAGCAGGTGAGGAGCATGCGCGCCATGCAGGACCTGAAGCCGCATATGGACAGGGTTCGCGCCCAGTTCAAGGACAACCCCCAGCGCCAGCGGGAGGAGATGGCGAAGCTCTACCAGGACCAAGGAGTGAATCCACTCGGGGGATGCCTGCCGATTTTGGTGCAGATGCCGGTGTTCATCGGTATCTTTTACGTCATCAGGAAGTTCGGCGGCACACCGGGTCGGACGCCGCCGGAATATGAGAGCTTTACCCAGGGCGGAATATTGTGGTTCCAGGACCTGGCCCACGCAGACCCCTACTATATCTTGCCGATCATCTCGGCGATTACTATGCTCGCGGCGACCGAGATCACCTCGAAGAACCTGGACCCCCAGCAGCGCTGGCTGATGCGGCTGCTCCCGATAGGCTTTACCGTGTTTCTCCTGAACTTCCCCGCTGGTCTTTTCATGTACTGGATCACCTCTAACGTAATGACCCTGATTCAGAACTACGCGATCTACAACTATGGTCCAGGCAAGAAATCCTCCGACACCGGCAAGGCGTCAGGAAAAGCTAAGGAGGAACATGCCAAGGAGTCGGGCAGCGGCGGGTCCCCCGAGAATAAAGAAGAAGACGCCGCTAAACAGGCAGCCAAGATCGCGAAGCGGAAGCGTAGAAAGAAGAAGAAATGACAGAAGATAGAGAGTTTTACGCCACTACGGTCGATGAGGCCGTTACGAAGGCCGCGGACGAGCTCGGGATGTCCGCGCAGGAGGTGCCCTACCGGGTGCTCGATGAAGGTAATTCCGGTTTCCTCGGGATAGGGGCGCGGGACGCGCGGATCGTCGTCGAGACCTCGGAGCCCACTCCCCAATTAATGACCGAAGATGTTGAGCCTCCGGATAGACCGCTGGAGGAGAGCTCTGTCGTAGAGCCTGCGGATGCAGAGCCACCCGACCCCCTGGCAAGCTCGGATTCCAATACCCTGGCCGAGGTGTTCGGAGACGCCCCAGACTCCGTGCTGCCCGAAGCGCCGGAAGAGCTGCTCGACGAGGTGAGGGATATCGTGACCTCGATTCTTGACGCGATGAACTTCGGGGCCAGCGTGGAAGTCTACGATGCAGGCGGATTTATCGCCGCGGACGTCGCACCCGAAGATACTGCCTTGTTTATCGGGCAGAAGGGTGAAACCATCGATGCGATCCAGTATCTGGTCAACGTGTCCGTGTTCAAGGAGCGGTCGTTCTTTAAGCGGATTGTGCTCGACGCCGAAGGCTATCGCCAACGCCGCGTCGAGGCGATTCAAGGTATGGCCCACAGGACTGCCCGCCGTGCCGTTCGCGAACGCCGTACCGTCGAAATGCCCCCCATGAATTCCTCTGAACGTCGGGTCGTCCACCTTTACCTCTCGGAGAACCCCAATGTCTCCACGGAGAGCGAAGGCAGCGGTGATGGTCGCAGGGTGATGGTTTCCCCCTCTACCTAGTGAACTCGTTTCACGTGGAACGCCCGTGTGCGACAGGAGTTTGCGCAAACAAACTCCTGTCGCACACTCCGGTGTATTTGATTGGGCCTGTATGTGTTTCACGTGGAACGCGGTCGTGAGATCTCTCCACCTACTGGAGGCGCAGGCGGCCGCCTGGGGTTTGGATCTCCGGGCCGGACGACGTGAGCGCCTGGTCGAGTACGCTAATCTCTTAGGCTCATACGACAGGGCAAACGTCATCGGCACCAGGGACCCGGGTGAGATCCTGCTGGCACACGTGCTTGATTCGCTGAGTTGTTTTCTCTACGAGCCATTGCGGCGGGCCTGGCGAGTCGCAGATGTGGGCAGTGGCGGGGGGCTTCCCGGCATCCCGATAAACATCGTAGGGGTGGATCTATCCACAACCCTCGTGGAATCGACGGGCAAGAAAGCCCGGTTCCTACAATACGTGGCAGATAGCCTATCGCTGGAGGGAATTCAGGTGGCAAACACAAGGGCCGAAGATCTAGGCAGGTCGCGAGAGCATCGCGGCGAGTACGACGTAGTGACGTCAAGAGCGGTGGCGCGCCTGTCGGTGATCGCGGAGTACGCCGTGCCGTTGTTGAAAGTAGGTGGTGGTGCCATTGCCATGAAGAGCCGGGTGGAGCCAGATGAGCTCACCGAGGCCAAGGGGGCAGCCCGGGCGCTCGGGGCCGAGGTCGCGGAGGTCAGGGCGGTGGGGATGCTGCCGGAAGTAGGGGACAAGGCACGAAACCTCGTCATAATCCAAAAAGTCGAGGAAACACCGCAGCATTATCCTCGAAGGTCGGGTGCTGCAGCAAAGAAGCCGCTAGGCGCTCGTTGAAAAACAACCGCGAACGACGTGCTAAGATGCCGGCGGTGAAGACCGTCACGGCCATAGTCAACCAGAAGGGTGGCGTAGGCAAGAGCACGACCGCCATCAATCTCGCCGCCTATCTAGCTGGAAGAGGCCAGAGAATTCTCGTCGTCGACATGGACCCGCAGGGAAACGCCACGAGCGGTCTCGGCGCATCGCCCGGCCCGGAGGGTTGCATGTACGACGTTTTGCTCGAGGGCAAACCCTTGCAGGACGTTGCACTAAAGACAGAAACACCGGGGCTCGACGTTGCGCCAGCGACCATCAACCTGGTGGGTGCGGAGGTCGAGCTCGTATCCAGTCTGGCGCGAGAACACAAGCTCGAGAGGGCGCTCCAGAAACTCCCTGCAGAGTCCTACGACAGGGTCTTGCTAGACTGCCCGCCGTCCCTGGATCTCCTGACCCTCAACGCTCTAACCGCCGCTGACGAGGTCCTAATCCCCATACAATGCGAGTACTACGCGTTAGAAGGGCTGACCCAGCTAATGCGGACCATCAGGATGATCAGGGAGGAGCTGAACCCAGATCTCGAGGTAGGCGGGGTGCTGCTGACGATGTTCGATCCTCGCACGAACCTGGCGCACCAGGTGGCAGACGAGGTACGCTCCTTCTTCGGGGAAAGCGTCTTTCATACCATCGTGCCGAGGAACGTAAGGCTGAGCGAAGCACCTAGTTTCGGAATGCCCATAGCACTCTACGCGCCCAACAGCACCGGCGCCGTAGCGTACTCGGCAGTCGCCGACGAGGTTCTCAGTCGTGGGTAAGAGAGGCCTCGGCCGGGGACTCTCTGCCCTCATCGCGACCGGAGAGGGCGTTGGCGGGCTCAAGTTCGAGGAGTTGCCGGTATCGGCCATCCGCCCGAACACGCGCCAGCCGAGGAACAGCTTTCCGGAGGCGGGGATCAGGGAGCTCGCAGCCTCGATACGGGAAGTCGGCATCCTCCAACCGCTCGTCGTGCGCCCCACGCCCGCGGGCTTCGAGCTTATAGCGGGGGAGAGGAGGCTCCGGGCGGCCAGGGAGGCCGGACTGGACAGGGTGCCCGTCCTTATCAGGCAGGCCGGAGAAAACGAGTCCATGGAGCTGGCGCTCGTGGAGAACCTACAGAGGGAGGACCTGAGCCCTCTGGAGACAGCAGCGGCCTACCAAGCCCTGATGGACGGTTTCGGGTTGACCAAAGATCAGCTCGCGCGCAGGCTCGGTAAGAGCAGGGCTGCCGTCACAAACACGCTGCGGCTCGTACAACTGCCTGCGGGGATAAAGGCCCTCCTCGGCGAAGGAAAGCTCTCCGAAGGCCACGCACGCGCACTGCTCGGCCTCGAGGACGAAGATCAGATGACCCATCTGGCTCGCAAGGTGGGGGCGGAGAAGCTCTCCGTCAGGAAGACTGAAGAACTTGTCCGCGAACTGCTCGCCAACCCCCAAAACACCTCCCGTGCCGCATCCGAACCACGCGACGCCGCACCACGCGCGTTCGACGACGCATCACGCGCTATCCATGATGCCCTCGAACTGCCTGTGAGGGTGAAGAGCCTGCAAAGCGGCGGCAAGGTCGAGATACGGTTCCGCGAAGCACAGGAACTCGAAGCTATCGTTTCTCTTCTGACTTCACAAGATACTTGAGTATCAAATAGCTTGCTGTGCATAGCAGTCCAAGGACTTATGCGCGGGAGCATGTGGAGAGATCTGGTATAGAATCGTTCATCTGCGCTCTAACAAAGTATTCGATATGTGGGTGGAGGGGACGGTTTGCTGGCAGGAGGGCTAAGGGTTTCGGTAATTCTGGGCATAGCGGCCCTATTGTTAGCCCATGCAGGGGCGGCGCAGGGTCAGGCGCAGTCTCCCTCCGAATCAAAGCGGGCGCCTGAACTCGAGGCGAAGGTCCAGGATCAGGACGCCGTATTGCGGGAGAGGATCGAGGAGGTCACCGCCGTCGGCGAAGAGTTGGACCAGTCGCAGGCGCGCACCGACGGTGCCAGGAAGCGAGTCGGGGACCTGCGGCAGCAGACGCATCAGCTGGAAAAGCAGCTAGCCGAGCAGGAAGCATCCTCCCGTGAAGCTCGAAAAACATACAGGGAGAGGGTCACGGCCGCCTACAAGGGTGAGAGCCTCGAAGGCGTGGCGGCGCTCCTGGACGGGTGGTTTGGTTCCGGGGGTAGCGTCACGGGGGTGTGGGATCCGGGATTAGCCAGCGTCCTCTCCGAAAGCCGGCAGAGCCTGGCCGCGTACGAGGAGTCGGCGCAAGATCTCAGAACCACGCGACGTCAGATCTCGCAGAAGCGAAGCGACTACGAAGACGCCATACAGCAACAGCTGTCTACTAATGTGGACCTTCGCCGGCGCGAGCAGGCACTTGACCGCGCAATCGACCGCCTCGGTGTAAGCAAGTCGCGCACAGAAGAGCGGCTGCGTGGGCTAAAGGCGGCGGAGAGGGCCCGAGTCTTGAAAAGCAGGGCGGCGACCGGCGTAGCGGAGACAGAAAAGGACTACGAGCTGAAGCTCGCGCAAGAGGACATAATCGCTACTGACGAACAGCCCATGTCCAAGAAGGAGTACATGGAACTCTACAAGGCGTCGGCCAGAGAGTACGGTTTAGGGCCAGACTGGTACATACTCGCGGCCATCGGTGCCGTCGAGTCCAACCACGGCGAGAACATGGGACCCTCTAGCGCGGGCGCGATGGGCCCGATGCAGTTCCTGCCGTCGACGTGGGAGACTTCGGGCGTGGACGGCAACGGCGACGGGGTCGCAAACATAATGGACCCCGAAGACGCCATACCGGCCGCCGCCGGTTACCTCAGAGTCGGCGGGGCGCCGCGAGACTGGTACAGAGCACTATTCTCTTATAACCACGCTGATTGGTACGTAAAGAAAGTCCTCGCCGTGGCCGAAGGATACAGGCGGCTGGCCGGAGACGAAAAGGTCGGGCCTTATATCTAGTGCGGATCGCTGGTAGGGGAGTTACGCGCAACGTCCCTACCAGATTTCGTGCACTTTGTACAAAGACCGGGCGCAAGCCTTTCACTAGCATGGGCTGGCTGTGTCTTCGATATCTGCAAAGGGCGGAAGTGTGCGGCCCAAGGTCTATCTGTACTTTCTGGTGGCTTTGATCTCGATATCTGCGCTGTCAGGACTACCTGCCTGCGGACAGGCCTCGGGTGGGGGAGAGGGAGGCGAGAAAGGAGAAAGGACGCTGACCATACTCGCCGCCTCTTCGTTGACCGACGCGTTCGGGGAGCTCGGGCAGACCTTCGAGGAGCAGAACGAGGGTGTGCAGGTAAAGCAGAGCTTCGGGGCCAGTTCGGACCTGCTGGTCCAGATCCAACAGGGTGCTCCCGCCGACGTCTTCGCTTCCGCCGCCCAGGAGGAGATGGACACCGCCGTGAAGGATGGCCTCGTGAACGGAACACCCCAGGTTTTCGTCAAGAACCGCGAGGTCGTCATGGTTCCCAAAGACAACCCGGCGAATATCGAGAGCCTGCGGGATGTCGCCAAACCGGACATAAAGCTGGTGCTCGCGCAGAAAGACGTACCCGCAGCAGACTACGCCGTCGAGATCCTCGGCAAGGCGAACGCCCAATACGGGGACGACTTCGAGGAAGACGTCCTCTCAAACGTGGTCTCCAGGGAGGCCGATGTAAGAGCGGCGGTCAACCGGGTCGTCGTTGGAGACGCTGATGCCACTTTCGGCTACGCGAGCGACTATACCCCCGACATAAGGGGTAGGGTGAAAGTCGTTCCGATCCCTCCCGACCTCAACATCATTGCAACTTATCCAATAGCCGCCCTCAAGGACGCTAAGGACCCCAAGCTGGCCAAGAAGTGGGTGGATCTCGTCACGAGCGAAGAGGGACAACGCGTGCTGGAGAAGTGGAACTTCGAGCCCGCAGCTTGAAGGACCGCGGCAAAGACGCTCCACCGAGGAATTTCCCATGGGGCGACACGCTCGCTTCCGGTCTCGCTGTGGCGGCGCTGGCGCTGCTGGCTGGCTTCATAAGCCTGCCGCTAGTAAGCCTCTTGGTCTGGATGGTAGACAAAGGAGCCTGGCGGGCGATGGCCTCCCCGGTCGCCATGGACGCCCTACTTCTGAGCGTCAAGACCACGACCATAACGATGGCGATTCTGCTCGTCGTGGGGACGCCCGCCGCCTACGTTTTGGCCAGGGCTGACTTCAGGGGAAACCGGGTGATCAACACCCTCGTGGACATCCCCGTGGTGCTGCCGCCGAGCGCCGCCGGCATCGCACTGCTCCTCGCGTTCGGGAGGCTCGGGCTAGTCGGACAGTACCTCGACGTCTTTGGCGTGACGCTGAGTTTCACCACGGCGGCGGTGGTGATGGCAGAGATCTTTGTCGCCGCCCCCTTCTACGTCAGGCAGGCCGCTACGGGTTTCGGTGCGGTAGACCGGACGATAGAGGAGGCCGCCCTCGTTGACGGGGCGGGCCGGGCCACCGTGTTCTTCAGGGTCACGATACCCTTGGCATTCCCCGCGCTCGTCGCGGGGGCGCTGACGGCCTGGGCGCGGGCACTGGGCGAGTTCGGGGCCACAATCATCTTCGCCGGTAGCTTCAGGGGCGTCACCCAGACCATCCCGCTTGCCATCTTCGCCGAGTTCCAGGGCGACATCGACGCGGCGGTGGCGCTCTCCGTGCTCGTCTTAGGCTTCGCTTTCGTCGTGATCCTCGCGGTAAGGTACCTTACCGCGAGGACCGGTGCATACGAAACGTAGTGGCTCCGTCCTAGCGGTGACTGTCAGGCCAGCTCTCCGCCTTCGGTCAGGATCATGACGTCCGTCGCCTTGACGAGCGCGGTCGCCTGCTTTCCAGGTTCGAGGCCTAGCTCGTCAGCGCTCTCGCGGGTGATCAGGGCCACCAGGTGGTTGTCCCCGACCTGAAGCGTTACTTTGGCGGCTGCCTCTCCTTTGACGACCTCGGTGATGGTGCCAGGCAGTCGGTTACGGGTGCTGAGTTGCATCTTGCTCTCCTCTCTCGTTAGCCAGTAGTCCAAGTTGTAGTGCAAGAGCTACCCTGTCGTCCTTCAAGTCTAAACCGGTCAGCTTCTGGATGCGCTCGAGGCGGTAGAGCATGCTGTTGCGGTGCAAGAACAGGCGGTCCGCTGCCTCGCTCGCGTTCGTGCCAGCCGCGAAGTACGTCTTCAGCGTCAGCACCAGATCGCTGCCTCGCGTCAGGTCGTGGTCCTTTAGTGGCACTACCAGGATCCGAAAAGGCTCGAGCGCCGACCCCTCGGCAAGCTCCCTCAGAAGCGCCTCTACGTCCATTACCGCCTCTCCGAAAGACTGAAGGGTAGGAGGACCGAATCTAACAGATCCTCTTCCAGCGTGCTAAAAAGAGCCTATGGACGCCCCACGCTCGGATATGTTCCGCAAATTGCTCGACAGGGACCCGAAAAACCCCATGGTCCTCTACTCGCTCGGCAGCGAGCTCTTCAAGGAGGGGCGCTACGAAGAGGCCAGGGACCACCTCCGTCGGGCGGTCGAGAACAAGCCGGATTACTCGGTGGCCTACAGGATGCTGGGCCGTGCCCACTACGAACTACACGAAGATACCGAAGCGAAGCAGGTCTTCCTTAAGGGCAAAGAGGTGGCCAATGAGAACGGCGATCTCCAGACCGTAAAGGAGATAGACGTCTTCTTGCGCAGGCTGCACAAGCGCGAGGTGGGGGAGGGGTAGCCCCCGATTCTGCTAACATCTCTGGCGTGTCAGAAGCCACGATAGGCATCCTCGTGGACTACGAGAGCCCGCTCGCCCGCAGGGTGGCCGGCGACGTCTGGTCGGGGCTCTCCAGGGCCGCGCTGGAAACGAGGCTTGTGAAGATCACAGCGCTCTGGGAGAGCCTGCGCGAGACCCGAAGCATCGACGAGTCTGCGGGCCATCCCCTCCACGTCTTCGCCATCGGCCAGGACAGACCCGACGCCATCGATGAGGTCCGTGCTATGGTCGACCCATCAGCCCCCCACCTGTACGGCCTGATCGTCGCTGTCCCGGACAAACCCAGCCCGCTTGCGGGATCCCTCCTATACCAGGGCGTCGGACGTCTCACCGAGACCGGCGTGAAGGCGGGCATGGTCGAGCCAGCCCTCCTGCACGCCGTCCCCGCTGAATGCGAGCGCTACGCCCGTCGTTTACTCCAACGGCTCGGGATCCCCTAGTTATCATTGGCCGCGCAGTTCCTGATCGCCGTCCTCGTAACCGGGGCCTTCGCCCTCCTCGCCTACGCGCTGGGCATGATAAGTCGCAGCGGTGCCGCAGGAGGGCTCCTCGTCGGGACCGCGATCTACGCTTCTCTCGGACCACAGGGCTTTGCGGTACTCGCCCTCTTCGTGGTCGGCGGTTCCCTCCTGACCCGGTTGGGCTACCGAAGCAAGCAACGCACGGGCACGGCCGAGGAACACGGTGGACGCCGCGACGCCCGCAACGCCCTGGCCAACTGCGCAGTCGCTGTCCTCTGCGCCACTCTCGCCGCTGCGACGGGCTCGGATCTCTTCACCGTGGCCTTCGTCGCCTCTCTCGGCGCGGCCTTCGCCGACACCTCCGAGTCGGAGATCGGACAGCTTTTCGGCCGCAACCCGCGCCTGATCTCCACCCTGGAGAAGGTTCCGCCGGGCACCGACGGAGCCGTCTCACTTCCAGGCACCCTTGCCGGCGTCGCAGCAGCAAGCCTTACCGCCACAGTCGCCTTAGCTCTGGGTATGTTGGAGACCCCACAGACCGCGATCCTCGTCGCATTGGCGGCGTTCCTGGGAACCGTCGCCGATAGTCTTGTCGGCACCCTCGTACCCCGCGCCGGCAACGAGCTCACGAATGTTCTGTGCACCCTCGTGGCCGCCGCACTCGTCCCGATCCTCATCTGATACCGGGCCCACTAGAGAGCCGACACCACTCTGGGAACCATCGTGAGACCGAACTAACCTCGTTACGAACCCCACGTAGGTTGGTGGAAACAGCTCGGCAGGAATCCGCTTGTAATCGTCTTCCCGCTGGTCTCGCAACTCTGGACACGCTACCGTGACAGCCCCGCCATCGAGCGATCCGGACCCGCGAAGCACGGGCCGCGAGCCGGCGACCGCGCCCCCTACGGCAGCTTCGAAGCCGGACCCCGCAGGGGGACGAGTGTCTTCGACTTGATGAACGACACAGACCATCATCTTCTACTTTTCGAAGGGACACAGGGCCGCACTGCGGATCTCGAAGCCACCGAGGATGGTATCGTCGGCCTGCTCGACCTGTACGCGGCCACCTTCGCCGTCGACCTCGTCGCTGCAGAGAACAGGAACCTCCACAAGCGGTACGGTGCGAAGACGGCGACGCTGTACCTGGTCCGGCCCGACGGGCACGTCGCCTACCGGGGACCCGCGACGGACCGTACCGGACTGGGCGCGTACCTTGACAGGTTCTTCGAGAGAGTACCCGCGCCGGATAGCACGGCCGTCACGCTTCGGCCTCCGGAATCGGTTGGAAAGGAGACAGACTACTGAGTGCTTTGCGGATACTCGCCAGCAGTAGGGTCTGGGAACTCACCCTGGCGCCGTCGTCAGCCTGGGTGAGAACATCGAAGACCTGCCAGTTGCACTGGTGAACCAGGACGAAGGCGGAGGAACTACACGAGGAAACCGAGGCAGAAGCAAAACCTTCTCACAGCAGGCTCTCCCAAGCCGCCCTGACGACACTCCGGGCGGCATTCTCATTTTGTAGATAGTACCCTTGATGCTATATTTAGCGTATGCGCGCCAGGGATCACAAGGTTCAGATGTCGGACTTCCGACTATAAAGCCCTGCGCGATTTCCTCGATCTAGAATCCCACCGAGCCTGTAACCGAAGGAGTCTCTCGTGAGCGAGACGAAACAGAGGAAGAACTACGACCCTACGGAACTCGAACGCCGCTGGCAGGAGCGCTGGGCCGAGAGCGGCCTGTACGAGACCGACGAGGACGAGAGCAAGCCGAAGCACTACGCGCTCACGATGCTCCCTTACCCGAGCGGCGATTTGCACGTCGGGCACTGGTACCCGATGACGCCCTCGGACACCAGGGCGCGCTTTATGCGGATGAACGGCTACAGGGTATTCTTCCCGATAGGCTTCGACGCCTTCGGGCTGCCCGCCGAAAACGCCGCGATAGGACGCGGCATCCCGCCTCGCGAGTGGACCTACGCGAACATCGAGCGGATGCGCGGCCAGCTCAGGCAGATGGGCGCAATGTTCGACTTCTCCTCCGAGGTCGTGACCTGCGACCCCGACTACTACCGCTGGAACCAGTGGTTCTTCGTGAAGTTTTTCGAGAAGGGGCTCGCATATCGTACGGAGGCCCCTGTTGACTGGTGCCCCAAGGACAACACGACGCTGGCCAGGGAGCAGGTCGTAGGGCCAGACAGGCGTTGCGAGCGGTGTGGCACGCCGGTTATCAAGAAGGACCTTCCGCAGTGGCTCTTCAAGATCACGGACTACGCCGAGGAGTTGCTCGACTTCTCCGAGATAGACTGGCCCGAGCGGGTCGAGACGCTGCAACGGAACTGGATCGGGCGCTCGGAGGGAGCGGAGATCAGGTTCCAGATAGAATACTACGGCCCCGTCGAGGTCTTTACCACGCGTCCCGACACGCTCTTCGGTACCACGTTCTTCGTTGTGAGCCCGGAGCACCCGGCGGTCGAGAAGATAACGACCCCTGAGCAGGCCGGAGAAGTGCGCGCCTACGTCGAGCGGGCCACGAGGATGAGCGAGATCGACCGCACCGACGCCACGCGGGAGAAGACCGGCGTGTTCACAGGAGCGTACGCTATAAATCCCGCGAACGAAGAAAAGATCCCCGTCTACATCGCCGACTACGTCCTGATGGGCTACGGCACCGGCGCGATCATGGCCGTCCCAGGCCATGACGAGAGGGACCTCGAGTTCGCGCAGAGGCACGGCGTCGAGGTCAGGACCGTGATCGCGCCACCCGATTGGGACGGCGAAGAACTCGAAGAGGCATACGCGGGCGAAGGCACGATGGTCAACTCGAACGGGTTCGACGGTATTCCTAGCGCCGAGGGCAAGGAGAAGGTCACGGCCTGGTTGCAGGAGCGTGGGGTTGGCGCGGCGACGGTCACGTACCGGCTTCACGACTGGTTGATCAGCCGCCAGCGCTACTGGGGAACCCCTATACCCATGATCTTCTGCGACGAGTGCGGCATCGTCCCCGTCCCCGAAGAGGACCTGCCGGTCCTCCTGCCCGACCGCGTCGAGTTTATGCCTACCGGTGTATCCCCCCTCAAGCTCGACCCCGATTTCTACAATACGGAGTGTCCGAGTTGCGGTGGACCCGCCACGCGCGAGACGGACACGATGGATACCTTTATGGACTCCTCGTGGTACTGGTACCGTTACCTCTCGCCGCACTACGAAGAGGGACCCTTCGATCCCGAACGTGGAGAAAAGTGGCTCCCCGTGGACCAGTACACCGGCGGCATCGAGCATGCCATATTGCACCTGCTCTACGCGCGATTTTTCACCAAGGTCATGAGGGATCTCGGGCTCGTCGACTTCGACGAGCCGATGACCCGCCTGCGCAACCAGGGGACCATACTCGGGCCCGACGGTCAGAAGATGAGCAAGAGCCGCGGCAACGTCGTCAACCCGCAGGAGTACGTGGACCGCTTCGGCTCGGACGCGCTCCGGTGCTTCCTGATGTTCATCGGCCCGTGGAATGAAGGCGGTCCCTGGGACGGCAAGGGCATAGAGGGTGTCTCGCGCTGGCTCAGACGCGCCCTCTCGCTCGTGACGGAGGGCGACTCCTCGGGCGGGGAAGCCGACCCATCCGAGTTGCCGCGCCGGACGAACCGCCTGATCAAGAAGTTGACCGAAGACCTCGAAGCCTTCCGGTTCAACACGTCCATCGCCGCGCTCATGGAGCACACGAACTACCTGCTCGCGATCAAGGGCCGTGTAGAGGACGATGAGTGGCACGAGGCGCTGCGTACCTTCGTTTTGGTTCTCGCCCCGTTCACGCCGCATCACGCCGAGGAGCTGTGGGCCGCGGTGGGGGAGGAGTACTCGGTGCACGAGCAGGCGTGGCCTACTTATGAAGAAGCCTTGATCCAGGCCCAGGAGATAACGCTCGTGATTCAGGTAAACGGCAAGCTGCGCGACCGTATAGAAGCCCCCGCAGATATCTCTGAGGAGGCGGCCAGGGAGCTGGCGCTCTCAAGCGCGAGAGTCCGTCCCCACCTCGAAGGCAAGGAGCTCCGCAAGAGCGTCTACGTGCCGGGCCGGCTCGTCAACCTCGTAGTCGGGTAAGGGCAACCGGCGCCCGTCACGGACGAAGTGCGACCGAAAATGGTGTAACTTGCGTAAGCCCGGGCAAATGCGAGAAAGAGGCGGCAACTTGAAGGAGATCACACGACGGAGGTTTCTGCAGGCCGCGGCTGGTGGCGCGGCGCTGGTTGCGCTCGGCGGTTGCGAACCGACCCCCAGTGCCCAGGCGACCGCCTCGTCGTCTCCGGCAGGACAGGCGTGGAGCTTCCGCTCGCGTCCGGATCTCCACCCGCCGGTGATCCAGGTTACCGCCAAGTCCCCCGACATGACCCCAGGATATATCTTCGTCGCCCCGAAGAACGGGCCGGGGGAGGCCGGTCCAGGCCAGGACGGCTGCATGATCTTCGACAATGACGGACAGCCCGTGTGGCTTCGCCTGTTGAAGAACGAGGACATGGACGTGATGAGCTTCAAAGTTCAAGAGTACAAGGGCGAGCCGGTATTGACCTGGTGGGTGGGCTACCACACCGGCTACGGGCAGGGCGAGTACGTCGTTCTCGACCGCTCCTACAAGGAGATAAGTAGGATAAGTGCCGGCAATGGCTTAGAGGGCGACCACCACGAGTTCCTCATCACCCCCCAGGACACAGCCCTGATCACGATCTACCACAAGGTAATGCGAGACCTGAGTTCCGTGGGCGGTCCCGCTGACGCCACAGTGATGGACGGCATCGTCCAAGAGCTGGACATCGAGACCGGCGAGGTGCTCTTCGAGTGGCACAGCCTAGACCACGTCAGTGTCCAAGAGACGTACACAAAGCCCTACGATTACTTTCACGTCAACTCTGTAGACGTATTCGACGAGGATCACCTGCTAGTCTCCGCCCGCAACACCTGTGCCGTCTACAAGATAGACCGTAAAACGGGCGAGGTAGTGTGGCGCCTGGGAGGTAAGAAGAGCGACTTCGATGTAGAACCTGACGCCCGCTTCGACTTCCAGCACGACGCCCGCCACCACCCCGACGGTACCATGACGATCTTCGATAACGGCCGCATGAGCACAGTAGAGCAGTCGGATGGCATCATGGTCAAAGTTGACGAAGATGCCATGACCGCCAGCCTTGTCCGTAGGTACACTCACCCTGACAAGCCGCGCTCCGCTTTTCAGGGCAACGTCCAGATGTTGCCTGGCGGCAACGTCTTTGTAGGCTGGGGCAGCGCGCCGCTCGTTTCGGAGTTCGACTACGACGGCGAGCTGCTGTTCAGCGCCACTTTCCCGATCGAAGCCGAAACCTACCGCGCCTTCCGCTACCCGTGGACCGGCCAACCCACCGACGACCCCGCGATAGCCGCAGAGGCAGGACCAGAAGATGGGGTAACTCTCTACGCCAGTTGGAACGGCGCCACAGAGGTAGCCACGTGGCAGGTGTTCTCTGGAAGTGGTCCCGATGAAATGAAACCCCTGGCATCGGCCCCAAAGAAGGGCTTCGAGACCGTGATCACGGTCAATACCACAGAGCCATACGTCGCCCTCCAGGCGAAGGGTGCTTCGGGCAAGGTGCTCGGTACCACACGGGCGCTCAAACCACAGCCCAAGACCTGACCTTAGCGTCGCTAAGGCGGCTACAGGTGGCAGGGAAAGCCGAGAGGAAACCACCACTACTCCAAAGAGACCCCGACTCCTAAAGGCGCTAGCGATACGAAAATCACAGTGATACCCGAAGAGAGGAGCCCGCACCGAAACTTGCCCTGCGGGTTATGTAGGGCTGGCAGGGGGACGAGCGTGTGCTCGTGTACATAAGAAAAGAAAGACTAGGTGACTGTGCGCTCGTGTTCGGCAACGTCGAACTCTTTCGCTAGCGTCTCGGGCAGCCTCTTGCCGATGTACTCGCTCGTACGGCCTGGTCCGTTCTTCTTCGGCCGGTACAGGTACCAGTAGGGACCGTGTAGCTCTCCGCTGGTGCACTTTTTACACCCTCCCTTGCCGCATTTAACACGTTCCAGCTGGAGGTAGCGTTTATTGCGGGACCTTTCGCGAACATCGATCCGCCGCTGCTCGCGTTTCCGTCGGCGGGCTTCGGCGCGCTCACGTTGAATGTCGGAGATCATGGCCGAAATCTCCTGGAACTCTACAGGGTCAAGCCCCTCCAACCACTTCCTGCTTATCCGCCCCGATTCCATCCCACGCTCCATATCAACTTGGTTATGTACATCCTAGCATGGAATCGATCCATGTATGTACATAAGAAACCGAACAAGGACACTGCGCCGCCAGGATCTCGCTTCACGAGCGCATGGAAATAGTCTGCTAGCCTTGCAGGGCGGGGAGAGAAACCTGTGATCTGGTGTTTGTAGCCTAAATCCTCTCTACCAAACGCGACCGCCACTCGGGTGCATCGAACGGCTCCGCGTAGTAGCGAGTGTCGCGCCAGATCTTGCCGTCACGAAGTTCGAAGATGACCAGGACCCGGAAGACCTGGCCACCGCCGTAGTCGTTCACGCCTTCAACGACCCACAAACCTCCCCGGACGATCACCCTTCGCAGCTGGATGGTCGGCGGATTGGAGTGTTCGCCGAAGGCTCTCTGAAACGCCCTCATGTTCTCCCGACCCCGGATGCGCTCTCCTGACTGGGGCATCTCCATGATGAAGTCCTCGTGGCGTAAGGCGTATTCCTTTTCGGCGCTTAGCACGGAGAACAGCTCGACGAGGAAGCGTTCCGCCTGTTCTGCGTCCATCTCTTCCAGGTTGGGTATGCGTTGCTCCGCCATCCGCGCTTCTCCTTCTATAGCTGCCGATACAAGACTTTCTCGTAGCAAGTAGCCACGAGAAAGTCTTGTATCGGCAGCCAGGCTTGCTAGTCCTCGAACAGTGAGCCCAATCCTCCGCTGCCGCCGTCGCCGCCATGGGAGTGCGGGGGGATGATGGCGCCTTCCGAGGGCTGCACGAGGACCCAGCCTGTGCCCCCGAAGGCCACCTGGAACGACTCGCCGCTGCCTCGGCCGGTAAAGGTCTTGAAAGAGACGTCGCTCTTGACGCTCGTGCTCACGCCACCGCTCCAGGCGATAGCGGACTCGGGGTCGGCGAAGGTCTCGGTAGAGGTGTCGAGGAGCACGGGCTCCCCGGCCGAGGTTACGGCAACCCTGCCAGTACCCTCCAGCACGACGTTGAAGAGGCCGCCCGAGAGACGGCCGGCGCCCTCGACCCGCTTAATATCCCAGTCGATGCCGGGCTCGAAGGCGAGGATGTTGTCGCCGTTCACGGTCATACGCTCGTTCTGGAGATCCAGGACCATGATGTTGCGTTTCTCCTGCGCCAGAAACAGGTCGCCGGTCCCGCTGGCCACCATAAGCTTCACGCCTTCGCCCGTGACGGCCTTTTTGAAGAAACGGCCGAGGCCACCGCTCTTGTACTCGAAGTGCACGTCGCCCTGATAGGCGACCATCGAGCCTATACGGGCCTGGATCTGGTCGTTCTCCAACCGCACCTTGAGCATCGCCGAGTTCTGCAGCGTGAACCGTCCCTCCGGCGTTACCTCCCTGAACTGCTCCAGGTTCGTCTCGCTCACAGCACCACCTCCATTAATCGCCGCTCTCCAACACCATGATGTACTACGCACCTTAAGGTGTCTACGTTTCGGCGGGCGAAGGCACGCTAGGTGAGACGCCGCTTTACATCGCCGCGTTGTAGTTCACTTGCTCGTCGACTGGCTGCCCCGTGGTTGGGTCGGTCGCGGTGTAGATGAACCGGAAGGCGAATTTGTCGTTCTCGGCGATTATGTCGGTGATGTCGTAGACGGAATCGGCGTACCGTCCCGGGTCGGTGCGCAGGCGGTAGACTACGTCGTCGAAGTCCAGATCCTGAGAGCGGTTGTGACCGCGCACGTCCTTGTTGTAGAATCGCTCCACCGCCGAGTAGTCGTACGGCTCCCAAATCTCTTTCATCGGCCGCTCGGCGAACTCGTGGGTCTCCCCGGCGTTCAAGACGTACCTTCCCTTCTTCTGTCGGATGATCCTACCTTTGCGTACCTAGAGACCTTCCTCCCAAGCCCTTACCGGCAGGGCGGCTACTCTCCGGCATCATTCCACGCGGTGAAGCCTCGGGCATCCCGACACAAAGTACCCAGGGGCAGGTTCAAAACATCCTTCCGCCCAACGGAACGTCCCTGTCTGGAGAGAGGAGGACTACTGCCCCCTCGCCATCTGGAACGCCGAGGACGAGCACCTCGCTCTTGAAACCGGCGATCCGCTTCGGAGGGAAGTTGACCACCGCAACGACCTTTTTGTTGAGGAGCATCTCTGGTTCGTAGTGCGCGGTGAGCTGGGCGCTCGTCTTTCTGGTCCCGAGATCCGCACCGAAGTCGACGGTCAGTTTTATCGATGGATTCCTGGCCTCGGGGAAGGGCTCTGCTTCGATCACCTCGCCCACCCTCACGTCGACCTTCTCGAAGTCTTCCCAGGTGATCTCTACCATGCTGTCTCCCGGCCTCGACGTTTTTCGGTCCCGCACGGAGTCTACATAAACGCCGCCCCGTTGCCGGGCAGACGCCGCATGGTACCCTGCACGGCGGGTCGTGAGAGATCACGAGAGGAGAGACGGATGGCCCTCGTGTATATACACACCTGCTACCGCGTCCGTCTGGCGAAGTCGGTCTCCTCTTGCGCCAGCTCGGATCGGCGTAGAAGCGTGGGAGGGGCTCGGGGCAAGATTGCATCAAACTTTGGCCGGGAGTAGAGTTCGTGGACCGGGTAGGTTGTCTGGGGTCCTCGCGAGAGAAGGGTGAAGGGTTTGGAGCGGAAGACATCCTGGAGTGCCGGGCGACTCGGGAGGCTCGAGATCCTCGCGGAGCGCGGGCGCGTCCGTTCCAGGTTCAGCACCGCCAGGCGGGCCTTCTCGGTCCTTGACCTCATCAGCTTGCGGGAGGGGATCACGGCCAAGACGCTGAGCAAGGAACTCGGCGTCAGCCTGAGTAAAGGGGGTAGCGTGTGGCGTACGTGATCGGGTGCGACGTGGGTTCTCAGAGCCTCAAGGGTGTCCTGGTCGACGCCGACGGGACCACCGTCGCGGATGCTTCCGCCTCCTACGAGCTCTCGTTCCCGCAACCCGGATGGGCGGAACAGGACCCGGACGATTGGCTTCGGGCGCTTCGGGCCGTCGTGTCCGCGCTGCTCGAGAGGGGCGGGGTGGCGGCTGCTGACGTCGGGGCTCTCGGTCTGGCCAGCCAGGTCGACGGTGTGGTCGCCGTAGACGCACGGGGCCGTCACCTGCGGCCGACGATCGTCTGGATGGACCGTCGGGCCGAAGCCCAGCGCCGGGCACTCGGCGAACGCATTCCCGCTGAGCGCATCTTCGACATAACCGGGCTCAACCTCGACTCCTCCCACGTGGCCCCCAAGATACTCTGGCTGCGCGACGAGGAGCCCGGAGCCTACCGGGACGCCTCGGCCTTCCTCCTCCCGGGGAGCTACCTCGTCCACCGCCTCACCGGCGAGATGGTGGTCGACTACTCCAACGCCTCGTCCACCATGCTCTACGATGTGCAGAGCAAAGACTGGGCCGAGGAGATGCTCTCGGCCGCCGACCTCGACCCGGAGCGGCTCGGCCGGGTGGCACCGGCGGACGAGGTGGCCGGCGTCCTCACCAAAGATGCGGCCAGGGAGGTGGGGCTCGAGCCAGGCACGAAGGTGGTCGTTGGTTGCGGTGACGAGCACGGGGCCTGCCTCGGGGCGGGGCTTGTGGTACCCGATCTGATCTGCGACATTACAGGTACCGCCGAGCCCGTCTGCGCCGCCGCGGACGAGCCCGTCTTCGACGAGACAGGCCTCGTGGAGACCCACGCGCACGCCGATTCGCGGCTGTGGCTGATAGAGAACCCGGGCTTCGTCTCCGGCGGCAGCATCCGCTGGTACTCGGACAACGTCGCGCGCGCGGGCTACGATGAGATGACCCGGGAGGCCATGAGTGTGCCGCCCGGCTCCGAGGGGCTAGTGTTCCTGCCGTGCCTGAGCGGGGCAATGACGCCGACCTGGAACGGGAACGCCCGCGGCGTCTTTCACGGGCTCTCGATGAGGCACGGGCTGGCGCACATGACGAGGGCCGTCTTCGAGGGGTGCTCCTTCGGCTTCAGGGACGTCGTGGACCGCTTCGGGGAGATGGGTATCGGTGGTGAGGAGGTGCGCGTGGTTGGCGGCGGAGCCGACAGCCCGTTCTGGTGCCAGATCAAGGCAGACGCCACGGGGCGGACCTTGCGCGCCCTGAAGAGCAGGGAGGCCACGGCCACGGGGGCGGCGATGCTGGCGGGCGTGGCCGAAGGTACCTACGCCTCGCTGGACGCTGCGGCGGAGGGGCTCGTGGAGCTGGGCGCCGGATACGAGCCGAACGCCGCCGATAGGGCCGCCTATGACGAGGCGTACGAGCTCTACCGGGCGGCGTACGCCGCGCTCGAGCCCGTCTTTGACCGATAGGAGGCCGCAGGATGACAACGGCGGAAGAGCTAGCCTGGGCCGACCCCACAGATCTGGACGGCTTGCGCGGGGCCTTAAACTCCGCCGATCCCAAAGGGAGGCTGGCGCCCATCGCTATGAGCCGGATCGAGATCGGCTCCGAGGCCCTCTACCTCCTGCCCGAGATCGTCTCGGAGCTCGTCCGCGGGGACCGCACAGGGGACCTCGCGGCGCCGCGCGTGGCGCTCGTCGTCGACGCCACGCCCATGCGGCGCGCCGGCGGCGACCTCAAGGAGGAGGCCGAGCGCCTGCTCGGCGGGCGCTCCGAGGTCAGGCGCGCGGTCATCGGGGGCAAAGCGAACACCGAGTTGCACGCCGACGAGGAGGCCCTCGCCGAAGCCGAGGCCGCCGTCGCCGGGGCCGATTGCGTAGTGGTGGTCGGCTCGGGCACCATAACCGACGTCTGCAAGGAGGCCACGAGGAGGGCCGGCGGATCGCCGCTTGTGGTGGTGCAGACCGCCGCCTCGGTCAATGCCTTCTCCGACGACATGGCGGTGCTGCTCAAGAGCGGAACCAAACGCACCGTCCCCTCGCGCTGGCCGGACGCCCTGCTCGTAGACCTGACGGTCCTCGCCGAGGCGCCCCCCGAGATGAACCTGGCTGGCTTTGGGGACCTTATGGCGATGTGGACAGCACCAGCGGACTGGTACCTCGCCCGGGCTTTGGGCATGGACGACTCCTACCATCCCGCCCCTGTCGGCATGTTGCGCGAGCAGGGCCAGGGGTTGCTCGCCGGGGCGGCCGGTCTGCGCCGACGCGAGCCTGAGATGCTGGACCGGCTCGCGCGCGTGCTCACCCTCAGCGGGGTCTCCCTCGGTGTGGCCGGGAAGACGGCCCCGCTCTCGGGCACGGAGCACCTGGTGAGCCACCTGATCGACATGGCCGCCGAAGGGAGCGACAGGCTCCTGGCCCTCCACGGCGCCCAGGTCGCGGTTGCCGCCGTCCCTGTGGCCGCCGCGTGGGAGGCCTTCCTCGCGGAGTTCGATCCCTCGGAAGTGGACGCCGACCGCCTCTTCCCCGACGCCGCTACCCTGGAACCGGTGGTGCGACGAGCGTTCGCCGCCATAGACCCCTCGGGAAGGGTCGGCGGGGAGTGCTGGAACGACTACCGCCGCAAGTTCGAGCGATGGAAGGATCTTCGGCCGCGGGTGGAACGCTTCCTTGAGGAATGGCCGCAGCATCGGTCTGAGTTGGGCCGGATGGTCGTCGCGCCCGAGGCTTTGAGCGGCGCTCTAAAGGAGGCAGGCGCCCCGGCGCGTTTCGGAGAGCTGGATCCCCCGGTCTCACCGGAGACTGCCCGCTGGGCCTTTAGGAACTGCCACCTCATGCGCGACCGCTTCACCGTGGCCGACCTGCTCTTCTTCGCCGGTCGGTGGGACGACGCCTTCGTCGAGCGGGTCCTGGACCGTGCGCGCTCCGCGGGAGGGGGTTTGTGAGGGCGCCGAATAAGATCTTTGGCCGTACGTCTTCGACCTTGACGGTCCCGTGTACCCAAGAGATGAGCTCCCGCCGGGGGTGAAGAAGACGCACCGCCCCGAAGCATACAGCGAGTAGGAGAGAGGGGATCAAGCCATGCCCGAGTTTGTCTTTATGCTTACCCGTAATGACGTTACCGTCGATGATGCGTTCGAGGTTTACGCCGAGGTCCGCGACGCCGGCCTCCGCTACGTCGGCTTCAAGGACATTGGGCTCCCCTTCGACCGGTTGAAAGCCTTGACGGAGACCATACAAGATGGCGGCCAGGAAGTCATGCTCGAGGTCGTCAGCGAAGAGAAGGAGGACGAGCTGCGCTCGGCGCGGGCGGCCCTAGACCTCGGGGTCGACTACCTGCTCGGCGGCACCCATGCCGAGGAGGTCACGCGGATGCTCTCCGGGACCGACATCCGCTACTGCCCCTTCCCCGGTCGCATCGTCGGCCACCCGAGTCTCCTGCGCGGCAGCATCGAGGAGATCACGCAGAGCGCGAGTGAACTGGCGGCGATGGACGGCGTGGGAGGATTGGACCTTCTGGCCTACCGCCACGACGGTGACGTGGAGCGGCTGGTGCGGTCGGTGGTTGCGTCGGTCGAAGTGCCCGTTATAGCCGCGGGCAGCGTGGATAGCGAAGAGAAGATCCGGACCCTGGCCGACGCGGGCGTCTGGGGTTTCACGGTCGGCAGCGCCATATTCGAGGACAAGTTCGCCCACAATGGTGCCTCGACGCGCGAGCAGGTGGAAACGGTGCTGGCGGCGAGCCGCCCGGTTGCGTCGTAGTCGCATCTACAGCCGTTACCCTAGGAGCCCCAGGAAGGGCGCGAGAGCGACCGCGCAAAAGAAGCGCGAGATCGCCGAAGCGTGTGGCCGCACGACTTGCCGCCGAACCCGCCGAGCCCTTCGGGCCGCCTAACGTCTCTTCCGCAGCGGCCGGACAGAGACGCTCGACTCCCCATTCGCTCTCAGGAGGGCCTGCGCACCTCGAAGAGCTCCCTGACGACGTGAAGGTCGAGGTGTCCCGGCAAGAAGGTGTCGCGCGACCACTGGGCCGGTCGCCCGTCGGTGAGGTACATGGTCTGGATCAGGGTGAGCGCCGCCGAAGGGGACGCCAGGCCAAGCCGCTCCCCAATGGGGTCGCCGGGCCCGATCGTGACCGCCCCTATGGACATCCGGCTGTAGCCGACGGGTACGCCCTGCGTGACCAACAGATCCAGGACCATCGCCTCGGGGCGGAACCGCTCCCTGACTTCTCTGGCGCCTACCACGCTATCTGGCACCACGTCAACCATCCACGCCACCGCCCTGCCCTCGATGAGCAGGACGCGCGAGACCCTGACGAGCGGGGTGCCCTCGACGACCTCGAGCGCCGCCGCTTCATCCGCCGCCGCGCCCGCGGCCCCTATCGTCACGTCTTTGCTGTCCAGCTCGAGCCCGAGCCGTTCCGCGTGGACGGTGTACGTCTCCAGCTTCTCCAGGCCCGACTGCAACCTCGACCCTTCGGGAGGGCGCACGAGGAACGTGCCGCTACCCTGGCGCCGCTCCAGGACGCCCCGCTCCACGAGCCGCGCCAGCCCAGCCCGCACCGTGACCCGCGAGACGCCCAAAGACTCCACAAGCTCGGCCTCGGGCGGTACCCGATCCCCTGCCTTGTAACGGCCCCTGAGCAGCAGTTCCTCCATCCGCCGCTCTACCTGCAGGTAGAGTGGGTCCCCGCGCCGCCGTCCCGAGTTAAGAGGGTTGACCTTGATCTTCCTCCCCTCGATCCGAAAGCCCGCAACCACACAGCGATGCTACCCGACGCACAGACGCCCGCAAGGAACTTTATACGTTCACCCCTTGTATGACAAATTGGTATTAACTATGATGCAATTGTAGCTGGGGTCGACGCTGGGCTGGTGGGTTGGGCGTCGCGAAGGGCGAGCCGGTTTCGTGAAAGGAGTCCGGGGTGAGCGAGTCGGGGAAGCGCACTACGCAGGGGGCCGACTACGAGAACGTCGGCAGCGATTATTTGGAGCAGCGCCAGCTTCGGAAGGGCGCAGCGGGCTGGGTGTTGTTGGCGGGGCTCGGGGTCGCTTACGTCATCTCGGGTGACTTCGCGGGCTGGCACTTCGGGCTCGGCGTCGGCGGGTGGGGAGGGTTGCTCATCGCGACCTTGCTCATGGCCACGATGTACACGACGATGGTCTTTGCGCTGGCCGAGCTGTCTTCTACCATCCCGACGGCCGGGGGCGGCTACGGGTTCGCGCGGCGGGCGCTCGGGCCGTTGGGCGGTTTCATGACGGGGACGGCGATCCTGATCGAGTACGCCATCGCCCCGGCCGCCGTGGCCACGTTCATCGGGGGGTACGTGAATACGCTCACCGGGATAGGCGGATGGATCGTCTACCTCGCGTGCTATGTGATCTTCGTCGGCATCCACCTCTATGGCGTGGGGGAGGCGCTCAGGGTGACATTCGGAATCACGGTCATTGCCGTCATCGCGCTCGCGGCCTTTGTCCTTGGCATGATCCCACAGTTCGAGGTGGCCAACCTCTTCGACATACAGGCGACGAACGCGGCCGGCGCCAGCACGTTCTTGCCCTACGGGTTCGTTGGCATCTGGGCCGCATTCCCGTTCGCGATATGGTTCTTCCTCGCGATAGAGGGCGTACCGCTCGCGGCCGAGGAGACAAGGGATCCCGCGACGGACATGCCCAAGGGGCTTATCGCCGGCATGGGGACCCTACTGGTGTTCGCGGGGTTCGTCCTCCTATTCGGACCGGGGGGAGCGGGTGCGGCGGCGTTCACGACCGACGAGATGCTTGCCGCCCCGTCCGTGCTGCCGCTCGCGATGCAAGAGGCCTACGGTGGGACCAACGGCCTCATAACCTTCGTCAACATCGCGGGGCTCGCCGGCCTGGTCGCGAGCTTTTTTTCGATCATCTTCGCCGCTTCGCGCCAGACCTTCGCCCTCTCCAGGGCCGGCTACCTGCCGAGGGCCCTCTCGGTCACCGGTGGTCGGAGGACGCCGTGGGTCGCGCTCGTGGTCGGTGGCGTTGTCGGCTTCGTGCTGGCGACTTTTGGAGACGGTGCTACGCTGCTCAACATGGCAGTCTTCGGCGCGACTATCTCCTACGCCCTGATGATGCTCTCGCACATCGTGCTGAGGAGGCGCGAACCTGACCTCGAGCGCCCCTACCGCACGCCGGGCGGCGCGGCGACCTCTGGCGTGGCGCTCGCGCTGGCGGTCCTCGCGGTCATAGCGACGTTCATCGTGGACCGGAACGCGGCGTTTATCATGCTCGGGGTCTACGTGCTCTTTATCGCCTACTTCCTACTCTACAGCCGCCACCACCTCGTGGCACAGGCTCCCGAAGAAGAGTTCGCCTCGATCGAGAGGGCCGAATCCGAACTCGCCTGAAAAAACTGTGAACGGAGAATTGTGTAGTGTGAAAGGTCATTTGGATGTCTTTCACACTACACGAGCTTCTAGCGAAAGGGGATTGGATGGATGTGACCAAGACCGGAGGCCGCCTCGACCTGGAGACACTTCGCGCCGAGGTCGAGGCCGGGCGAATAGACACCGTCCTCATAGCGATGACGGACATGCAGGGACGACTTCAGGGCAAACGCCTCACGGCCAGCCACTTCCTGGACGAGGTGGTCGAGCACGACGCCGAGGGCTGCAACTACCTGCTCGCCGTCGACGTGGAAATGAACACCGTCGCTGGCTACACGATGTCCTCATGGGACCGCGGCTACGGGGACTTCGTCTTCAAGCCGGACATGGACACCCTGCGGCGCGTACCGTGGCAGGAGGGCACGGCCCTCGTAATGTGCGACCTCGTCTGGGAGGATGGTTCCCCGGTTGTGGCCTCGCCCCGGCAGGTCCTGGGGCGCCAGCTGGAGCGGCTCTCCGAGCGCGGCTTCGAAGCCTTCGTGGGAACAGAGCTGGAGTTCCTTGTCTTTATGGACACCTATGAAGAGGCGTGGCGCAAGGGGTACAAGGACCTGGAACCTGCCAACTACTACAACGTCGACTACTCGCTGCTCGGAACGGCGCGCATCGAGCCGCTCTTGCGGCGCATAAGGAACACGATGGCGGCGGCGGGGCTCGCTGTCGAGGACGCCAAGGGCGAGTGCAACTTCGGGCAACACGAGATCAACTTCAAGTTCGACCGCGCTCTGGCTTCCGCAGACGGCCACTCCATCTACAAGAACGGGGCAAAGGAGATCGCCGCCGAGGAAGGATGCTCGATCTCCTTTATGCCCAAGTTCAACGAGCGCGAGGGCAACTCCTGCCACATCCACCTGTCCTTGCGCGGCGAAGATGGAAGCCCCGTGTTCCCCGAAGGCCACGAACACTCTGCGACCTTCGAGCACTTCGTCGCGGGCCAGGTCGCCTGCCTACGCGAGTTCATGCTCTTCTTCGCCCCGAACATAAACTCGTACAAACGCTACGCCAAAGGCTCTTTTGCCCCTACCGCGGTCGCGTGGGGCAAGGATAACCGTACCTGTTCTTTGCGCGTCGTAGGGCACGGCAACTCCCTGCGCGTCGAGAACCGTATACCGGGCGGGGACGTCAACCCCTACCTCGCCATCGCCGCCATGATCGCGGCCGGCCTGCACGGCATCGAGAACGAGCTTCCTCTCGAGGACGAGTTCGCCGGCAACGCCTACGAGACGGACAAACCGCACGTCCCTACAAACTTACGCGAGGCGCAGGAGCTGTTCGCTGGCAGCGAGGCCGCCCGCGCGGCGTTCGGGGACGAGGTCGTCGAACACTACCTGAACATGGCGCGCGTCGAGATAGAGGCCTTCGAGGCGGCCGTCACCGACTGGGAACGCTACAGGAACTTCGAACGCCTGTGACCAGGGGACTCAGGCCGACCGTCGGGGTCACGGCGGCGACCGAGAACGTGAGCTACGGTCCCTGGAGCGGGGTTTCTGCCTTCATGAGCCCCGCAGGCTATGCGCGTGCCGTGCAGCGGGCCGGTGGGCGTGCGGTGTTGTTGCTACCCGATCCGGAGGACACGGAAGACCCCGACGGGGTGCTCGACGTTATCGACGCCCTGATCGTCACCGGGGGCGCGGGCGACGTTGGCCCCGCACTCTACCGTCAGGAACCCCACCCCCAGACCGGACCTGTGCAGGAGGAGCGCGACGCCTACGAGCTCGCGCTCGTGCGTAAAGCTCTGGAGCGAGAGATGCCCCTCCTCGGCATCTGCCGCGGGATGCAGGTGCTCAACGTGGCGTACGGGGGTGGTATCGAGCAGCATCTGCCCGACGTGGTCGGCCACGAGGACCATCGCCACACCCCGGGTACCTTCGCCGACCACGAGGTCGACCTCGTGGCGGGTTCCCTCGCCGCCAGGGCCGCGGGTGCAGAGAGGGCACCGGTCAAGTCCCACCATCACCAGGGGGTGAGGGAGATCGGCGGCGGCCTCGTCGTGTCGGGTCGGTCCGACGACGACACCGTCGAGGCCCTCGAAGATCCCTCGTGCCGTTTCGTGCTCGGGGTGCTCTGGCACCCCGAGGAAGACGAGAAGAGCCAGCTCATAAACGCCCTCGTATCGGAGGTGTCCTAATTGCTCGAAGTAATCAACCCGGCTACTGAAGAGGTAGTGCAGAGCCTCGAACCAGCCAACGAAAACGACGCCGACGCAGCCATCTTGCGCGCCAGGGAAGCCTTCCCTGGCTGGAGGGACGTGGAGCCCGCCGACCGCTCGCGCCTGCTAAGGCGCCTCGCCGACGCCCTCGATGCGGAAAACGAGAACCTGGCGCAACTAGAGTCGAAGAACACGGGCAAGCCCATCGGCGACTCTCGCGCCGAGATGGGGATGGTCGCAGAGACCTTCCACTATTATGCCGGGATGCCGGAGAGGTTGCTAGGCGACACAATACCCGTCTCCGGGGGCGTCGACGTTACGTTCCGCGAGCCCCTTGGCGTTGTCGCCCTGATCGTCCCCTGGAACTTCCCGCTCACGATCGCAAGCTGGAAGATGGCACCGGCGCTCGCGGCGGGCAACACCCTCGTCCTCAAGCCGGCCGAGCTCACGCCGCTCACGGCGCTTGAGTTCGAACGCATCGCCAGGGACGCGGGCATCCCCGAAGATGTCGTCAACGTCGTAGTCGGGCCCGGGAGCAAGGTCGGCAAGAGGCTCGTCGAGCATCCCGACGTCGCCAAGGTCGCCTTCACTGGTTCTACGGAGGTGGGGAAGGGGATCATGGCCGGCGCCGCCGGCACCATAAAGCGCGTAACGCTGGAGCTCGGCGGCAAGTCCGCCAACGTCGTCTTCGCCGACGCGGATCTCGAGAAGGCCGCGGCTTCGGCGCCCGTCGCCGTGTTTGGCAACGCCGGGCAGGACTGCTGCGCCCGCTCGCGCATCCTAGTGCAGAAGGACATCTTTGATGAGTTCCTCTCCTTGATGGAACCAGCCGTTACGGGGATGCGGGTCGGGAACCCCCTCGACGAGGCTACCGACATGGGACCCTTGATCTCCGCCGAGCACCGCGAGAAGGTGGCCGCATACGTACCCGAAGGCGCGCCTGTGGCTATACGGGGCGAGGCGCCACAGGGCCCCGGATTCTGGTATCCGCCAACAGTTCTGGCGCCCGTAGACAACAAAGACAGGGCCGCAGCCGAGGAGATATTTGGTCCCGTAGTCGCAGTGATCCCGTTCGATGATGAAGAGGACGCGGTGCGCCTCGCGAACGACACAGTCTACGGTCTCTCTGGTTCGGTCTGGACGCAGAACGTCGCCCGCGCCATGCGCGTAGCCCGTCGCATCGAGGCCGGAGTCCTATCCATCAACTCGAACACCTCGGTCAGGGTCGCGACCCCGTTCGGGGGGATGAAGCAGTCGGGCGTTGGGCGCGAGCTCGGCCCGCACGCCCTGGATTACTACACCGAGATCAAGAACGTCTACCTGTCCACGGAGGAGGACTAGGCATGCCGGGACGTCTCAGAGGAAAGGTCGCCGTCGTAACCGGCGGCGCCGGCGGCATAGGCCGCGAGACTGCCAGGCGCTTCGCCGAAGAGGACGCCCAAGTCTGTATCGCCGACCTCGCCGACGAACCAGGCAATGAGACGGCGGGCGAGATCGACGGCCTCTATGTCCACGCCGACGTCACGGACCCTGATGCTGTCCAGCGGATGTACCGCGAAACGTCGGAGCGTTTCGGCGGCATCGACGTGCTCTTCAATAACGCCGGAATCTCCCCGCCGAACGACGCCTCGATCCTCGACACCGACCTCGAGGTCTGGCAGCGCGTGCAGGACGTCAACCTCAAGAGCGTCTATCTGTGTTGCAAGTACGGCATACCACACCTGCTGGAGCGGGGTGGGGGTTCGATCGTCAACACCGCCTCCTTCGTCGCCGTCGTGGGGGCCGCGACCTCCCAGATCTCCTACACCGCCTCGAAGGGCGGCGTACTGACCCTGAGCCGTGAGCTAGGTGTCGAGTTCGCCCGGCAGGGCATTCGCGTCAACGCGCTCTGTCCCGGACCCGTGAACACGCCGCTATTGCAGGAGCTTTTCTCCAAAGATCCCGAGAAAGCACAGCGCAGGCTCGTACACCTGCCGATGGGCCGGTTCGCGGAGGCCAAGGAGATCGCCGCCGCCGTTCTC
This sequence comes from uncultured Rubrobacteraceae bacterium, assembly GCA_963830075.1. GTDB lineage: Bacteria > Actinomycetota > Rubrobacteria > Rubrobacterales > Rubrobacteraceae > Rubrobacter_D. The sequence goes on along the minus strand of CAWHLD010000008.1, from coordinate 29,841 downwards.
TTCCTGGCGTCCGACGAAGCCTCCTACGTCAACGCCTCGACCTTCCTGGTTGACGGGGGCCTCTCCGGGGCATACGTTACACCGGAGTAGGAGGTGGTCGGCATGAAAAGCGGTCTGTCCAAAAGCATCCTCGACGCCATAGGGGACACGCCGATGCTCGAAGTGGAGGGCATCTACTGCAAGCTGGAATATCTCAACCCTTCAGGGTCCGTAAAGGCCAGGATCGCGAAGTACATGATCGAGCGCGCCGAGGACGAGGGGCTCCTCAAAGAGGGCGACACCATCGTCGAGGCCACGTCGGGCAATACGGGCAACGCCCTCTCTATGGTCGCCGCGGTCAAGGGCTACAGGATGCTCGTAGTAATGCCGGAAGGCATGAGCGGTGAGCGGGTCGCCATCAGCCGCGCGTTCGGGGCCGAGGTGATGGAGGTCGGCCACTTCCACGTCAACGAGGCTCTCGAAAAAGCCAAAGAACTGGGTCGCGAGGACGGCTATTTCTGTCCCTCGCAGTTCGAGAGCGAGTGGAACGTGGAGGAGAACAGGATCTGGCTCGGACCGGAGATCCTCTCTCAGCTCCCCGAGGGCCTCGTGCCCGACGCTGTGGTCATGGGCGTTGGTACTGGTGGGACCCTGATCGGGGTTGGGCAAGCCTTCAGGGAAGTCAACCCGGCCGTCAAGCTCTTCGCGATGGAGCCCTCCGAATCATCGACGATTCTGTGCGGGGAGATCGGTGACCACCTTATCGAGGGCATATCGGACGGCTTCGTCCCAGGCATCTTCGAGCGTCACCAGAGACTAGTGGATACCGCCCTGACCGTAGACTCCGAGGAGGCTGTAGGGGAGATGCGACGCCTCGCCAGGGAGCACGGCCTCTTTGTCGGCCCCTCCAGCGGAGCCAACCTCATCGCCGCAAAGCGGGTGTACGTATCCTACCCGGAGCTCCGGACGATAGTCACCTTGTTCTGTGACGAAGGTGAGAAATACATCAGTGACCACTTCGCGCAAAAAGATTCCGTCAGGGTAGGGCGCGAGGCGTACACGTAGGGAAGTGCGAACACGTCCTGTGCCACGCCCCTTATGCTATAGTCCGAACTTGCCCGGTGAGGGCCGCGGGAGAGAGTCGTCTAAGGGTGGGGAGACCTCGTGACGGCCGCCGAAGGTGAAAGGGTTGCTTGGGCAATCTGAATCTCTCAGGCAGAAGGACCGCGGGCCGGAGGGCGTCCTGGAGAGTCCGGTATGTGCCGGCGCCGACGGGGTAACACTCTCAGGTTTGGGACAGGGCGGAAAAAGCAACGCTCACCCGAGACAGGGGGTATAGCCGCGTGGCGCGATTCACACCGCACACCGAGGCCGATGTACAGGAAATGCTGGAGGCCATCGGGGTCGATACTCTGGACGACCTCTTCGCCGACGTCAGCCCGAAATACGAAGGAGAACTCGACCTTCCAGAGGTCCTCTCCGAATACGAGGCGCTGAGAGAGGTCGATGCTCTGGCGAAAGAAAACGTCGCCGGACTTCCGATCTTCCTCGGTGCGGGGGCTTACGACAGGATCGTACCCTCCGCCGTCGGTGCGATCATCTCCCGCGGCGAATACCTCACCTGCTACACGCCTTACCAACCGGAGATCAGCCAAGGCACCCTCCAGTCTATCTTCGAGTTCCAGTCCATGATCTCCGAACTCACCGGGTTGGAGATCTCCAATGCCTCTGTCTACGACGGCGCGAACGCCGTCGTGGAAGCCGCCCTGATGACAGCAAGGTTGACGAAGAGAGACCCCAAAGTCGCCGTCTCCGCCGGCCTGAACCCCCGCTACCGCGAGGTGATGGAGACCTACCGCGTGGAACTAGTTGACCTTCCCTTCGAGAACGGCACCACGGACTTCTCCAGCGTCCCCGACGACGTCTCCGGCGTCTTCGTGCAGAGCCCCAACTTCTTCGGGGTCGTCGAAGACATTCAGGCCGCCTCCGAGGCGGCGCACGAGGTGGAAGCGCTATGCGTCTCTGTGTGCGACCCGATCTCTCTCTCCATCCTCGAAGCTCCGGGAAAACTCGGGGCCGACGTGGCGGTCGGCGAGGCCCAGCCATTGGGGATGCCGCTTATGTTCGGCGGTCCCTACGCCGGCTATATGGCGACGAAGCAGGAATTCGTCCGCCAGCTCCCCGGACGCATCTGCGGGGAGACGATCGACAAGGACGGCAAGCTCGCCTACGTCCTCACCCTGCGGGGCCGCGAGCAGGACATCAGGCGCGCGAGGGCAAACTCCAACATCTGTACCAACCAGGCGCTTACGGCCCTGGCAGCGACCGTGTACGCGGCGCTCATGGGTCCGGAAGGGCTGCGCGAGGTGGCGGAACTTTCGATCGCGAAAACCCACTATCTGGCCGAGAGATTGGACGAAGCCGGCCTGAAGCTTCGGTATCCGGAGGCGCCGTTCCTGTGGGAATTCGTGGTGGAGTTGCCTGACGTGGATAAGGCCAACGAGGCACTGTTGGACGCCGGTATAGTTGGCGGGCTCGACCTTGGGGATGGGGCGATGCTAGTTGCGGTGACGGAGAAACGCACCAAAGACGAACTCGATGCCTTTGTGGAGGTGGTAGAGAATGCCGTTTGACCTGATCCGGGACAAAGGCCGCGAGGGCCGCAGGGGCTACACCCTCCCGAAGCCGGACGTCGAGATGAAGGAACTGGAAAGTGTCTTGCCGAAGGCGGCGCTCCGTGGGGAGAAGCCGCGCCTCGCTGAGGTCGATGAGCCGACTGTGATCCGCCACTACACCAACCTCTCGCGCGAGAACGAGGGCATCGACACGACGTTCTATCCCCTTGGCTCGTGCACGATGAAGCACAACCCCCGCGCCAACGAGGCCGCCGCGGCCGTACCAGGTTTCGCCGGACTGCATCCGCTCCAGCCCGAGTCTCAAGCACAGGGCGCTTTACGCATCATGCACGAGCTGCAAGGCTTTCTCGCCGAGGTCTCGGGGCTGCCGCACGTCTCGTTGCAGCCGCTGGCGGGGGCGCAGGGTGAGCTAACGAGTATCCTGATGGTCAAGAAGTTCTTCGAGGATGTAGGCGACGAAGAGCGGACCACGGTCCTCGTCCCTTCGACGGCGCACGGGACCAACCCTGCGACGGCCTCGATGGCTGGGTTCAAGTCCAAGGAGGTCGGGCTCGACGAACACGGCTGCGTCGACGTGGACGAGCTGAGAGAGATGGTCGACGAAACTACGGCGGCGCTCATGATCACCAACCCCAACACCTGTGGCGTCTACGAGCGCAACATTAAGGAGATAGCGGAGGTATTGCACGAGGCCGGTGCCTTCCTGTACATGGACGGCGCGAACATGAACGCGAACATGGGACGCATGCGCCCCGCCGAGGCCAACGTCGACATAATGCACTTCAACTTGCACAAGACGTTCTCGACCCCCCACGGCGGCGGCGGCCCCGGCTGCGGAGCCATCGCCTGCTCCGAAGACCTAGCCCCCTTCCTACCAGACCCGGTAGTAGAGAAGGAAGGCGAGTCGTACCACTTCGTCCGTCCCGAGAAGAGCATCGGCCGCGTGGCCGGCTTCCACGGCAACTTCGGCCAGATGCTCAGGGCCTGGAACTACATCAGGATGCATGGTCCGGATCTCAGGGACGTCACGGACATGGCCGTCCTCAACGCCAACTACGTACGGGCACAGCTTGGGGGAACGTATCGTATTCCCTACGACGAGTTGTGCAAGCACGAGGTCGTAGTACAGCCGCCGCAGGGTAAAAAGGCACTCGACATTGCCAAGGGGCTCATCGACTACGGGTATCATCCGCCCACGATTTACTTCCCCCTCGTCGTCAAGGAGGCGATGCTGATCGAGCCCACCGAGACCGAGTCCAAGGAGACCCTCGACGACTTTATCGGGACGATGCTCGAGCTGGCCGAAACCAGCCAGGAAGACCTCGAAGAGGCCCCGACACACGCCCCCACTCGCCGCCTCGACGAGACCCGCGCCGCCAGGCAACTCAAGGCCAGGTGGTAGATGTGGCCGGAGAGGCACCGAAACATACCCCGCTCTACGACGAGCACAGAGAACTCGGGGCGAGGCTCGTGGACTTCGCGGGCTACGAGATGCCCGTGCAGTACGAGGGCATAAAGGCGGAGCACGAGGCCGTTCGCAATCACGCCGGCCTCTTCGACGTCTCGCACATGGGCGAGGCCGTGTTCCGCGGTCCTGAAGCCGAGGCCGCCGTTCAGCGCCTCGTAACCCGTGACGTTTCACGTCTAGACGTCGGGCAGGCCGGCTACTGTGCGGTCTGCTACGAGAACGGGGGAACGGTGGACGATGTCATCGTCTACCGGCGAGAGGATGACTTCCTTGTCGTGATAAACGCCTCCAACCGCGAGAAGGACGTAAAACACTTCAAGGAAAACACAGCAGACCTCGAAGTCGAGGTCGCGGATGAGTCTGACGACTGGGCGCTCCTGGCATTGCAGGGGCCCGAGGCCGCGGAGCTCTTGCAAGGCCTCACCGACGCGGAGCTGTCTGGACTAAAGCCTTTCCGGTTCCTCGAAGGGGAAGTAGAGGATGTACGGGTTCTCATCTCGCGCACCGGCTATACGGGCGAGGACGGGTTCGAGATCTACCTGCAGCCAGACGGTGCGCCGCGCGTCTGGCGGCGTCTGATCGAAGCAGGCGCCGCGCCTGCCGGGCTCGGGGCGAGGGACACGCTGCGCCTCGAAGCGGGGTTGTGCCTCTACGGGAACGAGCTCGACGCCGAGACCACGCCGCTGGAGGCAGGCATCGGCTTCGCGGTGCATCTCGACAAGCAGGAGCGGTTTATCGGGCAGAGGGCGCTCTTGCTCGAGGACACCCAAGGGCTGCGCAAGAAGCTCGTCGGTTTCGAGATGGAGGGGCGTGGGATCGCCCGCCACGGCTACCACGTAACGAGCGGGGCCGAGATCGTCGGCGAGGTCACGAGCGGCACCAAGTCGCCCACCCTCGACCGGGCGATAGGGCTTGCGCTCGTGGACCCGGGAGTGGAAGATTGGTTTGAGATCCTGATAAGGGACAACCCCGTGCCGGCGAGGGCCGTGCCGATACCGTTCTACAAACGCGACAGGGGATAGGGGAGAACCTTGAGCATACCGGATGACCTTCAGTACACCAAGAGCCACGAGTGGGTCCGCACGGAGGACGATACCGCGACGATAGGCATCACGGAGCATGCCCAGGTAGAACTCGGCGACGTCGTCTTCGTCGAGCTGCCCGAGGAGGGAGCGACCGTCGCCGCCGGCGAGTCTTTCGGCACCGTCGAGAGCGTCAAGGCCGTCTCCGATCTTTACGCGCCGGTAGGGGGCGAGGTCGTCGAGGTCAACTCTTCGCTCGAAGATGCGCCGGAGAAGATCAACGACGACCCATATGGGGAAGGCTGGATCGTCAAGCTCCGCACCTCAGAAGAGGCCGACCTCCTCTCCCCAGAAGAGTACGAGAAGGTTGTCGAAGAAGAGTCGTAGCATACGCCCGCGCTTGTCGGGAGGGCCTAAGTTCGCCAGAACGCGGGGCTAAGCAGAACCAGAACCGTAAAGAGCTCCAGGCGTCCCAGGAGCATCAAGATGGCCAATATGGCCTTGGCCGTTGCGGGCAGATCGGCATAGAACTGCGAGGTCCCAGCCGCACCGGGGAACGCGCCTGTTATGTTCACGCACGAGAACACGGATCCAAAAGCCTGCCCCACAGGGACCTGGTGCAGGGCGATGAGGAGAGTACCAACGGCCACGGTCGCCACGTATACGAAGAAGAAGCTGAGGACCCCCACCCGGATTCGTTCGGGCAGCACTCGATCGCCCAACACGAGGGGCGTAACGGCCCGCGGGTGGACCAGGCGAAACATCTCTTGTGCGGCGTTGCGCGAAAGCAGGTAGACCCGGATAGCTTTCATGCCACCGGCCGTCGAACCCGCGCAACCGCCGACGGCCATGATCAGAATTAGCAGCCCTACCGAGAACGGAGGCCAGGCGCTCCAGTCGGCCGTGCTGAAGGCGGTCCCCGTGGTTAGGCTCGCACTCTGGAAAAGGGCTTCGCGGAACGCTATGGCCGTCGAGGCGCTGTGGTCAGAGACGCGAAGGTCGGCGGTTATCAACAAGGTGCTCGCGAGGATCACCCCGAGGTAGGTGATGAGCTCGGCGTTGCCGACGGCGCGTCCCAACCCGCGCTGGGCCGCAATATAGTAGATTGCGAAGTTCGTACCGGCCAGCACCATCCCCGCCGTGATCGCCAGCTCGACGGCCCAGGAATCGAAGGCCGCCACCGAGTCCGAGTCGGTAGAGAACCCGCCGGTCGAGACGGTGCTGAGCGCGTAGTTGACCGCGTCGAACGTTCCCATCCCGGCCAGGTGCAGCACGACCACGCCCCCAAGCGTAAGGCTGCTGTAGACGAGGGCCAGCACCTTGACCGTGTCCCGAATGCGAGGGGTGATCCGCTCCTGCACCGGGGTCGCTGCCTCGGCCGTGTAGAGCTGGGTGGCGCCGAACCCGGCCTGCGGCGCGATGGCCACGAACAGCACGACGATGCCTATCCCCCCGATCCATTGACTAAGGCTGCGCCAGAGCAGCAAGGCGGGTGATAGCTCTTCCGGTGTGACCGTTGCGGCCCCCGTGGTCGTGAAACCGGCCATGGAGTTGAAGAAGGCGTCCACAGGACCCATGAGGCCCGAGAGCATGAACGGCAGGGTACCAATGAGCACCACGCCAAGCCAGCATGCTACCACCATAAGGAACATGCTCTGCCTCGATACGTAGCTGCGTGGTTGCCTGCGCGTGAGGTAGTAGAGGACCGCGCCCACAGCCAGGGCGATCACGGCAGGCGACCAGAAGATCCAGGCCTCGTCAGGAGCCTTCAGCAGCGAGTACGCCGCTGGAACGAGCATCGCTGCGCCCCCGGCGCAGATGAGCATAGCCACCGCGTTCAGGATCACCCTCAAGTGCAGAACGCTCAACCTAGTCTACCTCTGGTGGTCAGAACGTTCCGGCTCTTGCCGCTTCTCATGACATGCTCCACCTGCCCGAACCTCGTCCCAACGGCCTCCTCTCGGTCATGATATAGAACCCAATGAGCGTGGCGATCCGTAGAGCGCCTAGTTTCTGAGAAAGACCCTACGAAACCGTCTGAAAAGGGGGTTCTTAAGTACTCGCTAGGTAAACTACCGAACACGAGAAAAGCATACCAGACCGACCTCTCCGACGCCGAGTGGTCCTACCTCAAATCTCATCTGCCCGCCCTAAGGGCTATAGGACGCCCCAAGACGCACAATGCCCGTGAGACCCTAGACGCCGTCTCCTATCTCTTTCGCGATGGCTGCGCTCTACGCCCTTTGCTGCATGACCTCCCTGCATCAGGAAGTCCGTCTTGTCCGTCTGGCACGCCTGCACAGAAGCGAGGCGTGCCAGACGGACTTCGTTAGCCTATTGGCGATCACCGTGCTCGGTGCGACCCGCGTTCGCGTGGGCAGCCTCCCTGATGAAGGCGGCCAGGCCTGGGGTCTGCGTATCGTAGTGGGAGCGGAAACGCTCGTCGCTTACGTACATGTCGGTTAGGCCGCGGTGCATCTCGTGGCCGCACTCGTAGAACCACCGGCTGATGTGCTGGCGGTGGGCCTCGACCGCCGCCATCGCTTCCTCGCTATCCGGTGTCAGACCGGAATCCAGTGCCGCGGCCAGGCGGGTGCGGATCTCAGCTTCCTCGGCCTTGAGCCTCTGCCAGTCTTCCTTTGTATAGCGTGAGACGCGTCGATTGGAGTCCTTGTAAGCTTCGGTCTCGCCCCAGCGCCGCTCTGCTTCCTCGGCGTGGTCCTCGGGGCGAAAATCTCCGAAGACCTCGAAGCGCTCCTCTGGTGTCAGTCTAATATCCATCCTCTTTGCCTCCATTTCGTAGTCGATGGCGTCGACCATCGCGCCCAGGCGTTCTATCCTCTCGGTCAGCAGCTTGCGCTGGCGGCGCAGGTGCCCCGCGGCGTCGGTGCCAGGGTCTTCGACGATGGCCTGGATCTCTTTCAAGGTAAACCCGAGCTCCCTGTAGAATAGTATTCGCTGTAGCCTTTCGAGCTCCGAGTCCTCGTAGAGGCGGTAGCCCGACGGGCTACGCCCGCCCGGCGAGAGCAAGCCGACCTCGTCGTAGTGGTGCAACGTCCGGATCGTCACACCCGAGAAGGCCGCTACTTCTCCGACCGAATATCCCGCTGTTCTCAAGTTGCCCACGGTTCACCTCCTTGTCATAGAGAATCCTAAAGCCTCACGCAACGTGAGGGTCAAGGCTTTTCTCGCACTTTTTCGAATGGTTCCCTAGAATGAAAGATGAGGGCCGGTCCGCCGCCGGAGATACCGTGCAGCCCGTGGCAGGACCCGGAGACTACATCTTTATATGCAGTTTGCAGATATCTACAGAAAGTTTCTAAATTCGATGTTTCAAAGCCTTTACAAAGTGTGGCGAGCGATGTATCATCCGGTCAGTCGGTTGGTGCGAAACTAAACCGGCACAATTAAAGAGCCTGGGGCGCTACTCCTCCTTTCCCTTTCCCCACCTATCACCCCTAGGTGCGTTCCAGGCTCTTCCCCTTTCTAGCTTTCAGCGGTCAGCAATCAGCCGACGCCAGTATGGCGCTATGTTTTCACGTGGACGCGTCCATAAAGAAAAACGCGGCTTCCGGCTAGTTTGCCGGAAGCCGCAAGCTGACGGCTGGTAGATGACCGCTCTAAGAGGCTTCTTGCCCCTCTGCCTGAGTCAGGTAGTAAAGCGTATGCATAAGTTGGGCGGTTGGGTCGATACGGTGAACGTCGACGTTGGTTGGGACGTGGAGCAGGACGTCAGTATAGTTGAGGATGACCCTGATATCGGAGTCGACCATCAGGCTTGCGACCTCCTGGGCCGAGGAGGCAGGGGTCGCGATGATGCCGATGATCTCCTCCGCCTCCGTAACGCTCTTCTTGAGTTCGTCGATGTGCTTGACGACGACGTTGCCTACGGTGCGCCCGATCTTCTCCGGGTTGTCGTCGAAGACGTCGTGGATGACGAAGCCCCTCTTGGGAAGGATGGTGCTGGCCGCAATGGCGCTGCCGAGGTTGCCGGCGCCGACCAGCGCGATGTTGTAGGTCTGCCTCAGACCCAGTATGTCGCGGACGGCCTCGACGAGGTCGTAGGCCTGGTACCCGACCCCACGGGTGCCAGAGAAGCCTATAGCGTTCAAATCCCTGCGTACCTGCACCGGGTTTATGCCGGTGAAGTCACCGAGTTCCTTGCTGGAAACCGCGTCGCGGCCCTCTTCTATGAGCTGCTGCGTGGTCCTGAGATACTTCGTCAGCCTATTCGTCAGGCCGGGCTGTAGCGTCGTTCGCACCGTGGCTCCCGCTCCTTCTTCGTGGGTCGATGATTGATGGGAGCATTGTAACAAAATGGGACGTTCTTGCAATAAAGATGCTCCTAACCGACAACAAATCAGTAAGCAAGGCCGGTTACAGCGCTGAGGAGGGACATGCGCCGTGCCGCCGACCTCGAAACCGGTGACGGTCGGCCTGTTCGCAGCGTGTACCATTAGCCACTCGTTCTATATTTGACGGAGGTACTGGTGGAGTACAGGCGCTTGGGCAACAGCGGGGTTAAGGTTAGTGAGATCTCCCTCGGTAGCTGGCTGACTTACGGGGGGAGCGTCGCCGAGGAGCAGGCGAAAGCTTGTGTGGACAGGGCGTATGAGATAGGCATCAACTTCTTCGACACGGCCAACGTGTACATGCGCGGGGCCGCCGAGGAAATCGTGGGCCGGGCCCTGCAGGATTTCGAGCGCGACTCGTACTTTCTGGCTACCAAAGTGTACTTTCCGATGGGTGAGGGTCCCAACGACCGGGGTCTCTCACGCAAGCACATAACAGAGCAGTGTAATGCCTCGCTAAGGAGGCTCGGCGTCGATTACGTCGACCTCTACCAGTGCCACCGCTACGACGAAAACACGCCGCTAGAGGAGACGCTCAGGGCGCTAGATGATCTCGTGCGGCAGGGCAAAGTATTGTACGTTGGGGTTTCCGAGTGGACGGCGGGCCAGATCTCCGAGGCGCTCAGGATCTCGAAGGAGATGAACCTGGATCGGATAGTCTCCAACCAGCCGCGCTACAACATGATCCAACGCAAAATAGAGGGCGAGGTGATACCCCTCTGCGAGCGCGAAGGCGTGGGCCAGGTGGTCTTCTCCCCGCTGGCCCAGGGCGTCCTAACCGGCAAGTACCGTTCCGATGAGGCCCCCGAAGAAGGCACCCGCGCCGCCGACCCGGAAAACAACCGCTTTATGCAGCAACTCATGAACGAACAGGTCCTCTCGGCCGTGGAAGGGTTGCGCTCCGTCGCCTCTGAGGCGGGCCTCAGCATGCCGCAGCTCGCGCTTGCGTGGGTGTTGCGTCAGGAGGACGTGAGCAGCGCGATCATCGGCGCCTCCAGGCCCGAGCAGGTCGACGACAACGCCGGCGCTTCGGGAGTGAAGCTCTCCGCAGACATGGTCTCCGAGATTGACCGCATTCTGGAAGGCGTCATACAGACCGATTGAGTTTAATCCTGCCACACGTCGCGAAGAAAACTCACGCCCCGTCGATGGGGCTTCCAGCTTGCAGGACGAGGTGGATGCGCCCGGGATCTTGAAGTATGGAGGGGTCCCTTAGCGGGTCGCCGTCGAGGACGATGAGGTCTGCCACGGCGCCTGCCCGGACCTCTCCGACCCCTTCGAGGCCGAGGGCCGCGGCGGATCCAGAGGTGGCGGCGACTATACCCTGCATAGGGGTCAGGCCGCTGTCAATCATGCGCACGAGCTCGCGCGCGTTCTCGCCGAGTGGATACGAGTCGAAGCCCATCGCGATCCTGACCCCGGCCTCAGTGGCGGCGTTGAGCGTCTCGTGGGCCTCCTCGCGTTGCCTTTTGGCCTGTTCGACGAGGGTACATGGGTACTTCTCCGCGTGGTCCTCCGAGACGTCGTGAAAGGTAGAGAGGGTGGGGACGAGCGTCCGGTCCTGCTCGGCCATAAGGTCGAGCAGCTCCGGATTGCGGTGGAGGGAGAGCCCGTGCTCGATGGTGTCGACGCCCTCCTCGACGGCGATGCGTGTTCCGCCCGAGCCCTCGGCGTGGGCGGCGACGCGCTTCCCGAGCCGATGTGCCTCCTCGACGACCGTTCGGACTTCCTCGCGGGAGAGCTGGGCAGGTTCCGGGTCCTCGAGCACGACGCTTCGGGCGCCTGTGGCCATGATCTTGACGAAGTCTGCGCCCATCGCGAGCTGCTCCCGCACGGCTTTGCGGACCTCATCTGCCCCGTCGGCCGGACGGTACATGGTGGTAAAGATGCGGCACCCTGGGCTCGTGGCCGAGATTATGCGGGCGCAGGTGAGGATACGAGGTCCCGGGGAGAGCCCTAGCCTTATCGCCTGCCTGAGGTGGAGCGCGTGGTCGTCCATGCTGCCAACGTCCCGAACCGTAAGGATGCCCATCCTGATCAGGTCTCTCGCGAAGGTCGCGAGCTCGAAGTAGTGCACCGCGTCAGCGCGGGGCTCTTCCCCCCGCAGCAGCGGGGGCAACATTTCGTAGGAAGAGAGATGGACGTGCGCGTCCACGAGCGCCGGCATCAACGTCTTGCCGGAGAGGTCCATCGTCTCGGAGTCTACGCCTGGTGCCACTTCTGCGTCGGATGAGACCTCGGTCACGCGTCCACTGGCCAGCCGGACTGATGCGCGTTCGATCTCCCCTCCTGCCCCGTCCAGCACGCGGGCGTTGGTAAGCAGTAGTTCGCCCACCCGATCCTCCCTCCAGGTTCGTCACGACGCTGATACGAGCCCCTCTATTCTACGGATCGGCTCGCACCGTGTTCGGGGACCTTACAAGTAAGCGTCGTCTGGTGTAGCATTGTGGGCGTGGAACGAGATCACACATCGTTTACCCTGAGCTCCTTCGCCGGACGGCTCCCTCGACCGTCCCTGCCCCGACCGTCCCTCTAGGGGTCGCGCTCGGGGCATCCGCGTTTTCTGAGGTTTTCTCGATACCTTTTGCGCGGAAGAGTCTCCATTCATGAATTGACAGAGATCGAGGGAATAACATGCTGGCTTTCACCGCAAGAGAAGGCACCGAAACAGATGAAACTATCGCCCGTAACGGCCTGAGTGCCGTGAAGGACCCGGGCTTTCGTGTCAGAAAGATGGGTGACGCTGACCTCGAGCGCATCCTTGAATTACGCAGCGTCGTCAGGTGGTCTGCTGATCCCAGGGCGTTCGACCTGCTGCGTGGTGTGCGCGGCGCCCGCTGGGCCGTCGCAGAGACACCCGACGGTGCCCTGGCCGGTATGGTCGGCGCCGTTCCGCTAGGAGAGATCGGCATCCTCTGCCACCTCGCCGTCCACGACGGGTACAGGGGTTTCGGCCTCGGCGCCATGCTCTCATCCTGGGCCGTAGCCTACCTGAGAAGCCGCGGCGCCAGGACCATCAGACTTTACTCGACGCGCAGGGCCGAGGGACTCTACCGCTCGCTCGGTTTCACGGAGGCCGCGCCGCGAACCGTGTACCGTCTGGAAGAGGGACCCCGAAGGCTCCGTGCGCCCGAGCAGGTAGACGGCCACAGGGTAGAGACGCTCATGTTCGGGGATCTGCCCGAGTTGTATGGTGTTGACCATTGGAGCTGCGGAGCCGACCGTTCGGCCCTGCTCCTCGCTACCCTCAGGCTACATCCCGGACGCGGGCTCGTCGCCCGCGACTCGTCGGGCATCATGAAAGGATACCTGATCCGGAGTTCTCTAGGACCCGCAACCCGTATCGGCCCTTTCCTGGCCTCTACCCGGGACGTGGCGCGCCAACTTCTCGCCTGCGCCCTCTCGGCGACCGGCGACGCGCCCGTCCAGGTCACGGTCTCCGGTCCCGACGAATGCCAGGCCCACTCCCTCCTGCAAGAGTTCGATTTCCAGGGTACGCAAGACCGGCTGCGGATGGAGCTGGGCAGCGTGAAGGCGGATCGCCAGAGCGGGCTCGTGCATTACGGTACGACGGCGTATCTGGCCACATAGCTGAAAGCTGATCGCTACTATGCGCATGAGCATGTTTTTTGGACGGACGTTGCGCGAGGTGCCTTCGGGGGTGGAGGTTGCGGGCCACGGGCTGTTGCTGCGGGCAGGGTTTATCCGGCAGCTCGCGGCAGGGGTGTTCTCGTATCTGCCGCTGGCGAAGAGGTCTATCGGTAAGATCGAAGCCATCCTGCGTGAGGAGATGGACGTTGTGGGCGGGCAGGAGGTCTCGATGCCCGTGGTGCAGCCCGCCGACGTGTGGAAGCGGTCGGGCCGGTACGATTCGACGGGGCGGGAGCTCGTGAGGCTGCGCGACCGTAGGGAAAGAGAGATGGTTCTCGCGATGACCCACGAGGAGATCGTCGCCGGCCTCGCGGCGAGCGAGGTAGATTCGTACCAGCGGTTGCCCAGGCTCGTTTACCAGATACAGACCAAGTTCCGCGACGATCCGCGTCCACGGGCCGGCCTGATCCGGGCCCGCGAGTTCACCATGAAGGATGCGTACAGCCTCGACCGCGACGAAGAAGGCCTGGATAACCAGTACGAGGATCTCCACGAAGCGTACTTCAGGATCTTCGCCCGGTGCGGGTTGCCGGTTCTGGCTGTCAGCGCTGACGTCGGTATCATGGGCGGCAGCAAGGCCGAGGAGTTCATGTACCTGACCCCGATCGGTGAAGACACCGTACTATTGTGTGACGACTGCGGTTACACGGCGAACCGCCAGGTGGCGAGATTCCGCAAGCAGATCCCCGAGGCCGAGGAGCAGAGGCCGGTAGAGAAGGTCGCCACACCCGGCGTGGACACCATCGAGGCGCTGGCGCGCTATCTTGAGATACCCGAGTCCAGGACGGCCAAGGCGGTCTTTTGGGTAGCTACGGTCGATGGCTTCGAGCGGTCCGTTTTCGCCGTCGTGCGTGGCGATATGGGGCTGAACGAGACCAAGCTGGCGAACGCGGTCGGGGCGAGTGAGCTCAGGCCCGCGCTAATGGAGGAGATCAGGGCTAAAGGGGCCGAACCTGGATACGGCTCCCCGCTCGGGGTGAAGGGGGGCATCGTAATTGCCGACGACGCGATACCAGCCTCCCCCAACCTTGTCGCCGGCGCCAACGAAGTGGGATTCCATCTCGCGAACGTGAACTACGGCAGGGACTTCGAGGCGGGTAAATTAGCCGACATAGCCTCGGCGGAGGACGGCTCGCCCTGCCCCGATTGCGGCGGCGGCATGCGCGCAGAGCGGGGTGTCGAGGTCGGGAACATCTTCAAGCTTGGTACGCGCTACAGTGAGGCTCTGGGCGCGAGTTTCCTTGACAGCGATGGAGAGCGAAAGCCCGTCGTGATGGGGTCTTACGGTATCGGTGTAGGGCGGCTCCTGGCATGCATCGCTGAGGAGCACCACGATGAAGATGGCCTCATCTGGCCTATCTCCGTCGCGCCTTATCATGTGCATATCGTCGCGGCAGAGAAGGGTGAGGTGGCCGACGGGATCTACCGGGGTTTGGTCTCTGCCGGCGTCGAGGTGTTATACGATGATCGGAGCGAGAGCCTCGGAGCCAAGTTCAAGGATGCTGACCTGATCGGGGCCCCTATTCGCCTGACCGTGACACCCCGGTCGCTAAAGAGCGGGGGAGTGGAGATACAAGTCCGCGCCAACACCGACAGGTCTATAGTATCCACCGACGATGTAGTCTCCGTAGTCCAACGTAAGATCGCTGATCTTCTCGAAAGGACCGTGAGTACGTAGAGCATGTCGCGTTCTGAGGCCCTACGCGGGTTTCGGGAATCCGACGCGCGTGAGGTCGCGGGCTGGCCGACTTCCGGCGAGGAGGTGCATCGGTGGGCGGGCAGCCTCACCGGATGGCCGGTCGACGCGTCGGTGTTCGGGCTTTGGCACGCCGACCCCGAGGTAAAACCCTACGTCATGTGTGAAGGGGAGACTCCGGTCGGCTACGGGGAAGTGTGGGTAGACGAGGATGAACGTGAAGTCGAGCTTGCCCGCATAATCGTGAGACCGACCAACCGGGGACGCGGCATGGGCAAACTACTCGTGCGCCTGCTTCTCGACCGGGCTTCCCTCTACGGGCATCCTGATGCCCTCGTCCGTGTGGTCCCTGACAACGACGCGGCCCTCGCCTGTTATCAGGGGGCGGGATTCACGGCTATTTCCGAGCCAGAGCGCGAGGAGTTCAACCGCGGGCAGCCCGTCGACTACATCTGGATGCACTACCCTCTGGTGTCCCGCTAGCATCAGAAGACAGGATGGGCGTGGTCGGAACGGTCCTTCCCGCTGAAGCTGCCGGCGCTGAGATGGATGATGGAGGCCGCGACGTCATACGCAAGGCAGTACGTAGACTGCTACGCTAGGAACTCGAACTCTACGAATGCCGTCGAGTAGGAGCAAAGAATTGAGCGTCGACAACAGAATTGCCCTGAGCGGGTTGTACGTCTACCCGATCAAATCGTGCGCCGGGATCTCCCTCGAGGGATCCGAGCTCAGCGCGACGGGGCTCCTCCACGACCGGAGCTGGATGCTCGTCGACGAGACCGGCGAGTTCATGACCCAGCGCGCCCACCCGCGGATGGCCCTGATCTCCACCCATATCTCCAGCGAACACCTGAACGTCGGCGCACCAGGAATGCCAGATCTCGAGGTGCCGTTTCAACAAAATAGCGAGAACCTCATCGACGTGAACGTCTGGGGCGACGCGAACCTGGGAGGCCTCGTTGGCGCGGAGGCAGACCGCTGGTTCAGCGAGTTCCTAAAGTTCACCTGCCGGCTGGTCCGCAAGCCTGACGATGATCCCAGGCCGGTCGATTCGCTCTACGCTGAGAGCGGGGACCAGGTCAGCTTCGCCGATGGTTTCGCGTTCCTCCTGATCTCCGAGGCTTCCCTAGCAGACCTGAACGGTCGATTGGAAAACCCATTGCCCATGAACCGCTTCAGGCCCAACTTCGTAGTGAGCGGCTGCGACCCCTATGCCGAAGACGGTTGGGGCCGACTCCGGATCGGAGGCGTTCCCTTCCGCGTAGCCGAAGCGTGCCCGCGCTGCGCCGTAACCACGGTCGATCAAAGGACCGGCGTCCGCGGCAAAGAGCCGCTTCGCACCCTCGCGAAATACCGCAAGTCTGAAGGAGAGGTCTTTTTCGGCCGGAACCTCATCCATGATGCGCTCGGGACGGTCCATATCGGCGACCCCGTCGAGCCCACGCCGCGCTTGAACGGCGGTGTTCCTACCTCGTAGCCGCTTTTCGGGTGGTCTCCAGCGGGGGACCAGTGAGAACTTTTGCGAGCAGGCCTGGTTCGACGTTGCCGCCGCTGATCACGGCGACCGTAGCGCGAGAGGCTGGCAGTTCTTCTCCGTGGAACAGGTGGGCCGCGAAAGTCACGGCCCCGCTCGGTTCGGCCACGAGCCGCACCCGGATCGCCAGGCGGCGCATGGACTCCAGGATCTCCTCTTCGGTTACGGTGATGATGTCGTCGACGAAAGCGCGGATGTGCTCGAAGGGGGCCTCGCCGAGCCTCTGCACGCGCAGGCCGTCGGCGACCGTTCGGGATACCTGATCCGGCGCAAACTCCACCAGCTTCCCACTCTTGAGGCTGGCCCTGGCATCGGCCGCGAGCTCTGGCTCGACCCCGATCACACGCACCCCAGGACGGACTAATTTGATGGCCGCCGAAACCCCACCGATGAGCCCTCCGCCGCTGACAGGCACGAGGACCTTCTCCACGTCTGGCAGGTCCTCGAGGATCTCCGCCCCGATAGTGCCCTGGCCCGCCATGAGGACCTCGTCGTCGTACGGGGGGACGGGAACGTAGCCGTGTTCCGCCTCCAACTCTTTAGCCCTGAGAGACCGCTCGGCGCTATCGGGACCCACCAGAACTAGCTCGGCCCCCAGTCTCGCCGTCGCTTCGAGCTTCACGCTGGGGGCACCACGCGGCATCACGATGACGGCCCGTGTGCCGAGGGCGCGGGCCGCGTAGGCAACGGCCTGGGCGTGGTTGCCGCTGGAGTGTGCGACTACACCTCGCTGGCGCTCCTCGTCTGAGAGGCAGGAGATCTTGTTGTACGCGCCGCGCAGTTTGAACGCGCCGGTCGGCTGCAGGCTCTCTGGCTTGAAGTACAATGCCTGGCTGCACGTGCCGCCGGGACAGGGCACGAGGATCGTGCGGAGCGCCACACCCAGCAGGCGCCTCCGAGCGACCTCTATGTCCTCGAGCCCGATCATTTCACATGCTCCGTTTTCCTGTAACTATTGCTCTCCAGCATCGTAACAGGAGCGCAACACCACGTTAAACATTCTGCAAAGCGTATGCTCCTATAATAGCCCGCGCTGATGACCGAACACCTTTACGTGGACGTGCGAGCATGACGGGTGGCGGGCGGGAGACGAGGCGGACCCCCGCCTTCCTGTTGCTCGCGCTCCTGTTGGCCACGCTCTTGGCGGGCTGCCTGGGCTCAGACCGGTCGGCACGGTCCGAAAAGGCTTCCGCCGCAAGTACTTCGGGCGGTCTTGCGGAGGCCCCGCAAGACCGCGTGTCCGGCGCTGCAGGCGTACCCGAGTCCACGGTGGGGCTGGCCTCGCAGATCGATGATAACCTCGCTGGAGCGGCCGACGCTTCGTCAGAGGTCCGGTTCGTCGAGGAAACGAAGGAGAGCGGTGGTTCGGGTTACGACGCGGATACGGTGCTGGCGGTTCGCCACGGTATGCACCCAGACTACGAGCGGGCGGTCATCGACCTCGGAACCGGCGAGGAGCCCACCGCTACCCTGCCACAGTGGACCCTGGCGAGCCGAAATGGCGACGGGCTCCTGCGCGTGAACCTGCCTTCGGCAAACGCGACGTGCGTCTCGGACGGCGAGTTTGGCGACGGTTTGCTAGGCAGCTTCTACGTCGTGCGCGCGCCGGAGGGCGGCATGTTCGTCGACTTCTTCGCGCGCGACGCGTTCCGCTACAGGGTGGTCGAGCTCAGGGACCCGGCCCGCCTGGTCGTGGACTTCGAGCCGACGGGGAAAGATCTCAAGGTGCCAATCCCGGCTCAGGGCGGCGACACGGTTCTCGTCGAGCCGCGCCCGGGAGCCGGGATCTTTGATCCCCTCGTCGTAAGCGGCTACTCGCGCAATCCCGAGGCCACGAACTCCATCACCCTGAACGGCCCGCGTGGACGAGTCCTGGCGCGCCGGACCGTGAGGAGCAACGACTGGAGCCACACCTGGGGGTACTTCGAATCAACCCTCGACCTGCCGCCGTTTGGTGGAACGGGTACCTTGAAGGTCGGGACCGGGAGCGCCCGCGACGGTTCCTTCAATGGGGTAGAGTTCCCGGTTCGGGCAGGACGATAGAGGGATCGCTCTAACCGAGAGACTCTACGAAATGCTTGGGGTTCAGAGGCTCTCCGGTGGCTCGAAGTACGGTGTCGCGCCAGTTCTCACGGGCGCCGGGGCCGAAGAAGGACTCGAGGAGGTAGCGGCCCGCCACCTCGTTTTCGTAGAAGGGGCCATGGGTTATGTGAGATTCCAGGTAGTTCCTGAGCTGGGCGGAGATCAACTCCCCGAGCATGTAGTTGTGGTAATAGACGGGGGCGACGGCGACGTGAATAACCGCCGCCCAGTCGGGCTCGTCTCTGCCGGGTGGACGGTCCACGAAGAGGAATCTCTCGACCAGATCCCACCACCTGGAGTTCAGCATGTCGCTATCCGGGTCGGCGTAGAGTGCCTGCTCGAAGTTGTACATGACGAGCACGAAGCGTGCGAGGGTCAACCTGTCGACCTTGCGGTGGACGGCGAGCTTCTCGGCGTCTTCGTTCAGATCCTCACCTTTCGCACCGGCGACGGAGCGAAGCCATCCGGGATCGTCGACTAGAGCCCCCATCATCAGGGCGATGGCCTCGGTCGTGTTGGCGTGGGCGTAGGTACGAAGGAGGTAGGGAAGCCTCGGGTTGACGTGCCTATCGTAGACGGCGTGGCCGAACTCGTGCAGCATCGCGCCCGTCCAGTACGCGTCGGGCCTGAGGTTGGCGAGCACGCGAACGTCGTAGGGGTATTCGCGCCCGATGCGGGCGCAGAAGGCGTGCTGGTTCTTGCCTTCTCTCTCGTAGAGGTCGCTCCTGGAGATCACACCGCGCACGTCGAGACCGAGGCCGTCGAAGGTTTTTCTGGTCAGGTCCTCCAGGTTTCTCCCCTCGAAGTAGCGGTCGAGGTCGATGCCGGCCGCTTCCGGCGCCCTGTGGAAGAACGGGCCCGAAAGGTGCCACGGCATGATTTCGTCAACGTCGAACTTCGCCTTCAGCTCTTCGTCTATGTCCTTCTTTAGTTCCCTGAACGGCGCTTCGGTCGCCGACTCGAGCTCGTCCATGATCCCGGCCAGCTCGCCGGCGCCTATCTCCTGAAGCTCCAGAGAGCGGTCGTAATAATTCGCGTACCCTTGCTCCCTGGCTAGCTGGTTCCTGAGGCGAGCGAGCTTCCTGATGGTCTCCTCGACCTCGCCCCCGACGGATTTCGAGGCCTCCCACGCCTCTTTGCGCAGGTCCTGGTCTTCGGAGGAACGCAGCAGCTCCCTGACTTCGTTCTCTCCCAGCTTGGTGCCCCCGACGACGCTCCTGTGGTTGCCGTAGATGGCGTTGGCCTCGGCCTCGAGTTCCTCGACGCGGCCGAGGATCTCTTCGTCACCCTGCCGCTCGGCGAACATCCTGTACAGGACCTCGACCCGGCGGCGTAGGAGCGGGCTTTCCGCGGCGTCCGGGTCTTCGTAGAGGCTGCGGAGTTTTTCGTACTCGCCCGGATCGGAGAAGAGTTTGGTGTACTCTCTGCCGGCGCCGACGAATTCCTCTTGCGCCTCCTCCGTGCCAGAGGTCGCCAGGTTCCACCAGGCCTCGTCGGCCGCCTTCTCGACCGGCGCCAGACGCCCTTCGAAGTCTGAGATGAAACGCTCCAGCTCCGAGGGGGGGATCACCACCAGGCTCCTTCTAGGGTTTCTGAATCAGCGCCTGGCGGCGCTCTCGCGGCGGTTGCCGAGGTAGACCACGACGAGCAGGACGATGATGCCGACGGTCACGAACTGCAACAGCCCCTCCGGACCCTGGCCGCCTACGACGAGTGCGGCCACGAAAGCCAGGGCCAACGCCGCGTAGCCCGCGGCCCTGAACGCGAAGTAGGCCACGACAAGCCCTACCAGCGTGTACAGGATCGTCATGAACGGAGCCAGGGCCGTCAAGAAGACGAAGGCCCCCGGGTCTGCCTGCCCAGTTGCCCACAGTCCGATCTGGCCGATCGCGATAAACGCCAGAAAGGCCGCGACGAACGTGATGGCGCCGTTTTTGAAGTCGATAGGCTCGGGGTCGAAGCGGTGGGGCTCGTACCAGCGGGGCTCGCTGACGTCGTAGCGTCCGCGGGTCCTGCGTTCAGAGCCGCGTCCTGGACCGCGCGCCTCCCTACGGAGTTCCTCGTAAGGGTCCTCTTCCTTCTTGCCGAAGCGTTCCCTCAGGCGTTCGCCGAAGGAAGGACCGCTCGTTTCGCGCTCCCTGCGCTTGGCCGAGAGCTCGTCCTCCATGGGGCCGAAGTCCAGGTTGAGCCCCGCCAGCTCATCAGCGGCGTGGGCCAGATCGAGGGCCTCGTCGTGCTTGCGGCGGCGGTTCGGGTCGGAGAGGACCGCGTTGGCCTCCTGCAGCCGGGAGAATTCCTCGGCACTGCCGCCCGGGTGATCGGGGTGGCGCTGCTTCGCCAGGTTGCGGTAAGCGTTCCGGATCTCTGCCTGGGACGCCTCGCGCGAGACGCCGAGCACATCGTAGTAGTTGATCTGATCTGCCATAGTTTCCTTATTCTAACCCAAGGTAGCGGTTGTGGTTCCGTTCGAGAGCGCCAGCCTTATCTCCCCTTTGCACCACTCGTCGTCCTCCGTGCCGGCAGCCTCCTTTAGCGCCGCTTCGGCTCCCCCGATCTCCCCCAGCGCCCACGCCACGTGCCCGCGCACTAGCGGCGAAGAATCCTCGCGCAAGGCCCGCACGAGCGCGGGTACGGTCTCCTCGAGCTTCAGGTTCCCGGCGGCTACGCAGCAGTTACGCAACAGGCCAGCCCGGCCAGGGCGCGTGAGGGGGGTGCCCTCGAAACGCTTCTCGAACTCTTCTTCGGTCCTTAACTTCAGGATCTCAACTATCTCCAGATATGGTCCTTTCCCTGCCTCCGCGGAGAACTCGGGCCAGCGGCTCCTCGACGCTTTCGCTTTATTGTAAGGGCAGACCTCTTGGCAGATATCGCACCCAAAGGCCCAGTCCCCGACGAGGGGACGAAGCATGTGTGGGATCTCACCCCGGTTCTCTATCGTCAGGTACGAGATGCATAGCCTGGCGTCGACGACGCCGGGGGCCTTTATGGCCCCGGTCGGGCAACGGTCCATGCAGCGGGTACAGCCTCCGCAGGTTCCAGTGCCGGGTGAATCGGGCTCGATGTCGAGGTCGACGATCAGGTCAGCTATAAAGAAGTACGAGCCGACGGAGTTGTTTATCAGGCAGGAGTTACGACCGAAAAACCCGAGACCCGCGTGCTGGGCGGCGGAGCGTTCCAACAGCGGCACGGCGTCCGTGAAACCCCGGGCCTTGATCCTGACCCCAAGCTCTTCCTCGAGCTCCTGCCTCAGCTGGAACAACTTCTCTTTTATGACCACGTGGTAGTCTCGTCCCCACGCGTACCGCGCTACCCGTCCCCCGACCTGGTTCTCGGGGTGATCCCCCGGATAGTAAGAGACCCCCAGAGAGACCACGCTCCTGGCGCTCTTCTGTAGCTTCTTCGGGTTCGAAAGAAGATCCACAGGCCTTTGCATGTAGCCCATATCCGCGGCCATCCCCGCCTCCTGCCACTCCCTCAGACGCTCTCCGCCTTCACGCAACGGCTCCGCGCCGGTCACGCCGACGAGGTCGAAGCCCGCCTCTCGCGCCCGTTCCTCGAGAACGCGCCGTGCCCTTGCCGGGTCCGGTACTGTTCGCCCTCCGCTCATGCTGACGTCGATTGTACCCGGCGATACGCGGGAGAGTCGGTGCGACGGAGGCTTGTAGCGGAGATCCTGGCGGCGTACTATCTCCGACCGGGTGCTCTGATGCCTGGGTAAGTACAATGCGCGAGGTTCGCGGAACTGGCCGACGAGGATGGAGAGAACGCAAGGGTGTCCGAGGACGATTCGAAACGGGCCAACCACTCGAACGGCGGTGACTGGGACCTTCCTGTCGGGCAAACACCGGCGAAGTTGAAGAGTGGCAAACACGCCTGGAGCGCGGGTCTCCTGTTCGTGCTCGCGGTCTGCGCGGCGAGCCGCATGTTCTACCTGATCTCCGGCTCCATCCTCGCCAGGGTCGTGCCCGTGGGCGGATTCTACCGTCTCACCCCGGACGTACCCTTCGGAACACTGAACCTCTGGTCGCACTGGGACGGGGTCTGGTACATAGGGATCTCGGGAGAAGGATACGGGGCCGCCTCCCCCGCCTCCACCGCCTTCTTTCCTTTGTACCCACTGCTAGTCAGGTTCTCAGCCTTGCTCCTGGGCGGTCCCCTCTCAAAGGAAGCCCTCTCGGTGTGGTCACCTCTTGTGTCTTTGCTGTTCCTGCCCTTCGCCCTCTACTTCGTCTACCACATCGCCCTCGACGGGTGGGGTGAGCGTGTAGCCAGGGGTACGGTCCTGATAGTGGCCTTCTTTCCGACCACCTTTTTCCTTAACGCGGGCTACACAGAGAGCTTGTTCCTCGCGCTCTCGGCCGGATCTCTGTGGGCTATGGGGGTGAGGAAGGACCTGCTCCTAGCGTGCGTGCTGGCGGCGTTCGCCGCGGCGACGCGCAACGTTGGGGTGTTCCTGATGGTGCCGCTGTTCTACGAGTGGGTCAAAAGCGGGGGCTTGGAAAGAGGACGCGAGAGGTGGGAGGTGGTTTATCTGGCGCTGGTGCCTTGTGGGCTCTTTGCGTACATGGGATATCTGTGGATGCGGTTTGGGGATCCCTTCCTTTTCTACTCGGCGCAAGAGTACTGGAACAGGAGGCATGTGGACCCCCTGACCCTGGTAGTAGACATCTTCGGCGAGGCCTTCGGAAGTCTGGGGGCGCTCCTCGGTGCGCAGCCTCCCCCGGGTTCGGCGGTGGAGGGCGTAGTAGATCGCCTCCACGGCGCGAACGACGCTTACTCACTCCTGTTCCTCCTCTTCACGTTGGCGCTTTTCGGGCTCGGGTTCAGGGTGTTGCCCCTCTCGCTGAGCCTGTATACCCTCCTCCTCATCTTGACCGCCGTCACCTTCGGCAAGCCGTCGACGCCCCTGATGGGTTTCTCACGATACATCCTAGTTGCCTTCCCCCTCTTCATAACGCTCGCGACGTTGCTGGAGAGCCGCCGGGCGCTGGCGGTCTGGCTCTCCTTCAGCGCCGCCGTCTCGCTGCTGTTCTGCGCCTTCTTCGTAAGCTGGCGTTTCGTGGCGTGAGCCTGACATGGTCCCCGAGAATCACCGGCAAGCAAACTGCGCCGCGGGGCTCGTAAGTGTTTGGCGGAGGCGCTTCACAAGCAGCGTGAAAGCTCTTGCTGACGGAAAGTGCATTACGCGGTAGGCTCAAAGGTATGATAAAAGACCATGAATACGCTGGACAGGCACCGGACAGGCGGCAGGGTGGGTTGCCCATGATCCTCTTGCGACTCCTGGGTATAGGGGCCGCCTACGGCGCGGGCTTCATGTTCATAAAATCGCTCTTTCCCGAGCCTTTTGTGCTCTTGATGATGCGGGGAGGGTCGAGCAGCGAGGGCGACCTGACGACGCTCGCCCTCGTCTACATGGGCGTCGGCCTGTTCGCCGGGCTCATCACGGCCCCCATCTTCGGCGGCGCTTTGCTAATCGGGCGCAATCGCAGGGAAGGCCCGGGGCCGCGACTCGTCCTGAGCCTCGCGCTGGCCCTGCTTACGGGCCTCGTCTCCGGCATCCTCACCCTCATTATATACGCGACCGGTATCCTCCCACCCGGCGGCGTCCTCGACCCCTTGCGCCTCATAAGGGGCGCCGTCCACCCGACCGGTGTACCGTTCCTAATCGCCTGGAGCATCGCCAGGGACCTCATGCCTGCCGGCCTCGCCGGCCTGTTCCTGTCTCCGCTGGCAGGCGGCGCACTTCAACGCCTCTACGCCCCCGAGAAACCACCAGAACAGAAGACTTACGACGTAGAAGACATCTAGCAATCAGCCGTCAGCACTTGGCCCTCAGCAAGGCGGTAGACCAGAAGCAGTCTCGTTCGGGTGTCTGAAGCATAGTAGGATCTAGATCCGATGGCGTGAACACTAGCAGAGCGAAGCTGACCGCTCTAAATAATGCTTACAAGAGCCGAGACCTTACACTCGGCGAGGGTGTATCCGTCGCGCCTGCTCTTTGCGCTGACCATGTACTCGATGCAGTTGCTGCGGCAGTCCACTTTGCCGCACGGGATCTCGACCGTACCAAGATCCTCGACGATGCGCACCACAGGGTCGAGGTCATCGCCAGGCGCCGCGTCTACTCGGCGCACGTACTCTCCCTCCTCGAAGTGTTCCCGCCCGTAGCGAAAGACCGTCATGCGCAGATTGTACACTGGCTTGACCTGGGTCACATCGAGCCAATGAATGCTTCTGCTGGAGTATTTCCGGGTATGCTAAGGCTTTTCATGGAGCCTGCTCTGTGAGCAGGTGGAGGCGGTACGAGCATGCGGGATAAGAAGCTGGGGCGGACGCTAACACGAAGAGAGTTCCTGACGGTGTCAGGTGTCGGGGTCGCCGGGGCGTCGCTACTCGCTGGGTGCGAACTCAGGGGCCTGCTCCCCCGCCCCCCTGACAAGACACCGTCTGCGGATGCCAACGTAGTGCTCATCATCCTGGACAGCTTGAGGAAGGATCACGTCGGCGCCTATGGGAACGACTGGATCGAAACCCCTAACCTCGACGCCCTCGCTGGGGAGAGCCTGCGCTTTAGTCAGGGCCTACCCCGAATCCGCGCCGACCATCTGCGCGAGGAGGGCGATACACACGGGGCTCAGGACCTGGCCTTTTACAGACTGGCAGCCTTATAAAGGCATCGACACAGGCCTGCAGGGATGGCAGCCGATACCCAACGACCAGACGACCCTCGCAGAGACCTTGCAAGCGGCGGGCTACGGGACGATGTTCGTCACAGACAACCTGCAACAATACGATGCCTCGATGAACTTCCACCGCGGCTTCGACGCCTACGATTTTATCCGGGGCCAGACCACGGACTCCTACAGGCCGTTCTGGACCGCCCCTCCCGAGAAGATCCGTCAGGCCTTGATCAAGGAAGGTGTCCTTGGAACAGGGGGCATGCAGTACTTTCAGCGGTACTTCGCCAACACGGCTTATCGTAGATCAGAGGAGGACTGGTTCGCCCCGCAGGTATTCACGCGCGCCTCAGAGTTCCTCGAGAGCACTAAACCAGGAAGCCCGTTCTTCCTCACCGTGGACTGCTACGATCCCCACCCCCCGTGGGACCCTCCCGAGAACTACGCAAACATGTACGGCGATGATTACGGTGGTCCCGAGCCCTACGCTCCGGTCGAGGGAAGCAGCGACTACCTGAGCGAGCGCCAGCTCAGACGTATGGGCTCCCTCTACTCAGGCGAGGTGACGATGATGGACCGCTGGCTGGGGCACTTCCTCGACAAGATGGAGGAGCTTGACCTCTTCGAGAACACCCTCCTCATCCTCCTCTCCGACCACGGCGTAGCCCACGGCGAGCACGGCATCGTGGGTAAAACCCCCTCCGCTCTCTGGCCGGAGATCACGGACATACCCTTCTTCATCAGGCATCCGGACGGAAGAGGGGCTGGGGAGACGAGCGACTACTACGCCTCGACCCACGACGTCGCACCAACGATCCTGGGCTACCTTGGGATAGAGCCCTCGCAGGAGCTGGACGGCCAGGACCTCTCGGTGCTGATCGAGGGCGGAGCGCCGGAGGCGAGGCCCCACTTCTCGCTCGGGTACCACGATCACGTCTTTACCAGGGACGAGGATTACGCCATGATGAGTCGCAACGACCGAACAGAGGCAAGACTCTACGACATCCGGGAAGATCCCGGCATGTACGAGGACATAGCCGGGGACGAGCCGAACACCATCAAGCGGATGTTCGAAGACTACGTACTCGCCGACGCAGGAGGGCCCCTGCCCCGCTACTCATAGAAGCCACGAAAGGAGTCGCCCGTGAGCCTCGTTTTCTACATCGTGGATGTGTTCGCCGAAGAGAAGTACGCTGGCAACCAACTCGCCGTGGTCCGCGGCGGCGCGGACCTGTCCGACATGTCCCTTCAGAAGATAGCCCTGGAGATGAATTACTCAGAGACAACGTTCGTCGTCTCTGAAGAAGAGACCGACGGCGGCTACGGTGTCCGTATCTTCACGCCGGGTGGGGAGGTACCCTTCGCCGGCCACCCGACCCTCGGTACGGCGTACGTGATCCGACACCAGATCCTGGCCGAGCCCGTAGATCACATAAACCTCGACCTGAAAGCCGGAAGGATTCCCGTGTCCTTCGGCGAGGTGCTCTGGATGCGACAGCTTTCACCCACCTTTGGCGAGACTCTCGACCCCGCCTCGTTCGCCCGAGTCCTCAACCTCGACCCAACAGACATGGACGACCGCTTCCCCGCACAGGATGTATCCACCGGCTTACCCGCACTCATCGTGCCGCTGAAAACTCTGGACGCCCTGCGACGGTGCAAAGTCGATTGGGAACGCTACGTAGAACTGGCCGGCCCGGGGAAGAACCTGTACGTCTTCTGCCCGGAACCGCACGAAGACGGTTCGGGCGACCTCTCCACCCGCATGTTCGCGGACGACCTCGGTGTTCTCGAGGACCCCGCGACCGGCAGCGCCGCAGGATGCCTGGCCGGGTACCTGGTCGAACACGATTACTTCGGAACCAAATCCGTGAGCGTGAAGGTCGAGCAGGGGTACGAGATCGACCGTCCCTCCCTCCTATACCTGCGGTCTGAAAGGATCGGCGATGAGACGAGCATCCACGTCGGCGGCAAGGTGCAGATGGTGGCGAGGGGTGAATTGCTTTGAATCAGGGCACCGAGCCCGTCGAGATCCGTGAAGCATGCGTCGACGATACACGCAGGATCCAGGAGGTGGTGCAGACTACCTGGGACGACACCTACAGCGAGACGATCCCCGAAGACGTGCGAAGGGAGTTCGTCAGCCAAGCCTACTCGGCGGAGTCACTCCGGCGCAGGATGGCGTCCAACGTCTTCCTCGTCGCGGCGGTGGGCGGAGAGGTCTACGGTTTCGCGGACTTCCGGACGCTCTCCGACACGGAAGTAGAGCTCTCCGCCATCTACGTGCTGCCCGAGGCACAACGAAGAGGGAACGGGGCGCGTCTTCTCGAAACGGGCATAGCAAGATTCCCACCTGGTACGCGAGTAGTGCTTCGGGTCGAGCAGGACAACGTCCGCGCCCGACGTTTCTACGAAGCCTACGGGTTCACCCTCTCTGGAGAGCACGAACTTGAACTCTACGGGCACGCGATCCTCGTGGTCGAGATGGTCTTGCAGGACCGGAATTCTACTCCGTAGAAGCCCCCTCGCGACCTCACAAACCAGAGAAAGTAACACGCGAGTAACAACCCGATAACATCTGGCTCAATCGCCCCCCAAGACCCTTTAATCGTCCCCTGCACCGTGCTAAGTTCGTATGAGTGCAGGATGCACATAAGTACCAACTATTTCGTGAAGGAGGTGTTTGGTTGTGAACTTGGGTGGATTGACGTGGACTCTGCCGGGTGGCGGGTCCGGAGAAGTGCGGCGCCGATTTGGGGAGGTGCCTGGCCGGTTGGGGACTGGGGTATGGCCTATCTTGCAGACGGCGGTGGCGGCGAGCATCGCATGGTTTCTGGCTTCTGCTGTGCTCGGGCACGACCGGCCTTTCTTCGCGGCGATAGCGGCGGTTATCTCGACGGGCGTCGTCGTAGGACAGGAGGGACGTCGGGTCTTCGAGCTCGTCTTCGGGGTGGCGTGTGGGCTCGCGGTCGCGGATCTGCTGGTGGCGCTCATCGGCACGGGAACCGTCCAGATCGGGGTGGTCGTCGGGCTGGCGATGGCCGTGGCGTGGCTGCTAGGAGGCAGTCCGGCGCTCGTCTCCGAGGCCGGCGTGACGGCGCTGTTTACGGTTATGCTCGATCCCACGACCTCGGGTTGGTCGCCCGACCGCATTGTGGACGCGCTCCTGGGCGCTGGTGTAGCGCTGGGGGTGAGGGCCGTATTCCCAAGTGACCCCGAGCACATCGTGGAGCGGGCGGCTCACCCCATCTTCGAAGACCTCGTCGAGGTGTTGCGCGAGACGGCCGCCGCGCTGCGTGCCGGCGACCTAAAAATGGCCGAGTGCGCCCTGCAAAAGGCGAGGGAGACGGGCGGTCAGGTGGACGCTTTGGACGAGGCGCTCGACGCGGGCTACGACACTGCGAAGCTCTCGCCGCCGCGCAGACGGGCGCTCGGGCAGCTCGGGCTCTACGCCACGGCCGCCGACCAGTTGGATCTCGCGGTACGCAACGTGAGGGTGCTCGCGCGTGCCGCGGCGACGACCATTCGCGAAGGAGAGGATGTCCCCGAGGCGCTATCAGAGACCATACTCGACCTGGCTCGCGCCGTCGAGGCGCTATCGGCCTACATTGAAGAGCCCGAGCATCCCGTCGAGACCCGCAGGTTTGCCCTGAAGGCCGCGGCAGGGGCGACGGCCGTGCTCTCGGAGCGCAACGACCTAAGGACCAGCATGCTCGTGGGCCAGGTCAGGTCTACGGCCGTGGATCTCCTAAGGGCCTCGGGCCTCGACTCGGCCGAAGCCCACGACGCGCTGCGCGAGACCACGAACCGTAAGGTAATGGAGAAGGACCCGACCAGTTAAAGCGGCTTGCGGAAGGACCGAGCCTTCCGCAAGCCTGGTATCAGGCTCCAAGACTTGCGGTTGAAAGCAACTTTGCTGAGGACGTTTGCTCTACTGTCCCATGGCTCGGCTCCTGTGAAAAGAGCTGTAGACTGGGAGACGGCCAAGGTCCGGCTTAGGAGAAACCACCATGTCCGATGTCCCAACCAATATACTCCCCGCGAGAGAACTGCGTGGTCATGTGGCGCTCGTGACCGGCGTCGGGCGGAAACGTGGGATCGGCTCGGCAGTCTGCCGGGCGCTCGCCACCCGCGGCGCGGACGTCGTCTTCTCCTACTGGAGGGCTTACGAGCGCGAGACGCCCTGGGTATCAAACGAAGACGAGCCCGAGGCGCTGCTCGGGGAGTTGCGCGCCCTTGGTGTCAGGGCCGAGGGGGTGGAGGTGGACCTCTCGCGGCCCGATGCGGCACGGCTCCTTCTCGCCGCGGCATCGGAGAGGCTCGGGCTGCCCACCATCCTGGTCAACGCCGCCGCCTACTCGGCCCGCGACGGCTTAGAGACTCTAGATGCTGAGGCGCTCGACGCCCACTACGTTGTCAACGTGCGAGCTATGGCGCTCCTCAGCGTCGAGTTCGCGCGGCGGTATCCGGGCGGGCCCGGGGGTAGGATCGTCAACTTCAGCCCCGGACAATCGCTAGGACCCATGCCGGGGGAGCTTGCCTACATAATTACCAAAGGCGCTATCGAGGCCTTCACAAAGACGCTCGCCATCGAGGTCGGGCACAAGGGTATCACGGTCAACGCCGTCAACCCGGGTCTACCGATACTGGATGGATGACCGGAGAGTTAGAGCGGGAAATAGCGCCGAGCCCTCTCGGAAGGATCGGACAACCCGAGGATGCGGCGAGGCTCGTCGCCTTC
>CAWHLD010000007.1:0-45328 GCA_963830075.1 uncultured Rubrobacteraceae bacterium | reverse complement strand
GGGAGCGCTCACTGACCGCTGTGCCGGGGCCCGGTTTATACTCAGGCGTTATCGGCTACGGAGAGGTACTTCTGGTGGCGAGGTTTGGCCGCAAAATATCTGGGCGTGTCCTTTGTGCGAAGGTCGTCGAAGGGTGGTGGGATGGCTGAGGTGCGCGGCGTAGACGGGCCACGCATCGCGCGTGCCGTGCGGGAGATCCTGGTCGCCATAGGCGAGGACCCGGAGCGGGACGGTCTGGCTGAGACCCCCGAACGCGTCGCCGATGCTTATGCCCACCTGTTCTCGGGGCTCAAGGAAGACCCGACCAGCAACCTGGCCGTCTCTTTCGCGGCGGAAGGCCACGACACGGTCATGCTGCGGGACGTGCCGCTGGCGAGCATATGCGAGCACCACCTGCTTCCGTTCGTCGGCAAGGCACACGTGGGGTACGTGCCCGAAGAGCGCGTCGTTGGGCTCTCGGAGATCGTGCACCTCGTCGAGGGTTTCGCCCGCAGGCCACAGCTGCAGGAGCGTCTCACCGCGCGCATCGCCGACGCGCTCTACCATGACCTGGGATCCCGCGGCTCAATCGTCGTCATCGAGGCCGAGCAACTGTGCATGACCATGAGGGGAGCGCAGAAGCCGGGCACCCTTACGGTCACATCGGCGGCCAGGGGTGTCTTCGACGAGGAGCCAGGACGAAGGGCCGAGGCCATGGCCCTCATGTCGCGCGGGGAGAGGCGGGGTTAGAGCAGATCTACTGAGTTACCGGCAGGCTGGTGTCATTCCGCCGTCTTTACAGTGGCGCGATCGGGGAGGCCGGCGAGGGCGGCGCCGGCGATGCCGGCGTTGTTCTGCATCTCGGCCCTCACCACCTTAGTGCGCGTCGTGAGGTGGGGGAAGTACTTCTCCGACTTCTTGCTTATGCCCCCGCCGACGACGATGAGGTCGGGCCAGAGGAGGTCCTCTATCTTGTGGAGGTACTCGTCGAGCCGACCGGCGTACTCTCTCCAGTTGAGGTCGTCGCGTTTGCGGGCGCTTTCGGCGGCCCTGTGCTCGGCGTCCTTTCCACGGACCTCGATGTGACCGAGCTCGGTATTCGGCATGAGCCGGCCGCCCACGAACAGGGAGGTGCCGATGCCCGTACCTAATGTGAGCATGAGCACGACGCCGTCCTGGCCTCTCCCAGCGCCCCAGCGCATCTCGGCGAGGCCAGCGGCGTCCGCGTCGTTGACCACGCTCACGCTGAGATCCAGCGCCCCCTCAAGCGCCGCGCTCAGGTCGAAGCCGATGGCGGCCTCGTCCACATTTGCAGCCGTCTGGATCACCCCGCCCTTGACGACGGCCGGAAACCCGCATCCCACGGGCCCCTGCCAGTTGGCCTCCGAGATCACCTCGGCCGCCGTCTCCACGATCGCCTCTGGCGTAGCCGGTTGCGGGGTCTTGATCCTCACCCTCTCAGCGAGGAGTTCGCCGGAGGCGGTGTCGACCGGCGCACCCTTGATCCCTGACCCTCCTATGTCTATCCCGAACACGTTCATGCATCCTCCCCGAACGGATAACGGTCGTCATTTTACAGCCATTTGTCTCGGCTCTCAGCCATCAGCCAGGACAAGTAGCTGAAAGTCGAGAGCCGAAAGCTGAAAGCGATTGCAAAGAGGGGGAATCCCTTGGCAAAATGCTCCAACAGCAGCTTGCAATGGGATTGAAGCCCATTGCAAGCATTTCAGCTAGTCAGCATTTCAGCCCTTGTTCTTGCTGAAGTGCTGACTGCTGACTGCTGAAGTGCGCGATTAGCAGAGGTCTTGACCTCTGCTATTCGCTTTAACTGCTGCGGGGGGCAGGGCTGGTAGCGGTGGATCCCCCGGCGATTGGCTGCGGGCGTAGGAAAGCGTATCCGACTACCAGGACGTACGTAACCCAGGCCAGCAGCTCGAGCAGGCTCGCCTCGGGGTTCCAGCCGAAGAACGTGCGAAGTAACTCGCTCACTATCGCTCCTTCGCCCAGGACGGGCGAGCCGCTTAGGTCCCAGAGCGGCATGAGAGCCGGTAGTAGCCCGGCCTCCTCGAATTCTGCCACCCCGTGCGCCAGGAGCCCGGCGGCGACGAGGATCAGGAACACCCCCGTTACCTTGAAGAACGTGCCGAGGTCTATGCGCCTCCCGCCAGCGTACACCGCGTAACCTAGCGCCACGGCACCCGCGACGCCAAGCGCCGCGCCAAGAGCCACCTGCAGCGGCTCGGAGGTGCGCGCGATCCCGAACATGAAGAGCGCGGTCTCGATCCCCTCGCGCACGACCATCACGAAGACCAGCGAGATGAGGGCGAGACTACCACCCCCTTCCACGGCACTGTCGATCCCCCTTCGGATGCCCTGCGCGACCGTGCGCGATTCGCGCCGCATCCACAGAACCATGTAAGTCAGGAAACCTACGGCGACCCACATCGCTACGCCCTCGAATATTTGCTCCGGCCTTCCCTCCAACCCGCCTACTGTTGCGAATAACGTCCCACCAACCACCACCGAGACCAGAAGAGCCGCGCCGACCCCATACCAAACCTGCCTCTTGTTCTCGGGACGGCCGATCTGGACGAGGTACGCAAGCACTATTGCGACCAGGAGCGTTACCTCGAATCCTTCCCTCAATAGGGTCACGAAAGAACTCAACACAGGGATCTCGCCTCCTCGTTCGCCAATACCTTCTACAAATGATTATCATTTGCAATAACTGGGAGGTAGGATAGTGCAGGCTGTGACGCCTGGTCAAGGATTCGCTGGCCGCCGTGTGAGCTAGATCAAATGTCCGGACCGCTTCCCGGCGGGAGGGCGGATTGCTTATTGCGACTGATGGAGTGCCGTGCCCGGCGCTGCGGCCGGAGAATCAAGTATCGTCTCCGATCCTCTGTACGACGGCGTCGGTCATCTCGTCCGTACTGGCGGTGCCGCCGAGGTCCCGGGTCTTCGTGCCCGATTCGAGGGTCACTTCGAGGGCGGAGAGGACCCGCTCGCCGGCATCGGGGTATCCCACATGATCGAGCATCAGGGCGCCGGCCCAGATCGCACCCGCAGGATTGGCGACGCCCTCGCCGGCGATGTCGGGCGCCGATCCGGGGTACGTTCGAACGCTGCTACCGACTCTTGCCATGTCGCCGACTCCCACAGGGGGTAGGGGACGGTGTCGTTTCCGCGGCGAACTTCGGCTGGTAGGATGGGCGATGGCGGGTCCGCGCCGCTCGCGCCCTTCGGGCTCTGCGGTGGCAAACCGCGCTTGGCGGCGTCGGACGGCAGACCTTCTTCTAGGACCGATCAAGAGGGGACGGTATGGGATACGCGAGGCGGTTCGCGGGAAAGCTGAGGCGGGCGCTGCCAGGGGTGGGAGAAGACTGGTCGGCGGAGTGGGACATCGTCATCGCGGGTCCGGGGCGAAGCGGGACCACCCAAGCATGCCACCTGCTCAACAAGCTGTCCGACACGGTGGCCGTCAACGAGTCCATAACGCCTGCCAAGTACGCCGACTCGCCCGCCAACCCGTTTTTCGGGGGGGTCCTTTGAGGATCACGGACGTCAGGATCGAGCGTGTAGAACGCCGGCTGGACCCCCCGTTCAGGGCGGCCTGGGACCCGAGCCCCCGGCGCGTCTCGGAGGCGACCCTGGTCTTCGTCGACACGGACGAGGGGGTCACGGGCGTGGGGTCGGGGGACGCCATGTCGGACTTCTCCCGCTACGCGCACTTCTTTGTCGGCGAAGACCCCATGAGGATGGTCCGCCACGTGAAGGTTTTGGAGACGCTTTCGTTCCACGCTGGGCGCTACTGGCCGATGGAGGTAGCCTTGTGGGACCTCGTCGGAAAGATCTGCGGCCAACCCGTCTCGAACCTGTTCGGCGGGGCCGCGGACAGGGTGCCGGCGTACGCCTCGACCGGGGCCCTGATGGACCCCATCGACCGGGCACGCTCGGCGCTGGCCTGTCGGGACCGCGGTTTCAAGGCGATAAAGTTGCGTGTCGACCCGTGGCGGTTCGAGGAGGGCGTCGAAGCGGTCGAGGCCGTCAGGGACGCCGTAGGCGACTCCATGGACGTCATGGTGGACATCAACCAGGCCTGGCGCATGGCGGGCGACCCCTCCCCGAGCATAGATCCGGCCGCCGCGCGCAAGATAGCGCGGCGGCTGGAGGGGTTGGACGTGCTCTGGCTCGAAGAGCCGCTACCACTGACGGACGTCGAGGGCCTCAAGAGCCTCGGGGCGTCGGGTTCGCTGAGGGTTGCCGGGGGGGAGATGGTTCGGACGCCGGAGGAGTTGCTGCACTTGCTACGGTCTGACGCCCTCGACGTCTACCAGCCGGATGTCGTGCTCTCCATCGGGATGATGCGCTGCCGCACGATCGCCGAGCTGGCGCTGGCCTCCGGCCGGTGGTTCACCCCGCACACTTGGACCGACGGCGGCATCGGGATCCTAGCCAACCTGCACGTCACGGCCGGCGTCGGAGGTGGACCATACATAGAGTTCCCGTACGACCCGCCGGGCTGGGCCGCGGAGGCGCGGGATTTCCTCCTCGCCGAACCGCTCGACATCGACGCCGAAGGGTATCTCAAAGTGCCGGACCGGCCGGGGCTCGGCATCGAGTTGAGCGAGGAGGTCCTCGAGGCGATCGCGGAAGTCGACGCGGCCCCCGACGGCTCCCCTCCGACGGTGCGGGTGGGGTGAAGGCCGCGGCCTGCGCGCTCCAGGCAAATACCGGGACCACACGCGCTTTTCAAGCGTTAAAGCGAGGGAAGGAGAAAAGCATGGCGTCCAGCGCGCCGGATCTCTCTAAGCAAGATTGGGCGGGAAGGGCCGAAGCGCTCGAACCCGATGGCCGGGCCTGGATCGGCGGCGGGTTTCGCGAGGCCGTCTCCGGCAGGCGCTTCCGGGACATCTCTCCCAGAGACGGGAGTGTGCTCGCCGAGGTGGCCGAGTGCGACGCGGCCGACGTGGACCTCGCGGTCGCATCCGCCAGGGAGGCCTTCGAGGACGGCCGGTGGGCCAACAAGGCCCCGGCCGATCGCAAGGAGGCGCTGCTCCGGCTCGCCGGCCTGATCGAGGAGAACCTCGAGGAGCTGGCGCTCGTCGAGTCGCTGGACGTGGGCAAGCCCATAGGGGACGCGCTCTCCGTCGACGTGCCGGGGGCGGCAGGCTACTTCAGGTGGTTCGCCGAGGCGATAGACAAGCGCTACGGCGAGGTCGCGCCCACCGGCGCGGACTCCCTGGCGCTCATCACGCGGGAGCCGTTCGGCGTCGTGGCCGCGGTGGTGCCGTGGAACTATCCGCTCATCATAACCGCCTGGAAGGCCGCGCCGGCCCTCGCCACCGGCAACTCGGTCGTGCTCAAGCCAGCCGAGCAGTCCCCGCTCACGGCGCTGATGCTCGCGCGGCTGGCCGCCGAGGCCGGGGTCCCCGACGGCGTGTTCAACGTCGTGCCGGGTTACGGGCCGACGGCGGGCGCGGCGCTCGGCAGGCACCGGGGCGTGGGCAAGCTGGCCTTCACGGGCTCGACGGAGGTCGGGAAGGCCTTCCTGCGCTACGCGGGGGAGTCGAACATGAAGTCCGTGTCTCTGGAGTGCGGGGGGAAGAGCCCGCAGGTCGTTTTCGCGGACGTGCCCGACCTGCGCGAGGCCGCTTCCAGTATCGCCTCTGGCATCTTCTTCAACGCGGGGCAGACCTGCCACGCGGGCTCCCGTCTGCTAGTGGACCGCGCCGTCAAGGACGAGCTTCTGGACGAGATCTCGAAGATAGCGGGTGGAATGCAACCTAAAGACCCGCTGGACGCGACCGCCAAGATGGGCGCGGTGGTCGACGAGAAGCAGCTCGAGCGTATCCTCGGCTACATCGAGGTCGGCAAGCAAGAAGGGGCGACGCTCGGGGTGGGAGGTGAGCGGGTCCTCGAAGACAGCGGCGGCTTCTACGTCCAGCCGACCGTCTTCGAGGGCGTCGGGCAGGAGATGCGCATAGCCAACGAGGAGATCTTCGGCCCCGTCCTCAGCGTACTGGACTTCGACGAAGAGCGTGACGCCGTCTCGCTCGCGAACTCCACAAAGTACGGCCTCGCGGCCTCCGTGTGGACCTCGGACGTAACCCGCGCCCACCGCGCGGCGAAAGCTATCCGGGCCGGCACGGTCTGGGTCAACTCCTTCGACGCCGCCGACGTAACGGTGCCTTTCGGGGGTTTCGGCGAGTCGGGCTACGGCCGGGACAAGTCCCTCCACGCCCTGGAGCAGTACGAGCAACTCAAGACCACCTGGATAGACCTGACCAACCGACGAGCAAAACCCGGAGGCGCGCCGGCGTAACAGAGGACAAGAGCTGTGTGTGCCACGAACGTGGGACCGATAAGGACGCCCGGAGAACACGAGGAGGACACGTTGCAACGCATAGGCTTTATCGGATTGGGGAACATGGGGTTGCCCATGTGCAAAAATCTGGTCCGCGCCGCCAACAGCCAATTCCTGGAGCGCGACTTCCCGAGCGTCTTTGCGGGCGATTTCGGCGGGCAGCTCTCGGCCGTCGGGCTCGTCGAAAACGCCACGTGCACGCCCTTGCGGACGCCCGCCGGGAACGCGGTTCCCGAAGCGGGGCTCACGTATGCCACTTAGCACCCGGCGCCTGGACCTGGACTTCGGCAGCCGCCTGAGCTTCGGCGTCGGGGCGGTGGACGGGATCGGGAACCTCGTCGAAGAGTGCGGCGGGAGGCGCGCTTTCGTCGTGACCGATCCAGGCGTGAGCAAGGCCGGCGTGGCCGACTTGGTACGGCGAAGGGTCAAGGAGGGATCGGACAGCGCTGTGTTCGAGGGCGTCGCGCCCAACCCGACCACGCACGACGTCGAAAAAGGCGGCGTTGCGCTCGAGGAGTTCGGGACCGAGCAGACGGTGGTGGTCGCGGTGGGCGGCGGCTCCGCCATGGACGCGGCGAAGGCGATCTCCTTGTACGCGACCAACGGCGGGTCCGCGCGCGAACTCGCCGATCCGGGGAAGGAGATCCGTCCCGGTTTGCCCATCGTGGCGGTCCCCACAACCGCCGGCACCGCAGCGGAGACCAACGGCTTTGGCGTCATCACCGACCCCGTCGAGGAGCGGAAGTTCTACGTGGGCCACGACAGCGTCAAGCCGCGACGGTGCGTCCTCGACCCCGCCCTCACCGTGGGGTTGCCGCCGGCCATCACGGCCGCCACCGGCGTAGACGCCATGACCCACGCCCTGGAGGCGCTGATGTCGCGCAACGCCAACCCGGTGGCCGACGGGCTCGCGCTGCGGGCCATCGGGATGGTCGCCGCCTGGCTGCTTACGGCCGTTGATCATGGGGAGAACATCGAGGCAAGGTCCCAGATGCTCCTGGCATCCAACATCGCGGGGCAGGCGTTCGCCACCGGCACGGGCCTGGGGCTCTGCCACGCCATCGCGCACCCGCTCGGTGCGAGGCTCGACGTGCCGCACGGCGTCGCCATCGCGGGCGTGCTGGCCGAAGTGATGCGATTCAACCTGCCCGTGAGCGTGGAGAAGATCGCCCTGGCCGCCTGCTCGCTCGGCGTGGCGGAGGGCTCGGCATCGTCCGAGGCCAACGCGAGGGCGGCCGTAGGCGCGGTGGAGAGCATCGTCGCCGAGGCCCTGGGCGACGACGTCCTGTCGGGCGTCGTGCCGTCCCGCGGGATGCTAGGCACGATCGTCGGGGACACCCTGGCCGATCCCGTGATCGACAACACGCCACGCATGCCCACGGCCGAGCAGGTGGAGGGCATCCTGTCGAGGACGGTGGGTAGCGCCGATACGGCGTAGGCCGAAGACCGGGTGCGGCGGTGCGCGCGGTCCGGCCGGAAACCGTAGAAGAAGCCTGAAATGGAGGCGGTAGCCGCATGAGCACCATAAGCTCCGAGCAGAGCGTAGTAGACGGCGTCAAGAAGCAACTCTTCGTCGGCGGCGAGTGGCGGGACGCCACCGGGGGCGCCACACTCGCCGTGGAGGATCCTTCTACCGGCTAGGTCTTGTGCGGGGTGGCCGACGCCGCGCCGGAGGACGCCATTGGCGCGCTCGACGCGGCTAGCGAGGCCCAGAAAGGGTGGAAGGACCACCCGCCGCGGGAGCGAGGCGAAGTCCTCAGGCGGGCCTACGAAGAAATTGAATTCTTGGAAGGTCAGCTCACGTGCGCAGGGGTTGGCTAGCCGAAGTGAGCCTTCCCGGTCCGAACTCGAGCCACGCAGCGGCCAGGAAGAAGGAGCCGAAGGCCAGCGTACCAGCTGGGTAGGGATGCCCTCCCAACAGGAACACCCCAGATAGGATCAGCAAGATGAAGGGGCCCAGGGACGCCGCGGCGCGACGGAGATGCCTACCGTGAGCGGTTTTCGAGGGGCTAGAGTAGTCTGCTTGCTCGGCGCCTCCCATTCGTGGTTGCAAAACCCGCGCTCTCAGGTGGTCGCTGACTACTCGCCGGGTCGGCGGTAGCCAATTTCCTTTCCCTTCGCAAGTGCCTCTAGCGTCTCCTCCACTTCATCAGCGGCGTTGTCTCTACCGAGGATAGGGCGCCGCCTGAGGTGATAGCAAGCACGACCCCGGCCATCGAGACGTTGTCAGGCGCCTCGAGGATCGCGTAGCCGTCGTATTCGCCGAAGCCATACCAAAAGCCGTGGAGGGCTCCCCCCACCTGTTCGATGTAGGTGCGCGCTGCATCGCGGCGATCTTCGGGGTTCTGAATTAGCTTCGACCACGTTTGAGGGGTGTAGCTGAAGCGCATGAGATAGATAGCCAATGGGTACCTCCCTGCTCTGTAGTTTGTGGCAAAGATAACATACTCCCCGCAGAAGCGGGGAGTATACGGCGTGTGGGCTAGATCTCGAAGACGCTCCAGGGGCGAACTTCGCCTTACACTCCTCCTACGAGCTTCGGTGCATAAGGGATATCGAGGGCTTCAACAACACCTGCAAGGGGCACTCCCTACTGGCGCATACGGGGCCCTCAGAGCTCGAAGCGGTTAGACTGAGAGTAGGCGCCGCGACTTGAAGGCAAACACCGGGGCAAAGCGTGCGTGCGGAACCAGCTCGCCTGAACTCTGCCATCGCTTGGCTGTTCATGCTCGGTGCGTCCTGCTTCGTCCTTGGCACGATCCCCGTGTACGTTTACGCGTTCGGGGCAGACGCGGGCAACATAACCTACTTTATAGGATCTATCTTCTTCACATCGGCGGCTTACTGCCAGTTGGTACAAGCGCAAAGTCCCGGGATGACAGGCGTCGACGAACAGCGCCAGCACGTCCGCATCCGGGCCCTGGTTTGGGCCTGGCGGCCGCGCGACAAGAACTGGCTGGCGTCAGCCACACAGTTCCCCGGGACGCTTTGCTTCAACATCAGTACCCTTGCTGCGACCGTGAACAACCTCAACGCGGTGGAGGCTGACAAGCACGTCTGGCGACCTGACGTATTCGGCTCTGTTCTGTTTCTCGTGGCCAGCGCGGTTGCACTTTCGGCCCTTGGAATCGGGGTCTGGCGTCCGCAGTTGCGAACTCTGTCCTGGTCGATCACGTGGCTCAACATGCTGGGTTCTGTGGCGTTTATGGTATCGGCGGTCGCGAGTTTTGTGTTGCCGAGTTCCGACACCCCGTTAGACCTTCCGCTGGCACAAGCAGGAACGTTCCTTGGAGCAGTGTGCTTCCTCGTCGGGGCGGGGCTCATGCTACCCGCCTGGCGTGCCTCGGTGCGGGCGAGGTCGCGCAGCGAACACACCGCAGGATGACTATCTGGCCGCACTATTTGCCGTATCGAGTGGAGAAACGGACTGGCAGATAGGCGGACGGGCCTGGACCGCGCGGTACCAGTGACGCAAAGCTACGATAGGGGTCCTTCCCGACCTGTCCAACCGCCGCGCCGTCGGTGGACGGGCGGGTTAGACTTGGGAGGCAGGCGGCGAAAAGGAGAAATATGAACATTCGTCAGGCGAACGGGCTCGGCAGGGTGCACGTGGCCAAGCCACAGTTCAGGCAGACGTACTGCGGCAGGCCCATCGACGACGAGGACTGGGTCACCACAACCAAGGAGGCCAACTGCACCGGTTGCGCCCGCGCGGGAGCGCCGATGCAAGAGGGGTCCAGCGGCAACCCGCGCTGATCTGTCATCGGGGCGGACTTCTGCCCCATGACCCTGCTGCTCGGGCCAATTGTTAGATGGATGATCCTACCAGGGTAAACCAAGAGACCGGGGTCTGGGACCATTCTGGGGCACAGGCCCACGGGAGGACGGCGCATGAAGATACCGGGTATGCAGTTGATCAAGAAGGCCGAAAGCAAGGCCAACGAGGCCGAGGTCCCGGTCGCACAGAACCTCGGGCTCGTCGATTTCTTCAAACTCACGTACAGAGAGATGGACGAAGACCACGTGATGGCCTTCGCGGGCAACCTCACCTACAAGGCCCTGTTCGCGGTCTTCCCGTTCTTCACCTTCTTGCTCTCGCTCCTCGGACTCTTCAACGCGACGAATCTGGTCAACACCATGGTCGACAAGCTCTCGGGGGTCGCACCACAGTCGGCGACGAGGTTTATCGAAGGCCAGCTTTTGAGCATCACCGAGAGCCAGGCAGAGAGCGCGTTTACGTTCGGGGCGATCATCTCCATTCTGCTCGCTCTGTGGGGCATTTCGGGCGCTTTCAGGTCCGTCATGGAGGCTATGAACGTAATGTATGAGGTCGAAGAGGACAGGCCGTTCTGGATGGTGTACGGGCTTTCGGTCTTCATGTCGCTCGCCGTGGTCGTGCTACTGCTCGGGGCGCTCGTGCTGGTCGTTTTCGGCGAGTCAATCGGCGTGGCCGTCGCCGACCTGGTCGGGCTCGGGTCCGTCTTCGCCACGGTCTGGAGCGTCTTGCAGTGGCCCGTTGTGGCCTGTGTCGTACTCCTCGCGTTCGCCCTGATCTACTACTTCGCCCCCGCCGCGAAACAGAGATTTCGTTGGATCAGCCCGGGTTCCCTCCTCGCTTTCGTGTTCTGGCTGGCTTTCTCGCTCTTGTTCTCGCTCTACGTGGGCACCTTCGGCGGCAGTTCCTACAACGAGACCTACGGGTCGCTCGCTGGCGTGATCGTGCTGATGCTCTACGTCTACTACTCGGCGCTCATCATGCTGGTAGGGGCGGAGATGAACCAGGTGATCGAATGGCACATCCCCGGCGGCAAGAACGAGGGCGAGAAGATCCCCGAAGACGACCGCAAACCCGACGTCCACCGCCTCGACCGGATAGAGAAGCAAGACGGCGGGAGCCGGTAGCATCGGGCCCGCGTGAGGATCTACGGCCTCGACTTTACGAGCGCCCCGGGCCGCCGCAAGCCACTCATCGTCCTCGGCTGCACGCTCGCCGAAGGTTCCCTTTGCGTCGAGGACGCACAGACGCTGACCGACTTCAGTGGCTTCGAAGCTTTCCTGCGACGACCCGGCCCGTGGGTGTGCGGGATGGACTTTCCTTTCGGCCAGCCGAGGTCCCTAGTGTCCGCCCTCGGCTGGCCGGAGGGCTGGGACGAGTACGTTGGGGAGGTCGGCCGGCTTTCGAAAGCAGACTTCGAGGACTCGATCCGCGCGGACATGGCCCTGCGGCCGTCTGGCAGCAAGTGGCGTTACAGGCTCGCCGACCGCAGGAGCGGGTCCAGCAGCGCGATGATGCTCTTCCGCGTCCCCGTCGGCAAGATGTTCTACCAGGGGGCGCCGCGCCTCCTGACCTCCGGCGTCCGCGTCGAGCCCTGCCGCCGCAACGGCGACGAGCGGGTGGCCGTCGAGGCCTACCCAGCCGTCGTCGCCCGCCGTTTCCTGGGCCGCAAAGCCTACAAGCGCGACGCAGTACCAGACACGCCCGAGAGGAGATCCGCGCGGGAGGAGCTGCTCGCCGGGCTGGAGTCCGCGACCTTGAGGGAGGCCTACGGCTTCGTTGTAGAGATGGATGGCTCCTGGAAGAGAGAGTTCACCGGGGACCCCTCAGCCGACGCCCTCGACTCGCTGCTATGCGCGGTCCAGGCGGCGTGGGCCTACACGATGCGGGATGAGAACTACGGCGTCCCACCGGAGTGCGATACCAACGAGGGTTGGATCCTCGACCCCGCCCTGCTGGCCGAGTAGAGAAAGCGAGGCACG
This sequence comes from uncultured Rubrobacteraceae bacterium, assembly GCA_963830075.1. GTDB lineage: Bacteria > Actinomycetota > Rubrobacteria > Rubrobacterales > Rubrobacteraceae > Rubrobacter_D. The sequence goes on along the minus strand of CAWHLD010000007.1, from coordinate 33,225 downwards.
ATGCCGTACGGAGATAAGTTCGAGAAATCCCTCCTCTACGCCTCCAGATTGCACAGGGATCAGGTCCGCAAAGGCACAAAATCACCCTACGTTACCCACCTGCTCGCGGTGGCGGCCATCGTGGGAGAGAACGGCGGCACGGAGAACGAAGTGGTCGCCGCGCTCCTGCACGATGCCCCGGAGGATCAGGGTGGCGAGGTCATCCTCGAAGACATCCGCACCCGCTTCGGAGACGAAGTGGCGGAGATCGTGGCCGGTTGCACGGATACCTACGAGGACCCCAAGCCGCCCTGGCGCGAGCGCAAGGAACGCTACCTGGACCACCTGGCCGGAGCCCCAGATTCCGTACGCCTCGTCTCCTCAGCGGACAAGCTGCACAACGCCCGCTCCGTCCTCTCCGACTACAGGGTGCTCGGCGAGGACCTATGGACCCGGTTCAACGGCAAAAGAGAAGGCACGCTCTGGTACTACCGCGCCGTCGCCGACAGCCTGCGGGGCGAAGGTCCCATAGCCGAGGAATTGAACCGTGTGGTGACGGAAATGGAGCGCCTGTCCGATTACCGATAAGGGCGGTTCGCGAACCGCCCCTACATCCCGCCTACGAAATGCACCTACATACGAACCGTCCCTACGACGACACGGCGGTCTGGATGTCTTCGGCGAGGGTCGGGTGGATGTGGATGGCGTTCTGGATCGTGTCCAGGGTCGCGCCGGCGTTCATGAGGTCGACATACACATGTACGAGCTCGGCTCCCTCGACGGTCAGGACTGCGGCCCCGAGGATGCTTCCTTCTGGGGCGTCGGCGACCACCTTGATAAGGCCTTTGTTCTCTCCAATTTCGCGCGCCTTGCCCTTCTCCCTGGTCATATCGAAGTTCATGACCTCGACGTCGTAGCCGGCTTCCCTGGCCTCGCGCTCGGTCATCCCGACGCGCCCGAGCTCGGGGTCGGTGAAGATGGCGTAGGGTACGATCCTGTCCGTGGTACGCGACCCGTCGCCTGACATCTGGGAGAGGAGGATCCTGTGGTCATCCCATGAGGTGTGGGTGAACATCGGACCGCCCCTGATATCCCCGGCGGCCCAGATCCCCTCGATGGGCGTCGCCAGACGCTCGTCCACCTCGACGATTCCCTTTGCGGTTTCCAGCCCGACGTTCTCGAGCCCAAGGTCGTCGGTGTTGGGCAGTCGGCCGGTCGCCACGAAGAGGTGCGAGACGTTTAGCTCGGCCGGGTCCCCGCCGTCGAGCGTTAGGGTGAGGCCGCTCCCGCTGGAGGCGACGCTCTCGGCGCGCTCGCAGAACACGAACTCGACGCCTTCTTCTTCCAGGATGGCGTGCAACGCTTCGGTCACGTCGTCGTCCTCGCGCGGCGCCACGTGGTCAGAACGCCCGACGACGACCGTGACGCGGCTTCCCATACGGTTGTAGAACTGGGCCATCTCGAGGCCTATGTAGCTGCCCCCTATCACGGCGAGGCTCTCGGGAAGCTCGGTCTTCTCCAGCCAGTTGCCCGCCTCTATAAAGTCGACTCCGTCGAGGCCTTCTATGGGAGGCAGAAGCGTCCGCGTACCGGTGTCTAGCACAACCTGTTCCGCGATCACGGTCTCTTCGCCGACACGCAGTCTGAAGCCTCCGTCCTCGCGGCCTTCAAAGCGGGCGTGGCCCCGGATCAGGACCGGGTTCTCGGCTTCTTGGAGGCCCTTGTCGAGTCCCGTTCGTTTTAGCTCGACGATCTCCTTTGCCCGCTGCAGGACGGCGGGAAAATCTACGCGGACCTCGGGTATCTCGAGTCCGTACTCGGTAGCGCGGCGGGCCTGGTGTGCGACCCTTGCCGAAGCCACAACGGCCTTGGTGGGGGTACACCCGAAGTTCACGCAGGAGCCGCCGAGATCCTTGCGTTCGGCCAGCGCGACGGACATGCCTTCCGCGGCGAGCTTGTAGGCAAGGGGGATGCCTGCCTGCCCACCCCCCACGATCAGGACATCATAAGCACGGGGGTCGTCCATTGGTTCCTTTCCGGGAGGTGTCGGGAACTACTTCGAGTCTCTAGCGGACTATGGCACCGTCGTCGCGGATGATCTCGACCGCGTCAGGGTCGGTGTGGAAGACGCGCACCTGCACGGTGGAGGCGGCGAGTAGGAGCCCGAAGATGCCGTTCCTGAGGTCACCGGGGTTCGCCGGCTCGACCCAACCGACCTCGGCGTTCGTCAGGTCGGAGTCGGTGGTGACGAACCTCTGTAGAAGCAGGCTCAGGGGGACCCGCAGGGCGAGGGCGAGGGCGACGCTGCCGAGGATCAAGAGGTACAGCGGCCAGTTCAGGTTCAGGTAAAGACCTACCCCCAGGGTGGCCAGGAAGAAGACCGCGGCGAGAAGGTTGGCCGCGACGATGGTGGTGCCGCAGTTGCGGTGGATGGCGAGACCCTTCTCCCCGTTCTTCAGCCTGCGTATGGCTTCCCTGGCGGCGCTCTCGACCTCGGCCAGGGAGCGCACGCCCTGTACGAAAAACCCGTCGTCGGTCGAGAACCCGTTCAGCCTGCGGCCAGGCTCCCTCTCCATCATCACAACGATCGTCGCGTGCTCCAGGGCGTGGTTGCGGCGCAGGATCTTGTTTCCGAAGATCGCCCGCAACTGCCGCGGGTAGACAAATAGGGTCCCAACCGCCTGCAGCGAGAAGAGGATCGGCAGCAGGAAGAGGAACACGACCACGAAGAATGCTATGAACAACACCAGTAACAGGGCCACAATTTCACCTTTGGACTAGGTATTTGCCTCTTGATTATACTCCAGCGATCGCCCGCTGGCGTCGGAAAAAACACAACGGTCTGTCGAAAGTCTGGGCCGAATTTGCTTTGATCGAAGTGGCGATAGTGGACGGCTGCTTGGTCCAGATGAAGACCGCCATGAACAAAACCGCCGCGACGTTCGAGAGAAGAACCGGCACCCAGATCTCTAGCCACGGTCCCGCTGGCGGGACCGCCGCCTGCCACCCAGGGCGAGCAGTGCGGCGCCGAGAAGGCCGACGCCCGCGACGGCCGCGGCCTTCTTGGCTGCCCCCAAGTACATCTGCCCGAGTTGAGAGAGGGTGTCGGACTGCTGGATACGCTCGACGATCCTCCCGTCCTCCAGCCTCGCGTAGTCGAACATGTTGACCTTATAGGAGCGCCCGGTAGGCGGCATACCGAAGAAGCGGCCCGTGTTGGTTCCCGTCACGGTGAGGCGCGCGTACACCCTGTCTCCCTCGGCGGCCATGTCATCTATGCGGGCGTTCAGGTCCGGGATACCCGAGGGGATCCGTTTGTAGGCGTCTAAAGCATCCTCGAGGTTGACCCACCCCGGGGTGAACCCGACGCAGATCTCGCGGTACCTCTGGGGATCGACGACCTGATCCAAGGCCTCAAAATCTTGCGTGTTTAACAGCTCTATGAAGCGCGTGTAAGCCCGCTTGTTCACTTCGCTCATCGTTCCCTCCCGGAGTCGTCACCGACGTAGATGGATTCTCTCAGACGCCGCCACCATTGTCGCCCGCCGGAACGGCTAGGTCCCGCCGCTAGCCTGCACCCTTTAACTCAACCTCACCGGGTTCCTCAAGGTCGTAGAGCAGAGAGAGTGCGGCGAGCGCTACACGTCTGTGGCCCGCCCCGTCATCCGGCTGGCCCATCGGCAGATTGTAAGGGAAGGGCACGAAACCGACCCGAGGCGCCTTGACGCCGTGCTCCATTGCCACAGTAACGGTAGGTATGCCCCGCTCCTCTATGGCGTTACAGACCAGTCCGACGGACCGGTGACACAAGGGTCACGAAGGCGTGAGCAGGACGGCGTCCACCTCGTCTTCGAGCAATTTGTTTGCGACTTCCGGCGCCATCTCCTCAATGAGCGGCGTGGGATCCTGTATGGCACCCATGAACGAGAAGTGGCGCGGCGATAACCCGCCTACCAGGCCCTCTTCTACAAGTCTGCGCAGGGTCTTGAGGGGGAAAACGGCGTCCAGGTCGGAGCCTTCGTCGGGGCGGTAGTAGGCGTGGGTCCAGGTAAGCACTTCGGCGTCGGCCGGGATCTCCCGGTACGAGCAATCGCCGTCGAAGTCGTCTATGTCGAAGCGTGGCTGTTCCGGCAGATGGACGCCACCGGTCGTAACGAGCGCGATACGGGACAGATCCAGCGGTTTCTCCGGCCTGACAAAGGGCGGCATACGATTCTAGACGTTGAAGCGGACTAGCATGGTATCGCCGTCCTTTACGACGTAGGCGCGGCCTTCGAGGCGGACGTTCGCCTCCTCCCTTGCTCTAGCCCAGGAACGGGCGCCCACAATGTCCTCCCAGTTCCCAACCTCGGCCGCGATGAACCCGCGCTCCATGTCCGTGTGGATGCGCCCGGCGGCCTGACGCACCGTCGAGCCTTGGTCAACGGTCCAGGCCCGGCTCTCTTTCTCACCCGCGGTAAAGAAGGTGACGAGCCCGAGCAGGCGGTACGCCGAGCGCACGAACTCCTCGAAGCCCGTGGTCGTGACCCCGAGCATCGCCAGGTACTCGGTGGCCTCCTCATCCGAGAGCTCCACGACCTCGGCCTCGAGCTTGGCCGAGATACGGACCGCCTCGGCCCCTTCCCGCGCCGCCAGCTTCTCGACCCGCGAGCTGTAACGGTTTCCGTCGGCCACGGACTCCTCGTCCACGTTGGCCACGTAGAGCGTGGGCTTGGCGGTGATGAGGGTGCTCATGGCCTCCGCGAGCGTCTCGGACTGCGGATAGGCCCGCGCCGGGTTTCCGTCTGAGAGATGGTCCCTCAGTTTTTCCAACTCGGCCGCCTCGGTTTTGAGCGCGGCGTCGCCGCCCTTGGCAGCCCGCTCGACGCGTTCCAGCCGCCGCTCGACGGTCGCGAGGTCTGCGAGCAGCAGCTCGGTGTCTATGGTCTCGATGTCGCCCTCGGGGTCGACGACGCCGTCGACGTGCACCACGTTCTCGTCATCGAAGCAACGAACGACGTGCGCGATCGCGTCGCACTCCCTGATGTGCCCCAGGAACTGGTTGCCGAGGCCCTCCCCGGCGCTCGCGCCCCGCACGAGCCCGGCGATGTCCACGAAGTCGACCGTCGCCGGGACGACGCGTTTACTCCGCATCACCCCAGCCAGGGCGTCGAGGCGCCCGTCCGGTACCGGGGCGACGCCCAGGTTCGGGTCGATGGTCGTGAAGGGATAATTCTGTGCTTCGGCCACGGCCCGCGTGAGGCTGTTGAAGACCGTTGACTTGCCGACGTTCGGCAGTCCTACTATGCCAACTCTCATGGGGTGAGTGTATCAAACTGTAGCAAATTGCGGCATGCTCGCGGGCTTGCGATAGAATCGTCGTCGGAAGGTCTATGCAGCGACAGAGTGGAAGGTCGATAGTTGGACAGGCAGTTACAGATACAGATACTGCTGGATCACTACCAGAAGCCACGCCACCGTGGCGCCATCGAAGACGCCGACGTGGCAATGCCTGGCGGCAACCCCGGATGCGGCGACGTGGTCACGGTGTACCTCAGGGGTGCCGACGACCAGGAACGTATACACGACGTCACCTATGAAGGTGAGGGTTGCACCATCAGCATGGCGGCGAGCAGCATGTTGCTAGAGGAAGTTCACAGGGGAGATCTGACCATGGATCAGGTCTTAGAGCTGGACTACAACGAGATGATCGAACAGTTAGGACGCCAGGTCGTCGCCTCGCGACCCAAGTGCGCGACCCTTGGCCTCGGCACGCTGAAGGCCGCGATCCGCAAGTACCAGAAGGACCGGCGCCTCGAGGAAGCCGGCGTCACGCGCCCCGACGAAGGAGAGTTCGTTTTCGGCGAGAACGCGGCGGAGGCGGCCAGGCAGGAATAGAGACAGAGCCGTGGGGAGATAGAAGATTCGTCGGGCTCAGTCGGGGTTGGATCGCTTCGCCCAGACGCCGGCGGCGGTGGAGACGGAGACCAAGATAATGGCCTCCAGTATCGCCGAGAAAACGAGGCTAATGAGGAAGTAGGTCCATGCCTGATCGACGGAGACCGGGGTGCCGAGTAGCTCTGAGAGGGTCTCGGCCAACCTTGTGGCCCCGATCCCACGCGCCGCGAGAAGCGCCCCGAGCGTAGACCCGAGCACGTAGGCGGGCGCGGCGACCGACCCACCTATGAGCCCGGAGAGCGCCCCGGCCCGCCCATCCGACGCCGCAGCACGCCTGCCGCACGAGAACCCGATGAAGCCGGCAACGAGTATGCCGATCAGGGATCCAAGCAACGACACCAGGAAACCGACAACCCCGCCGATGCCGCCCCAGACCATCCCAACCCTGAAGGCCCCACCGCTTTTTTCTTTCTCCTCCATGTGCCAAGCTTATCAGCTTGGCAGCACGCTACGATGCCGCCCGGCCTCGCAACTCAGACATACGATCCTCTAGTGTCGCGGGCGAGACGCCGAGCCGGGCGAGCATCCTCACGGCGGTGCATTCGTCTACGCGCAAGATGCCCCGGAGTACGTGTTCGGAGGTTATGCGGTTGTCTCCCAACACGCGTGCCTCCCTGAGCGCCTGCTCCAGCGCTCTTTTGGCCCGGGGGGAGAAGGGTATGCGCCTGTCGGCCGGGATGCGCACGTCGAAGGCGTCCCCCGCCTGCCTGCGTAAGTCTTCGAGTGAGATCCCCACGGACGAGAGCGCCTCCGAGGTCATTTGCTCGGATTCGTCGCGGGCGTCCTCGAGCGTCACCCCTAGTGAAGAGAGCGACTCGGCGGCGATCCCCTCATCGGCACGCAGGATGCCAAGCAAGAGATCCTCGTCGCCAATAGAGTCGTGGCCCAGCATCCTGGCCTCCTCGATGGCGGCCTCGACGCTCGTGCGGGTTTCCCTGGCGAAGCGGGTGAAGATCATATGTTCCTCCTCGTTCTCCCCGGAGGCTCTCCAGGGTATCTGGCCTTGATCCTCGCTGCGTGCTTTTTGTGCACGGCCTGCTTGCTCACCCCCAAGACCTCGGCGATCCTCGCCCACGACCATCCCAAGACGAACGCGTTCTCCACCTGCGCCGCCTCCAAAGCCTCGAGCGTCCTCCTCAACGCGACGACCGCCTCAAGCCCCTCCCGCGGATCCTCCGGCCCACCAACCCGTGTCCTCATCTGGTTGTCCATCCGTCAACTATAGTTGACGATATTCTGTTTGTCAACTTATATTGACGATTCTCTGCAGTGATTGCATTTCGGGGGCGGAACGTGCGGCAGTAGCGCCGGGTCGGGTGGGATCCTAAGTCTCGAACATGATGTTCTGCAAACCCCGCCACATACCTCGCGACCCATAGCGGGAACAGGAACGGCGGGAGCGGCACGCTACCTTTCGCCCTTCGGTCGAGGCCTAGCTAGCACGTAGATTCCCGTGTGGCATCCTTCCTGTCCCGCGGCACCGGACGTCACCGCCGCGGAACCGCGGAGCGGGGGATCGCGAATGGGTGGGAGGAGGCGCCGAGAGCGGGTCGAGCCCACCGGGAGTGGGAGCAGCTCGCGCTGCTTTGCCGGTGGCCCGAGCAATTGGCCTACGAGGAGATACATCCGCTGACGCTGTTCGAGACCCCTCGCGCGCTGCCCCAAGCGCGGCTCTTCGCGCTGGACGCATTGGGTGAGGGCGGGTGGCTGAAGGCGATGAGGCTTGAGGGGTACGCGCCGCGGACGCCACGGTGGCCCCTGGGTCTTCAGCAGACGCTATTTGCGCACCACGAAGCCCTAGGGTAGCTTCCCGGTCCAAACTCGCCGCGAGCCGGTCCTCACTTTGCCCGGGGATGGGCGGCATGGGATACTGGCCTCTTCGTGCTTTGCTGCCGGGGACGAGACACGCAACAGGAGCGGGTTCGGTCGAGAAACGAAAGGGGAGGGGAGCGCATGAGCGAGGGGTCGAACAGGGCGGAGATGGAGCGCAGGCTGATAGAGAAGAGCCTGCAGGACGAGTCTTTCAGGCAGAGGCTCATAGAGGACCCGAAGGGGGCCGTGGAGCAGGAGTTGGGAACGCAGCTGCCCTAGGAGGTGCGGGTGGTGGCCGTGGAGGAGACGGCAGACACCATCTACCTGGTGCTGCCTTTCCGCTCGACGGAGGATCAAGATGCCGGAGAGCTCTCCGACCGGGAGCTAGAGGCGGTGGCCGGCGGGGGCTGGGGGAGCACCCTCGACTGTTCAACCTCCGAAGCCGGATGTATAAACTCAAACCAAGTGAACTGTCCCAGTTAAGCTGTCGGCCACCCTGCGCCGCTCACTCCCACAGGAGCACCGAAGGTAGCAGGGCGGGGCGGGGGTCTTCAACACATTTCTTCCTCCGTCCCACTAAAAAGAAGGGGTAAGAGCATGTTCAGGAGCATCGCAAGCAAAGTGGCTTGGGTGGGGAGGACCGCATCTATGGTGTTCGGCCTCGCGCTGGTACTGGCGCTGATCTTGGGGGTGGTGACTATGGCTGCGGCGGCGGTGCCAGGAGACCCATTCAAGCTGGGACAGTACAACCGCGTGGATGGGCTGACCGTGCTGGCGAGTACGCTCGCCGGACCCGTACTTAGGGTGGACAACGACGGCTCTGGCCCCGCCCTGGACCTGCGGGTGGGCGATCCCCGTACCACCGACCCGTTCAAGAAGACCGTAGCCCCCATGAAGGTGGACTCCCCAGCAAGGGTAGACCTCCTCAACGCCGATAGGCTCGACGGCAAGAGCGCCAGCAGGATCGGGGTCAACGGCCTGAGGGTGGCTCGCGACGAAAGCGATGCTGACGACTCGTCACCCATCAAGCGGGCGACCGCATACTGCCCAAACGCAAGGGATAATCTGGTAGTCGTCGGGACCGGCTACAAGCTCAAAGGGGCCCCCTACCAAAATGGGAGCGTCGTGGTGACCCAGGTGGGAACTATCGCACCGCGCGACGAGCCAAACCACCCGATTGCGGTAACCGTGCGCGCGGTGGAGGCGGAGCCGGTCGATGGTAACTGGAGCGTGGAGGCCGAGGCGATCTGCGCCACGGATGGTACCCCCATCCAGGTACCCTAGTTGGTAGGGGGAGCGGCTCGATAGGATGTGTCGCTCCCCCTATTCACCCACCTTCGGAGAAGGTAAAATCTCCGAACTTCGCCATAAAATCGTATTCTCGGGAACTTGGGCACGGAGGTAGCACCATATTTCGCACGGTTGCACCACACCGATAGACGACCGGAAGGGGTGGGATGTTCTTCGCATGGGGTATGCACCAGAGGTGGCTTATGGGGCTTGTCGTAACCGCGTTGGCGGCTATGCTGGTGAGTGGCTGTGGCGGAGGTGGCGGCCAAGAAGATGATTCCGCTGCAGATACAACCACTGCCGGAGGAGGGGCGATCAAGGATCCACGGCCGATCTCGACGCGGCGTTAAAGAAGGCTTTTCAACAGAGCTCTGCGCCTGGGGTGGTAGCAGCGGTGCAGACGCCCGAGTACACGTGGATACGTGCCCTTGGGGTAGCGGATCGCAGTTCCGAGGAACCGATGACGCCCGAGATGTACCACCGTATAGGCAGCGTCACCAAGACCTTCACCGCCACCCTGCTCCTGCAGGCCGAGGCCGAGGGACTCCTCTCGCTCGACGACACGATCGACCAGTACATTAAGGGCGTCCCCAACGGGGATGAGATCACGCTGCGCCAGTTGGCGAATATGACCAGCGGGGTCGCCACCTACTCAGAGACCAAGAAATTTGATGGAGATCCGGGAGCTGACCCATACAGGGTGTGGAAACCCGAAGAGCTGGCGAAGATCGGCATCGAGGATTCCCCTCTTTTCGATCCCGGCACCGAGTTCAACTACTCCAACACGAACTACGTGCTGCTCGGTCTCGTCCTGGAACAGGTGACCGGCGAAAGCATCGGAGAGCTGACCCGCGAACAGATTATCGAACCGCTCGGCCTCAAAGGTACCTCCTTCCCCGACCTCGCGGATACCTCCCTGCCAGAGCCGCACGCCCAGGGCTACACCCTCCAAGGCCAATCCTCCGGCGGGGAGCCCCGAAACGCTACCGATTGGAACGCGTCCTGGACATGGACTGCCGGCATAATGATCTCGACGGTAGATGACCTGCTAGCCTACGGGCGGGCGCTGGGTACCGGGAAGGGTCTGCTCCCACCAGCACAGCAGGACGAGCGAATCGACTCGCTCGTAAGTGACGTGCCACCGTTCGACCAACCGCCGCTCAAAGGCGACTTTGGTTACGGCTTAGGGCTTATGAAGGAGCATGGGTGGATCGGACACGGCGGGGAGCTACCAGGTTACAACACCGCCCTCTACTACAATCAGGAGCTCGACGCCGTGCTGGTGGTGCAAGCCAATAGCGATATCTCCTCTGGGGATTGCCCCGAGGACAGGCCGACAATGACAGACAGTACGAAGAGCATCCCCTGTGCTGACCCATCGACCCGGATCTTCAGGGCGCTCGCCGAGGCTGTGGGTAAACCCGCGCCGGCCGCGGAGTAGTAGGGATCACATTGGAGGTGGGCGCCACGTGCAAAGCACCCATCTCCGCCCGGGCAGCACGATCGTCGTGATGGACGATCAGGTCGTACAGGACATGATATTCACCCAACCTCGTAGAAGGGTAATTCCGGGAAGTCGGCATACGGGACCTTGCACCTACGACGCCCAAGAGCCATTCGGGGTGCGCTGTCCGCCTCCGACCCCGAAGTACTAAACACTATACGTTGTGGTGTCGCATAAAGATGCGGAAACGTGCATGACGTCCGGCAAGCTCTCGTACCGGGGAGGACCTGACACTAGCGGGTTCCTGCCGAGACAATTCCCCCTACCTACGCAGGGTTTCTGACGAGGTTTGATGTTCTGAGTGTGTTTTCACTCGTAGAGTTCGCGCCAGCTGAGGAGCTTGGGGGTGCCGTCTTCGACTGAGTAAATGGCTTCGATCTTACGTCTCGTCTCTCTGTACTGGCCTGTTGAGACTACCTCGAAAGACTCGTCTGCCGTGATGTGTTCGACGGTGACGGTGACAGAATTCTCGCCCAAGCCGTCGAGATGGAGTTCCCCGGAAGACCAGTCTGGGGAGCTCGGATCAGCGGCGAGGTGCGCTTTCGCGACCTCGACCCCCGCCTCGGCCAGTTCGAAGGCCTGCTCGCCCCTGTTGACTGCTATGACTGCTTGCAGGTCTGTCGAAACCAGGGTCAGGAGTCCGGCCCCCATGACGCCGACGATCACCACGACGATGATCGCTAGCCCCAGAGCCATCCCTCGCTCCTCACGCTGGAGGCGGCCCACTACCGCACTCCGCGGTTCCTGAGGTAGACGTCGGTGGCGAGCGTTTGTTCGGCGGGATCTTCTCCGCGTCGGTCCACCTCGACGGTCAGCTCTATCCTGAGGAGCCGGACTTCCGCTTCGTCCGTGATCCCGACGGCAGGAGGGCAATCGTCCGCGCTACTGCACGGGGTGAAACGCAAACCGTCCGTGGCGACGGAATCCACGAGCGTCTGGGCGCTGCCGCCCTTGGAGCGTTTCAGGTCGTGGCCGCTCAGGTAGTAACCGACGACTTCGGAGGCGGAGATCATACGGTCTCCCCCGGTTTCGTTGCCGAAGGCGATGCGGGTGGAGGTCGGTACCGCTGGCCTTGTCGGGTCCAGCGGATCGAGAAACAGGAACCTGTTCGGTGGGTCTGCGGTCAGGTCGTAGGGATAGGAGGCCCTGATCTCACGCTCCATCCTGCCGAGGGCGAGCCTTGCGTTACCGACCGCCTCGACCCTGTCGCCACCGTAACCGAAAGCCCTGACGCTGACGTCGAAGATCCCGTACAGCGCGAAGAGCACGGCGAACATAATCGTCGCGGCGACGAGCACCTCCACGAGGGTAAAGCCCGCTCCTTCCTTACGTAACCGTCTATCTGTTCCGTTCACCATCTGGACACTACCCCCGAGATAGCGTAGGAGGCGTCGCTGTCAGCGACCGTGACGGTGATCATGGTCAGACCCTCGTCTCCCGAGCCTTCGCCGAGGTCGGTACCGACGGGCCGCGTGGCTATCTCGTATGCGAAACCGGAGGGTTCGCAGATTCCGCCTTGAAGACCGTCCTCGACGGTCTCGTAAGGAAGGGTCTTCGCCTGCTCCAGCTTCTGCACGGCGCACGTCCGGGCTTCGTCGTATTTGCCGCCCACGTTAGCGGACCGGATCGCCGCTTCGAACATGCCGACCATGGGTACGATGGCGATGGTGAGGACCGTCATTGCCACCATCACCTCCACCAGCGAGTAGCCGGGCTCCCTGGCGATCCTACGGATAGTAGATCTCACCGATCCTGATCCTCGAGGTCGGGGCGTTGAACACGACCGGGCACACGGGGCTTCCGTCTTCGGAGCTGATCACGACGGTCCCGCTCTGCCCGGGTCTCAGGGTCCTGACCGTGCCGTTGGAGTTGAACTCGAGCGTGCGCGTCGCATCGTCTCCGGACCCGCAGTTGCTGGGTGGAACCGCCGCGCCAGGATCCCCGTGCGAGCAGTCGGGGTCGAAGGTGACCTCCTTGATCTTCGTCCTGTCCGGCAACTCGAGGGAAGCTGGAGCCACTGATTCGTCAAGCGTGGGCGCCGGGTCGCCGGACCCGTAGGGAAAGTTCAGCTTGATCATGCAATAGTCAGCAGAGGAGCAGCCGCTCAAGGGCGTGCCGTCGGGCATGAACACCACCCGCCAGTCGGTAAGCTGCTCGGTTGCCCTGGTGTGCGCAAGCCGAAGGTCGGCGGCGAACTGGTCGGCGGCGGCCTCGACCCGCCACCGCTCCAACAAAGCAAGTAGGACGATGATCCCGATGGCCAGGATGATGCTCATGATGGCCACGGCCGTCAGGATCTCCGGCAAGGTATATCCACGCTCGTCAGCGAGAAAGCGGCTGATCTTCGGCCGTGTAGCGCACACAACCTACTTGTCGGAGCGGGTTCGGGTTGTCTTTAGCGGGTCCTGGCGGACCCGAAGGTTCCGTTACGGACGTTCGATGAACTCTATGCGGTAGCCATCGGGGTCCTTGACGAAGAAGATCCTGGTACCGCTGCCCATGGCGTGCGGCTTGCTCTCGAAGTTTACGCCGCCGGCTTCTTCGAGCCTCTGTGCCAGGGCGTCGAGGTCTTCGACGGCGAAGGCGACGTGGCTGTAGCCGGTACCGAGCTCGTAGGGCTCGTCCTGGTCGTGGTTGAGGGTGAGCTCCAGCCGGGGCTCTGGGTCGCCGGGCACGGCGAAGAACGCGTTGGTCGCGTCATCGCCGACGGGAGACTTGCGGGCGAGATCCAATCCAAGCTTGTTCGTATAGAAGTCTATGCTCCTGTCGAGATCCAGGACCCTGTAGCAGGTATGCACGTACCGCATTTGCGCTCCTTTCGGTTGCTCGGGGTTTCAGCTTACCAGCCGTTCGGCTTTCGCGGGCGCGGTGTGCCGACATGCTGATAAGCTTGTCGTATGGAGAGAGTCTCGCGGGATCTGCCCGACAGTCCGGCCCGCAGGGTGGCCAGGATCGCCCGCGTCGGGGCGCGCTACGGTTTCGGGTTCGTGTTCGGGAGGAGCCTGCTGCGCAGGCGCAGCAGGGAAGAACAGTCAGGGAGGGTGGGCACGAGGCTGCGCTTCTCCCTCGAAGAACTGGGTCCGACATTCTCGGAGTTCGGACGCTTCCTCTCGGTGCGGCGGGATCTGATCCCCCCCGATATCGTCGCTGAGTTGGAACAGGCGAGGGTGTCGCCGAATCCGGTCGCCCCTGCTGAGGTCAGGGCCTACGTCGAGAGGGAACTCGGCAACACGCTGGAGCGGCTTTTTCTGGAGTTTGGCGAGGACCCGGTACGGGTCGGCCCCTTCACCCAGTCACACAGGGCGGTGCTGCCAGGAGGGCGGCCCGCGCTCGTGGTCTTCAACCGCACGGGCGTGCGCAGGGACCTCCTGGCAATGCGACCAGTCGCCGACCTTACGCGCCGGAGGATCGGCGACAGTTTGCCGCTCGACCCCTCCGCGACCGTGGCCGAGTTCACGGCCAGCGTGGCCCACCGGCGCGACATGCACTTTGCGGCCCAGATCTCACGCCGCCTGGGCGAGATGGAGGGGCTCGGGTTACAGATCCCCGACGTATACAGGGATTACTCGACGGGCCGCTGCGTGACGTTCGAAGCGCCCGCGGAGTTCGCACCCCCGACCGAGGCGCATTACCTGGAGATCTCCAGAATACTGTTGCGGCTCGCGCTTACGGAGGGCATCTTTCTCGCCGACCCCGCCGCGATGCGTTTCGCACTGGACGGCCCCACGGGAAGTCTATGGTTGGCCGACCCGACGGAGGCGTTCACCATGGACCCGGAGAGGCTGCGGGGGGTGGCAGAGATCCTGGCCGCAGTGCGGCGCGGGGACGTGGACGGTGCGGTACGCACCCTACCGTTGGCAGGAGGCTTTGTCCCCCAGGACGACTCGGACCTCAGGCGCGAACTGCGCGAGACGATGGGCGTGTTAGGCGGTCCCCTATGGCCCGAACATTCCGTGGAGAGGGTCAGAAACGGGAGCCTCGAAGCTATCCGCAGGGGAGGAGCACGACTGCACGTCGAAGTGGCCCAGGTGGCCAATTTCCTGGTGGTGGCAGAGCGACTCGGGGGGAGAGAGAGGTCGTGGCCGCGGCAGAGGCTGCCGAGGCACTCATCTCCCGTTACAGGGACCCGGCCTACATCGCCGGGCGCCTCGTGCGCAGGGTCGTCCAGCCCGACGCCCTGGCGGATTACCCGCGGCAGATACACATGCTTCTCGACGAACTCAAGGACGGCGAGGTCGAGGTTCGCTTCAGGCACGCCGGGCTGGATGACCTCATCTCGAAGGTCGACATACTCGCCAACCGCCTGGTCTTCGCCCTCCTCATCGCCGCCCTCATCCTGGGTTCCTCGATGCTAGGCATCTTCCTCGATAAAGGCGCCCAGTTTCTCGGCGTACACTTTATCGGCCTGATCGGCTTCGTCGTCGCCGCGATCCTGGGCCTCTTGCTCCTCGTCGGCATCATCCGCTCGGGAAGATTATGAAGAATGACCAGGAGAGCCCGGGGTTAGTGAGCCGGTCGGCGCAGGGTTCCATGGTCGGTGATACAGGACCCGATGGGGCTCGTCTGGTCGGCCTCCGGGCCAGGCATCTACGTCCCGCCGCTGCGGCCATGGTCCGTGAAGAAGACGAGCTGGTGATCTACCCCAAGGCGGGGCACCTCATCCTGGCCTCCTACGTCCCAACCGAGGCCGGATCTTCCCGTTTCGGGGGGACGCCCGAGGCCAACGAAGACTCCTGGGATAGGGCGCCCGCTTTCCTGGACAGGAACTTCGGGAGGTGGGCTCCGGCAGCGGGTACCGGCGTTTCGTGGCGAGCGCGATCGGGGCGACCCTCAAGGTCCTGTTTTGGTGCGCCCTGACGGCCGAGTTTGCGTGGCTTGTCCTGGGCGCGTGGGCCTGGCAGACACTCTTGTCGGCGCTCGGCCAGAAGGGCGCGGCCCTGGTACACCTTCTCATACTCGGGACGCTCGCTGTCTCCTCCAGCCTGCTAGTGGCCTACGAGAGGCGCGTAAACACCTTCAACGAGCCGGAACGGGAGTGGACGCTCGCCGAGACCCTTTATGCCGTAGTGCTCTTCTGCTCGCTGTTCTTCGGCATCTACGCGATCTTCGGCTGGTACTACGCCCCTGAGGCGTGCCTGCGGCGGTTCGGTCTCGCTCTGGGGCCACAGAAGCTTGCGTGAGCGCGGGCGCCAGGTCCGGTTTCCCGCGCCGTCTTTGGACACCCTCAGGTAGAAAGTCTCCCTGACCGGCTTGGGCTCACGCCTCCTTCTGGCGACGGTCCTAGGCAAGCAGCGTGGCCGGCCAGGTCACGGCCAGGTACGCCACCCCCAATACAGTGCCCATGAGCACCAAGCCGATGGTCCACAACACCACCAACACCACTGGCACCGGCAGCTCCAGGAACCGACCGTACGCTTCGGCTATGGGGCCGGCGGCCGTGCTCGCGTGGGCTCGATGCTCTGCTCTGGGGGGGCCGGGTTGGCCGCTGCTCGTGCGAGCGGTCGTGGACTCCGGTCGTCGGGGGGAGGTTCCCAACATGACTACGATCACCGCCAAGGTTCTCGTCGCTTCCTCTGGCAAGAAAGATATGTTACCTGCGGCCGCCGATTCTAAACGCGCATCGAACCGGCACTCCGGAAAACCGCGCCCGGAGGAAACGTGCCGATCGCTCCTAGTGGCAGAGACCGTCGCGTTTCACTGGAAACTCCGCCGGACAGCCGCCATCGGGCATCAGTGGGACAGGACCGGTCGTAGGACCGCCGGAGGCGAAGAGGTTGCGGTCCCCTTGCGCTTTGGGCTTGGGGGGCGCGCTTCTCGGGGGATCCGAGACACTGCTCGGCGAAGCACTACTGGGCGAGGGACTGCTCTGTGGGGTGCTTTCGCTATCGTCGCTGTCGTCGTAGTCGTAATCGTCGCAGGCCCGTCCGTTGCCGTCTGGATCCAGGCCGCTGGGGTCGCTCGGGTCACGCTCCAGCGCGGTCTGTGCCGATTCTTGAGAGGCGAAGCCGGCGCACTCGAGTTGGCCGGATTGCGCCGCGGCGGGCTTGCTCGGGTGGATCAGCTGCTCGTAGGTGATACGCGAAACCAGCCCGGCCAGCAGCACGAGCCCTATCATCGATAGCTTCAACGCCGTGTTTCCCATCCTGCGGCGTATTGTACGCCATCGAGCAAATCCCGGTGCATCCTGGGTATCGGGCGTCGTAGGGTCCGACGGCGAGGCCAATGGGTTCACCACCTGCTGGGTGTCGCAGGTCTCCTTCGATCCGCAGCAGGTCATCGTCGTCGTCGGAAAGGACCAGCATACCCACGACCTGATCTAGGACGGCGGCGTATTCTCACTTAACTTCCTCGATACTGAACAGGAAGACCTGGCGCGCAAGTTCACCCAGCCGTTGCAACCCGAGGACGGCACCCTCGCCGGCATGGCGCCGAATCCTCGAGAGCCGACCGGGCGGGAGACCCTTCCACAAGTTGTAAAAAATGTGCCGTTCGGCCCATGCGGCGGTACGCATGCGTGCTATACAGTTTTCTCAAAGACGGGCTACGATCACTTTGTCCCCCCTCGGATCCAGCCCGCATCTTCTTTCAGGCCGGGATCCTCTACGCGAAGAGGTCCCGGCCCTGACTCGACACCGGTCTCGAGCCCTGCCCCGTTGGCATCCCGCCCGTCTCGTATGTATTTCTGCGCCCCTTCTGGCGCATTACGTCGGTAAATCTAGCGTTGGTTACCCTTGCCCTCTGTATGGGGTTGCTACCAACGACCCTTTGCGGAGAGAGATGAGCCAGCACGTGATCCAAGGGCGACCGTAGAGCAATTCAAGGAGTAGAGGCGAGGGAAGCTCTCCGAGGAGATAGCCGCGAGGAAAATGCTGTAGCCGCGGATTGTATACATGCTAAGTGCGCGGATGCTCGCCTTTGCTCGCCCGACTTGATACAAATGTTACTCGAAAGGGAGGTAGCGTGCGGATTACGAATTTACCAGGCACGATGAAAGTGCGAGACTTGCTCATTGTGCTCGTGGTTCTGGTGTTGTCCCTTGCGTTCGCCACGGGGTGTAATCTGGGTTCGGATCAGGAGCAGGCCATCGAGGAGCAGAAGCAGAAGAACGAGGAGCTCCAGAAACAACTGGACAAGCAGCAACAGGAGGAGGCGCGGCGGAAAGAGAAAGAAGAAGAGGCCAGGCAGGAGGAGCTAGAGCAGCAGGTAAACGACCTTCAAGAGCAGGTCGAGAAGCAGGGTGAAGAACAGGATCAAACGTCCGACTCATCAGACACCTCTTCCGTAGACACTTCTGACACTTCCATCGAGAACTCTTCCACCTCCCCTTCGCAGGCTACCGAGGGCATCGTGGTCGTCTCCCCGGACTTCAACACGACCGCGGCGACAACCGAAGAGGCTGAGGTGATCAACGCGGCCATCGAGTACTACCAGTACGCGGAGGTTGGCGACTACTACGCGACCTACAGCCTCCTCAGCTACGAGGACCAAACTCTCTACACGGAGGACGAGTGGGTAACATCCAACACCGTCCTCGACAGTGCCGCGGGCGAGTTCGTCGTCACGGACGCCTACCCGGACGACGTGGGTTTGGGGGCCCCAACCTACGCCGTTACGGTGACCGTCTACGCGCCCGACGGTTCGTCGTTTGACCGAACGACCTACTTTGTGAACGAAGGTAGCGGCTACTGGGCACACTTTCTGAGCACAGAAGAAGTGAACATGTTCGATGACGCGCTGAATTGATAGGTAGTTGACAGCACAAGGTCTTCCACGACGTTTCTCACGGAATGACCTCCGTAGATGCGACCGATCTCGAAGCCTTAAGGTTCAGGCAGGGACCGCAACGGGTCACGGCGAAGGGCACCCGTCGCATATAGGTATCGGGTGGCAAATTTAACGTTCGGGATCATCCAGGATACTGGCCTGCCCGTGCCTGGCACTCGCCAGGATTGGCGTCTGACTATTATCTTGGCTAACATGAGATCAGGGCCGACGGTGAACCTGGAGGGGGAGCCGTCGGTCCTCGTTTGTTGTCACGCTGCTCCCCTAGCGGGTTTGCAGAGTTGGGAGATCAGGTAGCGTGGCCCTTACCGCCCAACATGTCCCTTACGCGACAGCCGTCACGATGACCGCGATAGTAGGAGAGCCTGTCCGGAAATTCGGTCCACGTGGCGAGGTTGTTGTTGGTCACAAAGGTCTGCACCCGCCCGAAGCGCCCATCCTCCCAGCCGCTCCTGTAGGCTGAACCCTCGCGGGGAATCTCCACCTCCCTGGTGGCTCGTTCTCGGATCATTCCAGACCTCCTGTAACGAATGGCTCCTACGAGCATCATGTAACCACAATGGATTCATAAATGTAAGGGTTGCAGTTAACAAAAACAAATAAAAGTTACAGAAATGCGATATGTGGTGCCGTTACAGCGTGAGAATAGAAGAAATTGTGCGCATTGATACTATTTCGTGGTGTGAAGATGGGCGCGGCGTGCGAGGAGGCAGGCGAAGAGGACCGTGCCTAGCAGGGCTGGGGCTGTGAGGCTGAAGAGGGCGGCTACTCCCGTCCAGAAGGCGGTGGCGATGGCCGCGCTATCGAGGAGGGCGGGTCTGGGGGGGTTGGACCACCGGCCGGTGGCGAGGAGGAGGGATGTAGCGGCGGCTCCTGACAGGAGCCATCCGATGTAGTTGCTGAGTGGCACGCCGTAGTAGGCGCCGCCTTCCGGCCACACCCAGAAGCCGAGGAAGGCGGCGCCGGGGTCGAGGACGGCGTCCATCCAGACGAGGAGCAGGGTGGCGAGGATGATGTGGAGGAGGCGCGGCCCTCTCGTCCACGCGGCCGCCGTGGCCCCGACGACGAGCGGCACGTAAGAGAGGGGTAGAAGAAGGGGAACGAGGTCGAATGCCCTGGGACCCAGGGCGTCGCCGTAGTAGAAGTCGCCGTAGGGGACGCCCGTTGCGACGCCGAAGGACTCTATCGCGAAGGCGAAGGCGGAGAGCGCGAGCAGGGACAGCAGGGCGCGGCGGGTGCCGAGGTACGCGAAGAGCGCTATCGTCGAAGGGAGGGCTATCAGGAGGGTCGAGACGTACGAGCCGATGCTCGCGCCCGGTACGTCGGGAAAGCGGGTGGCGAAGAAGGAGGCCAGCAGGGCGAGGACGCAGGCGGAGATCAGGGTCCGTGGGGTGGCGCGGCGGAGCTGCGTAAGCATTCGGTTGATTTTATAGGGTCTGCGGGGACGACGCTGGTATATATTACGGTGTGTGATCCCGCGTCTCTTCCACATCTCGCGGCCCGTGCTCTGGGTCAACACCGTCGGACCTGCCACGGTCGGGATGTGGCTCGCTGGGAATTTGTGGAGTTGGGAGGCGCTCCCTATTCTGCTTTGGCTTACGTTGCCGTTCAATCTCCTTATCTACGGCGTCAACGACGTCTTCGACCAGGAGACCGACGCCCAGAATCCGCGCAAGGGCACCCTGGAAGGGGCGAGGATAGACCGCTCCGAAGTCCGTGCCATCACGCTGGGCGTAGTCGCGTCGAACGCGCCGTTCTTGATCTACTTCGTTGTTTTCGTGCCCCCTTCCGCCGTCGCCTGGATGCTCCTGTATACGTTGCTCTTCGTGGGCTACTCGGTCCCGCCCGCACGCTTCAAGGCCCGTCCTTACCTGGATTCCCTCAGCAACGCGGCCTACGCCTTCCCGCTCGTCTTCGTGCCGCTCGCGCTCGGCGGAGGGCCTGTCTGGCCCGCGGCGATCGGGCTCATGGCCTGGAGCGCGGCGAAGCACACCTTCGACGCCGTGCAGGACGTGGATGAGGACCGTAAGGTCGGCATTACGACGACCGCGGTCAGGCTCGGCCCCAGCGGCGTCGTACTCTGGAGCGGGGCTCTGTGGACGGTCGCAACCGTGTGTTTCGCCCTTGTCAACGTACCCGTCGCGCTCGTCAACGCCGCCATAGCGGGTACGCTGTTGTACGTCCTGTACAGGCGCCCGACACCACAGGCCGGACACAGACTCTACAAATACTCCATCGCCTTTCCCTACGTGGCCGGTACGCTAGCTGGCGTGCAGCTCGTCGCGGCGCTGTCTCTGGAGCTTTACCCATGAGCCGCGTGGTAGTGGTCGGCGGCGGCCTTGGCGGCCTCGCACTTTCGGCCCTCGTCGGGCGCTACGGTCACGAGGTGACCCTGCTCGAGGCCAACCCCTGGCTGGGCGGGAAGAGCCGGCGTATCGAGCTCGACGGTAGGCGTATGGATACGGGTCCCTCGCTCGTTACCTTCCCTGGCGTTTGGGAGGAGATACTTGCGACGCTGGGACGTCGCCCGTGGAGAGCCCGGCGAAGCGGCCGAGGTCGCAGGACTGAAGCTCGGGCGGCTGCCCGAGGTCGGAAGATATTTCTGGCGCGGCGAGACGACGACGCTGCCGGTGGAGAGGGGCCATCCGTGGCACGAGGCGTGGGAGCGGTTCGCCGGGGTTCACGGCGGGCTGGGGCCCGAGGTCACGCGTTTGTTGACGGCAGATCCCGATCGACCGTAAAACGCTCCCGGCGCTTGCGCGACTCTTAAGAGTTTATGGACCAAAGCTGACGACGCGGTCTTACCTGGATGGTCTTTCGTGGCTACCAGAGGGGCTGCGGGAGATCATCGCCATCCACACGCTCAACGCCGGGGTGGCGCCGACGCGGACGCCGGCGCTGTACGCGAGCATGCCCGCGATCATGGCCTCCGACGGCGTATTCGTGCCCGAGGGCGGTGTCTACGAGGTCGTGCTCTCGCTAGAGAAGCTCGCAAGGCGCGCCGGTGTCGAGATCAAGACCGGAGAGCCGGTACGTGAGATCGGGCCCGGCAAGGTAGTGACGACGGAGGGGGAATACGCGGCTGACGCCGTGGTGGGCGACCTCGACGCCGGCCGTCTGGAACGTTTGGTAGGGCCCCAGAAAAGGCGCAAAGAAGAGAGGCTCTCCTGCTCCGGGGTCGCCGTGTACGCGGCGCTGCGGGAGGAGTTGCCCGGAGGAGTCGCGACGCACAGCGTCGTGCTGCCTTCTGACCCGGGTGCCCTGTACGAGAGCCTGGAAGCCGGGGAGGAACCGCGGGAGACGATGGCCTTTGTCAACTACTACCGCGGGGGTGAGGTCTACCCCAACAAGGGGGGGACGCTGGCTGTACTGCTCACGGCCCCGGCGAACGGGCGGGAGTACAGGCTCGATGATCCGTTTGTGCAAAGGGAGATCGAACGAGTCTCGGTCGCGGCTGGGCTGCCTGGTCCGGCCACCCGGTATTTCGGGGACTACGGACTTCTGGACCCCGCGTACTTCGGAGCCTGGGGAAGCGCGGGCGGGGCGCTCTACGGGGCCGTGCGCCCTTTCTGGAGGAGCGGGCCGTTTCACACGCCCCCCTACAACGACCGTAAGCGTCCGTGGCTGTGGCGGGTCGGGGCATCGGTCCATCCCGGCGGCGGTATACCCGCCGTCCTCGGGGGGGCCATGATCTCTGCGGGCAGAATGCTCGGATCTCTGGTTAAGTTGGGATAAAGAGAGCACGGAGGACATTAAGGATGAACCTGGGAAACCAGCGCGGCCTGTTCGAGATGCCTGAGGATATCGCCTACCTGAACTGCGCCTACATGTCGCCGCAACTACGTCAGGCGCGGGAGGTCGGGGAGCGGGCCGTGTCGCGCAAATCGCGGCCGTGGGAGATCACCCCCGACGACTTCTTCGAGGACGTGGAAGAGGCACGCACGCTGTTCGCGCGGCTCGTCGGCGGGGATGCCGACGGCGTCGCGGTAGTTCCCTCGGTCAGCTACGGCATCTCGGTCGCCCAGGCGAACGTTCCGATACGCGAGGGAGAGAAGATACTAATACTGGAGGACCAGTTCCCTTCCAACGTCTACCCGTGGCGGGAGCTTGCGTCCCGGAGCGGGGCGAGGCTCGTTACCGTGCCGCGTCCTGAGGACTCCGACTGGACCAGGGCCCTGATCGGTGAGATCGACGCCGACACCGCCGTGGTAGCCGCGCCGAACTGCCACTGGACCGACGGCTCGCTCGTGGACCTCGCGCGCGTCGGAGAGAGAATTCGCGAAGTCGGTGCCGCGCTTGTCGTAGACGGGATACAGTCGCTCGGGGCGCGTCCTTTCGACGTCTCGGAGGTCAGGCCAGACTTCCTCGTCGCCGCGTCGTACAAGTGGCTGCTAGGGCCTTACGGGGTCGGGTTCATGTACGTCGCGGAGGAGCATCGAGGGGGAGAGCCCATCGAGCACAACTGGATCAACCGCCGCGGAAGCGAGGACTTCGCGCAACTCGTGGACTATCAGGACGCCTTCCAGCCAGGCGCCCGTCGCTTCGACGTGGGGGAGCGGAGCAACTTCGTCCTGCTCCCGATAGCCGCCGCGGCGCTGCGCCAGCTACTCGACTGGGGGGTCGAAAACGTCTCCGAGACCATCGGCACGTTGACGGATCTCGTAGAGACGAAGGCGGCAGAACGAGGCATCGAGGCGATCCCGAAAGCGAGGCGGGCGCGGCACATGATCGGGTTGATGCTGGGCCCGGACGCCCCTGACGACCTCGCCACGCGGCTCACGCACCACGATGTCTTCGTCAGCGTCCGCGGCGAGAGCGTGCGGGTCTCTCCCCACCTTTACAACACAGAAGCGGACGTCGATCGGCTCTTCGACGTGCTGGAGCGTGTCACAGGTTAGGGTGATTTGTACAGCGTGCGGTTCGCGAACCGCCCCTGCGAGCGTGTCGACGATTAGGGGACCTCACTATTCTTCCATACCGTTCAGCGTATAGAATCTGGCGGTCTGCTATGGAATTATCCGAGAGGAGATGGCGGCGTGCGCATAGGTCTGCAAATTCCTAGTTTCACCTGGCCCGAAGGGACGGCGGGGATAGGCCCCAAGCTGGCCGAGATCGGCCGTACCGCCGACGAGGCGGGGTTCGCGAGCCTCTGGGTTATGGATCACTTTTTCCAGATACATGGCGTCGGCGACGTGGATGAGCCGATGCTCGAAGGCTACAACGCCCTCAGCTACCTGGCAGCCGTCACGCAGAGGACGAAGCTCGGAACGCTGGTGACCGGCGTCCACTACCGCTACCCGGGTCTACTGGTCAAGACCGTTACCACGCTGGATGTGATGTCCGGAGGGAGGGCATACCTCGGCATCGGCGCTGGCTGGAACGAGCGTGAATCGAGGGGACTGGGTGTACCTTTCCCATCGACGAGGGAGCGCTTCGAGCGGCTCGAGGAGACGTTGCAGATCGCGCGGCAGATGTGGTCTCGGGAGGTCGGGCCTTACGAGGGCGAGCACTACCAGCTCGCCGAGGCGCTCAACAGCCCCCAGGCCATCAGCGAGCCGCACCCGCCGGTCATGATCGGCGGTATGGGAGAGAAGAAGACGCTCAGGCTCGTCGCCAAGTACGCCGACGCCTGCAACCTGTTCGTTTACGGGGGAGCCGATGTGATCCGCCAGAAGCTCGACGTTCTGCAGGGTCACTGCGAGGATGTGGGGAGGAATTACGAGGAGATCGAACGCACGGGTCTCGGCACCGTCAACCTCGCTGTAGGCGGCATGACGGCGGAAGATGTGATCGGGTTTTGCCGGGAGATGAGCGAGGCAGGGATACAACACCTCATCTTCAACATGCCGAACGTAGAGGAGATAAAGCCGCTCGTGACGTTCGGGGAGGAGATCGTCCCCGCCGTCGCTGAACTTTAGGGCGCAAGCGAAGCCCTCAGGAAACGGGCCAGAGGTCGGAGGGACGCCTGGGAAACAAGGCTCCCAGGAGAACCCGCGCATCCCCGTTGCCCGGCGAACAATCAGCGAAGGCGAGATCTAGTGCTTCCAGGGAGCGGTGCCCGAAGAGGAGTTGCAGGAAGGTCAGGTCGGGAAATGCCGCGTCTTTAGGCTCTTCTACCTTGGGGCTCCAACCCTCCACCCCGTTCAATCGTCCACGCTCCAACACGAGGCGGAGGCCGCTCTCGTAGAAACTCACCTCGAGCTCTCCGGTGTGTCCGGCGGCCACCGAAGCCGTAAGCCGCCTTTCGAGCACCGGGGCTACGTGGCGGAGGAACCTAGAAAGGTCGGGCACGCGCACGTAGAAAGAGTAGTGGTTGTGGCGGTCCAGGTTGTACAGCGGGGGCTCGGGGATGGCCTCGTAGAGGGGATGGTGATCGCCCAGCTCGAACGTCAGCGACGCGAGCTTTTCCCCTTCTGGGGCTAGCTCGTGGCCGGTCTCGGCCAACTCGCTCAGCGAGAAGGGCGTAACCTCAAGCCAGGAAACGCCGCCTTTGAGCTCATAGCCGTATACTTGCAAGGTCCCGTTCTGGACGCCCCTGGCGTGGCAGAGGTATCCTGTTGGACTGCCCGCAGCGTCCTCGACGATCATCACATGCAATGACTCGTCGCTCTCGGGGTCGCGTCCGGCCACCTCGTAGCGCCAGAGTCCTTCATCACGCGATACGGTGAGAAGGTAGCGTTCCCACCTGCGGCGGTCCAGATCCGTAATGAAGCGGGCGTCAGACGCCGTGGCGGGACGCAGACGGTAGGTGTTCTGGGTGCGGCCACCCTCGTTCGGGCTCGACGGCTTGCCTGGCAAGTCCTGGACGTAGAGCCGGCGTCCCCCGCCCAGCTGCACGGCCATCTCGTAACCGAACCGGCGGTAGTAGTAAGGGATGCCGGCTATCGCCTGCATCAAGTGTCCGCGCTCCTCGCTCCAGCGGTGCAGTACCTCGAACTGATCCCGGACCAGCCCGCGGCGGCGATAGTCGGGGTGCGTACCCACGAGCTCGGGCAGTCCGGCGTCGAATTCCAGCCCCTCGTAAGAGAACCGTTGGCCTATCAGGCACGCCGAAGAGACTACGGAGCCGGTAGTGGTGTCCTCGACCACTGTGAAGTCCAAGGCGTCGCAGGTGGGATGGTTGCCAGACATCAGGTCGCGCGTGAAGGCGGCTACCCCCTGATGAGGTTCTCGCTCTTGGAAAGACCCGCCGGAGGAATGGTGCACCCTCGCGTTGAAGGCTGCTACTGGCTCGGCATCCTCCCGCCTCGCCCGGCGCAGGATCAAACCACCGCCCAGGTCCTTCAGGATCCCGGAGACGGCCCGAGCGCGTTGTCGGTCTGCCATCGCTTCCACCCCGTTTCGAGGATCGACATACAGAACGCAGAGATAAAATCGCTGGTGACATTAGGAGAGAAGATCATCCCAGCCGTCGCGGAACTGTATCGTACTCGCTCCGCAGGATGGAGTACATCTTCATGTCCCTGTAGGCGCCCTTGATGTACTCGCGTTCGCGCAGGGTGCCCTCGCGGGACATTCCCGTCTTCTCCATGACCCTCGCGGAGGCCGTGTTCTCGGCGATGCAGCGCGCCTCGACGCGGTTGAGGTCCATCTGTTCGAAGCAGAAGCGGATCACACGCCGTACCGCCTCGGGCATGAGGCCCCGTCCCCATTGCTCGCGCGATAGGACATACCCTAACTCGCCGCGCGAATGTCCAGGGACGTAGTCGGCCTCGATGCCGCAGGTTCCGACGAAGGCACCGGTGGCCTTCAAAACCAGTCCCCAGCCGCCGAAGTCTCCCCTCTCGTAGCCGTCGTTCGCGAAGCGCAGGAAGTTTTCGGAGTCTTGTACGGAGCCGTGGGTTTCCCAGAGAACGTAGCGCGTGACCTCCGGGTCCGATGCGTAAGCGAACATTGCCTCTGCGTCCTCGGGGCGCATCTTGCGCAGCAACAGACGTTCCGTCTCGAGTTCTGGTAGATCGGCGAAGAGCCTCGATAGTTCGCCGCGCGCTCGTTCTACGTCCACCGTCTATCCCCCGGCGCTCACCCGCTCTATGCTCGACCAGGGCAGGAACTCGTAGCCGGTAGGGTCCCCGCTAGGGTCCCTGGAATCGAGGAGCAGGCCGCTCTCGTTCTGGTCGCATACGTAACCCTCAAGGTCGACGCCGGTCCTGGCCGAGACCATGACCAGGCTGCCCCGGCCAAAGAATTCCGCCATCTGCGGCGCGTCGCCCCGTATTCCCTCCGCGTTTTCCGCCTCCCCACGTTCCAAAGTTCCTCCTTCGCGCATAGCGTTCATCACGGGATAGGTTACAGTACCTGCCTCTTCTGTTTTCGTGTGTCCGGGGTAGCCCTGTTCAGGTTACGGTTCGGTAGCTTGCGCCTCCCCGTCCCGCTACTTCCAACCAGAGGACGACGAGCATAAACACGGCGAGAAGGAGCGAGGGCCCGACAGGGCCAGGCGCCGAACCGCCAGAGAACGGGGCACTCGACACCTCCCGAATTGGTACTGACCTCTAACCACGCACGGCTCGGAGCGGCAGGAAGCCAGGAACCTCCTGCCAGTCGTGGAATCCGTGAACGTCGTCTCTACTGGCAACAAGCTCGCGGTTCCACGGTTGTATCTTAGTCGCCACCCACAGACCGGCGTCGGCGACCCTCGCTATGGTGTCGGGCCTGTCGTCAACGAGGCCGAAAGCACCGCGTTTCTCGAGGACGTCCATCTTGTCACCCGTAGTTACCGTTACCCCGACGTCGGCACCGAAATATGCCTTTAGCCAGGGTTCCAGGTGGGGACCGATGATCTCCGGGTCGTTATGGGTCACGAAGTGGACTCTGATGCCGAAGCGTTCTTGCAGCATGCGCACCACCTCGGATGCGCCGGGATACGGTTCCCTCTCGCGGATGCGTCCCGGGTCGAAGACACGGTCGAAGACGGTGGTCGTCGTCTCCTCGCCGTAGAGGTCCAGAACGTGGGTCCAGGTGGTGACCTCGTTCATGTCGAGCGGCTCGCCCGTGACGTCGAGGACAGCCGCGCAGACCCAGGCGCCCGTATCCCAAACGGTCGAATCTACATCGAGGCAGAGGGTCGGCTTCAAGTCCTCGTCAACTCTTCGATGGGGATCGCTTCGGTTAGGCCGGAGGCGGGGTCTACGACGGCGAAGTCTGCTCCCGCCTCGCGCGCTATAAGGGCGTGGCGCCTGAGGCCTTCGCGGTCGTCGATGGTGCCGAGGCTGTTCGGCAGGTCGAGGTGGGCGGCGCGGTCGCGGAAGTCGCTGGCCCGTTCGGGTGAGCTGAAGAGCGCGGCCACGAGCACCTCGCCCTCGTCGACCTCGACGGAGATCAGGGGCGCCTCTCCCCCATCGTCGGAGATCAGATACAAAGGAAACGGTATCTCACCGGCGAACTCCTGCGCCTTCTGGGCCACGTCATCGGCATGGAACAACCCCGCTCCACCCTCCGAGACGACGAGCAGGTAGTCTGCCCCAGAGAGCGCGAAGTCCTCCACGGAGGCCCAGTCTGGTAGCTCTCGGGGAGCCAGGCCCGAGAGGTCTTCCATGCCGTGCGTGGCAGCGCCCGCCGAGAATTCGCCGGCCAGCTCCCTGCCCGAGAAGAGGGTGCCGACCTCGGCCCACTCGCCGCCGACCTCGGTCTTCTGGAAGACGTCCGTCCCCTCTTGGTCGACCAGCCTGAAAAGCGGCGGGCGGGGAAGTTCATCCAAGGCCAGCCCACGCGTCATCTCATCCATGGTCCTACGCCCGGCTTACGAGGTCTTTGGCCGTTCCGCGCGGGAAGAACATGGCCACGGCGAGGGACGAGAGGCCGAAGAAGAGCAGAACCCAGAACGCGGGGCCGAGCGAGGCGGCGAGCGCGCCGGCCAGTTCCGAGTACGCCGCCTCCGGGATGCGGCCGCGCACGGCGGGCTGCAGGAGGGCGTTCGGGTCTGAGAGCAGGCGCGTTAGTCCGGCGTCTCCTCCGGAGGCCCTATCCACGGCGGCCCGGTAACGTTCTCCGAGAGAGGCGTTAAGGAAGGCGCCCATGATGGCGACGCCGAGCGAGCCCCCGACCGTACGGAAGAAGACGACCGATGAGGTGGCAACGCCGCGACGGCGCCAGGGAACGGCGTTCTGCACGCTGACCAGGTAGCTGGTGCTCGAGAAGCCGAGACCGAGGCCTATGGTCACGACGGCCACCACGACGTAGGCCAGGGAGGTCGAGCTGTCCATCGGCACGCAGAGGGCCGATCCAAGCGCGATCAGGGCCGAGCCCAACAAGAGCGTCGTGCGGTATCCGGTGAGCAGGAGCATCCTCCCGCCGACGAAGGAGCCAACGGGCCACCCGATGGAGAGCGAGGCAACCGCCGCCCCGGCCGTGAGCGCCGTCCCTCCGAGGGCGCCCTGCACGAAGAGCGGAACGTAGACCGAGACGCCGAGTAGCACCCCGCCCATCGCCAGGTTCCCGAGGGCCGAGACGGCGATGATCCGCTCCGAGAACAGGTCGATCGGAACTACGGGGTCGGCCGCCCGCCGCTCGACGAGCACGAAGAGGGCGAGCACGAAGAGCCCACCGAAGAAGAGCGCCAGGGTTGCCACAGACAGCTCCCCGCCTCCCCCGAGCAGCGCGAGCAACACCGCGACGAGGCCACCCGCGAGGAGGACCGTACCGAGGTAATCGGGGCTGCGGTGGCGGCGCTCGAAGGACTCGGTCAGGGTCGTTGCGAGGAGGATGGCGGCGATGATACCGAAGGGTATATTTACGTAGAATACCCACCGCCAGGAGATCAGGTCAGTTATGAAGCCGCCTGCCGCGGGGCCGACCACGGCGGAGATACCCCACACAGCCCCGAAGAGGCCCTGGATACGCGCCCGCGTCTCGAGCTCGAAGATGTCCCCAACTATGGTTATGGCCACGGGTTGCACGGCCCCTGCGCCGAGGCCCTGAAGGGTCCGAAAGGAGATCAAAGCCGCCATGCTCTGCGAGGTACCGCACAGAACGCTGCCCAATAGAAACAGGAAGATGCCGGCCAGGTACACGGGCTTTCTGCCGTAGGTGTCGGAGAGCTTGCCGAAGATGGGTCCCGTAACGGTCGCGGCGAGCAGGTAAGAGGCGAAAGCCCACGGGTAGAGCTCGAGGCCGCCGAGCTCCCCGATCACGGTCGGCATCGCCGTCCCGACGACCGTCGAGTCGAGGGCGGCCAGGAACGTCCCCATGAGCGTAGCGAGCGTTATGAGCGCCTTGCGGCGCTTGCTCAATCCCAAAGATCGAAACCTCTTTTGCGGTCTACGTTTCGTCCGAAGTGCGATCATACCATCGGAGATTTCACACCCCGCATCCGACGATGGAGGGCTGCTGCCTCGTGCGCATACGCGCGGGCGTGGGCCTCGCCAGGCATCGCTAACCTATCCCCTACCAGCAACGCTTTCGTCACATCCAATTGTGGTCTCTGGCGGGAATACTGACGAGGAAGCCCGAAAGGCTCGGCGTGCTGAGGTATTAGATCAGGGACTTCGGCCTGGCGAGTTGCTGGACGACGGAGACGAGGTCTTCGTCGGTAAAAGGCTTCCTGATTACCCGCACCGACCCCTGGGTGCGTTCGGCGAGTGCCCTGGCCGCCGGGTCTTTCTTGGCCGCCATGAGGACGACCGGGATCTTCTGGGTCTTCGGCATGGCCTTGAGGCAATGGCAGGTCTCGACGCCGCTCAGGTGGGGGATCGAAACGTCCATGATTATCAGGTCGACCCTGCGGGTGAGGGCCTCCTGCAGGGCCGCGCGCCCGTCCGTGGCCGAGACCACGCGAAAGCCTGCGTTCTCCAGCGCCCCTGCGGCGCGCCTGAGCTCTACTGGGTCGTCGTCTGCGACCATGATGGTTAGCCTGCGGTCCACGGCGGAGATTTTACACCTATTTCACGGCTGGGGCGAGCGTGATGCGTGCCACATTTCTCCCCGACGCGGCGGGGTGGATGCGTTACACTCAGTTTCGAGCACGGGACACGAAAAGTCGGGTACGAGAGGTGAGCGTGACGGAGCAGAAGTATTTCCGGAAGGGCTTCAAGATGCGGGAGAACGTCCAGCATCTTCTGGACCGAGACTACCGCTCCGAGGTCGTAGACCGGGTGCGGGAGAACGGCAACGTCTTCGAGGCCGAAGGGCTCACGATCAGGCTCGCCGACGAGTTCGGGTTCTGCTACGGGGTCGACAGGGCCGTCGACTACGCGTTCCAGACGCGAGAGAAGTTCCCAGACAGGCGCATCTTCATAACGGGGGACATGATCCACAACGTCTCCATGAACGATAGGCTGCGCGAGATGGGGATAGAGTTCCTCTCCACTGGTTTCGAAGGGCCCGCCGAGGAAGCTTTCGAAGATATCTCCCCCGACGACGTCGTGCTCCTGCCAGCCTTCGGCGCCCCTATAGATTGGGTCGAGAAGCTCAGGCAAAAGGATTGCGTCGTGGTCGACACGACTTGCGGGTCGGTCCTCTCGGTGTGGAAGCGCGTGACGCGCTACGCCAAGCGCGGCTTCACGAGCATCATCCACGGCAAGTACTACCACGAGGAGACCAAGGCCACGGCCTCGCAAACGCTAAGGGACGACGGCAACGGCAAGTACCTCATCGTACGTAACCTCAAGGAGACTGCCTACGTCACGGACTTCATCCTCGGCAGGATGAGCTCAGGAGGAGGACTCACCGAGAAGCTCGCGCACGGCATGTGCCCAGGCTTCGATCCGGAACAAGATCTGCAGCGGGTTGGCGTCGCAAACCAGACCACGATGCTCATGAGCGAGACGATGGCCGTGGGCGAGGAGATCAGGAAGGCCATGGCGAAGCGCTACGGGGCCGAGACACAGAGGTCACTTCGAGCTGTTCGACACCATCTGCTCGGCGACCCAGGACCGCCAGGACGCCCTCTTCGGCCTGCTGGAATATCCTCTTGATGTGATGGTCGTTATCGGGGGGTACAACTCATCCAACACAAACAACCTCGAGATTATTGCGGATGAAAGGGTTCCGCGCAGCTTTCATATAGCGAGCGGCGACTGCATAGACGGCGAGACCATCCACCACAAACCCGCAGGCACGCCGCTGGACAGCAGTGAAGAGATAGAAGAAAGTGGCTGGCTCCCTGAGGGTCCCGTGCGTATAGGGCTCACGGCGGGCGCCTCGACACCGAACTCCCAGATTGGACTGGCCATCGGGCACATCCTCGAAGCTCGCGGGCTACCGCCGGAGATCGCGCTACGCTGAAGCGATTTTGCGGGTGCGATCCTGGAAAGTCGCGGCTTCAGGCTTCGGTTTTTTGATGGGGAGCCGAGACTGATCTTCAAGTGATTTTAGGTGCTACTTCTTCGACGGCCCAGGCAAGAGTCTCTGTGGTCGCGGGAGAGAGCGAGAGGGCGCAGAAGGTGGTCCCGGCTTCTTTCAGCCGCCCGAGGGTCTCGACCACTGCATCCGCGGTATCTCCCTGTTGATCCGTAGCTGGCGCATTCACATCAGAGGGTAGTTCCGATTTCCAGGTTGCCGGGGTCGCGGCCAGAGATCTCGTCCCCGAGGCGGTACAGGCTCTTTCTCACATCGCGGATTGCTTTGGGACCGTCCCCGAAGCCCATCCAGCCTTCCGAGTAGCGCATGGTCCGCTCGAGGGCCGCTTCGCTCTTGCCCCCGACCAACACGGGAGGTCCACCTGGGGTGTGCGGTCGGGCGCCGATCTTTGCGTCCTCGAAAGAGTAGTACCGGCCGGAGAAGCTGCACTTCTCTCCCGACCACAACCTTTGCAGGCACTCCAGGACCTCACCCGTACGCCGTCCGCGCTCGCGCACGTTCATGCCTAGGGCCTCGAACTCACCGGCGTTCCAGCCAGCCCCGGCCCCGAGCACGAACCTCCCACCAGAGAGCACGTCAAGGGTAGAGGCGGCGTTTGCCAGCGGCACGGGGTGACGGTAGGGCAAAACGAGCACCCCCGTCCCCAGCTTTATTCGGCTCGTCGAGCCAGCCAGGAACGCGAGGGCCGTCAGGGGGTCGAGCACCGGTCCGAACACCCTGAGGACGTGATCCGGGACCCACACGGAATCGAGCCCGGCCCTCTCCGCCGCCCCGACCATCCCGGCGTAACCCTCCGGCCCTCCACCCGGCGAAGAGAGAAACAGTCCCAGCCTCACGCCTTCACCCCAGAACCACCTGAAACCTGATGCCGCGGGTTGCGAAGCAACCTGTTTTACAGCCCGATCTCAACCACCTTGCGTGCTATCTCGGTGAGTTCCTTGCCTTCCGGGGTATTGGAGGCAAGCGAGCGTGTCGAGCGGTCGTCGAAGACCATCTGGACGGTCTCGGTAGCCGCGGTCTCTCCCCGCAGATAGTTTCTCGCCGCGTCGACGGCGCCGGCGATCGCCCCGAGCAGGATCGAACGCCTGAGTAGCTTCTCCACCCTTCGCTCCCCTCCGCGAGTACTTTCTCGACCTCGTCACGGGAGTTACGCATGTCGTATAGTGCGAGACCGACCCTGGCTTCCGGGCCGGTCGTGGCGGCCAGGACGCCACCGCCATCCAGACGCACCAGCAGCAGGTGTCCGTCCTCGGTATCTACCCTCAGTTGGGAGGCGTGCTCCTTCCCGCCTTCGCGCGACACCCTGTCTGAAAGGTCAACCAGCGCGGCGAGCAGCGCGCTGATGCGCTCCCTATCCACCACCGAAGCGTGTGAGGAAGAGAGGAGATCCCGTTCCCCGGAGAGAACGGCGCACGACTCGATGTCCCCCGAGAGCGCCCTGAGGTCGCCCAGCACACGGTCGAGGCCCTCCGTGACCCCGCTTTGTTCCGCCATAAGCATCTCCCATCCCCACTTTATCGCCAAGCGGGCATTTTAGATCACGGTCCCAACGAGAGCTTAACAGAAGCCCCCGACGATGGTATATTCAGCGGCCCAGGGGCGATTAGCTCAGCGGGAGAGCG
>CAWHLD010000006.1:0-35119 GCA_963830075.1 uncultured Rubrobacteraceae bacterium | reverse complement strand
AAGCAGAGTAGTGCCCAAGTCAGTGGGCGCCCTAACATTGTCTTCGTCCTTACGGACGACCAGATGCCAGGTACCGAGAATCGGATGCCGGCCCTGCAAAACAATGTCGTGAGCAAGGGCGTGAAGTTCTCGAACACCGTCAGCACCTACCCGCTTTGCTGTCCTGGACGGGCTACGATCCAACGAGGCCAGTATGCGCACAATACCAAGATCTACGTCAACTCTCTGCCACTGGGGGGTTGGAGTAAGTTCCGGAACCTCGGTGAGCACCGGAGCACGATAGCCACCTGGCTCGACGCTAACGGTTACCAGACGGGCTTGTTCGGGAAGTACATGAACAACTACCGAGACCGGCTCATCCCGCCAGGCTGGGACCGCTGGTACGCCTGGAACGGCGTGAACGAGGGCTGGTCCTCAGTCAACGATCAAGGTCACCAAGAATCGCTGGACCGAAAGCAGGCCGACGTTCTGGTTGCCAGGGAAGCCAAGACTTTTCTCGACGCCAGGCTCTCCAATAGCGCTCCTGTCTTTTCGTTCGTCAACTTCGGTGCCATGCACGAGCCCTACTACTATTCCAAGGTAGACGACAAGAAGTTCCGCGGCGTGGGCGTCCCACGCACCCGGGCGTTTAACGAGGACGACGTCTCCGACAAGAACGTCGGCATCCGCAGTCTGACCAAGCTCTCCCAAAGCCAGATCTCCGACCTGGACTCTCAGTACCGTCGGGGACTCCGCTCCTTGCAAAGGGTGGACCGCTTTATCGCTGATGCTTCAGACATTCTCCGCAGGCACCACGAGATGGACAACACCTAATTCGTCTTCTACACGGACAACGGGACGCACTTCGGCCAGCATCGACTTCGCCACGGGAAGCTCCAACCGTACGAGGAAGACATCAACTTTCCGCTTATAGTCCGCGGCCCTGGTATCAGTCGCGGCGCGGTGCGTGAAGGTCTCGTCGGCAACCATGACATCGCACCCACCCTCGCCGACATGGGCAACGCCCAAACTCCTTCCTTCGTGGATGGACGGTCCTTCCTGCCGCTGGCGAAGGGAACCATCACGACCTGGCCGAGGACCGCCATCTTGAGCGAGCGAGAACCGAACCTGGAAGAACCGC
Organism: uncultured Rubrobacteraceae bacterium; assembly: GCA_963830075.1. Lineage (GTDB taxonomy): Bacteria > Actinomycetota > Rubrobacteria > Rubrobacterales > Rubrobacteraceae > Rubrobacter_D. Next base: position 33,999 of record CAWHLD010000006.1, on the reverse strand, counting down.
CGCGCTGGGAGGCCTTGCGTATGAGGACCCAGAAATACATCCGGTTCGAGAACGGGGAGAAAGAATACTACGACCTGACCCACGACCCGTACGAGATCCACAGCACACCCGACTCGGTGGACAAGGGGACCCGGGCGTACTGGGAACAAAGGCTCGACGACCTGCATAGCTGCGAAGGCGCTGGCTGCCGGACGGCAGAGAACGCCCCGCTCTTGCAGACGGGAGCCGCACCCTAGAGTGTCGACCGAAGGGCTTGATCACCCAGCGTCGGAAAAAGGTAGTGTCTTCGGAAGTAAGCACCCCCTGCCGCACGTCTCCGGTACCAGGAGAGCGCTTTCGCTGAAGGGGACAAGAGCCGGAGTTCATTGAAGCTCGGGCCCTTTCTCTCGCCGCTGTTCACCCAATGTCGTGGAAGAGCATTCTCTGAGGTCAATCCACATTTGCCAGAAAGATGGTCGATTGGCGGATCAACAAATGGCCAGCTGATCGATGCGCTCCATAGGCCACGAAAAGTAGCGTTCTGGTTAGCGGAAACAGACCGACAGCGAGGTAGGTCATGAAGAAAGTCCTCAAATTCGCGGCGTTGATCTGGTTGTTTCTCGGCTTCAGCTTCGGATTGCCCAAGGAGCAATTGAAGCCGAGCGCCGCCCAGGTCCAGGAGCGCCCCAACATACTATTCGTGATGAGCGACGACCAGCCAAAATATACGATGATGGCGATGCCCGAGGTCAGGACGCGGGTGCGCGACATGGGCATGAGCCTGTCCAACGCCTACGTCAGCGATTCGCTGTGCTGCCCCTCCAGGGCGTCGATCCTGCGCGGCCAGTACCCGCACAACACCGGCGTGGCACGCAACGGACCTCCGAACGGCGGGGCGCAGACGTTCCGAGAGACACGGCAAGGAGGCTTCCACGGTTGCAACCCTGCTCAGGCAGAGCGGCTACTCTACCGGCCTCGTCGGCAAGTACATGAACGGCTACGACGCATCATACACGCCGCCGGGATGGGCCTACTGGTACGCCAAGGCTGACGCTTCGAGGTCTGGCAATAAGGTCCGTGAAAACGCCCGCGTGGTCGACTTCGCGGGCGAGCCGGGCAACTGGGGTGACCGCTTCAAGTCCAAGACTATTGTCTACCTTGAGCGTAGGACCGACCAGGCCTCCGACGGACCGTTTGCGCTGTTCCTCTGGACGGGGCAGCCCCACCTGCAAGCGAACGATTACGCCGACCGCTACGGCGATTTGTACTCCAAGGCCACCCTGGACCCCGAATATCTCATTCAACGAGAGAAGATGTCTCAGACAAACCTCAATGGGTGCGCAATCTCGGTCGGATCGGTGACAATGAGCGGGAACAGCTGAGGCAGTGGCGGCGTAACCAGCTACGCTCCGTGAGGCAGGTAGACGATACGGTGGGTACCATGCTCGACCTTCTGAAAAAGCGAGGGGAACTGGACAACACTTACGTGGTATTCACGACCGACAACGGCACCCACATGGGGGAGCATCGGTGGTTCGGAAATCACGGGGCCAAGAACACAGCCTACGAAGAGGCGGCGAACGTGCCTATGTTCGTCAGAGGACCTGGAGTACGGGCTGGAAGCACCAGCGGTGAGCTCGTTCTCAACAACGACCTCGCGCCAACCTTCGCGCGGATAGCCGGGCTGGTCCCCCCCTCCTACGTGGACGGTCGAAGCCTCCTGCCGGTGTGGAAAGGGACAGATCCGATCTGGCGCACGGCCATTCTGAACGAGAGGCCCGTGCGAGACGTCAACCCGATTCCGCCTTATCACGCCACGCTCACCCAGCGCTTCACCTACGTCGAGTACGACACTGGCGAGAAGGAACTCTACGATCGTAACAACGACCCTTACGAACTCGCCAACGCATACGACCCCGCCGCACCGCCGTCCGGCCTGGCTTCCCGTCTGCGAGCCCTAGAAGGCTGCGCCGGAGATACCTGCCGCGCAGCCGAGGACGGGCCTTAGTAGGGCTCTCCGAGAGGGTGACTGCAGAGCGTGCCCGTCCTCTCGGCTCTTATTTGCCCGAGTGATACTCGGACCATGATTTGCTGGATGTGCTGGGAGCGCCCCCGCTGAACAGAACAAGGGCCGGAGTCCGATTTATCTCGGGCCCTCTCTCGCACTGTTATTCACCCGATGGCCGAGAAAACTCTCCAAGATCGCCAGATAGATGGTCGATTGACGGATCAAGTAATGGCCAATAGGTCGATGCGCTCCATAGGCCACGAAAAGTAGCGTTCTGGTGCAGCAGAAATCGAACGATGACGATAGGAAAGCTATGAAGTGCATTCTCAGATTCGTGGTATTGATCGCACTGTTCCTCGGCTACAGCTTCGGATTGCTCAAAGGGCAGTTACCAGTCTTGACGCCAGCACAAGCCCTAAATGTCTTCAGCCTGATTTCGCTTTCCCGCTCATGTCACTTTGCTACTCGCTACTTGCCTGAGGTAGGGGGATGATGAGAGAGTCGATTCTGCTATTGGCTTTAGTAACAACAACTGTGTTGCTCGCAAGCGGGGCGGTATTGGTTGCAGCGGTCGGTGCGATGAGATCGAGGGCAGACGCGACTGAGCGTCCCAACTTCATCCTGGTGGTCACCGACGACCTGACCAAAAGAGACTACTTCGACCTCAGTAGTAACCTCAGCTCCTTCACCTCCGGGGGAACGTTCTTCCACATCGCCTTCGTGACCACCGCTCTATGCTGCCCTTCACGAGCGTCTACGCTGACCGGGCTCTATGCCCACAATCACCACATAACCCAGCACATAGACCCCGGCACCGGCTACGAGCAGTACGACCTCTAGAATGGTGGCCGGTCCGCCCAGGAGATCGATCCTGACCGTGTGCTCCCCACCTAGCCGCTCGAGCTCCGAACAGGACGCCTCCAAGTCCTCCTCCGTCGCTTCGACCCTGCGCGAGAGCACCTCCTCGCCCTCTTCGTCCAGCACGCAAACCCAGTGAAACGTCCTACCCAGTAGCGCATCAACCTCCCTTCCGCCCTACCTTCCTTTCGCCCCTTCGGTTCTCCCGCCTTCAGAGTCCTACGGAGCGATCATGAGTCGCGTATCCCGGTCAGCGGTCTGGGAGCCCAGGGGTGGACCGGGTGACCATGCGTCAAGAGCTCTCGAAAGGCGGTCCCATGCCCGATCCGCCGGGCCGCCACGGAACTCTACGCCCGCGGCACGTCTAAAGGGTAGGGCTCCTATGGTTAAGCGGCGCTGCTCCCGGAGAGGACGTGGGCCTCCTCTTTTCACGGTCGATTCCTTCCCATGAGGGCCCAACTCCGCGCACTCGCTATTGTTGCACCCGAGGGATCTCTTCAAACTCAGTTCCGGCGAGAACGACAGGGACAGAGGCGCCCGTCCACCATGGGTCTACCGCCGCTCCGAGCTTGCCTCCTTGGGCTTGGTGTCCAGAAGGCCACCCTTCCGGTTGTGGTAGCCTCTCTCATAAGGCGCATCTCCTTTAGGAAAGGTGACGCTGGCAAATCCATTCTCGGAGAGAGGCGCCTTCGTCCAAAGGCTATGGAGAGGAGGAACCGGCCATGCACGTGCGCCACAATGTGTACGCTCTTCGCCCGGGAGGTCCGAAGATTTCGGCCTTGAGGGCCGGGGTGCGAGCGATGAAAGACACCAGCACTTTCCCCAGAGGATGACCCGAGGAGCTGGTCCTACCAGGCAGCCATCCACGGCTCCACCCGTACGCCGCCAGATCGCCAGGCGCGAAGGAGCTGGAACATGTGCCAGCATGCCAGCTTTTTCTTTCTTTCCTGGCACCGCATGTACATTTACTACTTCGAGCGCATACTACGGGCGGCATCTGGGGATCCTGATCTCGCGCTTCCGTACTGGAACTACTCGGATCCGGCCCAGAGGGCGCTGCCAACGCCGTTCCGCGAGCCGGCCGGCTCACAGAACCCGCTCTACGTGTCGCAGCGACAAGCGGGAATCAACGCTGGTGCCGAGCTTCCGGCGTCGGACGTCTCCGCCGCCCAGATGTTCAAGTCCCGCAGGTTCCTGCCCAGGCAAGGCTCGCGCCTGAGCTTCGGGGGGGGGAGGGTCCCGGCGCCGGCGCACTTCTCGAGCTTCACGGGTCTCCTCGAGGCCCAGCCGCACAATACCGTTCACGTGAAAGTAGGGGGTTGGATGGGCGACCCGAACACCGCGGCCCAGGACCCCATCTTCTGGCTGCATCATTCCAATATCGACCGCCTTTGGGAGCGTTGGCTGGACCGCGGCGACGGTCGCGCGAACCCCGTGAACAATGCGGTGTGGATGGATACCAAGTTCGCCTTCTTCGACGAGGACGGTAGCAGGATCGAGATGTCGGCCCGGGAGGCTATCCAGACTGCCACCCAGTTGGACTACGTCTATGACGACGAGCCAGCCGGTGCCGTGGGCGCGATGGGGTCTTCCGGGGCTGGGGCTCGGGTTGGGGTTGATGGAGGCTCCCTGGCTCCCCCAGCCCCTGGCCCCGATGATGCGGAAGAACCGACGCTCGTCGGAAGCACGGGGAGACAAGGAGAAGAAGAGATGATCGAGCTGGGCGCCGAACCGACGAGGGTGGCGGTCGAACTCAGGGAACCGGCCGCCGGCCGGAGTGGGGAGCAGCGTATCGTGCTTGGCCTCGACGGAGTGCAGTACGACGAGAACCCCAGCGTAACCTACGAGGTCTACCTCAACCTGCCCGAGTGGGAGCAGCCGGACTACAGGAGCGACTACTACGTGGGCAACGTGGGCTTCTTCGGGATGGAGGCGGGCGGACACGGGGAAGGTGGGCATGGCCATCCTGCAAACCTTAGCTTCGACGTGACCGACAACGTCCGCGCCCTCAGGGCAAAGGGCGAGTGGCAAGAAAAACAGGCCCAAGTTAGCTTCTTCGCCAGCGGCCTGATCCCACCGCCGAGCGAGGTGGTTTCGGTCGCCGAGACAGAAGCCAGTGCCGCCACGCCTACCGGCAGACCGCGCGTAGAGCGCGTGGTCTTGAGTGTGGAGTAGGGGACGCCCCGGAAAGCGGTTCCGAGAGACTACTGCCGTCGCGGTGACAGGGCTTGCGCCGGTTGCGTACCCGGGGTCGGGCGCGACAGGCCCGAGCAAGGATGATAATCTTGCCGGATGAACAAGCGTGCATGCGGCCACTGGCGAGTCTCCAAGATATGAAGGCGGGCGTACGCGAGATGCGCAAGGACGAGCCCGACGCGCTCGTCGCGGGCTTACGCATCGCCGCCTACCCGCAATTCATGGAGGTTCGGCAGACGGATTTCTACGAGGATCTGTACCACTGGCACAGGTCCCACCCGCTCGGCGACCAGGTGCACCGGTGGGTCGCCGAGACTGAGGATGGCGAAGTTGTGGGGCACCTCAACGCCCTGCCCCAGTACTACCGCGTAGACGGAGAGCGGATCATAGCCCACACCCCTGGGGACTACATGGTCCTCCCCGGTCACGGCTTCCAGGCGATCGCCCTGATGCGCCGCTTTTTTCGGGCCACGGAGAACTTCGTAGCCTGCGACATGGTGCCGGCGGTGATCGGTGTCGAGACCAGAATGGGGGCCCAGGTGGCCGGCGAGCTCGCGTACGCGGCCAAGCTCTTGAACGTGTCCAGGCTCCCCCTGCCATCCGTGCCCGAACCCGTGCGGCGCGCCCTCAACCTCCCGGACGACTTCGCGCCTGCCAGAGGGTACGAGGCCCCCGACCAGGTGCAGACCGTCGGGGAAGAGCAGGATGCGCCGTTGCCGATGCGCCCCCGGGTCCCGATTCCCGGGCCGATCAAGGTCCTGCTGAACCGGTCCCTCGCCGCCCTTGACGGGGCGCTGAGCCGGGGCTACGGGACCGACCGGCACGGACAGAACCTCGAGGTGCACGAGGTGGATACCTTCGACGAGTCTTTCGACGAGCTTTTCGAGAAGGTCGCCGCGGTGGTGCCCTGCGTGCCCGAGAAGGACTCGTCGTTTTTGAGGTGGCGCTACGGGCCTGGTTCCCCACAGTACCCGGTAAAGGTTCTCGCGGTGCGAGGCGGGCCTGGTCTTCTCGGCTACGCCGTGCTGAAGATGCTGCACACGGGCGAAGATGGCTTCCTCATGGACCTGACGGTTCTGCCGGGGCAGCGGGAGGCCGCCCGCGCGCTCCTGCGCGAGTCGGTACGCTACTTCAGGAAAAACGATGCGCACATCATACGCTACCGTTACTTACCATCCCCGACCTCGCCAAGCCCGGATGACCTCAGGCGCTTTGGGTACTTCCACCGCAAGGGTAGGCGTAACTGGCTGCTCGTCGGGTTCGCCGACGAGAGGCTGCGCGTGTTGGGCACGGACTCCGCGAACTGGTCGTACAATGTGGGCGACGGCGAGGCGACGTTCTGGATCCGCTAGCTACTATCGGAGTTGGCGGACTGAGACGTAACCGGACAAGAACGAACCTAGAAGGGGGCTCTCTATGCCAGCACAGGTAGTGCGACGCACCGGCCCTTATTCGGTGAGGGAGGTCCGGGGCGTGTCTGCGGGGGAATGGGATCACGCGGTCGAGAACTCCCCCGGGGGCGGGCACGTCCTGCAGAGTCATGCGTGGGGAGAGTTCAAGCGCGGGCACGGCTGGAGGCCCATGCACCTGCTGCTCGAGCGCGACGGCGAGGTGGCCGGGACGGGGCAGTTCTTGCTCTACGATACGGTGCCAGTGCCAGGGCGGATGATGTACTGTACCAAGGGGCCGTGGCTGCCCTGGGAGGACGAGAGGGCCGTAAGGGCGTTCTTCGACGGGGCGGCGGAGATCGCCCGGCGGGAGCGCGCGCACACCCTCAAGATAGAGCCCGAGGTACTGGCGGAACGCACGGACGTCGAGGGGCACCTGCGGGCACTGGGCTTCCGCGACGCCCGCTACGACTTGAACTTCTCGACCACCATAACCCTGGACCTCTCCCCGCCGGAGGAGGAGATCCTCGACAGGATGAGCGCCAGGAGCAAGAAGGGCAAGACGACCCGCTACAATATAAACCTGGCGAGGCGAAAGGGGGTCGAGGTACACGAACCCGAAGACTTCGGGTGGGCCTTTGACACCCTCTTCGGTTGGATGGAGCACCTCGCGGAAGCAAAGGAAGGCTTCGCCAACAGAAGGTCGCCGGAGTACCTCCGCAAAATGATGCGCCAGATGTACGACGCCGACAGGGGACGTTTTTTCTTCGCCTTCCACGACGGGACACCCCTCTCCGGGGCCTTCATCTTTAACTTCGGGAAGAAGTTCTGGTTCATGCACGGCGCCTCGGGCACGGAGAAACGCAAGCTTCAAGGCACGTACTTGCTGCAGTGGGAGGTGATGCGCTGGGCCAAGAGCCAGGGCATTACCCACTGCGATTTCGTGGGCGCACCGAAGCCGGAGGACCGCAACGAAAACGACCCCTACTATGGCGTCTACCGGTTCAAGCTAGGCTTCGGTGGCGACATCGTCCAGTACCTGGGCTGCTTGGATCTGCCCGTGAAGCCCAGGCTAGCCACCGCCTGGTACGAGCTCGAACCCCTTTACTATCGCGCCTACACCAAGCTCAAGGGCGACGTGTTCTACTAGAGCTTTTCTCGGAAAGGATGGACCCGTCCGAGAAAAGAGCCCTCAGCCGTCAGCTCTTTTTTCTTGCTGATAGCTAAAGGCTGAGGGCTCGTCGTGCATAAGGGGTCGTCCCCTTATGCACGACGCTGTGAGGGGCGCATGCCACCAGTGAATCGCTACGCGACGCGACGCCGCACGGCGATCAGGGCCAGAATACCGAGACCCAGAAGCGCCCCAGCCGCCAGAAGCGGCAGGGAACCGCCACCAGTGTCGGGAAGCGGCGACGGGCTCGCGGAGGCACTCGCCGACGGGCTCGCGGAAGCACTAGACGACGGGCTTGCGGAAGCGCTCGCCGAGGGCGAAGTCGACGGCTCATCGCTCCCTGACACGGTTACGTTGCCCGTCATCTCAGGATGTATCGTGCACTGATAAGCATAGGTCGTGCCCGCATCATCGGCACCGAACGTGAAAGAGTAATCGTCGCCGGGCTGTAGGGTGGTAGAGGCGAGCCCCTTTCCGTCCGTCGAAGTGACGTCATGCGGAGCCTGTCCTTCGTTGACCCACGTGACGGTCGTCCCTGGAGCAACGGTAAGCTGACCGGGATTAAAGGAGAAATCCTGGATCGAAACCGTCACGTCGTCCTGCGCCGAAGCGGCGGGGACGGAGATCAGCAAAGCTGCCATAGATAGTATGATCAGATACAGTAGTCGCTTCAAGGCTCCTCCTTGTTTGGTTTAGACCGCGTCTCACTAACGGCGCCTGCGCCCTTTCCCTGGTTCACCCAAGACTCGCTCCTGTGCCCTTGAGTCGAGAAGTACGGAAGCGAGATTCCCCGGAATCTCAGGCCTATGGGCGAACCCCTCCTTCCTCCTTTCCCATTAGAGGGTCGCCTGCTACAACCATTACAGGTCATCTGAATGTATTTACGCAAGGCGGTTGCTGTTGGATTGCCTGCCCGCCCGAAATTCTCGGAACAGTCGTAGCATGAAGTCGAGGCCGAGGGTGATTCCGGGGTCTACTTCGCCGGCAAAACAACCTTCGGAGTTCCTTGCAGCCCGTAGTACCCTTATGTTCGGCGGGGGAGCGCCACTCGGATGGGCGAACAGACGGCCCACCGCAAAATCTCGAGACCCCGAGAATACGAGCCAACATGAAACGACGCTAGAGGCGATGGGCATCATGAGATCACGGGCAACAAGCTCAGCCGCCGGGTGGATGGTCCTTGGTGTTGGATCCTCACTCGCGGGATTGATCGCCCAGCGCGCCGGTCTGCCCGCCGGATGGCTGGTTGGCCCAATGCTCGTCGCGCTCGCCACGGCGCTCGTGTGGGAAAAGCATCCTTCCGTACCGCGTTGGGGACGGACGCTAACGCTCGCGGTGGTGGGCGGCGTCCTGGCCTCCGCCTACAGGCCCTCGGTACTACCCTTGATCACGCGTCACTGGCTGCCGGTCGCCCTCGCGGTGTGTGCCACGTTGCTCCTGAGCCTGGGAGCAGGGTTGCTGCTGTCGCTTCTCGTCCACCTCGACCGGAAGACGGCTGCCCTCGGAACGCTGCCGGGCGCCGCTTCGGGGATGCTCGCCATGAGCGACCCCCTCGGCGCTGATGCGCGCCTCGTCGCCGTCATGCAATACACCCGTGTGGTCGTAGTCGTCGTCTCTGCCACCCTGGTCGGCCGGTTCGGGTTGGCGCCAGGAACGGGGTCGCTACAGGTATCGGGACGTGGCCTGCAGGCGACACCTGGAGGGTCGGAACTTCTGGTGCAGGGCACCCTGACGACCTACGTTCTGACGGCCGTGATAGCAGCCCTTGGCGCCTGGGTTGGAACGCGGTTCAGGCTCCCTGCGGGAGCGCTTCTCGGCCCGCTTCTCCTTGGGGTTCTCGTGGAAGAACTCGGTGTCGTGCACCTGGCCTGGCCTCCCGGGGTGCCGCAGGCAGCCTACCTGGTCCTTGGCCTGTGGGTGGGGCTGCTCTTCGATGGACCCTCCATCAAAAGGGCGGGACGGCTATTCCCCGTGGTGCTCGCCTCGTCCGTTGGGCTCGTGGTGGCGTGCGCCGCCCTGGGATGGGCGCTCAGCGCGGTTACCGGTATCGACGGGATGACGGCCTATCTGGCCACGACGCCAGGGGGTATAGACTCCGTTGCGATAGTTGCCCTGGGAACCGGCGCCGATGCGCCGCTGGTGCTCGCGGTGCAGATGCTGCGGCTCCTGGTCGTGGTGCTGGCCGGCTCATTCCTCGGCTGGCTGTGGTCCCCATAGAGGCGGGTTTCAACCCCGCCCCCACAGGCAAACAGCTCAAAAAGGTGCTACAAACTGGTCTGTTACCTTTGTGCGGAGCTGGGACCCGAATCACCTCGGTTCCACTACACATCCGGAAGGTTGTTTTGGGCACGATACACGGTGGCATCAAGAACGAACTGGCCTATGATCTCGGCGCCTTCGACCTCGACGGGACCGTGCTCCGGCGGAACTTGAGGATCACACACAAGACCGTGACAGCCATGCAGGACCTGCGTGAGAGAGGGATGCGGCTCGTCGTCGCCACGGGGAGGCGCTTCGAGGACGCCGGGGAGTACGCGGCGAGGCTCGGCTTCGCGGACGAAGACCCCGTTGTCTGCTACGGCGGTTCGATGGTGAGGAGGATAAACGGGGAGACCTTGCTGCACCGCAGGTTGCAGCGGGACCTGGGTGTAGAGGTGCTGGAGTGGGCCGCAGAGCGGAACCTTCACGCACGCGTTTTCGTCGACGGGGACATCGTCACCTCGCCAGACACGCCGGCGGCGCTCGAGCACCTCAGGAGTTATGCGGAGCCCGGCATTTCCGTAGTAGAGTCACCGGCGGGGTGGCTCGAGGATGGCGGTGAGGAGCCGACGAAGCTCGTGATCGTGGACTATCCCGAAGAGATAGGAGGCTGGCTGGAGGAGGCGCGTTCCACTTTCGCCGGAAGGCTCTTCGTTACCCGCAGCTTGCCGCATTACGTCGAGATCGGCGGGCTGGAGGGCACGAAGTCCAAAGCCCTGCAGTTTCTCTGTGGGCGGTGGGGGATCGAGCGGGAGCGTGTCCTCGCCTTCGGCGACGCGGATAACGACATCGACATGCTCCGCTTCGCGGGGCACGGGGTCGCGGTCGGGGGGATGACCGGCGAGGTCCGCGAGGCCGCGGACGAAGTCGTGCCAGGTGTGGATGAGGACGGGGTCGCCCGCTACATCGATAGATTACTGGGAGGATCCTAGATGCCCGAGATGCCCGAGGTTACCGTTATCTCGGAGGACGTGGCCGCGCTCGCGGTGGGCCGCGAGGTCCTGCGGGCGGCCGTCTTCAGGCCAGACGTGACGAACTTAGCGCCCGAGGAGTTCGAAAAACGGCTCGTCGGGGAGACGCTGCTCGGGACGGGGCGGCGGGGTAAGATCATCGTCCTCGACTTCGGGAGCGTCGTCGGCCTCGTGCACCTCGTTATCTCAGGACGCGTGTTGCGCCTACCAGAGTGGACGGGTCCAGACAGGATGAACACCGCGGTCCTCGAGTTCGGGGGCGAAGAAGGGCCCGTGGTGCTCTCCTTTACGCGGCTCTGGCTAGGCTACTTCGACCTCTACGACCCGGGAGAAGAAGATGGACACCCCCTCATCTCACGCCTCGGCCCCGACCCTCTCTCCGATGACTTTACGGTCGAATATCTGATCTCAGCCCTGGGAGGACGCAAGGCGAACGTGAAGGGCATGCTCCTCGACCAGTCGGTCGTCGCCGGTCTTGGAAACATCTACGTCGACGAAGTCCTCTTCGCCGCCAGCGTCAACCCCACGCGCAAAGCCAACACGCTCACAAGTGAAGAGATAGAGCATGTCTACGCCGCCACCCGCGACATCCTGGCCCGCGCCATCGAGTTGCGCGGCACTACCTTCGACTCCTACCACGACGCCTTCGGGGAGACGGGAATGTTCCAAGACCAGCTGAAGGTCTTCACCAGGGAAGGCGAGCCGTGCCCCCGGTGCGGCACGCAGATAGTAAAGACCCGCGTCGCCGGCCGGGGAACGCACTTCTGTCCGTCGTGTCAGCCGCATTAGTTCGGTGCGGCCTCTATAAGCTTGGGATGGGCGTCGGCCACGTCCTGGGCTTCGCCGTAGGTTTGCTCGGCCTCCTGGTAACCGTCCCCGACCTCGGAGAGCAAGTCTAGGGCCTCGTCGCGGTTGTTCTCTAGTACGGGATCCGCTTCCAGTATGCCGTAGAACTCTATCTCTTTGGCTTCGGCGTCGAGCTGGTACTGCATCGCATCAGAGAGCAGGCCAGCGTACTCCTTTACCGCAGGGTCCACATCGAGGTCCTCCACAGCCTCGAGCGATCCCCTGGCGTCCTGCAAATGCGTGCGTGCCTCTTCTAGGTCGTTCTTTGCCTCGGTTATGTCGTCCTTCTCCTTAGAAGGGTCGTCTCCGGCTTCGATCTTCTGCTTGACGTCGGCGTAGGTCGAGCGGGCGTCGTCGAAGGACTCGTTGTGCTCGGAGATGGACTCGTTCGAGTTGCTGATCGCCTCGTCGGCCTGTTCGCGCGGGGAATCTCCGACGATGCCGGAGCATCCGACGATGGCGAATACTGCGAGCAAAATTACGATGGAGGGTGCCAGGCGGTTTATCATAGGTGTCATGAGTGAGATCAGTCTACCTGTATTGAGGACTCTCAGGCTACGTTCCTTTCCAGGGGTCGCAAGACGCGTGCTCAGCAAGCTCCTCGGTCGCAAGCGCGAGGAACCCTCGCCTGACGCGACGTTGGTCTCGCAGGCGTACTCCGCGATCGCGGAGTACGCCTGCGACAACGCCGCACTCTTCGAGCGAGCGGAGCGCCTGCGGGCGAAGGCCGACCGGATGGAGACGGACGGGACGCCGAGCGAGAGCGCCAACAACCGGGCGGATCGGGCCAGGATGGAGGTCGAAGCAGGGCTTCTCGACCTCCGCGAGGCTTTCGCGCGGTCTGCCGGAGAGAGGAGGCGCGCCTTCGATCTCGAGGTAAGACGCCTCTACCCGACGCTCGGGATCTAACCCCGACACTACGGGCAAGACGTCCGGTCGGTGGTCTTACCCGCTCCTATTCTCCCGAGGTTAGGGAGCCGTAGGTGTCCCTGGCGAACTTGCGAGCCTGGGGTCCCGTTCTCGGGTTGAGGAACAGGAAGCCTAAGGCGGCGATGAGAAGCAGAAGCAGCAAACGGCCGCCCCTGCCGCCGCTACGGCGGACCTTCTCGCCCCTTACCCGCTTGCTACCCTGGCTTGCGGCCCCAGCCGCGGCCTCGACTTGGCCGCGAAGCTTGTCGTCGTTCCAGAGCTTGGTGATGATCTCTGTTGGGTCCTCGTCGGAGAGCTCGTCCGCTATGGAGCGGGCCGACTCGATAAACGTGCGTATGTTGTCCCTGAGGTCGTCGTCGTAGAGCAGGCGCTCGAGCACCGGCCTGACCCCGGCATAGGCTGCGCCCAGCGCCGCCATCGGGACGAGTGAGTTGGACTCGGCCTGCTCTTTTAGCTTCTCCGCACGGCTCTTTCTTCCAAACAAGCTAAACCTCCCTCTCCTGATCTCTTCGTGCGCTTGGCCCGTACATCATACCCGTTTCGCCGGTCCTCTACCCTGCCTCGCCCGGCGACGCACCGAGCGGTTCGATCCTTACCCAGAGAGCCTCCCCGTCTATCGTGGCGCTCTCGAAGCCGCCGTCAGGGGTGTCGCCGTCGAGATCCAGGTCCCTCGCCAGCACCTCAGCCTTGAAATAGTCGCCCCAGCGGTCCCCCAAGAGCGACGAGACCCTGGGGTTTCCTCGCAGGCGGACGCTGATGCTCTCCTCTATCTCGAAGCCCTTCTCGCGCCTGAGGTTCTGCACCCTGTGGACGAGTTCCCTGACCAAGCCTTCGTCCACCAGCTCTGCGTCGAGCCCCGTGTCGAGGGCTACGGAGAGGGTCCCCTCGCGCTCCAGGGCGTAACCTTCCCTCTGCTTCGGCTCCACGAGCAGCTCTTCGTGAAGGAGCGTGATGTCTTCGCCTTCAACGCTTACGGTTACGCTCTCCCCCGCGGCGGCGCGGGCACCGACCTCGGCCGGCGCCCCTGAGAGGGCGGCCCTGAGGCCGGGGACGAGCCTCCCGTATTTGGGACCCACGATGCCTAGGTCGGGTTTGAGGTCGTAGACGAACACGTCCTCGGTCTCCCCGAAAGCCAGCTCCTTGACGTTGAGCTCGTCGAGCACGATCTCCTTGAGGCTCTCGACGCCGTAGCGCCATTGGGTTGGAGAATCCTCGGTCACCGCTTCGTTGACCACCACGACCTCCCTCAAGGGCTGGCGGGTCTTTATGGCCGATGTGTTGCGGGCCGCCCGACCGAGGCCGACGATGCGCCTCGCATCCCACATCCGTGACGAGAGATCCTGGTCTATGAGCTCTTGCCTGACCTCCGGCCAATCGGCCAGGTGCACGCTCTCGGGTGCCTCGCCGCCTGCCACCAGGTTCTGGTAGATGGAGTCGGCTACGAACGGCGTAAATGGGGCGGTGAGCTTCGTGACGGTCACCAGGCATTCGTAGAGGGTGGAGTGGGCCGCTTTCTTGTCTAGATCATCTTCCCCTTTCCAGAAGCGCCTGCGGCTACGCCTGACGTACCAGTTGGAGAGCTCGTCCACGAACTCCCCGATGGCCCTCCCGGCAGCCGTCACGTCGTAGGCGTCGAGCTTCTCAGTCACGGTCCGCACGGTCAGCTGCAGTTCGCTCAGGGCCCACCGGTCCATCAGGCTCCGCCCTTCGGGCTCGACGTAGTCTTTCTGTGGATCGAAGCCGTCTATGCGGGCGTAGGTGACGAAGAACGAGTAAGTGTTCCAGAGGGTAAGCAAATACTTGCGGACGGCCTCGTCGACCTGGCCCATGGAGAAGCGCCGGGTGTTGCCCGGGCTGGTCGCGGTGTACAGCGCCCAGCGCAGGGCGTCGGCACCCTGCTTCTCGAAGACGTCCCACGGGTCTATGACGTTGCCGAGCGACTTGCTCATCTTCTTGCCCTCGGAATCTAGCATGTGCCCGAGGACGAGGCAGTTCCTGTACGAAGCCTTGCCGAACAGCATGGTCGAGACGGCGAGCAGCGAGTAGAACCAACCTCGCGTCTGGTCGACGGCCTCGCAGATGTAATCGGCTGGAAACTGTCTCTGAAAACGTTCTTCGCCCGCCCCACCGTGCGGATAACCCCACTGCGCGAAGGGCATGCTCCCGGAGTCGAACCACACGTCGAGGACCTCAGGGACGCGGGTGGCCTCCTCGCCGGTCTCGGGATGCCTCAGGCGCACCCTGTCTATGTACGGCCTGTGCAGGTCTTCGGGGACGGGATCTATGGCGAGCTCGGTGAGCTCCCGCTTGCTGCCGACCACGACCAACTCTCCGGACTCTGTGCGCCAGATCGGCAGCGGCGTTCCCCAGTAACGCTCGCGGCTCAAGGCCCAATCTATGTTGTTCTCGAGCCAATCCCCAAAACGGCCCCGCTTTATGTGCTCGGGCACCCAGTTGATGCCCTCGTTCTCGGAGAGCAAGTCGTCTAGCACGGCGGTCGTCCGCCCGTACCAGGCCTTCTTGGCGTAGTAGAGCAAGGGCGTGCCGCACCGCCAGCAGTGCGGGTATGCATGCTCCAGTTGCTCCGCCCTGAACAGGAGCCCTTTGTCTCTCAATTCTTCGACGAGGCCAGGGTCTGCGTCCTTGACGAACTTGCCCGCGAAAAGCCCGACCCGCCCATCGAAGGTGCCGTCAGGCCTTACGGGGTGGATCGTGGGCAGCCCGTATTTACGGCCTATACGGGCATCATCCTCCCCGTAAGCTGGCGCCGTGTGCACCAGGCCCGTACCGTCGGTCGTGGTCACGTAATCGCCTGTGACGACGGTCCAGAGGTTCTCGGTCACTTCGACGGGGACGTAGTCGAACGGGCGCCGGTAGCGGAGCCCTTCGAGGTCAGCGCCCTTTCGAACTTCGATCACCTCGTAGTCGTTTTTATCGAGCACCTTGCCGAGCAGTTCCTCGGCAAGGATCAAGAGCTCGCCATTGACTTCGACGGTCACATAATCCACGTCCGGGTTCGCGGCCACGGCGGTGTTCGAAACAAGGGTCCACGGAGTCGTGGTCCAGACGAGGAGGCTCGTGTTCTCCTCGCCTTCTAAAGGTAGCTTCACGTAGACGCTCGGGTCCACCACGGGGTCGGGGTACTGCTGGTAGCCCAAAGCCACCTCGGCGGAGGAGAGGGAGGTCTGATCGCGCGGGCAGTGAGGACTGACCTTGAAGCCCTCGTACAGGAGGTTTTTCTCGTGCAGGGTCTTCAGAGCCCACCAGACGCTCTCTATGTAGGAGTCGTCGAGCGTGCGGTAGGGGTCGTTCATATCCACCCAGAAGCCGAGCCGCTCGCTCATCTTCTGCCAGTCCTCCACGTAGCGGAACACGGACTCGCGGCACAGGCGGTTGAACTCCTCGACGCCATAGCGCTCGATGTCAGCCTTGCCGTCGAGGCCGAGCTCTTTCTCTACCCCTATCTCGACCGGCAGACCGTGGCAGTCCCAGCCGCCCTTGCGCTCGACGCGGTAGCCCTGCATGGTCTTGTAACGCGGGATGAGGTCCTTGAAAGCCCTCGATAGCGCGTGGTGGAAACCCGGTTTCCCGTTCGCCGTCGGCGGCCCCTCGTAAAATACGAAGGGTTTGTCTTCGGGCCGCCCCCGTACGGATTTCTCGAAGATACCGGTCCTATCCCAGAGTTTCAGGACCTCCTCCTCCAGCCTCGGGAAGTCTACCTGCGGGCTGACCTTATCGAACCTCATACCGTGGACCTCCTCATACAAAAGCTCCAGCCCCTCGGGCGGAGCGTCGCTCCACCGTAGGGACGGGAGCCTGATCTCAAAGCCCTCGCGGTACCACCCTACTTGCCCGGAACCTCGCGGCCCGGTCCTCTCTGTGGCGTCGCGGTCTCCCGGAACGCACGCGCTGTAACGGGCTCGCCCGGCCGGTCCTACTAATCGTCTAGGCCAAGAGTTCGTCTCGCGCCTTCCGCTTTCGGCCGGCGGCTCGGGGAGGATGTTCGGATCTAGTCCCGCGCCGGGCTCCCACCGCCCCCGGCTCGCTCTTGCGAGAACTTGCGACCCTACTCGTTCCCTTCGTCGCCTGTAAGAGCTTTGTAGCGCCAAAGAGCAAACCTGTCAAGTCAAATTGATCCGGTTTCCCGAATGTATTCGTAATGTACTTGTAAGGGTTCACGGGCCCAGCGGGAGGGCCCGAGGTATAGACTCAAGAGGAAGCATCTCGAAGCGAGCGGTATTGGAGAGCACTAGCATGAGCAAGAAAACGAAAAGCAGGACAAG
This sequence comes from uncultured Rubrobacteraceae bacterium, assembly GCA_963830075.1. Classification (GTDB taxonomy): domain Bacteria; phylum Actinomycetota; class Rubrobacteria; order Rubrobacterales; family Rubrobacteraceae; genus Rubrobacter_D. The sequence goes on along the minus strand of CAWHLD010000006.1, from coordinate 17,110 downwards.
AGCGAGTATCGCCGGCGTGGTCGGAGCCGTGGTCGCGTTTGGGATCGCGGAGCTCGTGCACGGGTTCAACGCCTCGGTACCTTCGATCTTCGTGTCGATAGCCCAGCGGATAGTGGAGCTGACACCAGGTGGGCTGGTGACACAGGGTATCGAGATTCTCGGCAAAGCGGACATCCCGGTGCTTATCGCGACGGTGCTCATCGGCACCGTGGTGATCGCAGCCCTGCTCGGAAACCTCGCCGTGGGGCGCCCCTCCCTGGCCCTCGCCGGGGTCGCCGTTCTCGCAACCATAGCCATTGCCTCGGCCCTGGTGGATCCATTCGTGGCCGCGGTGCCGACCATGATCACCATCGTCGGCGCCCTACTGGCAGGCGCGGCCGTGAGCGAACTTCTGTTGCGTGCGGCAGGCCTGCGTACCACGGCGGAACCCGCGTGGGAGGCACCACAGGCGGGCGCTCCGGGCAGCGCGGCCTCGCCCGCCGTGAGGTCGAGGGAGGCGGGCTCCGAACAGGCGATGGCCGTCGGACGCGGGAGCTTTCTCCTGCTAGGCGGCGGCGCCGCCGCGGCCGGGCTTGCGGCCGTCGGCGTGGGACGCCTGCTAGGCGGCGGGGCCGCCCGGAGCGCAGCCAAACCCAAAAAGCTGAACCTGACAGAATCGTCAGACAAGAAGCTGGCAGGGAATGGCGAGGAGGGCGCCACGGAAGCCGCGACGCACGAGACGCTGCCCAAACCCCCGGCGGATGCCTCCATAGACATCGAAGGGATGCCGAAGTTGATCACGCCGGCGAGCAGCTTCTACCTTATAGATACCGCGCTCACCTCGCCGAGTATCGACGTCAACAACTGGAAGCTCTCGGTGAAGGGCGCGGTAGAGAACCCCGTAGAGTTTTCCTACAAGGACCTCCTCGGCATGCCTACCCGCGAGGCCGACATTACGCTCTCATGCGTCTCGAACACGATCGGCGGCGGGCTGGTCTCCAACGGACGCTGGACCGGGGTGCTGCTCTCCGACGTCCTCGCGGAGGCCGGCATGAGCCGGGATAAGGTCTCGAACGCTTCGAGGCAACTGGTGGGCCGCAGCGTGGACGGCTTTACGGCGGGTTTCAAGACCGACATCGCGCTGGACGGCCGTAACGCCCTCGTGGCCTTCGGCCTGAACGGCAGCGAGCTGCCCATCAAGCACGGCTTCCCCGTTAGGCTCGTCATCCCTGGTATCTACGGCTACGTCTCAGCCACCAAGTGGCTAACCGAGATTGAGCTCACCAACTGGAACTTCGACGCGTACTGGATCCAACGCACCTGGTCTAAAGAAGGCCCGGTCAAGACCCAGTCCCGAATCGACACGATCAGCGCCGGCGATAACCTCTCCATGGGCAAGAACCCCGTAGGCGGCATCGCCTGGGCCCCGCACCGCGGAATAGAGAAGGTCGAGGTCTCGACCGACGGCGGCGAGACCTGGAACAAAGCCCGCCTCGCAAAGCAGCTCGCCGAAGATTCCTGGCGTCAGTACGCCTACGACTGGAACGCCTCCCCGGGCGACTATACCCTCCAGGTCCGCGCCACAGACGGTAACGGCGAAACCCAGACCGCCTCAGAAGCACCCCCACATCCCTCAGGAGCCACCGGTTACCATACGATCGACGTAACCGTAGGCTGAAATGCGCTAAAATCGTCCCCTAAGGCTGTCTTACCCCTAGCTTCAGGGTTAGACGCATACGGCGCAAGATATGGATTATGTAGCGGTGAAACCGATTTGTAATCAAAGTGTTTCCGTTACGTTACGAAACCGTAACTCTGCGGCAAGCACTTCGTAACAGGCTAAGGGTAAGATTCAGATTAAACCGAGCCCCGGCCGATGGAACCGTTCCCCCCTCCAGATTCCATCGGTCGGGACGGTCTTTTGTGTGGAATTTCTCCAACTGGTTCACCGGGGCTTTCGGCCCGCAGCACCTCTGTCGTACATAATTGTTAACGTGGTGGGATGAAGGTTAGCGTTCCCCACGGCTTTGGTCTCTCGCCGTCCGAGGCCAGGGGATTACAGGAAGGGCTCGCGTCCCTGTTGGTGGATGGTCCGTCCCTCGACCTCTCTGGCGTGCGGCATGTAGCCGGGGCCGATGTCTCTACGCAGGGAGACAGGGCTTATGCCACGGTCGTTGTGCTCGAGTTCCCCGGGCTCTCGCTCGTAGAAGTTCAGGGGTTCGAGGCGCCGCTCGAGTTTCCCTACGTGCCCGGGCTCCTGTCGTTCCGGGAACTGCCCTCTGTCGTTGGAGCGCTAGAGAAAGTCGACACTGAAGTTGACGTTGTAGTCCTCGACGCGCAAGGTCTCGCGCACCCCCGCCGGTTGGGCCTGGCTTCGCATCTCGGGGTGTTCCTCGACGTTCCGACGGTGGGGTGTGCCAAGAGCAGGCTCGTTGGGAGCTTCGAGGAGCCTGGGAGGGAGAAGGGTAGCGCTACGGACCTCGTGCATCGTGGGGAGATCGTAGGGCGGGTCCTCAGGACGAGGGATGGGGTGTCTCCGGTCTACGTGTCGGTGGGCAATGGCATAGACCTCGCGAGCTCCGTGGATCTCGTCCTGGCGTGTTGCACGAGATACAGGTTGCCCGAGACTACGCGACAGGCGCACAGCTGCCGCCAACAGGCTACGGCGCGGGGAAAAGCCAGGCGGCCTCTTGCAGTAGCGCCGCTCTCGAAGGAATGGTAGTTTACGTACGGGGTGGGATCATCTATACAGACGATTAGCCCGTATGAAAAGAGAGTAGCAACAGGGAAAGGGGCTACCTAATGGCGCGTACACGCGGAGTACGAAATATAAGCCGCGGCGACTTCCTCAAGCTGAGCGGGGCCGGTTTGACCGGCGCGGTATTGCTCGGCGTAGCCGGATGCGGTGGCGGCGAGACGATCAGTGGTGGCGGGGGCGGAGCCAGCGGAAGCACCCTGACCTTCGGCCGCGGGGCTGATTCGGTCACGCTTGATCCCATCAACGCCACAGACGGCGAGTCCTTCAGGGCAACGCGGCAGATCTTCGATACGCTACTCGACTTTGCGCCCGAGAGCTTCGACCTGCAGCCTGCGTTGGCGGCCGAGATCCCCAAGCCCGAGGACGGCGGCCTGACGTACACCATCAAGCTGCGGCCCGGCATCAAGTTCCACGACGGCTCCGCCCTCGACGCCGAAGCGGTCAAGTTCAACTTCGACCGCTGGCGCGATACCAAGAACAAGTACCACAAGGGCGGTGGGGGACAGACTTCGGAATTCGCCTACTACAGCGCCCAGTTCGGGGGCTTCGACGACGACTCCATCATCGAGAGTGTCGAGGCCGTGGACGAAACGACCGTTCGCTTCAGGCTCAAGGAGACCCAGGGACCATTCCTCAAAAACCTCACCATGTCACCCTTCGCCATAGCCTCTCCCAAGGCCATAATGAAGGACGTCGGGGGCTTCTGGCAGAACCCCGTGGGGAGCGGACCTTACACGTTCGAGAGCTGGGAGAGGAACTCCCAGGTGCGCGTGCAGGCCTTCAAGGAATGGTGGGGCGCCGACTTGCCCGCCAGCGAGGGCTTCGGCGGACCCAAGATGAATACCGTCGTCATCCGCTCCATACCCGACAATACCTCCCGCGTCGCGGCGCTCACCGGCAACCAGCTCAACGCGGCCGACGGCCTCGTTCCCGACGACGTGCCGGCCATCGAGGATACGGACGGGTTCAAGCTGGAGTACAGGCCGCCGAACACCATAGGCTATCTGGCGCTCAACAACCAGGTAAAGCCTTTCGACGATCCAAGGGTCAGGCAGGCCTTCAACTACGCCATCGACGTAGAGAAGATCGTGGAGACCGTCCTCAGGGGCACCGGTGAGGTCGCCTCCAACTACATGCCCTCCCTATTGCCGTTCTTCAACAATAGCGTCAAGCCGTATCCGTTCGACCCGGCCAAGGCCGAGCAGTTGCTCGAGGACGCCGGCGTCTCGAACCTCGAGACCGAGCTGTGGTATATGCCGATACCGCGCCCCTACATGCCCGACGCCAAGAGCGTCGCGCAGGTAATGCAGCAGGACCTCAAGAAGGTCGGGGTCAACGCTAAGCTCGTGACATACGAGTGGGGTACGTACCTGGAGAAGACCGGCGAAGGGGAACACCCGATGTGCCTGCTCGGGTGGACGGGGGACAACGGCGACCCCGACAACTTCCTGAACGTGCTGCTCAACAGCGCGACCGCCACTCCTACCGACGCCCAAAACGTCGCCTACTACAAGAACCCCGAAGTCGACGAGCTGCTTCTCAAGGGCCAGACGAGCATCGTCGAAAGCGAGCGCGAGAAGGCCTATTACAAGGCGCAGGAGATTATGCACGAGGACGCCCCGTGGGTCCCGATCGCCTACGTCGAACCGCCGATAGGCCTTCAGGAATCAGTGCAGGGCTTCGCTCCCAACCCAACCAGCAGCGAGCCTTTCAACACGGTCTATATATCGAGTGGGAAGTAGGGTCCTGGCCGTACCTTCAGGACGGAGGATCAAGAACTGACTGAGTTCGTCGGGCGCAGGATACTCCAGATCATCCCGGTGTTGATCGGGGTCTCCATCATCGTGTTCGCGATGGTGAGGGCCATCCCTGGCGATCCTGCCCAGATAATGCTGGGCCAGACCGCAACCCCGTCGCAGGTAGCGGAGGTCAGGGACCAGCTCGGGCTCAACGAGCCGCTGCCGGTCCAGTACCTGCTGTTCGTGAAGGACGCCGTCAGGGGTGATCTGGGCACCTCGTTGGTGACGGGCCGGCCAGTCACGGCGGAGCTCCTGGAGCGCTTGCCCGCCACCTTCGAGCTTACGGCGTTCGCCATGCTCATCGCGATCCTCGTCGGGGTGCCCGTCGGGGTGATAAGCGCCGTAAAGCAGTACTCACTGCTCGACAAGGTCGCCTCGGTGTTGGCGCTCACGGGGATAAGCCTGCCCATCTTCTGGCTCGCGATGATCCTGATCGTCATCTTCGGCGTCAACCTGCAGCTACTCCCTTTCCCGGGCCGGCTTGGCCCGACTACCGCCATTACTTCGATAACGGGCCTCGTACTCGTTGACTCTCTACTCACCCTCAATTTCGCCGGTTTCTGGGATGGGCTTTTGCATCTCATTATGCCGGCGATCGCGCTCGGCACGATACCGATGGCCGTGATCATGCGGATGACGCGCTCAAGCATGCTCGAGGTTATGGGTGAGGACTACGTGCGCACGGCGCGCGCCAAGGGTGTCGCCCCCTGGCGGGTCGTCACCAAGCACGCCTTGAGGAACGCTATGCTGCCAACGGTAACCGTCATCGGGCTGCTGGCGGGGCTCTTGATGGGAGGTTCGATCCTCACGGAGACCATCTTCTCCTGGCCGGGGGTCGGCCAGATCACCTTGGAGTCCATCAGCCGCCGCGACTACGCCATGATACAGGGCGTGGTCCTCTACGGCGCCGTGCTCTTCGTCCTGATAAACCTCCTCGTGGACATCCTCTACGCGGTCCTCGACCCCAGGGTCAGGCTCTAAAGTGGCAGAGACGCAGGCCCAGCAAGACGTGGCGGCCGACCCGGCTGACGTTCAGACCCGCAGCCGCTCGCAGGACTTCAGGAGAACCTTCCTCTCCAACCGGCTCGCGCTCTTCGGGCTCATCATCATAAGCATCTTCATCCTGGCGGCAATCTTCGCGCCGCTCATCGCGCCTTACGATCCCCTGGCCCAGGACCTCGAGGGCAAGTTCGCGGGGCCGAGCCTCGCGCATCCCATGGGCCAGGACGAGCTTGGCCGCGACATCCTCTCGCGTGTGATCTACGGCGCCAGGATCTCGCTCACCGCCGGCCTCGCCGCCGTAATCATCTCGACGGCCGTCGGCACCATCGTCGCGCTCTTCGCCGGCTACTTTGGGGGCTTCACGGATTCCATCCTCATGCGGCTCATGGACACGCTCCTTGCCTTCCCGAGCATCCTTCTGGCTATCGTAATCGTGACCGTACTCGGCCCGAGCCTGGTCAACGCCATGCTGGCGGTAGGCATCGTGTTTATCCCCCAGATGGCCCGCGTGGTGCGCTCGGCGGTGATCAGCGTTAAAGAACGAGACTATATAGAAGCCGAGCGGGCCCTGGGCGCGAGCAACACCCAGATCATCTTCTCCGGCGTGCTCCCGAACAGCACGGCGCCCCTGGTCGTGCAGGCCACGCTCACGATGGCCACCGCGATCATTGACATAGCGGCGCTCTCTTTTCTCGGCCTCGGCGCCCGCGCGCCGACCCCGGAGTGGGGGGCGATGCTCACCGACGCCTTCAAGAGTGGCTTCGGCGTTTTCGTTACAGGTCAGCACGCCCTGATCTTCCCCGGTGTCGCCATCGCCCTCGCCGTACTCTCCGTGAACTTCGTCGGCGACGGCCTGCGCGACGCCCTCGACCCCCGTCGCAGGGGATAACGAGCAGGTAACTGCCTTGCTGCCTACCACTAACGCTTCGCGTTGTTTTGTCGCGCTGGGCTTGTATCATATCCTCCCGTGAGAACCGAACCCTACGAGTCCTGGACCCGCGAGCGCAAGAACCGTACGCGCTACTATCGTTCCATGTGGCGGCCCAACCGCGGTCTGCTCCTGCTGGTCGGGCTGGTACTGATCCTGCTCGCCGCCGGGTTCGTGTTCCTCGACATCAGGAGGGCGTCGGAAGAGGTCGGGGCGCCGCCGCCGAAGAAAGACACCAATATGGAGCTGACGATCCCGAGCATGCAGCGGGTGAAAGACGTCCCCGTCTACACGGGACCCGCGGGCGACAAGGCGGCGTTGCGCGAAGGGGCGCTGCACCTCAAAGGGACGAGCTTCCCCTGGCAGCGGGACGCGAACGTCTACGTCGCGGGCCACAGGCTCGGTTTCCCGCGCACGAAGAGCTGGCTCGTATTCTGGGACCTGAACGAGCTTAGGCGCGGGAGCCGGGTGGTGCTGACGGACTCCGAGGGCAACAAGTACATCTACAGGGTCTACGAACGCTTCATCCTTGGTCCCAACGACACTTCGGCCACGGAGCCGGTGAGGGGGATGAACGTGATCAGCCTCCAGACCTGCACGCTGCCGAACTACTCTGACCGCCTGATCGTTCGCGCCGAGCTCGTAAACATCGCGCAAGACCAGGCGCCGCAAGGTAGGCCGTCGTAGAGCGATGCGCGGTCGGACGGCACGTGCGTCTTCGGATGGGGTATTTGTGGTCGGTTCTCGTCGTAGGGGCGCTTTCCGAAGCGCCCCTACGACGGTTTACGCGCCAGCAGCGAATACATGAGGGGGATGCGGGGCATGCCTTCGGGTAGATGGTAGGTGTCGAAGCCCGACTTCTCGAGGAACGGCCACCTTAGGAACATGGTGTAGTCGAACTCGTGCACAAGCTCTATGCCGAGGCCGGCTGCGCTCACGGCGCTAACGACCTTGCCCAGCGTGTGGTTCCATTCGTATGTCAGGTTGTGCTCCGTCTCGGCGTCGAAGTCTGCGTAGGTACCAGGCTCGTCCCAGACCCTGGGGTCCTCGTCCTGAAAGTAGTCGTTCTCCACGGTCAGTCTCTCATCCCCGAAGACCTCGCTGAAGGGGTGAAACTCCGTCAGATACAGAAAGCCGCCGGGTTTGATCAGGTCAGCGACCACCCCAGCCCAACCCTCGATGTCGGGAAGCCAGTTGAGCGCCCCGCGGCCCGTGTAGACGACGTCGAAGGTCCGGCCTCCCGTGGCGCCGACGGCCTCGTAGAGGTCCGACTGCACGAACGTAGCTTCGAGGCCGAGGTCCGAGGCTAGCCCGCGGGCCGCCTCTACCGCAGGGGCGGAGAAATCGAGGCCGGTCACGCGTGCGCCGCGGCGGGCCCAGCTCAAAGTATCGACTCCGAAGTGGCACTGGAGGTGCAGGAGGTCCTTTCCCGAAACGTCGCCGACCTCAGCGATCTCGAACGGTTGCAGGCGCTCTTGACCGGCCTCAAACGCGGCGACGTCGTAGAACTCGCCCGAGACGTGGATCGGGACGCGCTCGTCCCAGCTCGCCCTGTTCGCCTCCCGCCATTCGTCGCGCCATTCGCCCATCGCCTGCTCCTTTGCCAAAGCGGTACGCTGATTCATCGAACCCTACTCTTCATACGATACCAACGGACGACCTCCAGCGAGACACGATAATGCCGGCCGCCAAGGGTCCAAGCGCGCTCTGCGACCCGTCACCGCCCTGGGGCTATTCCACCTCTTCCTGTCCAGAGAACTCAGAAGTGTCGCCCGTCGAGTTCCTCGTGGCTGTGGCGGTTATGGTCTGTCCAGCGGGGACCTTGTTCTCGGGTTTGAAGGTGAAGGTGTCCGTGCCACCGCCCGCGTTCGTGGTCACGTTCTTGGCTCCAATATACTTCTTGCCTTCGTTGCCGGAGGGGTTGGAGAAGAAGCGAACCCTGAAGGTCCTGTTCGAGAGGCTGTCTAGAGTGGCCTTTATAGTGGTCTCGCCCCCGTCATTCTCGGCGAAGGTCAGGTTCGGCTTGTTCTGCAGGTTATTCGGGCCGGCGTCTTGGTCGTCGGGATCGTTGGGCGTCGCGCCGTCGTCGTCCAGGTTTATGCCGAGCCCGTCGTTGGAGAAGATGGCGTTGCGCAGGATGCCGTTGCCAATGCTGGTGCTGTTTCTGACCTGAACCCCGTCCTCGTCGTTGAAGGCGATGGTGTTAGCTGAATCAGGAAGGGTTCCACCGACGATGTTGCCGGTGGCGCCTCCCTGCCCGGAGAACATGAACACGCCGTCACCGGAGTTGCCCAGGGCGTCAGTCCCGTTCTTTTCGGTGCCTATGAGGTTGCCTATGATCGCATTGTCTTGCCCGCCGACGATCAGGACGCCCGAATTGTCGTTGCCGGAGATGAGGTTGCGCCCGGCCGGTCTGCTGCCCCCGACGGTGTTGCTCGCGGTGCCAGGGTCGCTTATGAGGGCCACACCGGCACCGTTGCCAAGGTCCTGGGTGCCGGAAGAGTCTGTGCCGATGAAGTTGCCAACTACCCTGTTGTCCCTGGTCTCGTCGCCCGGATAGCCGATGCTTATGCTGTTGCCGCCAAAACGGTTGATCGCCAGGCCCTTGATCACGCAGTTAGAAGCCCGGATACGCAACGCTTCCGACGCGACACCGGCCCTGGTTCCGTCCAACTCGATCCTCAACTCCGCGTTCGTGCCGTTGGTCGCCTCGTTTTCGTCGGCCCCAGGCTGCGTGTAGCCGTCTATGGCCAACCGCTCGGAGATAACCGGGAGCCTAGAGGTCGGCCGTATGGTCTTGACCCCTCCCCCGTCAATATCGAACCTGATGGTGTCGGCGGTGGAGGCGTTGGCCTCGTTGATCGCCTCGCGCAGCGTGCACCCGCCGTTCGGGTTGCAGTCTCCATCACCGGGATCGACGGTGTTGTTGACCGTGAGGGCCACCGCGTGCGCGGGCCGTGCGGCCATCAGGCCGAGCGAGGCGAACATCAAGGCGACGATCATGGCGAACACCGTCGTCCTCCAGGTCCATGTCTTCCGGGTGGTGATGGTTCTCATCATCTGCCGACTCCTGTAGCGCCGGACGCAGCCGTCGCGTTCGGGTTATGTAACGATAATATCTTAACTGCTCGAGCCGGATATCTTATCGGCAGTATTGCCTATTTTGTCTCCTGGAGATGGGAGGGGCTCTCCCGCAACTCATCGCTCCACTCGCTCATCGCTGAGGTCCCGCACTTTGCTGGTTCTCGATGGGTATGGGTTCGACTGGGTCGGCGAGTTCGAAGCCGAAGACCTGAGAGTAGAAGTAGAGTTCGCTGTCTAGGGACCGCCTGATGTTCTCGGCGCGCCTGAAGCCGTGCTGTTCGCCCTCGAAGGGCACGTAGGAAACGGGCAGGCCCTTGTCGCGTAGCGCTCCGAACATCGACTCGGCCTGATTCGGGGGCACCACCTCGTCTTCCAGGCCCTGGAAGAAGATCACGGGGCAAGAGAGCCGCTCTGTAGAGTGGATCGGGGAGCGTTCCCTGTAGAGGCCTGCGCGCCGGGGATACGGTCCGATCAGGCGTTCCAGGTAGCGCGACTCGAATTTGTGGGTCTCTTTCGCTAGGGCCTCCAAGTCGCTGACCCCGAAGTGGCTCGCGCCCGCGGCGAACGTATCCGTGAACGTGAGGGCGCAGAGCGTCGTGTAGCCGCCCGCGCTCCCGCCGGTGATCATGAGCCGCTCGCCGTCAACGAGCCCGCGCCTCGCGAGGTAGAGTGCCCCGTTCGCGCAGTCTTCGACGTCGACCACGCCCCACTCGCCGTCGAGGCGGCGACGGTACTCTCGTCCGTAGCCCGCGCTCCCGCCGTAGTTAACGTCGAGCACGGCGATGCCGCGGCTGGTCCAGTACTGGACCTCAAGGTCGAGGACGGTCGATGTCGCCGCGGTAGGACCCCCATGGCTCATCACGAGGAGCGGCGGAAGCTCATCCTCAGGTGCCGCATAGTCCCGGTTCTCGGGGGCGTAGAAGAAGGCATACGCGGTCCGGCCTTTCTCAGTAGGAAACTCCACGGGCTCGGGGACTGAGATGTATGCCGGGTTTATCTCGAGATCGCTGGCCCTGCGCAGAACCTCCCGGTGGCCGCTAGACGGGTCCAGCCGCACGACGCACGTGGGTTCCGATGGCGAACCGCCGAGGAAAACAACGTCTCCGGCGGCTTCGCCGGCGTGTACGTGGGCTATGCTCGAGTACGGCGTCTCGACGGGCTCCAGTTCTCCGGTATCCGTGTCGAGGAGGGCCAGGTGCGAGGCGCCGCGCTCGGTGTACGAGCAGACTAATTGCCCGGCCGAGACGAAGGCGTAGGTGGACATCCCAAAAGCCCATTGGGGCACGCCGAACTCCACCTCCTTCTCCGAGAGTGGCTCGACGCTTCCCGGGCCGAGGCGGTACAGGTTCCACCAGCCCGTGCGGTCCGAGACGAAGTGGAGCGTCCCGTCCGGGGACCACTCTGGCTGGAAGATCGACTCGTCCAGACCTCCCGCGACCCTCTCGACGTTCTCGGGGAGGCCCTCCGCGTCGAGGTCGCAGACGAAGAGCTCCGTTCCGTCCCAGGGCATGTTCGGGTGGTTCCACGTCAGCCAGGCGAGGCGTCTGCCGTCGGGGCTCAGGCGAGGCGAGGAGTAGAAGTCGTTGCCGGAGGCGAGCACGATCTCATCCCCGCTTTCGAGGTCAACGCTGACGATCTCGTTTACGGGCTCCTCCCCGGCATGGTCCTCGCGCACGGCGATGAAGCGGTCCTGGTCGACCACCGTATCCGCGTATCGCCTGCCGGTCTCGTGTGTCAGGGGTTGGGGTGCTCCACCTTGGGACGAGCGATAGATTCTCTGGTCGGCGAAGTTCGAGAAGTAGACCATGCCCTGGTGGACCGCGAAGTCACCTCCCCCGTACTCGTGCACCCGCGTGCGCGCGTTGAAGGGTTGTGGTGTCACGTCCTCGGTGTTTCCCCCAGGTGTCCTGAGCACGACGACGTTGCGTCCGCCCTCGCCGGGACGGCTCTCCAGCCAGTACACGTCAGAGCCGTCGACCGCTATGCTCGAGAGCCCCACGGCGCCGCGAACGATGAGGTCCGAGGAAATAGGGGACCTCCAAGAACCGTAGGACGCGACCGTGCGTTCGGGCATAGTTCATCTCCTCGGCATAGGATCTCTTGCAAGCGGTTTCTCGTGGCCGTCCATGAATGTTACAGGCCGCGTCTCAGGGCGGCTACGGGCCGTCTTCGGTTCCGGACGGGGACATTTATGTACACTTGTGTCATGGACCGTCGGGTCTATACGGATGGGTTAGCGGGTGATGTTTGTCGGTCGTGGCGATCTTATTGGGGGATCTAGGGTGAGCGGGCCCGCCGCTACGGGGGTCGAACCGGAGCTCTGGGCGGCGCAAGAAGAGTTGAGGGCCCGGCTACGCCAGCAGGAGGCCACCGGCAGGCTAGGCCTGGCGGCGCTCTCCGGAATGAGCCTGACTGACCTTATGCAGGAGACGGTAAACGCGGTCGCCGGGGTGCTGAACGTCGAGTACTGCAAGATCCTGGAGCTAATGCCTGAGGGTACGACGCTGTTGCTGCGGGCCGGTGTCGGATGGAGAGACGGGCTCGTCGGCAGGGCCACGGTCGGCACGAACCTCCGGTCTCAGGCGGGCTACGCCCTGATCTCCACCGGTCCCGTCGTGGTCGAGGACCTTCGGACCGAAAACCGCTTCGAGGCCGCTGCGCTCTTGAGAGAGCACGGGGTAATTAGCGGCCTCAGCACCGCGATCCAGGTCGGCGGACGCGCTTACGGCGTGCTCGGCGCACACACAAAGAGCAAGAGGACGTTCACGGAGGATGAGATCCTTTTCCTGCGGGAGGTTGCCGAGGTCCTCGGCGCGGCCATCGAACGCCGGAGGGCGGAGCGGGACAAAGAGAGCCTGCTCGGCGAACGCACCGCTCGGGCCGCGGCCGCGGAAAGGCGCTTTTCCTTTCTGGCCGAGGCCAACGCGCTCCTCTCGGCCTCGACCGATTACAGGACCGTGCTAACGACCACAGCCCGCCTCACGGTGCCGGCAATCGCCGACTGGTGCTTTGTGGACGTTGTCGGGGAGACGGAAAGCACCGTGAGCCGGTTCGCCGTCGCCCACTCAGACCCTGAGGATGAAGCCCTCGCCCGCGCCCTGCAGAGCACCTACCACCTAGACCCCGGCAGGCCGCACGGCACCGCCAGGGTCTACAGGACGGGCGCGCCCGAGTTGATGCCCGAGCTCTCTGAGAGTGTGATCGAGGACATAGCTGTGGGCGATCCGGAGCATCTTGAAGCTTTGCGTAGCGTCGATCCCGGCTCCTACATGTGCTTACCGCTCCGGGTCGGAGGACATGCACTTGGCGCGATGGGTTTGATCTCCGCCCGCTCCGGGCGCCGCTACGGCGCCGAAGACGTGGCCCTCGCCGAAGGCCTGGCCCACTGCGCAGCCCTCGCGCTCGAAAATGCCCGCCACCGCGCCTCGGAGGTGGAGATAGTGCGCGAGCTCGTGAGGCGAGCGAGCGAGGGGCAGCGCGTGATCTCGCCTCTCCGCAAGGAGGCCGCGCAGGTCACGCCCCGCCAGATGGAGGTGCTAAAGATGCTCTCCTCCGGTCATTCGACCAGGGATATAGGCCGCGAGCTCTACCTCTCCGAGGCCACGGTACGTAACCATATCCGTGGCCTACTGCAGGCCTTCGGTGCCCACTCCCAGCTGGAGGTCCTGGCCAGGGCGAGGGAGTCAGGCGTCATCCCATGAGGTGACCGGGCCGCTCAGCGGATCAGGAACTGCCTCCGCGGACTCCAGGGCTTGGGATGTGCGTCTTACGAGCCGCGGGGTTCTTGTTCCGATCTCTCGAAGACCAGCCACGAGCCCTTGAGGCCCTGGCTTATCGTTTCGCCCCCTTTGCGGGGCACAAGGCCCACTAGCCGGTCGCCCTGGCGGGCGAAGTCTTCGAGCGTTTCGATCAACTCCTCGCGATGCAAGACGAAGATCACCCGGTTGTCTTTCGTAAGCTCCTCGATGGTATCGCGGCGCTCCTCCTCTGCGCCCACGGCCTCTGCCAGCAGACGCTCGCGCTCGGCCGCCTCGGCCCACAACCGGCTCCGGCTTTCGTCGGCCTCGGCCTGGAGGGCTGAGTCCCGCCTGCGCCAGTCTTCCACGTGCTCCTCGATCCGTTGCAACATCCGCTCTATGGCGGAAGCGCGCCGCTCTCCCATCGCATGCCTCCTCTTTCCGCGTGCCTGAGTGCTACCCAACTCTATCCCTATTTCGCCCATCGTGCCCGGTCCGGCGGCTACGGAACGAGGTTCCCGCCGAGCCGGGAGCTGATCCTCCTTTCTAGACACGGGCCGCTTGAAATTACGTTGCCTGATTCTCTTCTCCCCTGGCCACGAGGACCGGACTGTGGGCGTGGTGGACCACCGAATCCGAGACGCTGCCCAGCAATGACCGTCTCATGCCGCCAAGCCCCCTACTACCGACCACGATCAAGCCCACTCCCAGTTCCTCGGCCAGCTTCACTATCTCAGCATCCGGCCTGCCGACGATCAGGTGCGTATCTTCGATCTTGCCGCCGTGGGCTTCGATCCAATCTCTGCGCTCAGCGAAGAACGCCTCGACATCTCCTTCCGCCTGATCTCGGACGGACTGCTTTACCTCCTCGGAATAGAGGTGGTGGCCGTACAGGTTTTCGGCCGAGGGCATCACGAACACGACGTGCAGCCCGGAGCCCGTGGCGCTCGAGATCTCGACCGCAGCCTCGGTCGCCACCTGTGCTTGCCCCGACCCGTCGACGGCGAGCAAGATATGGCCTGGCAGATCACCGTCTGCGCCAGCCCCGTCCCTTACGACCAGGACCGACCCGTGCGAGTGACGGACGACGGAGCCAGAGACGCTACCCATCACGGCGCGCCTAACGGGACCGAGCCCCCTGCTGCCCAGGATCACAAGCCCGGCGTCCAGCTCCTCCGCGACGTCTACGATCTCCGTGTCAGGCCTGCCCGCCCTGGCGTGGGCCCCGGCAATGGTCCCGCCCATTCCGCTTAACTTCTCTGTCTCCACTTCGAGCTTCGCGCGGGCCTTATCCTCCGCGCGCTCGCGCATGTCCCCCCAAAACTCCGGCGCCATGACCCTGGACTCGGGCCACGAGAGAGGATCGGGCATGGGCTCGATGTAGGTTAAGTGCAACTCCGAACCGAGCCTCTCTGAGAGCATCACAGCCAGCCCGGCGGCGCGCTCAGCCTCAGGGGAGCCATCAGTGGCCAGCAGTATCCTGTCTCCAATTACGCTCACGCTTTCCTCCTTTTGGCGCTTCGTTTCACCTTTCCATCCCGGACAACACCCTCAGCGTCCTGACTCGGATCACCTCCTCGAAGCTCCTTCTCTCGCCCGCGCCGACCCTGCACCCGTTCCTTGGCGCCGCCAGGACGGGAAGGCCATCTGGCTCTCAGTCAGAATTCTCGCACAGTCCTCGATCTCCAGACGGGCCACGTACCGGGCGAGCTGGTGTTCCCCGCGAGTGCTTCCATCCGGCACCCCGTTCGTAGTTTGCCTGCACGGACAATGTAGCCCATGGTAGCGGCGGTGCCCTGAGCAAATTGGCCTATCTGCCTGGTTCGCATTGACCAAAAAGGTGTGAAGCGGGCGCGGGACGATGGTCAAATCAGATAGGTAGGATCGTCAAGATAGACCATGCGCGACGACGCGAGAGCCGGTAACCTTCTGGATCGAGTAGATAGCGAGAGAGGTGCATTAGAGATGGAAGGTGTTCGCGAAGAGGCGCTTGTGGCCATCGAGGAGGTCTTCGGGGACCGACTGAAGCGCAGGCAACCCGGGAGCCCCGGCCCTGACGGCGCGCTCGCCTCGGTTTTCCCGACGAGCCCCGATGAGGTCGCCATCCTCGTCCGGTTGGCCGGCCGCTACTCCCTGCCCCTGACGGCGCTCGGGGCCGAGACAGCCCCGGCCCCGCCGGCGAAGGAGGGGAGGGTCTTGGTCCGCTTCGACCTCATGCGGGGGTTCTCGATCACCGGTCCTGACGAACCCAGGGCTGAGGCAGAACCTGGCGCGCTTTGGCTCGAGCTGGACAACGACCTGCGTGTATACGGACGGGGCCTCACGGTCTATCCCACGAGCGCCCCGAGAGCCACCGTCGGGGGCTGGCTGGCCCAGGATGGGGTCGGGGTCGGCTCCTTCGAGTACGGCAGGTTGAGGGAGAACGTCGTCTCGGCGGAAGTAGTCACTCCATCCGGCGAGCGCCGTACCATCAAGGGCGACGAACTGCGTTCTGTCGTTGGACCCGAGAGCGAGGGCGGAATAGTAGTGCGAGCCGCGCTACGTACCAGACGGGCCGAAGGCGACGTGCCCTATGCCCTTGTCTTCGAAGCCCCCGAGAAGCTGGCCGATGCCGTGGCGGACGTTTTCCGCAGGGGCGTGCCGCTCTGGCACCTGGCCTTCCTGAGCCCCGAGATGGCCCGCATCAGGGGTCTTGGGGAAGAATACCTACTCTTCGGAGCTTATCCCGGCGAGCGGGCCGGAGTGGTCGAAGAGGCGCTGGGGGAGGTCGCCTCATCAGCTAACGGGCGCCTGCTCTCCCCGGCCGAAGCGTACCGGGCCTGGGGAGAGAGGTTCTTCCCCATCGCGCCCTCACATCCCACACCTGTCCTCGCTGATCGGACGTTTGTCCCCGTCGCGGAGATCGAAGCCTTCCTGAAGCGCCGTGCTGCGAAGGCCGTCCAGGGTACTTTAGCCCGCTCGGGCGAGGTGCTGATGCTCGCCTTCGACCCCGACGAAGAGAGCTGGACACGATAGCCGAAAAGACGTGGAGCCCGCGACGATTTCGCGGCCGTACCGGCGAGGACCCCCGGGCTCAAACGCCGATACGCAGCGGTCCCCTGCGACGATGGACGCTCAGATAGGCAAAACCTTCTGACGCTGCCCGCGTAGAACGCCCGGCCCCTCGCGGAACGAAGACCATAGTCCCGCTCGAAACGGGGTGCTCTCTACCGTCCACTTGCACGGCACCCGTGCCCGACACGCCGACGATAAGCACGTCCACCTCGTCGTTGACGTGATCCCCGACGCCTCCACCCGCCTCGAAACGCACCAGGTTGGCGTTGAGATCCCCACTCCCTTCGAGGGTCCAGATCACGCCCGTACTCCCGCCAGCGGAAGCGGCGATCTGGCCGAGGTTCACCGGATTTTCCTGCACACGGCCGCTATCTAGAACCGCGTGTGGTGTCTCCCGCCGTGACGTGTAGCAAACAGACGGCGTCGCTCAGCGCTTCCACCGAATGGTGTACTCCCGCGTCGCACGTGAGCATCGACTCCGGTCCGGCCTCTACGACCTCGTCCATCACCGTAAAGCGAATGCGTCCATCCCGGATGCTTAACGAGATGGGGCCAGGTGCGGAATGCTCATCGAGCCTGTCGCCCGCCTTCATCACCAGTAAGACTATGCTGAGGCCTTCTCCCTTGCGTAAGGTGATGGCGTTGCGTCGCCCTTCCTGCCACTCTTTCTCCCCGCGCAGACGCGAGACCTCGGCCTCGAGATCGAAGGTCTGAAGTGGACCGTGTAACGAGCGATCGGACCCCGGGCGTTGCCCGCTCGAGGAATCGT
>CAWHLD010000005.1:0-74331 GCA_963830075.1 uncultured Rubrobacteraceae bacterium | reverse complement strand
GCCACGTCCCTGAGAAAGGCTGTGGAACTGCTTTTCTCAGTGGACACCGTCATCTCCGCGCACGCGGGAAATTCGCTTGAGTGGACGCTCCCCACATTGCAGCGGTTTTCGTCTTGCGCGGGCCAGGAAGAGCCGCGCCGTCAGTCGTTGGCATTCAGCGATCAGCCAAAAGACCTTACCGCTGAAGGCGCGATTCGCAGTAGGGCCAACGTTTTTGCGAACCACCCTAGCGTAACCTCGGTTTCTCGAGGCTGTTCCTGAAACCTACTCAGTCAGCCAGTCTGTAGACCGTCAGTCTTGCCAGGGCCAGGGCGACCGCTATCTGGACCACAGAAAGGCCTACCACTTCGGCGAACTGCGCCAGGGATGCGCTCTGGAGCAGGATGTGCACCCCGACGATCGCGCCGAGGCCGATAACAAACCAGAGGAGCGCCTTGATCCTGTAGCCTTCTCCCCGCTCGCTCCAGATGGCCATCCCGAGTAGAGCGGGGATGTACAGGAGCAGGATCAGGGGTACCAGGCGCAGTATCCAGATGCCTATGTCAAGAAGCGTATACATGACCGAAGTCTACACCAGAGGTTGCGGGATACTGGAAAATTGTTCACGCTAAATGTAGTCTAGTGGCCAGAACAATTTAATTGAGGGCGGTAGCGCGCGTGGGAATCAATCAGAGGGTTTCGCTCAGGAAGTTCATAGAAGACATCCGCCGTTGGGTGGACGAGGGCAGAAGCGACGATTGGATCGCCAGCGCCCTCGGCACGAGCCCTTCGTCGGTGCAGTCGTTCCGCTCGCGCAACGCCATCTACCGCCGCGGCGTCGGCTCGACGCTGCACGATCCGCAGGATTTCTCCTCCTACGAGGGGGTTCTAGAGCCGTCGGGGCCTGGCGTCTGGTTCGATCCCGAGGTCGGGAACGACCCGCGCTGGCAGAAACGCTGGAAGGGCACAGAGAGGGTCGAGCTGCGGCTCACACCGACCAGGATCGTACTCCTCAGGCGCGGGGGCGCAAGGAATCCTACGATCAGCTCGTAAGGTATAATCGGTCCGGTCAGGGCCGTCCGACCCGTCGCTGCGTCAGGGGCAACTCGTCCCGGCGTAGAGCAAAGTCCGGACTCGTAGTAGAGGCCGCTCGGGCCAAGCAACCCGAGGGGCGGGTGGGCGTAAGCCCTCCGTCACGTCAAGTGCAACAGAGAGCAGACCAGCCGATGGACTGTAGGGGCGCTTCGCGGAGCGTCCTTACTATCACAGGTGATGGGTGAAAGGGTGGGGTAAGAGCCCACCGGCGGTATCCCGAGAGGGACCGGCCAGGTAAACCACCGGTGCGAGCAAGCCAAATTGTCCGGACGCCACGCGTCCGGCTGGTAGGCGCAGCTCTCGTAGGGGAGCCCGGGGATCACCCGGAGATGGATGGCGGGATAGAGCAGAATCCGGCTTACGGGACGGCCCTGACCTTTATGTAAGCGGTTTTCGCGATGCGGTGGCCATCGCGTGTGAACGGTTCGATGACCCGGGCTGGCGGGGCTTGACCGTCCATTCGGTCATTTCCAAGTCGTGGCGTGCCTGCAGCCCGAGCCAGAACCCGTCTCGCATCCTGGCCCAACGGGCGAGCCTCAGGGCCTCACCTGCGCGAATGAAGCGAAGGCTTCCGATCCGAGAAAACGTTCATCGAAGCGCACGATCCTTGTAAACTTCGCCTCGACGAGGTTCCCAAAAGGTCGCAAACAGTGTGTTTTCGGGTACCCTTCACGTGATACAAGAGATGTTCACGTAGCGAAAGCGAGCACTGGTCGAACCGGGATCAAACATGCACGCTGCCAGCCAAGAGGAGGGGGCATGGACAGAGCAGAGTTCCTCAAGAGGGCAACCGCGGGGGCGACGGGCTTGGCACTCGCAACTGCCGCCGCACAGAAGAGCACAACGGCGCAGGCGGACAGACCGAACATACTGCTGATCATGACCGACGATCAGCCGTACCACACCATAGGGATCATGCGGTCATTTCAGGACCGGATGGTCGCCAGAGGTATGCGGTTCACTAACGGATACGTGGCCACCCCGATCTGCGGTCCGGCGCGGGGCTCAGTGCTCACCGGCAGGTGGTCCCACAACACCGGCTTGGAGGCCACGGTCGGCGCCTGGAGCGACCTGGTCGATTCCGGCGAACTCGCCCGCAACGTCGCCAAGCGGCTCAAGGACGTAGGGTATTCCTGTCACCTGACGGGCAAGTTCACTAACGGTCTCAGCAGCGGTAAGTGGGTATGCCCTGGCTTCGATAGCTGGTGGGCTCAGTTGGAAGCCTTCAACGACCGAGACCATATCTACTTCAGCAAGGGGGGTACAGGACGCATCGAGGTGTCCCGAAGCGGCACCCCGGCGGGCAACGAGACCCTGGTGGCAGCGCAGTACACAGAGAGGTTCCTCCGCAACCACCGAGACGCACCATGGTGCGCTTGCTTCTGGCCACACGCGCCGCATGGACCATACGATCCGCTCGACCAGTACGCGAGCCTGCACCAGGGCGACCGACCTCCAACCCCGTTTGGTGAACCCGGCGAGGACCTCTCCGACAAGGCGCCCCTCATCCGCCAAAGCGCCCGCTTCTCAGACTCGGCCAAGACGGAAATGATGCAAGAATACCGGGGCGAGCTCCGCGAGGTCGAGGAGGTAGACGATGCCGTCAACCGCCTGATCAACGCTCTAGTGGAAACCAACCAGATCGGGCGTACATGGATCTTTTTTGTCACCGACAACGGCTTCCAGCACGGCGAGCACCACCTCGACGAGAAGCTATGGCCCTACGAGGAGTCGACCCGCATCCCCTTCGTGGTACGCGGCCCCGGCGTTCCTGCGGGCACCACAAACGGGCACCTGGTGAGCCAGATTGACCTGCTGCCCACCATCTGCGAGCTCGCGGGCGCCGACGCGTCAGGCGTCGACGGACGAAGCATCCTACCCATTCTTCGTGATCCGAGTGCTCCGTTCCGCAGGTTCCTCCTCGTCGAGGCCGAAGGGCGCGGCTGGCACTCGGTGAGGATGCGCAGGTGGAACGAGGCCAGGGCGGACTACGACAACCTCCTCTTCGCCAAGTGGCGGGATGGCTTCGAGGAGCTCTACGACTACGACGAGGACCCGCACCTATACAACGGTCGCGTCAACATCCCGCGCGAGCGAAAGAACTTGGACATGCTCCGCGAGAGGCTGCTCGCAATGCGCAGGGCCGCGGGTAAGCGATATCGAACGCTGGAAACGGGCTAAGCGGGCCTACCTACCCAAGCGTTAGAAAGAATCACCCATTTGGGGGATGCGCCGGTCGCCGCGCACCAATTAGAGTGTTTGGTTACACGTTAGCAGGCAAGTGCGAACCTGGTGTGGTCTGATTTAGGGGGTGCTCGATAGCCATGAGGCGTTTGACGAGGAACCTGGTTGTCCTGTTGATCCTGGTAGGTTTGTTCTCCTACCTTTTGCTGCCCGGCCTGATCGAGAACCAGCTCGCTAGTAGGCTGCAAACGGCGTTCGGGACACCCACGAAACCCTCGGTGGAGGTTTCTTCGAACTTTCCACCCCTGATGCTTCTCGGCCGCATAGATGAGGTTCAGGTAACGATGGACCAGGCAAGCCTGCAAGGCGCAATCCTCTACAACACCAGCGCCGACCTGCAGGGCGTAGAAGTTTCGGTGCCGCAGCTAGTCCAGGGCAACATCTCGGTCACGACTAGCAGCTGCTCGTTGAGCGTCGAGGCGCCCCCGATCTTCATCGACCAGAATCAGGCGTGCCTCGAGTACCTGGGCCTCGCGCCAGGCTACTGAAATGCAGGTTTCAGGTAAAGCCCGGCAGGTCGTGACTTCCCGCTAGCCTGACTGACCAACTAACTCACGTCCCATTCGCCTGCGTTGCGCAGTCGCGCCTTGCGGCTCCGACAATACCTGATACCTGAAGCCTTCTTTGGAACGTATTCACAACGGGCCTACGAGCAATCCTCTATACTTCCCGAACGCAGCAAACGACATTAGTTACAAGACGTTACAAGCATTTAGATGGGAGAAGGAGCTTGTCGAGTATAGCCGCCGCCTGGAAGAGGCTGCCGTGGTGGGTAGAGCCGATGTCTGTCGTGGGAGTCCTTACGGCTTTTGGCCTGTACTCTCTTGTAGTAGTCATCTTGTTTCCGGGGACGTATGAGGAGTACGTTTCGCCGTTTTACTCGCCCCCGGTCGGGAGGCCTGAGTGGTTGCCCTGGTTCATAACGGCGCCTATGTTCGTCTTGTGGATACCGTTGGGTTTCAGGGCGACGTGCTACTACTACCGCAAGGCGTACTATCGGGCCTTTTTCTGGGATCCGCCGGCTTGCCTGGCGAGTGCGCAGGAGAAGGAGCCGAGAAAGGCCGAGAATTATCGTGGCGAGCGGGCGGTATTCGTCATCAACAACGTACACAGGTACTTCCTCTACGCGTCGCTAGTCGTCGTTGCCTTCCTCTGGTACGACACGGTGCTCACGTTCTTCCCGGAGGGGTCCTTCGCCATCAGGGTAGGGTCGCTGATCTGGCTGGTCAACGTGGTTTTGATCTCCGCGTACACTTTCTCATGCCACTCGCTGCGGCAC
This sequence comes from uncultured Rubrobacteraceae bacterium, assembly GCA_963830075.1. Classification (GTDB taxonomy): domain Bacteria; phylum Actinomycetota; class Rubrobacteria; order Rubrobacterales; family Rubrobacteraceae; genus Rubrobacter_D. The sequence goes on along the minus strand of CAWHLD010000005.1, from coordinate 69,734 downwards.
CTGGTAGGGGGGAGTCAGGACTGCTACAGCTGCGTGCGAGGCGGCAACGCCCGCCGCAAGCTCTACAACGGGGTGAGCCGTTTGAACCTCAGGCATCCGCAGTGGGCGTGGTACAGCCTCTTCTCGTTGCTGATCACCGACGTATACATGAGGCTTTTGCAGGCGGGGATCATCCCCGATCTGACTATTTTAGGGTAGGTGGTGGAGTTGCAGAGAGACGGACAGAATGGACACCGCGAGCGCTACGACACGCGCGAGCTCGACGTCCTTATTATCGGCGCCGGGGGCGCGGGACTCAGGGCCGCGGTCGCCGCGGCGGAGCACGGCCTCTCGGTCGGCATCGTCACCAAGAGCCTGCTCGGCAAGGCCCACACCGTAATGGCCGAGGGCGGCATCGCGGCCGCCGTTGGGAACGTCGACCCCGACGACTCCTGGCGCCAGCACTTTATCGACACGATGAAGAGCGGCAAGTTCTTGAACAACTGGAATATGGTCGAGACCTTCACCAAGGAGGCCCCCGACAGGGTCTACGAGCTCGAGCAGTGGGGCGCGCTCTTCAACAGGACGCCGCAAGGCAAGATCTCCCAACGCCCCTTCGGCGGACACACGTATAGGCGTTTGTGTCACGTCGGCGACAGGACCGGCCTCGAGCTCATCAGGACCATGCAGGAGAAGGTGCTCGCCACCGACGCCGAAGTCTACATGGAGACGACCATCACCAAGCTCTTCAAAAAGGAAGGTCGGGTCGTCGGCGCTTTAGCCTACACGCGGGAGAACGGTAAGTTCGTCCACTTCAAGGCCAAGGCCGTTATCATGGCGACCGGTGGATGGGGACGCATCTTCAAAGTCACCTCCAACTCCTGGGAGGGAACGGGGGACGGCGTAGTCCTCGGCTACGACGCGGGGGCCGAGCTCGTCGACATGGAAATGATGCAGTTCCACCCGACGGGGATGGTGTGGCCCCCGGGCGTACGCGGGCTTCTCGTTACCGAGGGTGTGCGCGGCGAGGGAGGCCTGCTCCGCAACTCCGAGGGCTCGCGTTACATGGAGAACTACGATGCCGAGAAGATGGAGCTCTCGACAAGAGACGTGGTGGCGCGGGCGAACTACACAGAAGTTCAGGAGGGCCGCGGCTCCGAGCATGGCGGGGTTTACCTGGACATCACGCACCTCGGCTACGACGGCATCATGAAGAAGCTGCCGACCATGTACGAGCAGTTCCTCAAGCTCGCCGACATTGACATCTCAAGGGAGGCCATGGAGGTCTTCCCGACCGTCCACTATACGATGGGTGGGATCAAGATCCACCCAGAGACCGCAGCCTCCAGCGTGCCAGGCCTCTACGCCGCCGGCGAGGTTGCCGGCGGGCTGCACGGCGCCAACCGCCTCGGGGGGAACTCTCTCTCTGACCTGCTCGTCTTTGGCAGGCGGGCCGGCGAGGGAGCGGCTGCGTACATCGAGGAGAGCGTTCACTCGGCCGACATAGATGAGGGCGAGGTGCTGCACGAGATCGATCGCGTCCTCGACCCGCTGGAGAAAAAAGAAGAGGGCGACAGCCCGTACCTGATCCAGCAGCAGCTCCAGGAGGCGATGATGGAGCACGCGAACCTGATGCGCGACGGGGACTCCCTCAAGGAAGGCCTCGGTAAGATCCTCGCGCTCAAGGACCGCCTGCCGCAGATTAGCGTCCCTGGTTCGAGGCTCTTCAACCCGGGCTGGCACACGGCACAGGACGTGCGTTACCTGGTCCAGATCTCGGAGATCATCTTAAGGACGGCCCTCGAGCGTAAGGAGCGTCGCGGGGCGCAGTGGAGGCTGGACTACGACGGTCCCGACGATGAGCTCGGGAAGATCAACTTTATAGTGACGAAGGACGGGCAGGGCGAGATCGGCATCGAGCGGCGCGAGATACCGCCGATGCCGGAGCACCTGGCGTCGCTCGTGGAGGAGGCGAAGGCGAAAGCATGAGCGAAGGCAACGGCAAAAACCCGGGGGGAGTGACCTCAATGGCTCACTCCCCGGTACCGAATGAGGATCTGGGCAAGAGCGGCAAGACGGCGAAGCTGAAGATCTTCCGCGGCGACGCTGAGGGCGGCGAGGAGGTCGAGTACGAGATACCACTTGTCGAGGGCATGGTCGTCCTCGACGCGGTGCTAACTATTCAGGCCGAGCAGGCCCCCGACCTGGCGGTGCGCTGGAACTGTAAGGCCGCCCACTGCGGCTCGTGCAGCGCGGAGATCAACGGCAGGCCTAATCTCCTGTGCAAGTCCCGCGTCGAGGAGTACGACGGGGCAGAAATACACGTCGGTCCCATGCGGGCCTTCCCCGTCATTAAGGACCTCGTCTCCGACGTCTCCTGGAACTACGAGGTATCCAAGGGCATCACGCCTTTTACCACCAGCGAGCAGGCACCCTTCACGATGTACGAGGAGGACGTTGAGCGCCTCTACGAGCCGAAGAAATGTATCGAGTGCTTTATGTGCCAGGACGTCTGCCACGTCTTGCGCACGCACAACAAGCACGAAGCGTTCGCGGGACCGAGGTTCTTCGTCAGGAACCAGTGGCTGGAGATGCACCCGATGGACGAGGCCGACAGGCTCGGCGACCTCAAGGAAGACAACGGCCTCGGATTCTGCAACATCACCAAGTGCTGTACCGAGGTCTGTCCGGTGGGCATCCACATCACGGACAACTCGATCATCCCCCTCAAGGAACGTGTCGCAAGCGAGTACTACGACCCGGCCAAGTGGTTGATGCGCAAGATCCGGGGCAACGGCCAGTCCAGGAACGGTAGCCAGAACGGAAGTTAGCAGCACGAGCAACGTTTTGTTCGGGCGCCGGGTCTGACCCGGCGCCCTTTTCGTATCTGGAAGGAGTCGCCGTAAGACCATGAGATCTTCCGATGAGAACAGAGCAGGAGATATCGCCTGGCAGGGTTTCCACCACGTGGCCGTCGTGACTACGGACCTGGATGCCACGCTGCGTTTCTACGGTGACGTTCTTGGCATGGACGTTGGGGAGTTCATGAACCTGGACGCACGTGGGGGAGCGGCGCGCCACTGCTTCGTAAAGGCGGGCGGTGCAGAGAGCTTGGGGCTACATTTCTTCGAATCTCGCGACGCCACGGATACCAGGGATGGGGAAAGCGGGTTCGGATTCGACAGCGTTGGGCCGCACCACATAGCGTTCGGGCTTCCCGATGAGGCAGCGGGGGTCGCCATGAGGGAACGTCTGGAGCAGAACGGGATCGAGGCCACCCCGATCGGGGATGCTGGTCCTGTCCGGAATACCCTGTTCCTGGACAACAACGGTCTACTTCTCGAAGCCGCGTGGCCGAGAGCCTAGAGCAGAAGAAGAGCGGACGACGGGCTTCGAACCCGCGACCTCCAGCTTGGGAAGCTGGCGCTCTACCAACTGAGCTACGTCCGCACGAGGGGGCATTTTACCACGCAGCAATTAGGCTACTCGGGTTGGACGGATATACTGCTTAGGGTGTGCTTCGGTGAAGACCTCAAGGCATATTCTGGCCATCCTTCTGCTACCTGGCGTGGTGACGGTCGTGGTGCCGCTCGTGATCGTCGGCCGCACCGGCGCGTCGAACGCGGGTTGGGACCTTCCGGCTCCGCTTGCCCCGCTGCCATCGGTTCTGGGGTGCGCCCTCATCGGGGTCGGCCTACTTCTGATGTACAGGACGATCTCGTTGTTCGCTGGTCTCGGAGACGGCACGCTCGCACCCTGGGATCCGCCGCGGAGGCTCGTGGTCCGCGGCGTCTACCGCAGGGTGCGCAACCCGATGCTCAGCGGTGTGTTCTTCGTGCTCGTGGGCGAAGCCGCCCTTCTGGGTTCCCCACCTGTACTGGCCTGGTTTCTCATCGCCTTCGCGGCAAACGCGGTCTACATACCTCTGATCGAAGAACCCGTCCTGTCGCACCGCTTCGGCGACGAGTGCCTGGATTACAAACGACACGTTCCGCGTTGGATCCCCCGCTTGAGACCGTGGACCCCCGGTGTGCGCCCACGCCGTTGAACACCATCCCGTGAATGCCGCAGAGTACAAGTTCTGCCCCAGGTGCGCAGGACCTTTGGAGGAACGCATCCTGAAGGAGGGAGAACCCGAACGCCTGGTATGCCGGAACTGCGGTTTCGTTTTCTACCTCGGACCGAAGCTGGTGGCCGGGGCGCTCTTCGAGGCGGATGGCGGCGTGCTGCTAGTGCAGCGGGACATCGAGCCAGGGTATGGCAAGTGGACCTTCCCCGGCGGGTTCGTAGAGCGCGGGGAGAAGGCAGAGACGGCGGCGGAGCGCGAGGTACTCGAAGAAACGGGGCTCGAGATACGGGTCTCAGGCATCGTGGGGCTCTACTCATACGAAGGACAACTGCCGGCTATTGCCGTCTTCGCAGCGCGTGTAGTTGGCGGGGAACCGAGGCCGCTGGACGAAACGATGGCCGTGCGCGGGTACGCACGGGATGGGATCCCCTGGTCAGATCTCGCCTTCCCGAGTACCGAGCACGCGCTGAAGGACTACTTGTCCCTGACCCCGCCGGATGGCACCATCCCGAAAAGTGAGAGGAGAAATTCATGAGAATAGGGGCCAAGTTGGAGGAGTTGGGGCTCGTGTTGCCAGGACCGCTGGAGACCCCGCCAGGGCTCGAGTTGCCGTTCTCGTGGGTTCGCGTGCGCGGCAACCGCGCCTACATCTCCGGTCACGGGGCTCAGGAGCCCGATGGCTCGCTGGCCACGAGGCTGTTGGGGAAGGTGGGGGAGACGGTCTCCGAAGAGGAGGCTTACGGTGCGGCGCGCCTGACGGCGCTCGCCATCCTGGGCAATCTCGAGCGAGAGCTGGGAGACCTGGACCGGGTGACGGCGTGGCTTCGGGTCTTCGGGATGGTCAACTCAGCGCCCGGCTTCGACCGGCAACCCAACGTTATCAACGGTTGCTCGGACCTGATACTGGAGCTTTACGGACCCGACGCTGGTGACCACGCGCGCTCCGCCGTCGGCATGGCGGAGTTGCCGCTCGGCCTCTGCGTCGAGATCGAAGCTGAGGTCGAGATCAACGGGCGCTAGACGCCTTCAAGTACCTCGTTGACGGCGGCTACGATCTCCGCCTCGTCGGCGAGGCGGCCGGCTCCCGGCTCCTCTTCCGCTGAAGCCATGAGGCCTTCCGCTGGGCCGACGAAGCTGTGCCCCCAGCTCTCAAGCGTCTCGACGTTGCGGACGGTGGAGGGGCTGATCCACATTTCCGGGTTCATGGCCGGGGCCCAGAGAACCTTTTTCGCGCCGGCCAGGATGGTGGCCGAGAGCAGGTCGTCGCCGAGCCCGATGGCGGACCGGGCCATGGAGTCGGCCGTAGCAGGGGCGACGAGGACGAGGTCGGCCCAGCGGGCGAGAGAGACGTGTTCGACGCGGCCAGAGCGTTCCCACCACGTTCCGTCCGTATGGACGTGGCCTCCAGCGGCGACGGACAGTGTTTCTTCCGGGATAAATCGGAAGGCCGCCTCCGTGGCGACGACCCTGACCTCATGCCCGGCCTCCCTGAGGCGCCGGATCACACCCGGCGCCTTGTACGCCGCGATGCCACCAGTTACGCCCACAACCACGTTGGCCACGCGGCTAGTATACAGAGCAGGAGATGCTTCAACGACCTGACCCGACCTTCGAAATCGTACTCAACACCTACTCGTCCTTACATCCGTCTACAATAATTCCTGGAGCCTGAAGCTAGTAACATGCGCCGTGTGGAGTCTCCCGATGTCAGCACGAGACCGTGGGCCTACTACGCGGTAGTCTTCATAGCCACGTTCGCGCTCGCGATCGGGGTGTTCGCCCGGCTTTACAGGCTGGGCCTCCCGCCCCAGCCTGCCTGGGATGAGATCTACTTCCCCGTCTTCGCCGAAAGTTACTTGAGCGGAACCCCGTTCTTCGACCTGCACCCGCCTCTGGGCAAGTTCATCATCGCGTTAGGCATCGCCTTGGTGGGCGACACGCCCATCGGGTGGCGCTCGATGCCGGCCCTGTTCGGCTGCGCCATGGTTCCCCTGGCGGCGGTGCTCGGCTGGTACTACTTCAAGGAGAGGGTCGCGGCCCTGCTGCTCGCCACTTTTATCGCCTGCGAGACGATGCTGATCGTCTACTCCAGGATAGGACTCATGGACGGCATCCTGGTGTTCTTCATGCTCTCGACGCTACTTTCAGCCTTGCTAGTAGGAAGAAGGGAGCAGATCCTGTGGCCGGCGGTGCTGCTCGGCCTGACCATCGCCGTGAAGTGGGCGGCCTTTCCGCTGGCCGTGCCGGTAGGTTACATGCTCTGGCGCAGGGGATTTTTGAAGCCGTTCCTGATGACCCTGTGGGTCCCCGCGGTCGTCTACAGCTCGGTAGTCCTCGTCGGACAGGTAGCCAACCCGACCGGGGCAGGCCGGTTCTTCAACGACAACAACGTGTTTACGAACGTGGTGCAGTGGCACCGTCAGGCCCTGAAAAACGTCTCAAGGGCGGTACCAAACGACCAAGCGTCGCCCTGGTGGAGCTGGCCGCTCATGACCCGTCCCATCCTACTCTACTACCAGGAATATGCGACGGGCAAGGTGGCAACCATTCTGGCGGTCGGCAACCCGCTCGTCTGGTGGGCCAGCACGGTTGCCGTGGCCGTCGGCACCTTCGAGCTGTGGCGCCGCTTTGTCACATCAAGGCCGATTCTGGACCATCCGCTCATGCCGATAGTGATCGGGTACGTGTGCCTTATGTTGCCGTGGATACCGGGTACCCGGATACCGTACATCTACAATTACCTGCCGATCTACCCCTTCGCCATCCTAGCCCTCGTGTACTGGCTCTCCCGGCTCTGGAGATACCGGGCCTGGGGGGCTTGGGCCGTCGTCGCCTTCGCCGCATGCGTCGTGGTCGCGGCCGTGTACTTTCTACCCATGACGGCCGCACTGCCCATGAGCCATGAGGGCCTGCGGCAGCACATCTGGCTCGGGTCCTGGGACCGCGTCCAGTTCGAGTAATGGTGGCCGCGGACGATGCGCCCCTGGCATATCTCGGACGATGGGGGTGGATCCAGGGACGCCTGGTCACTCCGTCCCCAGGCCGTTCAGCTTTCCCGAAGTACGCTGTAGACTGGAGTGCTACCGATCATCGTAGAGTGCGGGTTCGGCCGCCGATTTTAGGGAGGAGAGGTTCGCATCGACCAGACGAGTAGAACCCTGAAGTCTCGGTTGCCCGGCTCCGGGCCTAACGCGTTGGGTTGGGCGGATCTCCTGGTCGTTCCCCTCCTTGCGGTCCTGTCCTTGCCGCCGCTGCTCTGGTTCGGGCACCACTGGACGGTCTACGGCAACGATACCGGCCGCTATCTGCTGGCCGGCTTGCAGTTCATTACCGGCGAAACGCTAGAGGATCTGAACACCATTTCGGAGTACAACGGCGGCCACGGTCCAGGCTTGCCCGTCCTGGTCGGCTCTCTCATCTTCCTGTTCGGACGCGACACGGTGGCGATCGTCTGGGCTTTGCGCCTGATCTCGCTCCTCAACCCCCTTCTGGCCTACTTTCTGGTCAAAAGGATCTCGACCCCGGTGGCCGGCCTGATCGCCGCCGCGCTGGTCAGCCTGCTCGCGGTAAACGTCAAGTCTCCGGTTGCGATCAACATAGACGCCATGCAGCTGACGTTCTATCTGCTCTCGCTGCTGGCCTTACTCAGGGCCATAAAGAGGGGTGGCACTTTGCTCGCCTTACTCTCCGGCGTGCTCCTCGGAATTGCCATACTGACAAAGGAGACCGCTATCGTCGATCTGCCGCTCGCCGTGTTCGCGGTGCTCCTGCTCGACTGGGACGTGCGCGGGGCGCTCTGGCACTACCTGGGCGCGGCCCTCGTGTGCCTGCCGTGGTGGGTCTTGGTGTATTTTGCCACCGGGGAGGTGTACCTGGTGGGCCAGTTGCCTGCCGGGCTGCGCCTCTCGATGCTGGCAGCGGCCGTGACCCTTGTAGTCGTTGCGGTGGTGGCGTACGGCTCTGGAGCGGTAGGCCGCTTCCTGGCCGACGAACGCCGGCGCCGATGGAGCGGCATGTTCTTTGTTATCGTCTGGACCGTTTTGCTTTCAGGCATGCTGCTCGCTACGGCATCGCACGCGTTGGGCGAAGTCTCCTTGGAGACCCTGAAGCTGTTTCTCACCGATTTACTGGCGCCCGTCATAGTCGTCGTGCCCACGTTGCTTGCGGTCGTCGGGTACGCAGCCTGGAAGGCATTCCGGGAGAACGGGGCGTGGAGGCTCCTGGCGCTCGCGATGCTCTTCCAGGCACCCGTCTGCCTGTTGCTCACGGTACAGCGCTGGGCTCCGCGCCAATTTCTCGTCCCCCAGACCCTGGTGTTCTGCGCCCTGGCCGCGCTCCTGGTGGCCGCCTGCGCAGCGGCCTGGAGGGGACGCGGCGCCTACCGGATGGCGGTCGCCGTGGGCACCGCCGTGTTGGCGGTATTGTTGCTAGCCGCCTCTGTGCAGACCGTTCGGGCGCTGCTGCCCGAAGACCTCTCTGGCGGGTTTACGAGGTACAAGCAGGTGGCGCCCCAGGCAAACGGGATGATCAAGTGGATGGACGAGAACGTGCCCGAAGGGGAGCGTATCCTTTTAGTGTCCGAGGCATACATCAACGTGCCGGAGGCCAATTATCTGATGTACCTGGATGGCGGGCGGCACGAATGGACGACCCTGCATTTAGATCAGGGGAACTGCATACCGAGGCCTAACGCCCAGATCAATTGCGACCCGGATCAGAACGCGATCTCCAGGATACCGCCCGACGCGCTCTGGGTCCAAAAGATCGGCGGCAGGTGCGGGGTCATCTCACTGTCTGCGTCCAACCTGCTTGAACAGTCGCGTCGGAGCGGCGCCGACTACTTGGCGATATCCAGCGTGTCCCCCGCTATTTTGAAACTGCCCCCAGCGCTCCGGGCTAGCGGCGCTGCTACACTTGCCTACGCCAGGATTGTTCAGGGGCCTCGCTACGATATGAAGCAGGGGGTCGTGTTGCAACGGCTCACCGGACAGAAGCCCGAGACCGCGCCCGCCCGGATGAACGCGAGCACGGCGTACGGCCTGAAGCGCTGCGAGCAGGCGCAAGGTCAGGGGTACGAGGACAGAATCAGGTCCAGGTTCCCCAACGGGATCTTGGTCTCGAATGCAACGTTTGGTCGCGCTGCACCCTAAACCCTACGCGAGCCCCTGCGAGGAGTTGCGTCACGCCCTGGGAATCAATAGCTGGGCAGCGGGCCTCCGGCGTCCTTGATCACGTACTCATCGAACATCCGCCGCACGATGCTCGGGCGCAGTCCGGCTATGTCTCGGACCATCTGAGGGTCGGTGCGCAGGTCGAAGAGCTTGGCCTCTGTCCCATCGTGGCGGCAGAACATTGCGTAGTCGTCGTCCCGGCACCAGGCATGATCATGGTATCCCAGCGTGAAGTGGGAGCGCGGTTTCGGTCGTCCGCCGTCCATGAGCTCTAGAAGGTTCTGACCCTCCATCGGCTCCGGCTGTTCTATGCCGAGGTAGCTGAGTATGCTCGGGGCGACGTCGTGGGTCGAGGCGTAGTAGTCGCTCGTCTCCCCAGCCCCTCTTCCGTCCGGATGCCTGATGAAGAAGGGTACGTCCGTGATCTCCGGGTACAACGCAGTGGGTAGTTTGCCGACGATGCCGTGCTCGCCGAAGGCTACGCCGTGGTCGGAGAGGAGGATGAGGAGGGTGTTCTCGAAGAGGTCAAGCTCCTCCATCTTGTCGAGGAAGCGGCCGAGCCAGCGGTCCATCATCGTCACCTCCCCGGAGTAGAGTGCCTTCATCCGCTCCAGCTCCCTAGGCGCCAGATAGTCGCTGGGGCCGTAGACCACCGCGAACGGCTCTTTGCCGTTGTATGGCTCATCGTCGTACATCTTCACGTACTCCTCCGGCGGGTCCCAGGGCTCGTGCGGATCGTAGGAGTCCACGGTCAGGAAGAAGGGCCCGTTCTCGCTCAGGAGCTCCAGATAATCCGCCGCCCGGGTAAAGACCATAGGGGAGAACCAGTCGGCCTCAGTCTGCCTGCTGGCCACGTTGGCGAAGTACTGCTGCATATGGGCCGCCATACCCGACGGATTTCCCTTCATCAGGGCCTGGGATACCTTGTCCTGCGGGTACGTCCAGACGGGCTTGTAGGCATCCGTAGTCTGCCCGCGAAAGAAGTCGAACACGTCGAAGCCGCGATGGAAGTTCATCGACGCCTTGTACTGATGCATAGTGTCAGTGACGAAATAAGTTCCGTAGCCGTTGCGACGCAGGATCTCCGCCAGCGTAACCTGGTCGTCGGGGACCGGCTGCCAACCCCATAGGCCTATGTTGTCACCCTTGGCGGGTTGCCAGTTCTCGAACGGCCAGGTCCTCTTCCCGGTGTGAACGGCCCTGCGGGTGCAAAGCGTCGGCGCAGATTCGGGGTAGGCCCTGGTAAAGAGGAGGCTCTCTCTGGCCAGGGCGTCGAGGTTAGGGGTTCTGATCCAACCGTTGCCGTAGGCGCCGACGTGGTCCTTCCTGAGGCTGTCGATAATCACCAATACGACGTTGGGCCTGGCTTCCATGCCGGGCAGACGGGCGCACCCGGAAGAGAGGCCCGAGGCGCCGAGCAGGGCTCCTCCCGCTATCCCGGCGCCGGTCAGCTTCAAGAACTCTCTGCGGGTCCACGTCCTATGCAGCGGGTTTCCTCCTCGAATCCTTTAGGTGAAATATGTCGGCGATGCACGCGGCTAGCAGGGCCAGGCCGAAGACATCATACGTGCTGCGCAAGCGGGGGTCGCCGAAGAACATGATCGCCACAAATAACACGCAGGCCAGTTGGAGCAGCATAATCGCCTCCCCCGAGGACCAACCAGAGGCGCGCCGTCGCACGATGATGAAGACAGAGTAGACTACGATCAACGGCAGCAGAAAACTGTACGCCAGGTTGCTCACCCGTACCACACCCCGCTGTCCCCCCTCATCGTTGACCTGCGGCCATGGAACGGTCGTGGCGCTCATGTTGACGACGTTCCTGGCCAGAACGCGGACGTGACCTACGCCGTTGCGTTCTACGCATCGCAGTCCCAGATTGTAGAAGAACCCCTGATCCCATACCAGGGGACCCTCGAAGTAGTAGGTGCCTCCTCGTCCCAGTTGCGCCCAGACCGGGTTGCCGAAGGCGAAGGTAATGTTCCGGACGGGATCTACCGTCTTTACGTCGTGAACGTCGCACTGTCCGATCCAGAAGTTCAGGCCAGCGTTCTCGCTGAGGCCGGTGAGTTTGCCGGCCGCCGCGCTGTTGTGCAACACGGTGCCGGCCAGGATGATCGCCGCGCCAGCGACGATGCCGCCGAGCGCCAGGGCCTGGCGGCGGAGACGAAACAACAACGGCACAGCCAGCACCGCGAGGTTCAGGATGAGCTGCGGCCGGTTGGCGACCGCCACGCCACCGAGGAGGCCCGCCACCAGGCCGAGCCAGACGGCCCGACGGCCCGAGAGCCGGACGGCCCGGTAGCCGGCCCAGAGGGAAGCGAGCAAGAACGCCAGCGAGGGCGTCTCGGAGGTAAAGAATCCCCCGTAGGTGATGTACAGCGGCCAGAACGCGCACAGCAGCGCGGTCAGTGCGGCGGCCGCCGGGGTGAGCAACAAGCGAGCCAGCCGCCACGCGAAGAAAGGGATCGTCGCAGAGAGGGCGCACCACAACACGGCCCCGGCCCACAGACCCACCCGTTCCGTCCCGAAGAGCGTCATGGGTGCGGCCAGCAACATGTGCGTTCCGGGCGGAAAGAAGGCATCGAACCGCTGTAGGCCGGCGCCCGTTGCAAGCCGCTGGGCCCGCTCGACGTACCCGCCCATATCCGAGTAGACGTGGCCAACTGGAGGGTGGATCACCAGTCCCCAGACGATCCTCACGATGGCCCCCGCCACAACGGAGACAAGGCCGACCTGGTCCCACCGGTTCACCAACGCTTCCCGGAAGCCAGAGATGCTACGTCCTTCAACTACGGAGCCGGCCCGCACGGTGGACACGGCGAGACGGCGGTCTGCGGTCGGGCACGCGCGTCACGACAGCGATTCACAGAGGTGTCGACTAACCGCGACCCGCCCATGCGTCCCAGGGCGAGAACAAGAAGCTGAAGTGCTGAAACGCTCCTCTAGCACGTGTGGTTCCAGAGGTCCACCTTCTCCAACTCAGACTGCTGGTAGTCCGGCAGCGTCATCTCCCGCATGTAGATGATCCTGAAGGTCTTGAGGCTCTCCGCGCCCGTATGATGGGTGTTCCACTGGCGGCAGATGTACTGGCCGAAGTACAGACGCTGGTTGGCGTGATCCTGGTTGTAGATGTTCTCCAGGTACTTGCGCCAGTGCTCGTTCTTGTAAGTGGCGGTGACGTCTTGCGGTTTCTCATAAGAGACCCTGTGCATGTCGTAGTCATCGCGGGTGATGGGCATGAGGTCAACCTTCCGGCCGTCCTGCAGCTTACCAGGGATCACGTACCAGCCGTCTTCCTTACTCGGGGAAGGGGCGAACATGCCCCAGGATTGGTCGATGCCGAGAAAGGGACCTAGCGAGATGGTGCGCTCGGGCAGCACGAACGAAGTGACCGTGGTGAGGTTCCAGCACAGGATGTAGAAGATGAAGAAAAAGGCGAGCAAATTCGTCACGAGCGAAGACCGCAGCTCCGCCGGTCTCTGTTCTTCGATGGGTGCTTCGTCGCGGGGCGCTTCGGCCACGGTCTCGCCCCCGCCCGTCGCCCCGGCCGCCAGGGGTAGCACCGTGGAATGGTCCGCCAATGGGTCGGCGCGCAGCGCGGGGCTGGCAAACAGGATCTGCCTGACGTCCGCAAGGGATGACACGAGCGCCCGGGAGAAGGCCACGATGGCCCTGCCCGCCCGCCTCGCCGCCAGCTGCAGGTGGCGGATTGGGCCGCTCCGCCTGAGCAGCGCGGCGTGGAGTGCCCCAGCCCTCTCCCAGAACCAGGTGGGGAAAAAGCAGACCATGCAGAACGCGCTGACCCAGGGGAAGATCCCAATGTCCATCGTCATCCAGATGCCGAAGTGGAGGCTCATGAAGGCCAGCGCGGCCCCCGTGCGGACAGGACCAGTGAAGAACGGACAGAACAGCAATATCGGGCCTACGACTTCGAGCAGCGAACGTGCCGAAGGTGAGTATCTGTAGCAAGCTCGGGAAGTTGAGCAGGTAATGGCCGAATGGCGTGGCGAGCTGGTCAAGGCTGAGCGCGTAGTAGAGCGCGGAGTAATCCACGCGCCACTCGGGACCCGACTTCAGGGCGGCTGTAAACCAGTAGACGAAGGCGATCTGCAAGAACAGGCCGAAGGTGGCCAGCGACAGAAAGCGCGGCGAAGGCCGCGGGAGTGCGGACCGCACGCGATCCACAGACCAGTAAGCGCCGAGCGGCAATAGGATGCTCCAGAACAGCAACATGCGCAAAAAGGGGCTCTCGGAGCCGTTCAGCAGCGGGCCGCGTGCCTGGATCGAGAGCAGCAACAACCATAAGACGAAGGTCGCGAGGCGGGTGCGGTAGCCGACGAGCATACAGAGGGCCGCAAGCGCCGCGACGCCGAACAACAGAATCTGGAACAGGTACCCACCATTCATGAGGTTTAGAGAGAACGCCCAGGGATTCAACAACTGCTCCACGAGAACTACGCGGGGCATGACCCCCGCGTCAGTGTAATGTGCGGTGAGGTCGGTGGCCCGGATGGCGAGGTCGGCGAGCGCCAGAAGCGCGATCACGATTCGGAACGTTGCGAGCGAACGCAGGTCCGCGCCGAAGAGGTCCACGACCTTCGCGTACGCCCAGCGCTGCCCGGTCCACTTTTTCGGTGTGACACTCACGTCGAAGGGCCCCCGTCTCCCACGCCGCCGGAGTTCGAAAAGGGGGAGGGAAAACCTCCCCTCCCCCTCGAATAGCCCGTCACGGCTACGCTAGCTAACGCTAGCAGCACATGCCTTGATCAACGGCTAGCCGGCGGCGCCCCTCCTTACCACGAAGAGCGCCGTGAGGCCGCCGCCCAACAGGAGCACCATCGCGCCGACGGCTAGCAGGCTGGAACCGCCCGTCTCCGGGAGCTTGGCCTCGGACTTGACCTCATCCTCGGGGGCACTGTACTGGTACTGCACCGCAGCCTGAGACTTCTCGTCCTCGTACTGAACCGAAGGCGCAGCATAGTCCTTATAGTAATAGTACTTGTCGGATTCCTTGTCATAGTAATACTTGTCGAAGTAGGACTTGCCGTAGTCCTTGTCGTAGTCCTTATAGTAGAAGTACCTATCGAAGTCCTTGTCGTAATAATACTTGTCGTAGTACTTCTTCTCGAAGTCGTCACCGGTGGTGGTCACGCTCGTCGTGGCGCCGGTAGTGGTGACGCTGGTGGTGGCGCCGGTGGTCGTACCGTCGGTCCCAGTGGTATCGGTTCCGGTGGTCGTGTCCGTACCAGTAGTCGTGGTGTCTGTACCGGTTGTGGTCGTATCGGTACCAGTGGTCGTGGTGTCCGTACCGGTTGTTGTGGTGTCTGTACCGGTTGTGGTCGTATCGGTCCCGGTCGTGGTCGTGGTGTCTGTACCGGTCGTGGTCGTCGTGGTACCCGCACACTGCTCGTCGAAGAGCTCTTCGGCCTCGTCCCTGGTGAGGCCAGAACCCAGGAAGATATCCGGCGGGGTTCTCTCCTGAGAACCACCCGGCAGGTGGTTCTGATGTGCCTGGTCCGCCGGGCCGCCCGCCTGCACTACTACTAGCACGTACGGGTTGCTGGCACTTCCGGTTGAGTGGCAATAGGCGTTCTTCGGCCCAGGCTGGGCCTGTGCAGTGGTCACGGAGATCACCATGCTCGTCACGAGCGCCATGGCTAACGCGACCATTACGGCCATCAGGCCGCTCCTACTTAGTACTACTCTCATGTACCACCCTCCTTGTTAGTTCGGTTGCTCACTTCACTAGACCTTCCGATGGAGCACTCACCACATCTCGGTTCTCATCGAAGCCTCGATCCTCACACAAATGTCGTATCTCCCCGCGGCACTTCCTTTCCTGCTTGGTCAGCCCATCACCTGCGCTCTTCAATTTTCTTAACGCGTTCTTAACAAACACGCGATCTTTATTGTAAACGGAGGTCGGAATCTTGTCTACACGATTCACCTTGCAAGAGGCAATGCATCCTGGGTGCTAGCACCTGTCCGTCCTCTGATAAAATTGTCTGGGCCTCGGTAATTTCATCGTGGAGTCTGTATTGTCTGTAGAGCGAAGGTGAGATCGGGGGTTGGAAACGGAGTGGGACCGACGGAGACGGAGCGATCGGTAGAGGAACGCAGGCAGTCTGGCGACCCCTTGGGCGACGTCTGGATCCACTGCTCCTACCCAGTGGTAACCGCAGGCCTCAAGAGCGCCTTCGAGGGACGTGCCAGGACCCACCTCGGGCCCTCGGCCCCGGCGGAAGGCGTCGTCCCTTCCTGTGCCATCTTCGACACTGGTGGGATGGAGAGCCTCTCGGAGGGCATACAGCGCATCCGGGGGATCAGCCCCGAGACGCCCATCTTGATCTTCAGCCTGCAGGTGGACCTGCCGCTCGCCCGCGCGGCCTTGCGTCTCGGAGCCAGGGGTTTCATTCACGCCGGGATGGAGTTGGGCCAGATAGCCCGCGCCGTGGAGGTTGCCGCGAGGGGCGAGCTTGTAGTCCCCAGGAAGCTTCTCGAACACATGGTGGTGGAGGAGGAGCCCGGAGATCTCGACGACCTCACCCCGCGCCAGCGGGAGATACTGGATCTCGTCGCCAAGGGATTCAGCAACGCGAGGATCGCCAAAGACCTCTTCCTCTCCGAATCTACAGTAAAGCAGCACCTGCGCGCCACCTACAAAGCACTAGGCGTGAGCGACCGCAAAGAGGCCGCGAGGCTCATCAACGGACGATAGGGGCGGCCCTCGGCCTCCCAGACCGCTTCAGGCCTATCGGCCCTCGCTCGTCAGCCATCAGCTTTTTCCGTTCCGGCCTCGCCCTGCCGCGCACGAGGAACCGCCAACAGCGGCGGTCGGGTCCTACGCCGGTGGCGGCACTCGAAGACGACTAGCTGAAGGCCAACCGCCGCCGACCGGGGGAGGCGGCTGGCTGAAAAGCTGGCGAAGCCAGCCGCCTGACAAGCTGATAACATACGTGCCCCGGCCGATGGAGGGGTTACAAGATGCGCCAGGAACGGAAGGATGGAAACTAGTGGTCAGCAAGATGCAGAGCCTGCGCTGGCTGGAGAACTTGAAGCGATCCCAGAGGCTGACCGCCCGCGAGGAGCGTCGCAAAGAGGAGGTCATGGAGATATTCCACGAGCTCCACGACATCTCCTTGCACTACCAGGCCCCTCCCGTCTTCCCGCCTTGGCGTCCGTCCTGGTGAGAGACCCCGTCAGGGACGTAATGCATCCTGGCCTCTCGGCTTAATCACCGCGTGGAACAGACCTTAAAGGGCAAGGTGGCCGTCGTCACCGGCGCTTCGAGCGGCATCGGCGAGGCGACCGCGAGGGAGCTTGCGGCGCGCGGCGCCTCCGTCGTGCTCGCCTCCAGGGCTGTGGACCGGCTCGAGGCGCTACGGCGAGAGATCTCCGCCTCTGGCACCCCGGTGCTCGTCGTCGAGACCGACGTTTCGGATAGGGACTCGGTCGGGGCGATGGTAGGGAGGGCCGTCGGGGAGTTCGGGTCTCTGGATGTACTCGTCAACAACGCCGGGCTGGGTCTATCCGGGAGGATCTCCGAGGTCAGGGCCGAGGACCTGAGGCACGTGTTCGAGGTCAACACCGTGGGTCCGCTCAACTGCATCCAGGCGGCGTTGCCGCACATGGGGGAGGGGGGACGCGTGATCAACGTCTCCTCCGTTGTCGGCAAGCGGGCCATCCCCAAGGTCGGTGCCTACTGCGCGACCAAGTCCGCCCTTAACGCGCTCTCCGACGCCCTCAGGGTGGAGGTCGCAGCCAGGGGCATCACCGTCAGCAGCGTCTACCCTGGAACGACCCGCACGTCCTTCAGGGAGAACTCGCGGCGTACCCGTGACGAGAAACGCGGCTGGCGCCCCAATGGCGTGACGCCGGACAGGGTCGCGAAGAAGATAGCCGCCGCGGTCGAGAAAGGGCCCCGCGACGTGTACGTCACGCTTCCGGACCGGCTCTTCGTTGCGGGTGTTACGTTCTTCCCCGGGCTCGCCGATCGCGTACTCAGGTCCTGGGCCAGGGATTAGAGAGATGGGCTTCGAGGAGAGCGCGCTAGTCCGCTTTCGCCGCTACCGTGAAGAGGCCGACCGGTCCCTGGGACACGTTCGTGAGGCCGAGACGATGGCCCGGCAGTTCGCCGGCCGCCTCTTCGCCGGGCTCGAGTACACGGCGGTGCTCGGACGCCAGGCCGGGTTCGAGATAGAAACCACCTACGCCGGCGCCGCTCTCGACGTGCGGGCGGGGGCTGGGCCCGGCTCCGAGGCCGGCGTCTCCTTCGGGGTCGTGCCTGGCGCGGCGGCCGAGACCGATGAGGACCTCATGCACGAAGAGTTGAGCCGCTTCAGCCTCGAGCCGTCCGGGTACTCAGGCCGCATCCTCGGCTGGTCCGAGGAGTCCCCGGACGCGCCCTGCCAGACCTTCGCCGTATACAAGGACGGCGTGTGGAAGACCCGTGGACACTTCGTCACCAAAGCCCGGGGCAAGGTCGATGATGCCGACGACGTGGTAAACGGCTTCTGCCTCAGGATACTCGGGCGCCTCATCGACGTGGCATCCCTTACCGGCGGCGCCGGCAGACGCTGGACCGACGACCCGTATTCGCTGAAGGACCTGCTCGAGGGCCGGCGAGCCCCGACCGCGCTGCGCTGGCCAGGTTAACGATTGTTGGGGCCGTTCGCGTGTAGGGACCGTTCGCGAACGTCCCCTACTACAATTTACGTAACCGCACCCCCAGGACCTGGTGGTTGTCGCCTTTCTGCAGGATGAGGTTGGCACGTTCTTTCGTGGGGGCGATGTTCTCCCGCAGGTTCACGCCGTTGATGTCGGCCCAGATCCCGGCCGCCACATGTTTGGCTTCCTGTGTGGAGAGGTGGGCGTAGCGGTGGAAGTAAGAGGACTCGTCCTTGAACACGGTGTCCCGCAGCGTAAGGAAGCGCTCCGAGAACCACCGCTCGACGTACGCTTCGTCGGCGTCGACGTACACCGAGAAGTCGAAGAAGTCGGAGACGAACAGTGGGGGCCCGTTCCTGGGGTGGCCGTTCCCGGTCTGCAGGACGTTGAGACCCTCAATGATCAAGACCTCAGGCTGCCTGACGTACTCCTGCTCTCCAGGAAGTATGTCGTAGGAGAGGTGCGAGTAGACGGGGACCGAGACCTCCGGGTAGCCGGCCTTCACGTCGGCCATGAAACGCATGAGGCGCCTGAGGTCGTAACTCTCGGGGAAACCCTTCCGCTTCATCAGGCCGCGTTCCTCGAGGACGTGGTTCGGGAAGAGAAAGCCGTCCGTGGTGATAAGGGCGACCTCCGGGCGCTTGGGACCGCGGGAGAGCAGGGTCTGCAAGATCCGCGCCATGGTGCTCTTGCCCACGGCGACGCTGCCGGCGACGCCGACGACGTAAGGTACCTTCGCAGCAGGACTCCCGAGAAAGGCGTCCGTGACGTTGTAGAGTGCCCGCGCGGCGGTTATGTGCAGGTTCAGTAGCCGCGAGAGGGGCAGATAGACCTCCACTACTTCCTTCAGGGAAACCTTCTCGTTCAGACCCTGGAGAGAAGCGAGGTCTTCCTCGCTCAGTGTAAGGGGAGTCGCCGCCCGCAACCTGCTCCA
Source organism: uncultured Rubrobacteraceae bacterium (assembly GCA_963830075.1). Lineage (GTDB taxonomy): Bacteria > Actinomycetota > Rubrobacteria > Rubrobacterales > Rubrobacteraceae > Rubrobacter_D. The sequence continues at coordinate 50,911 of CAWHLD010000005.1, read as the reverse complement.
CTCCTCGCGTGAGAAGCGCAGAAACGGTGAGAGGTCCGTGTTTTCGGTCTCGCGCGTCACGTCCCTATCTTACAGCGGTTTCCGGGAAGCCCGAGCGCGCCGTCAGCGATCAGCTCTATTTGGCTGACCGCTTATAGCGCGCCTTGAGCAAGGAGCGAAAAGGCGGGCCCCGAAGGACCCGCCCGAAACCACCTACACGAGCGATAGTGTGTATTGAGTTCTACTCCTATCTCTCGCAGCTTACCTTTGTGTCCCCCGGATCGGTCTGGCAGGTGTCGATGTTGATCCCGCCGTCGGCCAAGTCGTTGCTATCGCCATCCCCGGTGTTCAGGAAGTCCTGACCCCCCTGGCCGAAGAGATCATCTTCGCCGATGTTGGCGAACAATCTGTCCGCGCCGAGGCCGCCCAAGACGAGGTCGTTACCACCGTTGCCGCTGAGCGTGTCGTTGCCGCCGCCGCCCCTGAGCTCGTCGCCGCCGCCGCGGCCTTCGATCGTGTCGTTGCCGCCAAAGCCGCAGATGACGTCGGGGCCCGTAGTGCCTTCCAGCTCGTCGTCGCCGCTGGTGCCGCGGATGGTGCAGTCGGTGAACGTGACCTGGGTGTTGACCGTCTCGGCGTCGAGCGAGGCGCTCACGTTCGCGGTGCCTTCACTCGCCCCGGAGGTAAGCGTCGTGATCGCCACTCCGCCCTGCGTTGGTGCCGAATCGGGATCCACGTCGCCCCTGTCCGTCGCGAAGTCCACCACGACGCCGTCAGGGAAACGGGTCGCGACCTGACCGTTGCCTTCGTCGGTAAGGAGCCTCGCCTCGATTTGCGAGTTGGCTCCGCCGGTCAGTATCACGTCGGGATCGGCCTGAACATCGAGCACCAGCCATGGGTCGGCGTCGACGTCCGATGTGGTCAGGGTGGTGTCGCAGCCGTCCGCATTCGGCCCCTCGTTGCAGCCCCACCAATTGTTCTCAGCGGAGGTGACTTCGTCATCGTCGTTCCTGATACCCGCCGTAGAGTTGTCGAAGATCCTGTTCTGGTGCACCTCGAGCGCGCCGTCATGCCCGGCTACCCGCACGCCGTAGGCGTTGCCGACGAGGTTGTTTCCGACGACCTCGATGTTCGCGTTATCACTAAGGCCCGAGATCGTACGTAGCCTGATAGCGGCACCGGTAGCTTCGGTGATCGAATTGCCCTGGATAGAGATCGTGTCGTTGTTGCCGCCCAGGAAGATACCGGAGCCCTGGACCCCGCTAATGTCGTTGCCGCTAACCTCCGACTGCTCCACGTTGAGCAGCACTATCCCGGTGTCGGAGATGTCGTTGTTGGTTATTTGTAGGCCTGTATTCGGACCCAGGAATGTGTCGAAAACTATCGCGGCGTTATCGTTACCCGCCAACTCGTTCGCGTTGATGACAACATTGACGGAACCCTGGTCCGCGTAGATGCCGGTGCCACCCGCTGCGCCAGAGACGTTATTGTTCTGGATCAGGTTGTTCTCTATGAGCGTCTGGTTCGTTCCTTCGCTGTTGGCATAGATCCCGATAGTGTTGTTCTGGACGATGTTGTTGACGATCGTATAACCGGAAGCGTTTCTGTCGGTCAAGATACCAGGATCATCTGCCGCCCCTTGGATGGTGAAGCCGTCTATCGTTACGCCTCCGGCCGTCACGTTGAAGGTAGGGGCGAAACCACTCACGCTGGAGGAATCGACAACGCTTTCGTCCCCCGAGCGTTCCCTTGCGTCGTTTCCAGCCTGCTCGCCGTTTAGCGTCAGGTCCGCTACATCGACCGCAACGGTCTCGTTGTACTCGCCGGCTTCGACGTTGATCGTGTCGCCCGGGTTCGCCGCATCGACGGCGGCCTGGATGGTCTGATAATCGCACGGGGCATTCGGTGAACCAGTCTTACAGACGTTGATCGTATCCGCCCGGGCCTGACCCACGCCCACGAACGCGAGCAGGACCGCCGCCATGATCGCCACCAACCCTAACCTGACGAGGGTCCTCCCTCTCCACGGCAGGCTCGCGGTCTTGGCCGGCGGATGCCCGGTCCATACTTGTCCATCTTGCGTTAGTCGCATTATTAGAACTTTCCTCTCTCCTCGCTGCCATTGCACACGTAGCTGCGCTGTTACTTGTACGCGATCACCCCTCCTCGCCCCGTGCAATTACCTGCTACAAGCAGTTATGCTTGTCTCGTGCGCCATCCAGGCACTTCTTTGGAACCAGTTGCACCCTCTGGTCTGACCCCCTACTTTCACGGCGTTTGTAGCATGCATTGTAAGGCTTGCCCGACACATCTCCTTGGCGAGTGGCCTTTTCTAGCCTGGCTCGCACGCACAAAAGTCGATGGGCCTGTCTGCGACCTCCCCGTTCGGCAGCCTGGACACCTCTCCTCGAAAAGCACCAAGGCTTCGCGTCCCGCCTCATGGCGAGTCTGTCATCTTCGAGGTGTCCTACTGTCTTGGTTTGCTTTCAGGTTTGTTATGCAGACCAGAGTGCAGAAAAATACATCGAGAACTTTACGGGGCTTCGGGACCACCATCGGGCTTGTATGCGGTAATCGAACGGACCGCGAACCCGGCGAGTTCCGGGGAGAGGAGGTTGTTACCTACCAGTTCCTCCAAAGCCCCTAGTATCTCCTCGTCCGAGCTACCGATGAGGGTGTTGCGGAGGTCTTTGCGGTTGATCTCACCGTGCCCCAGGTAGGAGCAGAGGCCCGCGTACATCACGCGGGCGTCGGGGGAGATGGGGAGGGTCCACACCCCGGGCTCGTACCAGAACTCCCCGATCCCGACGGCGTTCTCCGGGCGAGAGGGGCGGGCGTCGCCTAGCAACGTTACTTCGGGGAGGTCCCCCACTAAAGAACGGTGCGGACGGTCTCGCCGACGGTTGGGGTGTGGATCTTGTGGCTCGGGGCCAGCCTGAAGGCGAGGTCGCTTATGCGGCGTTTGGAGCCGTGGATCAGGATGATCTGACGCGGGTTGAGCTTCTCGGTGATGCCCAGCAACTCGTCCTGGGTACAGTGCGCAGCGAAGCTCACCCGCTCGACCCGCCACTGCTCCTCCTCGCCCTCGGCACGGTGCGTCCCGTACGAGGAGGCGGCGTTCGAGGGCAGGATCACGGCGTTCTCAGGGCTCTTCTGGAGGCGCTTGCGGTAGAAGGCGCTCGCCCCGCCCTGCATCGTCACTGGTGAGGCGATAATGGCGCAGGGGTTCGTAAGGATACGCTCGCGCGCCTTGTCATCGTTGGTGACGGCCCTGATGTTCTCTGAGGAGAAGATCTCGCGCGGATCACTGTGCTGTAAATAGGGCTTCATGTACCCGAGCTGCTCGGCGTAGAGCCTCTCCGAGGTCGTGACCACGGAGCCGTCGACGTAGATAAAGACGTCCCTCTCCAGGCCGTATTCCTTGCCGTAGTGCTTCAGGCCGAGAATGATCTCCTGAGCCTGGCCAAGGGCGTAGGTGGGGATCAATACCGTCCCGCCCCGCTCCAACGTCGTGTCGTTTATGACCTCGACCATCGTCCTGATCGACTCGGCGAACGGCTGCGGCTTCTGGTCGGCCAGGGTAGCCTCCATGATGAGCAAGTCTATGTCCTTGACCTCGGGGAGCCGGGCCGAGGGGATGGAGAAGTGGTCCTCCATACAGATGTCGCCCGTGTGGAAAACGGTCGAAGGCCCCGACGAGAAGAGGACGCTCGCGGCCCCGAGGATGTGGCCACTCTCGGTTAGCGTGACCCTGGTCCCCCCAACATCGAGCGGCTTGTTGAAGGGCACGGGAACCAGCCGCTTGCGGACCTCGTGGATGGGCGCCCCGCCAGGCAGGCCACCGCCCATCGCGGCGTGGTCGTTGAGCGCGCTTACTATGAGCTTCGCCGAAGGCGGCGTGCAGTAGATCGGCATCTTCGGCCTGTCCCGCACGAGCAGGGGTAGCGCCCCGCAGTGGTCGAGGTGCGCGTGCGTTATGACGGCCGCGTCTATGCCGTTCAGGCCACCGAAGTCTGGTGTTGCGGGGCCGCGGCCGTCGGGTTTGATCCCCGCGTCGACCAGGATCTTGGCCTTGCCGAAGTCGAGGAGATGGCTGCTGCCGCCTACCTCCCCCGCTCCCCCCAGTGCGCGGAAGGATAGCGTCGGCCTGGGCCTTGCGTAACCGCCGGCGCTCCGCGTGGCGCTACGCGCCGCCCCGTCCGTTTTATCCGATTGTCCCGCCGGAGAAGGGTCCTTGTCGTCGGGGTCTTCATCCGGGGTCCTGGGACTAGATTCGCCCTGGCTGCGCAGGTCGGCTTGCGCCTGGAGAACCTTGCCCATGAACTCCATCAGCCGGGCGGCCTGCGCCGTGCTCTCCAGCGAGGTGGGCAGGGACGCGACCTCGTTCTTGATCGCCCGCACCAGGAGCTCACCGAAGCCCCTGTCGGTAAAACGAGCGTCCTGAAGGGCGTTCTTGATCCGGTCCCGCTCCTCGATTACGCCCCCGAGCTCGTCGTGCAACTCATCGACGCGCTCCGCCGCCTTGGAATAAGCCCTGCGCTCGCCTTCGAGCGCCTTCTCGATCTGGAAGCCCCGCTTTTCGAGGGTTTCGATACGTTCCTCGAGCTGGCCCCGCACGTCCACCGCCGCCGTGGCCCTCGCTTCGGCCTTCCTGACCAGCTCTGAGGTATCTGTGCGTTCGCCGGTCAGAATCTCGACCTCCTCGGCGAGGGCCGCGGCACGCTCTCTGGCGGCCCTCGATGCGAAGGAGAGTCGCTCGTTCTCTCCGGTAAGGCGCTCTATCTCGGCTTCGAGATCCCTGACGTGCGCGTTCTCGGAGGCCACTTTCTCGGCTGCTCCCTTCTCCTCCCGCCAGGCGTCCAGGAGCATCTCGACGACGCCTTCTTCGGGCTCCTCGTCCATGCTGAGGGCGGCCAGCAGCAAGCCCTCGGTGGTGTGTGTCTCCCTGAGCGTCTCCAGGTTCTCAGGAGAGAAGTCCTCCAGGGCCTCGAAGGTTTCGGGTGGGATCTGCTCCTGGATGGCCGTACGGAACGCGCCCCAGGCCGCGGCGTCGTGGGAGATCCTGCGTACGATTCCCCGAAGCAGCGGCGCGGCGCCTCCAGACTTGCGTGTCAGGGCGTCGGCCTGTATGCCCCTGGGAAGGAGGACCTCTTCGAGGCCAGGCACGTTCCTGCAGAGCTCCGCGAGGGCGCGCCTCGTATCGAGCCTACCCAGGCGCCGCAGGAGAAGTTCCTCGGGGAGGTTCTCGGGCGGCAGCCTGGTGAGCAGGGGTTCATCAGCGATTCCCTCTGAGGTTCCGGCCTCAGTTCCTACGTCTTTGGGTATGGGATCTGACATAGCGACTCCCTCCACGAATATGAATGTCATATGGTGTCTTCATACACGGACGATTTTATCACGGCCCCATTCCACCCCCGACGGCTGGTATCTCGTATAAACTGAACGTATGCAGAGCAACCCGGCGGACGAGAACGTCAAGATCCTGGCCAACTCACCCGGAGGGTATCCTATCCTGGTGGTCGAGCTGCCCTCGGGCGGGCTACGCGCCGCCTACTTCGAGACGGACTACGATCTCGGGCGCGCCAAACCCGTCGGGAGGGACTGGCTCAAGGAGAACGCCATCGGCCGCCACAGCTTCGTCGAGATAGATCCTCCCGTCGAGACTACCGCCAGGCTACTCGGAGATTACGTAAGACGAGAGCTTCTACACGCACCCTGATCAAAAAGCCGAGGGGACGAAGTATCGACCTCGGAGGTTGCCGGGAGGATCTCCCGAACACAGCTTTACCTCTCGCTGGACCCCGACGAACTCTCATCGCTAGCCGTGGAGTCCCGATCGGACCCATCTCCGCTGGACCCGCTGCCATCGCCCCTGGATCCCGAAGAACCCGACGCGCCGGGTCCCGACCCACTGGAGCCCGAACCACCGGACGGTCTCTGGTCTCTGGCGGGGGCGTCAGCGCCGCCACCCGCCGCGCCTTGGTTTCCTCGTTCCGGCCGCGCCCCGGGCGTTCCTTGGGGCGCGGGTTGCTCCTGTTCCTCGGGCTCCGCTTCGGGCTCTGGCGATGCCTGATCTTCGGGTTGGGCTTGGGACTCGGGAGATTCCTGTTCCTCGGGTTGCGCTTCGGGCTCTGGCGATGCCTGATCCTCGGGCGAAGCCGAGGCGTCGGGTGACGCCGTTGTAACCGGGGGCGGGCCGGCGCTGTAGTAGAGGGTCACGGTGGAGCCGGGATCCAGCAACGCCCCGACCCCGGGGTCTGTCGAGAGCGCGGTGCCTGCCGCTTCGTCGCCCTCCACCTCGAAGGTGGTCGAATTCAGGCCGGCGGTGGACAAGGCCGCCTGCGCCGCCGCAACTCTGAGGCCGTAGACCTCGGGAACTTCGATCTGCTCGACGCCCAGGCTGACGGTGACGTCGACGGCCGTCCCGGGCTCTACGCTCTGCTCTCCTGCAGGGTCTTGTAAGAAGATGCTCCCCTCCGCGACGTCGCTGTTGTAGTCGCTGCTCTTGGTGCCTAGCTTCAAGCCCGCCCCTTCGAGCAAGGACTTCGCCTGAGCCGGGGTGTTCCCGTACAGCCGCGGTACCTCCACGGTAGAGGGACCAGCTCCAACGATGATGGTCACAGCGGACCCCGTCTCAGCCTGCGCGCCCCCATCGGGACTCTGGCCGATCACCTTGCCCTCATCGTCGAGAGAGCTCTCCCCCTCTTCGGTCCGAACGTCGAAGCCCGCATCTTTCAGTTTCTGCTCGGCAGCCGCACGTTCGGAGCCGACTATGCCGGGCACGTCAGCCACCTGCTTTCCGACGACCGTGACCGAGATCTTCGAGCCCTTCTCGGCCTTTCCGGAGCCGGGATCCTGGCTCAGTATGGTGCCTGTGGGCTTCTCGCCGTCGACGCTCTGTGTGACCTCGAGGTCGAAGTCGTTGCCGACCTCGTTCCTCGCCTCGTCGAGGCCCATGCCGACGAGGCTGGGAACGCCGACCCTCGGCGCTTTCTGGCCGACCTGCCCGTCTTGCAGCAGGCTGTAGCCGGCCCAGGCTAGCGGGGCGAGGACGAGTAGCGCGAGGAGGGCGAGAAGCAGAGGGATGACGCTCCTGCGCCGCTTCTTGTCCTGGCCGGGCCTCTGCTTGGGAGGCAGGCCGTTAAGGCGCGTGGTCGCCGCCGCCGGCATGGCGCGGGCCATCATCTCCGTCGTAGCGCCTGAGGGGTCCAGGCCGGCACAGAAGCGCTCGAGGTCGTCGATAAGCTCGGAGTCACTCGCGTAGCGGTCTCCTGGGGCCTTGGCGAGAAGCCTGACCGTTATAGCGTTGATGCCGTCTGGGACGGAGGGGTTCAACTCCTGCGGCGGGCGCACATGCCCGTTCACGTGCTTCATCGCTATCCCAATAGGCGTGTCCGCATCGAAGGGAAGCTCACCCGTAAGCATCTCGTAGAGCACTACGCCCAAAGAGTAGAGGTCGCTCGCAGGGCCCACGTGCTCGCCCATCGCCTGCTCGGGCGAGATGTAGTGGGCCGTGCCGAGGATGTGGCCCGTGCGCGTCATCGTAGAAGACGAGGCTGCGCGGGCTATGCCGAAGTCCGTGACCTTCACGTCTCCAGAACCAGTTACCAAGATATTGTGCGGCTTAATGTCGCGGTGGATCACATCCCGCTCGTGCGCGGCCCTGAGGGCCCCGGCCATCTGGAGCGCCACGGCCGCGGCCGTGTGAGCCGGGAGTGCGCCGCGTCGCAAGATGCGGTCTTTCAGGGTGCCTCCGGGGAGGTACTCCATCGCTATGTAGTAAGTCCCGTCCTCCGACTCGCCCCTGTCGAAGATAGAGACGATGTTGGGGTGCGAGAGGGCGGCGGCGCTCTGGGCCTCCCGCTTGAAACGCTCGACGAACTCCTCGTCGCTCGCGTAGCGGTTGCTCATCACCTTCAGGGCTACGTCCCTGTCGAGAATGTTGTCGTGGGCCAGGTAGACGTCGGCCATGCCGCCGCTCCCGAGCGGCTTCAAGAGCCGGTAGCGGTTGTCTACGAGCTGCTGCACAGGCCCCGAATTATAGACGCGAGATCTCCCAACGTTTAGACTCCGTCTTCGAGGTAGGCTTGCATCAAGCGGGCCCCTATGGGCAGGGCGCCCTCGTCGGCCCTGCCAGCGTTCTCGACCATAACGCACATGGCGATCTCCGGGTCGTCGGCGGGGGCGAAGGTGATCCACCACGCGTGCGGCGCACCGTTGCCCGACTCGGCGGTCCCCGTCTTGCCAGCCACCTCCATGCCGGTTATCTCGGCTTCGGTGAACCCCCCCTGGATGATGACCTGCTGCATCATCTCGTTGAGGGTGCGCGCCGTGTCCGGCGGGATCGCCTGCCTGCGGATGCTTGTGGTGGGCTTGTCGAGGATTATGCCGTCAGGAGATCGGACCTCGCGCACGAGGCGGGGCTCCACGAGCCTGCCGTCGTTGGCTATGGCCGAGGTGACGAGCGCCATCTGGAACGAGTTGGACTGTACCTCGCCCTGCCCGAAGGCTGTCTGGGCCAGAGTGCCCGTGGTCCATTGGCTCGGCGGGAGGCTGTTGACGCTACTGCCCGAGACGGGGATCGTGAAGTCGTCGTAAGGGTCGCCGAAGCCGAAGTCCAGGGCCATCTGCGAGAGGGCCTCGGCCCCCACGATGTCGACCGCGATCTTCGCGAAGATCACGTTTATCGAGTAGGCGAGCGCCCGCGTGAAGGTCACTTCCCCATAGTCTTTATCCTGGAAGTTCTGTACCGTGTACCCGGGCAACTCGTAGGCCCCGCTGTCGAAAAACTCGTCTTCCGGCCTGACCCCCGCCTGCAGGGCGGCGGCGGCGGTTATGACCTTGAACACCGATCCAGGCGGATACAGGCTCTGGGTCGCGCGGTTTATGAGCGGCGCGTTGGGGGCGCTGGCGAGTTCGGGGTAGTTCTCGTCCACCTCGTTGGGGTCGAAGGAGGGTGAGGAGACCATCGCGAGGATATCGCCGGTCTTCGGGTTTATGGCGACCACGGAACCCCGGCCCGTGGGGCTCGCGGAGAGCTCCTGGTAGGCAAGCTCCTGCAGCCCCGGGTCGAGGGTGAGGACGACGTTGTTGCCTGGCTGGGGGCCGCCTGTGGCCCTGTTAATGAGGTCGTCTAGGGTCTGCGGTTCCCCGACTATGCTAGAGAGGTCTGTGTTTTTCGAGATCTCGATGCCTGTCGCCCCGTAGCGGGTGCTCCAGTATCCGACCACGTTCGAGAAAGGCTCGCCCAGAGGGTAGACGCGATCGTAGACGGGGCCCTGGGGAGTCTCTCGCTTGATGCTCTTGGCGAGCACGGTCTCGCCGTCGCCGGCCAGGATCAAACCCCGCGGCGAGGAGATGCTCCGCTGGGTCTGGAACCCGTTCTCGGGGTTGTTGGCCAGCGCCTCCCTGGAGTAGACCTGCCAGTAGGCGAGCACCACTACGAGGCCGAAGAAACCAGCCGCAAACAGGTAGAACGTGCGCCTGAGGTGGGTGTTCACGCAGACCCCCAGGGGACTTTCCTGTACGTGTCTCCCTCGGTCTCCCTACGGCCCGCCCTCTCCGAGACGAGCAGGAGGAGGCCCGTGAGGATGAAGTTTCCGACTACCGACGAGCCGCCGTAGGAGACGAAGGGGAGCGTTATCCCCGTCAGGGGTATCGTCTTGGTAACCCCCCCAACGATAATGAGGGTCTGGAGGGCGAACATTGCCGTTAGCCCGAAGGCGAGGAGCTTGGAGGCATCGTCCTCGGCGAGCAGCGCGATCTTCGTCCCCCTGTAGGTGAAGGCCAGGAAGGCGAGCAGCACCGCCGTCGCCCCGAGCAGGCCGAGCTCGCTGGCTATCGCGGAGAACACGAAGTCGGTCTCGACCTCGGGGATGGTCTGGGCGAAGCCGGCCCCGAGCCCCGTTCCGAGCAGCCCGCCGTCGGCGATGTTGAAGATGCTCTGCAGGATCTGGAACCCCGTCCCGTCTGGATCCCTCCACGGGTCGAGCCAGCTCTGCACCCTGACCTGCACGTGGTCGAAGAGGAGGAAGGTCACGAAGGAGCCCAAGAAAAAGAGAACACTACCGAGGAGTATGTAGGCGATGCGGCCAGTAGCAACGTAGAGCATTAGAAGGGGAATAGCGAAGAACAACAGGCTAGAGCCGAGGTCCTTCTCGAAGACCAGCAGGCCCAAAGAGGCGGCCCAGACCAGGGCCACGGGCCCGAAGTATTTGATCGCCGGAAGCTCTATGCCGAGGAAGCTGCGGCTCGTCGCCGCCATCACGTCGCGCTTCTCGGCCAGGTACCCGGCGAAGAAGACGACGAGGGCGATGCGGGCGAACTCCGAGGGTTGGAAGTTTACGGGTCCGAGGTCGACCCACAGCCGCGCCCCGTTGACCGTGTAGCCCAGGGGCGTGAACGTCGAGGCAATAAGTAGGACGGCGGCGATGGCGAGCAGGTACTTGTAGTCGAAGAGACGGGCGTAGTTGCGGAAGAGCAGCACGAGCAAGAACATCGTGCCGCTCCCTATAAGGATCCAGACCGCCTGCGTCAAGGCGAGTTGCTCCACCCCCTCCACGTTGTAGGTGAGGCGGAAGATCATGACGAGCCCTATTCCGGTCAAGAGTGTAATTATCGGCAACAAGAGCACGTCGGAGTGGGGGAGAAGGAGCCTGACCCCGATGTAAAGCGCGAAGAGGGTCCCCGCGTAGTAAGCGCCGTAGATGAGGGGCGGGCTCGCCGCCTCCTGTACGAAGATGAGGGTCGCGAAGCCTAAAGTGGTAACGAGCAAGGCCAGGAGCATGGGCGTGAAGACTCGTTGGGTCACGAACGGGTCACCCTAGCTACCCAGGTCCCCGAGGACCTTCTCGACTTGGTCCTCGGTGTAGAGCTTGTGGTTCTCTATGGGCTCTCTGTAGGGCTCTTTGATCTCCGACTCCTCGATACCGGGTCTACGCCACTCCCGGTTTAGCTCGACCTCGAAGGGGGCGTAAGGCAGACCCTGGTAGGCTACCACCTCCCCCTGATCGAAAGCGATGAAGTACCGGCTCGACCCCCAGAGGTAGGCCGGTATGAGCGCGATTGCGAGAACGAGGACGATCGCAAGCCCCCTGACGAGTTTTCCGAGTGCCTTCTGGAATCCACTCCGGCGCTTGCGCCGCGCGGCCTTGGAGGGCCGCCGGGTGGGGCTCCGCGCGCCGCTAGTGGATGTACGACCATCCGCGGTCTTCCCCGAAGGTCCGCCGTCGGTCATCTCGCCTGAGCGCTGCCTCGCGCCGCTCCTTCGCGGCGCGGGGGCGCGGCCCGCTCCTTTACGTCCACGACGACGACCGTGATGTTGTCGTTGCCGCCGGCGTCGAGGGCCGCGGAGACGAGGCTGCGTGCAGCCCCCTCCGGGTCGTCCGGGTACTCGATCAGGAGCTCCGAGATCCTCGCCTCGGGGACCATGTCGGAGAGCCCGTCCGAACAGAGCAAGACGCGATCGCCCGCCTGTATGGGCAGTACCGTGGTGTCGACGTCGACCTTCTCGTCCGCACCCAAAGCCCGGGTGATGAGGTTCTTCTGGGGGTGCTCGGCGGCCTGGTCCCTGGTCAGGTCGCCGCTGCGCACCAGCTCTGCGACGAGCGAGTGGTCCTCGGTTATGGGGTTCATCTCGCCGCCGCGCACGAGGTAGGCCCGCGAGTCACCGACGTGCGCGACCTCGGCAAGCGGCTCCCTCTGCGTCCCGCCGAACCTTATGGCGACGATCGTGGTACCCATCCCAGAGAGCTTCTCGTCGCCGCGCCCGGCGGCCAGGATGCTGCGGTTTGCCTCCCTGATGGCGTCCTCGAAGCGCTTGTCCGGGCGCAGGCCTCTGAGCACCTCTACGGCGATGGAGCTCGCGACCTCCCCCGCCTCGAATCCGCCTATGCCGTCGGCGACCACGAAGAGCGTCTCGTCCTCGCCGGCGCCGACGAGCAGGGCGTCCTCGTTGTTCTGGCGGACCTTGCCCGCGTCGGTAACGCCGAAAGGTTGTAGCTCCAGGAAAGGCACGGGCTACTCTTCGTACCTGAAAGTGGTCGAGCCTACCCGCACGGAGTCCCCGTTTCTCAGGGGCGTTGCCCCCACGGTCTTGCGCCCGTTCACGAAGGTCCCGTTCGTCGAGCCGAGGTCCTCGACGTAGAGCAGCCCCCCGTGCCTGGTAAGCTGCGCGTGGCGTCCCGAGGCGTAGTCGTCGCTACGTAAAACGATACTGCTGCCCGATGAGCGGCCGACGCTGGTCTCGCCGTCGCCGATCTCGAAGCGGGTCTCGGGGGCGAGGATGTCTGAGTCCTCCACGACGAACTCGGGGACGCCGGTGGGACGCGAATTGTAGGCTCCGAGCCCGTTACGACTTCTGCCCTGGCCTGGCACGTAGGACTCGTCGTCGGGGATCTTGCGCAGGTCCCCAATGCTCCGGCTCATCACGGCGTAGATAAAGGCGAAGAGCAGGAGTAGGATCAGGGCCTTCGCCGCCAGCAGCGGCACCTGTAGCTCGAGCATTGCCTAGCTTCTCCCGCCAGACTCCTCGCCCGGTGAGTCTATGCGGCGGATGAAGCGGGCGGTGGTCTGGCCGAAGGTCAGCTCGTCGCCGCCTTCGATCATCTCGCGGTCTATAGGAGCGCCGTCGAGGAGGGTCCCGTTGGTCGAGCCAAGGTCCTCGACGACGAAGCCGTTGTCGGCACGCGAGACCCGCGCATGCCTCCTCGATACGTTGGGGTCGTTTACTACGATGTCGTTATCCTGCGAACGGCCCACGGTCCACGGGCCGCGCCCGTCGAGCGGATACTTCTCGTCCCCGAGGACGAACTCGACGATCTCTAGCGCCAGACCGTGGCGCCTGGCCTCGTCGGCCGAGATCGCGGCGGTGCCCTGCTCTGCCTCCCCGCCGGTCGACTCATCGGTGCGGAAGATGCGGGTCTGGCCCGAGGTGTCCTGCGGGGCGCCCTTCTCGCGCGGGCCGTCGCCGCCGGTCAGCTTCGCGGTAACGCCGAATTCCCCGAAGCGGAGCGTTTCCTCCGTCTCGAAGCGAATCCTCGGCGGGGTCATCAAATGGTAGTTCTTGTTCTCGGCGTGGGTCGAGGCGTACTGGATCAGCTCGTCCCTAAGCGACGCCTGGTAGGCTTGGATAGACTCCTCGTCCTCCCTGGAGAGGTGGACCGTGAAATCGTTGGGGGCGTAGGTGCGCGAGATCGAGACCATCCTGCCCTCGTCCATCTGCTTGGTGAGGCCTTTGGCGATCTCGACGGGATGGATCTGCCGCCTGAAGGCGCGTCCGAAAACGCCCTCGACCAGCGACTCCATCCGCTTTTCGATGTGTTTGAGGAAACCCAAAGAAACCTACCCTCTAACCCGCGCCGCGAGATACCTGAACACCCCGTATATTATAGCCGCGAGACAGAGCGAAATCATATCCGAAGTGAGCGTGCCTGGAGGAGCTTTCGAGGAGACTACTAGCGCGTACCCCAGGACCCCAACGACCACCGCAACGGCGAGGCCCGCGAAAGGCCTGCCGACCCATTCCGCGAGCGAGACGATCCCGGCCATAGCCGCCCAGAGCAATATCAGGAGCGGCAGCTTGGGAAAGTACTGTAGGTACCCCTGGGACCAATCGAGCACGTCGCCAACCCCAAGCGTGATCGGCAAGACGTCGAGCTTGGCACCCGAGAAGGGGAGCTCGGCGTAGGGGGCGCTGTCGACGAAGAAACCGTTGCGCACCGTCAGGTCGTAGCAGATCAAGGTAAGAGCCCCGGCCGCCGCCGAGATGCACGCCCCGAGGGGCCGCATAAGCACGCCGAAGAGTAGTGGCACGGCTGCCACGAGGGTGGTCCCAAGTATCGTCCCCAGCCCGAAGAGGATGGCGAGCGGCACCGCCAGCGCCGGCCCCAGCGGCAGCTTCTTCACGTCGGCGTTGGCAGAACCGGCGCCCATCACCCAGACGCCCCCTAGCGCGGGAACGAGCGCGGCTAACCCGAGGCTGGCCCCGCTACGTATTAGCAAGACGGCGAGCGCGACTATGACCCCGAGGGCGCCGAGGCGCGGCAGCAGGTAGGCCAGCACGCCGAGCCCGGCGGCGACGCCGGCGGCCTGCGCGCCATCGGTAAGGATCCGGTCCGCTAGGAGGTATCCGAGCCAGCCAGCGACGAGGCCGTTGACGAGGCGAAGCGCCCCGTCTTTGAGGCCTTCGGGGATCCTTTCGGCGCCTTCGCGTAGCGCTGGAGAGACGCTGCCGCGTGGCGCCTTCCTACCCGTGAGAAGCTTGACGGCGGCCCACGCGCTCTGCGGGCGGTGGGCCGGGTTGGGGGAAGTCGCGCGGTCTACGAACTGCCTGAGGCGAGGAGGCGGCTCGTAGGGCTGGTGGGCGAGCAGGGTGCGGGCCGTCGCCCCGACGGCGTAGATGTCCGTGAGCGCGGTCGGGTCGGCGCCGTCCAGGATCTCCGGTGCGATGTAGCCCGGCGTGCCCACGGCGAAGCCGATGCGCGTGAGGCGAGTGTCTCCCGCCCTGAAGGCGACCCCGAAGTCCGTCAGCTTCACGCGGCCCCTGTCGTCGACGAGCGCGTTTTGGGGTTTTATGTCGCGGTGGATAATGCCCTGCGCGTGCGCGTAGACGAGAGCCTCGAGGATCTGGGCCAGTGAGTCAACGATCTCGTCTACCTCGTAGGATTTGGCGGCCTCGTCGAGCGGCATCCCGTTGACGTACTCGGTTACGAGGTAGACCTCATTGTCGCCGGGGATGACCTCCAGGGTCTCTACTATGTTCTTGTGCCTGAGGCCCTCGGCGATCTGGCCTTCTCGCAGGGCGCGCGAGCGCTCGCCCTCGTTGTAGACGGGGATCACCTTCACCGCCACGTCCTTGCCCCTGAGGTGGCCCTTGAGCGAACGGGCGCGCCACACGGTCGCGAAACCGCCGCGCCCGACCATCTCGGCCAGCGCGTAGCGTCCCTGTCCTTCGATGTAGCGCGTCTCTGTCACTACTTGATAGGCTATTGTATAGCCTATCTGTACGCTACGCCCTTGCGGGCTCCGCCCGTCAGCCCGGCTCCAACGGCACCGGGCTTAAATGCTACAATCCCCCGCAGTTCGGGACGTATCCTGGAAGGGGCTTTCGGGCGAGTGGCGGAATTGGTAGACGCGCTAGGTTCAGGGTCTAGTGGCCGAGAGGCCGTGGGGGTTCGAGTCCCCCCTCGCCCACGAATTGTCGTCGGGGGTTTCGTATAGAGCGTAGACCTCAAAGGGCAGCCACGAAGCCTCGCCGTCCGAGGCAGTCGGGCCGTCCCGGGAGACCCCGTAGCGGCCCGAACAGGCGCCGTCAGAGGACGCTCCCCGCCTGGTTGACCCTGATCGGCTCTCTCCTACTCCTCGTCGTGGTCTTCGGGTTTATCTTCTTCGTCGCCCGCGGCTGCGTGGCGACCCAGCAATCGACCCAGGTACGCAAGTACGTCACGAGCGCGGACAGCCTGCTTAGCGACTCGACCAACGCCGGCCGGGGGGAGCTCCAGGGCGTCCTGAGCAACGCTGGGGGGGACCCCGCGAAGCTGGACGACGGGGCGCTCGCCCAGGTGGCGAACCGCTCGGACAACCAGTATCTGCAGGCGCTGAGGCAGGAGGAGATCCCCCCCGAGTTCGAGGACGCCCACCACTACGTCGTCACGGCCCTCGGCATTAGGTCCGAGGCTACGGATACGCTCGCGCAGGCGGCTTCCGGTGACGCGGGCGGGTTCGATGAAGAGCTGGCGACGGCCGTCGCCGACTACAGAACGAGCGACAGCATCATCGCGAACTACTACGTCCCTGCCGTCAAGAGCTCCCTCGAGACCGCGGGCCAGACTGACGACCAGGCCTACCTCGAAGAGCCGCAGTCCTTTATGGACTACGGGGCGCTCGGCTTCGACGCGGCACCGGTGTCGGATACCGCAAGGAGCGATCCGAACGCCCTGCACGGGGTGCAGGTGACGGCCGTCAGGGTGGCGGGCAAGCCGTTGTATCCGAACGGCGACGTGGTCCTTACAGGGGCCGACGAGCCGACCTTCGCCGTGACCGTGGGGAACGGCGGCGAGGCGACCGAGACTGGTATCGACGTCGAGGTCATCCTCAACACCAGCGCCGAGCGCCAGGCCAAGAGCGAGACCATAGCGCGCCTCGAACCCAAGAAGATGACGACCGTCGAGGTAGGCGGCTTTATCCCCGGCGCGCTCGACGAGACCGCCAGGGTCACCGTCGAAGTCGGGCCCGTCGAGTATGAGAAAACCACGGACAACAACATCCGCAAAGGGACGGTGACGTTTGGTATTTAGGAGCGTCGCGCGGAAGACTAGTCCTTCCTCAGGGCTACAGGCTTCAGAATATCCCTGGGAACGGAATCGAGGACGGGAAAGCGGCCGGTGCCGTCTCTGTGGTTCGAGCGATCGGGAAGGATTTTAAGGGGGTCTACATGGTAACGGCCATCGTCCTGGTCAGGACCGAGCGGGAGCGCGTCCAGGAGGCCGCCCAGGCCATGCTCTCCATAGACGGCGTCACCGAAGCCTACTCCGTCACGGGCCCCTACGATCTAGTCGTCATGGTCCGCATCCCCGACTTCGAGAGCCTCGCCGAGATAGTGCCGGAAAAAATAGCCCAGGTCCCCGGCGTCGCCCGCACCGAGACAATGGTCGCCTTTCGCGCCTACTCTAACTACGATCTCGATCGCGCCTGGAGCCTGGGGTTCGAGGAGTAAGGCGTCAGGGGAGCGAGAATGAGACGGATTCTGCGCTAGCGGAAACCAAGTCGAAAGTCGAAGCCGCGTCTGTCGACCCGCTTGTGTCCGCCGCCCCGACAACCTTGTCGCACTCAGCAAGAAACCTGTAGCTTGATGCCTGTACCCTAATTCTGTCCCTCGGCGAGCGCGGGGCGGGTCCCCTCGATAAGAAACGCGACCACGTCCAAAAAGTCGCCGCTCTCGTCGTAGACCTCGCGCTGGCGCTGGCTGCCAGTACCGTTTTCCACGATGTCGAGAATGCCTTCGAGTTCGTTCTCGCAACCGAGGTCCTGGGCGTGGGGTTTCAGGCGTTCGACAAGGCCGCGGGTCTGGTCTCTGGCAGGAACCGTGGTCTCGTCTCTTAAATCGTAGAACGCCGCGTCCATGCCGTGCATGGCGGCGCGCCACTTGTTCTCCATCGCCAGGTGCCAGTTGTAAGGCTCGTGCGGCCCCACTTCCCCCAGTACCTGGGCGACGAGACACTGGGTGAAGGCGGTCAGGGACGTCGTGTGCCTCAGGTTCGTCTGGGAATCGAGGACCCTGAGCTCTATCGTCCCGATCCCTGGGTGCGGGCGCACGTCCCACCAGCAGTAGGTGTAGTCCTCCATCGCGCCGGACGCGACCATCAGGTCCACGTAATTCTCGAAGGCCTCGTAGTCGGGGAAGGCGGGGGGTAGGCCGGCGCGAGGAAAGGTCTCGAAGATCTTCACCCTGGCCGACTCAAAGCCCGTGTCGAAGCCCTGCCAGAAAGGGGAGTTCGCCGAGAGCGCCAGGAGGAGCGGCGACTGCTCGGAGAGGCGATTGTGGGCGATGATCGCCTCTTCAGGGCCGGGGACGGCGACGTGGACGTGCTGGCCGAAGATCACCTCCCGTTGCGCTATCCAGCGCAGCGTCTTTATGACCGTCTTGTAACGCTCCTGGTCCGTGACCTTCTGGTCGCGGTAGCGGGAGAACGGATGGGTCCCTGCGGAGGCTAGCGAGGCGCCGCAGGCCGCAGCCCACGAACCGACCCTGCCGCGCAGCTCGCGCAGTTGCTTCTCGGCCTCTGCGACCGAGGCGCAGACGGTCGTTTTGATCTCCAACACGGACTGGAACAGCTCGTAGGAAACAGACTCGTGCAGGCCTTCGGGGAGGCGGCCCATGATCTCCTCGATCTTCGGTACTAGCTCCCCCGTCGTGGCGTCAACGATGGAGAGCTCCTCCTCGACCCCGAGGGTATAGCCCGAGTTACCTCCCTTGAACTCTATAGGCATGGCGTTCCTCCTCCATCCTGCGGGGTCAAACGAGTCTCTTGCGATCGGCGGTTCTCAACGTGGTGCAACATAGTACCCGTTTTGAGAAAGCACTTCAGCACGCCGCCTTCGGCAGCGGGTGATCAGCTGAAGTGCTTGCGAAGCCTTACCTGGGCGAGGGACGCGCCGGAGATCACGAGCAACGCGCCGACGACCTTCGGGACGGTGAGTAGTTCTCCCAGAAGCACCGTTCCGAGGGCGCCGGCCACCACTGGCTCCACCGTCGCGATGATGGCCGCCCTCCCCGCTCCAAGACGCCCAAGCCCGAAGGTGTAGAGCGCGAACGCGAGCGTCGTATGCACCACCGCGAGCATAAGCAGCAGCGCGTAGGAGCCCATCGGGAGGCCGACGAGCGTGTCGAGCGTGGGAAGCGCGGATACGACTAGCAGCAGGGAGCCGAAGAAGAGGGCGTAGCTCAGGATGACCGAAGGACCGAGGCGTCCGGCCACGGGGCGGCCGAAGATAGAATACAGGCCGTAAGTCAGGCCCGAGAGCAGCCCCGTCAGGAGCACGGTCGGGGTGACCTCGAGGTTCGCCGGGTCGTAGGCGCCGGCGACCAGGAAGATCCCCCCCGCCGTCAGGCATAGTGCGAAGACCTTCGCCGCGTTGAGTGCTTCGGCCAAGAACAACCGCGCCAACACCACCACGAACGCGGGCGAGCTGTAGAGCAGGACCGCCGCCGTCCCGACCGTGCTCTCCCTGACCGTATAGAAGTAAAACAGGTAGAAGAGGCCTATCCCGATGAGTCCAAGGGGCGCCAGCAACGCCAGGTCCCGGCCGGAGACCCTGAGGTTCCTCACTCCGCCGGTGGCAAGAACGAAGACTATTACGGCCACCCAACCCACCGACGCCCGCACCGCGACCAGCGACTCGAAGGAAACGCCCTGGGCGTAGAGGACCTTGGCGAAGAGGCCAAGCGTCCCCCAGGTCGAAGCCGCAGCCACGACGGCCAGCACTCCCACTACCCGGTCCCCGCTAAGGTCCAAAAGCCAACCCTTCCACTCGTGCCCGCAAGCGGTATTTATACGGCAACCTTCTAAGTGGCGTCGGCGCGGTGATCGGCCACTACGTCGACTGGGACCTCTACAGGGTCATGTATATGGTCGATCTCGCCGACCGAGGCCCTAAGGCGACAGAGGAGTGGCGACTGACCTTCCGCGAAAAGGGAGAGGACGGCCAGTAGGGGCGTTCGCGAACGCCCCTGCGTCAATGCCGGTCGAGCTTGCGGGCCACCTCGTTCAGGCCGATGCGGTAGCAGATGGATCTCCCATGGGGGCAGGTGGCCGGGAGGTGGCTGGTGAGCCAGCTCTTTATCAGCGCCTCCATCTCGGGCTGCGAGAGCCGGTCGCCCATCTTTACGGCCGAGTGGCAGGCTATGGTCGCGAGGATGTGGTCCTCGCGGCGGTGGCCAGGCTCGGTGCCCGAGATGGCCGAGATGGCGTCCTTTACAGCGCCCGCAATGTCCCTATCGGCGAGCGTGGAGATGACGGCCGTCACCCTTACCGACCTCGGGCCGAAGGGCTCGGCCTCGAAGCCGTAGACGGAGAGCTCCTCCAGGCTCTCGGTAGCCAGCTCGGCCTCCGCCGCCGACAGGTCTACGACCTCGGGGACGAGTAGGCTCTGCACGCTGGCCGGGCTGTCAGAGTCGTGCAGCCTGTCGAGGATGGCCCGCTCGTGGGCGACATGCTGGTCGACCACCCACAGCGATCCTGGTTCCTCGACGAGGATGTAGCCCGCCGCTAGCTGCCCAATAATCCGCAGTTCATCCGGAGAGGCCTGGGGCAGCCCGCCCCGCTCGGGCAATTCTCCGTACTGTCCGCGCTCCCCGGCGAGCGGTTCCGAAAGTGGCCTGGAGGCCTCGGAGAGACGTTCGCGCGCCTCCGCGAGACCCTGCGCGGGCGGCGCGGTGTACGGGGTGGGGTCCTCCGCGGCGCGGGATGGGTAGTTCGTCGGCGGGCGCGAGTAAGAGGGGCCGGAGAAACGATCTTGGGTGTAGGTTCTTTCGGGGGCACGTGGGGCAGACGCCGGGCCTTGAGGCCGCCACTCGATGGCGGCCCTGACAGCGGCGGCCACGGCTTCGCGGGCCGCCCTCTCCTCCGAGAAGCGGACGACCTGCTTTGTCGGATGGACGTTCACGTCGACGCGGCGGGGGTCGGCGGTGATCTCTATGGCCACAGGCGGGTAGCGCCCTGAAGGTAAGGTCGCCCTGTAGGCGTCATCGAGGCCGCGGTGCAGGTTATCTGCCCTCACGAAGCGGCCGTTCACCGAGATGGTCTGGTGCGCCCTACTCCCCTCCGTAAGGCTGGGAAGGGCGGCGTAGCCCGAGACGCCGAAGGCCCCGGACTCGTGCTCGACCCTGCGCAGCGCGCGGGCCTTGGCGACGCCAAGGATCTGAGCGAGCCGCTCCAGGAGGTCCCCGGCCTCAGGTAGCGAGAGGTAGTCTCTGCCCTTGTCCGTCAGGCGGAAAGCCACTTTCGGGTGGGCGATCGCCAGGTGCGTCACGACCTCCACGATCGCCGCCCGCTCTGCCCGCGCACCCTTCAGGAACGCCCGCCTCGCCGGTACGTTATAGAATAGCCGGTCGACCAACACGGTCGTTCCTTTCGGGTGGGAAGCGGCAGAGATCTCGGCCTCGGCCCCGCCATCCACGACGACCCTCGTGGCCGCCCCCTCCCCCGAAGAGGTCGTCAGGGTGAAGGCCGAGACGCTGGCGATCGAGGGGAGGGCCTCGCCCCTGAACCCAAGGGTCAATACGGCCTCTATGTCTTCGACGTTCCGGATCTTGCTCGTCGCGTGCCTCAGCACGGATAGGCTTGCGTTCTCAGAGGTCATCCCCGAACCGTCGTCGCGCACCAGGATGCGTGATGTGCCACCTTCTCCGAGCTCGACCTCCACACGGGAGGCGCCGGCGTCGAGGGCGTTCTCGACCAGTTCCTTGACCACGGACGCAGGGCGGTCGACGACCTCCCCGGCGGCGACCTGTTGGGCCACCCTGGGGTCGAGGACGTTGATGCTCGTGCGCCCGGTCTCTTTATCCGTCATTGATCTTGGACGATTGTACATCCGGTAGGGGGTTTTCCCCACGTGCTGGCGTGTCTTGAGCTTGGGCCTTGCCGGGGCTGTTGGGGCTTTATTGTTGGACTCCACCGGTTCCGGCATCCTGGGCGGACAGCAGCGGGCGCTGGTGTTCTCGACGTCCGGCGGCTCGGGCGCGAAGGGGACGAGGGTCTGGATCAAGGCGGTGACGCAATTTGATGGCGACTTCGCGAAGCTCAAGTCGATGGTCGAGTCGGGCCAGGTCACGTGGAACGTCCTGTTCCTGACCAACGTCCAGATAGGTAACGAGGAGTAGGTTAGCTCTCTTCTCGATCCCGTGGATTACTCGATCGTGATGGCGCAAGGAGCTCCGGACAACCCCAAGAGGAAGTTCGGCGTGGGCGCGAACAGGAGAGATTTTACGGGTGGTTCGAGGTTCCAAGCTCGGGTGACGCGCCGTAAGGCAGGGTCCCGACCGCCCCGAAACTGATGCCTCGAACCTAGAGTCCCGAAGCCCCCGAGTGGTACGACCTTCCCGCGAACCGCCCTAGGGCCGCCCGGTGGTCTCCCGGGGATCGCCGGAGCGTCCGAACGCTGTCTCGGCGTGGCTGGGCAGCAAGCGTTCCCAGAACCCGGCAAGCAGCGAGAGTTCTTCCTCGGAGAAGCGCCGGGAGAAGTGCTCGCGGACCCCGGCGAAGTGCGTCCTCGTCGCGTCCTCGAGCCGGACGCGGCCCTCCTCGGTTAGCGCCACGCGGTGTACTCGACGGTCCTCCGCGTCGGGTTCTTTGCTCGCCAATCCACCCCTCTCCAGCCGCCCGACGAGATGCGTGATTCCGCCCTGCGAGAGTAGGGTCTCCTGGGCGAGCTCGGACATGCGCGCACGTCCTCCACCCGCCCTGCCCAGCAGGAAAAGGACCTCCCACTCCGAGATGGAGAGACCGTGCTCCCTCCGCAGCTCGAGGTCGAGCCGGCGGGTGAGCGTCGACGAGGTGCGCAGCAGTCCGGTCCACGCGAGCACCTCCTCGGGAGTGAGCTCGATCGGCACATCATGTCCTTGATTTACTTTAGTGTTCAAGTATAATTTCCTTGTTGCTTTAATGTTCAAGTATTTGTAGCACAGAGAGGCTCAAATGGAAGCATACGCTATCGACGCCGCCCGGGACCGACCCTGGAGGAATCCCGTGACCGACATCCGGGCCGACCAGTCCGGGGAACGAGTTAAGGAAGTGCGCGTGGCACCGAGAAGTTCGGAAGAGCCGAAAACGGTCACCTGGAATCCCGTTACGGGATGCGACCGCGTGTCGGCCGGCCGCGACAATTGCTACGCTCTCGCCCTGTCCAAACGGCTCAAGGCCATGGGTGTGGAGAAGTACCAGGCCGACGGCCACCCCGCGACCTCGGGGCCGGGTTTCGGCTTGACGATGCACCCCGAGACGTTGCTGCAGCCTTACCGTTGGCGCCGCCCGAGGGTCGTCTTTGTTACGTCTATGGGGGATCTTTTCCACCCCGGGGTCCCTCTATCGTTCATCCGCGACGTCTTCGTCGTAATGGCCGAGACGCCGCGACATACATACCAGCTGCTCACGAAGCGTCCTGGCCGGGCCCTCAAGATCTCGGACCAACTCGATTGGCCGTCCAACCTCTGGCTCGGCACATCGGTCGAAGACGAGACGGTTATCAAGCGCATCGACTACCTCCGCGCCACGCGGGCGCGGCTCAAATTCGTCTTCTTCGAGCCCCTGCTCGGGCCCCTGAACGACTTGAACCTCGACGGCATCGGTTGGATCAGCGTCGCGGGAGAATCCGGCCCCAACCACCGCCCCATAAAGGAAGCGTGGGTCATGAGCATACGCGATCAGTGCGTTGACGCGGGCGTGCCGTTCTACTTCAAGCAGTGGGGAGGACGCACCGCCAAAGCGGCGGGACGCGAGCTCGACGGGCGACTCTGGAACGAGACGCCCGTGATCGAAGCATCTGTGTCCAACGGAGGCCGGTGATGGAACGTCCGGTCAACGGCCACCACGGCCCGGCCCGCGTGGCCGGCGAGAGGGACCGGGAGCTTGACCTGGCGCGCGAGGATCTGCGCGCCAAAGACCCGGTGATGCGCGGCCTGATCGATGCAAGACCCGACCTCGACTACGACGCCTGGCGGCGGGCGCTCCCGGTGGAGGGTTTCTTCGAGGCCCTTCTGTTCCAGATCGTGGGGCAGCAGATCTCGGTGTCCGCCGCGAACGCCATCCACGCCCGCCTACGCGCACTCTTCAACGGCGGACGCCCCGACCCGGAGACCCTGGCGCGGACCGCCGCGGACACGCTGCGCGGCATCGGCCTCTCGGCGCGCAAGGCCGAGTACTTCAGGGAGATCGCGCGGCGCGCGGCCGAGGGGGAGCTCGACGGGCTGGCCGAGCTCTCCCACGTTGAGGCGAGGGACAGGCTCGTTTCCTTCAGGGGCATCGGCCCCTGGACCGCCGACGGGGCCCTGCTGATAGCGTTCGGATGGCCCGACGTGCTCGTTTCGGGGGACTTGGTGTTGCGCAAGGCGGTCCAGCGCGCCTACGGACTCCCCGGGCTACCCTCGGAGAAAGAGGTCGAGGCGATCGGCGAGCGGTGGAGACCGCACCGCTCGCTCGCCGCAGGGTATCTCTTTGAATCGATGGTATCCGTTTGATCCCAACCATCGGCAAGACTTTTTGTTTATCGGGATGCGGGAAGGCGGAGATCGAGCGGTGGACGGCGACGTTGGATGCGATGGGCCTGCCGAAGGAGAAGACGGGCCCTTGGGATGAGATGCAGGACGGGTTCAACTCGGGCTGGATCTACGCGGCGCCGAGCCGGTTGCCGGCACGACCAGGCCTGCAGCGGTCTTCGCGCGGGCGAGGAAAGGTGTGAGACGGCAGCCGATCCCGGTAGCCGACCGAGCTCGGGATTATTTTGCTGGATACAAGAACTCTATGCAACGGGTAATCGTGGAGTCACTCGAAGGCGACGGCTCTCAGCCCGAGTTTTCTGTAGAATCCCAGGCTATGCCAGAGAAGGACGAAAACAGGCAAGGTCAGCTGCCGCTGCGGGAGGTCGAGCAGCTCGTCGGGCTGTTGCGCGAGAGCGGAGTGGGTGAGATCCGGGTCCGACAGGGTGAAACGGAGATCTCGGTAAAGGCCAAACCCGAAGCTCATGTGGCGGCCCCGGTCTCCCAGGGCGCGCCCGAAGCAATTGAATCCGAGGCTTCGCCTGAGATGGACGGGTTGCACGCGGTCCGCTCTCCTGTGGTGGGGACCTTCTACCGGGCGCCCGCTCCCGGCGAGGACGTATACGTCGAGGTGGGGGATATGGTAAGCGCCGGGCAGACGCTCTGCATCGTAGAAGCGATGAAGCTGATGAACGAGATCGTGGCTGACGTCTCTGGTGAGGTCGTCGAGGTTCTGGCCGAGAACGCTGGCGGCGTCGAGTACGACCAGCCGCTCTTCCACCTGCGGCCAGACGAACAGTAGTGATCGGCAAGGTCCTCGTGGCGAACCGGGGTGAGATAGCCCTGCGCGTGATCCGGGCCTGCCGCGAGCTCGGGGTACGCAGCGTCGCCGTGTACTCCACCGCCGACAGGGACTCCCTGCACCACGAGCTGGCCGACGAGTCGGTCTGCATCGGCCCGCCCCCGGCGGCGAGCAGTTATTTGAACGTGCCCGCGATAATCTCCGCGGCGGAGCTTACCGGCGCCGACGCCGTGCACCCCGGATACGGTTTCCTCGCCGAGAACGCCCGCTTCGCCGAGATCTGCGAGCGGGTTGGCCTGACGTTCGTCGGCCCAGACTCCCGCACCATCGCCAGCATGGGCAATAAGTCCGAGGCCCGAGCGACCGCGGCCGAGGCCGGCGTCCCAGTAACCCCTGGCTCCGACGGCCCCTGCGAGAGCGTTCAGGAAGTGAAGCGCGTCGGCGCCGAGGTCGGTTACCCGCTGGTCATCAAGGCGAGTGCCGGGGGCGGAGGCAAGGGGATGCGGGTGGTTGAGGCTGAGGCCGACGTCGAGGTCGCCTACCTCGGCGCGAGCAGGGAGGCCGGGGCAACCTTCGGCGACGGATCGGTCTACGTCGAGAAGTACCTAGACCGGCTCAGGCACGTGGAGATGCAAATCCTTGCCGACTCGCACGGTGAGTCGGTTACCTTCCCCGAGAGAGATTGCTCCGTGCAGCGCCGCTACCAGAAGCTCATCGAGGAATCGCCGGCGCCGGGCCTGCCAGAAGACGTAAGAAGCGGCCTCATGGAGGCGTCGGAGCGCCTGGTTGGCTCGCTCGGTTACAGGGGAGCGGGGACCGTGGAGTTCGTCTACGCGGACGGAGAGTTCTACTTTATCGAGATGAACACCCGCCTGCAGGTCGAGCATCCCGTAACGGAGATGATCTCGGGCGTCGATATCGTGGCCGAGCAGTTGAAGGTGGCCTCGGGCGAGCGGCTCGAGGTCCCTCCCGAGGCACTCTCGGCAAACGGGCACGCAATAGAATTCAGGATCAACGCCGAGGACCCCCGCCGCAACTTCCTGCCTCAGGCAGGGCTCGTCGAGGTGTACAACCCGCCGGGCGGACCCGGCGTCAGGGTCGACTCGCATCTCTACGCCGGCTACAGGGTGCCCCCGTACTACGACTCCTTGCTGGCGAAGCTGATCGTACACGCCCGCGACCGCGGGGCCGCGATTCGCCGTGGGATCAGGGCCCTGGACGAGTTCGCCGTTTCGGGCATGGAGACCACGCTCCCGCTGCACCTGGCCGTGCTCGAGGACGAAGAGTTTAGAAGGGGTGGCGTCACCACGAGCTTCCTCGCGGAGAGGGAGCTCGAGAGCGAGGGCGGCCTGCTGCGGCTCAACAAAGTACCCGCTTAGGGAGAGAGCGCTCGACCACGGTCCCCTTGCGTATCGGCGTGTTAACCTTTGTGGCCTAACCCTTCTCTAGAAAAGAGAGAACAGTGGCGAAAGACGACGCGAAGGAGAAGAACGGGCGCCTGACCTTCGGCGGGATGGCCCGCTGGGACGGGCTCGACCTCTTCGGCCCGAACTACATGAGCGTCGCCTACAGCAGGAAGGGTGAGATCCACGTCAAGATCGAACCCTCAGCCTTGCGCAAGCCCACGAACCCGACCATACGACGCGTCTCCCGCTGGCCGATAGTACGTTCGTTTTTCCTCTGGGGGAGGGTATTCGCCCAGCTCTTTGGGTCCGTCTGGAGCCTGCTCTTCTTCGCGGCTACGCTGGGGGCCCTGTGGCTGTTCGTGCACCTGATGGAGCTCGGTAGCGGCGTCGGAACGGTAGGCGGCGTCTTCGCTTTCTTCGCGGCGTTTCCCATCTTGCCAATCCTGCTGCTCTTCTTCGCGGCCATGAGGTTTACTCCCATCGGCCGCTACCACGGTGCCGAACACAAGGCCGTCGCCACCTATGAGAAATACGGCGAGGTTACGCTTCAGAACGCTAAAGGTGTCAGCCGCATCCACCCCCGCTGCGGCACGAACATCTTGCTCTACATCATGCTCGCCGCCGTCCTCGACCCGCTAATAGCGTGGTGGGGCTACGCCATCTTGCAGTTCATCCTTATCTCCGAGGCCTGGTTTATACTCGGCCAGACTCGCCCTTCGATAGCCGTGGGCAACTTTCTGCAGAGGTACGTCACCACCACCGAACCTCGCCGCGCCCAGCTCGAGGTCGCCGTCGTATCTCTGGAGCGCCTGCTCGAGGCGGAACAGGGACGAACGGGCGGCGAGGTACGCGTGCAGATGCCTGCCAGGTACTAGCCTCAGGCAACGAGTTGTACGACCCGCACGGCCAAGGTCAGGACTATCAAAGCTGCCGCACGTCCTTTGCGCACCCCGGCCGACCAGGTGAGACCCATAAGGTTCACGATGTCGCGGCGCTGTGCCACCTCTCGGGTGACGTCTAAGAGTTCCTCGCCGGTGAGGTCAGTCGTCTCTGTGGGCTTGAGGGCTTCCATCGCCCGGTCTTGCGAGAGTGATCGTGCGGAGGCCGTGGACGCGAAATTGCCGATGCCGGAGAGCATCCCAAAGGCAACCGCGCTTCCGCCCAGACCCTTCAAGAAATGCCTGCGGCTCATCCTGTGGACCGCCCCTGCCTGAGATTCCCTCGGTCGCGCAGATCCATGCACATCGCCAAGCACTTGCATCAAACACCAGGTCGCGGCGAGGCCGAGACGGCGGCTCAACGCTACACCCATGCGCACGCCGGTCCAAGCCTCGACGCTAGCGCCTTTGACCTCGATCAGCGTGGGAGCCCAACGTGCGTCTTTGCCTAAGGTTTTGTTTGCGCCAGTGCTCTACCTGCGGATCGTTGAGCGGGCGGACCTCCAGTTGCACGCTCGCCACCTCGGCTATGCTTGCAGCCAGGGCATTACACTTCGCACACCAAGCGTCGAAGCCGAGCACCAGCCTGCGTCCTTTTGCATCAATCCGCTCCATGGTTCCCGCTCCCTTTGCGATTCTGCGGTCGATGAGTTAGTCGGACACTAGAGCGGGGACCTTTAACGCTCCTTGCCGAGCCCAGAAACGCACCAGTATGGAGCAAGTATCGGTTCCTGTTCACGAACCGAGGAAGGTTTCGGCCAGTGCGGCTAGACGGGCTGCTGAGTGGGTCGTATCAGGATCTCGTTTACGCTCACCCGCTCCGGCTGGGTGACGGCGTAGACGACGGCATTTGCGATGTCTTCGGCCTGGAGTATTTCCAGGTTGAGGAGGCCGCCAAGGCTCTCTCTGGCGTCCTCGTCGGTAATGTGGGTGGCGAGTTCGGTCTCGACGGCGCCGGGCTCGACGACCGTGACCCTGATGTTGTCCTGGAGTAGCTCCTGCCGCAATCCTTCCGAGATGGCGCCGACGGCGAACTTGGTCCCGGCGTAGACCCCGCTCGAGTCGCGGGTTACCTTCCTGCCGGCGACCGAGCTGATGTTGACGAGGTGCCCACCGCCCTGCCGCTTCATTGTCTCGATGGCGGCGTCGGTAGCGTAGAGGAGGCCCATCACGTTTACGTCGAACATCTGGCGCCACTCGTCCGAGAGGCCCTTCCCGACGTTCGAGAGCAGCATCACGCCCGCGTTGTTGACGAGGATATCCACGCTGTCGAACTCCTCTTCGGCTTTACGGATCAGGCCGTGTGCCTGGCCTTCCTCTGTGATATCGCATACCGCCGCGAGCACCCGTCCTCCGCCGCCTTGGATACGCTCCACGAGGCCGGCGAGCCGGGCTCCCCTCCTGGCCGCGACGACCACCGCCGCCCCCTGCGCCGCAAGGGCCTGGGCCGTCGCCTCGCCGATGCCGCTCGAAGCGCCCGTGACCACGGCGACCTTACCTTCGAGTGCTGCCATGAGATCCAACCTTTCAGGTCATAAGTTCGGTTGCGTACCCTAAACGCTCACACGACGCGCGGGGACGGCTCCTGCGTTCCTGAAGTCAACCGCAGGTAGGCGAGCGTCCAGTAGGCGTGGGAGAAAGTGCCTATGGCGCCGGCGGCGACGAGCAGGAGGGGGAGCAGGATCACGCCCGCCACCACACCGGCGATGATGGCCGCCGTGGAGTAGCCTGCTACGGCGAGCGCGATCGTCGGGATAAACAGGACGAGGCCGACGATCGCGGCCACCAGTAGGAAGGCGATCCCGATACCGATAGAGAGCCCGATCTGGATGAGCCAGATCAGCAGGCTCTTGCCGATGTTGCGGCGGAACAGACCGTAACCGCTCCCCAGGGAGCCGAGGACGCGCTCGCGGCGCACCACTATGTCCCGCAAAGCATACTGGGCGATGATGGTGAGGGGGATGAAGACGACGATGAGCAAGAGCACCGCCAGTATCCCCACGATCACGGCGACTGAGACCCGCGCCCCCGTGGACTGGGTCGCCGCGAAGGTGCCCCCTACCAAGAGCGCCACCGGCAGGGCTATCACCACGAGGAGCCCGAGCGCGACCAGGAAGAACACGACGTAGTAACCGAGCACACGCCAGAAGTTGGCCGTCCCCGACCCGAACGCCGGTCCAAACCGGCGTCCCTCGCCCCGGTCTATGGCCGCGACGCTGTCCGCCAGCGCGCCCTGGGAGATTATCGACATTATGATGAAGAACAAGGCGATCAGCAACACCACGACGACGATGCCGAGGATCAGGACGGCGTTGCCGAGCACCCCCTGCCCAGCCTGGGCCGAAAGCCCTGAGAGACCAACGCTGGATTGTTGAAACTGGTCGGAGTTGAAGTTGCCAGCCTGGGACGGGACGTTGCCGAAAAAATTCGAGCCGGTGCCGCCGACGAAGAAGCCGAAGAACCAGAGGTAGCGGTTGCGGAGCGTGATACTGAACGCGTCTCTTATGAGGTCCCCGTAGTTCATGATTCGAGCACCCAGGTGTCTTTCATCTTTCCTCCACTCGAGATGTTGACGATGTGCTTGCCCGGGGCGGCGACCCGGCTGAGAGACCCTGGTACCGCCTCGACGACGAGGGGATCGGTTGGATCGGGGGAGAGGACGAGCACCCGGTAGTCCGCGTAGGAGTCGAGCAAGGTGAAATCTCCTTCGGCCGCCTCGCACAGGACGTGGGTCGAGAAATCTATCGTCTCCTGGGCCACGTACTCGACGGGGTTCTTTTCTACCTGCTTGCGGAACCTCTCGACCGACTCTTTCGACTCTTCGGGCCCGATCATCACCTCCTTGCCCCCGTAGCCACCACGGCTCTTGACTACCAGTTCTTCGAAGTGGTCCATGACGTAACGTCTGTCTTCCTCCACCGCTAGCGACCAGGTCCTGGCGTTCTCTATGAGGGGCTCCTCTCCCAGGTAGCGGCGCACCATCTCAGGGACGAAGGCGCCGACGCCCTTATCGTCTATTATCTCCGAGTTCGGCGCGAAGAGCACATGTACTTTTCCCTCGACGTGAGACTCGAGCAGGCCAGGAACGTCGGCGTAGAGCGTATCCTCATCGACGCGCTCGTAGATCACGTCTATCCTGCGCCCCGTGGGACGATGGATCAAATACCCTTCCCCGTCCACACGCAATTCCTTTGTCTCCGCGAGGACGGCGTCCATCTCCTCGGCGTAGATATGATGGTCGAGGTAGAACTGGTCTTCGGGGCCGCTGGAGATGACGGCGAGCGTCGCATCCGGCCCCCGCGGAGAAGCGGCCCTGAGGGCGTCGCCGAGGCGTCCGAGCCAGCCGTCGAGGGAGGAGACGGGAAGGTTCTCTAAAGACTCGGGGAAGAAGACTTCTCCGCTCATCCTGCGCCTGCGGGTCATCGCGGCGAGCCCGACCGGCATCTTGGCGTTTTCCTCTATGACGAGGTACTCCCAGCCGCCTGTATGGCCCGATCTCCGGCTCTCTATGGCGACGACGTCGAAGGCTATCTGGCGCACGGGAACGGGACCGAACCGGTCTTTCCAGCCAGTGTCGTAGAGGATGCTGCTCTCGACGACCTCCCTTGGGACGACCTCTTCTTTATCTGCCTCCAATTGCCCCAGAAACACGTTGATGGCCCGCAGGCGCTGGGTCAGGCCGGCCTCGAGACGCTTCCAATCAGAGGCAGGGACGAGGCGCGGGATCCAATCCGTCGGATGGGTTTTGTCGCCCTCCTTTATGCCGAACGCGTGCTGCTCGTCGAGCAGGAGGCCGTGCGCCCGGTGCAGCTTCTCCTCCCACCTCCGGGGTCCCGTGCGCCCCAACTCGTCGAAGACCTTCTCGTAGACCGGGCGTAGCGTCCCGTCGGGGAGAAAAACCTCGTTCGTGCCTGGCAGTGCGCGCTCGAACCTCACAGGACGGGCATTATACTAGGCACCGGCCTGGCAGATTATGCCTGGTCCATGGACCAGGTAAACGATCTCCGATCCAGAGAGAGGTAGTCATGGTAGTAGGCGACGCGGGACCAGGGAGGGGTGAGCAGGCGAGGCTGATAGGAGGTGTAATCTCCTGCGTCGTCGGGCTACTCCTGGCGATGGGCGAGGCCTTCGCCGCGCTCCTCGGCGGTGGCGCCAACGCCACCGCCGGCGCCCTTGGCATCGGCTTCTGCATCCTCGGCTACTTCCTGGACTCCAGAAAGCTCGCGACGGCGACCGCCTTCCTCTGTATGGCCACCATACTTTTCGGCCTCGCCGCGAGCCAGGGCCTCATCCCCACCATAGCTCCATCCAACCACGCCCTTCCCGGCATGTAAGCCGTTCAGCAAGCCACCAAAGGACGCGTACTTAAATCAACGTAGAGAGCCAGGCCACTGCCCGCTATACTGGCCGGTAGGATGGAGAGAATCAGGCTCACACCTCCTGGGGAGAAGAGGGCGCGGGGAGGCCGCGCCCGTCTGTACGTGCGCTGGATGCCGCATCTCGGGGCCGAGGCGGTCGCCCTCTACGAGCTCCTACGCATCCTCCCCGACCTTGGGGACGACGATGTGGAAGTGGATGAGCTGGCGGAGCTCTTGCGCTCCACGCCGGAGGGTGTCAAGGAATCCTTCGGGATCCTCATCGAGGCAGGCTTCGTCTCTCGCAGAGACGGATGGCTGGAGGTAGCCGAGCATCCGCCTACGGCAGGCGGGAGATCCCGCGATGCTACAGAAGTAGAAACAAACGAGCTTCCGGTCCGCGACGTCGAGGTTATAAGGGCCGAGCCTGAGGGGGTTTCTGCGGACGACTACTTCAGATACATGGGGTCTCTGCCGGCGCCGCACATCCTGGAGTTCCTGAACGGCTACTGCGAGCGGGACGGGCTGACGCCGGATGCGGTAAGGGAGGCCTTGAAGATAGCCAGCGAGCGCGACGCGCGCAGGGTCGGCTACGTGAGGAGTATTCTGGAACGGTGGGTCGAGCGGGGCGTCAAGACGCCCGAGGACGTAGAGCGCTTCGAGCAGGACCGCAAGCTCAGGCTCGTCGGGCAGAGTGGGGCCGTGAGGGGCGGGGCGCATAAGGCAAGAGGAAGCGGAGCCGGAGGGGGGGTGAGTGATGGACCGGATCGACAGTCTGCTGCCAGACGCCGGGAGGGCTATGAGTGGCTCTTCGGGGAAACGGAGTAAGAGAGAAGGCGGGGCCGAAGTACTCAGGCTCGACGACCAGGTCTGCCCCCACTGCGGGCGCGAGCTTCAGGCCGAGTGGGACGAGTTTCCACCAGCGCTCCAGAAGAAGTACGGCAAGCCCGGCGAGTGGTACTACCACCCGTGCACTCCCGAGTGCGAGAAAAAGAACGAGCGGCGCGAGTGGGATCTGATGCGCCGCAACGCCAGGGTCGCGGCCCTCAGGGACCGCAGCGGCCTCTCCAAGCGCATGAAGGGCTACGCGCTAGACAACTTCGATCCCGGGCTCAGCAAGAACACCCAGAAGGCCTTCGCCAAGGTGATGGACTACATCATGAGCTGGAAAGGCAATCAAGAGGAGGGTCGGGGCCTCTATTTCTGCGGCCCGGTGGGCGTTGGAAAGACGCACCTTGCCGTGGCGGTGATGAACGAGATCATCACCAAAAAGCGGGTACCCGCTCTCTTCGTCACCGTGCCCGAGCTTCTAGACAACATGCGGGGGACGTACAACGCTCCTGGCAGGAATATCGACGAGTGGATGGACTCCGTAAAAAACGCCGAGCTACTCTTGCTCGACGACCTCGGCGCCGAGAGGGCCAACGAGTGGGTGCGCGAGCGCATCTTCGTCATCGTCAACCATCGCTACAGGGAGGAGTTGCCGACCATCTTCACCTCCAACACAGGGCCGAAGGACCTCGCCGCCCAGCTCGGGGAGAGAACGGCCAGCAGAATAATCGCGATGTGCGATTGGATCTCCCTCGAAGGCGAAGACTACCGCGAGGCCGAAGTGAGGCGCGGCCTGTGAGAGATGAGTTCCTCATCACCAGGCAAGGAAAGCAGTACGTACTTTTCCAGGGTCTCCTCGACGAGGCCCACAGCCTGGGACTTAGGGGGATAGACACCGACCTGATCCAGATCCCCGACGACTCCAACGGGAACGTCGCCATAGTGAAGGCTACGGCCGAGATGGACGACGGCCGCCGCTTCTCGGGCCTGGGGGACGCGAGCCCCGACAACGTGGGACGCAATATCGCGCCGCACGTGATCCGGATGGCGGAGACGAGGGCGAAAGCCCGCGCCTTGCGCGACGCCGTAAACGTCGGTGCGACCGCCCTCGAAGAACTCTCCGACGGCGACGACGCCCCACCGGCCTCGTCCTCACGAGCCAGGCCAACCCCGATCCGTGGGGGAAAACAGAACTCTTCCCAGGGCTCTACCCAGGAGCCCCCAACGGAGCAGGACGCGCCCGCGAACGGACAGGCGGAGAAGCCCGCTTCCTCATCGAAGAAGGGCGGCAAGGCACGCAAGAGCCAGGTCGACCTCTTGAAGACGCTGGCCGTCGAGTGGCGGGGCGAGAACGGCGTCGAGCGATTGGAGAACCGTATCGGCAAGCCGCTCACGGAAATGACCCGCGCGGAGGCCGACGAATGGATCGACCGCCTCACCCCGGAAGGACGCGAGTAACGAATGCGAACGACGGTAGGTATAGTTGTTGGCGCTCTCGGCGTTCTATGCGCGGTAGTTGGCCTCCTCGTGATCAACGGCGTATCCATAGAGTTGCCCGGTATCATCCTCGGCGGCCTGGGCTACTACTTCTGCCTGCAAAGCGGGAACCAGGGCGGAAGCCGGGCTGGCCAGATCCTGGGTATAGTCGCCGTAATCCTTAGCGTCATCTCCATCGCGATCAGTGGCCTCTCCGGCCCTCCGCAGTGAGGATCTTCCGGGTCCCCGCAGAGGGACGACAGTTTGAATAGGGAGAACGAGGCGCTGGTCGAGCAGGCGAAAGCGATCCTCGATCTCAACTGGACCGGAGAGTACACCCAGCCTGGCCCGAGGCTCTACCCGCACCAATGGTCCTGGGACTCTGCCCTCATCGCCATCGCCTACGCCCACTATGACCCTGGACGCGCCGAAAAAGAGCTCAGGCACCTCTTCGAGGCCCAGTGGTCCAACGGACTCTTGCCCCAGATCGTCTTCAACCCGCATTTTCGCGACTACTTTCCGGGACCCAGCTTCTGGAACGCCAGCGAGAGTCCGCACGCCCCCAGGCACCAGGAGACCTCGGGCGTGGTGATGCCGCCCGTCCACGCGACCGCCGTACTGGCCGTCTACAGGGGCTCGGGGGAAGACGCGAAGGGGTTCCTCGAATACGCCTTCGGCAAGCTGAAGGCCTGGCATGATTACCTCTACCGCGACAGGGATCCGCAGGGGGAGGGGCTCGCCTACATACGTCACCCCTGGGAGTCGGGGATGGACAACTCTCCGATGTGGGGTTCCATCTTGCTGCGACTGCACCTTCGGGCGGAGCAGATCCCCAAGTACGAGCGTGCCGACACCCACGCCGTCAGCGCGGAGGATCGTCCGGTAGACGCCGCGTACGATCGGTTCGCCTACCTGGTGAAATTCTTCGCCGACCGCGGCTACGATGAGACCAGGATCAGGGAAGATTGCCCCTTCCTGGTTCAGGACGTTCTCTTCAACTCGCTCCTGTGCCGGTCGGAACGTGACATGGCCGAGATGGCGCGCGTCCTGGGCGAGGACCCGGCCCCCTTCGAGGAGAGGTCGAAGAAGACGGCGCAGGCCATCCAGGAGAAGCTCTGGGACGAGGAGCGTGGCGTCTACTTCGACTACGACCTGGTCTCCGGTAGCCCGATAGACGTCTACTTCGCCCCGAACTTCTCGCCCCTGTTCGCCGGAATCCCCGACGAGGCGAGGGCCAGGCGCCTGGTCGATGCGCTTGAGAAGGACGGGTTCGGCCTCTCCGACGAAAGCATCACGCCGGTGCCGAGCTACGACATGCACGGCCTCGGTTTCTCGCCCGTCACGTACTGGCGAGGCCCGGTCTGGCTGAACATAAACTGGTTTCTCATGCACGGGCTGGAGGACTACGGTTACCGCGAGCACGCCGACCGCCTGCGGAAAAGCATCATCGAACTCTGCCGGGAGGAGGGTTTCCACGAGTACTTCGACCCGATCACCGGCCAGGGACACGGCTCCGACCTGTTTTCCTGGTCGGCTGCACTGCTTATAGACGTGTTGGCGAACGAGAAATAGCGGGAGGCCGGCGTGCGACTCGAGAACAAGGTGGCCGTTGTCACGGGGTCTTCCTCGGGGATAGGGGAGGCCATAGCGCTAGCCTTCGCCGCACAGGGAGCCGCCGTGGTCGTCAACTACGCGCACCATCCCGACGCGGCGAACAAGGTGCTCGAAAAGATCGAGGGAGCAGGTGGTAGGGCCCTGGTAGTGGGGGCTGACGTCTCCGATCCGAAGGAGGTGGAGGCCCTGGTCCACGGCGCCATCGGCACCTTTGGCCGCCTCGACATCATGGTCAACAACGCGGGCCTGGAGCACAAGATGCCGTTCCTCGAGACCCCTTTCGAGGTGTGGCAGGAGACCATCGCCATCAACCTCACGGGCACCTGGCTCGGCTGCCAGGCCGCGGCGAAGCAGATGGTAGCCCAGGGAGATCCCGGCCGCATCATCAACGTCTCCTCGGTGCACGAGGATCTGGCCATGCCGACGAACGCACCCTACTGCGCAACGAAGGGCGGGGTCAGGATGCTGATGCGCACCCTGGCAGTCGAGCTGGCCCCGCACAACATCACAGTGAACAACATCGCCCCCGGTGCCATCGAGACACCGATGGACGCTTCTCTAGAGGAAAATCCCGATGAGATGAAGACGTTGCTCTCGGAGATTCCCCTGGGCCGGATGGGCAAGCCGGAAGAGGTGGCGAACCTCGCCCTCTACCTCGCCTCGGACGAATCCTCCTACGTGACCGGGAGCACCCTGTTCGTGGACGGCGGCATGATCCGCCACTCCGGAACCCTCTGAAAGAAACCTCCAGAGGTGCCCGCGCGGGCCGGATCATCCCTTTGGTGGTTCATGGAGATTTTATCGGCCTCTTATCGGCGCTTCATTGCCGGCGACTTTGTTGTGTCGACCACTTCTGCCGCCGTCCTCCTCTCTCTGGCCTTCACCGACCTACCTGGACTCTCTGAGCCGATCTCCTCCGTGAGATGGGGGCGGCGGGCGCCGCGCCCAGATTCGAGCCTCCAGATCAGGGTCGGAACCCTTCTGTCATCCCCAGTCGGCCCATGCGCCCCTGGTACAAAGGCGAGGTTGCTCCTATTCAACCTAACGTGCGGAAGTCGCGTTTCCGGAAGTAGCTTGCGTAAGCTTCAGCGCCATTTGCCGCATGGCCCCGGTCCGATCGTGGAGTATGGTGGCCGTCTCGATGTGGTGACGACTACCATGCTTGCCGAGATCTTGTAGTCGTGCATGATGGATAGACCAGGGCGGAGGCTAGCCCGAGGAGACGAGGATCACCCCCGCCAACGCCATGACGACCCCCGCCGACTGCAGGCGCGGGAGCCGCTCGGCCAGCACGATCCGGGCTAGCAGTACCGTCACCAGCGGGTCCAGCGAGGCCAGCACGCTCACCACCGCGATCTGCCCCGAAGCGAGCGCTAACGTCAGGGAGATGTCCGCGCCGAGGGCGAGCAGGCCCACGAGCGCCACCGGCGCCAACAGTTGTGCCGGCGGCGACCGCATCCCGCCCTTGCGCCGAGAGATGACCGCGGCGGCGACCGTCGTCGGCAGCGCGCCGACATATATCCCAAGCGCCACCCACAGCGGGGCTCCCCCGGTACCCCCGGCGGCCGAGGTGCCCAGATCCAGGAGCACGAAAAATGTACCGAAGCACAGCGCGGACAGCAGCGAGAGCGGCACCACCCGCCGCGCCCCCCGCCCGGAGGGTGCGTTCCCCTCAAGGGGGAGCCCATGCCCGGGCATGGACATCGCGACACCCTCGTCCTCCTCGGCTCCCGCGAACGACACCAGGGCCACCCCACCGACCGTCACCGCTAGTCCCAGAACCACGATCGGCGATGGTGGGTTCCCGCCGAGTAGGCCCACCAAGACCGGTATCGCCACCGCACTCGCGGCCACCGGAGCCGCCACCGACGCGGGTCCGATCGCCAGCGCCCGGTATAACGAGATGATCCCGACGGCGACCGTGACACCCGCGGCCACCCCCCAGAGGATGCCCGGGGCGTAAGGGCGCTGGCCACTCACGGCCAGCGCCACCGACAGCGCCGCGGCGCCGGCGAGCTGGCTCCAGAGCGCCACGGTCACCGAGGAGACGCGACGGCTGATGAGGCCGGCCACAAAGTCGCTCGAACCGTAGGCGAGGCTCGCCAGGAGCGCCAGGACGGTGGCGGGTATCACGGCAAGCCGGGGCCGTCGCGCGGCGCTTCATTGCCGATTGGCAGGTGCGCCCTGGCGTTAGGCGCCCGCCTCAGGAAAGCCTTGAGCACAGGCGTGCTACGGCCGTGGCGTAGTGCGCCATCATCGGCACAGAACCATCTCTGCACTCCCATCTCTGCACTCCCGTCTCCCAACAAACGCCCACACGCCGATCATCCTACGCTAATCACGGATGTGCGTGGAAGGGTATTCCGCGAAGTCCACGCAGCCCGGTACTATACGCCCCGTCCGGGGTGGGGCCTCATCCCCTTGTCCCGACTCTAGAGGCCCGCAATTCCTGCGCCTCCAGACAAAAACAAGAGGTGCCGGTACCTGCTACGGTCCTTAGACTAGGCGGATGGTGACGGGGACTGATCCGAATCTGGGAGAGGGTCGCACGCTACATTCTCTTGCGATCGAGGCGGGCGATTAGTTCAGAACTTCTCCCGGCAATGCGGTCCCCTACCCTACAGGCGTTAAACGTGGAGGGGCATTGTGCCGTAGAACAAACCGCGGCTTGGGAGAATTCGGAATCGATGGCACACGTCCGACATATTCGAACGCTTCCCAGAGAGATGCGTAGAGTAGCAACATCCCGCGTGAGGCTGCTGGCTCCTCTCTTCCTTTTGTGCGTGCTCATATTCACGCCTGGGTGCCGGGCGCTGGAACTGCCCACGGAAGGCTCCGGCGGTGGTCCCGGTCCGCCTCCCTCGGGATCGCTGTCCGTGAGCTTTATAGATGTCGGGCAGGGGGACGGCGTGCTCGTGCAGGCCGGTGGCGAGAGTTATCTCATCGACGCGGGAAGGCCCGAAGAAGGGCCGAACGTCGTGGACTTCCTGCGCAGCCGGGGTGTCGACTCTCTGGACGGCATCGTTGTGAGCAACCCGGATGCCGATCACATCGGCGGCTTTCTCGACGTTTTCGACGCCTTCTCGGTCGAGACAGTCTTCGTGTCCGGAGACCCGAACACAACACTGACCTACAACACGTTCTTGCGCGCCGTGCGCGACGAGGGGGCACAAACGGAGGTCTTGAGGGCCGGGATGTTGATGGACTGGGGAGGGGTGCGGGCCGATGCGTGAGTCCCAAAACACCCAGCCCTCAAGGTTGCGATTCCGAGCGGTGTTAGCAGAGGGTGTTGAT
This sequence comes from uncultured Rubrobacteraceae bacterium, assembly GCA_963830075.1. Classification (GTDB taxonomy): domain Bacteria; phylum Actinomycetota; class Rubrobacteria; order Rubrobacterales; family Rubrobacteraceae; genus Rubrobacter_D. The sequence goes on along the minus strand of CAWHLD010000005.1, from coordinate 12,467 downwards.
CCAAGAGTGCAACTTCATACGGCCTGAAGTTCGTCCATGAATACCTCTGCGAACTTCGTGTTGACGGCTTTCTAAGTAGTTCGCGAAGAAAGCTATCACAAGTAGCTCATTTGAGTGATGCGCCAGCCCCCGACAGAAGTGTATGATACAACTGCTACACGCGTAGAGGCGCAGCGCCGCTACCTGCCCTCCTTTGAGACCAGGGCTAGCCACCCAAAACGCGCTCACTACCCGCCACAAACGACTCGCGCCCAGAAGCTTTCAGAAAAGCAGAGAGGCCAGGCTAAGATGAGCGAGGAGCATCCCACGATGCGCGAAGATGAACAGGTAGAGCTACTTTCTAGCGTTGACCTCTTCGACTCGCTCTCCGAGGAGGAGATAAGGGTCCTCGTCCGTCAAAACTCCGACGTACGTATTGGGGAAGGGCAAACCTTCTACGCTCCCTGGGAGCACGACGGCAAGCTCTTCATCCTCAAGAAGGGCAGGATGCGCCTCTACAGGACAGAAGGTACTCGTGAGTTTACCCTGGAAGTGGTGGAGGCGGGGACTGTCTTCGGGGAGATGGCCTTCACCCCTCACCGTCTGAGGGAGTCCTTCGCCAGGGCCATGGAGCCTTCCGTAATATTCGTGATGGAGCGCGCCGCGGTGGAGCGGCTGATAGAGGATAAGCCCCAGGTGGGCATCAGGATGATAAGCCTCCTCTCGGAGAGGTTGCATTACTACGAGACCCGCATAGAAGACGTGACGCTTAAGGAGGTGCCAGCAAGGCTTGCGAGCCTCATCCTCTTCCTCGTCGAGAGCGAGGGGGTGCAGGTCCCCGGAGAAATCCGCATACCGACCCGCTACACCCACGAGCACCTGGGCACCATGATAGGGACCAACCGAGAGGCGGTGACGAGGGCCTTCGGGAGGTTGCAGGACGAGGGGGCGGTGCAGCTCAGGCGTCGCCTCATCTACGTCGCTGACGTCGAAGCCCTCGAGCGAGCGGCCGGGCGCCTCTTGGAGGAAGGAGTAGGAGAGAGCCCCTAGTAGGCGGCGCTGCTTCTGCGTTCCCAGGGCCTCTCGCTCCTGAGCACATCCAGATCGCGTACGCCTTCTGCCTGCCAGACGTTGCCTCGATGCGCTGATCCTCCAGTAGCCCCACGACATCTTCCCTCTCGCGGCGGCTTGCCTCCCTCGACCAAAGATCTATGTGGAACAGCAACCCGCCCCAGCACGCTATCTGACCTTCTAGCTTGACCTCAAGGGCGTGCCTCTCGCACAGAAGGAGACCATCCACCTTCTCCTTGGCGGCTTCTACGCAAGATGCTCCACCGAACAAGTGGTTGATCTCACATGGGGACCGCCTTTCTGAGCTGTGTCCTTGTGGTTTGCTCACTCTCATGAGAAGTGCCTCCTTGCCTACTGCACTCGGTATCCCCCGTTTTCGTGGGGCCGAGCCCAAAAGAAGAGGCGACTCGAAGAAGCGTCCACTCACACTCATGACGCTAACGGATATCAAGCGACCTCAAGCGATCGCTGTTTACTATAAGTATCTAGTGTATCAAGCCCTGTAGGGAGTGTCAGTGTCGCAGGGCACCTTGTGTCTCATGACACCCCACATCCTTGGCACATACCTAAGGACGAGAGAGGATGCAAGCCCCGAGTGTGGGACGCCGGGCCAGATGATGAGGGAGGGGGGACTCGCTCTGTCTGCCTCGGTGAAAACCCACCCTACAGCCCATGAGCCGCCCTGGCCGTGCGCTCTCGCACTAAGTGCCGGAGAGTACAGACTCTAGTTCGCTTCTGTAACTAAATACGATCCAGGCATGGGAAAGGAGGGGTGCCCGAGGCTTGCTCCCCTGCGAGGGGGGTGACCAAGAGAGCCCGGCAGGGGCGGAAAGGACGCTAGAGGCATGAGGTCAGAAGAGGCGCAAATCGGCGCGAGCGTGAGGGTGCGCAGGGAACGGGGGCTTCCCTCCGAGTTGCGGGGGCTGAAGGGCACGCTCAGCGGAAAGTGGGCCAACCCCTGGGGAGCCGCTGAGGACCTGGTCCTCGAAGTGCGGCTGGAGGACGGGCGCCCGCGGCTGTTCTGGAACCACGAGTTGGAGGGCCTCAGCGAAGGAGCATAGGCGGGGCTTGCGGCCTATGGGACGAGCGCGTGAGCGCCCCCTTAGTGAGGAATTCCTCACTCGGAATTCCGACTTCCTCAAAATACGGGGTAGATAGGCGCTATGGAACTGCGAACCGGGGCCGTCTGGACTGTGGCTATGCCGAACTTCGCGTTGACGGCGTTCTCCGAAGGGGGTAGGTCATGGGGGACGTGAAGACCGCAAAGAAGTGCGTGGTGGTCGTGGACGGCGACCTGCCGTTGGGGCTCCTGGCTAACACCGCCACGGTGCTCGCCATCACGCTGGGCGCCAGGGTCGAAGCTATCGTCGGGGAAGACGCCGTAGACGGGTCTGGCGAGGTCCACTCGGGCTGACCCGGCTCCCGCTCCTCAAAGCGGACGCCCAAGCTGTCAAGGAGATACGCCTCAAGGCGACGGGGGCGGAGGAACTCCTCGTTGTCGATTTTACCGACGCGGCGCAGGCCCCGCGCGACTATGGGGAGTACCTGGAGAACATCTCTAAGGTGCCGATGGGGGACCTAGGGTACTTGGGCGTCGCCCTCTACGGGGACAAGAAGCCCATCAACAAGCCCACCGGCGGCCTTCCGCTGCTGAGGTAGGCAGAGGCGGACCGCGTCCGCGAGCCCCTCGCGAACCCGAGCCCGTAGGTTTCCCGACCGAAGGGCAGCGGCGCTCCCACGGCCGTTTCGCGGTCGTCTCCGAGCCGATCGCGACTTCCAAGGGGGCACGCAGGAGGGAGCGTTTCACAAGAATGATCCCGACGAGGCGGCGATGGTGCTCAAGGAGATCCTCTGAGCCGCCTTCGACTCCGACCTTATCCTGCGTCGGGCGGACACGCCTGGGCCACCGCCAGACGGACGACGGCGCGGGGGTCCGCCAGGCCCTTGACCGCGCTCGCGTGGCCGGAGAGGGTCAGGTCCACCAGACCGTGGACGGCCGACAACAGCAGCCCGGCCGCCAGGATGGGGGACCCGGGTTCCCCAGAGCGGGCGGCCTGCGCCTCGCGCACGAGCCCCGCGAGCAGCCCGAAGGCGGCGGATCCTTCGGCGATAAGTTGGGGATGCTCGCCGCCCGAGAACTCGGTGCCGAAGATCAGCCGGTAGTGGGCCGGCCGGGCGAGCGCGGCCTCGACGTAGGCGTCCGCGACGGCCTCGATCCGGGCACGCGGCCCTTCGCGGGCGGCCTCCTCGTCGGCCCGCGTCATGGCTTCGCGGAGGACCCGCATGCCCTTCGCGGCCACGGAAGCGAGGAGCTCCTCCTTGTCGGAGAAGTGCCGGTAGGGCGCCGTGCGGCTGACCCCGGCGGCTGCCGCCAGCCTGCGCAGGGTCACCGCTTCCAGCCCTTCTTGCTCGAGCATCACGCCCGCGGCCCGCAGAAGGGCCTGCCGGGTACCCCCCGACGCCCGCGTACCTGCCTGTTGCGCCATCCTACGCTCCTTGTTGACACTGTCCACATCAGGATTATACTATGTGGACACTGTCCACATACCTAGGAGGTTACGATGAACACCGATCTCATCCCCGTCACCGTCAGCGCCACGACGAACGTGGCCCCCAAGCCGGCGTTCGAGACGGCGGCGCCCGTCGATCTCACCAAGATCTTCACCGGCTTCGGTCCGCTGCCCGCGGTCGTCGGGATACGTGAGCAGACCGGCCCTTGGGACCACGTCGGGGTCAGCCGCAGGCCGGTCCTTTCCGACGGCACCGCCTCCTTCGAACAGATCACCGAGTACGAGCCGCACTCGCGCTTCTCCTACGAGGTCAGCTTCACGAACATCCTCGACCGCCTCGTCACCGGGTCCCACGGGAGCTGGACCTTCAAGCCCACCGCCGACGGGAGTACGGTGATCGAGTGGACCTACGCATTCCGCCCGCGCCGGCTGCGGGGCGCGCTGGTGCGGCTGGTGATCGCGCCGGTGTGGCGCCTCTACATGCGCCGTGCGCTCGACGCCACCGTGCGGGAGATTCGGCGCCACGTCGCCGAACCGGCTCTGTAGCGCGCCGCTTCCCTCCGGGAAGGTCGTAGACGCGGGGCCGAGGGTCCCGGCGCCGAAGGTATAGTGGTCCAGGGCTTCTCGTCCTCCGGAAGCGTGGTCCGGGGCCTCGTGATAAACCGCTTCAACCAATGCCTCCGACTGGAAGGCGGCACTACCGACAACCGCATAGAGGGCAACTTCGTAGGCACCGACCCCACCGGCATCCTCGACCAGGGCAACTCATTGGGCGTGGTGGTCGCCGGAGCCTCGAAAAACGCCATAGGGGCAAGACGCCTGCCGCTCGCAACCTCGTCTCCGGCAACCAGGATGGCATCGTGATGGGCTTGGGCGCGCAGGGCAACCGGGTGTTGGGCAACCTCGTAGGCACCACCGCGAGCGGAACCGTCCCCCTCGGGAACGAGGAGGGCGGGGTGGCCTTGTTCTCGGGTACCGCCACGAACAACAGCATCGGGGACGGCACCGCGGCGGGATCGAACACCGTGGCCTTCAACGGCTTCGCCGGCGGGATCGTCGTCGTCGACGGGGATCAGACCAGGAACCCGATCTCGCGCAACTCCGTCTTCTCCAACGTGGGTCCCGGCATAGACCTAGGCCTCGACGGCCCGACCACGAACGATCCCGGCGACCCGGACGCGGGCGCCAACAACCTGCAAAACAAGCCCGTCATAACCTCGGCGAAGAACGCTTCCGGCAGGACGACGATCTCCGGCAAGCTCAACAGCAACCCCAACAGGACCTTCAAGGTAGAGTTCTCCTCCAACCCGGCGGGCACTGACGAGGGCAAGACCTTCGTCGGGCAGAAGGTTCTCACAACGGACGGCTCGGGTAGAGCCACCCTCTCGTTTTCACCGGCGAGCAAGGCCGCTCTCGGACAGAACATAACTGCGACGGCCACGGATCCGGCGGGCAACACCTCGGAGTTCTCGGTCCCGAAGCCGGTCGCATCTTCGTAGAGCCCAGGCGATAAGGCCGGGGACATCGGGCCGGAGCGTTTGGTGCTCCGACCCACTTGTTATTTGCCGTATTCGGCGGAGTGCGCATAAAAAAGATAAATTCTCCGAAGTTCAACGTAGCAAGCGACCCACCGAGATCGGCTCTAAGCACCCCACCACGGCGTGGCGTAAGCCCTTCGGCCCCGAAATGCGACAACTAAGTGACATTCGTTTCACCATTATGTAGCAAGCTATTGCGACTCGTAACGGCGCTACTACCCGAGAAATCTTGCACTCTTGGATCGAAGCTCAACCGAAGTTCGCCTCGAGCAGATTCTCGGAAACACTACATAGCCCCGGACCGTCACCGTGGCCGGTGCCCCGGGCACCGAACTCTTGTCGGTGTGACCTGCTTTGTCCGTCGGCCGCTTCGGGGCGAGGCGTCCACTTCGTCCGCTTACCCGACCTTACGGTAGGTGAGGTCGAAGTCGGTCTCCCACGTGCGGCCGTCCAGCGCCTTCTCCCAGCGGCCCACTATCGTGTTGCCGTCATCGCTTATGGTCGCGCTGAAACGCTGCGGGAACGGCTCGCCCTCGCGCCGAAGTTCCCACCCCCCGTTCCCGATGCTCATCTCGTAGACGCGGCAGACGCCGCGCTCGTCGGAGTAGAGCTGGAAGTACGTACCGTTGGCCGCGTCGCATCCCATGATCGAGACGCTGTCAGGTGCCTCGGGCATCTCCACCGTCGAGCGCGCCACCAGGTGCGCTCCCGAGTCGTGCCATTCGATCGTGGCCCGCGCCTCGCCAGGCCAGGACGGCCCGTCGGGGGGCTTGGCCTCGAGGGTCCATTCGCCGACCAGCGGCTCGAGCCGCTTCAGTGCTTCCCCTGCGGTTGGCTGGTCCATCGCGCTACGTTCCTTCCCTTCGTTGGCGGTTGTGGCGTGCGAGTAGGCCTATTCTACGAACTCCGCCTCGATGGCGTTCTCGGAAGACCACACTCTGCACAGTCGCGGTCGAACCCTTATGGGACGGCCCTGGGAGAGTGGCCGCCTCCGGTGTGCTACAATTGTGCATGCACAACCTAGGAGGGAGTCTATGACCGACATGCTGAGCACGGCCGCTCTCATAGAGTGCGTCGACGCGATGGACGCCGAGGAGCTCGACCGGCTTGAGGCCGCCGTAGATCGCCGTCGCAGGCAACTGGCCGGGGATGAAGTGCTGCCGAGCGCTGGCCCCTCGAGCACCGTCCTCGAGCGGCGAGCCTATGGCAGCGGGGTGCTGCAGTTGGAGAAGCGGGGCGAGAGTGGACCTTACTGGTACTTCCACCTCCGCAAGGACGGCAAACAGAAGACCGTGTATCTCGGCAAGACGGACGCCCCCGAGATCAAGTTGGCTCAGTTAAAGGGCGGGATAGGCGGCTGAGAAGCCCCCGGAAGTCCGCACGACCCCATGTACCGAGTAGATGGGCCCTATGGTTCGGAGGTGCCCGGTCGAACGAAGTGGGTCTATGACCTTCGGGGTTGAACTTCGGATGTACGGGGTTCTCGGAAGTTGCTTCAGAAAGTTTTCGTATCTAGGCCAAATGGGGGATGTGATGGGGTGCCCAAGGTCGGTAGGGTGCATGCTGGTACAGGCGAGCAAAGGCCCGGAACCGCCCCTCATCGATGGTGGGCACCTATTGGGGTAGCGGGGAGCCAGTGGTGCAACCGACTGCCCGCACGCACGAAGGGAGGTAGCGTTTGAAGCGCTACGTTGTGATGTTGGCGGTGATGGCGGTGATGGCGCTGTTGATGGTTGCCCTGGCGGTGCCGGCGTTCGCCGTTGCTCCTCAGAAAGAGGTGCCCGGCAAGTTCGAACAGGGCCCCGCACATGCTAATTCGGTCTGCTCCTTCTCGGGGCTGAATGATGAGCCCCTTGATCTCGAAGAGGGCGGTCTGGTGCAGTCTTACGGGCAGATCGTTGCGGCGGGGGGCAAGGCGTTCGCTCCGAGTCCGGGTTCCTACTGCAACGCGCACCTCTACCCGTACCCGCCCGGTCCTCCGCCGCCGCCGGAATAGCCCTAACGGTTTGGCCCGTAAAGGTGCGGCACCGACGTCAGTGTCGGTGCCGCACCTTCCTCTTTCGTAGCATCTGGAACGGCTGCCTTGCCGTTCGTGACAACTCTCTCGTAGCCGAGTTGTGAGCCTCCTTCATGCCCTATTCACCGAAGTGCGTGGAAGAGGCATTCTCGGAAGTTGCGCCAGCCCTTCTAACCCTTCACACTTCGTTCGTTAGCTAACGTAAGCGGGGCTCATCCCCCGCTCTGTTCGGAAAGGGGTAGAGCTTATGAAGCGCACACTTTCGGTGTTAACGGTGATGGCTGTGTTGATGTTGGCGTTGGCCGCGCCGGTCTTTGCCAAAAACACCTTTCAAACCGGAGCGGACCAACCAGGGGGGCCTCCCAGCGCTTCGGGTTCCGGAAACGGCACAGGAGCAGGGGTCGACCACTGTAACGGTGGGACGCTCGGTGAGGAAGGTGGCTCGGGTAACGTCGTTACCCATAAGGGCAGCCAGATCCACAACAATTGTGAGGTTCCCTAGGATCTCCTGCTGAGCCGCTTGGCGCAGGGTTTACTGCGCAGAGAGGACTCAGTAAACGAAGGGCCGGAGTCTAGCAGCCTCGGCTCCTTTTATGCCCTCGCGTTGATCGGATCGTTGTAGCCAGCGCCGCTATTCACCGAACCTCGTAGAAGGGGTCTTCTCGGAACTTCGCCTTTAGGAGGTTCTCTAGGAAGTACGCCGAAAGATGTTTTAGTGTCTGGCCCATTTCGGGGATGTACTGTTGCTCACTAGCCTGCTTGCGTAGCGTGGCTCTTGCAGGACCGCGGCGAAGCCAGGAGCGTGAGTAGGCTACGAAAAATTCCGAGAGTTCTTGCTCGTAACGCTTCTGGTAACGGTTGGGAGACGTTCGCCCGCTATCGTACAGCAACACAACACACCACACGCTGGCGAAGGGAGAAGGCGAGCATGGGCGAACGAGACGAAGGACTGACCTTGGAGGGACTGGCTCAGAGGCTTGAGACACTGGAGCGCGAGAATGCCGAGCTTCGCAACGAGGTGGTAGCACTGAAGGGCTCGGACACGCCAAGGAACGAGCCAGCCGAGACGAGCAGCTTGGTCCCGCTATGGGACGGGGAGCAGACGTCCAGGTTTGAGGGTCCGGTAAGCAGGCGGGCGCTGCTGGGCAAGGCCGGGGCCGCCGCGGTGGCCGCCATGGCTGCGGGGATGCTGATCAACCCCCGCGAGGCCAGAGCTGATACCTTCAACAGCGTGAACACGCACTCGGTATATGCGGAGGCGGATGTGCCACGCACCACGGTGGGCATGACCGCCATCACGGGCAAGACCGACAGCGAAGTCGACCCCGCCGGGCGCTTCAGCAACCCGGGTGGGACGGGGGTGTGGGGCAGCTCCGCTAAGGGCGGCTATTCGGGCGTCTTCGGCCAGCACACCGGCACTTCCGGCTACGGCGTCGTCGGAGACGGCACGGGTGGCTCTGCGGGAGTCCTCGGGCGCAACGGCGGAGGCCACGGCGTGCGGGGCGTGGGCCAGAGCGGCGTCGTGGGCGAGTCGTCGACCACCGGTTACTCCGGCGTTTCCGGCGTGCACACGGGCTCGGGCTACGGCGTCGTAGGGGACGGGAGGGGTTTGAACAACGCAGGCGTCCTCGGGCGCAACCCCACAGGTGCCGGGGTGCGCGGCGAGGGCGTCGTGCACGGCGTGCACGGCAAGACCACCGCCGGCGGTACGGGGATCTTCGGCGAGGGCGGGACCGGTTACGCTGGTGCTTTCTCAGGGGGCAAGGCGCAGCTTAGGATCGTGCCCAAGTCTGGCGTCGGCAGGCCCACCAGTGGTTCCTTCGCCAAGGGCGATGTGTACATGGACGCGGCGGCCAACCTGTTCGTGTGCGTAGCGAGCACTACCACCACGAGTGCGGCCCAGTGGAAGCAAGTCAGGACCGTCGCCGTCTCCTAACGCGGCGCATTCGAAGGACCGGGACCGATAGCACATCCCGGCCCTTCCTCATTACCTTATTCACCGAAGTGCGTGGAAGGCTAATTCTGCGAACTTCCGCTTTACGGAGTTCTGGGAAGTTCGGCTTTAGGGGGTAAACCTCGCCATAAACCCTGGACTCTTGCCGGCATTCGATGATCGAGGCGAGGCGTCTGTGGGGGTAATATATTTCTTGCTTGCAAGAGGTGAGCAGATCGTATTTTTGGAAGGAGAACAACCATGAGGAAGCTCTGGGTGAAAGCGTGGACCACCCTGGATGGGGTCTTTGACGCAGATACGATGGATTACTGGTGGCAGAACACAAATAGCCACGAGAGAATGCGCTACATTACGGAGGAGTACTCGAACGCCGATGCGTACCTCCTGGGACGAGTCACCTATGAAATGCTTTGGCCGGGCTGGTCCAAACAGACGACCGGCGATGGCCCTGGGCCGATCCTCAACCGGATGCACAAATATGTGGTCTCGACCACGCTCTCGGCAGCTCCCTGGAAAGAATCCACCATCATCTCGGGAAATGTGGTGGAAGAAATCGCCAAACTGAAGCAGCAGCCGGGCAAAGACATCATTATCGATGGCAGCGCGAGGCTGGTCCAATCGCTGATGGGAACGGATCTGATCGATGAGTATCGGTTCTTAGTCCAGCCCTTCATCATGGGCAGGGGAAGGCGGTTTTTCCCGGACGGGACGCCTCCGACGAAGCTGAGGCTTGTCGAAAGCACAGCTCTCAGTTTTGGCTCCCTTGCGCTTGTCTACCGGCCAGACAAGCAATAACCGAGTGGTCTTGCGGAAACATGTGGCGGATGAGGCCGAGGAGCGTCGTCTGGCCGGCTTGCAGCCCGGGGGCCGTCGCCAGCCGGGCACCGGCGGCCCCGACGAGCGCCAGCCCGATCTGTTGCAGCGCGTCGCGCTGCCGGTTAGCACTTCGGCCTCGACCTCCTCCAGTCCCAGGCGCCGAGAGGCGGCAACGCGATGGTAGCCGTCGGCCAGAAGCAGCCCTTCCGGGGTGTCGACGACGACCACGGGCGGCAGGGCGTCGGGGGTCCGGGCGTAGCGCTCGACCCGCGCGGCGTCGAGGTGAGCTTCGGGGTCGATCGGCGCGTTCGCGAGCAGCTCGGCTATCCTCAGACGCGCCATCGCGTATATCCTCGCCGTTTGCCCGAAGGCTCGCAACCTCTATTCATCCGAGTGCGTGGAAGGAGCGTTCTCAGAAGTTGAACCTCCGCTTTGCAGCATTCTAGGAAGTTCTGTACGCATGTTGCTCGGAAGTCAGCGTGTGAGGCGCTAGGCGCCCTCCACCGGGAAGCTCGTCTGCACGCGCGTTCCTTCGCCCGGCGCCGACTCGATCGAACACGTGCCGCCCAACAGCGAGGCGCGTTCTGCCATGTAGGCAAGCCCTCCGGCTTCGGCCCTCTCGGGCGGCTTTCGCTCGAAGCCCCGACCGTCGTCCTCCACGACCCCGACGATCCTCTCCTTATCGGTTCTTACCTCCACGCTCAACTTGCTCGCCCCAGAGTGGGAGGCCGCGTTGCGCACCGCCTCGCGCAACACCAGAAATAGCTGCTCGCGCACCTCATCGGAGACCGCGCCGTCGTCGCCCAACACGTTAAGCTTGCCCTCCATCTGCGGCGGCATGATATCCCGTAGAACTTCTGAGAGTGCCGCCTCCAGCTCCAGATCCCCTTCCTCGCTCTCGGACTCCCTTAGAGCCTGAGAGAGGTCCTTCGTCTCCTCAAGCGCCTCATCGGCTCATTCGCTTGGCGAGCTCAAGTTTCTCTGCGGCCTTCTCGGGATCGCGCTCCCGGTAGACTTCGTAGAGCTGAAGGCTCTGGCTCACCAAGACCATCGTGTGGGCGACACGATCGTGCAGCTCGCGGCTTATCACCCGCTGCTCGTGGATCCTGGCGCGCGTGGCTGCCTCCTGCAGGAGGTGGCGCTCACGCTCTATCTGCTCGGCCACCAGGCGCGCGAGCACCCTTACGAACTGCCCATCCCGCTCCACGAGCGAAGGTTCGGGAGAGTGGCTCAGGACACAAAACGTGCCGTACAGATGGCCGTCTGAGAACCTGATGGGCGCACCCACGTAGGAGCCGATGCCCGCCTTGCCGGTCACGTTAAGGAACTTCACCCGCCCGTCGGCCTTGGCGTCGGGGATCACGTTCGGAAGGCGTCCTTCCAAAAGCAGCCGACAGAAGGTGTCATCCACCGGTACACTATCGTCCTCTTTCCACCCGAAGGACTCTGCATCACCAGCAAGCTTGCGGAATACCATTCGCCGCTGGGTGAACTCGGAGACGAAAGCTACCTCCATACCGAGTTCCTCTTTGGCCGCTTCCAGCACCCGCTCTATGGTCTCGGGGGTGCGCTCTGATGCACGCTCTAAGGCGATCTCTGAGGCGAGTTCTGAGAGGGTGCTCAGTTGGGCGACGGCCTTGGTGTGATGGTCGACCACAACGAGCCTCCTTTCTGTATCTTGGGTAACTCTACCGACGAAGCGCGATGGCTTTGTGAGCCGCCCTGTTGGCGGGCTTGTCTTCGACGAGGACACAACCATTGTGTCCCAGATCGCCCACTGCTGCAAAGATTACTATCGTCTGCACAAGTTCGTTCTATTCACCGGAGTGCGTGGAAGGGGCTTTCTCCGAACTTCGCGTGTACGGAGTTCTGAGAAGTTCGCATAAAGGGGGTTCTCGGAAGTTCACAGGATCCGATATAGGCGAAGTTCGCAAAAAGCTGCAATAGTTCTAAAACCTAGCTCATTTAGGGGATACGCTTCACCCAGATAGCGCGCATGCTACTGGTATACAACTATCCGGCACACCAGGCGGGGCGGTGTAGGCTCTCTCCCTTCCGATTCTCAACGAGAAGGGAAGATGGGCATGAGCGGAGTAAGGAACCATGGAATCTTTTGGGCACGGAGGAACTTGGTGGCGGCGGTTGTCGCGGCCGTCTTCGTATTCATCGCGATGCTGGCGATGGCGAGCCCGGCGCGGGCGGCGAACATCGTCGTGACGAGCAACGCCGACTCGGGCGCGGGAACGCTCAGGGCGGCGGTGGCGACGGCTAACGGGAACACTGAGGCCGACACCATAACGTTCGATCTGCGGCTGGTTCTCGTACCATCACGCTCGCCAGCCAGATCTTTATTAACGCCGCTCCTATCTTCGGGACAACAACGTATAACACCACGGTGGACGGCACCGGCCAGAGCGTGACGGTGAGCGGCGGAACCGTCTCGGGTATTCAATGTGCGAGAGGGAAACCTTACCGTGAAGCGGCTGACGGTGAGCGGCGGCAATGCCAAGGTCAACGGCGGATGCTGCGACACTAGAGGCGGCGGCATCTATGTACAGCGCGGCAACCTCGCCGTCATCGAA
>CAWHLD010000004.1:0-244129 GCA_963830075.1 uncultured Rubrobacteraceae bacterium | reverse complement strand
TGTCAGGCTTCGGAGATCAGCCTCTCATAGTCCTCTCGCAAGAGCCGCGTCCGGTCCATGCACGCCCGCTGATACGCTACCCAGCTCGGGAAGGCCGGCTCGGCGAATCGGGCCGACTCGGCAAAGTAGGACTCTGCGTAACCGAGAGTCTCGGAAACAATCCCTTCTGTCATGGCCTTTTCGTAGAACGCGTCTGGAGTCGGCGCACCGGTCGTGCCGGAGTCGACATGTTGCTCGTCGTAGTATTCGAGCGTACGTGACACGGTCCAACTCAAGTTATGGTCTTGAAAGTCTTCTTCTACGTCGATGGCATCGTCGTAGAACTGGACGCCGAGCGCCCAGTTGTGCCAGGAGTCTCTAGCCCGTTCAAGCAGACTGTCTGCGGCTCCTACACGAAAGAGCACGGCGTCCAGCGGAGCGCGGACGGGACCGTGCCGCGTCCTGGCATGCCCGGCGTATTCTCCGACGGTCATGGAGGGCGGGGAGTTTCGGGACCACGTGCTGTCGAGTATCAACGACAACCCGTGGCTAGCATGGAGATCCGAAAGAACGGGGAAGAAAGCTGCGGCAGCGGCATCATCGAGGACCTCGGCGTAGCGTGAGTGGATAAGCCGGATCAGGGCCTCATTGAGCCGGTGCGCCGAGGATAATCCGGTTACGGAACCGGGATTATCGGCTAGCTCATCGAGCCAGCGGTTACGCGCGTATTCTAGCTTGGCTGCCACTGAGAGTTCGCGCAGGAAACCCTCGTCGACCCGTCCCCGAGAGGCGTCAGGGAGAAAGTGAAGAGGCATCAGGTGAACGGCGGGCTCGTCGACGGTCAAGTACGAGTAAAAAGATCCAAAAGCCTCATCCTGCCTCAGCGGCAGCATGAGCGCGACCCTTTCGGCTTCTTCACCTATGCGTCGAGCGTTCAACATTATCGAAGCGATGGTCTCCGTGTTTTGGGAGCGCTTGGCCCGTGATGCACACCAGATGCCTCAAGTTCGTAACTACCAGGGTCCTGACACTAACAGTTCCAGTTGTTGCACCTGCGCTGAACGATGATGGCACCGTTGCCTATGGCCACGTAAGGTGCCTGCCCGAGCGCGGCGGCTGAGTAAGGTGGCAACACGTTCGTAGCAGAAAAATCCTGTTCTACTTCCGTGCGCTTCCTTATCTTCGCCATCAGCGTAGGCTTGCCGAACGCTTCATTAGCCATCCGCTCGCTTGTGTCGTTGTCGTCTTTCAACCCCACTCCTCTCGATCGCCGTGGTCATTGAGACTCGATGGAACTTATGCCTTCACTATCCGCTGTATTCAGCCCTCCATCCTCGATCGTCGGATATCAACATCTGCAGAGAGGTTCTCGCGGCGTGACATGCCTCGACGGCCGTGCGGTACTCGACCTGATCTTGGAGTTGCACAGACACGCGGTCGGGGGGATCCATGATCTTCGCGTTCGCTGCGCTAACGGCGACTATCCAATACCAGAGCGGTCGGTCTTGTAAGGGCGATCCTTTGGCAGGATCGTCTATGAGATCGAGTGCGGCCCTCAAGGCGTCATGCAGCGGCGCGGATTTGACGGTCTGGGGCTCATGGGCGCGGGACCTCGAACTGGCCGCCCAGCTTATCTTCGACGCCAACGCATCGTCACGCAAAATCTCTTCCTGAAGCACGAAGAGTTCGTGCGCCGCCTCGGGCGTAATATGCTGCGTCTCTGTCGAAGGATCTTTCATCACGGCGACCAACCTGATCGTAGCTAGTGCTTTCTCAGTGTCCGACTCGGATACATTGCGAAGACGACACGCCATGACGACAACGTCAGACGCGTTCGCCAACCGCTCCGCAGCACCGGCGCTGACGGCGCGCCACTCGAGGGATTCGAACTGTTCCTGGGCATGGAGCCACCCTGTCTGGAGGCGGTGTAGGAGCGGCCCCGCATAGGCGGGCGTATACCTCAAGGAGAGGCCGACAGTGAATGCGACGATACACGAGACGGCAAGAGACGTCTCTAACGTATTGAGCAACTCCAGAACCGCCCGACGGTTCTCACCGGAAGCCCACACCCTTACGCCGGCAAAGATCGTCGAACCCAACGCTATCGCAGCGATACACAACATACCCAGAGCGAAAGCGAGGTTCTTGAAGTAAGGGCGCCTTTTGAGCCGCGATGAGCGCCCAGCCATCACGAAAACTAGCGCTGCAAGGCCCGCATAGAATGCTTCAGGGATCATAACCAGCCCCTTCAAAATAAAGAACTCGGGTGGCGCGGACGCGTAGACGCGCATGGCAGGTGATGGCCAGGCAAATCCGACTACGCCAGCAAGACCCACGCAAAGCAAGAGGGAAAGGGGCGCAACCCTCAATACTGTCCGTAACCTGGTCCGGCGCGCCACTGGCTCGACCGGGACGTTACCAAGTTGGGAAGGCGAGCCACCCGCCAAGGCGAGGCAAACCCACGCTACTATGAGAACGATGGGAAGTTCCGTCATGATGGTCAATGCGACCTGCGTGCGCTCACCGGAGAGATCAATTAGGGCTACGGCGCCAAACATCACCGCCACGACGAGGAGATTGCATGCCGCGAAGACACTGAACCTGGTCCTTCTAGATGAAATGGCGATGCATGAGAAGAATACGAAGGCAGCGAGACTTATGGCGCTGAGCACGAGAGCCTGGTGTTGGGCGGCGCTCATAACACACTGTGCATGGCGTAGGCGTGGGGACTGTCGTTACCCAAACAGCCAGCGAAGAGGGCATACGAAGCCCTCAGGTTGGCCTCGCGCTCCCGGAGAGACTCCTCTGCAAACGGAAGGCCTCGCGCGAGCTTATTACCTTTTTTGGTGGAGAAGGTCGCGAACTTCGCCTCCTCGACATGCCGGTGGTGGGTCCCACTGGCCTCTCTAGAAGGCTCGATCAGGAGATCGCCCGCGGCGAGGTGCCCGAGCTCGTGCAGGATCGTCAAGGTCAGAACCAACGCCGGCAGACTCCCAGGAACGAATATGGCGGCCAGGTTCAACTGCTCCGAGTAGTGAAGTTCCCCCAGCCGTCCTGAGATCGCCAGGCGATGCAAGAGTTCAGGGTACCAGTCGTCAGGAATTACGTGTATGGCGATGGAGATGTTCAGATAATCCCCGAGAGCTTCTGCATAATCTTTGGGGTCAAACCTCCTGCCCGACAGGCCAAGGATAGCCAATTCCTCCTGAAACTCTGCGGCCGTGAGCAATGACCTGGATCCGTGGGTTCGCGAGCGCGCACCGCCTAGGTCTCGGAGATGGCGCCCCAAGGTTTCTATCTTTGCCCAGAGCATATTGACCGAGCCACGCTTCGGCGCGCTAGCCTCCATCTTCAGCCCCTTGCGTGTCTTCGAATTGCTGGATGATGTTGAGGATCATCTGCCTCTCACGACCAGGCAGGTGCAAGCTCTTGTGGGCTATCGCGCTAACCGTCTCGTCCTGGAAGATGCGCATCGCCTCTTCATCGAGCAGGGGAGGCCTTCTGGTCGGGTCAAGAAAGTACGAAGGATGCACGCCGAAGACATCCGCCAGGGTGACCACCTGATTCATAGAGGGGTTGGGGAGCTTCCCGGCCCTGATTTGTTCGACGTGTTCCTCGGTCAGGTCTCCCAGGCTCATGCGTGCTACTTCGGCGTTGGTATAGGGTTTTCCCGACTTCTCGTTTCTGACGGCGTCGAACAGGCGGTTCGTCTTGTCAGCGACGCTACTGTCTTCGGGAAGGGGTTGTACAGCCAGCTCCGCGGCAAACCCGGGTGTTTCTTCAAACCATAGCTCCGGCGGGAAGTCCATGACCTTCGCGATGGCCCTCAACTTCTCGAACCCGGGGTTCTCGATCCTTCCTTTTTTCAAGTTGGTGACGTAAGAACGGGTGACGACACCACCCGTTGCCTCGTCGATCTCCTGGCCGCTCCATCTGCGCCCGTCCGAACGGCGATACATCGCCAACAAGCGCTCGAACTTCTGCGCAATGTGCATCCGGACCTCTCGCCCCTACCCCGCTAGTTTGTTTGTTGAATATACGATACCATACTTGGATATGTTTAAGCAATGCAACAACCGAAGTCGGTTTTTCGGGTAGGCGGTCTGCGATTGCGGAGTACCTGAGGTATGCTGACGCGGCTGCGAGATCTCGACCTCTGGCTTCCACTGAAGGGGCGACCCTTCCGACGGTTGTGGTCGGGGGCTGGCCTTTCGATGCTCGCGGATCAGGCGTTCCTCGTCGCCCTGACATGGCTTGTACTGCGTATTTCGGGCTCGGGCGCGGAGCTTGGCGCGGTGCTCGCGGTCGCGTCCATACCGGGTGCGATCTTGATGCCCTTTGGCGGGGTTCTGAGCGACCGAACTTCGCCGGTGCTCATCATGATCTTCGCCAGCATAGGACGCGTGTTGCTATTGGCCCTGCTGACGTTGTTGATCCTGACGGACGCGACCCAACTCTGGCACGTGTACGTTATCGCGGCGGGCCTGAGCGCGCTCGACGCACTCTACTATCCCGCTTCGATGTCAGTCGTGCCTGCCCTGGTCGACAGCGACCGTCTGGGCGCGGCTAACGCCCTGGTCCAGGGCGCGGAGCAGGCGAGCGGCATCTTCGGGCCAGCCCTGGCAGGGTCCTTGCTCGCGCTTCTCGGCCTGGGAGCTAGCTTTGGCGCCACCGCTCTGCTGTTCCTTATCGCCACCGCGTTGTTCGGCGCGTTGGCGAGGGCCGTAAAGTCGACAGAGACCCGATCCGACGACGCTCAGGAAGAAGTGCCGAGCAGTACACGGGCTGAGTTTATCGAAGGACTGCGCTATGTGATGCGTGACCCTGTGATCCGCTCCCTCTTGCTGATCGTGCTAGGCACCAACGTTGCCATGATGGGCCCCCTGTACGTCGGAGGAGCCGTCCTCGCCGAGTTGCGCCTCGGGGGCGCCGGGGCGTTCGGTACCCTGGTGGCTGCCGCGGGTGTCGGGTCCTTGATCGGGATCATCGGTGCTGGATCGGTGCGCAGGATCAGGCGGCGGGGCTTGATAGAACTCTCGCTTACGGGCGTGTTGGGTATCATCGTCGCAGCGATCGCCTTCGTACCGAATCTGGCCGTCGCGGTCGTCGTTGCTACCGCGATAGGCGCCACGGCAAGCTTCCTCGGCGTCATAACGATCTCGTGGCTCCAGGAACGCGCGGAGCCGGCCTTGATCGGACGCGTGATGAGCCTCGCGATGTTCTCGGCGGTCGCCCTTGACCCGATCTCGTTCGCACTCGCCGGAGTATTGGTCGGAATCAATCTGACGGCGATGTTTGTGGCCGCAGGAGCACTCCTTTTTGTTACGGCCATACTCGGAGCGATGAGCCGTACGATGCGCGAAGTCGACTAGGGCGGCACGATCTACCCGACGACGCTGTCCGCGCTACGCAACGATGCTGACCCCCGATGGAGTGTTCGATCAACGTCCAATCGATACCATGCCCGATCTAGTAGCAAACTATTGCATGATTGTTAATATTCTTGTACTTGATATGTGGCAGTGTTAGAGTGCAGTCTGTCACGGCTGACGTCCCACGTTGCCAGGACTCGATAAAGGTAGAGCATGGAAATCCCTTGTTTTGAGGGAAAAGTAGGGGAGGCTGGATGATGGGATGGCTCGGGGCCGGACGGGGGCGGCTGGCTCTGTATGCGCTTGGTGTAGTGGCGGTATTGGCCGTCGGCGTCCTCGCCGTCATGGCTGGCACTGGGGCGCTCTCCGGGGCCGACGCGGACCCGGCCAAGAGGGCTATTCAGCCCGTTGGGGCCGAAGATACCACGCCAGAGCCCGTCGCCGAAGAGGCGGCCAAGACGGCCGACGATACCGAGCCCGAGGACAGGGCCGATCAAATAGCGCGGGCCGTCCAAGAACCCGAGCCGAAAAAGGAGAAGCCCGACGCGGAATCCGATTCGGGTTCTGCTTCGGCGTCCGCTTCCTCGTCTGCCCCCGCGGCCGTGCCCGCTGACACCTACATGACCCTGAGCGTGCCGGCGATAGGCATCTCGGACATCCCCGTCGTCGAAGGGACGGAAGAGGCCAGCCTCTCACAGGGTGCCGGGCACTACGTCGGCTCCGGCTACCCGTGGGTTGCCGGCTCCAACACCTACATAGCCGGACACCGGGTCGGTTATCCTGGCACCCCGAGCGACCACGTTTTCTGGAACCTCCCGAACCTCGTGCAGGGGGACAAGATCTACGTTACCGACTCCAACGGGCACACCTACACCTACGCGGTGAGCGAGATCCTCGAGGTCCCCATAGACGAACTTTCGGTTACGGGCCCGACGGGAACAGATACGGTGTCCTTGCAGACCTGCATCGAGGACTATGGTGATTACTGGTCCCCTGGCCCCAACTGGAACGTGCGCTACATCGTCAGGGGCACGCTGGTTTAGGGCGGTTCGAGAGGGCGGTTCGCGAACCGCCCCTACGGCCCCTGCGCGTTATCCGACCTTTGGTAACGCGATGTGTTTTCCGGCTACGATTTTCGCCCTTGATCTCCTGATGCCTGTAGCCTGATGCCTGATGCCTGTTCCACCGACACGTCGCCAAGCAGGCGTTGGACGAGGAGGAGGCCGAGGATACCGAGCAGGGTGGCGAACCAGAGGGTTGCGAGGCGTATGATCAGGGTGAGCGCGCCGGCGATGCCCGTGGAGAGGTTGGCGACGGCGACGAACTGGCCATAGAGGCCGGCCTCTACGGCCCCGATCCCACCGGGCAGCATGCTGACGACCCCGAGCAGCGAGCTAACAGCGAACACGAAGACGATGAGCAGGAAGGGTTTGTCCACGCCGAGCCCAACGGCGCAGAGGTAGACGCCGGTACACTCCAGGCCCCAGGAAAGGAAGGAGATGACGGTGCCGATCAGGAGCGGTTTCGTCCCTAGCAGTTCGTTAGAGGCGCCGTGGAAATCACTCAGGTGCGGGGCGAAACGGTTTACGAGCGGCAGCTTGCCGAGAACGCGCTCGGCGGCGAGCGAGAGGCGTTTGGAGCGTAGGACGGCGATGCCGAAGGCCGCGACGGCGAGGAACATCAGCATGGTCCACGGTGGCAGGTTCAGGGCGAAGGCGCCGAGGAAACCCCAGATGACCATGCCAGTACCGTCGGTGGCGCGTTCGGCGACCACGGCGGGCGCCGTGCGGGCTATCGGGGCGCCGGAGACCCTGCGGACGAAGACGCTCTTCAGGACCTCACCGAGCTTGCCTGGTGAGATCGCCATCGAGAGCCCCGACGCGAAGATCGCGGCGTTTATCCCCGTAGGGACGGAGACCTTCAGGACCCTCAGGTAGTACGTCCAGCGAAAAAACCGTCCCACGTAGGAGAGGGCGACGAGGCCGAGGATCGCTGGTATGAGGGCGTAGTCGAAGTTGTCGATGGCGGCGATGAGCTTGGGAAGGTCGGAGAAGATCGCGAGGGCCACGTAGACGGCGACGCCCAGGGCGAGGGCCAGGACGAGGTTTCTTCTCAGCCGTGCCACAGGGGGATGATGTAGATGACCGTTCCGACCACGACCAGCCAGAGAAACAGCGCGATCTGGAGCGGCCTGTCGGAGAGCAGCAGCGTGTCTGGGTTGCCGCCGCCATCGCGGTGGACGAGGAGCATATAGCGGAACACCCCGTAGATCACAAACGGGATGCTCGCCATCATAAAGATCTGGTCCTGCCTCTCGTACACCGTGAAGGTGTAGAGCGTGTAGGCGATGATGGTCGCCGAGATCATGATGTTCATCATCTCATCCAACATCGGGACGGAGTAGTCTCTGAGGTTCCTGCGGTGGATGACGGCGCCCTCACCAAGAGTGGCGATCTCATGGCGGCGCTTGGAGAAACCGAGGAAGAGCGTAAGCAGCCCGGTACAAACTATGAGCCAGGGTGAGATCGGGCTGCTAACCGCGGCAACTCCGGCGAGCGCCCTGATGACGAACCCGCCCGAGATGCTCATAACGTCCAGAATCGCCGTGTGCTTGAGAACGGTCGTGTACAGAAGCTGTAACAGCAAATAGGCGATTCCCGCTACCCCGACGCCGTAGGGTAGAAAGATGAAGCTAACGACGAGGGCTCCTGTGGCAAGCAAGCCGGCGAAGATGAGTGCGGAGCGGGGCTGAGATCTCCCCGCTCGCAACTGGCCTGAACCTCTTGAGCGGGTGCTTGCGGTCCTCCTCGACGTCGAGCACGTCGTTGGCCGCGTACACGGCTCCCGAGAGGGCGCAGAAGACCACGAAGGCTAGAAGCGCGTGGGCCACGGCGGTCGCGGAGAAGGCCTTCTCCGCGAAGACCACCCCGGCCAGCACGAACCCGTTCTTGGTCCACTGCTTGGGCCGGACCAGCCGCAGATAAGAGCTTGCGAGTCCCCTGGAACGGTCGGCTTCCACGACTGCCGGTTGTATCACATATAGGTTTCAGGTGTCAGGCTACAGGCATCAGGTAGATCTTGGAAGGCGACACCCGGCTCCAAGACAACGACGCGCCGCCCGAAGACGCTACATTCAGTGCACGGTCGTGGCGGGGCAAGCAGACTACACCTGTAGCCTGAAGCCTTCCTCGAAGCCTGCAACCTGATGCCTGTAGCCTGAAAACCGTGAACGGACGGATTGCAAAAGCCGGCGACTCTCTCCACAATTGGCCGAATGACAGATCCAGAACGGCGGCCAGTTTTCGCAGAGTGGTTTCGTCTCGCCAGGCCGTTCAGCCTGACGGCGGCGGCGGTACCCGTGTCCTTCGGGACGGCGCTGGCATTCAAGGACGGAGTGTTCGCCTTGGGTCCGTTTCTCGCCATGCTCTTCGGCAGCCTCCTCATTCAGGCCGCGACCAATATGTTCAACGAGTTCTACGATGAGCAGCGCGGCCTCGACGTGGAGGGAACGGTCGGGATCGCCGGCTCCATAGTTAGCGGCCGCGTGAGCTCGCGCAGCGTCATCGTGGGCGCGCTGTTTTGCTACACTCTGGCGCTCTTTCTCGGCATTTACCTGATCAGCGTGGGCGGCTGGCCCATCCTCGTGCTCGGATGCCTCTCCGCGCTGGGCGGCTACCTCTACTCGGCGGGACCGCGCCCCATCGCGTACACCCCGGCGAGCGAGGTGGCCGTCTTCCTCTTCATGGGAATCTTGATCGTCGTGATCGCCTACGCCGTACAGGCTGGCAGCTTTCCTCTGTATGTGCCGCTTGCGGCGCTACCCATCGGGGGTCTCGTTGCCGCGATCCTGCTCGCCAACAACATCAGGGACCTTGTCTCGGACCGCAGGGGCGGGCGGCAGGACCCTGCCGATAGTTTTCGGCAGGGAGGTGGCGATACTCGTCTACCGCGCCCTCCTGCTCGAGGCCTACGTCGCCGTCGCGGTTCTTATGGTCTTCCGAGTCGTCCCCCCGGAGTGCGCCCTCGTCTTCCCAAGCGTATTCGCCGCCTTCAGGCTCTGGCGCGACATCGCGGCGTACTCGACGCCGAGGCGCCTCGATCCCATCGTCAAGCGGACGGCGGCGCTCCACCTCGTCTTCGGGGTGCTCTACACCGTTGGGGTCCTTATCGGTGCCTGAGAACCACCGGCCCTACAGGGCGAGCTACCTGGTCTCGGGTATAGAGGCGGCGAGGATCTTCGCCGCCCTCCTCGAGGTGCGGCACTTCCCAGAGTGGGCGGCTGGCCTCAAGCAAGCCCGAGCCCTGGACGCCGGGGCCGAGACCACGGACCTCCGCCCCGGGGCCAGGCTGGAGTTCACCCTCAGCGCCGCAGGCCTCACGCACGACGTAACGAGCATCGTCACCGTGGTCGAGCCGCATCGACGCCTGGAGTGGGACTACGTCGAAGGCGCGATGGGAAGAGGCGGCTGGCTCATCGAGGAGGTAGGGACGGGGGGCGTCCGGATGACGCTGTGGACGGACTACAGGATCAAACCCTCCTGGCTCGACAAGATAGCCCACAGGGAGTTCTTTCGGCGGCTTACGGAGGACCTGATCCGACGCTCCATGCGTCGCTTCGAATCGCGTTTGAGGGAGGCTTGAGGGAGCTACCGAGATCCGCGAGAGCGAAGATCTGCCACGCAGTGCCTTCGAATCCTACGGGTTACGCCGCAAACCCTGCCGAGGCCCGACACAAATATCCTTCTGTAGGGCGGTTCGCGAACCGTCCCTACAGGTCGCGCTCGTGCCCGTTCTCGGGATGATCATCCGTGTCTTCGTAGTCGTCCAGCTCGGACTCGTCCAGCTCGGGCTCGTCCGCCTCGGGCTCTACATCCTCATCTCCGTCCCCCGCCAGCTCGTGCGCCGTAACCTCGGTCGTCGGGTTCACGTGGCGGGCGATCAATATGGAGAGCTCGTACATCGCCAGCATCGGAATACCCATCAGGAGCATGCTGAAGGGGTCCGGGCTCGGCGTGAGGGCGGCGGCGAGAATCAGGTTGACGATGATGGCGTGCTTGCGGTACTTCTTGAGGAGCGGAGCATCGACCAGCTCAAGCTTCGCTGCCACGTAGGTCGCGGCGGGAAGCTCGAAGACTATACCGAAAGCCAGGAGAAACCGCGTCGTGAACTGCAGGTAGAACTGGGAGGTAATAACCAGGTCATACCGTTCGGGGTCCCAGTTGAGCAGCAGTTGAGTTCCAACCGGCAGGACGACGTAGTATCCGAAAGCGACCCCACCCAGAAACAGCATGGACGCCAGGGTGATGATCGTGTACGTAAAGGCCCTGCCCAAGTCTCCGACCGCCGGGGCCACGAACGCCCATATCTGGTAGAGGAGTACCGGAATGGTAAGAAGGAAGCCGACGTAGAGCGCCAGCTTCATGTCCGTGAACAACTGCTCCGTAACCCCGGTCACGCTCAACTTGCCGCTCAGGGCGTCTCCAGCGGGCGCTAGTAGGAATTCGAAGATCCGCTCTCGGAAAAACCAGGCCACGATGGCGACGCCGAAGAACGCGATGCCGACCTTGATGATCCTCGAGCGCAGCTCGCCGAGGTGTTCGATCAGGGTCATACGCACCTCGTCGCGCGGACCGCGCGGACGCGAGGGGAGTCTCAGGCGACTTGCCATCTAGAACTTAAGAACCCGTGGGTGGTCTAGCTACGCTGTTGCTCGGCCTTCTCGGCAGGAGAGTCGTCCTCCAGCTTGGCCTCGTCGTCGTGGCCGTTCTTGCTGGCCTCGAGCTGCTCTTCCTTCTCTTCCTCTTTCTTCTTCTTGTCCTCGACCTCGCCCTCCGTGGTGCCCTTCTTGAACTCGCGCACGCCGCTTCCGAGGCCACGGGCCAACTCGGGAACCCGCTTCGCCCCGAAGAGCAGCAGTATCACGACGAGACCTATGATCAACTCTGGCATTCCGATGGAACCAAACACCTTTCCTCCTAACGGGCTATCTGCCGGTTCACTAGGACATTATACGCCTTCGGACCGAAACTGGATCAAGGCTGCACGCTGCCGGCGCCCTTCTTGCCCGCCAGAAGCGCCGAGATCCTGTCCTTGACCTCTTTGGCGTTCTCGTCATTCGGGGCACGGTCGAGGTAACCATTGTAGTACTTTATGGCCTCGGCGGGCTGCCCGGCCTGGTCGTAGGCCTGGCCCGCAAGCAGGTAGGCTTCCTCATCGTCCGGCTGTGCCTCGGCCGACGCCGCGAACGCGTCCCCCGCCTTGTCCTGAAGCTCTTTCTGCTCCTTCCCAGTCGCGGTCTGGGCCTGCTGGCTGTAGATCTGGCCGAGGAACGCCGGTATCTCCTCGTCCTGCGGGGCATCCTCGCGCCCTCGCTGCAAGACCTGGATAGCTTCGTCGTAGCGGCCGGCGGTGTAGTAGAGGGCGGCGAGGTCCTTTATTTTCTCTGGGTCTTTCGGGTCCTCTTCGAGGTCTTCTTGGGCTGCGGCGATCTGCTGTTCCGGGTCGGGGGCCTGATCTGCTTGCTGCTGTTGCTGGTTCTGGTTGCCGAACAGTTCGAAGATGTTGTACTGGACGTTGGTGCCGATGCCGAGGAAGATGAAGGAGATGAGGAAGACGGCGGCGAGCAGAATCGCGACCAGCCTCACCCAGAAGCTGAGCCTATCCCGGTTCATCATCATGGCGGGTTGTCCTCCGAAATCTTCAGACGCCAGGACGATTGTATATCACGTCGCCCCCAACGACCGTGGCCGCGACCCCCCCGCCGGCCGCGGCTTCGAGTATGTCCCGTGCGGGATCCACACTCTCAGGCGACACCTCGACCAGCGCGAAGTCGGCCCACTTACCCACCTCGATCGTTCCTGTCTCGGCCCCGATGCCGAGCGCCCGCGCCCCGCCTATCGTGGCCATCTCGAGGCCCTGTGCGCCGTCCAGACCGTGCAGCTCTACCGCAAAAAGCGTCTCTTCGAAAAGGTTCATGCTAGGGCTGCTCCAGAGCCCGTCCGTGCCCATCCCGACCCTGATGCCACGCTCCATCATGCGCCCAACCGGTGAGACGCCGCAGCTCAGGAAATCGTTTGAGCGGGGGCAGTGCGCCGCCGCGACACCGGTACGGGCGAGAATGTCCAGGTCCTCCTCCGAAATTCCCGTCGCCAGGTGCGCGGCGATCGTCTCGTGGGCCAACAGCTCTGTGTCTCGCGCGTAGCGCACCGGCGAGACGCCCGCTCCTCCCCACTCGTTGTCCCCGAAGATGTTGGCGAGGCCGCCGGTCCCACTCTTTATGAACTCGACCTCCTCGGGGCTTTCGGAGAGGTGGATCGCCAGCGTCCACCCGATCTCCCGCGCTCGGCGCGCCGCCAGACGCGCGGACTCTGGATCCACGGTGTAAGGAGAGTGCACGCTGACCCGGGCGTTCACACGCTCTGGCAGATCCTCTCCGATCTCGCGTGCCTTCCCGATGATGAACTCGACGGCCTCCTCGGGGGTGCCGATCTCATGGGGGAAGAACTCGGCGAAGACGGTCCCGGCCATGCCGCTCTCGGCGAGCTGCGGCAAGCATTCTCCGTACGGCGACGATTCGGCCATGTACGTCGTTCCGGCCTCCACGGCCTCCCTGGCAGAGCCGCGGGCTGCCTCGGCGGTCCAGGTCTCCTTCTCTGGCAGGCGCTCTATGAGCCTGCCGAGCCACCCGGAGAATGTGCCACCCTCGGGCGCGTCCTTCCGTCTGAACCCGAGGTGGGCGTGGGCGTTGACGGCGCCGGGGACCATCACATAGTTAGGGAAGAAGCGGATCTCGACGTTGGGGTTCTCACGCCCAACTTCCGAGAGCTCTCCAACGGCCGCTATGCGGCCGTCTCTGACGAGCACGGCGCCGTCTCGTATGGGGGGTGATGAGACGGGCATGAGGGTTCCGGCCGCGAAGACCGCGGGTCCGGTCTCAGGCATCCCTCCCGACCACCTCCGAGGCCACGGACTCCAGGAACTCGCGCTCCGGGCTCTCCGGCAGCAGGCTGAGATCTTCGAGGGCGGTGTCGATCTCACCCCTGGCCCACTCCTCTGTCCTGGCGATCGCGCCGGTGGTGAGCACGGCCTCTATGCCGGCCTCGAGCAGCTCCGGCGTAGGGCTCGGGTCCGCGAGGACGCGCCGTATGATCCCGGCGTCGCCCTCCTTCAGGGCGAAGATGACGGGTAGCGTTACGGTACCTTCGACGAGGTCGGTGCCTATGCCCTTGCCCATGAGGCCGGGTTTGCCGACGAGGTCCATTATGTCGTCGGACATCTGGAAGGCTATGCCCAAAGCGCGCCCGTAGCTCGCGAGGGCGTCTATCTGCACCAGAGAGAGCCCGCCTAGAGTTCCGCCGGCCACACAAGCGACCTGGAAGAGGCCCGCGGTCTTCTTCCTTACATGCTCCAGGTAAGCCTCGACCTCGACGTCGGCCCCGTTGGCACGGTACTGCTCGAGCTCCCCGGCAGCGAGCCCCACCGACGCCTCGGCGAAAGCACGGACGAGCCTGGGGTCCCCGATCCTGGCCAGCTCCGAGAAGGCCTCGGCGAAGAGGTAGTCCCCGGTGGTGGCGGCGATCTCACGCCCGTAACCGGCGACGGTCGTGGACACGCCCCGGCGCGTCTGCGCCCGGTCCACGATGTCGTCGTGGATCAGGGTCGCCGTGTGCAATACCTCGATGGCAGTGGCGGCCCCGAGCAGCTCCTCCCGCTCGGGCTCACCCATGCGCGCGCTCAATACCAGTAGTAGAGGCCTGAGACGCTTTCCTCCAGACGTTAACGACCCAAGCGCCGGCTCAACCAGCGTCGCGGGCGCACCCTCGGCCACACCCGCGAGCAGGCCCTCGACCTCGTCGATCGTCTCGAACGCCTCCTCGAGTAGCGCAGATTGGAGTCCGCTAGCCTCCGGAACCTCGCCTGACCCCGCGATGGAGTGTGATGATGCCACCCGCAATCCGCCTCCATGTAACGTCTTGTAATCCATTACGCCCTATTATGTCAGCTAATTCGTCGGGCGCCACGAATGCTTTCACGCTTTCGGGCAGATAAGTGTATGCTGAGGCGTCCCCAGAGATGAAACCTCCGAGCTTTGGAACGACCTTATCGAACCACAACCCGTAGAATTTGGATGCAACCTTGCCCCTTGGCCGGGCTATCTCCAGGCACACCGCGACACCGCCGGGCTTGAGCGTACGCGCCATCTCCGAGAACAGCGCGTCGAGGTCGGGGATGTTCCTGGCCCCGTAGGCGATGGTCACCGCGTCGAAGACACTGTTTGGAATGCCCCCAAGGCCCGTCGCATCCCCTAGCCTGTACTCGACGTTTGCTGCAGGCCTGGACCGGGCCGCGCGGAGCATCTCGTTCGAGAAATCTACACCCAGAACGTAGCCGTCGGGACCGACCTGCTTCGCGAGGTCGCGGGTCAGGCTCCCGGTGCCGCACGCGAGATCGAGCGCCTGGTCGCCGGGCTTCAGGCCCGCGGCCTTTATTGCCCTACGGTTCCAGAGGCGGTTGAGGCCGGCGGTCATAACAGTGTTCAGGAGGTCGTAGCGGCCCGCGATCCGGTCGAACATCTCGCGCACGAGGAGCGCCCGCTCCGTGCCCGAAGGCAGCCGGTTTTTCTCGTCGGGTTTACCCACTCCGGCCGCGAAGCTCCCCGGCGGCGGCCCTGATCCTGGCCTCTGACTTTTCGGCGCCTTCGTCCGAGATGATATCGAGGAGGCCGGCGAGGTGCGGGGTCCACGTCTCCAGGGTGACCGAACCGCCGCTGGCGATGCGTCCGGCGCCGTCACGGATCATTCGGCTCGCCACCGCCACGAATTGTGGCTCGTCGAGGCGCGCTATGGTCTCGACCGCGAGCGCGTACGCGTCGTCCCCGACCAGGATGTCCTCGTCGCCAGCCCCTTCCCCGGCGTAGTGGGCGTCGAAGCCCCGCTGCAGTGACCCGAGCGCCTCGGCCACGACCCCGGCCCTTGCGTCCTTACCTGGAAGCCCCGCTGCGGCCAGGAGAAACGTCTCCTTGAGCGACAGGTCGGGCGTGCGTCGGACGGTCTCCTTCACCTAGCCCTCCTGCTCGAACCAGGCGCGGGCCGCCTCGAAGGTATGGTAGAGGTCCTCTTCTGAATGGGCCGTAGAGATGAAGCCGGCCTCGTACTGGCTAGGTGCCAGGTACACCCCGCGGGAGAGCATGTGCCAGAAGAAGTCCTTGAACGCCACCGTGTCCGAGGCTGCCGCCGAGCCGAAGTCGGTCACGGGACCATCCGTAAAGAAGATGCTCACCATCGAGCCTACCTGGTTTGTCGTGAACGGGCGCCTCCCTGCAGCGGCCGCCTCGGCCATGCCCCTCCGCCAGCGCGCCCCGAGTTCCTCGAGCCTGTCGTAGAATCCCGGTTGCGCCGCGGCGCGCAGGGTGGCGAGGCCAGCGGCCATCGCGAGCGGGTTTCCAGAGAGGGTGCCGGCCTGATAGACCGGGCCGGAGGGAGCGACGAGGTCCATGATCTCACGTCTCCCACCGTAGGCTCCGACGGGGAGTCCTCCACCGATGATCTTGCCGAGGCACGTGAGATCCGGCGTGACACCGTAGCGCTCCTGCGCCCCGCCGCGGGCGAGCCTGAAGCCGGTCATGACTTCATCGAAGACGAGCACGGTACCGTACTGGTTCGTGATCTCACGCAGGCCTTCGAGATAGCCCTCCGCGGGAGGCACGCAGCCCATATTCCCCGCGACGGGCTCCAGGATGACCGCGGCGAACTCCTCTCCCTCCCGCGCGAAGAGGTCCCGCACCGCCTCAAGGTCGTTGTACGGCAGTACGGCGGTATCTTTGGCGGCCCCCTTCGTGACGCCGGGGCTGTCGGGAAGCCCCAGGGTCGCGACGCCGGAGCCGGCCGAGACGAGCAGGGCGTCGCCGTGGCCGTGGTAGTTTCCGTCGAATTTCAGGATTCTCTCGCGCCCCGTGTATCCGCGGGCGAGTCGGATGGCGCTCATCGTCGCCTCCGTACCCGAGTTGGTCATCCTGACCATCTCGACGGAGGGGACGGCCGCGCATACCGTCTCGGCGAGCTCGACCTCTAGCTCCGTCGGGGCGCCAAAGGTCGTGCCCTTGCCTGCCGTTGCCTCGATGGCTTCGATCACCTCGGCATAGGCGTGCCCGAGGACGAGCGGCCCGTAGCTCATCACGTAGTCGATGTAGGAGTTACCGTCGACGTCGAAGATGCGGGACCCTTCGCCGCGCTCCATGAATAGCGGGTCTCCGCCCACGGAGCGAAACGCACGCACGGGGCTGTTGACGCCACCGGGCATCAGCCCGGCCGCACGCTCCATCAACCTGGCCGAGCGGTCCATGGCGAGCATCGCCCTGGCTTCCAGGCCTTCGTTACTTCCTTGCAAACGAACTATCCTCCTCGGAAACGTTTGACAGAATCTTAACTTGTGCAGTTGGTCAAGGGCGTGACAAAGGTTACCCTACAGCGAGGGCCCCCCGGCGTCATCGGCGCCCACTCAACCTTAGCCCGGCGAAGAAGAGCGCGCCTCCAACCACAACGGAGATCGCACCGACCACGGCCCAGAACACCTGTCCGGTCATGAAGCTGCCCGGCAAGATGCCGATGCCCTGTAACAGCCAGACGCCGCCCATGAGGACCATCAATCCTCCCACGATCATCAGCACATAGCGCACACGATACCTCCGTTTCCAGATCGGGACCTCAGACCATACACCGTTTCAGGAGGCTACCAAGGACGTGGCGGCGGAACCATTCCCGAAAGCCAGCAGCCGCCCTGCAGCCAGAAACGGTCGGGAGATCTCGTGACCCGCTTCGGCCAGTCGTGGAATTTCGGCTTTGAAGAAAGCTCGAAGACGGCGTTGCGCCGGAGCAGGTCTTTGTGGCTCTGGGGAGTGAGGGCGTCCCTGTCTACCCGGTACATCGTCTGCACCTCCAGTCTACAGCGGTAAGAATAGAGTTTGTCCGGTCATGTCCTCGGATTTTCCCGTATTCGCGACGAGTTCCAGATCACCAACGCAACTACCGACCGAAATACGGAGTTGATGCGCGTAGATCACGCCGGCGAACGGCTGTCCCCGTCGCTGGCGTTGGGCCGCTTCCATGACCAAGTCGTCACTTGCGTAAACAACACCCTGCCTAGCGCGGTCGCCCGGTCCAGCAGTTCGGGATCGGGAAGCTCGCTAGCCTGGTCCTCATGGGCAGTGAGAACGTCCACCCCGCGGGGCCTCTATGAGACCTTGCGTTCAAGCCGCTCGGCGATCCAGACTTTAATGACGTTATGACGCTAGCCATCGGGCGGCGTCGGTGGCGTGGTAGGTGATTATGATGTCGGCGCCGGCGCGTTTGATGCCGGTGAGCGCTTCTAGAACGGCCCGCTTTTCGTCGAGCCATCCGTTCTGGGCGGCGGCCTTGACCATCGCGTACTCCCCGCTGACGTTGTACGCGGCAACGGGCAGATCGGTCGTCTCGCGGACGCGCCAGAGTACGTCCAGGTAAGGTAGGGCCGGCTTGACCATCACTATGTCCGCGCCCTCTTCGACGTCGAGGTCCGTCTCGACGAGCGCTTCGCGGGCGTTGGCCGGGTCCATCTGGTAGCTACGGCGGTCCCCGAACTGCGGGGCGCTGTCTGCGGCGTCACGGAAAGGACCGTAGAACGCTGAGGCGTATTTGGCGGCGTAGGCCATGATGGGGGTGGTCTCGAAGCCCTCGCTGTCGAGATCGGCCCGTATCGCCGCGACACGCCCATCCATCATGTCAGAAGGGGCGACGATGTCGGCCCCCGCCTCGGCCTGGGATGCCGCGGTGCGGGCCAGTAGTTCGAGGCTCACGTCGTTTAGCACCTCGCCGGTATCCTTCTCGACGACCCCGCAGTGGCCGTGGCTCATGTACTCGCACAGGCAAACGTCTGTTATTACGAGCAGTTCCGGGGCGGCGTCCTTGATCGCGCGGGTGGCGAGCTGGACGATGCCCTCAGGGTCGTACGCCCCGGTCGCCGCCTCATCCTTGTGATCCGGTATCCCGAAGAGCAAGACGGCCGGTATGCCAAGCTCGTGTGCCCGCCGGGCCTCGGTGACCGCGTTGTTTATCGAGAACTGGAAGATCCCAGGCATGGAAGCTACGGGGTTCTTTACATCCTCCCCGGCGGTCACGAAGATCGGGTAAACGAAGTCCTCGGGCGAGAGCCGCGTCTCGCGCACGAGACCTCTCAAACCCGCCGTCCGCCTGGTCCTTCTGAGCCTCTGTTGCGGAAACGCCACCCTATTCACCCCTCATTGCCGGCTCCCCGGCGAGCAGCCCCGTGACCGCCTCGACGAGCCCTGGTATCGTGTACACATCTGCTTCGGCGTCGACCCCAAGGCCGCGTTCGCGGGCGGTGCCGGCCGTGATCGGGCCTATGCAAGCAACCCTGGTCCCCTCGAGCAGCCGCGCAGCCTCACCGGCCCCGAACGCCCCGACGAAGTTCTCTACAGTCGAGCTTGCCGTGAACGTCACGCAGTCTATCTCACCCGAGTCCAGGCTCCGCGCCAACTCCTCTTTTCCCTCCGACGATGGGACCGACTCATAAGCCGGCGGAACGACGACCTCGGCGCCGGCCTCGCGGAGCTTGTCAGGCAGGATCTCACGCGCCACCTTCGCCCTCGGAATAAGGATGCGCTGTCCCGCGAGCGAGCCAGTCCCGAGCGCTTCGATCAGGGCCTCAGCCCTGTACTCACCGGGGACAACATCGACCCGCAGGCCAGCTTCCTCCAACCTCTCGGCCGTCGCAGGACCGATGGCGGCAATCCTCGCATTCCGCGGCACCGCCCGCAGATCCAACCCGTGATGCCGTAGTCGCTCCATGAACGCCTCGACTCCGTTTACGCTGGTATATATCAACCAAGTGAAGGAGTCGAGTTCGTGGATAGCCGCATCCAGTGGTCCGAAGTCTTCGGGCGGCTGTATCTCGATGGTTGGGAACTCGCGGACTTCGGCCCCGAGCCGGTCGAGCTCGGACGAGAGTTCGCCGGCCTGGGTCCGTGCCCGCGTCACGACTATCCGGCGCCCGAAGAGCGGGCGATGTTCGTACCAGTCGAGGCCTGCCTCGCGCAGGGCGACGACCTCTCCAACGACGATGATCGCTGGGGGTTTCAGGCCGGCTTCGGCGACGCGATCCGCGATATCTTCGAGGGTTCCCGTTACGGTCCTCTGCTCCGCGATGGTGCCCCATCTGACGCAGGCCACGGGCGTCTCTGGGTCTCTACCGGCGGCGATGAGGCCGGCGGAGATCTCCTTTAGCCTGCCGACGCCCATGTACAGAACCAGCGTG
The DNA here is from genome assembly GCA_963830075.1 of uncultured Rubrobacteraceae bacterium. Taxonomy (GTDB): domain Bacteria; phylum Actinomycetota; class Rubrobacteria; order Rubrobacterales; family Rubrobacteraceae; genus Rubrobacter_D. The sequence continues at coordinate 224,471 of CAWHLD010000004.1, read as the reverse complement.
TCGGCGCCGCCTGCGAGCTCTTTCCAGTCGACGTCGGAATGGCCCTTGGTCGGGTCTTCGTGCCCCGTCACGAACGCGACGCTCGTGGAAACATTTCTGTGCGTGACGGGGATTCCCGCGTAGGCGGGGGCGGCGACGCCGCTCGTCACGCCGGGGACGACCTCGAACGGCAGTTTGGCCTCGATCAGGGCGAGCGCCTCCTCCCCGCCGCGGCCGAAGATGTAAGGGTCTCCGCCCTTAAGGCGGACGACCGTCTTACCGGCGTGGCCGAGCTCGACGAGAAGGTCGTTGATCTCCTCCTGGGACATAGTAGGGTTGCCCGGCTTCTTGCCGACGTAGATCTTCTCGGCCTCCGGTCGCGCGTATCCGAGGAGCGTGTGCGGGGCGAGCCTATCGTAGACGACGGCGTCTGCCTCCTGCATGCAACGCGCGCCCTTGACCGTGAAGAGACCAGGGTCCCCCGGCCCGCTCCCTACCAGGTAGATCAATTGTCCACCCCCGGCAAACGCAGCGAGAGGCAGCTCAACCCACCGTCCACCTTCCGGAACTCGGACATCTCGAGCTCGATGCTTTCGTATCCTCTCTCGGCGATGCTGCGCCCTGTAGTTTCGTAGCCCGCGGCTACGAGGACCCTGTCGTTGACGCGGATGCAGTTCGCGGCGTATTCCTCCTCGGGGGGCACGACGATCTCGTCGAACCCACTAAGCTCGTCCCTCCCGACCAACTCCCCCGCAACGACGAGGTCGTCACCCCCGAGATAGGCAACCCCGGTCTTGAGGTGCAAGAACCGACGTAACCCGACCAAAGAAACGCCGAAGCCGTATCTTCGCAGAATCTCCGATAGCTGTTCTGCGCCTTCACGGTTCGTTCGACGCGTCAGGCCGACGTAGAAGTAGTCGCCGACCTGGAGCACGTCTCCCCCGTCAACGGTGCCCGGATCTGTTATCCGCTCGAGGTCCCCGTAGAGTCGCGCCAACGCTTTCTCGACCTCGGGTACCTCACCACGCCTCTCCGCCGCCCCAGGGTTCGTCACGACCGCGCACCGGTCGGTCACGACCGCCGTGTCTTCGACGAAGACCGAGTCCGGGAAACGCTCATCCGCGTCCAGCACGGTCACCTCGAGGCCGCATGCTTCGAGTGCGGCGACGTAGCGCTCGTGTTGCTCGCTGGCCTTCTCGACGTCGGGTTCCCCCAACTCGGCGGTGGATATACCCGCGTTGATAGTCGCCGGAACACCCCTGACGATGGCTCTAGCGAACACATGCACCTAGCTCCTCACCTCCCTGATCTCACCAAGCACCACAGCGGCCCCCTGCTCCAGCAACTCCAGGGCCAGCCTTCTTCCAACTTCCTCTGGCTCCTGGCCCACGGTCTCTCCTCGGTAAACGAGCGCACCGTCCGGAGAGATGACGATGCCCCTGAGCCACACCGTGTTTCCCTCCACGGCGCTGCCCGCCCCGACGGGTACCCTGCAGCCGCCTTCGAGCGTGCTCAGCATCGCCCGCTCGGCGAGCACGGCCGTCTCGGTAGGCTCGTCGTTCAACGCCTCCCTGACTCGGTCGCGCAGCGGATGGTCGTGTAGCGTGGCGACGGCGAGGGCGCCCTGCCCGACGGCGGGAAGTACCACGTCTGTGGGGATGACGGTATGCGGGGCGTCGAGGCCGAGGCGTTCGAGCCCTGCGCGGGCCAGCACGACCGCGTCGGCGGCGCCCTCGCGCATCTTGCGTACGCGCGTGTCCACGTTACCCCTGATGCCGACGACCTCGAGGTCGGGCCTGTGGTGCAGAAGTTGTGCCTTGCGCCGCAGGCTGGACGTTGCGACGACCGCCTCCCTGGGAAGCGTGTCCAGGGTGTATCTTTCGTCGGAGACGAGCACATCCGCCGGGTCGTGGCGGCGGGTGATGGCTGTGAGCGAGATGCCGGAGGGCAGTTCGGTCGGCACATCTTTGAGAGAGTGGACGGCGAGGTCTATCTCCCGCGAAAGGAGTGCTTCGTCGAGCTGGCGGGTGAACACGTCGCGCTGGTCGATGACGGCGAGCGGGGTGTTCGGGTGGTGCTCACTCGTCGTCTTGATGATTCGGATCTCGACCTCGATCCCGGCGGCGCGCAGGCTTTTCGCGCACTCTTCGGCCTGAACAAGGGCGAGCCTCGATCCACGTGTGCCAAGGATGGCGGTGTGCTTCGGGGTCACGAGGATTCGCGGCGCGGGCGGTGCAGCTCTACGTCGAGGCCGTCGAGGGCCAGGAGGCGCCGCCTGACCTCGGCGCTCCCGAGAGGAGAGCCGGCTTCGGCGCGTGCCTTTATCTCCTGGATCGGGCCGTGCAGCAGCTTGTTTACCAGCGAGTGGCTCATACGCTCGACGGAGGCGGTCTCTTCGGGTGAGAGCTCCATCTTCTTCAGGGCGCGGGCGAGCTCGTGGCGCCTAATCTGTTCGGCCCCGTCGCGGAGCTCCTGGATCATAGGCACGGCGTGCAGCGTCGAGAGCCAGCCGGTGAACTCGAGGACGGCCGGGGAGATCATGGCCTCCCCCTCCTCGGCGGCTTCCTGCCTCCCCTCGGCGTTGCGCTCGACGACGGCCTGCAGGTCGTCTATATCGTAGAGGTAGACGCTCTCCAGCGTCTGGACCACGGGGTCGATGTCCCTTGGCACGGCGATGTCTATAAAGAAAAGCGGGTCTTCTCTCGACTCGAGTGCCCCGTCTACCGTCTCGCTCTCGACGACCCACTCCCCCGAGCCCGTGGAGCTGACGACCACATCTACCTCGGGCAGCTCGGCGGCGAGGGTTTCGAAGTCGACGTCCCTGCCCCCCACCCGCGCGGCGAGCAGCCTGGCGCGCTCGGGGGTACGGTTGGCGATAAGCAGGTCGGAGACGCCCCTATCCTTGAGGTGCTTGACCACGAGTTCGCTCATGTCTCCGGCACCGAGGACAAGGGCACGCCTACCGGCGAGCGACCCGAAGACCTCCTCGGCGAGCTTGACCGCGACGCGCGGCACGGAGAGTGAGCTATCCCCGACCCCAGTCTCGGAGCGGATCTTCTTCCCGACCCTCAACGACGTGTGGAAGAGGCGGTTGAGGATCTGGCCGGCGCAGTGTTCCTCGGTCGCCGCCCTGTACGCCTCGCGGACCTGGCCGAGGATCTGACCCTCCCCGACGACCATGGAATCTAGAGAAGACGCGACCCTGTAGAGGTGCCGCACGGCCTCCGCGTCCGTGAGCCAGTACGTGTCCCGGTCGAGCGACGCGCGCCTTACGCCCCTGTCTTCCGCGAGGAGATCGAGCACCCGCCCCCTCGCATCCTCGTCCTCGACGACGGCATAGACCTCGGTCCTGTTGCACGTCGAGAGCAACACGGCCTCTGAGACTACGCCTTCGTCCTTGAGACGCCTGAGGAAGCCGCGCCCCGCGCACGGAGGAAACGCTACCCGCTCGCGCACCTCGACGGGCGCCGAGCGGTGGCTCATCCCCGCAACCGCGACAAGCATCGGCTCACCTCCTCCTCGAGGTCCTGACTGGGCGGCCCACCGTCGCGGCGGGCCGCGTCGAGCTCCTCGACGACACCGGCCCACTCGTGCCCGAAAACCTCCTCAAGTTCCCTCCTGATACGCCTTGCCAACGTGGGCGAGGCGCCACCCGTCGAGACGGCGACCTGCAGGTTGCCCCTCCTGAGCGTCGAGGGCACCGCGAAGTCTCCCTCGGCGGGACGGTCGGCGACGTTTATGCGGACCCCGCGCGCCTTCGCCTCACGGGTAACCGTCGCGTTTACCTCCCTGGAGTCGGTCGCAGCAAACGCCAGATCCGCGCCTGCAAGGTCGCCGTGCTCGTAGGGGCGGCGTTGGATCTCGACGTCTAAATCCTCCAGTTCGGGAAGGACCTCGGGAGAGACTACCGCGACGTCGGCCCCCGCTTGCAACAGTTTGCGGGCTTTCCTCGTCGCGACCGCGCCGCCGCCGACTACGACGCACCGCCTGCCGGAGAGGTTCAGGAATATGGGGTAAAGAACGGTGTTTTCGCCCTCGATCTCTGCTCCTGACCTAGCGCATGGCCCGTGGGTTAGCCGAAAAGTCTAGCATAACCGCAGCATTGAAATTATCTACTGACAAAGTGTTGCATGCACCGCCGCGGGGCGCCGTGTAAGCCTTCACGGCCCGGCGGTCTCTTTCGTCTTCTCGAGCAACCTGATCTCCCCAACCACCATTCCCTTGTCCACGGCCTTGCACATATCGTAGACGGTCAGGGCGGCCACGCTTACCGCCGTCAGGGCCTCCATCTCGACGCCCGTCCGGTCGCTGGCGCGGGCCGTCGCCGTGATCCCTACGTGGTCGCGGCCGACCACGAAGTCCACGTCGACGGAGGTCAGGTCGATTCCGTGGCAGAGTGGTATAAGCTCGGGTGTCTTCTTGGCCGCCATGACGCCGGCGATCCTGGCCGTGCTCAACACGTCCCCCTTGGGCAACGCCGTGTCCTTCAACAACTCGATCGTCTCGGGAGACATGCGCACACCCCCCCCTGCGACGGCGGTGCGCCGCACTACGGCCTTCTCCCCGACGTCGACCATCCTGGCCGCGCCTTCGCTGTCGAGATGGGAAAAGGTCATGACAAACCTCCGGATTGTAGGTTTCAGGCAGCAGGTTTCAGGTCTTGGGATGCGGCTCACTGGGCTACAACGCCGGCCTGCAACGGTCCCGCGAAAAGAGGTCCGCCTCCCTAGCCTTTCTGAAGCCTGTAGCATGAAACCCGATGCCCCTAATCGCGGAATGCGGGGGAATCGAACCGCCACGGCCGCATCACGGCCGCAAACCGGTTTTGAAGACCGGCCGGGCCACCAGGCCCACGCATTCCGGGTGTGGCACGCAGAGTCTATTACATCGCCTGCGAAAGACTATGTATCACAGATTCTCAGGTTGCTACTCTTCCTTTCTGTTTTCCAACTCGTTAGCCGCTTCGCTTATGATCCTGATAAGCTCCTCGTCGCTCAACTCAGAGACATCGCCAGGGGTTGCTTGGGAACCGTCACCGTCGCCCGGTTGTGCCGATTGCGCCTCCGGCACCCCGGTCCCCGGTGTCGTGGTCACTTGTTCGGGTGCTACCAGAGAGTCACCCCCCTCGACGTTCACGGTCTCACCAGTATCTTCGCCCTCGACGAAGGCCACCACGTCCTCGTAGGTTTCCAGAACCGTTACCTCCCCCTGTTCGGAGGCGTTGACCATGACGGTCTGATTGACCCCCGCTGTATCGGCGTTGGTGATGGTAGCCATCCAGTAGAGGGTCTTGTCTTTGACCACCGGCCTGGGTTCGAGTATCACCGCGTTCACGCCCCACTGGTAGTTTGGGAAAGTAGCCTTGGCATAATCCAGGGCCTTGTTGACCCCGATCAAGGCACTGCCCGTTTCGGGTTTGAAGTAGGTAACCTCGCCACTATGGGCATCTACGTAGATGCCCCGATACAGGGAGAAACTCCTGCCGTAGGGTTCGGCTGCGGAGAACCATTGGGGTCCCTCTCCTGTGGGGATGAGGAAGGGCATCTGGTTGGTCGAGGTTTCCTGCAGAGAAGCGGGCTGTTGATCGGGGGCGGCTTGCCCCCCCGAAGCGTCTATCTGGGGGATTTGGGCCTCATCCTTGTGGGCAAACCAGGTATTCCAGTAGCCGTTACGATATTTCCAGACATCACCCACATTTCTCGCCAACTGCTCGGGATAGAGCCTTTCGCCTTCGAAGCGACCATCCTTCGTGGCTTCCTCGGGAGAGAGGTTCTCTATCTCTCCATCGGGGTGAACGACCAGGACTCCGCCCCACCGGGGCACCATTACCGGGAAGGAGAACCCGTAGCTTATGTACGGGACTACCCCGAGTAACTCTTCACCGTCTAGAACGTAATACTGATTCGTATGGTGGGCGAAGAACTTCTCTCTCTTGAGCTTCCATGCGACGTTCCTGTAAAGGGCCATGCCCTCGCCCCGCCTGAATTGCTGGTTTACGATCTCGGCGGACCCGTCGGGCCTGATGACCATGACCCCGTCCTGGTTCTCGGCTATAGAATTGTAGGGGCCATTGGGTTCCCTTGGTGCCACCCAGTCTATCCCGCCATCGCCGTTATCCAAAGGTTCGAATTCCCCCAGCACAAGTCTGGAGTCATCCTGGGTGTTCTGCCCGAAACGAGCGGCCACATCGTAGGGGAGAAACCTTATCCCCGTTGTGTCTGGCATTTCCTTGATCTCTTCGGCCTCTATCGAAGCCAGGTATTTCAGGTCCCGTAGGGGTGAAGCCGTGATCAAGTAGGACAAGGCCGCGATGGCAGCAACCACCGCTACTATCTTGGCCGGGTCTTTATCTCCTACCCGCCACAGATAAGCACAGAGAACCGAACCGACCACTACGACGAGGAGGATAGGCCAGTTTACGTACACTGCCATCATCAGGCCGTGGAAGACCGGAGACACCAGCCACGCAAGGAACAGGACCACGACCAGCCCTATCACCAGACGTATTCGCCCAACGGAGGACAAACGCGAGGATAATCGCGATAACAAATCGCTCAGGCGTCTGATGATCTCATCCATCCGCTTGTCCTTCCTAGGCTCTCTTACCTTTAGTCTATACTCTCTGTTGGGCTAGCATGCCGCTCTTGCAGGATAGGTTCAGCGCCGATGTAAGAAGCGCTTGGGGTGGCTGCCAACATCGAGTCCTTTTCGTATTCCGATGACTGGAATTACATCGCCTGCCTGTGGCGACGGGTGAGGACGCGTACGTCACCGGTACGGCTTGTGACGCCGACGGCGTCCGAGTACTCGAGCCAAGCCTGGGCGTACTTGCGGCTGGTGCCGAGACTGTCGCGGAGCCTTGCCAGCGAGATCTCCCCTTCCTCCCTGCAGATCGTCTTGATGTGTTCGAGCACCGATCCGGCTGCTTCGCGCGCGGCGAAGAGAGAACCACCGAGTTCGGCCGCATCCCCCCGCTTAATGAGAAGGCGCAACGCCGGTGTTGGCTCTACGGATGGTGGTTCGTTGCCTGCGGACCGAAGTTCTTGAAGCAATTCCCCGGCTTCGCGCTCCAGTTCCACTGGCACTTCGTCTCGCGGCAGGCTGACGCCGGCATCTGTCACCCTGACTACTTCCAGCTGCTCGAGCAAGGCGTCAGCGAGGCGGGTGGACATGCCCGTCGCGGTCCGGGCTTCGGCGACGCTAAGGCTCGGGTTTTCGGGGTGGTCAGCGGCCCTGCGCTCGAGCGCCCCCAAGAGCCGCTCTCTGGCCCTTGCTGCCTCATCTGCCAGGGCGTGTAGTTCCCCGACGGTCTCTATCCCTGCGTCGGCCTCCACCGCGCGCGCTACGTCTTCCTCCGAGAGGCCGAGTACGAACGAGAGCTCCTCTATGGTCATGCCGTCTGCGGGTTTCCGGGCCAGGGCGAGCGGCACGGCCTCTGTTGCGTCGCCACTTTCGAGGGCTTCGAGCCACGATGGGTCGGGACGACGGCCGGTGGCTGAGGGATCTAGCACGGTGCCGCCGCCGATCGTAGCCCCGTCCATCGAGCGCAGCACGAAGCGATCGCCCCTGAGCGTAACGAAAGGCTCGTCGAGCCTCAGGCGGGCCAGGGCGCGGGTGCCGGGTTGGAGTTCCTCGCGATCCACCAGGCGAACGCGGGCGTTCGTGGAGCGGGTTCCGTGGTGCATGCGTACCCTGATGCCGTGGGCGAGGGGCTTTGCGCTCTCCAGGAGGAAAAGTCGAACATCGAGGTCGCGGCTTGCTGGAACGGGGTACGAGAGCAGGACCTCGCCAGCTTCGATCTCCGAGGTTTCTATGCCGGCGAGGTCAAGGGCCGTGCGGGCGCCGGCGTGGGCGACCTCGGCGGGGTGTCCGTGGTTCTGAACGCCGCGCACCCTCGGGCGCAGGCCCGTGGTCGTGTAAAGTACGTCGCCGGCCCTGATCTCCCCGCTCCACAACGTACCCGTAGCCACGACCCCGATCCCCTTCAGCACGAACGAACGGTCAACGGGTAAACGCGCCAGGTCGCCGCGACGCAGATCGATCGTGGTCCCAGCGAGGTCATCCAGCGCCCGGAGCAGATCGTCCACGCCGTCACCCGTCGTGCCGCTTACGGGGACTATCGGGGCGCTCATTGCTCTGGATTCGAGTAGGTCCTCGACCTCCAGCGCAGCAAGCTCAGCGGTCTCTTCGTCCACGGCGTCGATCTTCGAGAGCGCGACGATACCTTGTTCGACGCCGAGAAGGCGCAGGATGTCCAGGTGCTCGCGGGTCTGGGGCATTACCCCATCGTCTGAGGCGACGACGAGCATGAAGGCGTCGACCCCCGTCGCGCCCGAGACCATGTTCTTGACGAAGCGCTCATGGCCCGGCACGTCGACCAGGCTCGCCCGCCGGCCGCTGGGAAGGTCTAGCTCCGCGTAGCCGGGCACGATGGAGATGCCCCTGCGGTGCTCCTCCTCCAGGCGGTCGGTATCCGTGCCTGTCATTCGCCGGACGAGCGTGGTCTTGCCGTGGTCGACGTGCCCCGCCGTACCTATCGTCAGGGCTATCCTGTTCTCACCCACGGGCGCGCCTCACGGCCTCGATCACGGCCTCCTCGTCTCCTGGCAGGAGCGTACGCACGTCCAGCCATAATCTCTCGTCACGCACACGCCCGATTACTGGCGGTTCCGCGTGGCGTAGCCCCTCGGCCAGCACTTCAGGGTTCGCTGCTCCGAGCCTAACTGCGAAGGATGGGATCTCGTACGTCGGCAGCGTACCCCCGCCGCTGCGGGCTACCGAGGGGGCCACGTCGACATCCAGGCCTGGCGTATCTTGTCCTATGGCCTCGGCGAGCTCGAGCGCTCTGCGTTCTAACTCGGGGAGTGAGGCTCGAAGCATACGAAGGGTAGGAAGCTCCTCTTCAGCGGTGCCGTCGAGATAGGAGTGCAGGGTCGCTTCCAGGGCGGCGAGGCAGAGCTTGTCGGCGCGGAGGGCGCGGGCCAGGGGATGATGGCGCATCGCGGAGATCCAACGCGAAGCTCCAACCGCAATCCCCGCCTGTGGTCCCCCGAGTAGCTTGTCCCCGGAGAAGATGGTGAGGCCTGCCACGTCTCTGACGACGTCCTGAACCCTGGGTTCTGTGCCCACGGACAAAAGCGCTCCGCTGCCAACGTCGGCTATGACCGGGAGTTCCAGGGAGGTTAGATCCGCGATCTCTACTGACTCCGTAAAGCCTACCGTCTCGAAGTTGCTCGGGTGGACCCAGAGTATCGCGCTCGTATTCTCGCCTATGGCGTTAGCGTAATCCGAGAGCCTGGTACGGTTCGTCGTTCCGACCTCGCGCAGGCGTGCGCCCGAGAGTTCTAACACCTCGGGGATACGGAACCCGCCCCCGATCTCGATCAGTTGTCCCCGCGAAACGATCACCTCGGGCGCATCCGAAGCTCTAGATGCGACGACCGCCGAGAGGGCGAGCAGCGTCGCACCCGCGCAGTTGTTTACGACGAGCGCATCCTCGGCGCCCGTCAGTTCCCTGAGGAGCGGTACCGCGTGGTCGTAGCGCGAACCCCTGGCGCCGGAGGGAAGATCATACTCCAGGTTGGAGTAGCGGGTGGCCGCCTCCTGGGTCGCCTGGACCGCGCGTACCGAGAGGACCGAGCGACCAAGGTTGGTGTGCAGGATCACGCCCGTGGCGTTGACTACCCGCTTCAAACCCCGCTGGGCGAGGAGGCGGGAAGCCAGTGTCGCGACGGCACTCTCCGAGACCTCGGGTTCGTCGCCCGCGACGATCCGGCGCCGCAGGCCGCCCAGCGCGTCGCGCACGGCCACAGTCGCCGCGGCCCGACCGTGGAGGCCCGCTAGCGCCAGCGCCGCAGGGTCGCGCATCACGGCGTCCACGGCCGGGATTCTGCGGAGTCGCTCTCTTTTCCCCGTCTCCATCATGCGCGGCTCAGTATAACCCGCGGGATTTGCGCGGGACCCGCTGTGCTAAACTTGCGCCGTCGGCGCTCGGAAGAGCTGGAAGGATGCTTGTTTTGGGCCAGGGAACCACCAAATTCGTGCTCGGGGCGACCGTCGGGGCGGTGGGCGGTTTCGCCATCGGGGCCTTCGCCACGACCCCGACCGCGCGGTCGGCCCGCGAGTCAGCGTTCGGCGGCCTTGACCTCTCCGTTCGTTTTCTGGGCAGAACCGTGATCAGGGCCGTGGACGGCCTTGGCTCGGTCGTGGAATCCGGTTACACCCGCGTTCGAGGCAGGGAGAAATACCTCGAACACGAGATCGATGACCTCAGGGAGCAGATCGCACGCCTTCAACAGCGGATGGATTAGCTCGCTCCGGCTTCGCTTGCCAGCTATCAGCGGTTGGCAAGTCGCTTCGTGGCTTCGCCACGAACATCGGTTCCTACTACCGTTGGTAGCGGCTCCTCCTGCACTTACCTGCCGAAGAAGCGCCTGATCCAGTCGGGTAGGCCTGTGCCCTCCTGTGTGGCCCGCTTGTAATCCGTGAGGTCCTGGGGGTGTACGGGGACGCCCGACTCGCCGAGGAGGGCGCGGGCATCGTCCAGGCGCGCTTCCTGGGTGCCATCGGAGAACACCGCCTCTACCATGTAGTTGCCGTTCCAGCGGACGCGGTAGATGCGGAGGCCCGTGAGCTCGGTTTCCGTAAAGCGCCGGTCGAGGTCCTGGGCGATAGTTCTGGCCTCCTCCTCGCGGGCGAACTCGTAACCTAGAGAAGGGGAGTGAGGCCCTGGTTCCCTCTCCATCTCAGGTAGTCCCCAACCTCGACATCCATAGGCCGGGATCTCGCACTTCGGTAAGCGAGGGCAGGTTCTCGGGGCTCTCCCAGATACGGTTCAGGCCCTCCATCCCCTGACGCTTCACCACGGCGTCGGCGAACATCTCTCCTAGCCTGTACTGCTCGAGCTTAACGTCGAGGCCGGTCAGGCGGAACAGGGCCGTCTCGAAAGGCGGGCGGTGGCTCCTGCTTCTCGCCATACGCTCCTTCAGGTCCTCGTAGTGGGGTACCAGGCCCTTGCCGACGTTGTGCATCACGAAGTCCGAGTAACCTTCGATCACCGACATCGCTGCCTGCATCCGGTCGAAGGATTCGCGCTGGGAGCCGCTCATCAGCAGTTCCACAGACCGGCCCCCGGTCTTCAGGTTGTCCGAGAGGCGCCTGAGTGTTTCGCGCAGGCCAAGCCCTTCGGCGAGGGGTGAGATCAGGCTCTCCAGAAGCTCCCCTAGATGCCTGCGCAGCCAGGGATAGCCCTCGAACTGGAGCGCGTGGGTCATCTCGTGCAACACGATCCAGAGCCTCAGCCCGTCGACGGGTACCCCGAGTCTCCCAGCGGCCGAGACTATGTTCCCGTCGAGGAAGAAAACCTTGCCTGGCTCCCCGTCCCGCCCCGGCGTGAGCAGGGGTCCTGTGTCGTACTGCCCCAGGACACGCGAGGAGAGGAACCCGAGCAGGAGACCAACCTGGGCTGTCAGGGTCACGCCTCCGACGGCCCAGGTGAGGTCACCCGAGCCGGCCGCGGCGCGCCGCACGACCGGTTCCATCAGGTGCCCGAAGCCCTCGATATTGAAGTCGATCCACTCGGCCCGGTCTGCGACCCTGAGCTGGCGCCCGCCCGGCGGCCCCTGCGGCAACTCGATCCCCGTGAACCGCGAGAGGGGATCCAGGGTCGTCCGCACGGCACCCGCGTAGTCGAAGTCGCCCGCAGGTCCCCGCTCGGTGCGGGAGGCGAGCGTCACGGCTATCGTTCGCGCCGCGCCCCAGGAGATCATCTACTGTCCTTCGGAGGCATGCGATGAGTATATACGCTGCGCCCTCGCGCGAGTTGCGGCCGTTTGTCAGGCGCCCATCCGCGGGGTATATTCTGTCGTATGTTCGGCGTCGGTACTCAAGAGATGGTAATAATCGGTATCATCTTCCTCGTGATCTTCGGTCCCGGCTCGCTGCCCAAGATGGCCAAGGACGCGGGCCGCTTCGTCGCCGAAGCCCGCCGCGCCATCGACGATTTCAAAGAGGAGATCACCGCGGCCGGCGAAGACAAGGACGACGAAGACAAGTAGGGGCGTTTCGCGAAGCGGCCCTACGATTCCGGGACGTAGAGGGCACGACCAAGGGGGTTCTCGTGGTGGCTCCAGCCGCCGGGGCTGACGTTCGTGGTCGTCTCGACGTACATTGCAGTCCTCGCGTCGAGGTTGTCTATGAGGTGGACCAGCAGGGCTTCCAGGGTTTTGGGGCGCTCGGGGGAGCCGTACTCGGTCTCGCCCTGGTGTGAGATCAGGACGTGCGAGAGCCTGAGGCGCAGTTCCTCCGGGAAGTCGGGCAGGGTCGCGACGTAGGACGCAACCAGGCGCTCTCCTAGCACGACATGGCCGAGCAGACGGCCCTCGGTCGTGTAAGCGAAGGCTCCGCGGTCCCACGAGAGCTCTTGCACCTTGCCCACGTCGTGGAAGATGGCGCCGAAGACGAGCAGGTCGCGGTCAACGGGGTAGAGTTCGGCCAGTTCGTGCGCGATCCTCAGGCAACTCACCGAGTGTTCCAGCAGGCCCCCGATTCTGGCGTGGTGCATCGTTTTGGCCGCCGGGGCCTCGCAGAACGCCGTCCAGAAGTCCTCGTCGGAGACCATCTTCTCGAAGAGTTCTCTCAGGTGTTCGTTTTCGAGTTCCTGGCCGGCGTGTTCGAGTTCGGCCGCCAGGGCCCGCCGGTCCTGTTCCGTGGCCGGAAGGTAGTCTTCTTCAGAGATGTCCTCGGGGCGCAACAGGCGCAGCCGCTCGAGCTTCACTTGGAGGGTGCCGCGGTACTCGTGGGTGTGACCCTCAGCCTCGACGTAGGCCGGTGCTGGGACGTCCCCGAGGAACTCTTCTGGGAGCTTTCCCCACATACGGGCGTCGACCGAGCCGGTGCGGTCGACCAGTTTCAGGGAGAGGTATGGCACGCCGCGACTGTCCTTGCGGACCGTGCTGTCGGCGGCGAGGAAGCTTGCGCGCAACCTGGAGCCAGGCTCCAGATCGCGCGCCCAAAACTTCTCTTTGTTCAGGGGCTTCCCCGTTCTATCCCTTCACGGCCCCGGCCGTCAGCCCCGAGACGATGCGGCGCTGGAAGATCAGGACCAGTATCACGAGCGGCACCGTCACTACCACGGCCCCGGCGGCCTGGGCCCCGTAGTCCGTTGTGTAGGTGGTGGCGAAGTTCGGGATCACGACCGTAACCGGGTAGACCGAGGCGTCGAAGGTGAACGTGTTGGCGAACAGGAACTCGTTCCAGGCGTGGATGAACGTGAGGATCGCCGTCGTGAACACGCCGGGCGCCGCGAGCGGCACTATCACTTTGCGGAACGCCTGAAGCGTCGTCGCCCCGTCCACCTTGGCGGCCTCTTCGAGGTCGCGGGGCAATTCTCTAAAGAAGGCTACCAGGATCCAGATCGTAAGCGGCAGGGCGAAGACGACGTCGGGGATGATCATTGCCCAGTATGTGTTAATGATGCCGACCGCGCTGAACTGTATAAACAGCGGGGCGATGATCGCCACCGCGGGGAAGAAGCTGATCGCGAGTATGAGCGTCATGATCGAGTTCTTGAAGCGGAAGCGGAGCCTCGCGATCGAGTAGGCGCAGATGGACCCGAAGAACAGGCAGATAACCGTCGTTGCCCCTGAGATGATAACGCTGTTCTGGAGCGCCTGGATAAAGTCGGGGTTGCTGAATACGGTACTGTAGCTGTCCCCGACCGGCGGCGCGGTCAGCGTGACCGCGGGGGAGGTCAGGAGGTTCGACTTGGTAACGATGCTCATCCTGAAGACCCACAGGAGCGGGAACATGCTCACCAGCACGAAGAGGAACAGGAAAACGTAGAATGCGATAGTGCCCAGGGAGCCCCTGCCCCCTCGTGTAGCGGTTGCGCTAGCCATCCTCTACTCCTCCGTCGAGGTCTGCATGCCGAAGACCTTTATAAAGACCAGGGCGATCAGGAACGACGTCACGAAGACGAAGACCGAAGCGGCGTTGCCCTGGGCGAACAGGAGCTGGCTGATGCGGACGCCCGTGAACACGAACGTGCTCAGGGAATCGAGTTGCTGGCCGCTCAGTACCCAGAACAGGTCGTACGCGCGGTAGGCGTCGAGCGTGCGGAACAGCACCGCGACCAGGATCGTGCCCTTGAGCAGCGGCATCGTGATCCGGAAGAAGCGCTGCATCACGTTCGCCCCGTCGACCCTCGCCGCCTCGTAGACATCGCCAGGGATCGTCTGCAGGCCCGCGAGCAGAAGGAGCGCCATGAACGGCGTCGTCTTCCACACGTCGACCAGGATGCACGATATAAGGAGGAGCGTGGTGTCTGAGAGTATCGGCTGGCTGATAATGCCGAGGCTGCGGGCCACGGCGTCGATGACCCCGATCTGGTCCTGTAACATCAGGCGCCACATCACGGCCGAGATGACCGTGGGGAAGGCCCACGGTACCAGGACGGCCGCCCGCACCAGGCCGCGACCCCTGAAGGCCCGGTTGATGGCCAGCGCTATACCGAGCCCGATGACGAACTCCAGGGCCACGCTGGCCACCGTGAAGACAACGGTGTTGAAGAGCGCCACGAGAAAGTCCGGGTTCTGGAACATCTCCACGTAGTTCTCGACGCCGACGAACGAGCCGAAGGCGGTCACCGTCGAATCGGTAAAGCTCAACACGACGGAGTACAGGATCGGGAAGAACGCGATGGCCAGGATGATGATCAACGACGGCAGGATCATGTAGTAGGCCAGGCGTCGCTCGGGGTTGCCGAACTCCTCCTTGAACCAGCCCCGCCGCTTTTTCTCTGTGCTGGCGGTCGTCACACCTCACCTCTCTCTCGTCGGCCCCGGCGGTACCCGCCGGGGGATTTGCCGGAGGCTACGCCCAGCCTCGACGATCTGCTCCAGGCTCGTCCTGCAGCGACGCGACGGCGTCCTCCGGGGAGGTGTCGCCGCTGACCACCCCGTTGAACTGCTCGGCCATCTCCAAGGGACATGTCCGAGTAGTAGGGCGAGACCGGGCGCGACCTCGGCGTTCTTGAGCGCCGCCTCGCCCTGCACGACGACCGGTAGCGTGTCCCTGATCTCCTGGTCCTGGTACAGCGCAGGCCGGGTCGGCAGGAGCGAGGCTGACAGCGCCCTTTGCCTCTGGCCCTGCTCGCTGGTCATGAACTGGACGAACTCCCACGCCTCGTCCGGCATATCCGTCTGGGCGTTGATGAGCATGTTCCACCCGCCCAAGGCGCTGGCGAGGCCTTTGCCGGGCGCCACGGCAGGGGAGCAATCCCGATCTGCTCGGGCGTTACGTCGGGATAGTCCTCGGTGCCCGCCAACGCGTACATGTAAGGCCAGTTGCGCGCGAATACCGCCTTGCCACCAAGGAAGGCCGGGTCTGTCTCCGTCTCCGTGTAGGTGGCCACAGACTCGGCGCGACGCCGTCCGCGACCAGGTCCTGCTCGATGGTGAGACCCTCTACCGCCTCGGGGCTGTCTATGACCACCTTCGAGGGGTCGGCAGGGTCGAGGATGTTGCCGCCGTTGGTCCAGATGTACTCGCAGCCGTTGCACACCCCGCCCTCGTACTGGTCTCCCTGGAAGACGAAGCCGTTGTCGATGCCCTCGTCCTGGGCGACCTTGGTGCCCATCTCCGCGAGCTCGTCCCAGGTCGCCGGGGGCTCCGAGAAGCCGGCCTTCTCCAAGAGATCAGCCCGGTAGTAGAGGAGTCCCGCGTCCGTGAACCACGGAACCCCGAAGATCTGCCGTCGTACTGAGGGATTGGATGGGCCCTGGCAGGAACTGCTCTTGCGTCGCTCTTCGGGAACCTGTCCGTGACGTCCAGAAGCCAACCGTTGGCGGCGAACTGGACGGGCCAGACCACGTCCGCGCCGATGACGTCTATGTCGCCGCCGCCGGCCTGGAACTGGGTCCTGAGCTTGTCGAAGTACGCGCCCGTGTCGGTGGGCATCTCCCTGTACTGAACCTTGAAGTCCTTGCTCTGCTTGTTGAACTTGTCCACGAGACTCGGCAGGGTGCCGCTAGTGTCGGTACCCATGGAGAAGATCAGGTCGCCCGAGCCGCTGCTGCCACCGCCGCAAGCCGCGCTCCCGAGCAACGCCGCCCCGGCCAGCCCGGCGCCGCCGAGCTTCAGGAACTCACGCCTGTTCATTCCCCTTCCGGCGGATACGCCGGAACCCGCTACTCTACCGTGCGTCATACTCGCACATCCCTTTCTCCGAAGACACAACGCTTGTGCGCTACTCGTGCTACCAGCTACTTTCGCTGGCCTCACCCCGCTGACGAACGCAGGAGCACTTACCGGGTCGACCGTAAGATCCGCACCCCGCACTCTACCCCGCCCTCCCTAGAAGATCGCCTTCTCGGACTCGGGGTCGAAGAGCTGCACCTTGCTCCCGTCGATGACCAGCCGCATCTGCTGGCCTTCCTTCGCTACGCTCTCGGCCGCAACCCTCGCCACCATCATGTCGCCTGACTCGTCCGGCGAGCCGTCTCCGTTATCATCCTCGGGCTTCCTCGTCGTCGGTCATCTCCGCCCGGCTTGCCAGGCGGGCGGCGTACTCGCTTGGTACCTCGAAATAGAGGTACTTCTCCGAACCCATGCTCTCTATGACCTGCGGATCGACGTCCATGGTGTTCGCGCCATCCGACCCGCCGATGCCCTCGGCCGCCTCGGTCCCGGCATCCTCGATGTGCTCCGGCCTGACGCCAAGGACCACGTCCTTGCCCGTGAATGCCTCGGGGTCGTACCCCTTCTCTCTGGCCCCGCCGAGGGCCTCCTGGCTCAAGGGTACGCGTGTCTCGCCGAAGACCACCTCGTGGCCGCCGTTCTCCTTTACCAGGCGGGCCATGATGAAGTTCATCGCGGGGGAGCCGATAAAGCCGGCCACGAAGACGTTGTCCGGCTGGTCGTACATGATCTGGGGCGTGGCGACCTGCTGCACCTCGCCGTCCTTGAGGACCACGATCCTGTCGGCCATCGTCATGGCCTCGGTCTGATCGTGGGTGACGTAGATGGTCGTGACGCCGATCCTGTTGTGCAGCTTGGCTATCTCCGTCCTCATCTGCACCCTGAGCTTGGCGTCGAGGTTGGAGAGAGGCTCGTCCATAAGGAACGCCTTCGGCTCGCGGACTATGGCCCGTCCGAGGGCAACCCGCTGCCTCTGGCCGCCCGAGAGCGCCTTTGGCTTCCTGTCGAGGAAGCGTTCGATGGACAGGATCTTTGCGGCGTCGTCCACGCGCCGGCCGATCTCGTCCTTGTCCATCTTCCTGAGCTTGAGGGCGAAGCCCATGTTCTCCCGCACGTTCATGTGCGGGTAGAGGGCGTAGTTCTGGAAGACCATCGCTATGTCGCGCTCGCGTGGCGGAAGCTCGTTGACGAGCTGATCCCCAATAAAGACCTTGCCGCCGCTTATGTCCTCGAGGCCGGCGATCATACGCAGGGCCGTAGATTTTCCACAACCCGACGGCCCGACGAAGACGACGAACTCCCCGTCCGGGATGTCCAGGTTCATCTTGTCGACGGCGATCACGTCCTCGCCGAAGACCTTGGTTACCTCCTCAAGGGTTACTTCAGCCATCCGCTTCCTCCTTCTATTTACCCGAATGCCACATTCCCCGTTGCCTACCGTGTTCTTATACCCCTGTACCTGAGATTTCATTCTAACTAATTCCAGCCCGCCCCGCGCAGAACGTATTCTTCTTTGACCTCGAGTACCCGCCCGACGGACTCCCTGATACGGGACTTCGGGATCTCCCCCGACTCCACGGCATCGACGACTGCGTCGTACGCATCGGCCTGCTGCTGTGGCGGGCTTGAGACTATGAACAGGTCGGCACCTGCCTCGACGGCGGCTACGGCGGCCTCGGCGGGAGGTCCCCCGTCCCTCGCCCCTGCCATCGCCAGGTCATCGGTGACGACAAGGCCGTCGAAGCCGAGGTCCTTGCGCAACATGCTTATGGCATCCTTCGAGAGGCTCGCGGGATCGTCCGGATCGATGGCCGGATATACGAGGTGCCCGGCCATCATCATGGGCACCCCCGCATCTACAGCGGCCCTGAAGGGCGGCAGGTCGTACGACTCGATGGTCTCCTTGTCGTGCCTGACGACGGGCAGGCTGACGTGCGAGTCGGCGGTCGCGGCACCGTGGTTGGGGAAGTGCTTGGCCGCCGAGACAACGCCGGCGCTCTCGAAGCCACGGACGGCAGCGGCTCCCATCCTGGCGACGAGTTCGGGATCATCGCCGTATGAACGCTCACCGATCGCCGCCCCGAAGCCCGTATCTACCACGGGGGCGAGGTCCGTGTTGACCCCGGCCCGCATGAGCTGGCGGCCCATCCTGGCCGCGATATCTCGCGCCTCGTCAGGGTCGCCCCGACTCCCGACCTCGGCCGCTGCGGGCTCTGGCGCAACCCAGGGGGCCGAGGAGATGTCGCCGCCCTCCTGATCTACTGCGACGAAGAGGGGTATCGCGGGCTCGGTCTGCATAGAGAGCTCCTGCAGCGAGCCGGTAAGAGACTCGACCTGCCCCTCGCTCTTCATGTTGTAATCGAAGAGGATCACACCCCCGATATTGCGCTCCCGCACCATCTTCTCGATGTAGTAGTCGGGCTCGGTCCCGCCCACGCTGACGATGAACATCTGGCCCACCATGTCCCTGACGCTCATGTTTGTCTGGGACGCCCCTTCTCTGTTCCCTTCACTTCCCCGTTCCTGCAAGGTCACCCCGTCCCGCCCACCTTCCGGCGGGTCTTTTTCAACCGCCCCGGCGCACCCGGCGAGAAGGGAGGTCAAGGACGCCAACGCAACCACCGCGCGTAGCACGCGCAACGTCCCAATCGGGCTCTGTGTTCGTATCAAAATCTGCTTTCGACCACGGCGCGGCCAGTTTATCGCTGAGAGTGGAGAAAGTCTCGGTTATGCTCTCGGTGTGATCGAGTTGTTCTACGAAGCCGGCACCCTCGTCGCGACCGGGGCCTCCTCCGGGATACCCGAGCCATTCGTCTGGGACGGGAGGACCAGGCAGTGGCGGGCCCCCGCTAGCGCCTACCGCGAGACGGTCCTGGACTTGCGAACCTCGGGCATCCCACACGAAGACGGGGCCTCGGCCTTCGAGAAGGTGTCGCTGGAGTCCCGTGTCGCGATGGAGCCGCGTCCCTACCAGAAGGAGGCCCTCGGCGCCTGGCGCAGGGAGGGTTTGCGGGGCGTCGTGGTGTTGCCGACCGGCGCGGGCAAGACGGCCGTCGCCGTAAGCGCGATGGAGCGCGTCGGCAGGAGCACGCTCGTCGTCGTCCCGACGCTTGCGCTGTTGAAGCAGTGGTATTCCATTCTGCAGGACGCCTTCGGTGGCGCGGTCACCATCGGGCTGCTCGGGGGCGGGTACCATGAGATCACCCCTCTCACCGTCACGACCTATGACTCGGCCTACATCCACGCCGAGCGCTACGGGGACCGCTTCGCGCTCGTCGTCTACGATGAGGTGCATCACTTGCCGGCCCCGAAAAACGCCATCATCCCGAAGATGCTCCTCGCGCCCTACGCGCTCGGCCTCACCGCCACACCCGAGCGGCCCGACGGGGGGCATGACCTTCTGCCGGCCCTCGCTGGACCGATCGTCTACCGTCGCTCGCCGGAGGACCTCGCCGGCACCTACCTTGCCCCCTTCGAGCTGGTGCGAATACCAATCGAGCTAACGGCCCAGGAACGCTTCGATTACGCCCAGGCCGAGGCCGTCTACAGGGACTTTCTGGAGAAGCATCGGCTGCCGATGCGTTCACCCGAGGACTGGCAGCGCTTTATCATGGTCGCCTCGACGAGCCATTCCGGGGGGAGGGAGGCCCTTCTGGCAGCGCGGCGCAGGCGTGAGATCCGGGAGGGCGCCATGAGGAAGGGCGTGACGCTCGAGACGCTCCTCAGGAGGCACTGGGACGATCGCATGATCGTCTTCGCCAAGAGCGTCGACGAAGTATACGCGTTGAGCCGGAGGTTCCTCATTCCAGGCGTGACTTACGAGACGCCGGCCCGCGAGCGCAAGGAGATACTGGACCGCTTTCGGGAGGGACGCTATCGTGCCATCATCGCCTCCGACGTGTTGAACGAGGGCGTGGACGTGCCCGACGCCGGGGTCGCCGTGATCCTCGCCGGTAGCGCCTCCCGCCGCGAGTACGTCCAGCGCCTGGGCCGCATCCTCCGCCCAAGAGAGGGCAAGCGGGCGATCCTCTACGAGCTCGTCACCTCCCAGACCGGCGAGGAGTTCACGGCCCGCCGCCGCAAGGAGGCCTTCACCTAATGCTCCGTAGTGAGCATGTAATGGCCCGCTTGAACCGCGGCAGGCTCGTCCCGCACAGGCTCTCGCCGGAAGACGGGCGCGTTGTTGCCGTAGCAGGGGAGCTCTGCGAACTTTACGCCGGTCACGTCGGCTCTACGAGATCCAGCCTGGAGCGAGAGCTGGCGCTCAGGGAAGAGGACCTCGGCCCTGGCCTGGATCCGCGCAGGGGGTTCAGGATCGTACGCGCCCTCGCAAAGCTCCTGGAGGAACGGGCGAGTTGGATCGCGCCGACGGAGGCCGACCCTTACACGCTTCGCACCCGCATCTTCGAACTCGCTGCGACCCTGCCAGAACCACCCGCCGAGGAGGCCGGTCTACTCGACGTGCCCACTCGCGCGGACGTGCTCTCGCGTGTGGCGGCCGAATCCGGGGTCGATGATCCAGCCTCCTCCATGTACGCGGACAGGCAGGGCGCCCAGCTCCTCGGCGAATTCGACGGGCCTCCGCCCGAGGATCTAGTCCGGCGCTACAACGTCGCCCAGGTTCAGGGCGTACTCTACTCGGCGAGGGACCTAGTCGTCGACCTTGGTGAAAGCGCCGACGCCAGGCTCGTCTTCCACTACGTCAAGCTACTCGGTTTGGTCTATGACCTCGAACCGGTCGCCCACGGCTACCGTCTCCGACTCGACGGACCGCTTTCTATCTTCGGCGGCACGCGTAAGTACGGGCTACGCCTGGCGAAGTTCCTCCCTGGCCTGCTGTTGACCTCTCCCTGGAAGCTCTCGGCAAGCGTGGAGTGGAAGAGCAGGGAGACCGTTCTCGAGTTGGACTCGGAGACGGCCGGGCTGGAGGGACACTACCTTGGACCGAAGGAAGAGCGCGAGGCCGACGACGTCCGCGGGGCGTTCGTCAAGGCCTGGGAGCGCGCAAAGGACACGGGCGGTTGGAATCTCCAGAATGGAGGAGACGTGCTGCCGTTCCCCGAGAAAAAAGCGGCGCTCGTCCCCGACTTCACGCTGCGGCACGGGGACACGGGAGAGGTAGTCCAACTCGAGATCCTCGGGTTCTGGTCCGAGCGCACCCTCGTCGAACGCGTCGCCCTCTTGAGGGAGGCAGAAGAGCGGGGCCACCGCGTGCTCGTCGCCGCCTCCGAGAGGCTGGGCGCTTCGCAAGAGGCTCTAGCCGGTGCGGTGGAAGGAGGCGTCATACCTTTCAAGGACCGGCTCTCCGCCAAAGCCGTGCTCTCGGCGCTTCCGTAGCGCGACCAATATAATCTCGCGCATGAAGGGAAGTTCGAGTTCGCTGATCGCGTTGACCGTGGCTTGCGCCGTTGCGGCCACGATCTTCGGGTTCGGCACTGAGGTCTTCTCCTACAGGAGCATCTACAACGGTCTCGGCAGGGAGGGCTTGCTTCAGATCACCCGCCTGTTCGTCTTCGTGGCTCTGGGCGTCCTTCTCGCGTTCCGCGGTGGCTGGGTGGGGGTACTGGCCGCCGTCGTAATGGCCGCGGCGGCCACCTCGGCCGAGTGGGCGCTCTTTCCTTTCGCCTACGCGTGGGCCTCCATAGAAGATCCCGCAGGCTACGCCGAAAAGTTCGGTGGCGTCCAGCGTCCCCCCTACACTTACTGGACCACCTACGACATCCTCGGGGTTGGAATCTCAGCGGCCCTGGCCCAGGGCCTCCGCATCATGGCCCACTACGATCCGAGGGGGACTTAGAGCAAGGCGCCGAAGGCAGCGTGCTACATTACGGTATGAGATCATGCACCGTAGATCAATCCGGGGTGGGAAGGGAATTTCTTGGAGACCCACATCCTTTTCTTCTTCGCCGCGATACTCGCTGGCGCCATCAATTCGTTGGCGGGCGGAGGGGGCCTGATCACGTTCCCATTATTGGCGCTAGTTATTCCCCCCGTGGCCGCCGACGCGACCAGCGGTCTCGGCCTGCTGCTCGCCTACCCCACGGCCGTGTGGCGCACGCGGCGCAAACTGGCCGAAATCCCCCGACGCTCGGTCTGGATACTCCTCGTCCCAAGCGTTCTCGGTGGTCTGGTCGGAGCGCTGCTCTTGGTCTGGACAAACGAACGCAACTTTACGTTTTTCGTGCCGTGGTTGATCCTCGCTGGCACCGTGCTCTTCGTGCTGGAACCAAGGCTTGCCAGGGGTCGGAACGCGACGTCTCGGTCGCGCGGCTTGACGACGAAGATAATTCCAATCGCGGCCTTGGTGACGCTCGCCGTCGCGGTCTACGGCGGCTACTTCGGGGCCGGCATCGGCATCCTGATGATCAGCGCCTTGAGCCTCCTTGGGATGGGGAGCGTCGACCGCGTGGTGCCCTTGAAGAACCTGCTCACCGGCTGCCTGCGCGGCGTCGCGATTCTGGTTTTCATTGTCGAAGGTGCTATCAACTGGGGATACGGCGTTCCCATGGTCCTCGGTGGCCTGGTGGGCGGATATGTGGGCGGCATGGTCTCGGGCAGGATAGACAACCGTATCTTGCGAGGGATGGTTATCATTATTGGTTTCGGCGTAGCAGCGTACTATTTCTGGAACGTTTACGGTGCTGCGGTAACCCGAATCGGGGGCGAATAGGTTAGCACGCTCGGGCCTTCGGCAGCGTGCTAAACACGCACAACCTCAAACTCCTCATCTTCGGCGAAGTCGAGAAGATAAACTTCGCCGAGCGCATTGAAATCGTAGCCCGACCTTGGCAGAACGCCATCGATGGAGTCTTCTACCTCGACGCCGGTCACGAGCCTGCCACGGCCCTTGCACCTCTTGCACTCCGTCGGACGCCAGGTGGCGCCGTCGTCGCCCCTCCCCTCGCAGTTGGGGCATTCCCGAAATGACGTGTACCGAATCTTGATGGTTCTCATGCTCTTGATACTAGCAGCGAACCCGAAGCAAGTGCAGCGTTGTCCGGGCAGGCGCTCCGCGGCTCCTCGGCCGCCGGGCCCAACGCGTCTGCGTTCTCCCGAAGTAAGGCTTCGTAGGCTTGCTCTGCGGCTTCAACGATGCATTCCCTCGTGGCCCCCCTCGCGCTGAAGGCTGCCACGAAGGCGCCGTCCTGGCGTCGCAACAAGAGCACGTCCGGGTCGGACTGGTCCAGGTAGTAGTCGAATTTTGGGAAGAGGAGGTCTTCCCTGTTCATGGGCTACCGACTTTCTCGAACAGAGAACGCCACCAGGGTGGGCGGGCCGACGAAACCTCTTCTAGATCCCGGGGCCAGAACAACCTTTCGCGCCCATCCGAGAAGCGAACGTCCACGGCCACGCAGCCATCCCCACCGTACCCGCCGACGACCGTGCCGACGGCCCCACGCAGCCAGGCGATCCTGTGGCACCCACCGACCCTGACCCTAGACCCGACCCGTATCCCTTCCGGCCTCACGACGCGCGCGCCACACGCCAATGCGAATCCCTGAGCCTAAGTCTAGTAGGGCTCAACAAGGACCATCTCCTACTCGGCGGTTGCCTCGGCGTACCCGGGGTCGTATACCTCGAAGTCGTAAGCGCGGGTGCGCACGATCTCCCAGGCCTGCTCTTGGGTAGGCGCTAATGAGGGGTGGTCTGACATCAAATGCTTCCTTACCACCTCGGCCAACGCCTGGTCGTCCCGGGCCTCCAAATGGCTGCGACAGTGGCACAGCAAGGCTCGCATATACCCATCTCCTCCTTTCCCTTTTCCCAGAGGAGGATCATATTTACGCACGCACCATCTGCACCTTCTGTATCCCTCGATACAAAAGGTGCTAAGATAGGTACCACACCAAGAACTTTTGCGGACTCGGGCCGACTCCTCTTCCAAGGAAAATGGGCAATCAAGCGCGTCTCTCGTGAGAGAGAAGGAGCGTGCGCCATGCCCATGTCCGTATCAGAACAATCACGTCTGCTATCGATGGTCGATATCCTGCAGCCTCTCTCCGAGCAGGAGCTCAACGATCTGGCCAGGCGCGCCCCCGACACCTTCCTCGAGCAAGGCGACATCCTCTACACCCCCCAGGACGGCATGGAAAGGCTTTTCATCCTCAAGAAGGGAAGGGTGCAAGTCTACGAGGTTGACCAAAGCGGGCATGAGATCACCCTATCTGTGGTCGAGGATGGCAACGTGTTCGGGGAGATGGCCCTCACGGGAGAGAGCCTCAAAGGCGTCTACGTGAGGGCGCTCACCCCATCAACGGTGGTCTCTTTGAGGCGCGAGGAGTTTGAGGAGTTGATCGTGATGAAGCCCGAGGTGGGCCTGAGGCTGGTTCGCGATCTTGCCCAGAGGCTACACGCCTCGGAGGCCCGCTACGCCGACATGGTCGGAAAGGACGTCCCTGGGCGGCTTGCCACCCTGATCCTCACCCTGGTGGACTCAGAGGGATTGGTGACCAACGAGAGCTACCGTATACCGACACGCTACACCCACGAGCGGCTGGCCTCGATGGTAGGCTGCAAGCGGGTGGCGGTGACGCGGGCGTTCGCCACACTAAAGGATGCTGGGGCGGTAGACCTCAAGGATCGTCACATCCTGGTCAAGGACATCGAGACACTCCAGGGCCTGTCCAGGCCCGCGTAAAACCACGAGTGGGCGGTTCGCGAACCGCCCCTACATGTCCTCCCGCGAAACGGGCCTATCTCCAACTCTTCTGGTAGGAGATCTGCTCTTCCGTCAGCGTCTCGGGCTCGACGCCCAGGGATGCCAGCTTGGCCCTGGCGACGAGGTCGTCTATCTCGTCGGGGACGGGTTGGACGCCCGGCTCCATGTCGCCAGCGTGGTTGGCGAGGTGGTGTGCGGCGAGGGCCTGCACGGCGAAGGTGAGGTCCATAATCTCGACCGGGTGCCCGTCGGCGGCGGCGATGTTGACGAGCCGTCCACGCGCGAGGACGTGTAACCGTCTTCCGTCGGAGAGCTCGTACTCTGTGATGTTGCGCCTGACCTCGCGGGCGCCAACCGCCGTTTCGCGCAGGGCGGCAAGGTCGAACTCGTGGTCGTAGTGTCCCGCGTTGGCGAGCAGGGCACCATCCTTCATCAGCGCGAAGTGCTCGACGCCGAGCACCTTGAGGTTGCCTGTGCCCGTCAGGAACACGTCCCCCACCTCTGCAGCCTGCAGCGAGCTCATCACCTCGTAGCCTTCGGCGTAGGCCTCGAGCAACTTCACGGGATCTGGCTCGCACACGATAACGCGGGCGCCCATGCCGTCGGCGTACTTGGCGAGGCCACGACCAACCCAACCGAAGCCCATGATCACTACGGCCTTGCCTGAGAGGAAGAGGTTGGTGTTCGAGAGCAAGGCGACGATCGAGGAATGCCCGGTGCCGTAGCGATTGTCGAAGAGGTGCTTCATCCTGGCGTCGTTGGCTGCGAGGACAGGGAAGGGCAGCACCCCTTCGGCGGTCATGGCGGTGAGCTTCAACACGCCCGTGGTCGTCTCCTCGGAGGCTCCTACCACGTTACCAACGAGATCGGGATGGTGTTCTACGAGGCGTCCGACGAGCTCCGCGCCGTCGTCGATGATCAGGTCGGGACCGGTCTCCAGCGTGCTGTGAAGGTAGAGTTCGAAGTCCTCGTCGGAGGGGTCGTGGGTCGCGTAGACCCTCACGCCGCGCTCCGCCAGTGCAGCGCAGACGTCGTCCTGGGTAGAGAGCGGGTTGCTCCCCGCGACGGTGACATCGGCCCCGGCCTCGGCGAGGAGCAGCGCCAGGTAGGCCGTCTTCGCCTCGAGGTGAATGGTCATAGCGACCTTGCGCCCGCGCAGCGAACCGTCCGCGAGCTGCTCGCCGAAGATCTTGTTCAACACCGGCGTGTGCTGGGCTACCCAGTCTATCTTGCGGTGCCCCTCCGGGGCGAGCGAAGGGTCCTTGATAAGCGATTCTCGGATCATATCTCTCCCACTACGTATACCGGGCTACGGGACGTACCCTGACTCTGTTTGGTCCCGACTCAGTTTACAATTCGCTCGAAAGAAATGCTGTAGTACGCATTCCTACATTAGAATCTCACCATCGACGAGAGGCACAGATACAGGATCACGACCGCCTGGGTGAGCTACGTGACCATCCAGGTGATTTGGCTGCTCTGCATCCTTCTAACGCCCCCGGCCCTGAAGCTCTACCCTTCGAAGCTCTGGGCCCTGCCGTTTTGCCTCGTCACGGTGGCCAACGGGCTGCACATGATCTTCTTCCGCTACGAGTACAATTCCGTCCTGAGGCGCGCGATGCGCATCCTCCCCTACGCCAGGTACCTCTCGCCCTTGCGCGAGGACCCCAAGTACTTCCTACCGCTGGGCGCCGCCTACACGCTCTTCGGCCTGGTCTCCGTCGTGCTGCTCATAATCGCGTAGGGTCTTGGTACTCCCTTTCCCCGAGTACGTCGGCCAACGTCTCTGGCAGGTCGGTCATGATCACGTCGACGCCGAGGTCGAGCAGCCGGCGCATCTCGTCGGCCGTATTTATGGTCCACGCATCTACCCTCACGCCCCTGGCGTGGGCCGCCTCGACGAAGCGCCGGGTCACGAGCGGTATTCCCCTGTGCCTGGGCGGGACCTGGAGCGCGTCGTAATCCGGGAGCAAGAGTTGCTCCAGGCGAAGCCTGCCGAAGAGATAGAAGACGCCAGTCTCCACACGTGACGCCCCCGTGGCGACGCGTCCGCCGGAAATCTTCCGGAACCGCCTGACGGATCTGGAGCGCGAGGAGACCACGAGGGTGCGCCCTTCGGCGCCAGCCTCGCGCAAGGCCCCGAGTACCGCCGCTTCGATGCCGGGTACGTTCGCCTTCATGTCGATGTTGACCGCCGCGTCCGGGAACTCCCGCAAAACCTCCATGAGCGTCGGCACTTGAAGTCCCCTGCCACGATAAGAACGTGTGTTCTCACCGTCTGGGTCGAAGTCGTGTCCGGCGTCGAGGCTGCGGAGCTCGTCGAGCGTCATCCGGGCGACGGCACCCGTCCCTTCGGTGGTCCTATCGACGGTTGGGTCGTGGATCACGACCACGTGCCCGTCGCTGGTAAGGTGTACGTCGAGCTCGAGGCCGCCCGCCCCCGCCTCGATCCCCAACCTGAACGCCTCCATCGTGTTCTCCGGGGCGAGCCCAGAGGCACCCCTATGGGCCAGGTTGACGGGCCATGCAGCGTCGACGGTCCGGCGCACCCGCCCGCGCAGGCGAAGCACCACGAGGAAAGCCAGTCCGGCGAGCGCGAGAAGTACGAACCGTTTCCTACCCATCGGGAGAACTTAGCATAGGGAGGGCCGGTGTGAGGGCGTTGACCCCACCAAACGTCTCTCGTATACTCTGCGGGCTGCCCTGTCGGAGTGGCGGAATTGGTAGACGCGCTAGGTTGAGGGCCTAGTCCCCGACAAGGGGGTGGGGGTTCGAGTCCCCCCTCCGACACACCAATACTGTCGAACCTGTGAGCCCGCCCACGCCCGGATTTATGTCGGGGTGTATAATCTTTGTGGACTCGCCTGTTCTCCCCATCCTCCCCGGGCGAGTCCTTCTTTATGGCTTGTCAGCCTTCAGCCAGTCGTCCCGACGCGTCACCCTGAACGTAGAATCCGACCACCGCTGACGACGATAGCGGAAGCCGCAGGCTGGAGCGTGCTGACTAGGCTATGAAGAACAGGGTGATATTGGTCAGCGCGAAGAGGCCGAGGATGATGAGGGTCAGCCGGGTGAGGTTCTTCTCCATGATGGTCGTGCCGGAGAAAGTGCCCCCTATCCCGCCGCCGAGCGAGGAGGAGAGACCGCCTCCCTTCCCTGAATGGAGCAGGATCAGGCCGACCAGGGCTACGCAGAACACGATTTGAAAGAATGCGACGATGTAGAACAGCATATATCTACCTTACCACACGCCCTATTCTTCTGTTTGTTCTGTTTGCGCGACCGCGTTCTGGGCGGCTTCGACGAGCTCGACGAACGATTCGACGTCGAGGCTCGCCCCGCCGACCAGGCCGCCGTCGACGTCGTCCTTGGCCATGATCTCTGCGGCGTTGCCTGGCTTGACAGAGCCACCGTAGAGGATACGTACACCGTCCGCGAAGTCTTCTCCCGCTATCTCCCTCAACAGGTCCCGGATCTTGCCTATGGCCTCCTGGGCGTCCTCGGGCGTGGCGGTATCTCCGGTGCCTATGGCCCAGATCGGCTCGTAGGCGAAGACGACGCTATCGCCATCTGCGTCTTCGAGCTCATCGATCACCCGCCTGACCTGGCCAGAAACCTTGTCCCACATGCCTCCTGAGTCGCGTTCCTCCTTGGTTTCCCCGACGCAGACTATGGGCAGCAGCCCAGCCTCGACCGCGCGTCCGGTCTTCTTTGCGACCGTATCGTCGGTCTCACCAAAGGTCTCGCGCCGCTCTGAGTGGCCCACGAGCACGGCCCCGGCCCCGACGTCGAGGAGCATCGGCGCGGAGATCTCACCGGTGTAGGCACCCGAGTCCTCGTAGTAGAAGTTCTGCGCACCCGCCGTGACCGCCGTATCCTGGGTCATCGCGGACACCTGATACAGGCAGGTGAAGGGGACGAAGACTGCCACGTCGACCTCGTCGGCGTCGGCGGCGCGTGGCAGGAGGGCGGCCGTGTACGCCTCGGCTTCCATCACGGTCTTGTTCATCTTCCAGTTCGCAGCCATCATAGGGCGTCGGGACATGGGATCTCCTCCTGTTCTAGTCTCCGGGCAGTACCGCTACGCCCGGAAGTTCTTTGCCTTCGACGTACTCGAGCGAAGCCCCGCCCCCGGTCGAGATGTGGCTCATCTCGTCCTCGAGCCCGAGCTTGTTGACGGCCGCCACGGAGTCGCCACCGCCAACCACGCTCGTCGCCCCACTCTCGGCGACGGCCCTGGCAACGCCCTCCGTGCCCCTGGCGAAGTCGTCGATCTCGAAGACGCCCATCGGCCCGTTCCAGAAGATGGTCTTCGCTTCAGAGATGTACCCCTCGAAGCGCGCGACCGTATCGTGACCTATGTCGAGGCCCATCGTGCCCGAAGGGATGGCGTCTACGGGGACCGTCTCGGACTCGACACCTTCCTCCATCGCATCGGCGACTACCACGTCGACGGGCAGGATCAGCCTCTCGTCGGCCTCACCCATGAGGCGCCTCGCCTCCTGAAGGTAGTCGTTCTCGACGAGGGAGTCGCCGATCTCATACCCGATGGCCTTGAAGAACGTGAAGCACATGGCGCCGCCTACGAGCAGGGAGTCCGCCGTCCCGAGCAGGCTCTCGATGACACCGAGCTTGTCCGAGACCTTGGCCCCACCAAGGATGGCGACGAAGGGGCGCTCAGGGCTTTCGAGGACGTTGTTGAGGTAGTCGATCTCCTCCTCCAAGAGCAGCCCTGCCGCGGCTGGCAATCTCTCTGCAACGCCGACGGTCGTGGCGTGGGCCCTGTGGGCCGCGCCGAACGCGTCGTCGACGTAGAGGTCGGCGAGGGCCGCGAGCTGATCCGCGAACCCTGGATCGTTCTCGGTCTCGCCCGGATAGAATCGGGAGTTCTCGAGTAACACTACGCCCCTCCCGTCCCAATCTTCGAGCGCCTCTACGACCTCGGGGCCGACGGCGGCGTCTAGCTTCTCGACGGGCTCGTCGAGCAACTCCCGAAGCCTCGTGGCGACGGGGTCCATCGCGTACTGGGGATCGGGCTCCCCCTTGGGGCGACCGAGGTGGGAGATCAAAAGCGGATGAGCCCCCTCGGAGAGGAGGAGCCGGATCGTCGGCAACGCCCGCCGAATACGCGTGTCATCGGTGACTTCGCCATCTTTGACGGGCACGTTGAAGTCGACGCGCACGAGCACCCGCTTGCCCGCCACATCGAGGTCCCTGACGCTCCGTTTGTTCATGTTTTGCCTCCCTTCGGTCGATTATAGGCTTCAGGTTTTATCGGGTTAGCGAAGCCATCACCGCCAAACTATCGTCGTGCGATACGTGCTCTGCCGCAGGACGCGGCCGGGTCGAAAAGCGAAGCCCGGCCGCGTCCAGTCTTACCTGATGCCTGAAGCTGGATGCCTCCCTTAGAGCTGCTCTCCCATGTACGCGGCCAGGTCGCAAGTTCTGTTCGAGTAGCCCCACTCGTTGTCGTACCAGCCGAGCACCTTGACGGTCCCGCCGTTGGACATGGTGAGTTGCGAGTCGAAGACGCACGAGGCTGCGTTGCCTACGATGTCGCTGGAGACCAGCGGTGCTTCGGAGTACTCGAGGACGCCGGAGAGCTCTCCTTCGGCCGCTTCCTTGAAGGCGGCGTTCACGTCGTCGGCGGACGCTTCGCTGGAGATTCGGGCGACGAAGTCCGTTATCGAGCCGTCGGAGACGGGGACACGCATCGCCATCCCGTCGACCTTGCCCTGTAGCTCGGGGTAGATCACACCAGCGGTCCGCGCCGCTCCCGTCGAAGTCGGTATGATGTTGTTCGGCGCCGAGCGGGCCCGCCTCGGGTCCTTGTGGGCCGCGTCGAGGAGGCTCTGGTCGTTGGTGTAGGCGTGCACGGTCGTCATGTACCCTGATTCGATCCCGAAGTTGTCCTGGATCACCTTGACCAGCGGGATAATGCAGTTGGTCGTGCACGAGGCGTTAGAGACGACCTCGTGCTGTTCGGGGTCGTAGTCCTCGTGGTTGACCTTGTACACGAACGTGGCGTCGACACCCTTGCCAGGGGCGGAGATGATGACCTTCTTGGCGCCGCCTTCGAGGTGGGCTGCGGCCCCGTCGCGGCTGGTGAAGACGCCGGTGGACTCGACGACGATGTCGGCGCCGACATCACCCCATGGGATCTGGGCCGGGTCTCGCTCGGCGAAGGTCTTGATCTCATGGTCGCCAACGTGCAGGACGTTGCCGTCGTAGGAGACATCCTCGGGCCAGATCCCGTGCGTCGAATCGTGCTTGAAAAGGTTTGCCAGGCTCTCGAACGGCATCAGGTCGTTCACCGCGACCACCTCGATGTCGCCACGGTCCATCGCTGCCTTGGTGAACAGCATCCCGATCCGTCCGAAACCGTTCACGCCTACTCTTACTGCCACTGTACTCTCCCGTCTCTAGTTTGCTACAAGCTCATATTTTGCCCGGAAAGCCGAAAGACTAACACACGCTGCTTGCGAGCACGCTCCGGCCTTCGGCTTCCACGTTTGGCCTCCAGGTTTTTTGGTTCCGGCCACGCCCCAACGCGCACGCGGTACCGCCGTTTGGGGAGCCCGTACGACCCTGGTGGCAGCTTGTCGAGACTACTGGCTGAAGGCCAACCGCCGGCGCAGTCGGCGGGCAGATAAGCGAAGGGCGTAGTGGGTTGGCGTCAGCCTGCCATCTCGACGAGCCTCCTCAGCCTGTGGTTCGCCGCGCTCTTGGAGAATCCTCCGATGCTGGCGAGCTCGGCGAGCGAAGCGTCGGGGTACTCGAGCCTGAGCTCTAGCATCTCCCGCAGCGCCGGCGGCAACTCGTCGGGGTCGAGTACTTCGAAGGCCCTTTGCTGGCGGGCCGCGGCGCTCGCCGTGCGCCCGGCGTTGGCGGCATCAAAGTTCGTTACGCGGTTGGCGTTGGCCTTGGCCTCGCCGAGAACGGCCCTGGCCTCGTACTCGAGGACGGCTTCGCTCAGGCCCATCTGGGCCAGAACGGTAGTCACGCCATCGGCGCTCTTGGTGTAGGCGACCCACCGCCCGCGCCGGCGCACGACCTTCAAGGGTGCACGGGAGAAGTCGGCGCAACGACCAATGAACTCACTTTCGCGATGGACGAACTCCAGGTGGTGTCCGCCGCGACCGCCTGGCCGGTTCACCGAACCGGCTCCCTGGAAGGCTCCACGCAAGTAGGATGCCCGCTCGACGGGGGTACGCGCGGTGCGGGCGAACCTCAACTCCTCGGACGCCTGTATCGCCCCGTTGCCCGCGGTGCGCACCGCGTAGCGGGTTCGGCCGAAGCGGTCTGGGTCGATCGGCGAGAGCCTCGATTCCATCCCGAACTCCGACCGCCAGAGGCGCACGACGGATCGGGCGACGGCGGCGCTAGGGGTGCGCAGGGTGACGCCTCTCTCATCCCAGGCACCGGAGGCGTCGACGAGGCCGGCTAGCTCGCAGCGGCCGCTGGCGCTCGATGCCGCGCCGGCGGCGAGCTGACGACGCACCTCAGAGGCGAACGAGGACAGCCTCGCACACCTCCCTCGCCAGCAGGCTGGGATCGTGCCTGGCGCTAGCGCCGCTCTCCTTCGAGAGCAGGACTTTCTCTCTAACGCGCAGGCCCATCTCGAGCAAGGCTTCCCTGTCGACCGCGACCGGCGCGGCCTCCTCTGCCTCGTAACGGGCGAGGGTGTCCGGCGCCAAATCCCCAGAATGGACGAGCACGTCCGTAACGACGGGCCCGACATGCTCGGTTATCGCCCGCACGTGGTCAGAGACCGCGAAGTCGCCCGTCTCCCCCTGCTGCGTCATCACGTTCGCGACGTAGACGACAGGTCCGGTGAAATCCGCCACGGCCTCCCGCACCCCGCCACCGAGCAGGGCTGGGATCGTGCTCGTGAAAAGGCTGCCTGGACCGAGTACCAGTACGTCGGCGACTTCTATGGCCTCGATGACCCCAGGGGGCGCAGGAATACCCACCGGCTCGACAGAGACCTCCGAGACCTGCTTACCGACCTCGTGGACCACGGACTCTCCGCGCGTTGCGGAACCGTCGGCGTAGCGGACGACGAGCGTCAGGCTCTCCATCGCGGCCGGGAAGACGCGCCCTTTGATCCTCAGAAAGCGGGATGCCTGCTCGACGCCCTCGCAGAACCCCCCGGCCATGTCGGCGAGGGCCGCGATGATGATGTTGCCCACGCTGTGGTCGTTCAGGTCCCCCGGCGCCTCGAAGCGGTAGTTGAAGACCTCTGCCAGCCTGCGGCGTCCCGCGAGCGCTACCAGGCAGTTCCTCACGTCACCGGGGGGCGCGACCCCGAGCTCCTGGCGTAGCCTGCCGCTGGATCCCCCGTCATCGGCGACCGTGACCACGGCCGTAAGGTCGCCGACCCTGTCCCTCAAACCTCTGAGCAGCACGGGCAACCCAGTACCACCACCGAACGCAACCAGCTTCAAATCCTCGATCCTACGCATGGGGATCGAGTATACCGTCGCGTCTAACGTGAGAGGGCCTCGCGTCCATGCGGTTCGGTGAAGTCGAGGATCGGCCCCTTCGGCACGATGCGGCTCGGGTTGATGCTCTCGTGGCTTCTGTAGTAGTGCTTCTTGATGTGCTCCATGTTGACCGTGTCAGCGACGCCAGGCTGCTGGTAGAGGTCCCTCAAGTACCCCCACAGGTTCGGATAATCCACGATGCGCCTCAAGTTACACTTGAAGTGGCCGTTGTACACGGCGTCAAAGCGTACGAGCGTCGGGAAGAGGCACCAGTCGGCCTCGGTGATGCTGTCGCCGCACAGGTAGCGCCTGGAGGAGAGTACCTCATCCCAGTGGTCCAGCGCCTCGAAGACGTCGGTGACGGCCTCCTCGTACGCCTCCTGGGTGGTGGCGAAACCGGACCGGTAGACGCCGTTGTTTACAGGATCGTAGATAGCGTCTATGGTCTCGTCGACCTCTTCACGCAGCTCTTCCGGCAAGAAATCCGCGTCCTTGGTGGCGAACTCATCGAACTCGGTGTCGAACATGCGGATGATCTCGCGCGACTCGTTGTTGACGATCGTCTCGGTCTTCTTGTCCCACAGTATTGGCGTGGTGACACGTCCCGTATAGTCGGGGTCGGCCTTCGAGTAGACCTCCCTAAGATAGTAGGCGCCGTTGACTGTGTCGGGGACGACGCCTGGTTCATCGTGGAAGGCCCAGCCATCCTCTCCCATGAACGATCCGACGGCGGAGAGCCCTACAACGTCTTCCAGGCCCTTGAGCTTGCGCATGATGGCCGTCCGGTGTGCCCACGGGCACGCCCAGGCTATGTACAGGTGATAGCGGTCCGCTTCCACCGGAAAGACGCTGTTTCCATCTGCCGAGATCCAATCTCGAAAGCTCGTCGCCTGGCGCACGAAGCGTCCATCCGTGTTCTTCCATTGCCGCTCTGTCTTCCACTCGCCGTCCACTAGCATTCCAGGCATTTTCGACCCCTTCGATCGCTGTATTTCCTCGCTTTGACACGCGCCCGACAGGACACTCTACCGGGAGATTCTATCTTCTCTGCCGGTAGTACTAGCGTAACGGCTCCGCTCAACAAACCGGAGCCAACAAAAGCGCAACGTATCGTTGCCTTGATGACCTGGAGAAACAGAGAATGTTCCCATTGCCAGGGCGACCGCTAGAATACGGGTATGCCGCCCAGGGACGGAACAAGCGGGCACACATCCGGGTGGTCGCGCGAGGAGGTAAACCGGGTCTACCGCTCAGACTCGCGCCGGGTCTTCGCCACCCTGATTCGTGTGCTCGGCGACTTCGACCTCGCCGAGGATGCGATGCACAACGCCTTCACGGCGGCGCTGGAGCAATGGCCGAGAGACGGCGTGCCAGCCAATCCCCGAGCGTGGCTCGTCTCGGTCGGCAGGTTCAAGGCCATCGATGCCATGCGCCGGCGCACCCGGTTCGACGCCTCGCTTGCAGAACTTGCCAACCAGCTAGACTCTGGGGACGACGATCCGGCGGTGTGGGACAGCGAGGACGTGGAGGATGACAGGCTGCGCCTGATCTTCACCTGCTGCCATCCTGACCTCTCACCGGAAGCGCAGACGGCGCTCACGCTGCGCGAGGTATGCGGCCTAAGTACCGAAGACATCGCACGCGCTTTCCTCGTTCCACCTCCGACGCTGGCCCAGCGTATAGTGCGGGCCAAGGCGAAGATCCGGAACCATCGCATCCCCTACCGGGTTCCTCCCAAGGAAGAGCTAACGGACCGACTAGATGGGGTGCTACGCGTCATCTACCTCGTCTTCAACGAGGGGTATTACGCTTCTGCAGGCGATTCACTGACACGGCCAGACCTCTCGGGCGAGGCTATCAGGCTGGGTCGGCTGCTCGTCGCATTGTTGCCGGAGCCGGAGGCACGGGGCCTCCTCGCGCTCATGCTGCTGCACGAATCGCGCCGCGCGGCGCGCACCTCTCCGAGCGGAGATCTGATCCCACTGGAAGATCAGGATCGCTCGCTGTGGAGCACGCAGCAGATCGCGGAAGGGACGGCGCTAGTGAGGCGGGCGCTGTCATCAGGCCGGTTCGGCCCCTACACTTTGCAAGCGGCGATCTCGGCGGTACACGCGCAGGCACCTAGCGTAGCCGGGACGGACTGGACCCAGATCGTAGCCCTGTACGACGTGCTGGCACAGGCGATCCCTTCACCCGTGATCGAGCTCAACCGCGCCGTGGCGGTGGCGATGAGAGACGGTCCGGAGGCCGGCTTGACCCTGGTCGACGACATCCTGGCACGTGGTGAGCTGGCCGATTATCACCTGTCCCACGCGGCACGGGCCGATCTCTGCCGGAGGCTCGGAAGAACGGCGGAGGCCAGAACCTCCTACGAACGGGCGCTAGGCCTCGCCGAGCAGGAACCCGAGCGGCGCTTTCTCACGCGGCGACTGGCCGATCTGCCGGGCTGATCCGCTAACCGCAAGAGAACGAAAAAAGTTGCGAATCTGGCAGTTCGGCTGTCGATTTAGGGCCGCTCCGAACGACTACATTGTGTAAGCGGCAGAAATGAGAGCCACAGAGCACGGAAGGAGACGATGATGCGGTTCCTGGTGATGCACAAGAGCAACGAAGAGAACGAGGCCGGTATCCCGCCGAGCAAGGAGCTCGTCGAGGAGATGGGCAAGTTGATGGAGGAATCGTCGAGGGCAGGCGTGCTGCTGGCGGCCGAGGGGGTTCATCCTAGTTCCAGAGGCGCCCGTCTCAGCTTCTCTGGGGGACAGCGCACCGTGACCGACGGGCCATTCGCCGAGGCGAAGGAGCTAATCGCAGGTTTCGCGGTCCTCCAGGTAGAGTCAAAGGAGGAGGCGATCGAATGGGCCACGCGCTTCGCCGACGTGCTTGGCGACGTCGAGATCGAGGTGCGACAGGTGGTCGAGGTGTCAGACTTCGTTCCCGAGAACGCCGGATAACGAGAGGAGCACGGCATGAAACTGGTGGACATCGAGAGCCTTGCGTCGACAAGAGGTGGCACGGCCAGGTTCGAGGGCGCGGATCACGGTGCTGAGGCCTCGTTCTTCGTGGTCAGGAGCGCACCCGGCGAGGGGGCGGACAAGCACCGCCACCCTTACGCGGAAGTCTTCGTCAACCTCGGCGGGAGCGTCGAGGTCACAGTTGACGGGGAGACCCGGTTGGTGGAAGGCGGCACGATCGTGGTAGTTCCCGCCGGGGCTTGGCACGAGTTCGAGAACCGCTCGGAAGCGGCGGCGCTTATGGTCAACATCCACCCGGCCGCGGCCATGATCCAGGAAGACTGGGAATAACTGCCCCTGATGGGTGTGCTGGCGAAAGGGCCCACCATGGCCCCTACGAACAGAGGAGAATCGAAATGAGGAAGGTAGTCGCTGCGGAGTTCGTGACGCTGGACGGGGTGATTGAGTCGCCCGATCAGTGGCATTTCCCCTACTTCAACGACGAGATGGGCCAGGCTATCGGGGAAGGCTTCGCCAGCTCGGACGCTTTGCTTATGGGCCGTGTCCTCTACGAGGAGTGGGCTGCGTTCTGGCCGCAGCAGGACCCGGAGGAAAACCCGGTGGCCACGCAGATGAACGGCACCCAGAAATACGTGGTCTCGACAACCCTGACCGGTCCGCTCGGGTGGCAGAACTCGACGCTTATCGGTGGCGATGAGTTCGTGGAGAGAATCTCCGATCTCAAACAACAGCCCGGCAAGGACATCGTGGTCTCCGGCAGCGGCGCCCTCGTCCGCTCGCTTCTCCGGAACGGTCTGCTCGACGAGCTGCGACTCATGATTCACCCCGTAATCGTTGGCGGCGGTAAGCGGCTCTTCGAGGAAGACGAGAGGCAAACAGCCCTGGAGCTTGTGGACTTTAGGGCGTTCGCCACAGGCGTCGTCTACCTCACCTACCGGCCGGCGGGTAAGGAATGACCGACGCATGCGGCTCGCGCACGGGTGGAGAGAGGATCTCATGGAACAGGTGATTTCGAGAGACGGCACGAAGATAGCGTTCGAACGCTCTGGCGAAGGACCGCCGGTCATCCTCGTAGGCGGAGCGTTCAATACCAGGTCTTTCGGGCCGAACGGGGGTCTTGCCGCGCTACTGGCGGATCACTTGACGGTCATCAACTACGATCGCAGGGGAAGGGGAGGCAGCGGGGACACCATACCCTACGCGGTGGAGCGCGAGGTCGAGGACATCGAGGCCCTCATCGAGGCTGTCGGCGGGTCGGCGTACGTGTACGGCATCTCCTCCGGCGCGGCGCTCGCGCTCGAGGCGGCGAACCGCGGCCTGGGCATAGACAAGCTGGCGCTTTACGAGTCCCCCTTCGTCGTCGACGACAGCCGCCCCCCGGTCGCAGATGACTACCTGGAGCGGCTACAGAAACTGGTGGCGTTGGATCGCCGGGGGGAGGCGATCAAGCTGTTCATGAGGGAGGGCGTTGGCCTTCCCGCGGTGTTCGTGGCCATGATGAGGCTGATGCCCGCATGGTCGAAGCTCAAGGCTGTCGCGCCCACGGTGGTTTACGATGCCGCCATCGTGGACGATTTTCAGAAGGGCCAACCGCTGCCGGCCGGGCGATGGGACTCCGTTACCGTGCCCACGCTCGTGACGGTAGGCGGTAAGAGCCCCGTCTGGATGCGCCACGCGATGCGTGCCCTCGCCGACGTCCTGCCCAACGCGAGGCACCGTACCCTGGAGGGCCAGACGCACATCGTGAAGCCGGAAGCACTCGCGCCAGCGTTGGTGGACTTCTTCGAGTAGATGTGAAAGGAGAGCGGCGTGGACGTAGGACCAGGTGAGGAAATGAGACGGGCTCGACAAGGAGCCTCCGCCCACGTCGTAGACCTGGACGATCCGGCGCGCGGCGATGACGCTGGCGAGTTCCAGGGGCACCACCTCGGGGCCGGGGTGTCCTTGATCGTCGTGAACGTGCCTCGGGGGGCGGACCCGGCCTACACAAGCACCCCTACGAAGAGATCTTCCTGGTGCAGGAGGGCACGGCCACCTTCACGGCCGGTAACGATGTGATCGAGGTACGGGCCGGGCAGGTCGTGGTGGTGCCGGCCGGCGTGGCCCACAAATTCGTCAACTCGGGGACGGGACGGCTGCGGCAGGTCGACATCCACGCCAGCGAGAAGTTCGTCACCCAGTGGCTGGAGGCATGACCAGTTCTCTGCGGACGCACTTCGGGGGCCTTTCCCCGCTACTTCTCCACGTCCCTGTGCCTGACGAAGAGGTCGATCTCGGTGTTCTCCCGCCTGAGGCGTTTGGCCAGTTCCTCGGTGATGGCGACGGAGCGGTGCCTGCCGCCGGTGCAACCGACGCCGAGGGTGAAGTAGGTTTTGCCTTCCGCGGCGTAGCGGGGGATCAGGAAGGAGAGGAGGTCGCCGGCCTTGTCGAGGAAATCCTGGCAGTCTGCGGCGCCGAGTACGGCCTCGCGCACGGGCGGGTCGTGGCCGGTGAGGGGTCTTAGATCCGGGTCGTAGTGAGGGTTGGGTAGGAAGCGGACGTCGAGGAGCGTATCCACGTCGAGTGGAGTGCCGTGCTTGAAGCCGAAGGAGGTCAGGCTGACCGTCATGCGGTTAGAGAGGGATTCCGCGAGCTTCTTGAACCGCAGGCGGGTGTCGAGTGCGGAGTATCCGGAGGTGTCTATGACAAGGTCGGCCATCTCCCTGACGTTCGCGAGATCCCGCCTCTCGCGGCGTATGGCCTCTAGTACGTCGCCGTTGCGGGCGGCGGGATGTGGCCTGCGGCTCTCCTTGTAGCGCCTGACGAGCGAGGCCTCGTCGGAGTCGATAAACAGGATACGGTGCTCCCAGCCCTCCTCCTTCTCGACGGCCTCCAGGCTGTTTTCGAGCTCCTCACCGAAGTAGCGGCGTCCCCTTATGTCCGTCACGACGACGACCCCGTCGGGTCCGCCGCCGTCCTGGGCCGTAGTCTCCATTACGGCAGGGATCATGCGCGGCGGCAGGTTGTCTATGCAGAAATACCCGGCATCCTCGAAAGCCTGCAGAGCGTTGGACTTGCCGGCGCCAGAGAGCCCGGTGATGACGACGACCCTGCGCTTTCCGGGAACGCGAGAGCCGGTGGTGCTCGAGTCCCGCTCACCCACGTTGTTTGATCCGTTCGTCCTGGGATGCGCAAGCCATCACGGGAATCGAGATTAGCACCGCGGGATGTCGCTTGCAATGGTAAGTTTCAGGCAACAGGTCTCGGGCTTCGAGTTTCTTATGCTCGCCTCGCATCTGCCGTTGTCTGGGGCTAGCATCGCTTTATGAGGTTTTCGTGATGCCTGAAACCTATTTCCTACCTGTGCACCCTCGCGTGAACCTCGCGGGCTACCCTTCCCGGGAGCCCTGGCACGGCTTCCAGATCTTCGAGCGAGGCGTTGAGGAAGGCTTCTGGGGTACCGAAGTGGGCCAGTATCTTCTTTTTGCGCTCGGGGCCGACGCCGGGGAGGTCGTCGAGAACCGAGGCGGTCATGGAGCGGCCACGAAGCTCGCGGTGGTAAGTGTTGGCGAAGCGGTGGGCCTCATCGCGCACGCGCTGGAGCAGGTGGAGCTCGGGTGAGTTGCGCTCCAGGATCACGGGCTCGGGACGCCCTGGCTCGAACACTTCTTCGTCGCGTTTGGCGAGCGAGCGAAGCGGGATGTCTGGAAGTTCGTCGCCCACCTTCATCATCTCCAGGACAGGCGCGACCGCGGAGAGTTGTCCCTTGCCGCCGTCGAGTAGGATCAGGTCTGGAGCCGGCGTGAACTTTTCGTCGCCCGCCCTGAGGCGTTCGAGACGCCGCCTCAGGACCTCGGCCATGCTGGCGAAGTCGTCGGCGCCCTCGACGGTCCTGATCCTGAACCGCCGGTACTCGCTCTTGGCCGGTCGTCCGCCCTGGAACACGACCATCGAGGCGACGGAGTTGGTGCCCATGGTGTTCGAGATGTCGAAGCACTCTATTCTGACGGGAAGTTGCGGGAGCGCGAGCTCCTCCCTGATCCCATCGAGCGTCGAGGCGACCCTGCCACGCCTGGCCTCATCGAGTGCCCGCTCGTGCTCGAGACCTAGCCCGGCGTTGCGCACCGACATCTCCAGGATTCGGCGCTTGTCACCCCGTCTCGGCTGGCGAACCTCGACGCGCGTTCCCCTGCGACCCGAGAGGTGATCGGCGAGCGTAGCGAGCTCTTCTTCCCTTTCGTCGGAC
Organism: uncultured Rubrobacteraceae bacterium; assembly: GCA_963830075.1. Lineage (GTDB taxonomy): Bacteria > Actinomycetota > Rubrobacteria > Rubrobacterales > Rubrobacteraceae > Rubrobacter_D. Next base: position 183,954 of record CAWHLD010000004.1, on the reverse strand, counting down.
TGGACGAGTACTTCTCTCGGCACGGCGGCCGTGCCGTAATACTGGGGGACGAACTGGAGCGCGACGTCTTCTGCGGGTGACTCGCCGTAATTGTCGAGGAGGAAGGAGTCGCGATTTACGACCTGGCCCTCGCGAACGGCGAACACCTGCACGCACGCCGACTCGCCCTCGGCGAAGGCCCCGAAGGCGTCGAACGAATCTTCAGAAGCTATAGTAGCCTGCTGGCGGTCGCGGACGTGGGTTAGGGCGGCGACCTCGTCGCGGAGCTTCGCGGCCCGCTCGAAGTCCATCTCACGGGCGGCCACACGCATCGCCTGTTCGCGGTCCCGGATCAAACCTCCCACCCGTCCTTCCAGGAAGTCGATAACGTCGGCAACTATGCCGTCGTACTCCTCCCTAGTAACCGCCCCGATGCAGGGTGCCACCGAGCGCCCGATGTGGTAATTGAGGCAGGGCACCCCGCTCCTGCGCCCCGGCTCGGGGCCGCGGCACTTACGGAACGGGAACGTCTTGTTCAGCACGTCGAGCGTCGCGTGGACGCTACCCGCGCTCGGAAAGGGCCCGAAGTAGCGGTGGCGGGGGTCGTGGGAGGAGCGCGTGGCGAAGACCCTGGGATATTCGTCCCCGGTAGTGACCACGATGTAGGGGTAGCTCTTGTCGTCTTTGAGCGAGGCGTTAAAGCGGGGCCTGTGGCGTTTTATCAGGTTAGCCTCAAGAACCAGCGCTTCGGTCTCGCTGCCTGTGACGATAAAATCTATCTGGCTGACGCGTTCCCTGAGTTCCGCTATCTTCGGGCGGCCGTCGCCGGAGCTGGTGAAGTAGTTGGCCACCCTGCTGCGCACGTTCTTCGCCTTGCCGACGTAGATAACCCTATCCTTGGCATCCTTGAAAATGTAGACGCCGGGTGAGGTGGGGAGGTGGGATCTATCAGGATAACCGTTCTCTGACATCTCGCAGATTATACCGCGACTGGACCTCCCTCCCGCTGTGAGACGGGTTTCTTCGCGGGACCTTGTTCGAGAATCTTCGTCCCGCCTCGTCCGATCCGCAGGTTCACCCGGGTGGCGAGTTCGTCTCCTCGCGCCCCGGAACGAGTTGCCTTCGTCAGCCACGCCCGCTAGCTGTAAACGGCCAAACGGGAGCCCGGTTAGGGACTTCGCCAGAACGCAGGCAGCACTGTGACGGAGTATCCCGCCGAGTACACGTGCCATCGCGCACCCACGCTGTCAGTGAAAACCCAGAGGGTCCTGTCGTTCCAGCGGTAGTTTCCACTCAGGAGTGCTTCTGTCTCCGGGCTCTCGGCCCGGCGTACCTGGACGGGAAGGATCAGGGACATCGGCAGGTTGATAAGGTCTACACCGAAGAACGTAAGCTCGATCTCTCCATCATCGTAGGGTCCGCCTACCGAGCCGCAGAACTTCATGGTCAAGGTATCCGACTCGGGGTCCAAGGAGACGATGCCGCCGTCGCCATTAAGTTTGCCCAGATACCCGTTCAACGCGTCCAGGTCCATCTGCACCGAACCTATGTCACCGTTTTGGGCGCCGAGAGCTCCGAGGTGCCCTCCCTCCCCGTTGCCGTGGCCGTCACGTTCTGACCGTCGGGCACCGTCAGTTTCGGAACGAGGAAGCTGAAGGAGGCGTTCCCGCTGGCGTTGGTGATGATTGACTTCTCGCCCAGAAACTTCTTGCCTTCGTCGCCTCTGGGGTTCGAGAAGAACTGGACGATGAAACCCCTGTTGGGCTTGCTGTTGAGCCCGCCTTCGATGGTTGTCTTCATGCCAGAGGTCGTGGCCGAGGTGAGGACCGGCTTGTTCTGCAGGTTGTTGGGACCGGTGTCGGGATCCTTGGGGTCGTTGGCCGTGTTCCCGGCGGGATCCTCGGAACCGCCAACGAGGTCTATGCCCAGGCCACCGTTGGAGAAAATGGAGTTGAAGGTGACGCCGTTGTTGACGTTAGGTTCCCCGAATCTTTCATCTACTCTTACGCCATTGCCGCCGTTGAAGGCTATGGTGTTGCTCGCGGGGGCAGATCCCCCGATCGTGTTGTTGGAGAGGGAAGCGCGGACATCGAATTTAGTAATGAACACGCCGTGGGAGGAGTTTCCCAGGTCGGCGGAGGCGCTCTTGCCTGTGCCGATAAGGTTACCCTGGACCCTGTGGGCCGAATCGAACCCGATGCCGAAGACGATACCGGTCTCACCGTTGCCAGAGATGAGGTTGGACGCGGCGGGAGAGGTTCCCCCGATGGTGTCGTTCACGCTCTGCACTAACACGCCATTATGGTCGTTGCCCCGGTCCAGAGTGCCCGTAGGGTCGGTGCCGATGAAGTTGCCCTCTATAGTGGTTTTCTGCCCGCCCAGCCTGATGCCGTTGTCTTCGAAGCGGTTGATCACCAATCCCCTGATCACGGAGTTCGAGGCACCACCATCAAGGAACAGCCCGTCCGCATTGGGTCCGGCGCTGGTTCCGTCGAGTTCTATGAGTGGCTTGGCGTTGGTGGCGCCATTTGCGATGGTGTTCTTCTCCGATCCGGGTTGGGTGTAGCCGTCTATCGTCACCCGCTCGTCGACTTTGGGCAGCTTGGTGTTGGGCAATATGGTCTGCACGCCGCTGTCGGGGATGCCAAAGTGTATGGCGTCGACGCCGGAGAAGTCGTTGGCCTCCTCGATAGCCGCCCTCAGGGTGCACAGGATAACGAACTGGGAGGGAGAGGCGTCGCAAACGCCATCGCCTGGGGCTACGTCCGGGGAGTCGAACTTGGACGTGATGGTGAAGGTCTTGGCGTAGGCGGGCTTGGCGGCGAGCAATATGACGAGTACCAGCAGAGACACAACAAGAGTTGGGGCTGCGCTTCTCCTTCGCGCCGACCCGTGAATTCCTGTGCTCATCATCCTGCTCCTCTCCGTAGGTGTGGCGTCAGTCCACGGGCGTCCCTCTAAACCCAACATAAGGACCCACCCCGAACTCCGAGGTGTTGCCGATCTGGTCGGTGGCCGTGGCCGTTATGCTCTTTCCACTCGGCACCTTCTTGGCGAAGGTGAAGGAGAACGGCGCGTTGCCGTTAGCGTTGGTGGAAACGGACCTCCGTCCGACGAACGTAGTGCCCTCGGGGGGTGGCCCGGGCAGATTGGAGAAGAACCGTATCACGAAAGTCTTCTTGGGCTTGCTGTTGAGCTTTCCCACTATGGTCGTCTGGCCACCTGTGTTCATGGCCGATGTCAATTCCGGCTTGTTCTGGAGTCCGTTGGGTCCGGTATCTGCGTCTTTCGGGTCGTTAGAGGTGCTGCCGCTGATGCTCTCGTCTCCACCCACGAGGTCGATGCCGATCACGTCGTTGGAGTCGATGGAGTTCCTGAGGATGCGATTGCCGGTGCCGGAATCATCGATCGTCACCCCATCCGACCCGTTGAAAGCGATGACGTTGGCGGAGCCAGCATCGCTGCCCCCGACGGTGTTTTGGGAGGAAAGGAAGATACACATACCGGAGTCGCCGTTGCCGAGGTTCGCTTTGCCCGTGGCGTCGGTACCTATGTAGTTGCCCTGCACCTTGTTGGTGCTACTGGCGGAGAAGTAGACGCCGCGACCGTCGTTACCGGAGATGAGGTTGCGCGCGGCGGGCGCCGTCCCCCCGACGATGCTCTCAGAGGAAGTAGAGAAGGTCACGCCATCAGCCTCGTTGCCCAGGTCCATGGTCCCCGAGGGGTCGGTGCCTATAAAGTTGCCTTCGATCCTGGTGTTGTCCCCGTAGACAAGTAGCCCACGATAACCGAAGCGGTTGATCACGAGCCCACGAACGACGACGTTGTCTGCCGTTATAAATAGCCCGTCCACGTAGGTACCCTCCGCGTTCGACCCGTCTAGCTGGACCTTGAGTTCCGCGTTGTTGCCTTGCGACAGGGTATTCTTCTTCGCCCCGGGCTGGCTATAGCCGGCTATGGTCACCTGCTCCTTTATCTCGGGCAGCTCGCTGTCGGGCTTTATGGTCTGGACGCCGCCGCCGGGGATATCGAAGTTGATGGTGTCGGCCCCCGAGAATTCGTTTGCCTCTTCGATGGCGGCCCTGAGCGAGCAGAAGTTCAATACCGTTGGGCTAACGTCGCAGACGCCGTCGTCGGGGTCTGCGTCTGGCAGGTCCACCGTGAAGTCTACGGTGAAGGTCTTGGCGTGGGCGGGTTCCGCGCTCACCAACCCCAACAACGCGAGCACCAGGACAGAGCCGACAACCAGCGCCGCTACCCTAATGTGCCGTCTTGGCTCGAAGGTCACGATACTCATCGTCACTTCACTCCTCTCTTGCAGGCCTGGCAAGCGTCGCCAGGGGTGGGTCTGCGCGACAACCGCATCCTAGCCACGGGGGCGTCCGGTACATCGGCAATATTGCCTATCTCCGGTGGCGAAAGCGGTATATCGGTGGCTGCGGGCCTACACGAGGCCATTCTCGACGGCGTAACGGGTGGCTGCCGTCCGCGTGGTGACGCCAAGCTTTTTGTAGATGGAACGCAGGTGAGCGTGTACGGTGCGAGGGCTGATAAAGAGTTGCTCAGCCACGTGCTGATCGTTTCTTCCTCCCGCCACTAGCCGCAACACCTCGACCTCGCGCGCGGTCAATCCCGTGGGAGGGCTTGGGAGCAAGGCGGCCTGGCTCCGTTGGGCGAGAACCTGCGCCAGCTTTAGCGTCCGTCCCTGCGCCTCGACCGTCGCGAAGGGTCCTTCGCCCATACTGGCGCGAAGCGCGGCCACGTTACGGTCGTGGTCAGGACGCTCGCAGGGTGGCACGGGAGTAGAGATCTCTTCGCGCAGGGCGCGCGCGGCACCGAGATGGTGGCCCGCCCGTTCGGGTTGCCTTTGCTTTCGGAGTGATGCGGCCAGTCCTTCGAGCACGCTAGCGGCGCGCCACCTGTCCCCCAAACCAATGTGTAGGTCGAGGCTCTCATCCAGTAACGCGGTCGCCTGTTCGTGGTCGCCTTGTCGTTGGGCGACGATGCCTAGTTGGTTCAGCGACCACGCCATGCCCTCCTTGTATCCGGCCTCCTGGGAGAGCGCCAGGCTTTCCTCCAAGAGCATCGTCGCCTGCCCTAGATCACCCTGGTATCCTGCCGCCGTGCCCAGGTTGACGAGCGACCAGGCGATGCCCTCGGTGTCCCGGATGCCCCTGTAGAGGCTCAAGGCTTCGGAGCACAACGACCACGCCCTGGCATGGTCGCCCTGCAGCCACGCCGCGAAACCCAGGCCGTCGAGCGACCGGGCGATGCCTTCTTCGTTGCCCAACTCACGCTGCAGGGCGAGGCTTTGGCCTTGTAGGGCCTCCGCCTTCGTGTAATGGCCCCGCTCGCGCGCGATGCTCCCCAAACTCTGGAGGGCGGAGGCGATGCCCCGCCTATCCTCCAGTTCCCCGTAGAGGGCCAAGCCTTCCTCGAGCAGTACGGTAGCCCGGTCGTACTCACACTGCAGGAGATCCAGGATGCCCGCCCCGGTGAGCGCTCTCGCCCTAGCCGCCGGCGATGAACCGCCGCTACGGGCGAGCGCGCCCTCCAACCACTCGCGTCCCTCTCCGTAGTGGCCACGTATGCAGCAGAACTCCCTCAGGGCGCCGGCCAACCTCAGGCCCGCCTCGGGCTCCTCTTCCAACGACCACTCCATCGCCACGCGCAGGTTGTCGTGCTCGGCCTCGAGCCTGGCCAGCCACCAGCCTTGCCGCGCGCCGGTTAGCTCGGGCTCGGCCCGCTCGGCGAGCCCCAGCAAGAACAAGGCGTGACGGCTTCGGGCACGTGCCGCTTCACCCGACTCTTCGAGTTTCTCGTGTCCGTAGCGCCGAACCGTCTCCAAGAGTCGGTAGCGTGCCTCGCCGCCTTGCTCTCCGGCCAACACCAGCGACTTATCAACGAGACGGGCGAGCCATTCGAAGACCTCGTTTTTCCCAACGTCCCCGCCGGCGCAGACCGTCTCCGCGGCTTCCAGGGTAAAGCCGCCAGAGAACACCGACAGCCGCCGGAACAAGATGCGCTCATTCTGGCCTAGCAGCCCGTGGCTCCAATCCATCGTGGCCTTCAATGTGCGATGCTGTGGGAGGGCCGTCCGACTGTCGGTCCTAAGCAACTCGAAGCAGTCGTCGAGGCGAGAGGAGATCTGCTCCGGCGACAAGACCTTCACCTTCGCGGCCGCCAACTCTATGGCGAGGGGAAGACCATCCAGCCTCCGGCATACTCGCGCCAGCGTAGAAGCATTCTGGTCGTCAACCACGAAGTCCGGGGCGACGGCCTTGGCCCGATCCACGAAGAGGCGAACGGCGTCGCCCTGCGGCAAACCCTTGGAGGTAGATGGAGGGTCCGGGAGCGAGAGCGAAGGCACGAGCAGCACGTTCTCGCCGGCGATGCCCATGGCCTCCCGGCTGGTCGCCAGAACCCGCAGGTCCGGGCAGGCGCGCAGCAAGGTACTGGCGAGTACGGCACAACCCTCTATCAGGTGCTCGCAGTTGTCCAGGATCAGGAGCAGCCTCCTGGGACCGAGATACTCGTGGAGCATCTCGCTCAAGGAACGGCCCGCCTGCTCGCGCACGCCCAACACCGAGGCCACCGCCCGCGGCAGGAGGGCCGGCTGCGGGATCGACGCAAGCTCGACCAGCCACACGCCGTCCTCGAACTCCGCCGCCAGATCATGCGCTACCCTCAGGGCCAGCCGGGTCTTGCCGCATCCGCCAGGACCGGTGAGCGTTAGGAGGCGGATGTTGCCTAGATACTCCTCTACTTCAGCCCTCTCTCGCTCGCGGCCGACGAAGCTGGTCAGCTCCGATGACAGGTTGCCAGGCTGGTGCCTGGAGACGCCGGGAAAGTCCACCACCAGGCCACGACCGCTTTCCGGATCGCGTCGAAGCGGGGTGTTGTGGGGCGAGTGCGGCAGTGTCCCGGTTTCCTCGATCGCAACTCACACTACAAAGGAATCTTACATCAGGTTATACAGGATACCGCACCACCCGAATCGCCTGCTAGGCTGAAGCCCTTCGAGTAGGATGTCGCCCGGTTCTGATCGGGGTTCGAAAGCCATTCCTCGACGCCGGAGAATTACCCGTCGCCGCGACGCTTGCGACGGGGCTGACGGGGCTCGCTAGGCAGGATGTTGGCGCCGGGCGGGATCATGTCGTTCCCACCGGCCCTCGCGTAGCCTGATCCGCTCACGTACCCGCCAACCGCTCCCGAAACGGTCGAGATCAGGGCGCCAAGAATGCCGAGCACGTCGAAGTCCGTAACCACGACGCCGAGCCCCGCGAGCCCCGCGAGTACGGCCCCAACGATAACGAGCCTGCGCCGCCTCTCGAAGTCCGCACGCTTGCTGTAGAGGGCGAAAACGACGAGGCCCGTGGCGACGATCGTGAGCGGGACGAAGGCGTAGAAGGCCAGGGTTCCGTCGAGATCAGGGAAGACCACAGTCTGGAACGCCTGGTCGCGCTCGTCGAGCCCGAAGGCGATGGCGAGCCACGCCAGGCTGAAAAATCCGCTGTAGCCGATCAGGGCCCCAACCACTGCTCCGACGCGGAGCCCTCGTTTGGTCGGCGTCCTGAAGGTTCGTGCCCCTAGTACTGCCGCGAGCACCATGCCTGGCAGGATCAGGGCCATGCCCAGGAAGGCGAGGATGGGCGGGAGATAACCGAACAGTTCCCCGCTTCCGAGGTACCTCGATGGAAGCACGAGCAGGAAGTTGACCAGGAGGAACACGAGCATCCCCATGTATACCCAGGTGACGCAGCCGAACGCCCGTCTGTAACGCGGCCGCAGTCCAGTGCGCTCCTCCGGCGCGGGGGAGCCGTTGGGGCTATCGGACACGTTCGCCGGCGGCCATTCCGGCCTCGAAGTGGGAGATGAGTGTTGGGGCGACGTCAGTGATCCTGCGCGGCGCCGGCACGCCGCTCGCGATCACGAACACGTTGGAGTCGCTGGCGTGCAGCGAGCCATGGTCGCTCGCCGTGTGGTACCCGCCTGAGATCTCACCGAACGTGTACCCCGGTGCCGCCGAGAGCACCACATCCCCGCATCTGGGTGAGCGCAGGCACCCCCACAACCGCTCCAGCGCGTCCGGATAGTCACCGTAGCGCAACAGCCCATCCGAAACGTCGATATCCAGGGCGAGCGGGTCGCCTTCGAGCTCCCAGGACTTTCCGAACGGGTCCCTTGGCCCCGAGCCTGGCCGGAAGCGGACCTCACGCCCCGGCAGGCGGACGGTCGCCCAACCTCCCTCGATCCAGGCCGCGAGGTCCACGCCGCGGCGACCGACGAGCTGTTCTACGACCGACCCGAGCTCGACATCCCTACCGAGGTAAATTAGCGCCGAACGCCCGTTCGGGACTACGACGACGGTGGTACCGTTGCCGAAACGGGCCTTCACGCCTGAAGAGACGTTCTGGCCCGGAATGATACGCAGGTCGACGTACCGGTTTTTGGGGAGGAGAGGGTCGTGGCCATGATCCGAGAGCGCGAGCACGGCGTAATCCTCGAGGACACGGTCCACCCCGCCGCCGGCATCGAAGATCCTGGCGACGTACTCATCAGCCGTAGCTAGCCAGCGGCGCTGGGCCTCCAAGCCGTGGTGGTGGGCTATGGAGTCGCCCTTGAAGAAGTAGACGAGGTTGAAGGGCGCTGCCTTCTCCTTGAGGAACATTGCCCCCACCCTGGACGCGTAGTCGTCGTTTATGCCGACGGAGCGGAGGACGCCGCCGTTGGCCTTGCGCCCGCTGAAACCGGTGTCGCGGCTGTAGAAGAGGTCGCCCATGAAATATTCCTTCGGGCCTTCTACCGAGGGGCCGAGGTAGCGTCCGCCCTTCAGGTAGCCTTCCACGGTCTTCATCCGGATCGGATGCGTATGCGGCCCGCGCCTGACGGGGAAGTTTACGCACGCGCCGTCGAAACCGCGATCGTGCAGGGTCTCGAAGAGGGTGGCGGCGTGTAGGTCGTCGCGGTTCATCCGCCACACGTTGTTGTGGAAGACTTTTATGGGCCCGGTCGCCATCACGGTCTCTGTCATGGCTCCGTAGATGACCACCCGCCGCTCGCCTTCGTCGTACCAGGCGTGCCCGACGATGCCGCTCTTTGCGGGTGCCTCTCCCGTGGCTATCGCGGCCGTTGCCGCAGGGGTTATGCTTGGGAAGACCGAGACCGCGTCCCAGACCGTCTCTCCCCTCTCCGCGAGGGCGCCCATGTTGGGCGCTTCCCCGTCGCGGATGGCCGCCCGCAGCACGTCGGGCCTGATGCCGTCGAGCACGAGGAGCAGGGCTGGCTTTGGACTATCTTTCTCAGCGATCTTCAAAGCCGACTGATTCTATCGCTTTGGGCGCGGCCCGGAGCGAAACTCAGGAAGCTCTACCGGCACCCCGGTATATCAGGGCCGGCGCCGGGACCTGGCGCCGGCCCCGCGAGGGTTCAGGTCTCCCGGTTCGTTTCCCTGGAGGCCAGGTCGCGGCCGAGTCGGCTGTGGCTTCTGCTGTAGGCGAAGTAGATGACGATCCCGAGGCCCATCCAGACCAGGAACCTGAGCCAGGTGCCGATCGTCAGAAAGCCCATGACGAACAGGCATAGAAGGACCGCCGCGATCGGCACCACAGGGACCCAGGGCGTCGTGAACGCCCTGGGGAGGTCGGGCTGGGTACGCCTGAGCACGAGGACCCCCAACGAGACGAGGACAAAGGCCGCCAGCGTGCCGATGTTCACCAGTTCCCCGAGCGTGGTCAGGGGCAGGGCGAACGTCAGGGCGGCGGAGACCAAACCGGTGATTATGGTGATCCTGTACGGGGTGCGGAAGGCCGGATGGACCTTCGAGAACCACCGCGGCAGCAAATTGTCCCGGCTCATGGCGAAGGCGACCCGGCTCTGGCCAAGGATCAGGATCATGCAGACCACCGTAAGGCCAATGAGTATCGCTAAAGAGACCACGAACTGGGCCGCCGGGAAGGGCGTCGCTGCGAGCGCCGTCGCCGCCGGGGCGGCTGTGGCCAGCTGATCGTAAGGCACGAGCCCGGTGAAGACCACGGAGGCCAGTATGTAGAGTACGGTGCAGATGCCAAGCGAGGCGAAGATGCCTATCGGGATGTCCCGCTGTGGGTTGCGCGCCTCTTCCGAGGTGGTTGCGACTATGTCGAAGCCGATGTAGGCGAAGAACACCAGGGCGGCCCCGGTGAAGATGCCGGTGACGCCGAAGATGGTGTCTATCCCCAGGATGGTCGGTATAAGGTAGCCGTCGATGCCCGTGCCGTATCCGCCTTCGGCGGGCGCCGGGGCCGGGATAAAGGGCGTGAGGTTCGCGGCGTCGATAAACCACACCCCGAAGCCGATGATAAAGATCGTCACGAGGATCTTTATCGCCGTGACGACCTGGTTGACCTGGGAGCTTAGCTTGATACCTATCACCAGGATCGCCGTCACCGCGATGATCACGAGCACCGCGATGTAGTCGTGGGAGAAGCCTCCTCCTGAGGAGGCGTAGAGCACGGTCGGTACCGTTATGCCCATGAGGTCCATGACGCTGACCAGGTAACCTGACCAGCCCTTGGCGACGGTGGCGGCGCCCAGGGTGAATTCAAGGATCAGGTCCCACCCTATGAGCCAGGCCACGAACTCCCCGAGGGAGGCGTAGGAAAACGTGTAGGCGCTGCCTGCCACGGGCACGGTTGAGGCGAACTCCGCGTAGCAGAGCGCGGCGAGGGCGCAGGCTACTCCCGCGACGACGTAAGACAAAGCTATAGCGGGTCCTGCGTACCCGGCCGCCGCCTCGCCGGTGAGCACGAACAGGCCGGTGCCGATGATCACGCCGATACCGAAGACGGTCAGGTCAAGTGGTCCCAACGACTTGTTGAGCTTGAACTCCGGGTCCTCCGTATCACGGATGGACTGCTCGATGCTCTTGGTCCTCATTATCCCCATAACGCTCCCCTTAACTCCTCCGAGCCCGCGACCCAGAATCGCAGGCTGCTACTTGGGGAGCATTGTAAATGCTAACGCTTGTCCGCGCTTGGTAGGGGTTGCGACGGTATCCGTTACTGGCCGGCCGCCGGGGAGGCGCTAGACGGGGCGGCCTTCTGGCCGGCGGCCGGTGGGGCGCTGGAAGGGGCTTCCTGCTCTTCCGCCGCGGGCGAGGCGCTCGAGGGTTCAGGCTCCTGGCCTGGCGCAGGCGAAGCCGCGGGGTCGGGGGAAGCGGCTGGATCGGGAGAAGCGGCTGGCGCGCCGCCAGGGGCACCACCCGGGTTTCCGATGACGGGCCTGTCTCCCCCGAACGGGTTCGGGTTTTGTCGCACGCGGTCGACGATGCCTGGCTGGTTGGCCCCACCGGTTGCGCCACCCGAGAGCGAAGAACCCGCTCCCGTGCCACCGTAACCAAGGGGGTGAATGCCGGGGGTCGCTCCATAGGGACACTCTCCCCAGAGACCACAGGAGAGGCTGTTTCCGATGACCTTCTCGGCACCCCACACCAGCACCAGGCAGATCACGAACGCGACCAGGGCACCCACTAGCCCCTTCATGAGGATGGAGCGCCTGCGGAGGGTCGGCAGATGAGAAAACCAGCCGAGCGCCGCCCGCATCCGGCCAACAAAGTTATCCTTCAAATCCGGGCGCCCTGGCATGGTCGCCCCGGCGTCGTCCACCCTCTGTTGCCCGCGACTAGGGCGCAGTTTCTTCGGCATCTCGCGCACGCGCCCCGAAAGCGTCTCGAGGTAAGCGCGAAGAATCGCCGACCCGCCCGTTACGAGCATGGCCGTAAGGGCGGCGCCAAGAAGCGTGCCCGCCACCCCGAAACGAGAGGTCACGAAGGACGCCCCCGTAGCCGCCAGTCCGGCCGACATGATCTGGGCCGTGCTTACTACTGAATTTGCGCTGTTCGCACTCACGGCCGTTGAATCTATCAGCCAGCCCACACGGTTTAAAGGGTGAGGCGGGGTTTTTCGGGAATAGATTTTCGCGGCCCGCCTGTGGCGGCAGAGATCGCCCCGCGGTTAGAATGCCCGGCAGGCGATCACGAGAGGTTGGAGCATGACGGAGCCTAACAACGAGAAGTATCCGGAACTCTTCGAAGTAATAAGGGCCTACGCCCAAAGGGGTTACGACCACCAGGATAAGGCGCTCCAGATCATTGCTGGAACCTACGTCTTTATGTTCGAGCCGGAGGATATGCCCGACGTACGCCCGGTCGTAGACGAAATCCTGGAGCAGTACGATTACGTGTTTACGACACTGGAGCGCGAGAACCTCGACCCCTTGAGCGTGGACGCCGTGGTGCGGGTCGCACTGTACAGGGAAGAGTATATGGAGTGGGGTATCAACCGCCTGGGGCGCATCCTCGAGAGCCTCCACCGCCGCTCGCGCGCCGACGATACCTACGCCGACTTCGTCGAGGACTCGGCGGTCGTGATTCGTGGCCTGGAGAAGATCGTCGCCGGCTCCGCGCTGGAGGAGATCGTCGAGTCGGCCAGCGACGAATAGCCCGCCGACCCTGCCGTAAGGGTCGTTGGTATCATCTGGTCTATGACCACGCAAGATCCGGAAGAACGTCTCACATCGGACCCTCTCTTCGGTAAAGGAACCCTGATCGCCCTGTTCGCGTGGGGCCTGGTCGTCCTGGCCTTCTCCGTGGGAGGCCTCGCCGACGTCACGCGCCTCTGGTGGCTGGTCCTTCTGTTCGGGGCGGCGACACCGGTCGCGCTCGTAGCGGCGCGTGGCTTGACCTCGAACAGGGCAGCCAACGCGGATCGTGCCGAGCGCGAGTTACTGGGCGCCCTGCGCGAGCACGGCGAGCTGACGCCCACCGCCGCGGCGATGCTCACCCCTCTCAAGGCCGCCGACGCCGCGAAGAGGCTGGAGGGGCTCGCGCGCGAAGGGCACCTCGAGGCAAGGGTGCGCGATGGGACCATAGCGTACGCCCTGCGCGAAGGCGACCGCCTCACGCTCTCTGGCCCGCCGTCAGAGCCTGGGGTGAGACAGGCTCCCGCCGAGGCTTCGCCGGCCGATCCCCTGGAGGAGCCACTGAGCGGGCGGGAGCTTGCGGTATTGAAGCTCCTGGCCGCTGGGCGTACCAACAAGGAGATCTCCAGTGAGCTCTTTATCGCCCAGGGCACCGTCAAGGCACACGTCAACCACGTCTACCGCAAACTCGGGGTCCACTCTCGCGCCGAAGCAGTCTCAAGGGCGAAAGATCTCGGCCTACTCGGTTAGCCGAGACGTCCGTTCGGAGCACCCATTCTGGGCAAAACAACCCGCTTAACCCGCCAGGTCAGGGCATCTGGCCGATGCCCCTAACCCCGGGTTAGCCCTACTTTCAGCGGTGTAAGGCGCCAGCGAAACACCGTACAGGAGGTAGGCCGGGAATGTACAGGATCAGGGCCAGCATGAAGCGACATCCGGTAGCGTGGTTTTTCGCGCTCTCGCTGGCGATAGAGATCGCGGTGGTAGCGCTCTTTCTCTCGAGTGGCGCCGCCGGGAAGCTGGAAGCGGCGATCGAGGCCTCGGGCCTCGGGTACAGGACCGACTTCATCTCCGCCTTCCGCCTCGTGTTGCTCGAACCCGAATCTACGCTCGGCGTCTTCCTCTCCGTTCTCCAACCGCTCTCGCCGGACATAGCAGCCTTCGCCGTGGCGGCGCTCGCCTTCGGGCTTGGCGGGGTGGTGACCCTCATTCGCCGCTACCGGTTCTGGAGCCGGGATGTCGGTTGGCGCAGGGGCGTGCGGGTCTGGGGGCTCATGCTCTTCACGTTTCTCGCGATGTCGCTCGCCACGGCCGGCCTCAACTACCTGCTCGCCCCGTCAGGCAGCTTCGAGTGGGTCAACACGCCGATTCTTTCGTGGGCGTTCCCGCTGGCGTTGCTGGCTTCGATCTTCCTCGACATAGGAGGGGTGACCGAGGAGACCGGCTGGCGCGGGTTCGCGCTGCCGCTGTTGCAGGCAAGGATGACGCCCCTTGCGGCGACCCTGATCGTAGGCGTGATGTGGGGCGTATGGCATTTTCCGGCGAGGCCCGACATCCTCGCCGGCGAATACGGCCTGTGGGGCGGGACGCTTTTGCTTTCTATCCTCGTCTTCAGGTTCGTGATCCTCTCCATCGTGATGACGTACTTCTACAACAGGGTCGGGGGCAGTACCATTATCGCCATAGCCATGCACGGGCTGCACAACGACTCCGTGTTCTTGCAGGGCAGGATCAACGCCGAAGGCCTCGCCCCTTACGTGGTCTCCGAGCTGACCCTGCTCGCGCCGATCCTGGTCGTGGCCTGCGTGTTGCTCCTCGTCTCGGGTCGCTGGCTCGGCCTGGAACGGTAGGTCGGATGACGCGTAAACATCGGGGTCAAGGGGCCGGTCGCGACCGGCCCCTACACGGCGTTAGCCCGCGGCCATGACCTCTGGCATGAGGCCACGCAGGAATCGACCGGTGTGCGACTCCGCGACGTTCGCGACCTCTTCGGGGGTACCGGTCGCGACGATCTCGCCGCCGCCGTCGCCGCCCTCCGGACCAAGGTCAACGACGTAGTCCGAGGACCGTATCACGTCGAGGTTATGCTCGATCACGATGACGGTATTGCCCGCGTCCACGAGCCTGTGCAGTATCGAGAGCAGCTTCTCCACGTCGGCGAAGTGAAGACCCGTAGTCGGCTCGTCCAGAATATAGACGGTCTTGCCCGTTGCCCGCTTGCCGAGCTCGCTCGCCAGCTTGACTCTTTGGGCCTCGCCACCCGAGAGCGTGGTCGCGGGTTGGCCGAGCCTTACGTAGCCGAGGCCCACGTCGCGCAAGGTGTCCATACGGCGTGAGATCGCTGGCACGGGGGCGAAGAACTCGCAAGCCTCCTCGACGGTCATGTCGAGAACATCGGAGATGGACTTGCCCTTGTAGGTGGACCGCAGCGTCTCGTTGTTGTAGCGGCGGCCCTTGCAGACCTCGCAGGGAACGTAGACGTCTGGGAGGAAATGCATCTCGATCCGGATCTGGCCGTCACCCCGGCATGCCTCGCAACGCCCGCCCTTGACGTTGAACGAGAAGCGCCCGGGTTTGTAGCCCCGGATCTTGGCTTCGGGCGTCGAGGCGAAGAGCTGCCTGATGTGGTCGAATACCTTGGTATACGTCGCCGGGTTGGAACGCGGCGTCCTGCCGATGGGGCTCTGGTCTATGTCTATGACCTTGTCCACGTCCTCGACGCCCCTCAGGCCGGCGTGCCGCCCCGGACGGTGCTTGCCGCGGCTGACGGCGTTGGCGAGGGCTTTGTATAGGATATCGTTGACCAGCGTGCTCTTGCCAGATCCCGAGACACCCGTGATACAGGTGAACACCCCGAGCGGGAACTCTACGTCCACGTTCTTGAGGTTATGCTCCATCGCCCCTAGCAACGCTACCTGGCCCGTCGGCTCTCGCCGCCCTTCGGGGGGTTCTATCCGGCGCCGACCTGACAGAAAGTCTCCGGTGACTGAACGCTCCTCGGCCTCGATATCCTCGACGCTGCCGGTCGCGATGATCTCACCGCCGTGCACCCCCGCCCCTGGACCGACGTCGACGACGTAGTCGGCCGAACGTATGGTCTCCTCGTCGTGCTCCACGACGACGAGCGTGTTCCCCAGGTCCCTGAGCCTCTCCAGCGTCGTCAGGAGCCGTCTGTTGTCCCGCTGATGCAGCCCGATGGAGGGCTCGTCGAGCACGTAAAGGACGCCGACGAGGCCGCTTCCTACCTGCGAAGCGAGCCTGATCCTCTGCGCCTCTCCACCGGAGAGCGTTCCTGCCGAGCGGCTCAGGGTCAGGTATCCGAGGCCAACGTCGACGAGAAAGCCGAGGCGCTCCCTGATCTCCTTGACCACCCGCTCGCCGATGATCCACTCCCGCGCGCTGAACTCGACGCCGTCAAAGAAGCGCTGCGCATCCGTAACGGAGAGCTCGGCGAACTCGTAGACGTTCTTGCCCCCGACCGTGACGGCGAGGGCCTCAGGCCTTAGCCTGGCGCCCTTGCACTTCGGGCAGGGGACGTGGCTCATGAACTCTTCGATCTTCTCCCGCCGGTACTCGGAGTCGGTCTCCGCGTAGCGCCGCTGGAGGTTGCCTACGACGCCGTCGAAGCGGGTCATGTACTGCCTGCGGCGGTTGTAGCGGTTCCGATACGAGACGTAGATGCGATCGCCGTTGGTACCGAACAGGATAAGGCCCCTGTCCTCCTCTGAGAGGTCGCGCCAGGGGACATCCAGGTCGATCCCGTACTTTTCGGAGAGCGCTCCGAGCACGCTCCTGTGGTACTCGGTCTGGGAGTTGGCCCAGGGCACCAAGGCACCCTCGTTGACGCTGAGATCCTCGTTGGGTACGACGAGTTCCGGGTCTATCTCCAGGCGACTCCCGAGCCCGTCG
This sequence comes from uncultured Rubrobacteraceae bacterium, assembly GCA_963830075.1. Lineage (GTDB taxonomy): Bacteria > Actinomycetota > Rubrobacteria > Rubrobacterales > Rubrobacteraceae > Rubrobacter_D. Next base: position 167,607 of record CAWHLD010000004.1, on the reverse strand, counting down.
CAGCGGTCGCAGGCCCCGTGCGGGCTGTTGAACGAGAACGTACGCGGCTGTATCTCGGCGATCGAAGCCCCGCAGTTCGTGCACGTGAAGCTCTCTGAGAAGAGCATCGACTCGCCGGGGCCATCCCCAGCCACGGTTTCGATCTTCACTAGCCCCTCGGCCAGCTTCAGGGCGGTTTCGACCGAGTCTGTGAGCCTTCGTTCTATGCCGTCCCTGATCACGAGCCTGTCCACCACGACCTCGATGTCGTGTTTGTAGTTCTTGTCCAGGCCAAGGTCGACGGGAAGCTCGTGCAACTCGCCGTCGACCCTGACGCGGGCGTAGCCACTCTCGGCGAGGTCCTTGAACATCTTCCCGTACTCGCCCTTACGTCCGCGCACGACCGGCGCGAGCACCATGAAGCGCGTCTTCTCCGGAAGCGTCAATACTTTCTCCACCATCTGCTGCGGTGTCGACGAGGCAACAGGGAATCCGCAGACGTGGCAATGTGGCCTTCCTGCGCGGGCGTAGAGCAGGCGGAGGTAGTCGTAGACCTCCGTCACCGTCGCGACCGTGGAACGCGGGTTGTTCGACGTGGTCTTCTGGTCGATGGAGACCGCGGGCGAGAGGCCGTCGATGTGATCCACATCCGGCTTGTCCATCTGGCCCAGGAACTGCCTCGCGTACGCCGAGAGGCTCTCGACGTAGCGGCGCTGTCCCTCGGCGTAGATAGTGTCAAATGCCAGGGAGGACTTGCCGCTGCCGGAGAGCCCGGTCACGACCACCATCACGTCGCGCGGCAGGGATACCGTTATGTCCTTCAGGTTGTGTTCGCGCGCCCCTCGCACGACGATCTGGTTGTCCGTGATCTCTTCTCACCCCTCTTTTCGGGACGCCTCCGGCAAGTATACGGCCCCCTGTTGGGAGGCCAAAGAAGCACTTTGCTCGTGTGCGCGATTTTACCACCCCGTGGGTCAACTTCTGTGGCCGGGTTTGCCATTTACAGCATCGGGGGCCAAAATGGTAAGCGCTGGTAAAACAACGTTTCGAACGGAGCGTGCGGTGATCCTGAAGGACTTCTCCCGGATCCTTCTAGAAGAATTGGAGGCCGACTGCCCGCTCCCCGGGGACGCCACTAGGCGGGTGCGCGGGCTCGCGGTCGACGAACCCATTAAGGGTTGGATCTCCGGCGACGAAATCGCCATTACCGCCCGCCAGACCCTGGACGAAGACTTCCTGGAAGGCATCGCCTCGGCCGGCTCCCCCGCCGTGGTCTGGCGTCTGGGGGGCGGAGCGGAGCAAGAGGACATAGAGCGGGTTGCCGCGCTAGGACTAGGCCTGTTCTTGCTCGCCCCCGGGGTACCGCTCCGGCGGCTCTTCGAGGTTTTCTCCCATAGCGACGGGCTGCTGTTGCTCTCCCACGGCGCGGGCCGGGCGCTTCTCGAGAACGCTGGCGGCGAGACCAAGGTCGAGGAGCTGGCGGCCAGGATCTCCCAGATGCTCGGACGCCACGTGGTCATAGAGGACCCTGTGGGGCGTCTGATCGCCAGTTCCGGAGAAGCCCCCGACGAAAATCTTCTGTACGCGACGCTCGAAGAGGAGGGTTTACGCGCCTCCAAGAGCAAGGCCATCGACGAGACGCGTCGCGAGCGCCGCGACCGCTACGCCAGGCTATCTGACGGCTACCTCTCAGTGCCCGTCGAGCGCTGGCGGGTCTCCGAGGGCGAGCTATTCTGGACTCCCATCGGCGCCGGCGCACCGGCGGGATACCTCTGGATCGACCTCGACGGGTCCCACCTCAGACCGGAAGACGTGGTGCTCCTGTACTGGGCAAGGCTCGTCCTCGAGGCGGAGCTAGGCAAGGAGCGCATACGCTTCGAGACCGAGCTAGGCTTCAGGGGGGACTTCGTAGACGATCTGGTCGGCGGCCATTACGGTTCGGTCGAGCTGTTGCTACAGCGCGCCCGTTACCTCGGCGCCGACCTCGCCGAAGGAGCCCTGGTGGTCGTCGTCGACATAGACGACTTCGCCCGCTACCTCGAGCGCCGCAAGCCGAAGGAACCAGCGATTCAGGAGCTCAAGCGACGCCTCGCCGACGCTGTACGCCTGCAGACCCGCCAGCTCTTCTCTAACTTCCTGCTCGGCCCGCGCTCGGACAACGTCATACTCTTTCTCGGTCGTTCGGAGAGAGAAGGGCCAGACGAACTGGCGGAGAAAGCGCAACTACTGGCCAAGGGGGTACAACGCTACGTCAAGGGGCTACTTCCCGACCTGACCGTCTCGGTCGGCATCGGGGGCTACAAGAAGGACCCGGCCCAGCTCCCCGAAGCTTACTCAGAGGCGGGCGTGGCGCTCGAGATCGGACACCGCATCAATGGTCCCTCCTCAGTCTCGACCTTCGGGGAGACGGGAACGTACAAGCTCCTCTTCAGGGTGCTGCAGGAGAACCCCGAAGAACTCGAAGCCTTCTACGGAGAGACCCTGGAGCCTGTCGTCCGCTACGATTCTCGCTACGGGACCGAGCTCGTGCAGACCCTGATCACCTACCTCGGCAACGACGCCTCGACCGTGAAGACGGCGGGAGACCTCTTCGCCCACCGACACACGATCCGGTACCGCCTCGACCGCGTCAGCGAGCTGACGGGCCTCGACGTGGACAAGAGCGCCGACCGCGAGCGCCTCACCCTGGGCATAAAGGCGATGCAACTATTGGGGCGCGTCCCCGAAAAGCCATCAAGCTTCTCGGATAGATAGGCTTCTTTAAGGTTTCAGGCTTCAGGTGGGTTTTGCTCGTGGCGGGCTCGTGGGTTCTCCACGTACCCTGCCTACGGCGTCCTGACAATTCGGGCGACACGCAAGAGTCCCCAGGCTGCTCCTCAGACAAAACTGAAACTTCTAGCCTGATGCCTGAAGCCTTTCTTGTACAAGCTGCGCAACAACGGCACCCCCTCGGCAGGCCATCTTTATACATCTGGCTAAAGACCCTTTCGGCGCTCGTGCATAGACTATGTTCCTAGAGTACATACCCTGTTCAAGAGGAGGAAGCTTTTGCGGAGGCTCGCACTAATATCGGCGGCGATTCTATTGTTGGTGCTCGCGCTACCAGGTATGGCGTTTGCCCAGAAGGGTCCTTCCACGGCTGAACTCTCGCTGGCGATGGACACGATGTGGGTGATCGTGGCGGCTGTTCTGGTGTTGTTCATGCAGGCAGGGTTCGCGATGCTAGAGGTTGGTTTCTCGCGGATGAAGAACGTCGGAAGCGTGGTGGCCAAGATCCTGGTCAACCTCGCCATCGCCGCCCTGTTGTTCTGGGCTGTGGGATTCGCGATCGCCTTCGGCACCGGCAACGCCCTGGTTGGCACGCAGGGCTGGTTCCTGGCGGTGCCGGCGGGCCAGGTAAACGACGTCTACGCGGGGCTCTCGTGGACCCAGGTCCCGCTTTCGGCCAAGTTCCTGTTCCAGGTGGCGTTCTGCGCGGTCTCTCTGGCCATCGTCTGGGGCACCATGCTAGAGCGGACCAAATTCGCCGTCTACGTGGTCTTCGCCATCGTCTTCGCTGGGCTCCTCTACCCGATGGTGGGACACTGGATTTGGGGCGGCGGCTGGCTGACCGAGCTCGGGATGCAGGACTTCGCCGGCTCGACGGTTGTCCACCTCTCGGGAGCGATGGCCGCGCTGGCCGGGACCCTGCTCCTCGGTCCCCGTCTTGGCAAGTACGACGACGACGGTCGGCCGGTAACCATCCCCGGCCACAACATGCCGCTCGCTGTCCTCGGCGTCCTGATCCTCTGGGTCGGATGGTACGGGTTCAATCCGGGCTCGACGATGGCGGCCTCTACGCAGATAGCCGACATCGCCCTCACCACCACCCTGGCCGCCGCGGCCGGCGTCCTCGGAGCGATGGGGATGAGCTACGTGTACAAGCGCCACGTCGACGTAGGGATGGGAGGCAACGGCGCCATCGCGGCCCTCGTTGCGATCACCGCTCCCTGCGCCTTCGTCGCGCCCTGGGCGTCGATAGTGATCGGGTTGCTGGCCGGCGTCATAATGTACGCCACCCTCGTCTACGTCGACAGGATCGGGGTAGACGACCCCCTCGGCGCCATCGCGGCCCACGGCATGGGTGGCATCTGGGGTACTCTTTCGTGCGGCCTCTTCACCACCCCGGCACTCGCCGCCGTCGGCCAGCCGGGCCTCTTCTACGGCGGCGGCTTCTACCAGCTTGGCATCCAGGCCCTCGGTATCGTGGCATGCGGCGGGTTCGTCTTCCTCGCCTCGCTCGCGGTCTTCGCAACGCTCAAAGCGACCATCGGCATCAGGGTCAAGCCCGAGCAAGAGCTCGACGGACTCGACATCCATGAACACGGGGTCTTCGGTTATCCTGACCTCGTCGCAACCGATTACCAGAACGGTAACGGGAGCAGGAAGGTCCCTGATCCAGTAGAAGGCCCAGCTTAGAGAAAGCACGCTCGGCACCGGCCGGAGGGAATCCGGCCGGTGCTTTTTCGCGCCTACCCAAAATCGACACCGCCGTCCTGTATTCTTCACGAGACGCGGACCAGCACGGAGGGCAGCTTGGAAGGACCTATAACTCAGGCCACAGGCCACAATAACACCATCGTCGGCGTCTACCAGGATCGCATCGAGCTCAAGAGCGGCTGGCAGTCCCAGAACGTAGAAAGCGTCAACCTACGCGACGTCGCGGTGATCACGGTCAAAGGCCTCGTCAACGTCACGCTCACGATAGAGACCAACACGGGACGCATTTACCAGCTAAGCCGCATGGCCCTCCCTGACGCGCGCAGGATCAAGAACACTTTCGAACAGCAGAAACAGCGGGCCGGACTCTACGAGTAGCAAGGGAGCTCGCCGCCTACGGCGGCTTGTCAGCCATCGGCAAGTCGTCCCACTTATGCTGTAAGCTTTCGAAGAGTCCTTACGGAGGTTCCTGGATGGCATCGGTGAAAAGACGGCCCCTCGACAGGCGCAGGATCCTGGAGATGGCCGTGCGGTTTGTGGACCGCGAGGGCCTCGAGGCACTCTCCATGCGGAAGCTTGGGGCGGAACTTGGGGTCGAGGCGATGTCGCTCTACAACCATGTGCCCAACAAGGAGGCTCTGCTCGACGGCATGGTGGAGGTCTTGCTCGGCGAGTTGCAGATTCCGCCCGAGAATGAGGGCTGGGAGACGCGAGTCAGGGGGTCTTATCGGGCGTTCCGGCGTCTCGCCCACCAGCACCCCAACGTCTTCCCGCTGCTAATCGTACGTCCGCCTGACACGATGGATGGGGTCTGGCTCGTCGAGGAGTTTCTCAAGACGCTCAGGGGGGCCGGCTTCGACCCCGAGACGGCCCTTTATGCCTTCCGCGCGCTCTCAAGCTACGCCTCAGGCTACGCGATGGCCGAAATCCGGGGTTTCGCCATGGAGCCGGCAGGTAACCGTCTCGGCGCCCGTACCCTCTCTCCTGCCGCCTTCCCCCACATCCACGAATTGGATGACCGGTTGGAGGTCGTAGATCACGACGCGGAATTCGAGTTCGGCCTCGACCTTATCCTCGCCGGCCTCAAGGAGAAGCTCTGAGGGAACTCGCCGGATATGCCATGCTCCGCTGCAAGCTCCTTCGAGGCTTATCGCGGTCCTCCGCCGGGAGACGTTGTGCGGGAACATACAGGTGAGGCGTTTCGCCGCCCGCCGCCCCTATCTGTTCTGCGTCCTGATCACGCTGTTTCTCTTCGGGGTCACGTTCGCGAGCAGGACGATTTTGCCGCGGACGCCGGTGGGCAACATCGCCAAGCTGCCGGAGAAGGCCCTCGAGCCGCCCACCGGGCTCGGCGTGATCCTCTCCGACATAAGGAGCCCAGACGCTCTGTTCTGGGCTCTGGCGATAGTGCTCGGTCTAGTCTTGCTCGTATGGTGCGGCTGGTGGTCCGATGCTGGCTTTACCCGACCCTCGCGGTGGAGGAACCTGCAGCTTCTCGTTTTTCCGCTGCTAGTCTGCGCGCTGGCCCTCTCCGGCGGCGCCTTCATCGCCGGGCCTGCATCGCTGATCTCGACCCTCCTAGCCGTGCTCATGGCCGTCCTTGGGGAAGAGATAATCTTTCGCGTCCTGATGTGGCGGGCGCTCGTACCGGAGGGTCCTGTACGCGCCATCATCCTGACCTCTTTGCTCGCCGGCCTGCTCGTTCTCGGCAGGACGGCGACGGACGGCCCCTGGCCAGAAGCCGTTCGACTCACGGCCCTGGCTGTCTGCGGCGGCTTCACCTACGGTGCACTCAGGTGGCGCACCACCTCCATCTGGCCCGTGGTACTGGTCCACACCGCTTTCGCCTTCGCCATAAGCATCGGCACACTAGGCACCGTGACCTTCCGACTCGTTATGTTCTTCAGCACCGTAGGCTTCGTCGCCTACGGCCTCTACCTGCTTCGCACCCCCCGCGTCAGGGCGGACGGGGGCCTGACAAAGCGCGTGCCATCGCGCGTAAGGTAGAGAGCAGGATAGCTGTAATCAAGCTAGGGTGGCAGAGGTATATCGAGTTGCGCGCAGATCTTGCGAGCCGTGGGTGTTGTCTATCTCGGAGTGTCTCGGAACGCTGGTACGTTTGCCCGTGTCAATGTGCTGATAGATGGAATGCCGGGAGCCTTCTCGGCGGATTTCACACCCATACTCCTTCAAGTGCTTCAGCAGAGCGCGGCGCTTCCCTAAGCAAAGGATTCCCGGATAACGTCCCTGCCTTCGAGTTGCTTCTCGGCATCTTCGCGCCTTACCCCCAAGAGAAGTTGGATCGCATCTTTGAGGTTCTCTCGCGCTTCCTCGATGGTCTCGCCCTGCGTGATGGCCTCCGGCGTCCGATCCACAGTGATTGCGAACGAGAAGAGTAGCCTGAAACCGCCCGAGGAAGATCGTTTCGAGATCGATATCTTCTGGAGCGACGAGGACGATTCCTACGTCGCCATCGGCCCAGACATCCCCTCGTGTACGGCCTGGGGCGAAACCTATCAAGAAGCACTCAAAGAGATCAGGACCGCCATTCAGGGCAACATTGCAGTCGCCAGAGAGTTCGGCTGCGCCGCAACCTAAAGCCCGTCACGTTTCCTAGAGAAACCTCACCCTCTAGGAAGCAACCTCCTGCAACTGCCTCTCCAGGTCTTTGATCTCATCCCTGAGCCTGGCGGCGTACTCGAACTTGAGGTCCTCGGCGGCCTCCATCATCTCAGCTTCTAAGTCGGCGATTAGGGTGCGTAGCTCGTCCGGGTCGCGTGGGGCCTCACGGTTGCTCTTCTTGCCAGCCTTGTAGAGACCCTTGGCTTCGGCGGCGATGAGGATGTCTGAGACGCCCTTGGTGATGGTGCGCGGCTCGATGCCGTGCTGCTCGTTGTACGCAGCCTGGATCTCCCGCCTGCGCCCCGTCTCCCCTATGGCAACGCGCATCGAGTCGGTCTCCTTGTCGGCGTACATAATGACCCGACCTTTCACGTTGCGCGCCGCCCGGCCAATGGTCTGGATGAGCGCACGCTCCCCGCGCAGGAAGCCTTCCTTGTCCGCATCGAGGATGGCGACCAGGGTTACTTCCGGCAGGTCCAATCCTTCGCGAAGCAAGTTGATGCCGACGAGCACGTCGAACTCGCCGGTACGCAGGCCGCGGATGATCTGGATCCGGTCAAGCGTCTCTATGTTGGAGTGCATGTAGCGCGCCTTGACGTTGTGCTCCAGGAGATAGTCCGTCAGGTCCTCGGACATCTTTATGGTTAGCGTGGTGATAAGGACCCGCTCGCCGTGCTCGACGCGCTTGGCGACCTCGTTCAATAGGTCGTCGATCTGGTTCTTCGTCGGGCGCACCTCGACCTCGGGGTCGACGAGGCCGGTTGGGCGGATGATCTGCTCCACTATCTGTCCCGAGTTCTCAAGCTCATACGGCCCCGGCGTCGCCGAGACGAAGAACATCTGATCCGTCTTCAGCAAGAACTCGTCCCACATGAGTGGCCTGTTGTCCAAAGCACTCGGCAGCCTGAAGCCGAACTCGACTAGCGTGGTCTTCCTGCTCCTGTCGCCGTTGTACATGCCCCTTACCTGGGGCAACGTTATGTGCGACTCATCGACAAAGGTGATGAAGTCATCAGGGAAGTAGTCGAGGAGCGTGTAAGGCGTGGAGCCGGGCGGCCGGCCATCGAGGTGTCGCGAGTAGTTCTCGATGCCCGAGGTGTAGCCGAGTTCGCGCATCATCTCCAGGTCGTACTGGGTGCGCTGCTTGAGCCTGTACGCCTCCAGGACCTTGCCCTCGCCTTCGAGCTCCGCTACCCGCCCCTCGGCCTCGGCCTCGATATTTTTTACGGCGACAGCGAGCCTGTCTTCGCCGGTCACGAAGTGGGTTGCGGGGTAGACGGTCACGGTGTCGTGCTCGCGCAGTATCTCCCCCGTCAGCGGGTCGGCCTCCGTCATGGCCTCGACCTCGTCCCCGAAGAAGGAGATGCGGTAGATCGTATCCTGGTAAGCGGGATGTACTTCTAGAACGTCCCCTCGCACCCTGAAGTTGCCCCGGTTTAGCTGGAAGTCGTTCCTGGTGTACTGGATCTTGACGAGGTCCCGCAAGACATCGTCGAGGTCGTAGAAGCCACCCTGTTCAAAGAGCACCATCTTCGAGCGGTACTCCTCCGGGCTACCGAGGCCGTAGATCGCCGAGACGCTCGCGACGACTATGACGTCCCGTCGCGTGAACAGAGAACTCGTTGCGGAGTGCCTGAGCCGATCTATGTCCTCGTTGATCTGGGCGTCCTTCTCGATGAAGGTGTCCGTGCGCGGTACGTAGGCCTCGGGCTGGTAGTAGTCGTAGTAGCTGACGAAGTACTCGACGGCGTTGTTTGGAAAGAAATCGGCGAACTCGCTGGCTAGCTGCGCGGCGAGCGTCTTGTTGTGCGCGATCACGAGCGCCGGCCTTCCGGCCTGCTCGATCACCCGGGCCATCGTATGCGTCTTCCCCGACCCCGTCACACCGAGCAAGGTCTGAGCTTTCAGGCCAGCGTCGAGTCCCGAGACAAGCTGTTCTATGGCCCGCGGCTGGTCGCCGGTCGGCTGGTATTCGCTGTTTACTTGAAAGCTACTACGAGTCTCGATTGGAAGTCCTCCCTACGCAAGGCCGACGGGTCCGAGGGGGCCGCCTCTACCGGCCCGCGTCCACCATAGGATTATACGGCTGGGATGAGATTTTTCTCCCCATTTTCGGTGGCGCCCCGGGTTATTCTACTGGCCGCTCCCTGCCTTCTTCTCGGCCTGCTTCCGGATCTCGCCGGCTTCTTTCTCCAGCTTCTTCTGGCTCTGCTTCAGCTCTTTGTCGATCCGCTTCTGGCCCTCCTTGATCTGCTTGTCCACCTCTTGTTGGACCCGCTTCTGGCCCTCCTCGACTTGCTTGTCTACCTCTTGCTTGACCCGATCCTCGACCGCCTGCCCGCAAGCGGCCGCGCCCAACATCGGAACGAACACGACCACAAGCAGCGTAACTAGTTTTCTCCTCATGTCTCTCCTCTCTGAAGACCTGCCGCGGAGACATTAGCCACCGCTTTCGTCCAGGTCATTCCCGTAAAGTTCTCTATAGGTCATCTGTGCTTCGAGCACCTTGTCCACGTACTCGCGGGTCTCTTTGTATGGGATATCATCTTCGATATCGAAGCCTTCGTCGGAGGTCCAGGCGTCCACGCTTCCTTCTCCCGAGTTGTACGCCGCGAGCATGAGCCTCTCGTCGCCCTCGTATCGGTCGTTGAGGTAACCGAGGAACCAGGTTCCAAGTCTTATGTTGACCTTCGGGTCGCGGTAGTCGCCCTCTATGCCGCTGTTACGCTGGATGTAGCGCGCCGATTGCGGAAGGATCTGCATGAGCCCGAAGGCGTCTTGATGAGACTGGACACTGGGCCTGAAACGGCTCTCCGTGTAGATCACAGCCGCCACGAACGCCGGCTCCAGATCGTTCTTCTCGCTGGCCTCCTTGATGGCCGCTTCATAACGCAGAGGGTAGATCGTGCGCATCACGGCGTCTGGTACCCTGAGGGCGAAAGGCAACGCGGTAAGGACCACGACGAGCACCAACAAAACGAGAATCCCGCGCCGGCGGCGGGCCCGCGACCTGCCGTACCTGCGTCTCTTATCGTAGGCCGCCGTGGGCACCTCTCTCCCGTAGGATCTTGCGTCCGAGATCCTTTGCTTGCTCCCTGAGTTTATCCAGGTCTCCGTCGTTTTGTACCACGTGATCGGCCCTCCTGGCCTTCTCTTCGCCGGAGAATTGCCGAACCTCTATAGCCCGCAACGCAGCCGCATCGACGCCCCGCTCTTCCGACCACGCCTTGCGCCTCTCCTCCGGCACGGTGACGGCCACCGTGTAGTCGAAGTCTTTGCCCCGATCTGTTTCGAACAACAGCGGTATCTCCACGACGAACATCCTGGCTCCCGAAGCCTCGATCCGGCTATCCGTCTCCTCGCGCACGAGGGGATGCAGGATCTCTTCGAGGTCACGAAGCGCCTCGGCGTCACCGAATACCTCGTGGCCCAGAGCCTTACGGTCGATGCCGTCGGCTCCTCTGACGCCTTCCCCGAAGCGTTCGACGACCCTGTATATCGTTCGGAGATCGTTCTTCAGGAGATGGTGCACTATCTCGTCGGCCGAAGCCGTCTCTGTACCTGGAATTTCTCCCATCAGGCGGACCAGCGTGCTCTTGCCGGACGCGAAAGGGCCGGTGACCGCGATGGTCACCGGCCCTCTCATGGACCTTCCTTTTGGGAAGTCCTGTGCTATTTCTCCTCGAGATCCAGGTCAGCGAGCGCGTCGAAGGCGCCGGTGCGCAGGCCGCTCCCCTCGCTGCTGCTCCTGCGATCGGAGCGGTCGGAGGTGCCGCGCTGCTCGGGCTCGCGCCTTGGGCGCTCCTCGCGGCGGGGACGCTCTTCGCGGTCCTCGCGCTTCGGGCGCAGGGAGAGCGAGAGCCTACGGCGGCGGGCGTCGACGTCGATGATGCGGGCGTCCACCTCGTCGCCGGAGCGTACGATTTCATCCGGGGTCTCGACGTGATGTTCGGCCAGCTCGGAGATGTGGATAAGACCTTCCACACCCTCGGCGACCTCGACGAAGGCCCCGAAGGAGACGAGCTTGGTTACGCGGCCCTGGATCTGCTCGCCCACGTTGACCCGCTCGACGATCTCCTGCCACGGGTCCTTCCTGGTCTGCTTGAGGCCGAGCGAGATGCGCTCGCGGTCACGGTCCACCTCGAGAACCTTGACCTCGACCTCCTCGCCCACCTCGACTACCTCACTCGGATGGTCTACATGCTGCCAACTGAGTTCGGAGATGTGGATAAGACCGTCTATCCCTTCGAGGTCGACGAAGGCCCCGAAGTCGACGAGGTTGGAGACGGTGCCCTTGACGATCATGCCCTCTTCGAGGGAGGTCAGTATGCGCTCGCGCTCCTCCTTGCGCTCCTCCTCCAGGACGGCGCGCCTGGAAAGAACCACGTTGTTGCGGCTGCGGTTCAGTTCGATCACCTTGCACTCGAGCTTCTGGCCGAGGAAGGAGTCGAGGTTTCTTACGCGCCTGATGTCCACGAGGCTCGCGGGCAGGAAGCCGCGCAGCCCGATATCAAGGATCAAACCGCCCTTGACGACCTCGATGACGGGGCCCTCGACGGTGCGCTGGTCGTTGTAGGACTCCTCGATGCGGTTCCAGGCCCGCTCGAACGCGGCCCGCTTGGCCGAGAGGATGAGACGCCCGTCGGCGTCCTCTTTCTGCATTACGAGCGCTTCGAGGTGCTGGCCCAGCTCGACGACGTCGTGCGGGTCGGCGCCCTTGCGGATGGTGAGTTCGTTCGAGGGTATAAGCCCCTCTGACTTGTAGCCGATGTCGACGAGTACCTCGTCGCGGTCGATGCGGACGACGTCGCCCTCGACGATATCCCCGTCCTTGAAATCTATAAGGACGCTCTCGTCGATGGGGATGACCTCCCCATTCTCTTCCCGAAAGAAGTCCTTCATGGTCAACTCTCGGGACGTGTCTTGTGTAGTGTCAGTCATGAAACAGTTGCTTTCCTTTACTTTGCTTGACGGGTGCAGATTATACAGCAATTCGATCTAGTACCACCGGGCCATGATTCACCCTACAGAGGTTTCACCCGCCCCCACCTATCGCCGGCCTTGGCCTCGACCTCGAGCGGCGGTTCGAGGTCGTAGGCGGCGACCATCCTGTCCACCGCGAGGTCCGCTACCTCCTCGACGCTATCCTCGTCGACGTCGAAGACGAGCTCGTCGTGGACCTGCATGATCATGTCAGCCCCGAGAGACTCCAGTCTTGGCGCGAGGTCCACCATCGCCACCTTGATGATATCGGCCGCCGTACCCTGCACGCGGGCGTTGAAGGCGATCCTCTCCCCCAGCTTCCTGACGTTCTTGTTGGAGTTCCCGAGCTCGGGAACGTAACGCCGCCTGCCGAAGAGCGTCGTCGAGTACCCGAGCTCCTCGGCCTCTTCGAGCGTCTCCTGCATGAACTCGGTGACCTTCGGGTAGCGCTCGAAGTAGCGCTTGATGTAGCGCTCGGCCTCGGCCGGGTGCACGTTCCCTAGCCTCGTTGCGAGCCCGAACCCCGAGATGCCGTACAGGATGCCGAAGTTGACCATCTTGGCCCGTCTCCTGAGCTCGGGTGTAACGCTCTCCATACGCACGTCGAAAACTTCCGACGCCGTGCGCGTGTGTATATCTTCGCCGCCAACGAAAGACTCGACGAGCGACGGCTCTCCGGTCATGTGCGCGAGGATCCTCAACTCTATCTGCGAGTAGTCGGCAACGACGAGCCTGCGCCCAGGCGAAGCAGTGAACGCGTCCCTGATCCTTACCCCCATCTCCGTGCGAATCGGTATGTTCTGCAGATTGGGAGAGTCGCTGGAAAGTCGGCCCGTCGCCGCCCTGGTCTGTTGCAGGGTGCTGTGTATGCGGCCCTCGTCGGTGATGAGCTTGATCAGACCGTCTATGTAGGTACCCCTGAGCTTGGTCAATTCGCGGTACTCGATGATGCGGTCGGCCACGGGATGTTGTATGGCGAGCTGCTGCAACACCTTGGCATCCGTCGAGTATCCGGTCTTGGTCTTCCTGACCGGGGGTATTTCCATCTCCTCGAACAAAACCTCGCCGAGCTGCTTGGGCGACCCTATGTTGAAGGGATGCCCGACGTCCTCGTAGATAAGTTTCTCCACGTCGGCGATGCGACCGTCGAGGTCTTCCCCGACCTCCTCCAGGGTACCCGCGTCGACGGGCATCCCAATGTCTTCTATCTCCCCGAGCACGTCGGCGAGCGGGAGCTCCACGTCGTAATAGAGCCTGGCTAGCCCCATCTCCTCCAGCTCCTCGTTGAGCCTGGGCGAGAGCGCGTAGACCAACGCGGCCCTCCTCGCCGCCTCGGCGACCGTCCTGTCCTCGTGCTCGACATCGACCTCGGCTATCCCCCTCTCTGTTGCGAGCGTTTCTAGCTCGTAGCTCCCGAGCCCGGGTTTCACCAGGTACGCCGCGAGGTAGGTGTCGAAGTCCGCATCCCTTACCCCTAGCCTCTTGGCGTCGTGCACCCTGAGCTGGCCGTCTGGCACACCCTCCGTGATGCGCACCTCGTCCTCGGAGACGGCGACGCACCAGCGTCCGGTCTCGTCGTCGAGCGGGGCCGCCGCGACGGGCTCGAAGGACAGCTCGACGGGCTCGCTAGAGACGTGCACCTCAAGGCGTTCGATGGGCGGGAGTTGTTCACCGCCGGCGACGGGCAGGGCGGTAAGCCGCGTCTCGAGGGTGCGAAACTCGTAGCGCCTGGTGATGTCCCTTATGTTCGGCGAGATCCCTTCGAAGCGGAGCGTCTCGGGGTCCAACTTCACTGGCACGTCGAAGCGCATCCTCGCGAGCTCCAGGGACATAAACGCGCTCTCCCTGCCCTCCTCGAGCTTCTTGCGCGTTCCCTTGGCTGAGATGTTTTCGAGGTTCTCGTAGACGCCGTCCACGGTGCCGAACTGTTTGAGCAGGTTCGCAGCGCCCTTGGGACCGATTCCGCGCACGCCGGGGATATTGTCCGAGGCGTCCCCGGTAAGGGCTTTGTAGTCGGGGATCTGCTCCGGCGTCACGCCGTACTCCTCGACTACCTCGTCCCTACCGTACGTCTTGGTCTCCGAGACGCCCCTGGTGGTACGCAATACCTTCACTCTTCCGTCAACCAGTTGCATCGCGTCCTGGTCGCCGGTCACAATGTAAAGCTCGTCGCCGTCAGGCACCTGGCGTGACATCGTCGCCAACGCGTCGTCGGCCTCGAAGCCCTCGGCTGTGATGGCGGGGACGTTCATGGCCTCAAGGATCTCGTCCATGTGGTCGACCTGCGACCTGAGCTCCTCGGGCATAGCCGAGCGCTGCGCCTTGTATTCGGGGAAGATCTCCAGCCTGAACTTGGGCATTCCCCCGTCCCACACTACGCCCAAGCCAACCTCTTCCTCGTCGTCGAGCAGCTTGAGCAGCATGCTCGTGAAACCGTAGAGTGCGTTCGTTGGCAGGCCGCTGGAGGTGCTTATGCTCTGCGGCAGCGCGTAGAACGCCCTGTACAGGAGTGAGTAGCCGTCGATAAGATAAATTCGCACCGGCCTGATTATACCGGAGGGACGGGCCGTTTCCCGCCCCGATCGTAGCCCTCTACCTCACACTTCGATCCGCTCGAAGACGAGATCCTCTCCGGTCCTTTTCAGCCAGTAGCGATCTAGCACGTAGGAGAGGTACATCCGGACGCTGATCTCCGCGGCTGATTGGTGCGAGGCGGCCCCGGCTGCCTGCCTGGCCTGCTCACGCGTCTCCCAGAGGCAAAAAGATAGGCACTCTCCCCGCTCATTCGCCTGACCCTTGAAGTACTTGAGGAGGCCACCGGACTCGAGCGCCTCCTCGTAGGCGCGGTCGTCGTGCTCGCGCAGGAGGACGAGGTCCGCGTCGGGCCGACGCACGGAGCGGAAGACAACGAGGTAAAACTGGTCGAAAGAGCAGCCGGCGAGACAGGACCAGTCGAAGCCGCCCTGGATGGGTAATGTTGCATAGTCTGGATTTCTGGGGGATATTCTTAGGCAGGACTCATAGAGGTCCGCCCTGAGGTCGAGGGCCATATGTAACCTTTCGGGGTCGTTCTCTAAACATCACCTCCTTCTGAAGTCCAAAGACCCCGGAACCGGCCCTTCCTGCCGACAACGGTTCCTCGCACGTCTCCCGGATGCCTAAGTGACGTGTGCCCGAACCCGTACCCGCTCCACGCGAGCCGCTTGTTCCTGAACGAAGGCGCGTAGAACGAGAGATCATGCACTACGCGTTCGGTCGCATGCGATTTACCCGCCATGAGCATAGTGTATATTACACCGCATTAAAGTTCACTAATGTTATGAAGAACCCCTCAAATCTCGCCCAGGTATGCTTCGCGGACCTTCGGGTCTTCGCGGAGTTTGCTGGCTGGGGCTTCGTTGACGATGGTGCCTGTTTCGAGGACGTAGCCGCGGGTGGCGATCTCGAGTGCGACGTTGGCGTTTTGCTCGACGAGCAGGATCGTGGTCCCTTGCTCATTGATATCCCTGATGATGTTGAAGATACGCTCGACCAGCACGGGGGCCAGGCCCATCGAGGGTTCGTCGAGCAGGAGTAGTTTCGGGCGGCTCATCAGGGCGCGGCCGATGGCGAGCATCTGTTGCTCGCCGCCGCTCATGGTGCCTGATTCCTGTTTGACGCGCTCCTTCAAGCGCGGGAAAAGATCGAACACGCGGTCCATGTCCTCGCGGATACCAGCACGGTCGTTGCGGTGGTAGGCGCCCATCTCCAGGTTCTCGAGTACCGTCATCCGGCTGAAGATCTTGCGTCCCTCCGGACTCTGGGAGATGCCCTTGGAGATCATGTCGTGTGCCGGGGTGCCCTGGATCTCCTCGCCGTCGAAGAGGATCTTGCCCCTCCTTGGGGGCAGGATGCCGTTGATGGAGCGCAGCGTCGTGGTCTTGCCGGCCCCGTTGGAGCCTATGAGCGTGACGACCTCACCCTCCTCGACCGTGAGTGAGATCCCGCGGAGGGCCTGGATATGCCCGTAGTAGCTGTGCATGTCCTCGATCTCGAGCAGGGGCATAGCTTCGCTCAACCCGTCTTCGCCGTGCCGAGGTAGGCTTCGATCACCCTTGGGTCCTGGCGGACCTCTTGCGGGGAGCCCTCGGAGATCTTCTCCCCGTGGTCGAGCACCGTCACCCTGTCCGAGATGCTCATCACGACGCGCATCTCGTGCTCGATGAGCAGGATGGAGATCCCGCGTTCCTCCCTGAGGCGCCGGATCAGATCCGTCAGCCGCGCCGTCTCCTGCGGGTTCATCCCCGCCGTCGGCTCGTCGAGCAGAAGGAGCTTCGGCTCGGAGGCTAGCGCCCGGGCTATCTCCAGGCGCCGCTGGTCCCCGTAGGAGAGGTTCTTGGCGAAGGTCTCGCGTCCCTCGATACCGACGAAGTCGAGGTACTCCCCCGCCCTCTCGATCGACTCCCGCTCCTCCCGGCGCGTCCCCGGCGTCCTGAAGATGGAGCCCAGGATGCTGGAGTGCAGGCGGGTGTGCATCCCCGAGAGGACGTTGTCCTGGGCGCTCATGGTATCGAAGAGCCGGATGTTCTGAAAGGTGCGCCCGATCCCGAGTTGCGCGCGCCTGTGCGCCCGAAGCTTCGTTATGTCCCTGCCTTCGAGCACGAAGCTCCCCGCGCTCGGCTCGAATAGGCCGCTGACCATGTTGAAGAACGTCGTCTTGCCCGCGCCGTTGGGCCCGATCAGGCTGACGATGGCGTGCTCGGGGATGTCGAAGTCCACGGAGCTGACGGCCACCAGACCGCCGAACGTCTTGGTGATCCCATGCGCCTCCAGGATTTTGGTCCCGTTCTCGTCACTCACGGGCGGTACCTCCTAAAGCGTCGCCGACGTCGCCGCCTTCTCCGCTGTGCAACTCCTCGGCGCGCTGGCGGTTGGGGATCAGTGCCTTCGGGCCTGACGAGCATCATCAGCACCAGGATGACGCCGAACAGGAAGAAGTTGTACTTGGGGATGTCCGCCTGGCTCAAGAGCGGGCTCCCTACGGCGTTGCCGATCGCGTGCACCCACTCGTTTACCTGCGGCAGGAGGTAGAAGTTCAGGCCCTGCAGGATGATTGCGCCGAGGATCACGCCGTAGATGTTCCCCATGCCCCCGAGGATGACCATACAAAGGACGATGATCGAGATGTTGAAGGAGAACGCGTCGGGGAAGATGTTCTTTATGAACGCGCCGTAGAAGGCGCCGGCCAGACCGCCGAAGACGGCCCCGAGCGCGTAGGCCCAGAGCTTCGTGGTCACCGGGTTGATGCCCATGGCAGCCGCTGCCGTCTCGTCCTCGCGCACCGAGATCCAGGCCCGTCCAAGTCTAGAGTCCCTCAGACGCACGTTGACGTAGACCGTGATCAGGACCAGGACCAGAATCGTGTAGTACCACGGGTTAAGATCCAGGGTCCCGAAGCGCTGCCACGCGATCATAGAGTCTGGCAAGAACTGTATGCCCGGCGAGTCTATGGCCTTTATGCCTATGGTGCCGTTGGTCAGGTTGAAGCCGGCGAGATTGTCCCCGTTCTGGAAGAAGCGCGGGATGATCTCCCCGAACCCCAACGTCACTATGGCCAGATAGTCCCCGCGCAGCCTGAGGGTTGGCGCGCCGATGATCACACCGCACACGCCGGCGAAGGCGGCGGCCACGAACAGGAGGATCCAGAACGAGATGTGTATCCCAGGAACCTCCTCGCCGGTAAGGCTCGTCGCGGTCGAGCCGAACGAGAAACTGACCTGCTGGAACTGGCTCGAGGCGAACCAGCCGACGGCGTAGGCGCCAAGGGCGTAGAACGCGACGAAGCCAAGGTCCAGGAGTCCCGCGAACCCGACGACGATGTTGAGCCCCAGCGCCAGCAGGATGTAGATGGCGATGATGATGACGGGGAAGATGAGGTCAAGCTCGAATGTAGCGTCCACCACGGGGAAGACGAACGCGGCCACGATGAGCAGCGCCGGTAATCCGTACTTCCTCAGCACACGGCGCTACTGACCGCCCCCCTGCACCGCCGAGCGGTCCCCGAGGAGGCCGGTCGGCCTGAACACCAGGACCATGATGAGCACGGCGAAGATCACGATCGCCGTCCACCTCACGCCGATGTACTGGTCGGCCATGGACCCGATGATCCCGATGAGGAACCCGCCGACCACGGCCCCTGTGAGGTTGCCGATGCCACCGAGAACGGCCGCCGTGAACGCGTAGAGCCCCTGGGTGAAGCCGACGTTGAAGACCGTGATGCCGTTGAAGAGCCCGTACATCACGCCGGAGGCGCCGGCGAGTATGCCGCCGAGGAGGAACGTAATGGAGATAGTGCGGTTCACGTTGATCCCGACCATCGCCGCCGCCTCTTTGTCCTGCGCCACGGCCCGCATCGCCTTGCCCTGCCTGGTGTTGCTTATGAAGTATGAGAGGGCGACGAGCAGCGGGATCGTCACCCCGACCACGAAGAGGTCCTTCCACCGGAAGACGACGGCGTCGGTCGGCAGGATGTTGGCGTTGGAGATGAGCTCGGGGAAAGGGATCTGGGCCGGGCCCTTCCACACGAGCCCGACGTTCTGGAGGATAAACGACATGCCGATGGCCGTTATAAGGACCGCCAGGCGTGGCGAGTTCCGCAGGGGCTTGTACGCGACGCGTTCGATCCCCACCCCGAGAAGCCCGCAGGCGATCATGGCGACGAACATCGCCAGGAGGACGCCGGCCACCTGGAGCAGGGGCCCCGACCCGTCCGTTATAGCCCCGAAGAAGCTCAGGCCGGCGAACGTGCCCGAGAGCACGGTCAGCCCCACGAAGGAGCCGATCATGAAGTTGTCGCCGTGGGCGAAGTTGATCAGCTCGATGATCCCGTAGACCAGCGTGTAGCCTAGAGCCACGAGGGCGATGATGGCCCCGTTGGTGATGCCGATAACGAGCTGCGAGGTGAACTGTGCTGGCTCCTGTACAGCCTGCACGCCGAGCGCCACCAATAGCACCGCGACGAGCACCACCCCGATGCGCGAGCTCCAGCTCGAGGTTCTGATGCCGTCTATCAGAACCCTGGAGCGGGGCTTCGCCGCTTCACCCGTCGTCATGAGCGTCCTCCGGAAGGGAGCCGGGGGCCGGCGTGGACCGGCCCCCCAACTCTAGCCCCATCCCTGACTACTAATGTCGGAGACGTTGAGTGCGCGGTTGAGCCTGAACTCGCCGTCCTCGATCTCCTGGATCGAGAGCTCCGTGAGGCTGGTGTCGCCGTCTTCGTCGAAGCTCCAGGTGCCGAGCACGCCCTCGTAGTCTTGCGTTGCGAAGACCTGCTCGACGACGGCCTGGCGGTCTGGCACCTCGCCGTCCGCCTCTTCGGAGGCCCGCTCTATCGCGTCGAGCATAACGTTGGCCGCCTCGTAGGCGTAGGCGGTGTAGGGCTGGACGTCATCGTCGAAGTTCTGTTCGTAGGTGTCTATGAACTCCTGGCCCGCGGAGCCGAGCTCCTCCGGAGGGATACCGCCGAAGCTAGTGTAGATGCCCTCGACGGCGTCGCCACCCTGGGTGATGAGCTCATCCACGAAGATGCCGTCGGGCCCGATAAAGAGGACCTCCTCGTTGCTCATTCCGGCGCTGACCTTGTCCTTTATGAGCTGGGCGGCGTTGTTCTCGATGATGCCCCCGAAGTAGATGGCGTCGGGATCGGCAGCGGCGATCTTGTTCATCAGCGAGCGGTAGTTCGGCGCCGAGCCGTCTATGCCCTCGCGGCCTATGACCTCTATGCCGAGGTCCTCGGCGGCCGTCTGGAACTCGTCGGCCACACCCTTGCCGTAGGTCTCCCTGTCATCGAGGATGTAGACGCTCTCGACGCCCTCGTCGGCGAAGAAGGAAGCCCCCGCCTGGCCCTGCTGCACGTCGGTCACGATCACGCGGGCGTAGTTGCGCTGGCCCGTCGGGTAGTACTTGTCCGGCTCGGACTCATCTGGGGTTGGCTTGGTCAGGCCGGTGTAGGTGTTGGCAGGGCTTATCATCGCGAGCCCGGCCTCGTTGAGGATCGGGATCTCCACCGCGGCGCAACCGGAGTTGAAAGGCCCGATCCAGCCGATGATCTCTTCGTCCTGGGCGGCGGACTGGGCGTTCTCGGCGCACTTGGCGGCGTCCCACTGCCCGGCCTGCGCCGTGGCATCATCCAGCGACTCGTACTCGATGGTGATGTCGCCGGCCTTGCCGTTGCGCTCCTCGAGCGCCAGCTCTATGGCGTTGACCATGGTCGTGGTCTGGGCCCTGTTCGCCCCCTGCCGCGGCAGGTCGCTGACTATCTTGGCGGTAAGGCCTTCGCCGCCGCCACCCCCACCACCGCTACCGCCGCCACCGCACCCGATGGCGATCAGCGCCGATACCGCCCCCAATACCACGAGACTCGCCCCGCGACGTACCTTCCTCAATGCTCCTCCTCGTCTCCGGATCATTACGGTTCCCCAATAACGGCTCACGAGAGCTCGCTCCGGCAGCCATTATGGATAGCCATGCTCCCCCTTGTCAAGCGGGCCCGCGCGGCACCCTTAACGTCCCTTTAACACTGGTGCGCAACGGCGGCCCTCCGTGTCGCACTGCAATTTCGGAGGTTTAGCCCGACTTAGAGAGCCTGCGCGAACGGCGTTGTCAACCCTGGAGTTTGCCGATAGACCAGCACACATACGTTGGTATAATGTTGCGGTTCTCCTCGCCGGAGTGGCGGAATTGGTAGACGCGCCGGACTCAAAATCCGGTGGTGCGAGAGCACCGTGTCGGTTCGAGCCCGACCTCCGGTACTGGCTCCTACGTCTCGATGTTGATGGTCATGAGGCCCGAGAGGCCAATGTCGTCGATACCGAGAAAGTATATCCTGACCTCCCCATACCTGCCGGTGTCGCACCGGTAGACGGCGAGGTCGTCACCGTACTCGCGACTAACGACATCGCGTAACCTGGCGAACCCCCTGGCGCTCTTCTTCTGGCCGCGGTCCATCCAGGGCTGCACCCGCCCCAAAGCGTCGAACGTTGCGTCGAATTCCAGACGCCGCATGACGCCTTCCGGATAATCGGAGCAACCATCCAGGGAGGCCATGCGCTCGACTTTAGGCAACTCCTGCTCCTGAGGATACGAGACGAACCACCAGTTGCTGTCGGCCTCGGAGCCCGGCATCTGCAAGCCATCGGCCGCCCTTAGCAGGCGCCCGGCGAGGTCATCGACTCCTCGCGCGCCCGCTGCCTCCACTCCCGGCACAGTCAACATGAGCCCGACCAATACAACCAGGAACGTTCCCGTCCACGCTCTCATCGTCGCCTCCATCGTCTCCGCACCGGGGCACCTTCTCACAACCCATGCACGTTTGGTTTTCGGCAACTCCCCTGGAATTCTTGAGAGCCGCACGATCTCACAAGCCGCGTTGTTCCCTTGGCGGACCCGTGGTGAAAGTGCCGGTGAATGTGGACGCATGGTCGTGAGATGTTTACAATCCGTTAACGGTTGACGAATTTCGGTTGATGGCGTGTGCTTGCGACACACGGGAAGTAGCGGGAGGATCTTGCAGAGAAGGTACAACTCATCGCGGGCAACACGCTATCGTCAAGTGAGACGCGCGCGTTATCGAAGGAGACGGTTGCTGGCGGTGGTGATCCTTGGCATTCTGTTCTTTGCGGTCGGGGCGCAAGCTGCGACCTTGCTTCATGAAGATCACATCGAGCCGGAGACCGCCGCTAACGACACCGGGAAGGTTTCATCCCCCGGCGTGGACCCCGCGTCTTTCGAGAAATCGTCGCCACCGGAGGACTCCGCCCCGAAGTCGAACCCTGCGCCGGGCCGCGGGCCAAAAAGCGACGTTCTGGTGTCGCAGGACCAGGATCAGGCGGCCAGGAAGAAAGCCGCGGGACAGGACGCTGCCCTCAAGGCCAAGAAACAAGCGGCCGAGAAGGCGGCTGCCCAGAAGGCCGAGCAAAAAGTGATCGATCAGGCCGAGGAGGTCTCGGACGAACCGCTCAACGTGCTCGTTCTTGGCGTCGACCATGCACCCGGCGGGGACGATGTCACGGCCTCCCGCTCTGATACGATGATGCTCGTTCGCATAACGCCGGCCACGGGCGAGGTAAAATTGCTCTCCGTCCCGCGTGACCTCTACGTCGAGGTCGAACCCGGCGTCAAGGACAAGATCAACTCCGCCTACGCCTACGGGGGCGTGGAGCAGGCGACCAGCGTGATGGAGGGGCTCACCGGCGTCACCGTGGACAACTACGCAATCGTGGACTACGAAGGGTTCAGCGAAATCATAGACGTCATAGGCGGGGTGAAGGTGGACGTCGGGCACGGGGTATTCCCCGAGAAGTGGCATATGGGCGAGGGCGTACAGAGGCTCGGCGGGCGCAAGGCGCTCTTCTACGCCCGCTACAGGGGGACGCCCCGCGCCGACCTCGACCGGATAGACCACCAGCAAGAGCTGCTGGCCGCCCTGCGCAGGCAGGCTTTCCGGTGGAACACCGTAACCAAGCTGCCGGGGATCATCAAGACCACAAACGACAACGTCGACACGGACCTCGGGATCTGGCAGGCTATCCCGCTCGGCCGGGCGCTGATCCTACACGGTCGAGAAGGCACGATGTCCAGCTCCGAACTGCAGGGCTACCCGACCACGCTGCCCGAAGGCGAGGAGGTACTTGTGCCTGAAGAAGATGCCAACGAGGCCATCCTCGAAGACTTCCGCGAGTAGCCGCTTCCATCAACAAAGGAGCCCTATAGATGACCCACCCCTGGCACGAGGTCCCGGTCGGCGATGAGGTCCCGGATGAATTCACGGCCCTGATCGAGATCCCCAAAGGCTCCAGGGTCAAGTACGAGTTGGACAAGGAGACGGGGCTCTTGAAGGTCGACCGTATCCTGTACTCGTCCGTGATCTACCCAGCCAACTACGGGTTTATCCCGCGGACGCTTGGGGACGATGACGACCCGCTCGACGTGCTGGTCTTGATGCAAGAACCGGTCCAGCCGCTCAGCCTACTTAGGGTGCGTCCTATAGGGATGATGCACATGGTCGACGAAGGCGAGAACGACGAGAAGATCATCTGCGTCCACCTCGACGACCCCGAGTATCGAGTCTACGAACACCACAGCGAGCTGCCGGATCACCGGCTGGCCGAGCTAAGGCGGTTTTTCCAGGACTACAAGGTGCTCGAAGGGAAAGTGGTTGACGTTGGCCACTTTTCGGACCCACCTGAGGCGAAAGCCGCCGTCATGCACGCGATAGACCTCTACCAGGAGCACTTTGCCGGGTAGGCTGGCCACACCCCTGGCGCGGCAGCGACGTAAACGAACCTGCGAGTTTAGCCACCTCCCTTTCGGGCACAAACGTCGGACAGAGTCGCGGGCAAGGAAGGAGAATCAGTGGCGGAGCAGCATACAGAGCAGGAGATCCGGGTTCGTCAGGTTACCGACGCGCAGGTCTCGTGGTCCGAACAGGAGCGCGGGGGGGCCGGAGCCTTCACGATACAACTCATCCTCGACAACGGCGTCGAGGAGTACGTTCTGCGGCCCACGGCGGAGGATGCCAGGGTACAGATAGACCTCTTCAAGCAGTCCAAGGCAGTTTACTTCGACCTCGACCGGAAGGTCTTGATGTTCGGGAACCTGCCGCTCGACAGTTAGGCTTGAGGTTATCTCTCGATGTAGGGTGCCCCGACCTGGAGTCTATTTTGGACCAACCCTATCGTGCCAATAAGAGGGAACTAGCTTGGTATGCAGGGGGGTGCTCTTTCGGCCTACGGAGCCGCACCGTCGACGCCTGATGCCTGAATAGGGGGAGGCCTGCGGGGCCTCCCCCTATTCCTTCTAAAACTCGAATATGATGCGGGACTTGCGGCGGGAAGAGCCGCGCCTGCGGAGCAGGAGCCAGAGGACGAGGCCTCCGCCCACAACGAGCAGGCCAGTACCCGAGGTCAGGAACGAGATGGCACCGCTGTGCACGTCCGCTGCGGCCGGGCGCTGCTGTATCTCCTCGGGGGTCGCCGCGCCCTCCATGATGTCCTTGAAGTTGCGCAGGTCTTGCTCGAGTATCGCCTTGGGGCCTGATGTGATCCTGGAGGCCGCCTCTCCGACCGCGCCGCCCGGCGTGTCCCAGTAGTTCATCTGGACTTCGACCCGGGTGCTGTCCGGGGATAGTTCTTTGAAGCGGATCTGGCCCGACGTCTGTACGTCGCCGTTCTCGGAGTTCCAGCCGATAGCCTCGTTGGACTTGTTCTGCGTCGTCTTGGCATCGAACTCGGCCCTGTAGCCCAGGGGGCCCTTGACCACCCAGTGCGTCGTATCTGGTCCCGTCGGGCGTACCTCCTCGATGTTCTTCATGAATTGAGGCAGGTTCTCCAGCGTCTCCCAGTAGGCGAAGACCTTCTCGACCGGAGCCATTACGTCTATGCTTGCGTCGATCCGTTGCGGCATCTATCCTCCCGTGCCGATTACATTCATCCGAACGCCTTCTTTACCCCTCTCGCCAACGGATAAACCAGCGAGATAAAGGTGTCAGGCTACAGGTTTCAGGACGGAGCCGAAACCGGGCCAGTTGGAGATGGGGCCAAGCATTATCGTGAGGTGTCAAGCCAGCGTCCGTCACCTTAGCATCTGTGGGCGACCGCCCGCAATCCGCTCTACGCGCTTCTGCGCTGATCCTCGTGCTTGCCCTCGGCGAACTCCTCGACGATCTTGGCGCAGAACGCCGGCAGATCGTCGGGGGTACGGCTCGTGACGAGACCCTGATCCGTGACGACCTCCTCGTCTACCCAGTAACCGCCCGCGTTGCGGATGTCGGTCTGGATGGCCGGGAAAGACGTTAGCGTCCTACCGCTAACCACGTTGGCTTCGACCAGCGTCCAGGGACCGTGGCAGATCACGCCAACCGGCTTGGCCTGCTCGAAGAAGGCGTGTATGAAGCTCACCGCTTCGTCGCTGGCGCGCAGGTTATCCGAGCCAACGGTACCACCGGGCACAATGAGACCGTCGTACTCATCCGCGGAGACTTCCGAGAACGTCTTCTCTACCGTGAACGTATCGCCCGGGTTGACGTCGCTGTTCATGGTCTGGGCGTCTCCCGTCTGGAGGCCCACGACATCAACCGTTGCGCCTTCGTCTTCTACGGCCTTCTTCGGCTCGGTGAACTCGACCTGCTCCGTGCCTACGGGCGCCAGCAGGATCGCGATCTTCTTGCCTTGCAATTCATTGGGCATGAAAGTAATCCTTTCGATCGACTTGTACTTTCACGTTACCCTGCGGGGGTTCACGCTAAACGGCCCCGCGGGGCAACAGTTCCCCGTTGTTGCCACCGCCAACGCGACCTTGCCGGCTTTCGGAACGCGCCCACGTTGGCGCCGGGTGACCTCACGGTTTCGGCTCGTTTCGGTGGGGCGCACGACCGCCTGGTTGTAAACTGTGTCTACGGTGCCCGTGCCGCGGCCACGTTATAGAGAGGAGAAGGCATGGACGAGGGTTTCGAGGAGATCCTGGCACGTTTCGACCCCGACGTTCAGGACCTGGCGCTCAGATCTCGCGCCCTGATCTCAAACGTCTACCCCTCCGTGGTCGAAGTACCCTGGCCAGGGCAGAACGTCGTCGGCTACGGCGTGGGGCCGAAGAAGATGAGCGAGCACTTCTGCTACATAGCCCTCCACAAAGACCACGTAAACCTGGGCTTCAACCAGGGCGCACAACTGCCCGACCCGGCAGGTCTGTTGGCAGGTCCAGGAAAGACGATGCGCCACACGAAGATCTCCGAGCCCGGGGACGTGCAAGAGCCGGCCCTGCGCACGCTCCTAGAGGCAGCCAGCGCCCACCGGCTGGCGACGCGGCCCACCGGGTAGTCAGAAGGCCAGGCAACGAGGTCCTAATCGAACGCCCCGTCTCAGGAGCGGGTCAGTACCTCGGGGCCGTCGGGGCCGAGCACGAAGGTCTCTTCCGCTTTCGCGCCCACGAGCGAAGGGTTCCAGGCAAAGGCCTGGCCTTCCGAAATCTCCTGCTGCGCCTCAGAATTCGCGATGACCTCGCGCGAGGCGTAGCCGGTCATTCCTCCCTGATGGTGGTGTTTCCAGCCGCCTCTGAAGCCCGCCTCCGCGTAGAAGCGGCGGCAATCTTCGAAAGCCTGCGCGATGGTGTGGCCCGGGCGGGTGGCCTCTTCCCTCATGCGGCGCAGGATCTCCGTACAGGTCTCCTGGCGGCCGAGTGTTTCGGGGTCCGGTTCGTCGAAGTACACCATCTGCGTGGTGTTGGCGAATAGCCCACCGCGCTCGGCGCAGGCGACGAGCATGGCCTGCCTTCCGAGCGGGCCGCCTTGCGGGATGGGATGCCGGTAGCGCACGAGCCTTTCCTTTGAGGCCGCGAGCAGCACGGGCGTGAACATGCCGCGACCAAGGCACGCCGCTGAAAGCTCCGCCGCCGCCTCAAGCTCGTCCGTCTCCGGCGTGAGGGAGTCAGCGACCTCGGACACCGCGAGGACCGTGTCAGCACCCAGTCGCCTATAGTCCCCGATGGCCTCGTCGTCCAGGACGTAGCGCAGGGGCGCTATCTCAGCCGAAAGGTTCAGGCCTGACCCGGCGGGCAAGTCAGTTCCCAGGCCAGCGTCGCCGGTAAGCTCCCGCAGGAGTGCGGCGGGCTCTTCGTGCCAGGGGTGCTCGACGATCTCCATTCCCGGCGTCTGCTCCTCGCGCATCCTGGGCGCCTCGATGTTGTCGGTCAGGATGTAGGCGTCGTCCCCGGTGAGCAACACGCTCGCGACCCCGGCGGGATCCCCCCGGTCGACCCTGTTGTCCGCGCCGCCCGTGTACCAGGCGAAGTTCGCGGGACTTGTCAAGAGGAGCGCCCCGGCGCCGCGCCTGTCCATGATCTCACGCAAGCTCCTGTTCCTCGACTCCCGGCTCATCTACGCCCCTCCCGCCGATCCATCCCCGTTCAGGGCGGCAACCTCGGCCCCGGCCGCGGGGGCGAACTCGTAAAATGCGGGCTCCTCGAACCCGTGTTCATCAAACGCCCGCCCGCACGACTCCGTTAGCACCGCGCTCTCGCCTTCTGGTACGAGGGCGATCGCGCAGCCACCGAAACCCGCGCCGGTAAGACGGGCGCCCGTGGCGCCGTGTTCTTTGGCCGTCTTTACGAAGGTGTCAAGCTCCCGGGTCGATACCTCATAATCGTCGCTCAGCGAGGCGTGCGAGTCGTACATCAGGCGCCCGAACTCGTCGAAGTCCTCGCTCTCTAGCGCCTCGACCGCCTTAAGGACACGGGCGTTCTCGGTGACGACGTGCCTCGCGCGCATCAGCTCCTCCCCAGAGAGGTGGTGAAGGTCCTCCTCCGTAGCGTCGCGCAGCTCCTCCACACCCAGCGTGCTGGCCGCCCGCTCGCAGGTCGCCCTCCTGTCGTTGTACCCGGTGTCGGCGAGGCCGCGCTCGACGCGGGTGTCGCAAACGAGGAGGGATAGTCCTGCGGATGAGAGATCCAGGGGTACGCTCCGCGCTTCCAGCGAACGACAATCCACCAGGAGCGCGGCCCCCGCCTTGCAGAGCAAAGACGCGTACTGGTCCATGATGCCGCTTGCAACCCTCACATAGTCGTTCTCTGCCCGTTGGCAAAGCACGGCGAGATCCTTGCGTCTGATCCCGAACCCGAACAGATGGTCGAGCGCGAGCACCGTCGCGGCCTCGATGGCCGCAGATGACGACAGCCCCGAGCCGAGTGGCACGTCCCCCGCGAAGGCGGCATTGAATTCTCCGACCTCGTACCCGTCCTTGCGCATCGCCCACGCTACGCCGCGCGGGTAGTCGGCCCAGGAAGAGTCTTTCTCCCCCGCTGGGTGCGTCTCGTCGAAGTCTACGGAGTAGAGGCGGGGGTCGAACCCGCCCCTACCAGCGGTACCCACGGCGGCGGCGATACGACGGTCGATGGCGCAGGGGAGAACGAAGCCACCGTTGTAGTCGGTGTGCTCCCCGATCAGGTTTATGCGGCCTGGGGCGCTGGCTACGACCTGGGCTTCCTCGTCGAACTTCTCCGCGTACGCCTGCGCCGCCTTTTGCTCGGTTTCTCGCAACTGGGGCTCCTACTCGCCGTAGCCTCTGGGGTGTTCTCGCAGCCAGGCCCAGGCGTCGGAGATCATGGCCTCGAGCTCCGGTTTCTGGGGCCTCCAGCCGAGGTCAGCCCGTATCTTCTCGCTGGAGGCCACGAGCGCGGGCGGGTCCCCGGCCCGCCGCGGCGCCTCGACGGCATCAATCTCTTCGCCCGTGACGCCACGGGCGGCCTCGACGACCTCCCTGACGGAGAAGCCAGCGCCGTTTCCGAGGTTGTAGACGCGGTGCTCTCCTGGCTCGGCCGCCTCTATTGCCAGCAGGTGGGCGCGGCCAAGGTCCTCGACGTGGATGTAGTCGCGGACGGCGGTTCCGTCGCGCGTCGGGTAGTCGGTGCCGAAGATCTTCACCGAGGAGCCCTCCGCGGCGGCTTTGAGTACGAGTGGGATCAGGTGTGTCTCCGGATGGTGGTCCTCCCCGAACCTTCCACTAGCCCCAGCCACGTTGAAGTACCGTAGGCTCGCCGCACCCAGCCCTCGGGCCCGGCATACGTCACCGATGAGCCTGTCCACCGCGAGCTTAGAGCTGCCGTAAGGGTTCGTGGGCAACGCCGGGGCCGTCTCCCTTATTGGTACCTCATCGGGATCTCCATAGACGGCCGCCGTGGACGAGAAGACGAGCCGCCCGGCGCCGACCTCGTGCATGGCTTCGAGGAGGTTCAGCGTGCCGCAGACGTTGTTGCGGTAGTAAAGCTCTGGCTCCTCCATCGACTCGCCAACGAGGGAGAGCGCCGCGAAGTGGAGCACCCCGTCGAAGCCTTCGGAGAGCATCTGGTGGACGAGTTCCGCGTCGAGCAGGTTTCCCTGAACCAGCCGCACCCCCTCGGGGGCGGCTTCGGCGTGTCCCCTGGAGAGATCGTCGAGCACGACCGTATCGTGGCCCGCTTCTAAGAGCTGGCTTGCCACGACGCTACCGATGTAGCCTGCCCCCCCGGTGACGAGTACCTTCACGAGCCGTCTATCTTCCCGCGCAGGGTCTCGGCGCTCTGCTCCGGCAGCACGTCCATGACGAAAGCGCCCGCACCGGTCTCGCTTCCCGCCTGGTACTTGAGCTTGTCCGCGGTGCGGTTCGGCGGGTAGAACTCGATGTGGAAGTGGGCGATGCCTTCGTAGTTTGCGCCGTCGGTCGGGGCCTGGTGCATGACCATCATGTAAGGGAGTGAGAAGCCGAAGAGGGAATCGTAGCCGGTTAGCAACCGCTTGAGGACCGAGGCGAGATCCCGGCGCTCTGCGGCGCCAAGGTCCGCTATGGAGGGCGAACAACGCCTGGCGTAGACGTGCACCTCGAAGGGGAAATGGGCGTAGAACGGGATGAAGGCCGTGAAATGCTCGCCCTCGACTACCACCCTGCGGCCATCCTCGCGCTCCTGGGCGAGAACGTCGCAGTGGAGGCAGGATCCCACATTCTGTTCGCCGAACTCTGTAGCGGCACTTAGTTCTTTCGCGGGGCGCGGCGGGACGAAGGGGAAGGCGTAGATCTGACCGTGCGGGTGGTGCAATGTTACCCCTATGGCCTCGCCCTTGTTCTCGAAGATGAAGACGTACGCAACCTCTTCGCTGGCGCCCAGCTCTCTGTAGCGGTCTGCCCAGACCTCGATCAGGTTCCCGATACGACGCTCGTCCAGGCTCGCGAGCGTCGCGTCGTGGTCGTCGGCGTAAACGACGACCTCGCAGACGCCCAGCCCCGGTGCCGTCGGCGTGAGGTCGCTTCCTGGCTCTTGAGGCACCCCCGCGTCCAGCGCGAAAGACGGGAACTTGTTCTCGAAGACGACTATGTCGTAGTGGTCGCGTTCGATCTCCGTTGGAAACCCGCCTGGCTTCGTCGGGCACAAAGGACAGTACTCCGCGGGCGGCAAGAACGTGCGGTCCTGACGGCGGGTGGCGTAGGTGACCCACTCGCGCAACGTAGGGTCCCAACGGAGCTCGTTCAATCCTCCTCCTCTTCGCTTTCGAAGGTGTAGAAGATCATGTAGCGGCCGTCTTCCTTCTGCTCGGTCTCTTTGTTCAACGCCCCAATGTCCTCTCCGCCGCAAAGCCTCCGTCGCCGGTCAAGGCCGGGGGCCAGCCACCGTCCTCGCCGCAGTACATGGCGTTCAGGAGGGGCTCGTTCATCGGGGTGTAAAAGCGCACCGTCTCGCCGTAGCGCTCCATTACGGCCGGTAAACCCGGAAGTAGTCGAACCTGGCGGTTGCCGAGGGGTCGTCGGGAGTGGCCGGATCGTCATCCGGTGCCTGCTTGCCCAGTGAGATCAGGCCAATGCGCGGCTGCGTGCCCGCCGGAAGGGTCCATGTTCCGCCCCAGATCCAACGTCGCCCGTCCCGGCTCGTGGCCGCCCTGAACTCGTGCTCGCCGTTTTTCGGGTCCACCCGGTACGAGAGCCTGAGCCAGGTCGTCTCGTCAGGCGGTCCGATCAACATGCCCCCGAACGACGTGCTGTCGGAGAACGGCATCTCCTTGCCGAACTCGGTCTGCCTGGTGTTCCAGATCGCCACGTGCGAGAGCCTCGCCCACAAGTCGTCGTCGACGTAGGCGATGAGCCCACCCTGCTGGTAGTTGCGGACCGCGTCGGTTCCGAGGTCTATGTTGAGCTTCGTCTCGACGGTGTAGTCTCCGACAGGCGCATCGCGTAGCAGGACGGAGGCGCTGTTAGCATCTCCTTCGCCGACGATATCCGCCTGCTGAACCGGCCAGTTGTAGGCGCCGCCGTCCTCCTGACCGTCTGGCGTACGCACCCACGACCACGCCGGGTCCAGCTGCTTGTCATTAAACTCGTCGCTGTTCTCGGGGGCCAGGGCACCAACCTCCGGGTCGGGTGCGATCTGCGTACTTGGCGTGTGGAGAGGGGTCGCCCCGACGTTGTCGGCCTCGGTCCTGGCGGAGCGCGATGCCACACCGACGCTACCCTGGCCACTCACTCCGGCCGGCAGCGTGCGCCCTTGGGTCGCGAGGGGATCGTTCAGCCTGGCGTCGGTTACTTCGACGGACATGCTCGAGCCCCGCACCTCGATCGCGACGTTGTGCCAGGAGTCGAAGCGGAACCCGGAGGGCAGAGACGTGTTGATCCTCCCTGCGCTCCGTCCGTCGACGAAGACGTCGGTGACGAGCGTCTTGGATCTCGCGTCGAGCCAGGCCACGAGGTGGTTTCCCGGACCGTGGTATCCGGCGACCAACCCGGCGGCTCCCGTGGAGCCCGGCGGCAGGCGCAGGTCAGCCTCCGCCCGCAGGTCCGCGGGCGCGCTTCCGGCGCTGACCAGGTAAGACGGTTTGCTCGCCGGGGCAGCCTGTCGCACGTAGCCCCCGGCGTCCTGTTCACCCGCAAGCCCCCAGCCATCCCGGGCCGCCCCTTCCCTGCGCCATTCAGAGATTATGCCTGCGTCACCGTTGAAGTAGTCGCCGACGGCGAAGGTGCCCGCGGGAGCGGGCTTGGCGTCTTCTGATGCCCAGGCGCCGCCGCGGACGGTCGGCCAGCCTTTTTTCCAGTCGAGCCGGTCGAGGAGCATGGGGCGTTCGTTGATCCCGAACGGCTCGTCGAGGTAGGGATCTCCGCGGTCTATGGCATGGTAGACGAAGTAGTCCTGGCCGGCGAGGTCCGTAACGACGGCGTTGTGGCCCGTGCCAACCCACTTGTTGCCGTTCGGCGTTACCACGATGGACCCGCCCACGCGGGACTCGGTCATCGACCGGCCCTCTTTGTCGAGGAACGGTCCCATCGGGCTCTCGGAGCGGCCGACGTAGACACTATAGCCGGTCGTCGGTCCTGCACAGCAGTTGGCCGAAGAGCCGAAGAGGTAGTAGAAGCGACCGTGCCTGACTACGTAGGAGCCTTCGTAGCGGTTGTCTATGGCGACCATCGTAGGGTCACCGACGGCGCTGGTCCCATCTTCGGAGAGCTCGCTTACGGAGACGCCGCCGTTGTAGGAGCCGTAGTACAGGTAGCGGGTGCCGTCGGAGTCGGTGAACTCGTTGCTGTCGAAGGTCCACAGGAAGCCGCCGTTACCGCGTCGCGGTTCGACCACCGGCGCACCCGAGTCGGTCCACGGGCCCGCTGGCGTGGGCGCGGTGGCCACGCCGATGGCGCTGTCGCCCTTCTCGGTGTAGAAGTCGGTCTCGGTTACACCGTAGTACATGTAGTATTTGCCGTCGATGTAGCGGATGTCGGGCGCCCAGATGCCCGCGCCCTCGGCGGCCCATGACACCTCGTCCGGGCTGCTGAAGGCGTCGCCGACGTGCTTCCAGGTGACCAGATCCTTGGATCGGGCTATGGGGATGGTGTGGAACGTTCTTTCACCCTCCCGCAGCGGGTCGCTGGTCCCGTAGGCGTACCAGTATCCGTCTTTTGCCTTGATGATCGCGGGGTCCGCCAACGTGTCGGCGAAGGTCCTGGAGACCGGGTTGGTGTATGTGCCGGTCGTCTCCTGCGCCCCTCCAGCGACCGCCGTCAGGAGCACGCACAACAGGAGTATGCTTCCGAGGCCGAAGAGCCTGGCTGGACCATGATGCTTTGTAGCAGCCATTATCTCTATCCCTTCAGGCCGCTTCGGGAGACGCCCTCTATTATGTACCTCTGCGCGAAGGCGTAGATTATGAGGACCGGTATGCTGGCCAGCACGCCGCCGGCCATGATCACCGTGTAGTTCGTGTTGTATGCACCCTGGAGTATAGCCAGGCCGGGCTGCAGGGTCAGGCTCTCCGCGCTCAGGAGCACGTAGACCGGCCACAGGAAGTCGTTCCAATTGGTCAGGAAGCTCAGGACGGCGAGCGTGGCGAGGGGAGCCTTACTAAGAGGAAGGATGATGCGGAGGAAGATCTGCACCCTGCTGGCCCCGTCTATTAGGGCTGCTTCTTCGAGCTCCAGTGGGAGGGATAAGAAGAACTGGCGCAGGAAGAAGACCCCGAACGCCCCGGCTGCACCAGGGACTATCACGGCCAGCAGGGTGTCCAACCAGCCGAAGTACTGCACGATCAGGTAGTTGCCGATAAGGAAGACGAACTGGGGTATCACCAGCGTCAGGACGATGATCACGAACATCAGGTTCTTGCCCGGGAAGTGCATCCTGGCCAACGCATAGGCCGCCATCGAAGCCGTGATGAGTACCAGCACCGTGTGCGCGGAGGCGGCGATCACGCTGTTCAGGAACCACTGCAGGACGGGGTTGGCGGAGCTGGTCGTGAGTATCTCCGAATAGCCCTCGCCCGAGAAATCGAGCGGGATCCACTGCGGGGGAAACCGCGTGGTCATGAAGTTCGGCTTCAGCGAGGTCGAGAACATCCACAAGAGCGGGGCAACGAACACGAGGGTAAGCAAGATCAAGCCCGCGTACGACGGGATCAACCCGGCGATCCGCCTGAGGTTCCCCCTTCCGGCTTTGGTCTCTTCGCGGACCGTTTGTTGCGTCATCTCAGTCCCCCCTGTAACGGAAAAGCGCGAAGTTGGCGAGGCTGACTACGGCCAGGGCGAGGGCAAGCACGTAGCTCATGGCCGCGGCTGGGCCCATCTTGAAGAACCTCAAGCCCTGCTCGGCGATGTACCAGATGGCCGGCTTGGTATCGTTGCCAGGAGCGCCCTGGGTGATGATGTAAGACTGGCCGAACATGTTGGCCGAGGCCAGTACGGTGACGGTTACAACGAAGAGCAGAACAGGCCGGAGCCCTGGCAAGGTCACGTTGACGAACCTCTGCCAGCCGTTGGCGCCGTCCACTTTCGCCGCGTCGTAGAGGGCGGGGTCTATGTCCTGGAGGCCAGCCAGGTATATGACGGTATTGAAGCCGAGGGTCCACCAAACCGTCACCCCGACCAGGGAGACCCAGGCCCACGGCAGGGCCGTGATCCACGGTATGTTGTCAGGAAGCCCCAGGGTGCCAAGGTAGTAGTTGACGAGCCCGACGTTCGGGTCGAGCAAAAAGCGCCAGAGGATGCCGACCACCGCCACCCCGAGCACGTACGGTGCGAAGAACGTGGCCCTGAAAAAGTTGCGCCCGCTGAACTCCCGGTTCAGTATCAGGGCTATCAGAAGCGGAATGATTACTAGCAGCGGCACGGAGTAGAGCGTGAACTTGCCCGTGGCCTCCATGCTATTCCAGAAGGGCTCGAAGGTGGTGGATCCCGGGGTGGCCAAATCCAGGTAGTTCTGGAGGCCGACAAACGGCTTGACGGGAAGCAAGGGGTCCCAAGCGTGGAGGCTGATCCAGATTCCGAACACGACCGGTACGACGACAAAGATGGTGAAGAGCACCAGGTAAGGCGCCATGAACATGTACGCCGTCAGCGGACCCGCGTCGCCGGGCTTGCGCCGCGGCCGCTTGACCTGGGTTTGCTCCAAGCCTTGCGTTGCCATAGGTCCTACGCTGCCTGGTACTTCTGCTTGTTCTCCTCAAGGAGCTGGTCGGCCTTCCCTGCCGCTTCGTCGAGGGCGGCTGCTGGCTCCTTCTTGAGCAGGACGGCCTCGTTGATCGCCGGGTCCAGCGACCCCGTGTAGACGTCGGCGATGCCTGGCACCGGCGGGGTGAACTGCACGTAGGGGAGCTCTTCGGCGAAGACGGGCTGCCACTTCAGGCTCTCGAACGCCTGGCTTTCTCGCACGCTGTTGCGTGCCGGCACCTGCCCGGCCTTGGCCCACTCCTCGGAATGCTGGCTCACCCAATTGATGAACACCTTCGAGGCCGCGACCTTGTTCGGGTCCTGACCGCTCTTATTCGTGATCACGAAGTTGTGGGACCCCGCCCAGGCCCCTTTCTGCGAGCCTATCTGGGGCAGCGGGGCAGCGCCCCACTCCAGGTCCCCGATCTCGTCGAGCGGGTTGATGTTCCAGATGCCGTTCCACATAAAGGCGTTATCGCCGTTCTGGAAAGCCGTGAGTTCGGCATCCTGGGCCACGTCCTTGGGGCTGTACCCGTTCTCGACCACGTCCACCATCCAGGTCAGGGCGCTTATGCCCGCGTCTGAGTTGAAGGTGGCTTTGGTCGCATCGTCGTTGTAGAGCTGGCCGCCGAACTGGTAGAGCAAGGCCTGGAATGTGAGGCCTCCCGTAAACAAGAAGGGGGATATCCAGGAACCCTCGATGCCTTTGCTCTTCATCTGCTCGAGCGCCGCCATGTAGTCGTCTCTGGTCTGGGGCGGGTCGTCGGGGTTTAGGCCTGCCTCCTCCATCACGCTCTTGTTGTAGAAGAGGCCTAGCGGGTGGATGTCCAGGGGGATGCCGTACCGTTTGCCGTTGTACAGCCCGGCGGTCCAGACGACCGGCACAAAGTCGCTCTCCTTCAGTTTCAGGGCGCTCGCCACGTCGTCCAAAGCCAGGATCACACCGCGTGCGGCGTTGGTGGGCAGCTGGTCTATGTGCATGATGCCGAGGTCGGGACCCTTCCCGCTCTGGACCGCCGCGGGGACCTTCTGGTAGTAAGTCTCCCACTCCTCGGTGTTCATGCTAACGTCTATGTTCTTTTCCTCGGAGTTGAACTGATCCACGAGCTTCTGCATGTACGGGCCGTCTCCGCCGGTAAACCCGTTCCAGAACGAGAGGCTTACCTTCGGTCCGTTGTAGGACTTGCCGCCACTGCCGGCACCTTCCAAGTCGCTCTGCGACCCGCCGCAGCCGGCCAGCGCGAGCCCCGCCCCGGCCCCCGCGCTCATGAGCAAGAAATCCTGCCGCGTTAGCTTGCGGCCCCTTAGAAGACCCCGGTCCATACCTTCCTCCTTCTGCTGAGCCCCTCTACCCCTGCCATGTATGTGACCCAAGTTAACAGCGGGTGAACCGCGCGGCAACTACGGCTTTCAGCAGGTCAGCACTTCAGTTTCCTGTTCTGGCTCGTTGCCCATACTTGTGGCCGGATACGCGTATTGGCGGTGGACGAGTACGTCCACTAACTGCCCTGGCTGCCGACCTTCGGGCCCTTCTTCCGGGTGGTGATCTCGCGAATTTTCTCTAATGCTGCCTTGGGTTTGCGGTCGTAGGTGAGCAGGCCGTTGACTTCTTGCTCCACGTCGGTGAGTTGCGTGTAGCAGAATCCCTGGACCGGCTCACTTTGCAGGAGGGCTTGGATCAAATCCTCGTAGCTTTCGAGGAACTCTTCTGCGCCGGCGACGGTGCTGTAGCCCCAGCCTCCGGACCCACCCTCGAAGGCGATGCCGCCGAACTCGGTTATGAGGATTGGCTCGCCCCTGTGACCGTAGCCGGTTATGTAGACGGGCCTGCCGGCGGGGTCCGCGGCGACGGCCGACTCTGGCGTCGAATAGCTCTTCTCGATGGCTTCGGCACCGCGGTAGTCGTGGATCGTGCAGAGATCCGTCACCGCGTGCTCCCAACCGTCGTTGGAGACGACGGGCCTGGTCGGGTCGAGGGAACGCGTCAGGTGGTAGATGGCGAGGAGGTGTTCGGTCTGTAACGGGTCTGATGCGAGGTTCGGAACACCCCAGCTCTCGTTCATGGGGACCCAGGCGACGATGCAGGGGTGGTTGTAGTCGCGCGCGACGGCCTCCTGCCACTCGGCGGTGATGCGCCCGACATAGTCTGGACCGTACTGGTAGGCGTTGGCCATCTCGCCCCACACCATAAAACCCATCGTGTCAGCCCAGTAGAGCCAGCGCGGGTCTTCGATTTTTTGGTGCTTGCGGGCGCCGTTGAAACCCATCTCCTTTGCCAGCTCAACATCACGGCGCAGATCTTCGTCCGTAGGGGCCGTCAGGATGCCCTCTGGGAAATACCCCTGGTCAAGGATGAGCCGCTGGTACAGGGGCCTGTCGTTGAGGAGCACCTTGCCGTTTCTCACCTCGATCTTGCGTACTCCGAAGTAGCTCTCGACGGTGTCGAGCACCCCGCCTTCCTCATCGAGGAGTTCCAGTCGAAGGTCGTAGAGGTTAGGCTCATCCGGGCTCCAGAGGGCCGGGGTCGGCCACTCCGA
This sequence comes from uncultured Rubrobacteraceae bacterium, assembly GCA_963830075.1. GTDB lineage: Bacteria > Actinomycetota > Rubrobacteria > Rubrobacterales > Rubrobacteraceae > Rubrobacter_D. The sequence goes on along the minus strand of CAWHLD010000004.1, from coordinate 130,550 downwards.
GAGGTGCGGCGTATCGGGCGCGTCACCGCGACGGAGGAGGGGCAGGCTCCGGCCAACGGGCGAGGACCGCAGCCCGAGGGTGTCTTCTAGCACCAATTCTCCATCGAACTCCACTGTCGCGCGGAGGCCCATTCCGGGTTCGATGCCTCTCACAGAGGCTTCCAGCTCGACGCTTGCGGTGTCGACGTCGGGGGTCAGGCGGAGGGTTTCGATGCGGCGGCGGTTCACGGGCTCGAGCCAGACGGTCTGCCAGATCCCGGTGGTCCGCGTGTAGAAGATACCCTCCGACTCCTCCTTCCAGTACTGCTTGCCGCGCGGGATCGTTACGTCCCGGCTCGGGTCCTCGGCCCGAACCACGACGACGTTCTCGGCCTCGCCAGCGAGCGCGTCGGTCACGTCAGCAGAAAAAGGAGTGTGCCCGCCCTCGTGTAAGGCCACTTGCGTGCCGTTCACCCAGACCGTCGCGCGGTAGTCGACGGCGCCGAAGTGCAGAAGTAGTCGCTCGTCACCGGCAGGCGTGTGCCCGAATGTGCGTGCGTACCAGACGACGTCGTGGAACGCCGTCTCGCCGATGCCGGAGAGTTTTGACTGGTAGCAGAAGGGGACGACTATGCTGCGGTCAAACGGTGGGGCTCCGGCGCGCAGGTCGTCCGCGGTCAAGTCCTGCCAGCCTGCGGCCAGCCCGGCGTCCCGGTCGTCGAAAGCGAAGCGCCACTCGCCGTTGAGGTTGGTCCACGCGCGGCGTCTGAACTGCGGGCGTGGGTATTCTGGCCGCGGTACGGCCTCATCTACCACAGGTGATGAACCTCGTCGCGGATGTACGCGTCGTAGACTTCGCGCGCCCGCCGCATGGACTCGTCCGAGAGCGGCGGCATCTCGGCGGCGGCCACGTTGTCCTCGACCTGCTCCGGGTTCTTGCCGCCGGGGATGGCGCAAGTGACGGCGGGGTGCATCAGGATCCAACGCAGGGCGAACTGCGCGAGGGTGTGGCCTTCAGGGACGAGATCCTTCAACTCCTCGGCGGCACGGAGGCCCGTCTCGAAGTCGACGCCCGAGAACGTCTCTCCCCTGTCGAAGGCCTCGCCACCGCGGTTGAAGTTGCGGTGGTCGTCCTCGGCGAAAGCGCGGTCCGAACGCATCTTGCCGGAGAGGAGGCCGCTAGCAAGTGGCACTCGGGCCAGAACGCCGATGTTGCGTTCTTCGGCGAGCGGGAAGAACTCTTCGGCTGGCTTCTGGCGGAAGGCGTTGAAGATGATCTGGACGGTCCTCACGTTCGGGTACGACAAGGCCATCCACGCTTCTTCGACCTTCTCGACGCTCACGCCGTAGTTGCGGACCCTGCCTTCCTCCTGCAGCCGGTCCAGCGCCTCGAAGGTCAAGTCCTGGGCGTAGGCCTCCGTCGGCGGACAGTGGAGCTGCAGCAGGTCGAGCGCCTCGACACCAAGGTTCTTCAGGCTCCGCCCCACGAAAGCGGAGAGGTTCTCGTAATCGTAGCCTTCTGCGGTGTGGGGATTTAGGCGTCGTCCGGCCTTGGTTGCGACGAAAATCTCATCATTCGGGCGGTCTTCGAGGAGGCGTCCAATTAACCTTTCGCTTCGTCCGTCGCCGTAGACGTCGGCCGTGTCGAGGAAGTTAACGCCGAGGTCGACGGCGCGGTTAAGGGCGGCGTATGCGTCGTCCTCGCCGACGGTGCCCCACTCGCCACCGAGGGCCCAGGTGCCGAGGCTAATCTCCGAGACGCGCAGCCCCGTCTCGCCGAGGTTCCTATACTCCAAAACACTATCCTTTCCGAAGTTCTGGTCAATCCAGCCCGTTGTGCCGGATGATCTCAGAGTACCAGCGGGCGCTCGACTTGGGGATGCGGCGCTGCGTCCCGTACTCCACGAACACGATCCCGAACCGTTTCGAGTAACCTTCGGCCCACTCGAAGTTGTCCAGGAGAGACCACACCAGGTAGCCGCGCAGGTCTACGCCGCGTTCGATCGCCCGGTGAGCAGCCCGGAAGTGGCTCTCCAGGTATGAGATGCGCTCCTCATCGTTCACGTCGCCCTCGGGGTCGATGTAGTCATCGACGGCGCGCCCGTTCTCGGTCACGTAGATGGGAATATCGGCGTACTCGTCCTTGATCCTTACGAGCATCTCCGTGAGCCCGTCCGGCTCCACCGGCCAGCCCATCGCCGTCTTCTCTGCCGCGTGCGGAACGATGGAACGGGCCAGGAGGTCTGAAAATGGCGCTTGCGAGGGAGTCTCATCTGGCGCGTCGCGGATGTGGTGCCGAAAGTAGTAGTTGATCCCGAGGAAATCGAGGGGTTGTGAGATCTTCTCCGAATCGCCATCCTGTACCGGCGGCTCGATGCCGCGTTCACTATAGTAGGAGACGAGATCTTCCGGGTACGTGCCTCGGAACAGGGGATCCAGGTACAGCCTGTTCGCCTGACCATCCACCCTGCGGGCGGCCTCCCTGTCGGCATCGCGGTCGCGGGCGGAATGCGCCGGATGCAGGTTCAACGTAACGCCAAACTGGTTTTTGTCCCCGACGGATCGCATCCTCTCCATCGCGAGGCCGTGGCCGAGCAGCAGGTGGTGGGTGGCCGCGAGGGCCGCGGCGCTGTCTTTACGTCCCGGCGCGTGAACGCCGAGACCGTAACCCATCCACGCCGCAACCCAGGGTTCGTTCAGGGTGATCCAGAACCCCACCTCGTCAGATAAGGCCTGGTACACGATACTTGCGTACTCGGCGAAGCGCTCGCTCGTCTCCCTACTCGTCCAACCGCCCCGGTCTTCGAGCGCCTGGGGCAGGTCCCAGTGGTAGAGCGTGATCATCGGTTCGATGGAGCGTTGCTTGAGTCCCTCGACCAGCCGTCTGTAAAAGTCGAGACCCTTCTGGTTTGCGGGACTGCTCCCTTCTGGCTGTATGCGGGGCCAGGCTACGGAGAAGCGGTAGGCCCGGAAACCGAGATCTGACATCAGGTCCAGGTCCTCGTCCAGGTGATGATAATGATCACACGCGATGTCGCCCGTATCACCGTGGCGGACCTTGCCAGGGGTGTGGCTGAACGTATCCCAGATGGACGTGCCGCGACCGTCCTCCCTGACGGCGCCCTCGATCTGGTAGGCTGCGGTCGCCGTTCCCCACAAAAAGTCCTCAGGAAACTTCACGCTCACGCCTCGCTTTCTGTGTTGGGTTTCGGGCCGCTCCTCGACGTTTCTCGTAGGACCACGACCTCTACTTTGTAGGCGACGCTGCTCGGGGTTGTAGTCGCCGCCGTAGACCATGTATGGCACCTTGCGTGTGATAATGGCCCCACCTCCAGTCGATGCGTCGTAGCCTGGCGACCGCCAACGGGCGATGCTACCCCCCAAGATAAACGAAGCCAAACCTCCGGGCCCGGGGCTGGATCACGAATAGTGGACTCGGCGGCTGCTCTGTCCTCCCCGGACGCCCTCGGGAAGGGAATCGCCGTGGGCTTCTATGAGGTCGTCTACCATCGCGGCTATCTCATCGAGGGAGAGCACGCTCGGGGCATTACGGTCGAGCATCGCCGCGTGGTAGATGTGGTCGCGCTTTCCTTCTAGCGCCGCCCTGACCGTGAGGTTCTGGACCGCCGTGTGCGGGGCGCAGGTCGCCGCGCACTGGGGCGGCAGGTCCCCGACGTGACAGGGATGCAGGCCGGTGCCGTCGACCAGAATTGGAACCTCGACGCAACAACGATCGGGGAGGTTGGTAACGAGGCTCGTGTTCTCGACGTTACCGTAGATGGTGCGGGCTTCGCCGGTGACGATGGAGTGGACGATCAGGGACCCGTACTCGACGCTGCGCTCGAGCGGGAAGTCCTCGCCCAACTGCAGCTTGCGGCGGGTCTCGGCGTATTCGACGAGGTTCTTCTCGCTGCGACGAACATACTCGTCGACGGGCACGTCGAACTCTTCGATCAAGGCTCTATCCTTCAAAAAGTAGGGTGTGTACTCGGCGTTGTGCTCGCTGGATTCTGTGACGAAGTACCCGAAGCGACGCATAAGCTCGAAGCGCACCTTGTCTCTTGCGTACACCTTGGGATCCCCCATCGCCGCGAACAGGAGCGGGTAGGCGTCCTCGCCTTCGACCTCAAGGCGTGTCATCCAGGCGATGTGGTTGATGCCAGCGCACTCGTAGAGGAGGGAGTCGTGGTCAACCCCGATGTACGAAGCTATCTCGCGCGCGGTGTAAGGGACGCTGTGGCAGAGCCCGACGCTCTTCGTCTCGGGGCTCGCCGTGTACAGCGCCTCCATCAGGATGCCCATCGGGTTCGTGTAATTCAGCAGGAAGGCGTCGGGACAGAGCTGCCGCATCTCGGCGGCGAGGTCGAGGACGAAGGGGATGGTGCGAAGGCCGCGGAAGATGCCGCCGACGCCCATCGAGTCGGCGATCGTCTGCTTCAGCCCGTACTTTTTCGGGATCTCGAAGTCGAGCAGGGTGGCCTCGTGCATCCCGACCTGGACCATGTTGATGACGAAGTCTGTACCTTCGAGCGCGGCCCTCCGGTCGGGGTGTTCCTCGACTACGGCACTGGCGCCGAGTTGCTCGGAGGTCCAACGGGCCATCATGCCCGCGGTCTGTAGGCGCTCGGGATCTATATCGTGCAGGGCGATGGTGGCCCCATGCAGCCCGGGTAAGCTCAGGATGTCCGTAAGGAGGTTCCTGGTAAAGACGACGCTCCCGGCACCGATAAAGGCTATGCTTGTTATCGAGGGCCTCCTAACAGAATGCTCGCCTGCTACGTCTCGCAGTTTTCTCCGCCAAACGAAAACCTGTTCGTTCAAACACAAAATCTATGACAGTGGATTCTACCCAGGTTTTCGTCGACAGATTTCCGAGAAGCCCCCTCGGAACGTTGGGGCCCATCTACCAGGAGACCCCCATTACTCTTTCGGCGACGGTGTAGATGTCGCAGGCTCGTTGGGCAGGGCCCTGTGAGCGACCCCTTGCTCCGCCTCGTTCAAGACTTCCTCGAGGACCGTGCGAACATCCTCGAGGCTGCCCTTTAGAGGCGCGTCCACAGTGGCTCCCTCCTCCAGGCCTTCAAGGGTCGTCGTCAGAGTATCCAGAGCATCGCCAAGCTTCCCGGTAAGCACGTCGTCCAGCGCACGGGTCAAACTCTCCAGGATCTCCGGGTGCTCGGCCACCGTCTCCAGGGCCTTCTCGAGGACGGCGCGGATGTTCTCGAGCCTGACCTTCAAGAGCACCTTCGCCCGCACACCCTCGATCTCCAGCGTGACCCTGTCGAGCCTCGCGTCTACCCCAATCTGCAAGCTAACGAGGCTTGCAAGCTCAGCGAGCACGGAGACGTGCGCCCTCAGACCCTTGACCTCGAGCGCGATCCTATCGACTTCGAGTTCGGAAACATCCAGCAGGACGTCCACGTCCTGACGGTTCGGTGTTTCCTGCGTACCTCCGTTGGCGACTACCGGTTCCTTTGCCACTTCACTCCTCCTAATGCTCTGGTTCCCCTGCGGCCAACAGGGAGAGCCCTGGGGTAGAGACCGCCTTTACAACTTTCGACGCCAGATACCCCTGTAGACGATACGCACGGCGTTTCGAGGTCCAAAGCTTCCCGGCGGTTCGTGTCAGGTGCTCTTGAAGAGCGTTTCGCCGAGCGCAAGGTTCCGTTCGGCCACCGAGAAATACAGTAGCGCCAGAACCCCCGCCTGTTTCCCAAGCGGGGACGGAGTTTTGGCTATTGCGTCTGGCATACTTCCGATCAGCTCGATATCACACCGGGCATCGAAGTCGCCAAGGCTCTCGTAGCACATGTCATGCTCCCGGCAAACCGCGTCGACCGCGTCTATCGGCGGCGTCTCCCCGGTTGGATCGCCATGTCCCATGCCACAGTAATTTCCGTACACAGGCATGCTCAGTTCGTCCGGCGAGATCTCATCGAACGCCAGGATTCCGGCCAGCTCGGAGGCTACAGGGGCTGGGAGGCCTCCCACATCGCGCAAAACGTCTATCGTGGGAACTGGGTCGTTCTTCTGGCCACCCGCCGGCTTCCCGCCCGTGGCGACACTCTCGCCGCCAGACTCCTTCTTCGTAGTACGTTTGGCTTCTTTCCTGGCCACGTATTCTTTCCCACTACTAGAAGAGCTCCTGCTATTTCATTATGGCTTCTCGGCGAAGCGCATTCCAGGCCATCTCCCGAAAGAGGTGCCTGATCCCTGGCAGCGATCTCGTTCGGGTCTCAGCCGGCCGGCACTTCGATGGTTTTTTCTCCCCCATCCCACCTGATGACCAGCTCTAGTGAGGTAGTTGAGCGTACCTGTATCTCCGGCTCCTCTGCGGCGGAGCCGCGGGCTGGGCAGAAGAGGTCGAGTACGCCGTCCCTGCCGAACGGGTAGCCTTTGACGCCGTGTTCCTCCAGAAGTCTTACGTCCCACAGGAGCCGACCGTTCGGGGCGTCGGCGCGCAATCCGAAAACGTACTCGAAGAGGCCCGCGATGGGTGCGAGGCCGCTCCAGCCCACGAAGTCGCCTTTCGCGCGGTTGCCCTGGGCTGCCCGCTCCGGAGCGTAGTTCTCCCAGAGCGTCCCGGTTTCTTCGAAGACGCTCGCTACGTGGTCGAGGTCTTCGCGCGAGATCTCGTGCGCGAGGTCTTGGTAACCGGCCCGGTCGAGGCCGCGCAGGACCATGTAGTTGGTCGGTGGCCAAACCCCGCCGAGCCAGTAGCCACCGCCCGCGTCGTACTCGGGATGATCCACCGATAGCGAGGGCACGCGATGGGGTCGCTTGAACCGCGTCAGATCCTCCAGGTGTCCTATGAAGGACGCCAACCTCTGCCGCGGTAACACGCCGGCAAGCAGGGCCCAGTACGCCCCGATCGTCTTGACGTCGGAGAGCGTTCCGTCGGCGAGCTCGTCGTGGTAGAAGGCGGTCTCCTCGTTCCACAGGCGCTCGTTGACCGTGAGGGAAAGATCGTCGATCTCTTCATGCAGGTCCGAGACCTCGCTTAGACGGTCCAGAGCTTCGGCCATTCGCAGCAGCAGATCCGCCGAGAGAATTTGCTGGAGGCAGGCGTCGATCCAGACGGCGTGCCCGTGGTAGGTGAGACGTTCTGGCCACCCGACCTCTCCCGCCGGCCTACCCGGGAAGCGGGGCTGGTTGTCCATTCCCGATCCGAGACCAGACGTCCAGTAGGTGCCGTCGCGCCAGGTACGGTGACGCCTGAGCCATCTGTGGTAGGAGACCAGGACAGGGAAGACACGGGCGAGCCTGTCGCTGTCTGCCGTGTCGCCGTAGTGCTCCCACTCGGTCCAGGGCATTATGTTCGGCCCCGTGCTCGCCGCATCGAAGCGCTCGAAGCGGTCGCCCCCGTCGAGGGTGGAAATCTCACGACAAATGAAGCCATCCGGGTGCTGGCTGGCGTAGAGGTTGTCCAGGGTGCGCTGGAAGTCGAAGGCGCGCCTCCCGTAGCGGGCGAACAGCAGGATGAACGCCGAGTCCCACATGAACAGGCAGTCGTTGAAGGCCGTGTCGATAAAGCTGGCGACGAACCCGCTCCCCGGCTCCGGACGACGAAGGTTGCCGAACGCCAGCTCCCACGCCCCACGGTAACATTCCATTATCTCCTCGTGGCCCTCCCAGAAGGGTTGGGGTAACAGTTCCCACGCGTCCTGGAAGGATGGTGGCACGACGTCTCCAGGCGGCATACCCAGGAACGTGTTCTCCTCGACCAGCGGTTCCCTCAAGTGGGTGTCTATATAGCCGTCGCCTTCTCGCAACCCGCCAACCTCCTCGATCTGCTAGCACTTCTGCATTTCAGCCCCTGGTTAGCCGTTTGCCAGGCCGCGCAAGTACCGGAGGCTGATCCCCACGTCCTCCAAGGCGTCACGCGGGTTGTCCTGCTCGGCGATGTACCACTTGACCCCTGCCGCATCGGCGGCTTCGAGTAGATCGTTCCAGGGCATGGTACCTTCGCCCACCGGCAGGTCGGAGCGCGTGTCGTCGGGCGCCATGTCTTTGAGGTGGACGAGGGAGACGCGGTCGCCAACGTCTTGCAAGACCGTCTCCGGGTCGGCGCCGCCGTATTTGATCCAGTAGAGGTCCAACTCAAAGGAGACTAGACTGGGGTCGGTCCCCCGCACCAATACGTCCCACATCGTGCTCCCGCCAAGTGGCGCGAACTCGAAGTCGTGGTTGTGGTACGAGAGGAGGAACTGCTCCTCGCGGCACAGCTCTCCCCAACGGTTAAGGCTCTCTGCAAACCGGGCTACCGACGCCTCGTCTGTGCGCTGCTCGGGCTGGGCCATCGGGACTATGGCATGGGCGCAATTCAGGGTGTGCATGTCCGCGAAGACCGTTTCCGGGTCTCTGGCCCATGAATTGTAAGGAACGTGAGCCCCGGAGACGCTTAGACCGAGGTCGTCGAGGACGTTGCCGAGATCTCCCGCGGAGAGACCCCCGTAACCCGCGAGCTCGACTGCGGGGTAGCCGATCTCGGAGATCCTACGCAGCGTGCCTGGCATGTCGCGCGCGGTCTCCTCGCGCACCGTATAGAGCTGGAGTGATATCTGGTCCCGCCTCATGCCCCACCTCCATAAATTTCCTCCGGTGACTTCGCCGGCAGCGCCTCGGGACGTTCGAAGGTGCTGCTTACCGCGACGTGCTCGCCACGCTCGGAGGAATCGAGGAACGCGTGGATGACGTCGAGCACGTGAATGCCTAGCTCGCCGCTCGCCCTATGCCGTCTGCCCGAACGCAGGGCCTGGGCCATGTCGGCGAGCCCGAGACCTCTGCTGTTTCCTGTGTACGGGTGGGTCAGGGGTACCTCGGTCCAGGTGTTCTCGCCCGAGCGCCATAGGAGCACGGGCCCGCCGAAAGTGTTCGGGTCGGGGAGGCTCATGGTGCCCTCCGTGCCGTAGAGGTCGATCCTGGATTGGTGCTCCGACCAGACATCAAAGCTAGTCACGAGCGTCCCGACGGTGCCACCCTCGAAGTCCATAACACCGGCGATGTGGGTCGGGGTGTTGACCGTGATGCTCGTACCGGCGTGCGGTTGGCTCGAGATCATTCGCTCCGGGAACGTGACGCGCGCCGATCCCGTGACCCTCCGCACGGGCCCGAGAAGGGTCGTTAGGGCGCTGAGGTAGTACGGCCCAAGGTCGAACATAGGGCCGGCGCCCGGCTGGTAGAAGAAATCCGGGTTGGGATGCCAGTCTTCTGGCCCGTGGTTCAGCATCAGCGCCGTAACGGCGACGGGCTCGCCGATGATCCCCCGGTCCAAAACCTCCCGACACGTCTGGAGTCCACCACCAAGAAAGGTGTCTGGCGCGGAGCCGATGAGAAGATCACTCTCCCCTGCAATCTCCAACATCCTGTGCCCGTCATCGCGATTGACGGCGAGCGGCTTCTCCGTGTAGACATGCTTGCCGGCCCGAAGGGCCGCCATCGAGACGTCGGCGTGGACGGCCGGGACCGTCAGGTTCAAGACGACCTCGACCTCTTCATCAGCGAGCAACTCTTCCGGGGTACAGGCTTTCGGCACCCCGTAGGCTTCGGCCTGGGCGTGTGCGCGATCGGGCATCAGGTCCGAACAGGCGACTACTTCAAAGTCGTCGAATACGGTCCCGTTCTCCAGGTAGATGCCGCTGATCTTGCCGCACCCGATTACTCCTACTCTGACCGCCCCGTTCTCGGCGATAGCTAAATTCTCCTTCTTCGAGCAGGAATGGGCACATCGCGATGCGCCCCTACAGGGGCCGTCCTACAACGAACCGTCCTTACGTGCATCATTGCCTGGAGCCTTCTTCGCGAACTATCTCCTGCATAGAGACCTCACGATTCTGCAAAGCCGAGGCGTAGCAGGCGTCTATGATGCGGGCGCGGTCGAGGCCGTCTTCGCCGTATTGGCCTTCCCAGTCTCCACCCAGGATGGTTTCGACGAAGCGCCTGACTACGGCGAGGTGTCCAACGCGTGGTTCGATCTCGGGCGTGACCACGGCTGGTACTCCGGCCACGTCGGTGTAGATGCGGACGGTGTCGCTGGTACCGTAGTTCCTGACCTTCATCTCGGCCCCACCGTCGGTACCGTACAGGGTGACGCCGAAGTCGTCGCTCGACTCGCGGTAGGCGGCCCAGCCGGCCTCCAGGTTCAACGTGGCCCCGCCTGAGAGGCGGAGAAAGGCCGTGGCCAAATCCTCGACCTCGTACGGTTTATCTCCCTGCATCAGCCCGAAGTCGGCCCGGCCTCCGCGGCCGCGCGGGCCGAGCTCGGCGTAGGTCGCGCAGCTCACGCTCTCTACTTCCGGCCCGCCCATCAGGTAGAGGGCCATGTCGACCATGTGTACGCCAAGGTCTATCAGGGGGCCGCCGCCTGCGAGCTCCTTGCTGGTGAACCAGCCGCCCATGCCGGGGATGCCGTTGCGGCGCATCCAGGTCGCTTTGGCGTGGTAGATCCTGCCCAAGTTACCCTCTTCGACGTGCCGCTTGAGCGCCTGCACGTCGCCCCGCTCGCGCTGCGTGAAGGCGATGTGGACCGCCCGGTCCGCCTTCTTCGCCGCGACTACCATGCGCTGTGCCTCGGCGCCGTTACGCGCGAGCGGCTTCTCGCACAGCACGTGCCTGCCCCTATCGAGGGCGGCGACGGCGATGGGCTCGTGCAGGTGATTCGGGGCCCCGATGCTAACGATATCGAGGTCGTCGCGGGCGACGAGGTCCTCCCAACTCGCGTAGAGATCCGGGACCCCGTAGCGTTCGCCGAGCTCGCGCAGCCGGTCCTCTTCGAGCCCGGCGAGCGCCACAGGCTCCACGCCCGGCACATGCACGAAGTTCTTGAGGTGCTGCTCGCCCGCGTAGCCGAGGCCGACGACCCCGGCGCGCAAGGGTTCCGTGGATGTTCTCTCAGGTAGCAATCGGCTCTCCTCTTGCAGGTTTGGGTCGGACCTTACTCTACTCTATCGGTTCGGTGTTCCCGTAAACGGGGGTCGCCCCCGGCGTGGGCGCGGCCCAGCGGATGGCGTTCCTCAGGACGAGCTGCACGTCCGTATTATGGTACGAGGGGTTCTCCTCGTGGCCTGGGCGGAAGTAGAAGATCCTACCCCGTCCCCGCCTGTAACAGAGGCCGCTCCTGAAGACCTCCCCCCCACCGAACCAGCTTACGAAGACGAGCTCGTCTGGTTGGGGCACGTCGAAGGGCTCCCCGTACATCTCTTCCTCGAGCTCGATGTACTCCCCGAGCCCCTCCGCTATGGGATGACCGGGGGCCACGACCCACAATCTCTCCGTGTCGGCGAGGCGCCACTTCAGGTCGCAGGTCGTGCCCATCAGTTTCTTGAAGATCTTCGAGAAGTGTCCTGAGTGGAGCACGATCAAGCCCATCCCGCCCAGCACCCGCTGGTGCACCTTCTCGACCAGTTCATCTGAAACCTCGTCGTGGGCCAGATGCCCCCACCACAATAGTACGTCTGTGGAGTTCAGTACGTCCTCAGGCAGCCCGTGTTCTGGTTCGTCGAGGGCAGCCGTACTGACCGCGAAGCCGGCCCCATCCAGCATCTCAGCGAGTGCGCCGTGGATGCCTTCGGGGTAGATCTTCGCTACCTCCTCGTCACTTTTTTCGTGCCTGTACTCGTTCCAGATGGTTACGCGCGGCGTGTTCGCCAAGGCTAGATCCCTTCCAAATTCGGCCTCGTCCATTTACCGCTAGCGGCACTGCGCTCGACGGCATCGAGTACTGCCTGGCACCGGTAGCCATCTTCGAACGTCGGCGCCGGGCTTTCACCCTCCTCTATACCGTCCATCAGGTCTTTCATGGTGTGGACGAAGGTGTGTTCGTAACCGAGGATGTGACCAGGAGGCCACCAGGCTCCGGTGTAGGGGTGATCCGGCTCCGTCACGTTTACCGTGCGGAAGCCCTGCACGTCAGGATCATCTTCTGTGAAAAAGACCTCAAGCTCGTTCATCCGCTCCAGATCAAAAGCTACGCTTCCTTTGGAGCCGTTGACCTCGAAGGAGTTCTGGTTTCTGCGTCCGGCGGCGAAGCGCGAGGCCTCGAAGGTCCCTACGGCACCGTTCTCGAAGCGGGCCAGGAATGCCGCCGCGTCGTCCACCGTGACCTCTCCTGTTTCTGTGCCGTCGACCGAGTCTTCCAGCGGCCGCTCTTTAACGAACGTCTCCGTCATGCCCGTGACCTCGGAGATCGGGCCGACGACGAAGTGGGCGAGGTCGACGATGTGGGCGCCTATGTCGCCGAGGGCGCCGGAGCCTGAGACTTCCTGCTTTAGACGCCAGATCAGGGGAAAAGAAGGGTCCATGATGAAGTCCTGCAAATACGTCGCCCGCCAGTGCCTGATTTCCCCGAGTCTTCCCTCTTCGACGAGCTTGCGGGCGAGTTGTACTGCCGGGGCCCGCCTGTAGTTGAAGCAAACCATGTTGACCGTGCCCGCGTTGCGCGCCGCGGTGAGCATCTCGCGGGCTTCAGAGAGCGTATTCGCGAGCGGCTTCTCGCAAAGGACGTGCTTGCCCGCCTCCAGTGCGGTAAGCACGATCTCCCGGTGCGTGTTGCCTGGCGTCACCACGTCCACGAGTCCAATATCGTTTCGCGCGATGAGCTTGCGATAGTCCGTCTCGTAGGACTCCCAGCCCAGGGTGTCCGCGGCCTCCCTCACGCCGGCCTCGTCGCGGCCGCAGATCGCGGCCATCGTGGGCGTCGGGTCCACGTCGAAGAAGCGGCCGACCTGTCGGTAGGCGTTGGAGTGGGCGCGGCCCATGAACTTGTAGCCGACGAGGCCTACCCCGATCTCCACCATGCTTACTCCTCCCTCGCGAAGGCCGCGTCGAAGGCCTGCGTCGAAGGCTCGAAGTCCGTGCGCCTGGCGAAAGCAAGGGCGTCCTGCGCGCCGTACTCACGGTCCATCCCCGAGTCCTCCCACTCGATGCTCAAGGGGCCTTCGTAACCGATTCGGTTGAGCGCGCGGATGCAGTCCTCCAGGTTCACGTCGCCGTGGCCTGGGGAGACGAAGTCCCAGCCGCGCTCCGGGCTACCGAAGTCCAGGTGGCCACCGAGGATGCTCCTGCGGCCGTTCAGGCGTTTGCGACTGTCCTTGATGTGGAAGTGGTAGATGCGATCGGCGAACTCCTCGATGAAGGCGGACGAGTCGAGGAACTGGTGGGCGAAGTGGCTCGGGTCGAAGTTGATCCCAAACCCTTCCCTGTTCCCGATGGCATCGAGCGCCCTGCGCGTCGTTACGAAATCGTAGGCTATCTCCGTCGGGTGGACCTCCAGGCCCCACCTCACACCCTCCTCGTCGAAGACATCGATTATGGGGTTCCACCGTTCGGCGAAGTCCTCGTAGCCCCCCTCTACCTCTGCGAAGTCGTTGGGCGGAAACGAGTAGAGCAAATGCCAGATGCTCGACCCGGTAAAGCCGTTGACCTGCGTTACTCCGAACCGGGCAGCCGCCCTCGCCGTGTCTTTCATCTTCTCGGCGGCGCGCCGGCGTACGCCTTCAGGGTCACCGTCTCCCCAGATGTCTGACGGGAGCGTAGCCTTGTGGCGACCGTCTATGGGGTCGCAAACCGCCTGGCCGACGAGGTGGTTGCTCAGCGACCAGCAGTTCAGGCCGTTGGAGCGCAGTATCTCCCAGCGGCCCTCGATATAGCCGTCCTCCGAGAGGGCTTTATCTACGTCGAAGTGATCCCCCCAGCAGGCGAGCTCGAGACCGTCGAAGCCCCACTCCCCGCACTTTCTGGCCAGCTCCTCCAGTCTAAGGTCGGCCCACTGTCCCGTGAAGAGCGTTACCGGTCTGGACACGTCACAACCTCCAGTTTCTATTTGTTCCGGCGGACCCGCCTACAGCTTAGCGCCACCAGCGGCCAGAAGCGCGTCCACGTCAACAGGCTCATTGCTTTCGATGGACGCGACGCATCCGAGCATGATGGCCAGGCTCTTCACGTTGTCCGCGGCCGTGGTCTCCGGCGTTTCACCGTCCTCAACCGCGGCCCGAAGTCCCTGCAGCGTCGCTTCCCTCTCCACGAAATCCAGGTCTACTTGTTGGACCGGACGCGGTTGATGGCCCCACTGCTCCAGGATCACCTCGCCAATCCCACGGTCCTCCCTGTCGCCCTTCCAAATTAGTCGACCTGCCTCGCCGACGATCTCCCAGTCGCCGTTCCAGGACGTTTCTGAGCCGTGGGCCGCCCAGTCTCCCTCGTAGACGACGGGCACGCCGCGGTCGAGGTCGAGGATCGCGGCCACCGCGGGATGGTGGACGAACGGGCTGTCAGGGACGCGCCAGCTACGGGCGTGCACACCGCGAACATCCTTGCCAGTCGCCGCCCGGATGAGGTCGAAGTGGTGGATAGACATATCCAGAATGTAAGGGTGGCTCATCGAGTACCTGAAATCGTCTGGCGCGAAGAGCTTCCGCGTGTCGCGCCGGCAGCTTATCCGGATCGACGCGAGCTCACCGAGTCGACCTTCCGCAACGACCCGCTGCACGGCGCGAAAAGGCGCGTTGAAGCGGTAGTTCTGGCTGACCATGAGGACCTGGTCTGCTCTGTTCGCGGCCTGAACGAGGTCGAAAGCGTCTTCGAGGCTGGTAGCGAGTGGCTTCTCGCACAGGACGTGCTTTCCGGCCCCGAGCGCGGCCTTCGCGACGGCGTGGTGCGTCAGGGGCGGTGAGGCGACGAGCACGGCGTCACACCGGACCGACGCCAGCGCTCTTTCCAGGGATGTGTAGCCTGGAGTAGTCTCCACGTGCAGTAGAGCTGCGGGATCGGGGTCGACGACGGCGGCGAGCTCGACGGCAGGGGCATTTTCCACCACACTGGTCCAACTGCGGCCCCAGATGCCGAGTCCGGCCTGGATTACGCGGATGATGTCCGCTCCCTCCCTCGACGGGGTTTACAGGCAGCGATGCTACGCGTTGATCGGCGCGGGTTCAAACCCGGGAGGTTGTGCGGGCGTTACGATGCACATGGAACGGGTATACGTCTATTTTGCATCGGTACGTGGCTACCTCGAAGGAGCGATACGTGGAGTACAGGAACCTCGGAAGGACCGGCGTCAAGGTCAGCGAGCTGTGCCTCGGGTGCATGATGTTCGGGGGCAGGACGGGAGATGAGGACTCGGCGGGTATCATCGACCGGGCCATCGATAGCGGCATCAACTTTCTCGACACGGCAAACGTATACAGCAGGGGCGCCAGCGAGATGGCGGTAGGGAAAGCGCTAGAACGTAATGGCAAGCGAGACGCCATCGTGCTCGCGACCAAGGTGCACATGCCGATGGACGACGAGGACCCGAATGCTTCCGGCAACCACCGCCGACATATCATCGAACAGTGCGACGCTTCGCTGGGGCGTCTGGGCGTGGATCACCTAGACCTCTACCAGATCCACCGGCCCAGCTCCGAGGTCCCGATCGACGAGACCTTGCGGGCTCTGGACGACCTGATCCGGGCCGGCAAGGTGCGCTACGTCGGCACCTCGACCTACGCCGCCTGGCAACTTGTCGAGGCGCTGTGGGCCGCAAGGGAACTCGGCCTGAACCGCTTCGTCACCGAACAGCCCCCCTATCACCTCCTCGACCGGCGCATCGAGCGCGAGCTCGTTCCCTACGCGCAGACCTACGGAACCGCCCTGATCCCGTGGTCTCCCCTCGCCGGCGGCTTCCTCACCGGCAAGTACACCCGCGACGAGAGCCAATCTCCCGAAGACAGCCGCTACGGCCTGCAACCGCGGCGCCTCGGCCGCAACCACTTCACGGATGAGTCCTTCGAAGTTCTCGAAGCGGTGCAGACGATAGCGGACGAGAAGGGCTGCACGCCGGGCCAGGTCGCCCTGGCGTGGTGCAAGGACAAGCCGGGCGTGACGAGCCCGATCATCGGGCCGCGCACGATGGAGCAACTCGAAGACAACCTTGGCGCCCTCGAAGTCTCTCTCGACGAGAGGGACCACGAGCGTTTGGATGCAGCAGCGCCTCCAGGCCGGGCAACCGTCCCCTACTACGAGGCGGACTTCGGCCCGCACCGCTTCCGCTGGTGAGTCACGTTGAGTGGATGCAGGTAACCTCACCACCCAAACTCGACGTCTTCTTGGGAACACAACGCGAGCCTACGTAACCTGGCTCCACACCGGGGCGAGTGACCTCCGTGTAAATTCCGCCTACGTTAGCACGAAGGCGATGAGGAGGGCGAACGCCTCGACCAGGCCAATACCCAGGAACATCAGGGTCCTCGTCTGGTCGAAAGCCTCGGGCTGACGGTGGATGCTCGCTATGGTCTGTCCTATGAGGTAGCCCATCCCCGCGCCAGGCCCGATGACCGCGGTGCCTGCCGCGATGCCGACACCTACCAGCTTCAGGCCAGCCTCGACGTCGCCCCGCATCTGGAGTAGCGCCAACGACTGCATCACCCCGGAGAAAGCCACCACGTCCATGTGCTCACCTCCTATTTACACAATGTCAATAAGACTACGATACAGCTTTATTTACGCTGTGTCAATAACAACGTTTGGCATCGATGGATCTCATTCTGTGCTCTTCGGTACGCAATTAGCGCCATCCCTTGACCTTGTCCCAGGGGCAACCATTACACTCCGTTCAGACATGGGTATTGGAAGCTCGAGGGAACGGCTTTTGATCGGGGAGGCCGCCGGGCTGCTCGGCATCACCCCGAAAGCCATCAGGCACTACGAAAAGCTGGGCGTGCTCGAGAAACCGGGTCGCTCCGAGTCAGGGTACCGTCTGTATACGGCTGGAGATCTCCTGCGGCTGCAGCAGATAAAGTCGCTGCAATCTCTCGGCCTCCCTCTGGAGCGCATCAAAGAAACCCTTGGTGAGAGCGGGTCCGGTGTCGTGCTCGGTAGGGTGCTGGAAGCGCTCCTCGGGGAGGTCGAAAGCGAGATCAAACACCTCGAGCAAAGGCGTGCCCGTCTAAGGCGGATGCTCGCAGGGGAAGATCCTTCGGCGGCGGGCGAAGAGCCCTTCATGCTGGAGCTCGCCCGGAAGCACCTCGGAGAACACCTGGGTAACGTCGCCCCAGAAGTGCTGCGGCAGGAGAAGAAGTTCTGGGCTACGCTCGACGCATTCCGGTGGCCCCGAGGCTACGAGGAGCTTCAGGAGGCCCTCGTGCGCTATCTGGCGGACAACCCGAAGCAATACGAAGAGCTGCTCGCCCTGGAAAAGCGTTTCGTGGCGTTGCCGGATGATAGCGAGGACTCCCGGAAAGTGGAGCGACTCGCCGAAGACTACGCCGCTTACTTTGCGAAGAACCCGCTCCCGGAAGACCTCTCGAAGGGGGTGGCCTGGGGATCCGGTCAGTTGGAAACCGCTCTCTCGGGGGTTATTCTGAACGCCATGTCCCCAGCCCAGAAGAGGTGCATGGAACTGCTCCAGGAGCGCCTCTCGGAGGGAGGAGCCGAACCTTGAAACGGGTTCTTAGGGTCCTCGTACCCCTCGTGGTCCTGACCGGGGTTATCCTCGTGTGGTCGGGCGCAGTGGACCCCGGCGACGCGGTGCTCGTGGCGGCGGGCCTGGAGGCGCTGCTCTTCCTCGTCGGGGCGGGCGCGCTCGTCCTCGTCGTGCAGCGTTACCGCAAGGAACGTGGGGTGGGACTGGAGCCGTGGAGGGCGCTCGAGGACGGCCTCTCCCTCGTGCTCCCCAGATCGGCTGCGAGGTTGGTCTTGAAGGAGCCAAGGCTTCTCATCTCACTCTTTCGCTGGGCCTTCCGACGGGTGAAGCCCTCAGACGACGAGTTCGCCTACCACGAACGATCCCTGCTGCGCGCAATCATGCCGCTGATAATCGTCTCGGCCCCTATGGAGCTGGTCGTCGTGCACGTGCTCGCCCTGGCTTTTTCTCCCTGGTGGTGGTTGAAGTGGGTGTTGCTCTTCCTGGGCGCTTACGCGATCCTCTGGCTACTCGGGCTCTACGCTTCCCTCGTTGCTCTCCCACACCGGCTCCAAGAGAAAGGATTGCGACTCCACTTTGGCCTTATGGCGGATGGGTACATTCCCTACGCGGAGATCGAGGAGGTGATGCGCAAGGATGGCAAGGCTCCCACTCCCGGGGACGGCCTAACTTACTCTCGTAAAGAAGATGCCCACTTTCTGGCCACGGACGGCAAGACAGACGTAACGCTACGCCTGCGCGCTCCGCTGTCCGTGCGTGGATTTCTGAAGGAAACCGAGCCGGCCTCCCACATCCATCTGGCGGTCAACGAGCCCGCCAGGTTCGTTCGCGACTTGCGCCAGCGGGTCAAGATCTCGGTCTCCGAGTCTTGTGGTGAACGCTCTTTCGTGACGGACAAAGCGCCGGTGGAGGGCTCGATCCCCGGTCCGAAGAGCTCGCGGTAGCCCAAACCAGTAAGGGTGCAAATTTAGGCTTCTTGCTTCTCAGCCAGGTACTGGTGGGACAACCTGACCGCCATGGCACCCTCCCCCACCGCGGAGGCGACACGTTTGATCGAGCCGGCGCGTACGTCGCCTGCGGCGAACACCCCCGGCATGCTCGTCTCCAGGAGGAACGGCTCCCGCGAACGGCTTCGCCAGAGATCCGTGTCGAGCGCGGAGCCCTCGAGCGCGGTCCCGGTCAGGACGAAACCGCGCTCGTCGAGGTCGACGCAGCCTTCGAGCCAGCCTGTGTTGGCCTCGGCTCCGATGAACACGAAGAGAGACTGTGCCGCGAGGGTGCTGAATGTTCCCGAGCGATTGTTCTGTACTATGACCCCGTCCATGCGGTCCTCGCCCACAAGTTCTCGCACCTCCGTGCTGGTGAGCAGCTCGATGTTATGGGCGGCCGAGATCCTGTCTACCAGATACCTCGATATGCTCTTGCCCAGGTCATCACCGCGTATGAGCACGAAGACCCTCCTAGAGCGTGCCGCCAGGAACAATGCCGCCTGGCCGGCGGAGTTGCCCCCACCTACGATCGCCACCTCCTCGTCCTCGCACCGTTGCGCCTCGGCCTGGGTGGCAGCGTAGTGGACGCTAACGCCCTCGAAACGGCCGAGGTTGGGCACGTCGAGCCTGCGGTAGCGCGCCCCGGTTGCGGCTATAACGCTACGTGCCGCGACTTCGCCGCCCCCGGAGAGCCCGACCAGGTAGTGACCGTCTACTTTCCTCAGGCCGGTCGCTTCCTGGGGCACCGCGGTGCGGGCGCCGAACTTGTCGGCCTGCACCAGGACGCGGCTCGCGAGCTCGAAGCCGGAGAGGCCCGCGGGAAAGCCAGGATAATTCTCTATTCTGGAACTCGTGCCCGCCTGCCCGCCAAGCGCGACCGATTCGAGGGCGAGGGTGGAGAGACCTTCGGAGGCCCCGTAGACCGACGCGCCGAGGCCCGCCGGTCCCGCGCCGACCACGACTAGATCGTAGGTTTCTTGTAAGGGGGCTTCCACCATGAGGCCCGTGCTGCGGGCGAACTCCAGGCTCGTCGGGTTCTTGAGCACATCCTCGCCCTGCCAGATCGTGACGGGCGTCTCCGAGGGCTTCGCGCCGAATCTTCCGAGCAATGCCTGGGCGTCGGGGTCTTCTTCGAGCTCGATCCAGACGTGTGGCAACCGGTTGCGGGCGGCGAACTCCCGCAGGCGGGCCGCATCATTCGAGTGGCGCGAGCCGATGATCCTCAGTCCCACGCCGGTCCTCATCATGTACGCGCGCCTCGCCAGGAACGCCCTGAGGATTATGTCCGAGAGGTTGGGCTCCTCGGTGACGACCTCCTTCAGCCGCTCGCGGGGTATAGCCAGCACCTCCCCGGCCTCGCGTACCCTGGCCGAGAGGTACATCGCCTGCCCGGTGAGCATGTTCAGCTCGCCCAGGAAACGGCCAGGGAAGAAGGTCCCTACAGTGTTTGCCTCGCCGGCGAAATCGTCGACCACCTCGACCACACCGTCCAGGATCACGATAAAGTCGTTCTCGGTGTCGCCAGCCCTGAACAGGATCTCCCCTGCTTCCGTCACCCTCGTCCGCCCGTAGTGCTTTAGGAGCTCGACCTGGTCTTCCCTCAGCATCGGGGCCCTCGTACTGCGGATTTCATCCATTCGATCACTCACAGCGAAACCTCATCTGTAGCCTTGACCATCGCAAGCATAGTGCCTCCTGCGGCAGGCCCGCGCATCCCCAGTGAGGACCGAAGTTTACGTAACGTGCATTTCGTCGCTTTGCTCTGCCATCACCATAATCTTGCGGACGGTTCGCCAGTTTCTTCCTGTCGACGAAACGCCGAGTAACTTTTCGGCGCTCGCGGCCAGCCTGGACCTTCCAATACCATCGGGCGCGTGCAAGTAGAATACGCCGTCCTCGAGAGCAAACCGTTCGCGCCCAGCCCTTATGCTATCGAGGGCTTCGAGATCCGGGGCCTTCGGCACCGAGGCCAGAAAGAGTAGGTGCAGGGTCTTTGGTTCGGACTCCGCTTCGGGAAACGGGTTCGCCTCGATCGCCTTTCGCAGGTCCTCCACCCCGAGCACGAGTACCTGCGGTCTGAAGCCACGGCTCCTCTCAACAGTGCTGCTGATCTCGTTCGAGAGCGCTGGGGCGCTCGCTTCGCTCTGGAAAACCGCGTTGCCGCTCTGAATGTAGGTCTCGACGTTCCGGGCACCGATGTCCTCGAGCATGGCCACGAGTTCCTTCATCGGCAGCACGTTTTTCCCGCCGACGTTTATCCCCCTGAAGAGCGCGATGTAAGTCTTCATCAGATCTCCTTTGCCGCGACTGCTTCGACTTCGGCGCGATCCTCAGTCCACGTCGACTTGCTCACGTAGCCAGCCCAGGGCGGCCGCAGCGGAGGACAGGACCGAGATATGTCCGTCGTTTGGGCGCAGCCACAGTTCTGAGGAGGGGCAGCGGCTCGCGAGCCACTCGCCGTGCGAGGCCGGTACTACGCGATCCATGCCACCGTGCAACAAGAGGACCGGCGGGATCACGTGCGCGGGCTCGAACCCCCACGGGGTTACATAGGCGAGCTCGTCGTCTATCATCCCGCCCGGTCCCGCCTCCAATGCCGGACCAACGACGTCGAGCAGCCAGGACCATTCGCCAGAGAGCGCGGCGTGATCCGCGGGTGTGAACGACTCCGGGTCGAACTCCGCGGTCTTCAGATGGTTTCCCAGCGACGCACGCCCCTCGGAAGCGGCGCGCAGTTCGGCCGCGTTGGACTGCGCCATGCCCGCGAAGTAGCCGAGCCCGTCGGCACCGAACGGGGCTAGACTCGAACCGGCGACCACGCCAAGCACGCGTTCCGGCATAAGCGCGCCGCATGCCAGGGCGTGCGGGCCTCCACCGGAGTGGCCCATGACCGCGAACCTGTCGATGCCTAAAGCGTCGGCGACGGCGGAGACGTAGCCGGCAGCAGATGCCACGTCGCGTCTCGGACGGGGGCTAGACCCACCGTATCCGGGCCGGTCGTACGACACCCACCGGACGCCGAGACGATCCGCTTCGCCGAACAGGGGCTCGGGGGGCGCGCCGATGTTCGGCGTACCATGGTGCCAGAATACGGCCAGCCGACCGTCCCCGCCCGTGTCGTACACGTGCAGCGTGCGGCCATCTGCCAGGTCTAAGTCGGTCTCCGTCACCACCCGGCTAGTCTAAAGGCGGTGGGCCGCCGTCCCAACGGTAAAGGTTCTGCGGGACGGGCGCTCACCAGGAAACAGAGGACTCCTCGAGCCCGATCTCGTTGATCTTATCCGGCGCTATCCTGATCGTGGTGCGTACCCAGTCAGGCCGGTGAAATGGATAGGTATCCTGGTTGAGGTACTTCTTGGCCAGTCGATCTATCTGCTCGACGGCGCCCTCGGTGCTGACGTCCACGACCCGGCCCCTGACCATCGCCAGGCGCCAGGCGTTCGACGGGTCCACCACGTTGACCGCCACGCGGGGGTCTCGGCGTATGTTCTTCTCCTTCTGGGAACCCTCGACGGTGTTAATAAGTACGTGCTCGTCGTCCGTTTCGACCCACACCTGGGTGATCTGGGGCGAGCCGTCGGGCATGAGCGTGGCGAGCTGGCAAAAGGCTGGCTCCCGCAGCAATTTCCGAAAGCCCGGAGAAATGGATTGCGGCATGGCTCCTCCTCGTTACCTGGGGACGGGGATATAGTACACCCCCCGCCCCGGCGCTTCGTTTGGCGAGACCAGGAGGAAGGACCTGGGATCGCTCGCCACAGACCTAGCCAGTTAAGGCCCGACGTATGGCTGGAGCGTTGTTGGCGGAAGCCGCCGCCCTAAGTGCGCAAACGTCGTCACAAACCCAGCGACCCATAGGGGAGTTAGCTCGGCAGGAACCTGCTTGTAATCTTTTCTCCCTGGTACTAGTTCTCACCGGATTTCATGCACGGTGCCGCATCTTTATGCGACACCACGACATATGGTGTTTGGTTCCCCGAATTCGAAGGCGCCGTCCGCCTCCCGAATGGCCCTCGGGCGTCTATCCATGCAGGATCCTCGATGCGAACGTCGGAGAATCCCCCCTTCTTCCACGCAATCCGATGAATAGGACGTCGCTAGTCCGTTTGTGCGCCTTTCAACGCCCTCTCGGGGCGCAACCATAAAGAGATGTGCTCAGGTTGCATTGTCTCTGTAACCACCTCCACCAGATCGTCGCTCAAGGCGTCCAGGTCCGTCTCTTCGCGGAGCCTCGCCGAGAAGCCTTCGAGGGTCTTCCTGGCATCGTATTTGCCGCGGTAGAAGAGCCGATCTATGAAAGACTGGATGCGCCGCCTCAACGGAGTGAAAAGCGCCGCGATCAAAAGGGTGGAGGCCACCACCGCAAGGGTGGATTGCTGGCCGGTGAGCACGACGAACACCCTCTGCAACACCACGATTCCCCCGAAGTAGAGGGCGACGAGGGTGACGGTGAGAGAGCCGTATACGAGAGTACGGTTTATGAGTAGATCTATGTCGTAGAGTCTGTAGCGAATGATGGCTATGCCTATAGCGATGGGGATGCCCGGTGTCACGGTTACTATGATCGCGTTCGCAACCCACTCGTACCAGCGTGGCGTGTCTATGGCGATAGAGATGATGAGAAGAATGCTGACGATGGCAAGCCCCCCGGCGGCGTAGGCTAGCCACTTGAGTTGCTGGCGCTCTACCCCTACGGCCCGGCGCAGTCGTACAGCTAATGAGAAGACTGCTGCGATGAACAGAGCAGGAGACATGGTGTACAAAACCGCTTTGTAGATGGGGGTGAGGCCCTCTATCCCGAGCGGGTTGCGTATCGGGCCAAGAGCACCCAGGTGCGCTCCCCAAGAGAACGCAGCAGTCGTCACCCCCACCAAGATATACGCCACCGTCAGCCAAGCCAACCACCTCCAGCGCCTGCTCGGCAATCGTCCGGTAGGGAACAGCAGCAGGTAGAAGACCTGAACGCCATTCATTATGGGCAGCATCCAGGCGGCGATCCAGGCCATCGCTTCTCCCGCCGGAAGGGAGTTGGGCTGGGCAAGCAGGGCATAGATGGCGTACTGGGAGGCGAAGGTGCTGGCGCTGGTGGCGACGCCGGAGAGGCACAAGAGCCAGCCCACGGGGTTCTCGGGCCTGCGGGAGGCCACGATCGCTCCCACGGTCGCGTCGATCACGACAAGCGAGTTGACGAGCCAGAAGTCGAAGACGTGGATGCCCGGGTGAGAGCGGATCAGGACCAACAGAACGAGGCTTGATGTAGTTAGCGCCACGGAGAGCGCCCACAGCGACCAGGCCAGCCACGTGGCAGCGCGGTAGCTCATCCTGCCGAGTCCTCGATCCCGTTCCTTTGTTCCTTCCGTCACGACACCACTCTACAGCAGCCCCGTCTCCTCAGCGTTACGGTAAGCGTTACGGGGTTGAGGGCAGAACAAACTTTCTTGGAACGCCGTAAGCGCGAAGTTGGCACGATTGGCAGACGGGGAGGCTACCCCCAGGCCTCGTGGTGGGAGAAAAGAGCCTGCTGCAACCCCTCCGGACGGCGGGTGGTCCTCGGGGCATACCCTGCAAGCCTCATGGCCTTAAGCCACCCGCCCTCGCCCAAAGCTTCCAAACGAAAGAGCCGCGGTTGGGCCGGCGCGTGGGAGGTCTCGAACAGCCGCGGTCGGGACACGTCCTTGAGGTGGGTGGCGCCGCCGTCTCGCACCACGTCGTAGCGGGCCAGCGCCTCCCCGGCGTACTCTAGAGTCAGGCTCCTTTCCTGGAGCCACAGGTCGGCTTCCGTCCTCGCTAGCCCCTCCTCGCCGTAGATCCTCCAGTGCCGGAAGCGAGCGTAGCCGAGGCCGTCTAGGACCCGCGAGTGGCGCGAGGAGAAGAAGGCACGTTCCAGGTCCTCCGGGAGGTAGCGGACCCCCGTAACCCATCCGAGCACTTCCTCGGGGGAGCGCCTGCCGTCTCTGCGTCCCAGGTGGGCGAAGTGTCTCTGCCGGTTGTAGTCCTCGACGAAGCGGTCGTGCGCCCGCAGGAGCTCCGGCCAACTCTCGGCATTGGCGAAGTGCCAGTCGGCCATGCGCCGCTGGACGTTGAAGGCCGTTTCCACGTACGATTGCCAGGGCCTGCCGCGCTCTATCTCGTGCTTGGCGATCCCCAAAGCGCCGTAGATTGCCTTTGCCCGGTTTGCCAGGAAGATGCTGCCGGAGTCCGTGACCAGGGCTTCGGGGGACCCGTACCTCTCGACCGCCCGATAGAGGACCGAGAGGAAGGCGGCGAGGTCCTGGTTCCTGGTGAGGGCACTCGAGAGTACGGCCCTCGAGTGGTTCTCCAGGATCGCCACGACGTAGAGCCTCCCCTCCGAGGGCACCCGGTGCTCGTCGACGTAGCGGACGTCGGCGGTCCAAAACTCTTGGCGCTTCTTGGAGGCGAACGGCATGGGCTTCTTCTCGCCCTTGGCGGCCTTCGGCGTCTCGTAGCCGTAGACCCTGCAGACCTCGCCATTAAGTGCGCGACACATAGCGGGAATAACGGTGGCAGAAAAATCCGGGGTCGAGTGTGCACGAGGCCGCTAGCTACGGGATTTCACGCTTTTCACAAGCCCGGTTTCCCGCCATCCCAAATCCGCCTATGTGTCGCAGAGTTTATGACGAGGTTTGGACCCTGCGGTTCAGGGCCAGGATTCGGCCGCAGGTCCTCTCGCTGAGGTGGATCCCCACCTGCTCCAGGGCGGCGCGCACCCTGAACGCGCCGAGGTTCGGGTTCTGCTGCAGGCGCCTCACCTCGTTCATGGCCCCCAGGTCCACCTTGCCCGTCCCCCTAGGACGTCCGCGCTTCTTGTCCTCGAGACCGTCGGGACCCTCCCTGACCCACCTCCTCAGGACCTCGTAGACCGTGTCGCGATTGATCCTCAGGTACCCGGCGATCGCCTTCGCGCTCCAGCCCGAGGAGTGCAGGCTCACTACCGCGATCCTGCGCTCGCGTCCCTCCTCGATCTCGTGGTAGGGCTCGAAGAGGCGGACGACCTTCAGCGGCAGGGCGCTCTCCTCGAGCACGCCCCGTACGGTCCTCACGTCGGGCTTCCTACCCGAGTGTACGTAGACGATGTTGGCGATCTCGTTGAGGTTGAAGGGTGGGTACTCGGCCTTGAGGCCGACGATGAGGTTGCGGATCCACGGCGGGAGCAGGCCGCGCTTCGCCCGCTCCGTGGCGAACAGGCTCTCCACCCCATTGCGCTCGAAGCTTTCCACCCTGCGGTACAGGGTCCTCTCGGAGGTCCCGGTTTCTTCGGCTCGCGAAGGGACCGGGTCCCCGAACAGCACCAGGGGGCGTATCTCCTCGTAACGCCCCTGCTCCGGCCACCTCACCAGCAGCCCAAGCTGCTCCCAGTCCTCGGTGTGCTCGACCCGTCGGCGTCGTCCTCCGGCCATGCCTTGCCCCTCCCCGTGAGGCGACGCCGGCCCCCTCGCTCCGACCCCGCGTCGGACGAGCTGCCTTGGGCAGGCGCCGCTGCCGTCTTTCCCGCGTTCCGAGGGACCGAAGAAACCCGGCCTCGGGTTACGTGGGGCAGGAATGATGCCACGCCCGTAGACCTCATTCCAGTTGCGGCTAGCGGCCTGCTCCCATCGCTTTGCCTGCCAGATCGTCTACAGCCATACGCCGGGCACTTTATGGCCGGGTCTGGCTCGCCAGTCCTCAACTTGCCAAAGGTCCTTTCCGAATACGCTATGTACGCGTTCCCGTGCCGGTTCAGCCCTGGCGGCGGGCGGCGCGGCGGCGGGGTGAGGCCCAGCTCATGCCGAGGACCACGCAGCCGAACGCCACCATAAACAGGCCCCACCACAGGTTCAGGTTTATGCCGAGGCTTTTCTGGGTCTGGGATGCGGGTCCCAGGAGACCGTACAGCACCAGTATGGTGCCGAAGATCAGGACCACGGCCGCGATGTAGAACCCTATGGCCAGGCCGTGGCTGGTCCCCGAGTGGTCGGCTACGCGTTCCTCTTCCTCGTACGCTCTGGGTTCTTCTGACACGCGCTCCTCCTTTAGAAGAAGATGATGTTCAGAACGATCGCGATCGCCAGCACGGCCACCGCGAGCACGATGGGCCTCTTGTACCAGGCCGGCTCCACGCCCTCCTTCTTCTCCGTCAGGCCCCACACCAGGCCTTGCAACTCGTCGTCGGTCTTACGCGAGGACGATGTGATCATGGATACGGCCACGGTGACGGCCACGCAGACCAGCCACGCCCACCACGCCCGCCAGAAGTTGCCGGCCATCGGCGAACCGTACACGAAAAGGCCCATCAACTCGAAGCCGTAGAGCACGAGCCCGGCTAGCGTGCCCGAGAGCAGGCCCGCGAACCCGCCCCACGGCGTCGTGCCCTTCCAGAACATCCCGAGCAGGAAAGTGCCGAACAGGGGCGCAAGGAAGATGCCGTGCAGGAGCTGCACGTAGTCCATGATGCTCGCGAACTGCAAGACGATGTAGGCCGTGAGCACGCTGAGCAGGATGCCAACGACCGTCGCGATGCGCCCCACGTTCAGGTAGTGTCGGTCAGTGGCGTCCCGCCGGACGTAGGAGCGGTAGATATCGTAGGTCCAAACGGTGTTGAAGGCGGTGGCGCTACCGGCCATACCGCTCATGAACGAGGCCAGGAGGGCGGTGAGGCCCACTCCCAGCATCCCCGTAGGGAAGTAGTTGGCCATCGCGTAAGGGATGGCCATATTGTAGGAGTTCGCGGGCGCGTCGGTCTGGCCGAGTTGGGGAATGATGGTGAGTATGATCAGGCCGGGGAAAATGGCGATGATGCCGTACATGAGCTTGGGGAAAGCCGCTATTAGCGGTGTGCGCTGGGAGGCTGCCATGTCCTCGGCCGCGAGCGCCCGCTGCACGACGAGGAAGTCCGTGCACCAGTAGCCGAACGAGAGCACGAACCCGAGGCCGAGCACTATGCCGAACCAACGGACGGCCATCGGGTTGTCCGTTCCGCCCGTGTCCGCCCAGAGGTGGAAGAACTCGGGCTTGTTCAGGGTCTCCTGCAACCCGCCCCATCCCCCGACGTCTATGAGGGCAAAGATCACCAGCGGCAGGAGGCCCAGCGTTATGAGGAAGAACTGCAAGACCTCGTTGTAGATCGATGAGGAGAGGCCGCCCATGGTTATGTAAACGGCGGTGATCGCGGCGGAGAGGAGGATGCTCGCCGTTATGTTCCACCCGAGGAGTAGCTGGAACACGATGGCCATGGCATACATGTTGATGCCGCCTAGCAGTATCATGAAAACGGCGAAGGTTATGGCGTTGAAACCCCTGGTAGCCTCGTTGTAACGGAGCTTGAGGTAACCGGGCACCGAGTGGACCCTGCTCCCGTAGTAGAACGGGATCATAAACAGGGCGATGAACACCATCGCGGGTATCGCCCCGATCCAGTAGAAGTGGGACTGCATGAGCCCATACTGGGCTGCCCCTGCCCCCATGCCAAGGATCTCGATAGCACCGAGGTTGGCCCCGAGGAAGGCGAGGCCAGTGATCCAACTCGGCAAAGTGCGCCCTGAGAGGAAGAAGTCTTCTGAAGATTGCATTTTAGTCCTGAGGACCGCCCCTATGCCAAGCACGAAGACGAAATAGATGCCTATGATCAAATAGTCTAGCCAGGACTTGTCAACGGACACCTTCAACTGAGCGAGAGCCAGAAAATCCAAAGCCTTCCCCTTTTCTCCGCCTTCTCGTTCTCTCCCTATTTGAAAGATTACGCTTTCGTAATGTCCGGGTCAACTGGAGCAACTCGGCACGCTTCGCGAAGCGCCCCTACACGAAGCGCCCCGACACTAAAACGGCATCGAGATGAACGGGGACGAGTAATCCTGGGCGCCTGAGAGGACCTCTTCTGCCTCTTCGCGCGGCTTCCGGCGTCTTTCTGCCTCGATGAGCGTGGGGACCAGCGATACGTCACCTGCCATGGCTAACCCCGTGACCTCATCGTGGGAGAGTACCCAGGAGACGGCGGCGTCCACGTGCTCCTGCCGGTCGAAGGGCTCGTACCAGGTCGCGTACCTCTGATCGCCCGTCGGGTCTCCCTCGGGCCAGTTGCGGCGCGAGATAGCCTTGATGATCAAGAGCCCAGCGTCCTGGCGCTTTACTTCCTCGACGAGCGCCTCGTAGTCTGCGCGGTAGCCGGCGTCGGTCGCGAGTATGTAGTTCCAAGGCGTGAGGACCGTCTCGAACGGGTAACGCCTGAGGGCTTCGAGGTGGGTCGCCGGGGCCCCGTCGCCGTGGCCGGTGATGCCGATGGCCCCGACGAGACCCTCTTCCTTCGCCTCGATGGCCGCTTCGAGGGAACCGCCGGGGCCCACAGCCCTGTCGAGGTCCTCGAGGTCGCCTATGGCGTGGAGCTGGAGCAGGTCGACACTGTCAACCCGCAGGCGTTCTAGAGAATCGTGGATCTGACGCTTCGCCGCGTCTTTGTCGCGCAAACCGGTCTTGGTGGAGAGGAATATTCTGTCCCTGATCTCCGGCATCCAACGCCCGTACTGCAACTCTGAGTCCCCGTAGTCGGCGGCCGTGTCGAAATGGTCCACGCCGGCATCGAGCGCCGCCTGAATGGCACGGTCCGACTCTTCTTGCGTGGTCTCCGAGAGCGCGGCCCCGCCGAAGGTGAGCACTGAGTTCTCTCGTCCCAGACGGCCCAAACGACGGCGTTCCATGCCAAGCTCCTCTCTTCGCTTCCCCGCTATCTCATTCACTTTCCCACTTCACGCGTAACGTAACCACCTCGAAGGGACGTACCGCGAGGCGTACGGTATCGTCGCGAACTTCAACCGGTCCCTCGGGCTCCTCGAGCAGGTTGGCGCGCTCGACGCTCTCGACGCGGCGGGCGAAGCGGAGCGTGCACTGCCCGCGGGCGCCATGGGGTTCGTAGAGGCGCAGGATCGTGGCGTCGCCGTCCTCTGCGAGCTTGAGGCTACCGAGCGCGAGCTCGAGTCCTTCGGCATCCAGGAGCGAGAACTCCTGCGGCATGGCGTTGTCTTGCGCCACGACTGGGAAGAGGGGCGCGTTCAACGCTAACGCCTCCTGCGCGACACCGGCCGTAGTCCAGTCTCCGGAGTGGGGAAGCAGCGAGTAGGTGAAGCGGTGCTCGCCTTCGTCGGCAAAGGGGTCAGGGTAGAGGGGACTGCGGAGCAGGCTGATGCCAAGGACGTTGCCCCTGGCGCTGTGGCCGTACTTGCCGTCGTTGAGGAGGGCGACGCCGTAGCCCGGCTCCGAAATGTCGCAGAAGCGGTGGGCCGAGACCTCGAACCGGGTCGCGTCCCACGGCGTGTTGTGGTGTGTGGGCCTTCGCACCGCCCCAAACATCGTCTCGCACGTGGCCTCGTGGGAGCGTACGGCGAGCGGGAAGAGCGTCCTGAGTAGGACCCTGCGCTCGTGCCAGTCGACGTACGTCTCCACGTCGAGCCGGCGCGATCCGGCGAGGAGCCTGTACGTCTGCTCGATGGTCGAGCCTCGCCACCTCCGCTTTACGCGCACGGAGGCCCGCAATGTTCCCTCTTCGACGACCTCGACGCTCTCGGCGCCAGGGATCTCCTCCCCCTCCTGCTCGTAGGCCTCGTCCACGTCCCAGGCCTCCCACTCGCGGGGCTTGTCCGTGTAGGCCCAGAGCTGGTTGGCGCGCCCGGCGAGTACCTCGCGGCCGGCCTCGGCGTCGTAGATGCGGTGGAGCGCGCCGTCCTCCCCAACCTCTACACGCAGGAGGCCGTTGTCCACAACGATACGCCCATCCTCGACCTCGACGCTTACGTCGGTCTCTCTGTGCGACCCCTTCGCTGGCTCGTGCGAGGCTTCGAGCATTTGCCACCCAAGCCCCGGCACGCTCAGGTCCGGGGAATGGACGAGTAGTCCCCCGTCTTCGGTCTCCTGGGTCGGTAGCGGCCCGCCGTCCGCGCCGCAGAGGCCCCTGACGCTTTCTGGCCTGCTCTCTGCATCGAGAACGACGGTGAGCGGGCGCGGGTTCAGCGAGACGTTGGCGACCAATAGCGCCGGCTCCGCAGGGGCCTGGCGCAGGGCACCGTCGCGCAGCTTACGCGCGGTCTCTACGACGCCGGTCAGCTCCTCGCGGGTCGCTGTGTAGACCTCCCGGATCGAAGTCCCAGGCAGTATGTCGTGGAACTGGTTGAGAAGGAGCGTCTTCCAGGCGGCTTCGAGCTTCTTGGCCTGGTATTCGCCACCGTGCAGGGCGGCCAGCGTGGCCAGGGCTTCTGCCTCGAAGAGCCGGTGCTCTGCCTCCCTGTTCAGCTTCTTGACCCTAGCCTGGGTGGTGAGGGTACCCCTGTGCAACTCGAGGTAGAGCTCGCCGGTCCACCTCGGCAGCCCGCTCTTGGGGAGACCTTCAAAGAACCCGTCGACGTTGGCCATGCGCAGGCGCGGCATCGCTGGGAAGCTCTCGAGGCGGGCGTAGTTCTCCAGCATCTCTTCGCTCGGCCCGCCACCGCCGTCGCCCCATCCGAAAGAGAAGAGGCTCTCGGGGTGGTGGCGCTTGCCCTCGAAGTTGCGCCAGGTGCCGTAGATATCCTTGGGCGTGATGTTCCCATTGTAGTCCTGCCCGGGGTTCTCGAAGTCGTGGGCGACGACCGTGCTACCGTCGATGCCCTCCCACTCGTAGAGGTCGTATGGGAACTCGTTGGTCTCGCTCCAGTTCAGTTTGTAGGTAAAAAAGCCCTCCATGCCGGCGCCCTTGAGCAGTTGCGGGAGTGCGGGGGAGAAGCCGAAGGCGTCGGGGAGCCAGGCGACACGCGAGCGGTGTCCGAACTTCTCCTGGAAGTATCTCTGGCCGTAGAGCATCTGGCGGACCATGGACTCGCCCGAGGGGATCTGGCAGTCAGACTCGACCCACGACCCGCCCACCGGCTCCCAGCGTCCCTCCTCGACGCGACTCTTGACCCGCTCGAAGATCTCCGGCGCTTCGGCTTCGATCCATCTGTACAGCTGGGCCGAGGACTGGTTGAAGACGAAGTCCTCATAACGGTCCATCAAAGACAGGACGCTCGCAAATGTCCTGCGCCCCTTGCGCAAGGTCTCGGAGACGGGCCAGAGCCAGGCGAGATCGAGGTGGGCGTGACCCGTCAGGGCTACGCGTCCCACCGGCGGGTACTCCGCTTTCAGATCCGCCAGCCTGGAGGCGACCATTTTTCGCGCCGCGCGCACGGCATCCCGCGTCTGCTCTGGAAGCGGCTCGACCGGCCTCGGGGCTGGCGGCAGGCTCCACGGTCCCCCGTCGGTCGACTCGGCGTAGGCCTCGAGGTAGCGGGTGAGCGCGACCTCGCTCCCTGTTGGCCACACGGGGAACAGCCCTTCAAAAGCGGCGTCTACGACGTCGAGGAGGTGAGGGACGGCTTCGTGGTCTCCGAGTTGTTCGCAGACCTCGACGATAAGGGCGAGGTCCCGCTCCATGGCGCGCACGTCCGTCTCCGGTACCACGAGCGAGGCCCGCCGCAGGCGCGGGTCTGCGACGTTGGTGCCGAACATCCCCCGCGGCACGACCTCGGCCTCGACCCCGACCCTCTCCCCGCCCGCCGCCTTCCCCGTCACGGGGAAGCTACGGTGGAAAGGGTTGAGCCCGCCGCTGAAACCCGTCGAGAGCCGGACGAAGCCCTCGCCGCCGAGCCAGAGCTCGAGCTCGACGGGGAGACCGGCCCAGTCCTCGGGTATCCTCGCCTCAGTCGAGAAGGTGGCCGGTAGCGCGTTCTCGGGCCAGAAGTCTCCCAGCTCGATCCCCTTCTCCTCCACACCCTCGGCCGAGAAGCGCCAGTTCTCGACCGGGCTCTCTCGCGCGTTGCGCCACAATCTCAACTCCTCGGCGCGGCGCTTGTGACGGTCCAGGCGGTGTCTCTCGCGGGTCTTCATCCTACTCCCTCTATTCGGAGGCGGCGACAGGCACAGATATTAGCCGCTTTGCCCCACGCCGGCTTGGCGTAGCAAACACCACGCTTCGGCCTATATACTCCACAAAGGAGAGAGAAAAGGAGTGTCTTTTGAACGAGAAGGTCTACCGCAGCGAGCTTACGCCTATCAGCTTCCTCAGGCGCAGCGCCTACATGTTCCCGGAGAAGACCGCCGTCGTCTACGGCGAGCGCCGATACACCTACGCAGAGCTCGAGGAGCGCGTCAACCGCCTCTCCTCGCGCCTGCGCGATTCCGGGCTCCAGAAGGGCGACAGGGTGGCGTTCCTCTGCTTCAACACGCCGCCCCAACTCGAAGCCCATTTCGCCGTGCCGGCGGCGGGGCTCGTGCTCGTCGCCATAAACACCCGGCTCGGCAAAGACGAGGTCACCTACATCGTCGAGCACTCCGGGGCGAAGATGGTCTTTGTCGACGCCGAGCTAGAGGGGCTACTCGCCGACGTGGACGTCGAGCGGGTGCGCGTCGACGACACGGGCGAAGAAGGCGACCCTTACGAGGACTATCTGGCGGAAGGATCGCCTGAGCAGGCGCCCGACATACTCGAGGACGAAGAAGAGACCATCTCCATCAACTACACCTCGGGGACGACGGGCCGGCCGAAGGGCGTCATGTACACGCATCGCGGGGCGTATTTAAGCGCACTGGGCAACGCGATCGAGATCGGGATGGGCTACGAGACGAAGTACCTCTGGACCCTCCCCATGTTCCACTGCAACGGGTGGACGTTCCCCTGGGCCGTGACCGCCGTGGCGGCGACGCACGTGTGCTTGAGAAAAGTCGAGCCGTCGCGCATCTGGGATCTGTTCGAGGCGGAGGATATCACCCAC
The DNA here is from genome assembly GCA_963830075.1 of uncultured Rubrobacteraceae bacterium. Lineage (GTDB taxonomy): Bacteria > Actinomycetota > Rubrobacteria > Rubrobacterales > Rubrobacteraceae > Rubrobacter_D. The sequence continues at coordinate 97,422 of CAWHLD010000004.1, read as the reverse complement.
TACTGCGCTGCCCCGACGGTCCAGATCGGGGTAGCCAACGAGGACGCTGCCCACCGGCTGGATACACCCGTGGTCGCGGCGATAGCGGGCGCCCCGCCGTCCCCCACCCTGCTCTCGGGCCTCCTGGAGCTGAACATCAACCCCATGCACATCTACGGCCTGACCGAGACCTACGGCCCGATGACGACGAGCGGAGTACACCCCGAGTGGGAAGACTTAGACATGGAAGAGCGGGCGCGGCTCATGTCGCGTCAGGGGCAAGGATATTGCACGGCCGACCTCGTGCGCGTCGTAGACAAGAACATGAACGACGTCGAGCGCGACGGGGAGGCGATGGGTGAGATCGTCATGCACGGCAATATGGTCGCCAAGGGCTACTTCGAGAACGAGGAGGAGACGGAAGAGGCCTTCGAGGGCGGCTGGTACCACTCGGGCGACGTGGCCGTGTGGCACCCCGACGGGTACATCGAGATAAGGGACCGCGACAAGGACATCATCATCTCGGGCGGCGAGAACATCTCGACCATAGAGGTGGAGCAGACCGTCTCGCGCCACCCGGCCGTCATGGAGGCCGCCGTCGTCGCCATCCCGGACGAGAAGTGGGGCGAGCGTCCCAAGGCATTCGTGACCCTCAAGAAGGGCAAGGAGGCCACGGAGCAGGAGATCATAGACTTCTGCAAAGAGCACATCGCCCGCTTCAAAGCCCCCGCCGCCGTGGAGTTCGGAGATCTACCCAAAACCTCAACCGGCAAGGTCCAGAAGTTCGTCCTGCGCGACAGGGAGTTGGAAGAAGATTAGAGGCTTCATGTTTCAGCTCTGTTCTAGGGATGGTTTCCGTTGGATGAGGCGGTCGCCATGAGCCGTCTTTACGTTCTGAAGGTGTTTGTCGGCGAGGATGGCGTTGGTGGGAACCCGCTTGGCGTCTTCCTGGACGGTAGCGAAGTGCCGGTAGGTGAACGCCAGCGCATCGCGGCGGACCTCGGCTTCTCCGAGACCGTGTTCGTCGAGGACGCAGAGCGCGGCATCCTCCGCATTTTCACGCCGGGGACAGAGCTGCCTTTCGCCGGGCACCCGCTGGTCGGCACGGCCTGGCTCTTGGCGATCGAGGGGTTCGAGGTCCCCACTCTGCACCCGCCTGCGGGTGAGGTTCCCGTAAGGTTCGCTGGTGGCCTCACCTTCATCTCAGGACGGCCCGAGTGGGCTCCTCAGTTCGAGCACTTCAAGCTGGACTCCCCCGCCGAGGTGGATGAAATAGAGGGTCCGCCAGACGGCCACGACCTTGCCGGGGTATGGGCCTGGGAGGATGAGGCAGCCGCCCGCGTGCGCGTGCGGGTGTTCGCGCCGCGGGTAGGGGTGGATGAAGACGAGGCGACAGGGGCGCATGCGGTAAGGCTGGCCTCGCTGCTCGGACGGGAGATCACGATCCGTCAAGGCGAAGGCTCCCTGATCCTCGCCGAGCCACAGCGCGACGGGACCGTCGAGATCGGGGGCCGCACGGAACTCGTCGAGGTACGCGACTACTAGGAGGAAACTCATGATAGAGACCGGAAAGACCTACGAGCACATTTCCTTGGAGAGAGACGGCCGGATCGCCTACGTGACCATGAACCGTCCCAGGAAGCGTAACGCCCTCTCGCTCGACCACATGCAGGAGTTGATCTCGTGCTTCAAGGAGATAGGAGCGAGTGACGACTTTTCGGTCGTCGTATTGCGCGGGGAGGGGCCCGCCTTCTGCGCTGGCCACGATCTCTCGGAGATGGTAGGAGGAGACCCCGGGTTCTACCGTCACATCTTCGACGTCTGCTGCGAGCTGATGGAGACGATCCAAACGATACCGCAGCCCGTTATCGCGCAGGTTCACGCCACGGCGACCGCCGCGGGATGCCAGCTCGCGGCCACCTGCGACCTTATCGTCGCCTCCGAGGACGCGCGTTTCGCCGTGCCGGGCGTGCGTATCGGGCTGTTCTGCTCCACCCCGATGGTCGCCCTCTCCCGCGCCATCGGCCAGAAAAAGGCCATGGAGATGCTGCTTACGGGCGAGTTCCTCTCGGCGGAAGAAGCCCTCGTAGAAGGCCTCGTAAACAGGCTCGTTCCGGCCGAGAACTTGGAGGCAGAGACAAAATCCCTGGCTGAGAAGATCTCCGAGGCAAGCCCGCTCGTCGTCGGGGTGGGCAAGCAGGCCTTCTACCGCCAACTCGAGATGCCCACCGAACAGGCCTACGCTTACACGAAAGAGGTCATGTCCTTCAACGCCACCTTCGGGGACGCCCAGGAGGGAATGTGCGCCTTCCTCGAAAAGCGCAAGCCCGAGTGGAAGGGTCGTTGAAGGGCGGATCCGAAGATGACAGACACTATCGTTCTTCCAGAAGAGAAGCGAGAACAGAAGACGGAGAAACTGCCTCCGTACAACGTGGTGTTGCTGGACGACAACGATCACAGCTACGAGTACGTGATCCTGATGCTAAAGAAGGTCTTCGGGCACTCCCTGGAGAAGGGTTACGAGATGGCGCAGGAGGTCGACGCCACGGGCCGGGTCGTCGTCGCGACCACCAACCTGGAGCAGGCCGAACTGAAGCGGGATCAGATACAGGCCTTCGGCCCTGACCCGCTGATCCCACGCTGCAAAGGCTCGATGTCGGCGACCGTGGAACCAGCCTCAGGCTGAAGGCCGACGTTCGGCCCCGTGGAGGGAGCGCCCCACAACGGACTCTTTGATCCCGGCGGCATCGCAACCGGCGGGCACCCGTCGCTGGTTTGGGTCCAGGGATGGATGATGATCCAGCGACAACATCGCGCCAGCGAGGAGATTGAGGCCGGGTGAAGTGAGGCGTTGTGGGGTAAGCTATTTTGGAAGGAGATCATACGAGATGAGATGGGGTGAGGTTGCGGTAGATGCCTAAGGAACTGACTCCCGAGATGCTAGGCGGGCTGCGCACCGAGATAACGGGCTACTTCGAGGCTTATTACTCGGCGCTCAGGAACGAAATCGCCGGTCATGACGCACTCTACGACTCCATACCCAAGTATTTCAAGGGCAGCAGGGAAGTGGTGACGAACTTTTGTCGGGATGGTGTGCTCATAGTGCACGAACCGGTAGAGGCCGGGCATGATTCCTACGTTTTCGAGTCGGTCCTCGATACCCGGGTCGAGGACGTGGTAGCCAGGAATACTCCCACCCTTCCAAGTGGCGAGAGCGTAACCATAATCGATTACTCGCCATACGAAGACTTCGGAACTTTCAGCCTCACCGAGCCGCTCCGGCAAGAGGAGAACGGCCAGACCTATGAATCCGAATGGACCCGTATGGATATCGCGAGCTGGAACAACCTCGGCATGTGGCGAGATAAACGCCAGGCGCGTGGCCTCGCCAGAAACGACCTACGCCCCTACCTAAAGGATCTCTAAGGAGTACCGTCCTCTCGCGGCCACCCTTACGTTCGGGTGGATGAGCTATGCGCTCAAGCGGTACGCGCCTAAAGGAATGCGCCTCGAGACTAATCTCACATGAGAGGGTCAAATCGAGGCGACGGCTCGGGCTTGCCTGACACCGACGCGCCAGAGGGTTCTGCCGTGGGTCTTACAGGCCGACGACGATAGCGGTTGCTACTCCGAGGAAGACAAGCTGTCCCGCTGTCAGGACCCGGGCGGTACCGTACCCCTCGATCAGCCGGTCCGAGATATCCGTTTGTAGTCGCATCGTGCTGAGGAGTTGCACTGGTGCCCCAAGTGCCCTGACCAGGCCGTAAGCGCCGTAGATGGCGGCACCTGCTACCGGACTTCCGATGAGGAAGGCCCCCAGAGGCACGACATACCACAGCCAGAACCCGATCCTGCTCGTGGCCCCGAATCCCAGGGTCAGGCCGTTCCGGATCGCCCACCCCAATGCTCCCTTGTTCACCCAACGCTGGGGCGTCTCGCAGTCCAACTGCAAGGGCTGTATGTGGCGGCCGAAGAGCTCGAGGCTGCCGACGGCGATGGCGGCTAGCGCGAATATGCTCCCCATCGCGAGGCGGATGTCGAGGGGGACAAGTCCCCCCACGGCGCCGAGGGCCGCGCCCGTAACGAGGCCGGCTACCGCCGACGCGAGAGCATAGACCGTCGCCTTGGTGATCCAACTCCTGCCTGCCTGGTTCCGAAGCACGTCGGAACTCGCGATTCCATAGACCGCGTTAGGGCCTCACGGGAGGGTCTGCTGGGCGACCGCCGTTACCACCGCAGAGCAGACGAGCAGCGCGAAGACCCAGCCTATCTCACTGGATCCACGCGCTAATACCCCGGCGAGTACACCAAGCGCGGCGGCGGGAACCAGCGCTTTGGCGGGAGGCAGCGTTTTGAAGCGCGCCGATTTCGTTAGCACACGTAACCCACGAAACCACGGCAGATGCAAAGGTTGTTGCGCTGGTTGATCCAATCGCAGCATTGGTACACCCTGCAGCCTCTACGGATTCTCCAGCAACTGCCTCCTCCGCACGATCTGGCCCTTCTGCGGCAACGAGGACAGCGACTACCCCGGCAGCCACGGCATGTTGGTGCCCCTTCGCAGCCCGGAGGAGCGGCCTCGGCTTCATCTTGCGCCGCACCCACCCCGGCGGCGAGGCCGAACAGCGCGAGACTCGCGTTGCGCAGGAAGCGGCTGCGCCCGAACCGGACCTTCGATAGCTGTTCGTCGTTGATCTCCGCCTCGAGTTCGGCCACCTGGGTTTTGTCCAACGGCATGCTCGATTACCTCCCGTCAGTCGATTCTTTTTTCGTGATCTCAACCAAGCTTCTGCTCTGCGCTAGAGCGCTCCCCGATTCCATGAACTCTAACAGGGCGGAAGAGCCCCCGTACAGATGGACCTTTCTGGTTACCGTGCCGTTTTCGACCTCCAGGGCGAACGGCGTGCTTTCGAGATCGAGAGACTCGGTCAGCTGGGTCGCTTCGGGGTCGAACACAACCGGTATGCCTGGTGGAAGGAGCGCTGCAAGCTCGCCCGCCTGATCCTGCCGTCCTGGCACGAGGGCCACGACGCTCTGCTCGAACCTGTGCCCGTCGAGCTCGACCACGAGCTCCCTGCAGGGTTCGCAACCCGCCGAGATGAGAAGAAGATAGGCTGGTTCCCCTTCCGGCATCACTTCGGCCACGTCCTCAGGCAAGCTGCTGCCGATCTCGGGACCATCCTCGTCCAGCGACATAGTCTGTGTGGCCATGGAGAGGCGGACGGTTAGTAGCCCGACCTGGCGCACGAGGAGAACGACGACCAGGGTTAGGATGCCGAGCCATGCGCTGACCAGAACAAGCGCCACGATCGCGAGTGCACTCAATGGTTGACCTCCGTGTTACCGAGCCGATACGGGTTTCTGTTCCAGCGCAGCAGTTTTGGTAGCTGGCTGGCAAGCACGATAGCACCCACCGACGCCGCAGCAGAGATCGCCTGAAGCAAATAGATCTGGTCGAAACTTGCATACGGTAGCGGAGCTACGGCGAGCACGGAGGCGAGCAAAGCAAGCGCGGTGGTGCGGATGAGCGTCAAACGGGAAACCCTGGAGCCGGCGTCCCCGAAACAGAAACAGGAGAAGTCTTTCCCTGACCAAAGGCTCTTTGCGATGAGCAGCACGAAGAACCAGAGCAAGCAAGCCGTAACGGGCAGGAAGATAACCGAGAGCGTACCGGTTATCAGGGACAAGGCGAGCAGCAACTCCGCCGCACCAAGAGCGCTACCCAGACGGGGCCTGACCCGACGGAGAACCCCGAAGTCGGTCATCGCCAAGGCGGCCAGAGTAGGCCTACGTAACTTGGCGAGCCCGCTCCACACGAAGATTATCGCGAGGATCCAGATGGCCACTCCGTAACCCGCTGGCGCGGTCAAGAGATCGAGCACCTTCGCCAAGAGAGCGATGGCCGACTCGAAGCCGTTCACCTTTGGATCCTTGGTCCAAGGCTGCGTATGGCCGAACTTCGCGCGCTGGAACGCATCGGACAACTAACAACGATGCTGCTTGTTGCTCGACTCAAGTTGCGTGTACTCCTTCGTATCGATCTCGTAGTATCCTATTTTTCCGGGACAACTATCGCCTATCAGTACGTTACTTTTCAAGAGCAATTTCCACATAACCAATGAAAAATGTCAAAAAAACCCAAAGTTTCCAGCTGAAACGTTCATTAGCCTACGGCACATTCTATAGGAGACGGGGACCTGCGAAACGCTCCTCCGCGCAGAGAACGCGGGTCTGGGTCAGTTGCCGGGGACAACGATCGCGGCGCCTGAGGTGGCTTTCGTGCGATGATCTGTGCCTTCGGTACGGCGGCACCTGGCGCTCAGGCAACCCCCAGCAGTTCTCCGGCTCGTTTGCCCTTACGCCTGATCCCAGTACGTTACGGCCCCACCCATGCACTTGATAAAACGCACGTTGCCGTCCTGCGAGATGACCACGGATATAACGCTGGCGAGCTCATTACACAGGCGGTAAGCGGAACGGTGGCGGGTCCCGACGCCGTCCGTCGGCTCTTCGACGATGACCTCACCCTCGACATCGAGGGCCCTGGCGACCGTCTCGACGGCGGGCAGGTCGCCCGAGATCTCACCCCCGAAGCCGAGCATTTCGAAGCGCTGGGTCATCACGACGGCCCCGTCCACGGCGGTCAGGCCCGCGATGAGATGTGCCACCTCGAAGATGGCCTCGTCCAACAAGGACAAGACCTCGTCGCCGCTCGCCTCGTAGTCGTCCCAACCGACGGGATCCCTGGCAGGCTTGCCGGCGTGAGAGCGGGCCAGCTCGTTCATCACGTCGACGATGAGCGTGCGGAAGCGCCGGCGCGGCTCCGCGTCGACGAACATGTGCTTGAGCGAAACGTATCGGCCATCGAGGATATCCTCGGCCAGATCGGGCGGGACGATGACGACGGTTCCTCCGTGGTGCGAGTTCCTGACAGCGGAGATGATGCGCTTTATGGTGTGCTGCCCTATAACGCGGGTGATGTCGTTGTCGAGGCGGGCCCACACCTGCCCTTTCTTACGTGCCTGCTCCCTTAGGCCGGCGTGGATCTCCGCGAGCTCCTTTCTAACCGGCGCGAAGGTCTCGGGGAGCCAGCGCGAGACGAACACGTCCATCGAAACGTCCGAGAGCTTGCCTGCTTCCAACTTGCAAAGCGTCTCCAGGCCGACGTCGACGGCGACGCGTCCGGGACCGTACACGCGGAGGATCAGGACGCGCGGCAGGGGCGGTGGGGCATCCCTCCCGCCCTGGCCCTCCCTCAACCACCTCGGTCCCGTGTGGACGAGGCCCCAGATCCTCAACTCACCTTCCCGGTTCAGGCAGACCCCGATGAGCGAGCGATAGTAGTCGGCGGCCGGCGAGAGCCGCCTTATCTCCTGGATGTCGAAGTGCCTGGACTCGGGGAACTCCAGCCTGTGTATCCCACCGGGCGGTCCTTCGTTCGGTGGCAGGCGGTCCGGGTCGCAGAGGATCACCCGGAAGGTCACGGCACGCTCTTCCTCGTGTAGCAAGCTGGCCTGGTAGCAGGTGGAGATCAAGTTTTCCAGAGTGCCTGGAGCCGGCAGCGGGCCGGCCCTATCCTCGTCCCAGCGCTCGCGCAAGAAGTCGGCGAGGTCAGCCGGGTAGGCATCGTGTGTGGTTCTGTGCGTATCTTCCACGCCACCCATTCTATTCCCCGGCCGGAGCCAGGCGCAGGATGCGGTCGTCCTGGTCGCTGACCGGGCTGCCGTAAGAGTCGTAGTTCGAGGTAGAGACCCAGAGGGAGCCGTCCGGCGCCTGCACCACGTCCCGCACCCTGCCGACCTCCCCGTCCAGTAACTTCTGCCTCCCGACGACCTGGTCCCGGTCGTCCAGCTCAAGCCTCCAGAGCCTCTCGCCCCTGAGCGCGGCCACGAAAAGGTCGCCTTCCCACTGCGGGATTCCGCCCCCGACCATAACCTCGGCCCCGCTCGGCGAAGCCTCGGAGGTCGGCCAGACCGTGATCGGATCGACGTACCCCTGATCCTCGCCCCCCTTGCCCTCGACCTCGGGCCAGCCGTAGTTCTCTCCCGCTTCGATCATGTTGACCTCGTCCCAGGTATTCTGGCCGAACTCGCTGGCGAAGAGTTGATCTTGCGCGTCCCAAGCAAGCCCTTCGACGTTGCGGTGGCCGTATGAGTAGACGGGGTTACCGGGGAAAGGATTATCCCGAGGGATGGAGCCGTCCGGTTCTATACGCAGGATCTTGCCTCCGAGAGAGTTCCTGTCCTGGGAGTTCTCGGTCTCCCCCGCGTCGCCCGTGCTAACGTAGAGCATGCCGTCAGGCCCGAACTTGATCCTACCCCCGTCGTGAAAGGTGTTGACGGGGATGCCCGTGAGTATGGGCTCAGGTTTCTCGCCGAGGCGGAACCGGACCACACGATTATCTCTCTGGGTCGTGTAGTAAGCGTAGACGAAGCCATCCTCCTCGTAGTCCGGGGAGACGGCGACGCCGAGCAACCCACCCTCGCCCGAGCCTGCCTCGGGGAGGATCTGTATCTCCCGAACGTCACCGGAGGGACTTACCCTGAGGAGCCTGCCCGAGTCGCGCTCTGTGACGAGGGCGTCCCCGCCTGGCAGGAAGGCGAAGGACCAGGGTACCTCCAGGTCCGTGGCGAGCGTGCTTACCTCGACCCGCTCCACGGAAGGTGCATCGGAACGCTTCGTGGAAGTCCTGTCTGTACGCCCAGCGGAAGGTGCGTCCGTACGCTCAGCCGAGGGTGCGTCCGTACGCCCAGCGGAAGACCTGTCTGTACGCCCAGCAGAAGGTGCAGCCTTATGCTCCGACTTTTCCCGTTGTCCGACGGTTATGGGGTCTATGCTGGCATCTTTGCCACCGCCGGCGTCCCCTCCCCCATCGCCGGTCCTGACGCAGGACGTGCACAGGAGGACGAGCAGGACCGCCAGTAACGAAGTTCTGCCGATCCGATTTCTCATTCTGGGTAATTCTGGCATGTTCTCCCTGCTGTCGGGTCCACGAAGATTATATTGCGCAAAGTCCGGCAAGCCCTCCAGCCAGGCGGCAAATACTCGATCCTTTCACTGGTCGGCAGTGAAGGTAGCTCCAACAGCGGATTGCTGAAGCATCGACCAGCTTCGAAGAGAGCTATCAGCCTTCAGCAGTCTGCTATTTGTTCCTGGCTGCTTGCTGAGGGCCCTGGCGGAAGTGCGCGATCCTCGCCTCCACCCGGCTCTCGCCCTCTGGATTCTTCCGCGCGCGGTGGATGTCCGACGCCCTTTGGAGGGCGGAGAGCGCCTCGTCGTAGCGGACGGTGGTCGTGAGCAACCCTCCCAGCCGCTCCAGAGCTTCCGCGGCCGACGGATCATCGCCCATCTCATTCGCGAGATACAGTGCCACCCGGTATTGCCGCTCGGCTTCTCCGGGCGCGAACGTCGCCTCGGCCTCCTCTCCGGCAAGAAGGACGTAGAGCAGGGCGCGCTCCAGCGAGGAGCCCTGAACGAAGTGGCGAGATATCTCCGCCGCCCGCCTCCTCCGGACCTTCTCCCCGAGCCGCTCCATCCCCTCGCCCGCCGCCCTGTGCAGCCTCTCGCGGCGCGCTGGGGAGAGCCCAGCGTAGAGGGTTTGTTGGGTGAGCGCGTGGTCGAACGCGTAGCGGGCTTTCGCCGCTCCGACCAGACCGGAGGCTTCGGCCTCTTCCAGCGCCTCCTCCACATCGTCCTCGCCGAGACCCACAACCGCCATCAGGTCGTCGAGGCCGAACACCTGTCCGAGGACGCTCGCCTCTTCGAGGACCTGGCGGGTTTCTGGTCGCAGGCGCGATACCCTCTCCAGGATCGCCTCGCTCACGCTCTCGGGCACCGCGAAGTCTTGCATGTCCTTGCTTAACCAATGCCCCACCCAGAGGAACGGGTCGCCGCGTTCGATGAGGGCTTTCAAAACCTCGACCGTGAAGAAGGGGTTGCCCCCCGTGCGATCGAAAACCAGCCCCGAGAACTCTCTGGATACCTCGGCCTCGGGCAGCCTGTCGCTCATCAGCGCGACAGTCTCCTCTCGTCCCAGCCTGCGGACCTCGACCTTTTCGACGAGCTGCTCGCGATCGAGTTCGCGTACGGCTTTGCGTAGGGGATGCTCCGGTCCCACCTCCACGTCACGGTAGGTCCCCAGAAGTAGAATCCGGTCCGAGCGCGTATGCCTGCACAGGTGCGCCAGCAGGTCCACGCTCGCGCTGTCGGCGTGGTGCAGATCGTCGAGCAAGAGGGCTACGGGCCTTCTGGCGGAGACCTCGCGCACGAACCCGGTCACCGCCCGGAGAAGCCGCTGCGCCTCCTCGCGGCCGCCCGACGACGCCAACGGGAAGTGATCCGGCAACAGCCTGGCCAGATACGGCCAGCGTTCGGGGATCTTCTCGCGAACCTTCCGCGGTGCATCCTCGTACAGCGTGCCGAGCGCCTCCAGGAACGGGTAGAAGGGGATGCCGCTCTGCGCCTCGTAGCAGCGCCCGCTCGCCACCACGAAGCCCCCCTCCCTGGCGTGAACGCTGGCCTCCTGGGCCAGCCGCGTCTTCCCTATGCCTGGCTCTCCGGCCAGGAGCACCAGCCGCCCCCGGCCGCCATCGGCCGCCTCCAAAGCATCCAGGATTCGTCCCAGCTCTTGCTCGCGGGCTACCAGATGTGCCGCCGGCAACGCGCCGAGGAAGCTACCTTCGACCGCCATCCGGCCCCCGCTCGGGGAGACCTTTGGGGGACGGCGGGCGGAAGTCGCGAGCCGGGTGAGATCCCCGCCGGAGAGCCCCAGGGCGTCGGCGAGTCGCCTGACGGTGGCGCGGTAGGGCGCCCTGTTGATGCCGCGCTCGAGGTTGCTGATCGTGCGCAACCCCACCCCGGCTCGCCCGGCTAACTCTTCCTGGGTCAGCCCGGCGGCATTCCTGTGGTGCTTGAGCAAGAATGCGAACGTGCGGGATCTCTTGACGGTCATGGAAGGCCCAACTCGCCTGCATTGTGCATCCTGCGACGCTCCGGCGCAAGCCTGCTCGGTCGCCAACTCGGTGGGTAAGTCGGTGGGTAGAAGTCATTCCGCATTCGCCGCAGTGGATGTAAAGTCAATGGGTGAAGGTCAAGAGAGGAGGTCTGCGACGAACGTCCTCCTCTGGACAACACCCTACCAACAAATGGTCCCCATCGACGGGAAAGGACATGAGATCACGATGAACGAAGCGACCAACAGAGATAGTAGTAGTGGAGTAATTGGGAGGCGGAGGGCGCTTGCGTGGCCGCTTTCGCTGCTGGCGGCCCTGATCCTGGCGGTGGTCTCCGCCGGGAGTGTGCTGGCCGCGCCAGGTGACCTCGACCCCACCTTCGACACCGACGGCAAGGCTACCACCGACCTGGGCTCAAGCAACGAGGACGCTCAAAGCATGGCAATCCAATCGGACGGCAAGATCGTGACCACCGGTCGCTCCTACAATGGCTCGACGGGCTACAACTTCGCCCTGGCCCGCCACAACGCCGACGGCAGCCTCGATACCTCCTTCGACACCGACGGCAAGGTTACAACCGCCTTCAGCTCAAACGATTTAGCTTATAGCGTGGCCATCCAACCGGACGGTAAGATCGTCGCCGCCGGTTCCGCCCGGGCCGACGGCTCTACAGAAGACTTTGCCCTGGCCCGCTACAACGCCGACGGCAGCCTCGATACCTCCTTCGGCTCCGGCGGTAAGGTTACAACCGCCTTCGCCTCAAGCAGAGATATAGCTTATAGCGTGGCCGTCCAATCGGACGGCAAGATCGTCGCCGCAGGACAATCCATCAACGGCTTGACCTACGACTTCGCCCTGGCCCGCTACAACGCCGACGGCAGCCTCGATACCTCCTTCGACACCGACGGCAAGGTTACCACCGCCTTCGGCTCAGGCGATGATGCGGCTAATAGCGTAGACATCCAATCGGACGGCAGGATCGTCGCCACCGGTTCCTCCTACAACGGCTCGGACTACGACTTTGCCCTGGCCCGCTACAACACCTCGGACGGCAGCCTCGATACCTCCTTCGACACCGACGGCAGGGTTACCACCGCCATCGGCGCGAGCGGTGATTTCGGCAGTAGCATGGCTATCCAAGGGGACAAGATCGTCGCCGCCGGTTCCTCCGACAATGGCTCGACGGGCCGCGACTTTGCCCTGGCCCGCTACAACGCCTCGGACGGCAGCCTCGATACCTCCTTCGACACCGACGGCAAGACGACCACCGACTTCGCCTCAGGAAGCTTTGATAGAGCCAACAGCGTGGCTATCCAATCGGACGGCAAGATCGTGACCGCTGGTTTCTCCGACAATGGCTCGACGGGCCGCGACTTTGCCCTGGCCCGCTACAACGCCTCGGACGGCAGCCTCGATACCCCCTTCGGCTCTGGCGGCAAGGTTACAACCGCCTTCAGCTCAAGCGATGATTCAGCCAATAGCGTGGCCATCCAATCGGACGGCAAGATCGTCGCCGCCGGTACCTCCAACAGCTCGAACAGTGACTTTGCCCTGGCCCGCTACAACGCGGCGCCTCAGTGCTCCGACACCATAGACAACGACTCCGACGGCAAGACCGATTTCGGCACCGGCGGAGATCCCGACTGCGAGTCGGCCACCGACGACAACGAGACCACAAGGCCAACCCTCTCCATAGACGACGTTACGCTCGACGAGGGCAACTCCGGCACCACCAACGCCACCTTCACCGTCACCCGCTCGGGCGACACCGGCACGGCGTCTACCGCAGACTTCGCCACCGAGGACGGCACCGCGACCACCACCGATAACGACTACGAGGAGAACTCAGGCACCCTCTCCTTCGCCGCGAACGACACCGAAGCGACCATAACCGTCGTGATCAACGGCGACGCGAAGGACGAGGGTGGTGAAGCCTTCTTCGTCAACCTCGCAAACCCATCCAACGCCACGATCTCCGACAACCAGGGCACGGGCACCATAACCGACGACGATGCCCCCGACACGAACATAACCTCAGGTCCCAACGGCGCCACTAACACCGACTCCGCCACGTTCGAGTTCTCCTCCACGGATAGCGGCTCGACGTTCAGGTGCAAGCTCGATGGGGCGGCCTTCAGCGCCTGCTCTTCTCCAGAGTCCTACACCGACCTTGCTGACGGTTCGCATACCTTCCAGGTCAGGGCGAGGGATGCCGCTGGCAACCTCGATGCCACCCCCGCCTCCCGTACCTTCACCGTTGACACCGTCTCGCCCAGGGTGACGCTTACCTCACCCGCCAACAACGCAACCGGCGTTTCGCCAGCGGCCAACGTCACGGCCACGTTCTCAGAGGCGATGCAGGCGGCGACGATCGAACCGGCCAACGTCAAGATCAAAAAGCGCGGCACGAGTACCTTCCTGGTCGCGACCGTCACCTACCACGCATCCACGACAAAGGCTATCCTCAACCCCAACGCCAACTTGCAAGCAGGGGCAACATACGTAGTTAGCGTGAGTACAGGGGCCAGGGATGTGGCGGGCAACAGGTTGGATCAGGACCCATCCCTAACCGGCTTGCAGCCCAAGACCTTCAGCTTCAAGGTCAGGGCGTAAAGGCGCACGAACCGGCTTTATTCGCGACCACGGGCTGGGGCCATCGCGCCCCGGCCTTCTTCTTTATCCGAGCACGGCGTCGGTGTGCAGAACCAGGTCCGGAAAGACTTCGGAGGCGAGATTCTTGCCCCGGACAACCCGCTGCATACGCCCGTAGCCGGTCTCCGAAGGATCGTTGTGGCGTTCGATGGACTCTCCCGCGAGGTCCACGATCCAGCTTTCTCTGATAGCCCGCCCTGGCATAGAGGGGCAGCTTGACGCTGCGGTCGTAGCTCAAGGTCGTGTCGGAGACTTCGATGAGGAGGAGCACGTCCTCTGGGCCAGGGAGCGAGTCCTTATAATCCCTCGCCCGGACGACCATCAGGTCCGGCTGGGGTTCCAGGCCACCGTCTATTTTCACGGGGTTCTGGACATCCAAGCGATGTTCCTCGTTCAACACTCTGCTCAAAATCCAGGTAAGTTCCTTGACGCAGGCCGCGTGCCTACTGCCAATAGGGTTCATCTGGACTACCTCTCCCTCGATCAGCTCGACCCGCTCACCTTTGGCAAAGATGCCGGCCTCGCCCATCTGGTGGTACTCCTCGACGCTGAACTTGCGCCGCCGAACCTCTTGGACTTCGCGGATCCCTTCTGGCGCCGACTTCGTCTCCACGCAGACCTCCGACTCGCTAATGGAGGAGTATATCCGAGCGCAAGAACGGGTGGCGTCCGGGCCGCGGCATCAGCCGCGCCGAGGCTCGTCGGGTGGGTTGATCCTGGCATGTCCTCCCTGCGACGAAGCCGACGGAGATCAAGTTGCGCGAAGGCCGTTTCAGGCGCCGCTAACCCGAGAGCGTAGCGACCTCTTCTTCGGAGAGCCTGAGCTCTGTGGCGGCGACGTTGTCCTCGAGGTGTTCGACCGAAGAGGTGCCCGGAATGGGGAGCATAGCTGGAGATTTCGCCAAGAGCCAGGCGAGGGCCACCTGCGCGGGCGTAGCGTCGTGGCTGGCGGCGATCTCATCCAGGTCTCCGCCAGGTTGGGCGAGCTTGCCCGTCGCGAGCGGGAACCAGGGGATGAACGCGATACCCTCCCGTTCGCAGGTTTCTATCACGGCCTCGGAGGAGCGGTCAGTAAGATTATAGCGGTTCTGGACGGAGACGATGGGCACGATGTCGAGCGCCCTGATTAGCTCCCTCACGCCCACGTTTGAGAGGCCGACGTGCCGGATCTTACCCTCATCGCGCAGCTCGGCCAGGGCCCACACCGAGTCCTCGAAGGCGACGCGGGGGTCAGGCCGGTGCAACTGGTAGAGGTCGATCCTGTCCAGCTTGAGGCGCCGCAGGCTCCCCTCGCACGCCTCGCGCAGATGCTCTGGGGATCCGTTGGGCTCCCAGGTTCCTGGTCCCGGACGGACGAGGCCGCCCTTCGTGGCGATAGTCAGGTCGTCTGGGTAAGGATGGAGGGCGGAGGAGATCTGACGCTCGTTGACTTCGGGGCCGTAGGCGTCGGCGGTGTCGATGAGGTTGATCCCCAACTCGACCGCCCGGCGAAGCACGGCCTCGGCGGCTCGTGGGTCTTCTGGCTCGCCCCAGATGCCCGGCCCGCAAAGACGCATCGCCCCGAAGCCGAAGCGACCCACCGTGAGATCGCCAAGCTGAATAGTGCCAGCCCCGTTGCTCCCATTCTGCATCAACTTCTATCCTTTCAGTCCGTCTGCCCGACAGAGGGTACCGCGGCGACCCCTGCCGGCTATGCTCTAGAATCGTCGATGATGACTACATTCTGAATTCTGGGGTACGAGCTCGGGGTGA
Source organism: uncultured Rubrobacteraceae bacterium (assembly GCA_963830075.1). Lineage (GTDB taxonomy): Bacteria > Actinomycetota > Rubrobacteria > Rubrobacterales > Rubrobacteraceae > Rubrobacter_D. The sequence goes on along the minus strand of CAWHLD010000004.1, from coordinate 82,087 downwards.
GAGAGAACACCGACAAGCCACAGGAAAAGAGGGGCGTGAGGACGTACCTGGACGGGTTGCGTCCCGCACTCGCCGTCGTCTTCCTTGCCGGGTACGCCTGGTACACGTTCGCGCCCGGCTCTCTCGGTACCGACCTCTTTCTGGGGGCAGGAGCGGTGCTGTTCGTGATCTCCGTGCCATGGTCGAGCGCCTTCCACAGGGCGTTCGCCCTGGTCGCCTTCGTCGCCCTGTGTGCGGTGGTCTTCACGGGGCGATTCGAGTTTACGGACTACTACGAAGGGATGCCTACGTACTTCGGCATAGTGGCCGTTCTTCTCGTCCTCAGCATCGCAGGATATCCGATAAGGGCGGCGCGTTATGAGGTCCAGATCCGGGCCCTCATGGCCGCGCTGACCGAGAGGGGCGTAAGCATCAAGGCGACGGCCGGGGCACTCGGGCACGTTCTAGGTGCCGTCCTCGACGTGGGGGCGTTCGTCTTGATAGATGTGATCACGGGCCGTTCCGCGCCCAGGGAGCGCCTCGAGGCCCTGAAGTGGGCGGGGCGCGCCTTCTCCTTCGCCCCCCTCTGGACCAACCTGAACGTGCTGACGGCGACAACCATCGTGCTAACTGGCGTCTCCTACCCGAGCCTCCTCGCGGTTACACTCCCGTTCGTGTTCCTGGGCCTGGCCGGAACCCTCTACTTCGCCCAGAGAGCAGGGGGTGGGGTGGAGGAGGTCCCACAGGCTTCGCTGGACCGGGGGGCTGCCGCCATACTCCTCTACCCGGTGCTGCTAGTCGCCGCGGTAGCGCTGGTCAACGTGCTCTTTCCCGTGCTCCCCCTCACATCTGCCATCGCCGTGACCGTCGCGGTCATCGTGGCGTCGATCGCGGCGCTCGCGGCGCTGCTTACCCGGAGATTGTCGCCGCTCGTGCGGCTCGGTTGGGAGACACGCGGCGCGCTCTCCTCCTCGCACGCGGAGTTCGCCCTTTTCGGCTCCGCCGGCGTGCTCGTACTCTCGCTGCAAGTCCTAGGGGCGCTCGAGCCGCTCGGCGCCATGCTCTCGGCGTTGCCTACCGTATTGGTCGCCCCCGCGCTCGCGGTGATCATGGCCCTCGGGTTCGTCGCCGGCATCCACGTCATCCCGATGGTGCTGCTCTTGAACGCCGCCTTCCCGCTGTCGGATGGGCCGGCCCCCGCGCTGTGGGCCGCGGCCCTGCTACTTGGCGCCCAGTCTACGCTGCTGCTCACCCCGTTCTCGAGCGCCGTGACCATGCTCTCGCGCCTGACGGGCTTGCATCCGGTGGAGGTCGGCCCCAGGCGCAACCTCGGCTTCGGCCTCATCGTAGGCCTCGCCTCACTGCTCTACCTGGGTCTTCTGACCGTGCTGCTACTGTAGAGGGGTTGCAGCCGGACAACTCTGTGTCGTGCGTAACTTAACGGAACCTATCTTGCTATCATGATGACGGTAGGGAGGTGCCTGAGCATGGTCGAGTCTTACTACACTGCATCGGAAGGCCGCTACGCGGAGGACGGGTTGGTGCCGAATGGTCCCAGAAGCCTGCGCGTCTCCCTGCTTGGCCGCTTCGAGGTATGCGTAGGTTCGCGGGTTATCCAGGAAGATGGGTGGCGGCTAAGCAAGGCCGCGAGCGTGGTCAAGCTACTCGCACTGGTCCCGGAACACACCCTCCACCGGGAGCAGGTCCTGAATATGCTGTGGCCCGACCTCGGAGCCAGGGCTGCCGCAAACAACCTCTACCAGACTCTACACGTCGCGAGAAGAACGCTCGAGCCGGAGGCAACCGAGCTCCGGTACCTTTCGATGAGCGAGGAGCAGCTTACCCTATGCCAGGCCGATTCGGCCTGGGTAGACGTGAAGGCTTTCGAGCTGGCTGCAAAGGCGGCTCTCGGCTCCCGGCAACCCGCAGCTTACGGGACGGCGATCGACCTGTACACGGGGGACCTCCTGCCGCGCGATCGTTATGAGGAGTGGGCTGAACAACGCAGAGAAGAGCTGCTGAGGACGTATTCGACCCTACTCTTCGAGCTGGCCGCGCTCATGGAGGAACGCGATGCCTTCGACCGGGCAGCGGCTGCACTCCAGGAGATCGTGTCGCACGAACCTACGCACGAGGAGGCGCACGTAAGGCTAATGCGAGTGTACGCAAGGGGTGGCCAGCGCTACGGGGCCCTGCGTCAATACGAGCATCTCAAGCAAACGCTCCGGCGAGAACTGGGCGTAGAACCGCAAGAGGCAAGCCGGTTCGTATACGAGGAGATACTGGCCGGTCACGTCCTCGCCCCACCGCCCGCCAACGCAGAACGGCGACCTGAAATCGGCAAGCACAACCTTACGGGTTCTCTCACTAGCTTCGTCGGCAGGGAGCGCGAGAAGCAGGAGGTCGAGCGGCTGCTCGGCACTACCCGTTTGCTGACCATCACGGGGACGGGAGGCTCGGGAAAGACCAGGCTCGCGCAAGAGGTAGGCCGGGATCTTACGGAAGCGTACCCTGACGGGGTCTGGCTCGCGAAGTTGGCGGCGGTAGCCGAAGGTTCCCTGGTAGTAGGGACGGTGGCCGAGGTCCTCGGGGTGCCTGAACAGCCCGGCCGTCCGCTCGGGGTGACGCTCGTGGACGCCCTGCGCGAAAAGGACCTTCTGCTCGTTCTGGACAATTGCGAGCACGTGGTTGACGATGTGGCAAACCTCGCGGAGTTGCTCCTCAGATCGTGCCCGGGTATCAGAATCCTGGCAACCAGCCGCGAAATCCTCGGCGCCGCCGGGGAGGTATTCTGGCAGGCGCCCCCACTCTCGGGACCGGACCCGGCCCGAAAGGCTACGATCGAGGATCTCGAAGGATACGAGTCGGTACGACTGTTCATCCAGCGGGCACGCTACCGTAACCCGGCCTTCGTCCTTACCCAGCAGAACGGGGCGGCCGTGGCGGAGATTTGCGCGAGGCTGGAAGGTATTCCCCTCGCGATAGAGCTCGCCGCGGCGAGGGTAGGGTTCTCCGTGCACGAGATCGCCAAGCGGCTGGACGACTCTTTGAAGCTGTTGACCACTGGCAACCGGACCGCCGCGCCGAGGCAGAGAACGCTAAGGGGGGCGCTGGATTGGAGCCACGATCTGCTCTCCGAGCCGGAGCGGCTGCTTTTTCGACGACTGTCTACGTTCGCCGGGGGCTGGACGTTGAAAGCCGCCGAGGTAGTAGGGTCCGGAGACGGCATCGAGGAGTACGAGGTCCTGGATCTGCTCTCCGGGCTCGTGGACAAATCGCTGGTGCTGGCCAATGCGGCAGAGGACGGCAGCGTGCGCTACCGTCTGCTCGAGCCCGTACGCCAGTACGCGCGAGAGAGGCTCCAGGAGAGCGGGGAAACGGGGATCGCGCAATTCCGCCACGCCCACTGGTGCCTGGAGTTGGTGGAGGAGGCGCGAGGTGGCCTGGAAGGTCGCGAGCAGGCATCGTGGGTCGGGCTGATGCAGAAGGAACACGCCAACGCGCAGGCGGCGCTGTCCTGGGCGCTGGAAACCGACCCCGAGACAGCGCTGCGTCTGGCCGCATCCCTTGGATACTTCTGGTACCGCTACGGGCGCATCATCGAGGGGCGACACTGGTTGGAGGCCGTGCTCGCACAAACCGGCGGCGTCGCGAGTGCCACCAGGGCCAAGACGCTCCGCCTCGCCGGCGTACTCTCGGAAGAGAGCGGGCTCTACCAACGGGCCGAGAAGCTGCACGAGCAGGGACTGGCGCTCTACCGGCGGCTGGAGAATATGGAGGGGGTCGCGGCCTCACTCACCAGCCTCGGGGCGCTAGCATACGCCGTCGGTGACCTGGAGCGCGCGGTGCTGCTGACCCAGGAGTCCCTAGCTCTCAAACGCGAGCTGGGCGACGAGAGAGCCCTCATGTCATCGAGGAACAACCTGGGCGAGATGATGCAGAAAGCGGGTGAGCTGGCAGAGGCCCAGGCATTGTTCGAGGAGAACCTAAAGAGTGACGAGATACTGGGGGACGAATGGGGTACGTCCGTCAGTCGACTGAACCTCGGCATCCTGGCTATCGAGCAGGGAGACCTGGCCAGGTCAGAGATGCTGCTGCTCGGGGCCTTGCGCGCTTTCGTACGCCTCGGGGACGAAGACGCCACTACGGAGTGTCTCGACTCCCTGGCCGGGGGCGCGGGGGCGCGGGGTGAGTGGGCCAGGGCGGCTACCCTCTTCGGGGCCGCCGAGGCGGCGCGAGAGGAACTCGGAACCCCGATCCGGCCTGTGGACCGGGAGAGGTACGAACGCTTCGTTGCCACCTCACAGCGGGGCCAGGACGAGAAAGCCTGGACTGCCGCATGGTCGGCGGGTCGGGCAATGTCGCTGCGGCAGGCCATCGAAGACGCCCTCTCCCCCGAGAGCATTGCTCCCTCCGCCCCTGGCGCCACGACCTCAGAACGGACTTCCTCACTCACCCCACGCGAGCTGGAGGTCGCGTATCTGGTCGCCCGCGGACTTACCAATCGCCGCATCTCCGAAGAACTCACTATCTCAGAACGCACCGTCGCTACCCACGTAGGCAGAATCCTCAAGAAACTGGGGTTCGGGTCGAGATCCCAGCTCGCCGCCTGGATCACCGAGCGGATGAACCCAGCCTCGGGTCCAACCTAGAGCGCCGTGCGGGAAGGTTGAACCTTCCCGCACGGCGAGGCAATAGTCATCGGGTCTTTGTATTGCTGAAGCCTGAAACCCCCTCCCGCTAAGTGGCTCATCCTTTTCGAGAACCGCCATAAGACACCGTCCTTCTCGAATATCGGCATCTCCTACGAAAATACTCAGTCTTACGTACGCATAGAACACCAGAATTAAGTACCGACTAAGGCCCTGTGTCTACGCTTAGTGTGATGGCGGGGCACGACCGTCACAGGGTCGAGGCGACAAGGAGGTCGAGACTATGAATACGGTGGATAGCTGGCACGGCAGCAGGGAATGGAGAAGGGTACTCGCCGTCTTCGTAGCGGTGGTGCTCTCTATGGTTGCGCTAGCTACGACGCTTGCCGGCATCAGGCCCGCCCAGGCGGCCTTCGCTGGAGCGAACGGCGAGATCTCCTTCCAGAGCAACCGGGATGTGGCGTCGGGTGAGATCTACACCATTAACCAGGGTGGGACGGCAACGAGGATCACCTTCTCCAATGGGAGCTCAAACCCGGCCTATTCTCCGGACGGCAACAAGATCGCGTTCGTGAGTACAAATAACCAGGTCTTCGTGATGAACGCCGACGGGTCCGGGCGCAGGCAGGTCACGACCAGCGCGACCGCCAAGACCGATCCCACCTGGTCGGCGGACGGTACCAGGATCGCCTACGTTTCCAACAGCTTCGATGTCGACGGGCAGACAGACCTGGAGATCTGGTCGATCAAAGCCGACGGCACGGGACGTACCCAACTCACGAACAACACCTTCCCCGACACGCAACCCACCTGGTCCCCACTGGGGGACAGAATAGCCTTCGTGAGCACGCGTACCGGCGATACGGACCGCAACGTCTACGTAATGGACGCCGACGGGACCGACCAGGGCAGCGTAACGGCAAACTCGCCTCCGGGCTGCTCGCCAAACTGCTATCAGGGCCACGACGACAACCCCGCATGGTCGCCGGGCGGATCGAAGATCGCCTACATACACGGTCAAGAGCTCGCCGGAGGCGGCTTGCCGAACATCTGGACCATGGACCCGAACGGCGCGAACAAGGGGAACGTCACCAAAAGCAATACCGTGTCTTACGCACAGCCCGCATGGTCCCCTGGCGGAGACAAGTTCGTCGCGGTCGGGGCCATGGACCCCAACCGCAACATCTACGTGATGGACTCGGACGGCACGGATCAGGCGCCCATAGACACCGACGCCGCCAACGATATTGCCCCCGACTGGCAACCGGTACCGCGATGCACCAACAGCGGCGCCACTACGGGCAACGACGTCGTGACAGGCACCGCTGGTAAGGACGTGCTCTGTGGCCTCGGCGGCAACGACACCATAAGGGGTCTCGGCGGCGACGACATCCTCCTGGGCGGTTCCGGCAACGACAAGCTCAGCGGCGGCCTCGACAACGACATTGTTAACGGCGAATCGGGGTTGGACACCGCGGACTACGCGGCCTCGGCTACCGGTGTAATCGCCTCGCTGACGACCGAGTTTGCCACAGGCGAGGGAACAGACACCTTCTCCGGTGTGGAGAGGTTGAGCGGCTCGGGTCTCGCCGACACCATGACGGGATCTGGCGGCGCCAACATCCTGAAGGGGCTCGGCGGCAACGACACGCTCAAGGCCAGAGACGGGGTCGGCGGCAACGACACCGTGGATGGCGGGGCCGGCTCCGGTGACACCTGCCAGAAGGATGCAGGAGATACGGCGAGGAACTGTCCATAGTTCCGAACAGGAGTGCAATGGGCCGGGGTAAGTGACCCGGCCCAGGAAAGGAAGGGGCGAGCAGATGATGAGGACGCTCTTCGGCAAGGTGATGTGGGTGGGAAGGGCAGTGGCCTTCACGGTGGGCCTGGCCATGATACTCGCCCTTGTTTTCGGGGTGGCGACCACGGCGCTCGGGGCAACGGGTGGCAACTTCATCCTGGGCAAGGCCAACGTGGCTAGCACGGTGAGCAAGCTGACGGCCGGCATATCCGGTTCGGCGCTGCAGGTGATCAATAACGGCGCGGGGACGGCCCTGGATCTGCGGGTGGGTCCCTCCGCCACCCCGCCGTCGGACAAAACTGTCGCCCCTATGAAGGTGGACTCGCAGGCGAAAGTCGCCAACCTCAACGCCGACGAGTTAGACGGCCAGGACGCGGGCTCGTTCGCCGCCTCCGCCCATTCCCACTCGGGTGCGAACATAACGAGTGGCACCGTCGCCGAAGCTCGCATCGACGGCTCGGTGGCGCGCGACGATGAGGTAGTGCCGGCCGTGAAGGACGGTGATGGGGCGGGCAGCGGCCTCGACGCTGATCAGATCGACGGCCTCGACTCGACGACCTTCGGTCTCGCGACCCAGCACAACCAGCAGGATCTGGAGCACTGCTACACCCCGGCACCCGACCCGACTACGGGCTTCTTCCCGAGGCAGTCGTGCGCCCCGCTGACGGTCGTGGTCCCGCCCGGCAGGAGGTACATCGTGTCGGTCTGGTCTTCCTTCTCCATCTACGGATCCTGGTCCGAGACGCAGGCAACACAGACGGTTCGTTACTGCTCGGGTATGCAAGGACCCGGACAGACGCAGCCAGACTGCGTTACGCCGTTCGGGGTGCAAAATGCGATGACGGCCCGACGCGGGGAGTACGTCACGGCATCTACGTCCGGAGAGACGCTGCCCCTCACGGAAGGCACCTACACGTTCGGCACGATCGCGATGCCCCAGGCATACAACCTGAGCCAGGCGTCGATCACTCCGGGCGACGTGGTTGTCACCAAGGTCATGGTCAGGGACGCCGCCGCTCCCGAACCCACGGGCTTGTCTATCCCGTAGCCGAGGACCCGCGCCCGAGAAGAACATGGCAGATAGCGAACTACCCGATGGTCGCAGCGATGCTCTTCGAGGAGAATATTCCGATTGGAGTTGCTTCGCGCCGCGCCGGCGTAGTAGAGTCAAGCATAGTCTAGACTCGCCCACGAGAAGAAGGGGAGTACTTGATGTTAGCGTTCCTGATCCTGCTGCTGTTCGCGGTTATCTTCGTCGTCGCGGGTGGCGTGCTGCTGTACTTCCGTAATCGGAACAAGCAGAAGTCCGCCCTGATGGGCCAGACGGAAACGTCAGATGCGTCACACGTCGCCGGGCTCGCGCCCGGGACGCTGGTCGAGGTCAAGGGGATGCTGCGCTGCGATGAGCCCCTGACGAGCGAGATGGCCGAGAAGACCTGCGCCTACTACTCGTCTACGGTGGTACGCGAGTACCTGCGCAGGGACCACGATGACGATGACAACGACGTCGGGTCGGACCGGCGTACGGAGATAATGGCCCAGAACGTGCAGTTCGCGCCCTTTGCCGTAGAGGACGACAGCGGCTCGGTGGCGGTAAACGCGGAGGGCGCCGAGGTCGACGCGAGGCAGGTGGTAAACCGCTTCGACAGGAACACGGGGAACGAGGGATCCTTCTCACTCGGGGGTGTAACAGTCAACCTTGGTGGTGGCGAACGCACCATCGGGTACCGCTACACCGAGAGCATCCTCCCCGTAGACGAGCAGATCTACGTGCTCGGCACCGTGCAGGAGGGCGGAGAGATCGGTGGCCCCCAGCCCGGTGGAGAGGGCCACCGGTTCGTCGTCAGCCACCGCTCTGAGGAGGCCCTGGGGCAGAGCCTCGGCAAGACCATCTTCTGGCTCGGCGCTGGAGGCATAGGGGCGATCGTCCTCGGTGTGATCCTGCTGGTCGTCGGTATCATCGTACTGGTGGCTTGACGTGGTCGAGGAAAGGGTGCTACTTTGCGTCCTCCGCCGAGGGCCCTCTTTTCCGATCGTCTAGCCTGGGCTTCGGGCCGGGTTTCCTTGTGGCGTTCATTGCCTGGTCATTTTCTAGGAGGTTGCGAGACTCGTAGTTCGAGCGCTGGTCCGCTTATCAGATGGTGATAACGACCCTACCTCTAGCATGTCCCTCTTCGAGATAACGGATGGCCTTGGGGACCTCGCCCAGCGGGTAAGTCCTGTCGATGACCGGCGTAAGCTTGCCGGATTCGGTCAACTCCTTCAAGACGAGCATCTGGTTCTTCCTATCCGGCATTGAGAAATCTGGGGTCGGTATCTGGCTCACGAACGGAGAAATCGCGACCAGTTTGAGGACGCGGGGAAGGCTTCCGAACCAGCGGCCAGCTCCCCGCCCGAAGCGATCGTGTCCGATGAGCACGTATTTCCCATCAGGGGTGAGGACGCGTCGACAATCCGCAAACGGGCGGTTCCCGGGAATATCGAAGATCAGGTCGTAGCGCAGACCACTTTGGGTGAAGTCCTCTTGGGTGTAGTCGATGACGTGGTCTGCGCCGAGGGAACGGACCATCTCCAATTTCTTCGTGTTGTCGACGCCGCTCACCTCGGCTCCGTAGGCTTTGGCGAGCTGTACGGCAATGGCGCCAACACCACCGCCGGCGCCATTGACCAACACTCTCTGACCTGGCTGAAGCCGTCCCTCATTAGGTAGATTGTCCAGGGCGATGATTCCGGAGGTGGGTACGGTCGCGGCTTGTTCGAACGTGAGGTTGGCTGGCTTCAATGCTACCGAGTCTTCAGGAACAGAGACACACTCGGCAAAGGTGCCGCCGTTGCGCCACAGGTTGACACCGATGCTCTGACCGAAGACCTCGTCGCCTGGCCGGAACCGCGTCACCTTCTTGCCTACAGACTCGACGTGACCCGCTAGATCCGTGCCCGGAACAGCGTACTTTGGCTTGAGCAGCCCGGCCCCCATGATGCGCAGGACGTACGGCAGGCCCCTAACTGCGTGCCAGATATCTGGATGGACGGAGGCCGCATGAACTCGTACCAACACCTCATCGTCCTTGACCGCCGGCTTGTCGATGTCCTTGAGCTCAAGGACATCATCGGGTTGGCCGTACTTCTCTTGGACGATTGCCTTCATCGAGTTCTCCTCCTCCCCCATGCTCTGCACCGGAGCATTTGTATTTAATGTAACAATACAGCGGGGAGTGGTGCATCCCCGAATGGGCAAGTTCTGGAATTTTCGTGGCGAGTTCCTGAGAACCCTGTCAGGAGGACCTCGGAGAATTCACTTTCTACCTCGATGTTGGGTGAGTAAAGGCCGGAGGCTCGAATGAGGGCGGCTGCCTTCTCAGCCACTTCCGGAAACCGGTTCTGCTCCAAGCGCGACGAAGAGGCACAGGGCTACTAGGATAAGCGCCAAGGGTCCCCAGCCGAAACGCTCCCACCCGCTCGACGACGCGACGTTCATGAGCGCTCCCACGAACAGCAGGCCGACGAGCACCCACGTCCCCCATCGGAGGACGCCAATTGGCAGTCGCACGACCCGAAACCCTGCTCGGCCCAGCACAATCAGCGCGGCGAGCACCCAGACGCCTGCCGCAACGCCGCTGGCGATCCGCAGACCCATCGGAAGTTGCTCGTCGTAGGCTCCACCCCACGCAGCACGCCCCAGCGGGGCTCCGAGCACCAAGGCGACTTGGAAGGCCGCAATCACCAGGAAGCATATGGCGGCCGCCATGGCGGCGACCCTGACCGCTTCCTTTGCCACCTCTAGCTCACTCCTCTCCAAGAGCTTCGGCAGGTGTAGCGGACACGGATACTCCATCGTCCGGGGGAGTCCTCTAAGCTTCCAGAACGGAAGGAGTACGCCCCGTGCCCGCGCACCTACCTTACCTCAATAGGAGCCCAGCTTCGAGCAATTCCAAGCTTTGCTGCCCGAGCACGAGGCCAACCATCCGCGCGGTTGCCACAAACCCCGCATCCCGGACGGGGTCGTCTTCGAGAAGTTGGTCCAGGTCCTCGTGTTCGGCTGCGCCTACGAGAGGATCGCCGATAGGTTCTGCTCGGAGAGCACCCTGCGCCGCAAGCGAGATGGGTGGATCGAGCTCGGGGTAATGGAGCGCCTCAGGGAGAGCTCCCTCGATGCCTAGGACCACCTCATGGGCCTTCAGCTTTCGGATGTCGCTGTGGACGGCTGCATCACCAAGGCACAGAAGGCGGCGGTGAAAGGTCGGGCAGAAGAGTGGCGAGATTGCGTAGCGGCCGGCCCAGCACCGCGTTGAGCACCTGCCCGCGGGTGTAGGCGGCGACCGCCCACCTTCCGCTCGTCGCAGTTGGCCGGTGAGCCCCGAGGGAGTGGTGACCGCCTTCGGAGCTCACCGGCCAACTTGAAGCCGTAGATCCACTCCGTTTTGGAGACGCTACGACCGAAGGCCGCCTGTCCGGCGAACGGCCCGTTGCGGCACGCCCGCACACTGACGATTGCGGGTACCAGGGTGGTGTCGAGCACGCGGTAGACTTCGGTACCGGGCGGCGGTGCGTCGGTTTGCGGGGCGAAGGGCTGCGGGGTGAGGTGGTGGGCTAGCCGGTCAACACCTCGTCGCCGATCTCGACGAGCACCCCGTCCGGGTCCCTCACGTAGGCGACCGTCTGCCCCCAGGGCTTGGTCTTGGGCTCCGCCGCCGCCGCGGCGCCCGCCTCGACCGCGGCGCGGTAGGCGGTGCCGACGTCCTCCGCCACGAAGGCGACCTCTACGCCTGCCGGGGGCTCCTTGGGGTCGTTGCGGCGGAAGTCGCCGGGGAAGTTGCCAGCGGCGAGCTCGTTGGAGGCGAAGGCGAGGGCGGTGGCCCCGGTCTCCATCTCGGCGTACTGCCCGCTCTCGTGGACGAAGCGCCGCTCCAAGCCGAACGCCCGCTCGTAGAAATTCACCGACCGCCCGACGTCTCGGACGTAGAGTATCGTGTACTTGAACCTCACGGCGCCTCCTACTTCTGCGTCTTGTCGCTGGCTTCGCGGGCCTTCCTCTCCGGGGTAAACTCCCACCACGGCTTCGCCGGGAGCCCTTCGGCGTGGGAGACCACGGCGGCGAAGACGTCGCGCACGCAGGGATCTATCCTCCTGGCCTCCAGCGCGCACAGCTCGTGGTACATCTCGTACGAGTCCCTGCCCACGGCGTCCTCCAGCCTCCCGACACCCAGCTTCAGGAGGGCTGAGGCCATCTTCGGCCCCACGTTGGGGATCTCTCGAAGCCGGATCATCGCGTCGTCGTACGTTTCCTCGCTGACCCGTTCGGTCTCCGCCATAGTGCCCCTTTCGTTTGAAGATGCCTGCCGCAAGAGACTACTATATGATGGCGACAGATAGCGTCGTCTATTTTTGGAGGCGGGGGTTGTCCCGGGCGGCGAGGCTCCTGGAGTTGATGGTAAGGGTGCAGACCAGGCCCCGGTTCACGGCGGCCGAGCTCGCGGGGGAGTTCGGGGTTTCGAGGCGTACGATCCAGCGCGACCTGACGACGCTCTCGGGGATGGGGGTGCCGCTGCGCTCGACGCCGGGCCCGGGCGGAGGGTACTCGCTACCGAGGGGCGGCAGGCGGCTCTCGCCATCCCTGACTGTGGACGAGGCGCTCGGGCTGGTCATCTCCTACGAGGCGCTGCTGCGCTACCCGGTGCATCCTTTCTCCTCGGAAGGCATTTCCGCGGTGACGAAGCTGCGCTCGGCGATGCCGAAGGAGGCGGTCGCCGAGCTGGACCGGCTGAGGAGGCACGTGGCCGTGGTGGAGCCGGTGCGCAAGTACGAGGCGCCGCTCCTGGGCGAGCTGCTCTCCGCGGCGCTCGACAGGGTGCACCTGGAGGTCGTCTACGACTCGGTCCGCTCCGGGGCCTCTGGGCGTGTGATCTTCCCGTTTGGGCTCTACGCCTCGGAGGGGTACTGGTATTGCGCCTGCTTCGATCGCAAGCGGCAGGCCAACGTCTCTATGAGGGCCGATCGCTTCCTCTCCGCCGGGCGCATCGAGGGACACGAGCGCCCCGAACACGTGCCGCTCGAACGCTGGCCTCATGGCGTGGGGGACGGTGACGGAGAACGGGTAAGGGTGCGGGCGCGCGTCACGGAGAGAGGCGCGAAGAGCTTCGAGGTCTCCTCCCTCTTCGGCCGCGCTCCCGCGGGCGGCGGGACCGTCGAGGCGGAGATCCCGGCCCGGGAGCTCGACTACTACGCCTCGCGCCTACTCAGCATGGGGACCGACGTCGTCGTGGAGTCGCCCCCCGAGCTCGCCCAAGCCCTCCGCCATAAGGCGAGGGGGGTAGCCGCACTGTACGGCTGAACCTTCAACGGCAGTCTTTCGCCGATTACGCATCAGCGGTCTTGGGAGGCGTAACGGCTCCGGCCAGCCGCCACGACTCGCCGCTTTTGGTATCTACCCTCGAACTCGCTTACGCGTCAGTTGGCCTTGACCTATCCGCGTAAGCTCCTGGGCTGAGCTTCGAGTCGGGTCCCTTCGCGAGCGGGGCAGCAGCCTCCGAAGCTCCATACTTTTCCATAGGAGCCAGCCCATGAGCAGCACCTCTCCGACGAAGGTGAACCAGGCGACGTCCGCGTTGTAGCCTGCAGAGAGGATCCCGCCGGAGCCATCTATCAAGGTGAAGGCCGAAGATCGCCAGCGCCGCACCCCACCCATCGCTGAACGCGTTTACTTACATCATCGCCTGGGCATTCGTCTGTCCGGCTCGGAACGCGGTACTGTAGTCGGCGTCGGCCGAGAGGCGCGCGGCGACGATGAGGTTGCTCAAGGCGACCGCTGCCGCCCCGCGTAGCGATACACCGGCGGTGGGGCGTGCCGTTGCCTGTTGCTCGTCCCCAATCGTTCGCGTGGTTGATGAAGTTGGTGGGTGACCGTTCATTGCTTTGTCCTCTCCTGAGGTTGCGAGACCCGTAGTTCGAGCGCCGGTCCGCGTATCAGTCGGTGATGACGACTTTACCTCTAGCATGTCCCTCTCCCAGGTAGCGGATGGCCTCCGGGGCCTCGGCGAGAGGGTAGGTCCTGTCAATGACCGGTGTGAGTTTGCCGGATTCGACGAGTTCCTTGAGGATAAGCATGTCCTCGTGGGTCTCCTTATTGATGAACGTGCCAAGCTTCTGGCCCACGAACGGAGATAGCATCATCGCCCGGAGTTGGCGATCGGTGCCCCCGAGCCACCGTCCACCTGTCTCGCCGCCGGTGATGATGAGGGTTCCCCTGAGGGTGAGGGCACGCCGGAGGCTTGCCAGCGTCGAGTTCCCGCCGATGTCCAGGATCAGGTCGTAGCGCTGCTCCCCCGCGGCGAAGTCCTCGCGCGTGTAGTCGATTACGTGATCGGCGCCGATCGACCGAACCATGTCCACCTTCGTGGTGCTGCACACGCCGGTGACGTGCGCGCCAAACGCTCTGGCAAGCTGCACGGCGTAGGTCCCCACGCCCCCCGACGCACCGATGATGAGCACCTCCTGCCCCGGGCGCACCTTTCCGTGGTCGCGTAGTGCTTGCAGGGCGGTCAGGCCGCTGATGGCGAGAACCGCCGCCTGCTCGAAGGTGAGGTTATTGGGCTTCGGCGCGAGCTTGTCCTCTCGGACACACACGTACTCGGCGTAGGAGCCCTTGCCGATGCCGAACACCTCATCGCCGGGCTGGAACCTGCTCACGTTCTTGCCGACAGTCTCTACGACCCCGGCCACGTCCGAGCCGATGACGGGGTTCTTGGGCGCGCGGAGCCCGTAGCCCGCGAGGCGTAGCGGGTAAGGCAGCCCCGCCATGACGTGCCAGACCTCCCGACCCACTCCAGCGGCATGTACGTGAACCAGTACCTCGTCGTCGCCGACCTCGGGCTTGTCGATATCCCTAAGCTTCAGGACATCGGGTGGACCGTAGGCGTCCCTGACTATCGCCTTCATGGTGTCTTTACTTCTTGCGGTCGTTCTGTATGTATTCATTCTCCATCTCCTTTTTCGGTACTGATGCGTATTGCGTAGCTCGTCTACCTTACTTTTGAGAGCTCACACAGCGGCGTGCGCGAGCGCCGAAGGCGTCCGGCGGCCAACTATCGCCGGCGCCTCGTGAACCAGTTCGTCGTTCTCGATCGCCGCCACCATGAACAACGCGAAGTCCACGCGGCGCGTGATATTGCTCTCCAGGATAGGATCGCCCACGTGCCGGCTCCACACGGGCAGGCCCTGACTCTCGCCCTCTTCAAGATCGCTCCCGCGCACGACGGTCCACCGCGTGTCGCTGGCGAACACCCGCCTGCACGCCTCTACCTGGTCGTCGAGGTCCGCGAAGCGAGTGAGACGCCCGATCGGGCCGAAGACCTTCACGATCGCCTTGAGCTTCCACGAATACACGTCCTGGCCGTCGAGCGTGATGTGCCACCCGCACGAGAACACGAGGCGCGCTCCCTGGGGCGCGTGTTCGAGAACCGCCTGGACCGTTCCCGTCGAGTACCCGTGGACCCCTCGCGGGACCAGCACGACAAGCACTGCGTCGCAGCCCGCGACCGCGCGCTTGATGACCTCGGGGTCGTCCGTTGCCCCCGGAACTATGGTGATGCGCCCCTCGAAAGCGTCGAGCTTCTCCACGCTTTCCTCCCGACACACGCCAACCACCTCGTAGCCCAGATCCAGCGCGTGCTGCACCATGTACTGTCCGAGCTTCCCGGAAGCCCCGACAATGCAAACCCTCATCGCTCCCTGAGACTCCTGCGTTCTAACGTCACCTTCGACTGGCCGCCGGTGGAGCCGTTCTTTGTTTGTATTCATGTTTCCTTCCCTGGTCATCGTTCTTTCCTTTTTGATTTGGCGCAACCCCGCGAGGCTGCGCCGAATGTAGTAGTTTTATGCTTCCGATAAGCTCACCTTGTCTCTCTCGTACATAGCTGCTTGGGCAGATTTATGTGCACGTATTTCCCACTGTTCGACGTTTACACCCTTGATCAGAAGCCACAAAACAAACGACAGTTCCCCAACTACCCCAGCCGCAAGTAGAACCGAGGAGACTATCGAAAGTGCTCCACTAATCGGAAAGAGAATTCCAATGCTATCCATTAGATAGCCAAGACATGCAACCATCAACAAGATGCCCAGAATCCTGGGAAAGAATCCCGACTTGAAGACCAAATACCCGAGGACGAGGAACTGGAAGCCAAAAATAACCTGCCAGATATAAACACCACTGTCATGCAGATTGAGAAACAGCAACACGAGAGCATGTAGCTGACCTGGCTCGAACACCGTCAAGTACTTGGCGTCGCTCAAAAGCAGCAGGACACCAAGGCTGTTAAACACATTGACTGCCATTACAACGGCCATCGCCAGCCTGGCTAACACCGCAACCAGAGCAAGTGTTTTGTTTACCGGCCTGAGTAGCACGTAAAGAACCGCGACCAACACTATCTCGAGCAAAATGACGACTGAGTCGCCAACAATACCCAGGCGGAACAACCCGCCAGACGCCACGATATTGCTTGCCGTTGTCGCGGCATCTCCGGGCACGATGAGCGTGGAAGGAACGTACAGAATGCTGAAGGGAGCCAGCACGGCGATCAACAGATACAGTAACCCTGCGATTCTTGCGGTGTTCTTGATCGACCTCATCGTTGTCTCCTTTATTGGCCGCTCATCTCGATTTATTGTTTGACATCCGACGCTTTGCCTAGCCGGGTTTCACACGTACGGCTGAGATCAGTGGCATTCCCAGATCACGCACTTTCCTTAGCAACCCATGCAACGCGGCCTGGTCTACTACCGGGCCGGTCAAAAGCGTGTCGCCGTCGTCGGTCGGGGTGATGGTCATGCCCCCGAACCAGTCTGCCCATTGAGATCCCAGATGGCCCTTGAGCCTGATCTGATAGACCATCGGTCGATCGAGTTCGTTTGGCACTAGCTTGCACCTTTCGTAGCTGTTGTTCCATGTACAGGAGCATAGCTACGATACGGTGTTGACGTACAGACACTTTGGTGTTGGTTAGAGGTGTTGTTTCTAGTTGTGGCGGGGGAGGATGCCGAGGGAGCTGGCCTTCGCTACCGCTTCGGTGCGCCTCCCCACCGAAAGCTTGCCAAAGATTCTGCGGTTGTGCCCTTTGACGGTGTCCAGGGCGAGGTATAGCCTCTCGCTGATCTCACGGTTCGAGAGGCCCTGGGCGATAAGCTGCAGTATTTCTAACTCGCGTCTGCTCAATGGCTCGAGAAGGGGCTGGTCACTTGGGGCGGGAGACGGATGAGGTTCGTCTTCGCTCTTCTGCGCCTCGGCTTCGAATACGGCCAGCAACTTGCCCGTATAATCCAGCATAATCCCATGGGCGGCTGCTTCGTACAATAGTCGAGCCATCGGAACGCCTTCGTCCACAAAGATCCGGACGTAGCCCTCCGGCTCTGCCAGGGTCAAGGACCGTTGCAGAGGATCTAGAGCAGCAGAGTTGTCGCCTTGCATTTGGTGAGCAAGCGCCTGCAATACCAGGATCTCGATCACGCGCCCCATCCTACCCCCCGCTTCCGCCGCGTTACGGAGGCGCCCCAGTAGTCCCATCGCTTCGAGAATGGAGCGGTCTGCCCCCTCGGTCTCATACTCGGCCATGAGTACACTCGCCAGGACGATATGCTCGAACTCTCGCAAGTAACTGGGGTTGTCATGGGCGGACAGGCCCCGCTCATGCGCCCAACCCAGGGCTTCGGTCAACCTGCCCTGCCTGACCCACACCCGCGTCTTGAGCGCCGCTACGGGACGCACATCGGGAACGGGGGATCTGTAATACAGGCGTTCCGCCTCGTCGAGCAGGTCGAGGGCGTCGTCGAGTTCTCCCTGCGCCAGTGCCATTCGAGCCTTGGCGACGCACCGGCGATACGGCCAATCCGGTAAGGTCGTGTTTTTACCCAACTCCTCGCTTTTCAGCAGGTGCTGTGTGGCGGCTTCCAGGTCGCCCTGCTCGAGGCGCAGGCCACCCAACCCCAGGTACAGGTGGGCCATTCCTTGTAGTGCGGGCTCGCCTTGCTCCATCGCAAGCCGCAATGCCTGTTCGTATGTCCTTATCGCCTCCCGAAGACGACCTTGATCTATCCTCATATCAGCCAGGCCATACGTGCCACTGATCGCCGCGACCATGTTGCCGGTCATCTGAAAGCCCATCAAGGCATTGGCCAGGGTTCGGTGGGCTGCTTCCAGGTCTCCACTCTCCCAGTATGCAAGCCCCAGGAGAGCGCCTGGGATCGCGCGCCCAAGATGATCATCCTCGGGCAAAAGTTCCAGCGCCCGACGAGCGTGTTTCATGGTGCCTGACACATCGCCGGAAGCCTGGGCCAGGTAGGCACGGGCGGAGGATATCGTCACCGGTAGAGACCGAAATTCGTCTTCATCCGCAACGACCATCTCCGCCGAAGGGACACTTGTGTCCGCCGTGGATTCGAGCCACCTTTCGGCGTCCCGCAGTCGGGCCTCGCCGGCCTCCAGCGCGCCGACATCCATTAAGGCCCAGGCATACGCAACGCTTAGCACGGGCCTGGCGCGGACCAGCTCATCCGGGAGCGCCTCGACCCAAGCAAGCCACGTGGCGAACTGCAAACTTCTGTCCATTGCTCGCCAAGAAAGCTCGACCAGGCCCGCCGCCCGCTCGAAATCCTCGGCGGCGAAAGCGTGGTGAATAGCTTCTATCTCCAGGCCATTATCTTCATACCACTGGCTGGCGCGTACGTGCAATTCGGCCACGTCACTCACTCTGTCCCCCGCAGACGACGTAGCGCTCTGATCTAGTCGCTGCCGCAGCAACTCGGCGAAGAGATGATGGTAGCGGTACCAGCGCCGCTCGTCGTCCAGGGGGGTGAGAAACAGGTTGGCGTGCTCGAGATATTCAAGCGTCACTTGCCCGGAAGCGGAGGGGTCGAGCAGAACGGCATCACACAGTGGTCCGCACAGGCGGTCGAGGATAGACGTGCGAAGCAGGAAAGTCTGGACGCTTTCGGGCTGCTGCCCGAGGACTTCTTCGACCAGATAGTCAAGCACGAAATGGTGGCTGCCGGTGAAGGATTTTATGAAGCTGGTGGTGTCTCTATGTCCCCGCATCGAGATCGCGGCCAACTGGAGACCCGCGATCCAACCTTCCGTGCGGGTCTCCAGCGCGGCCACGTCTTCCGCCGAGAGGTTCAAGCCCATCGCCCCCTTGAGGAATTCGGCGGCTTCTGGGGGGCTGAAACGCAAATCGGCGGCGCGCAGCTCGGTCAACTGTCCCCTGGCGCGCAGCCGGGAGAGGGGCAGGTCTGGATCCTCCCTGGTGGCGATGATCAGGTGCATTTGTGGTGGCAGGTGCTCGATCAGGAAGGTGATGGCATCGTCGACCGCCCTGGCATCGACAGCGTGGTAGTCGTCGAGGACGAGGATAAAATCGTCCTCGACGGTGGCGATCTCGTTGAGTAGGACCGTCAGAATGGATTCGCTCGGCGGCGGCTGGGGAGACCCGAGCACGTCCAGAACGCCTTCTCCAACATTCGCCGCGATCGTCTGCAAAGCGGCGATGAGGTAAGCCAGAAAGCGTGTGGGGTCGCTATCCTCTTCCTCAAGCGATAGCCAGGCGGCCGGTCGCGTTTGACCGGCGACCCATTCACTGACAAGCGTGGTCTTACCAAAGCCTGCGGAGGCGGAGATGAGGGTGAGTTTGCGGTGCATGCCCTCGTTCAGACGCTCGATCAGACGCGGGCGGAAGACGACTGTAGGCTGGGGAGGGGGTATGTAGAGTTTAGTGGCTAGAATCGGCATGGGCATGGATCAATTCTAGAACATACACATACCCGGTACCCTCGAACCGCTACCCTCCGAATACATCATCACCGGGCTGAAACTGCTTTACGTCTCTGCAGAGCGCTTCGACCGGCTCGGCTGTGTCAGTTTCGAGTTTATCGTTTCTCCCTCACCTTCTCATTGCGGCAGGTGCAGCGCTTTGTCAGGTTTAGGTGTTATGTGCCACGGTGATGACGACTTTTCCTCTGGCGTGACCTTCTTCGAGATAGCGAATCGCTTCAGCGACCTCACTCAACGGGTAACGCCGATCGATCACAGGAACGACCTTGCCGGCTTCGAGAAGCTCTTTGATAAAGACCAAATCCTCTTTGTTGGCTTTCGCCGTCTTCATCATGCCGACTTTCTTGCCTCCCAGTAGCATGATCTGGAACAAACGCGACAGGGATGTAAACCCGGCAACGGAACAAATCCCATTGGCACTCAAGGCACGCTTATAATCTGAAACCGAACGATTTCCCACAGCATCAAAGATCAGATCATAACCCTGATCGGTTTGGGTGAAATCCGCTCGCGTGTAATCAATGACATGGTCCGCGCCGATCGAGCGCACCATGTCCAAATTGCGCGTACTGCACACGCCTGTAACTTCGGTTCCGAACGACTTGGCGATCTGCACGGCAAACGTCCCCACACCACCGGACGCGCCATTGATCAGAACCCTTTGCCCTGGCTGAATCCGTCCTTTGTCGCGTAGGCCCTGCAAAGCGGTGAATGCCGCTAAAGGGACGGCTGCTGCTTGCTCAAAGGTCATCCTGGCCGGTTTCAAGGCCAATAGCTCTTCAGGAACACACACATACTCGGCAAAAGCGCCCAACTCATTCAGGGACATTTCGCCGAATACATCATCACCGGCTTGAAGCCGCGTTACGTTGCCGCCAATCGCTTCAACCCGCCCCGCTACATCAGCGCCGAGCTTCGTGTTTTTGGGTTTTAGGAGCCCATTCGCTAAACGTGCCAGGAACGGCTCTGCTCGCATAAAGTGCCAGTCGGCTGGATTTGCGGATGCCGCATGAACTTTGACCAGTGCCTCATCGTCCTTGGGTGCAGGTTTTTCTACCTCTGTCAGCTCAAGGACATCAGGTGAGCCGTATCTCGTGTATGTTATTGCCTTCATGAGTTTCTCCCAAGTTTGACGTGTTCCTTAAGTCTGACCTCATTGCAGATGGAAATGATCTTAACCCAGAGGCCAGTTGTGGGACAGGCAATGAGCCCTGATCGGTGCTCGGGGTTACGCGGCCCGAAAGACGGCAGGGTAGTCCTCCACCCTTTGCGCCCGGCCCTGGAGCACGAGGAGATCCAGGTGCGCCAGGGTCTCTGCCAGCGCGAAGCACCGTTCGTAGAGCGTCAGGGTCTCGCGGAACACGGCGCCAGAGACTTCGAAAGCCGTCCTGGGGCGTTCTTCGATCTCCCCGTGCATCACCTCCAGCCGCTGCTCGTGGTGGTGCAGCAGCTCCTCGATCCTGCCTTCGAGGTCGTGGAAGATGGGGCCGTGGCCCGGTAGGACGAGGTTCACGTCCATGCCTCGCATTGCCGCGAGGGACTTCAGGTACCTGGCTAGCGGGTGCGGCTGGCTCTCCGGCCAGAGGCCGATGTTCGGTGTGATCCTGAGCAACACGTGATCCGCCGCAAACAAAATCCCCCGCGACTCGTCGTGGAGCATGTACTGGTAATCTGCGTGCCCCGGAGCATGGATAATCCGCGCCGAGCCTTCGCCTAGCAATATCTGTTCGTCTGCACGAAGAGGCAGGATCTTGCCTGGAAGCCGCAGGTCCGACCGCATCGCAGACGCCGCCTCTTCCGCCAGGTCACGCGGCATCCCGTTGCGGACAAGATTCTCCGCGAACGGCGCAACGCTTCCATCGCCCTCCCACACCAAGCGGGAGTGTTCGATCTCCTCCCCGAGCATATAAACTGGCGCCCCCGACAGCCCCTGCAACCAGCGCGCGGCCCCAAGGTGATCCGGGTGAAAGTGACTTACGAGTATGCGGCCCACATCGGCCCGGATATCCAGACCCAGGCTTGCCGCGCCAGCTTCCCAGGCCGCCCGACCATCCGGATAGTCGAAGCCCGTGTCCAAAAGCGTCCAGCCGTCAGGGCCCTCGATCAGGTACGCAGACACGAACACCAGTGGAATGGGCACCGGCACCTTCAACTGATAAACACCCTCAGCCACCTCGGCAACATCACCGACGGGCTGAGTACCGAACGTGGATGGCTGCACCCCGTCTACCACGGGATTCCGCATTCGAGCGGCATTAGGCCAGCCACAGCGACCTGAAACCTGATGCCTAGTTCTGCAAGTTCTCGAAGATGCCTGCGGCACCCATCCCGCCGCCGATGCACATGGTCACGAGGCCGTACTTCGACCCGCGGCGCTTCATCTCGTGGATCAGCTGTACGGTGAGCTTGGTACCCGTCGCGCCCATCGGGTGGCCAAGCGCGATGGCGCCGCCGTTGACGTTAGTCTTGTCGGGGTCCATGCCGACCTCCCGGATCACGGCCAGAGCCTGGGCAGCGAAGGCCTCGTTGAACTCTATGAGGTCGATATCCTCCATCGTCAGCCCTGTTTGCTCGAGCACCTTGGGAATAGCCACCGTCGGCCCGATGCCCATGACCTCGGGCCTGACGCCCCCGACGGCAAACCCGACGAAGCGGACGAGCGGCTCGAGGCCACGCCTCTCGGCTTCTTCCCTTTCCATCACGACGACGGCGGCGGCTCCGTCGCTCCTCTGCGAGGAGTTGCCGGCCGTGACCGTGCCACCCTGCTGGAAGGCGGGCTTGAGCTTGGCGAGTTTCTCGGCGGACGTATCGCGTGGTCCCTCGTCGCGCCCGAAGGTCGTCTCCATGTGCCGTAGTTCACCGGCCTCGTCCACCCAGTCGAAATCCACGTCGAGGGGGACGATCTCCTCGTCGAAAACGCCGCCTTCGACGGCTTTCCCGGCCAGTGTGTGGCTGCGTAGGGCGAACTCATCCTGGTCCTCGCGGCTCACATCGAACTCGAGGGCGACCTGCTCCGCGGTCAGGCCCATCCCCATGTAAGCTGCCGGGTTGATGTCCATCAGCCGCAAGTTGGGCGAGAAGTTGGGCGTCTCGAGCGTCGAAGACATGTGCTCGGTACCCCCAGCCACGATAGTCGTAGCACTACCGACCATTATCCGCTCCGAGGCCATCGCTATCGTCTGTAGCCCCGAGGAACAGAACCGGTTGACGGTCTGGGCTGGCACCGAATCGGGCATCTCCGCGAGCAACGAAGACAGCCTGGCAACATTGTACCCCTGCGTCCCCTCTGGCATCGCACACCCGATGATGACGTCCTCGACGTCTTCTTTCTGCAGGCCCTCCGCACGCCTCACGGCCTCACCTATGGCGGCTGCGGCCATGTCGTCGGGACGGCTAGACCGCAACATCCCCTTGGGCGCACGCCCCACCGCGGTCCGTGCCCCGGAAACTATCACCGCTTCGTTCATTGTCTCTCCCTTTGGTCGAGAGCCGTTAGCTCTTGGCAGTTAGCCAATGGCTTAAAGCTAATTCCTCTTCGGCTTTCCTGTTTTCAGCAATGCTTCGATGCGTTCGTGGGTCTTGTCCTGTTTCAGGAGATCGAGGAACGACTCTTTCTCCAGCTTGAGCAGGTACTCTTCGGGGACCCATTGTGGGAGCGAGAGGTCGCCGCCGGTCAGGACGCGGGCTACGTGGCCCGCGATGACGCCGTCGTACTCGCTCGCGTAGTGGCCCCACTGCAAGGTCTTGACGCCCACCTGTAGGGCGGCGCGCGCCGAGCGGGCCGAGGCGTAAACGTTGCTGCCATGCTCGGGCGGGGTGTAGCCGTCTGCCAGGTCTTCGACCTCGCGTTTGGCGGCGGAGATGAGGTGGTCGGCGTTCATTACGATGCGGTCGTCGTCGGTCAGGAAGCCCATCTCTTTGGCTTCGAGGGCGCTGGCCGCGGTTTTTGCGAGCGCTATCTGCTCGAAGGCCTTCTGGAGGAACGGCAGCGGCGGGGTGCCTGGGGCGGTGTGGAGCGGCGGGGAAACCAGGCGCCTGGCCATCTCCTTGGTGCCTCCGCCGGCGGGGATCAAACCCACCCCTACCTCGACGAGGCCCATGTACGTCTCGCCTGCGGCGACGACGCGGTCGGAGTGGAGGCACACTTCGAGTCCCCCGCCGAGGGTCTGGCCGTGGGGGGCCGCGACGACGGGCTTGGGGGCGAAGCGGAAGGCCATGACGAGGTTCTGGAGGGCGTCGACACTCTTACCGACTTGATCCAGGTCCCCGTTCTGGACGGCGTGTGCCATCTCACCGAGGTTTGCGCCCACGGAGAAGTTGCGTCCTTCGTTGCCGATGACGAGCCCGACCACGTCGTCGCGCTCCAGCGCCGCTAGCGCCCTGTTGCCCATCTCGACGGTCTGGGCGTCTATGGAGTTGCCCTTGGAGTGGAACTCGAGGCAAAGGACACCGTTGCCGAGGTCGAGCAGGCTCGCCGAGTCGTTGCGGTGAAGCTCCTTGCCTTCGTCCCGAAGCCGGTCCAGGGAGACGTACATCGGGTCCTCGCGGACGGGCACATAGTCTTCGTCGACCGGGGAGAACTGGAGCTCGGTGCCGTTCTCGGTCTTGTAGAAACTCTCGTTGCCGGCGTCGAGCATCTCACGTACCCAGCCGCCGACCTCGATGTCCATTGACTGCATCTTCTCCGCGGTCTCGCGCACGCCGAGCAGGTCCCAGGTTCTGAAGGGCCCGGCCTGGTGGGCGAAACCCCACTCCATCGCGTGGTCCACGTCTTCGAGGGTGTCGGAGATCTCCGGCACGCGCCTTGAAGCGTATGCCATATATGGCAACAGGGTGTCCCTGATGTAGCGGGCGTGCCTATCCTCGTCGGCCCTGTCGATCAGGAAGCGAAGCCTCGCCGCGAGGTCGCCCTGCTGCTGCGCCTCTTTGGCTATGGGGATCTCGGGGTTCTCCGCGGCGTGGTGCTCGAAGGTCTCGAGGTCGATGACGTCGAAGACGGTCTTGCCCTCACGCTTGTCGCGCTTGTAGAAGCCCGCGCCGGTCTTGTTGCCTAGCAGGTCTTTCTCTTGCATCTCCTCGAGCTTCTGCGGCGGCTTGAGTTCCTCACGCGACTCGTCCTCGGGGACGGCCTCGTACAGGTTCTCGGCGACGCCGACGGCGATATCCAGGCCGACCTGGTCGTTCAGGCGGAACGTGGCCGTTTTCGGGTGCCCGATGAGTGGACCCGTGATGGCGTCGA
Source organism: uncultured Rubrobacteraceae bacterium (assembly GCA_963830075.1). GTDB lineage: Bacteria > Actinomycetota > Rubrobacteria > Rubrobacterales > Rubrobacteraceae > Rubrobacter_D. The sequence goes on along the minus strand of CAWHLD010000004.1, from coordinate 57,596 downwards.
CCTCTTCGATGCCGTATCCGTTCTCGAAGGCGTAGCGCGCCGACTGCATCCCTGCGAAGGTGCCGATGCGGTTCCCTATAAAGTTGGGTGTGTCCTTGGCGATCACGCCACCCTTGCCTAGCACTCGTTCCCCGAAGTTCCTTACGGCCTCGACGATCTCGGGGGCCGTATCCTCGGTTGGTATGATCTCCATGAGCTTCAAATAGCGCGGCGGGTTGAAGAAGTGCGTGCCAACAAAGCGCTTCTTGAAGTCGTCCGACCTCTCTTCGGCGATGCTGTGCAGCGGTATGCCCGAGGTGTTGGTCGAGATGATAGCGCTCTCTTTCGCCGTGTCTTCGACGCGCCGCATTAGTTCTCTCTTGGGTTCGAGCTTCTCGATGATGGCCTCGACGATCCAGTCCGCTTCGGCCACGCGGGCAAAGTCGTCGTCGAAGTTGCCGGTTCTGATCCTGCCTGCCACGTTATCCGCCATGAGCGCCGCAGGCCTGGCATTCTGCATCCGTCCGAAGCCGGCGTCTACGACGGCATCGTTATCGTCGTCATCGGGGGCAATGTCGAGGAGGTCGACCTCCAGCCCGGCGTTGGCGCAGTGGGCGGCTATCGCCGCGCCCATCGTGCCGGCCCCCAGTACCGCGACCTTCCTGATCCTGTGCGACATAAAGCCTCCCGATCCTATCCGTAAAGTTCTCTGTGCAAGGACTCGATAGCCTCTCTTACCCGCAAGAGGTGGACTTCGAATCTACCTTTGATCTCCGCGTACTTCTCTTCGCCCCGCGGCGTTATCTTGTAGAAGCGCCGGCTCCTCGTGTCAGGCCGCTCCCACTCCCCCTCCACGTACCCCTTTTCTTCGAGCCGCCGCAGTAATGGGTAGATGGTGTTGGGCGAGACGCTCATCGCGCCGGCGCTGATCTCACGTATCTGCGCCATGATTCTGTTCCCGTATGCAGGCTCCTCCCTCACGATGTGCAAAACAAGCAACGGAAACACGTCCCGCGTCTTGACCTCACTCAGGAAGATGTCCTTCGGCGTCGTCCTCTCCACCGAACGCCCCTCAGGCTCAGCCAACGTTCTTCAGACCACCCTCTGATCGAAAACTTGTCAAAATTGATAATAACACGGATAATAAGTTTGCGTAAAGGTCTGGGTCCCTATAGAGTTGGGATTCGGAGAGGCCATACAAGGAGGAGCGCGCGTGATCGCCGACGTCACCAGGTCGTTAGGTACCGACTACTACCTGCTCGATGAATTGTTTACTGACGAGGAGCGTGAGATCCGGGACCGGGTCAGGGCTTTCGCCGACGCCGAGGTGATCCCGGTCATAAACGAGTACTGGGAGAAGGCCGAGTTCCCGTTCGAGCTCGTACCTAAAGTTGCCGCACTGAACATTGCCGGTGGGACCATCGAGGAATACGGGTGCCCTGGGATGAGCCAGGTTGCTGCCGGACTGTGTGCCATCGAGATGGCGCGGGGGGACGGGAGTTTGAACACGTTCTTCGGGGTCCATTCGGGGCTTGCGATGGGGACCGTGGCTATTTGTGGGTCCGAGGAGCAGAAGCGGCGGTGGCTTCCCGAGATGGCGAGGATGGAGAAGATCGGGGCCTGGGGCCTGACGGAGCCGGACCACGGCTCTGACTCCGTCATGCTCGAGACCACGGCCAGGCGCGACGGGGATGGATGGGTATTAAACGGCAAGAAGCGTTGGATCGGCAACGCCACCTTCGCAGACCTCGTCATCATCTGGGCCCGCGACGTAGAAGACGGGCAGGTCAAAGCCTTCGTCCTCGAAAAAGACGAAAACGGCGAGCACCACCCCGGCTACTCCACCGAGCTAATAAGGGGCAAGATGGGCAAGCGCGCCGTCTGGCAGCCCGACATATACCTCGAAGACGTGTACGTCCCCGACGAGAACCGTCTAGAAGGCGCCAACTCCTTCAAAGACACAAACAAAGTGCTGACCGCGACGCGTAGCGGCGTCGCCTGGGAGGCCATCGGGCACGCCATAGCGGCCTACGAAGCGGCTCTCCAGTACGCCCATGAGCGGGTACAGTTCGGCAAGCCCATAGCCAGCTTCCAGCTCATCCAGAACAAGCTCTCCGGGATGCTGGCGGAGATCACCAACATGCAGCTAATGTGCTTCCGCCTCGCCCAGTTGCAGGAAGAGGGCAAGATGACCGGCCCCATGGCCTCGCTCGCCAAGATGAACAACGCCCGCAAGGCCAAGCAAGTTTGCTCAGACGCCCGAGACATCATGGGCGGTAACGGCGTACTCCTCGAGTACCACGTCGCGCGTCATCTCTCTGACATGGAGATCGTCTACACCTATGAGGGCACCGACACGATACAGTCGCTCATAGTAGGTCGTGACGTGACGGGCATCTCGGCGTTCGTCTAGGCATCAGGCTTCAGGTAAGAGCAAGACCAACTCTTGCGCGACAAACGGAGCGCCGGCTGGGGAGAAACCCGGCGCTAACGCTTGCCGGTAGCGGGCAACGAAAACCATTAAGCTGATGCCTGTAACCTGATGCCTGAGCGACCGAAGGGAGCGACCATGAAAGCCATTCGACTGCACGAGCTTGAAGGCCCTGACGAGCTGGTCTACGAGGACGTGCCAGAGCCTGAGCCGGGTCCTGGGGAGACCGTGGTCAGGCTGCGGGCTGCGGCGCTGAACCGCCGGGATCTTTTCGCCACCAAGGGACAATATCCGGGCGTTACGCCGGACATCCTGCCTGGAGTTCCCGGCTCCGACGGTTCAGGTGAGGTCGTGGCCCGCGGAGAGGGTGCTGAGGGTCCTGACGAGGGGACCGAGGTCGTCATAAACCCGGCGCTCTACTGGGGGGATGATCCGCGTAAGCCCGGCAAGGAATATCGTATCCTCGGTCTTCCGGATGATGGCACGTTTGCCCAGTTCATCAAGGTACCGTCGGATCACGTATTTCCAAAGCCGTCGCATCTCTCGCACGAGGAGGCCGCCGCGTTGCCGCTTGCCGCGCTTACGGCCTATCGGGCGCTGGTGACGCGTGGCGGGGTCGCTGAGGGCGAGACCGTCCTCGTGCCCGGCGTTGGCGGCGGGGTGGCGACGTTTCTGGTCCAGATCGCCAGCGCCCTCGGGGCTCGCGTCTTCGTTACGTCGGGGAGCGACGAGAAGATCGAAGAGTCCAAGGGCTTCGGCGCGGAAGGGGGCGTCAACTATAACTCTGAGGACTGGTCGAAGGAGCTCAAGAGCATGTCGGGGGGCATCGACCTCTCGGTCGACCACGTCGGCGGCGATGCCTTCAACGCCCTCATCTCGCTAGCCAAACCTGGCGGTAGGATCGTCGTCTTCGGTGCGACGGCAGGTCCAACGCCGAAGGTGATGACGATCCGCATCGCCCTCAAGAACCTCGACGTGCTCGGAACCGCCATGGGCACCGCCGAGGAGTTCGGCGCGATGCTAGATCTCTACGCCGAGCACGGATTGCGTCCCAAGGTAAACCAGAGCTTCGAGCTCGAAGATGTTGCCTCGGCCCTTCATTTAATGGAAGAAGGCAGCGGAATGGGCAAGATCGTGCTCGACATCCCAGGTTGATGTATAGCTTTCACCACTTCAGCGATCGGCCGCTCGTCTTCTGATGCCTGCTGAGCCTGGCCATCCTGGGCCGCGGGTAGCAACGGAACAGGATCGTCCGTCAGGGCATCGGCTCGCTAAGCGGCACTGTCGGGAACTCGTACTCGTCGACCGCCTCGTCGGGGTCGCGCAAGGGCCTGAGGCCTCCCGCGGCCACCGACTCGTCCAGCTCGAAGGCTTAGCGACCGAGCACGTTGACGCGGGCGTGCGAGAGCGGCGAGCAGGCTGACCCCGATGGCGCGCACCTCCCGAAGGCGGTTCAAGGCCCGAACCATCTCGGCCCCGCTGACGCGGGCGGGAGCTCGCCTCAGGCGCTCGAGCTTGGTATGGCGGGCGCCTGCCTCTGCGAGAAGCAGGGCCTCCAAGTTGGCCTGTTGCTCGGCGTCGGGAAGCCCCGAGAGCACCCGGTAGAACCTGGCGTTGGCCCGGTCGCGCACAGCGGCGACGAGCCTTTCGAGGACGGTAGGTCCCGGCAAGAGGACCCGGCGCTCCAGGAGCCAGGCCGTCGCCAAGTCGAATAGGGCGCCCTGGCGCTCGGCGGAGAGCCAGGCCCTGGAGTGGAGGTGGCGGAGCAGCCTGAAGCGCCAGGGGCCGTCGCCGAAGGCCCGGTATCCGAGAGCGTGACGGATCTCCGAGGCGTGCTCCCGGTGGGCGGCGAGGCGGTCCAGGTAGCGCGGCAGCACCGCGAGCGGCTCCCCGATCCCGAGCTGTTTGCCCACGTAGGCGACAGCGGCCCCGGGCACGTCCGTCGGGTCGGAGAGGAAGGTGCCGAGGAAGCGGACGGTGGCGAGCTGGAGGGCGAAGCCGAGGCGCGAGTGGTCGGCGCGTCGCGTTTCGATGAGCGCCTTGTCCTCGTCGTCGAGGTGGAAGAAGCGGGCGAGCTGTTCGTCCTTGGGCTCGCCCGCGTAGCGGCCGTAGGCCGCCCTTTGCCCCCTGGTAAGAAACGCTACGGGCACCCGCCACGCTCCGCTATCGACTCGGCTCCCTCCCGGCCAGACATCCGGCGTTCATCCACCGAGCACCGACACGTCGTTGGCGCCGCCGGTGACGGTGATCTCGTACCGGTCCGTGGCGCCAGCGTAGCTCCCACTCTCCAGGGTTGTCTCGGCGCCGACGGCGCCGAGGCGCTGGTCGTCAAACGCCAGCTTGCTCGCCCCGCCCCCCACGTGGAGGCTCGCTGCGACGCCTCTCGGACGGCTAATCCTGACGCTGTGGGCACCTCCTTCGACGCGGATGGGGACGGTGCCCGAGGCTTCGGGGAGCGTCAGCTCGACGTTGTGGACGCCGCCGTTTATCTCGAAGGATTCGAGCCGGAGCCCGCTAAGGTCAGCTTTGAGCTCGGATGCGCCGCCGCGCACTTCGACTCCCCAGGGAATCGCGGCGTTCAGCGCGACGTCGGCGGAATGCCTGCGCCAATCGAGGGGGTTCCAGGTCCGGGGATATTCGATTCTGACAACACCATCCTCCGCCCGGATATCCGGCGCGGTCCCCTCGAAGCGGGCGCGGCAGAGGTCGGTCGCCAGGTCGTCGACGTGTATGGTGGCGTTGTAGGCGCCCCGCACGAACTCCAGGCGTCCGGTCGTCGCCGAGCCAATGGGGGCAACAAATTCGTTCCTTGCTTCGTTCATGACGTTACTCACCTTTCATCTAAAGTGTTTATGTGCGGCTCGGCCCGCGCAAGACGCGGCGGGCCGAGCGTGACGACGGCTACGTGAAGCCCGCCTACCACGCGGGATCGCGGTCGAACAGCGCACGCGCCCACAGGTATCCGATCAGCGAGATGGCCGCGCACCAGCCGACGGCGAGGATGGCGCTGTTGCCGATGGGGGTACCCATGAGCAGTCCCCGCAGCGTCTCGGTGATGGGCGTAAAGGGTTGGTACTCGGCGAACCAGCGCAGCGCGGTGGGCATCGAGTCGGTGGGGACGAAGCCGCTGCTCAGGAACGGCAACAGGATCAGTGGCATCGGGAGGTTGCTGGCGGTCTCGACGCTCTCTGACACCAGGCCGAGTGCGACGGTCAGCCAGGTGAACGCCCAGGAGACCATCGCGAGGACGCCGATCGCCGAGATGCACTCGACGGGACCAGCGTCGGGCCGCCAACCGATGAGCAGCGCGACGCCTGTGACGACGGCGACGGCGAGCATGGCCTGGATCATGGCGCCGAGGACGTGGCCGGTCAAAACCGAGGCGCGGGAGATCGCCATGGTGCGGAACCGGGCGATGATGCCCCCGGTCATGTCCATGGCGACGGATATAGCCGTCCCCTGGGCTGCGGAGGCCACGGTCAGCAAGAGGATGCCGGGGGTGAGGTAGTCTACGTAGGCGTCGCGCCCACCGGACGGGCCGCCAAGCCCATCGCCCAACGTGCCGCCGAAGACGTAGACAAACAGCAGCAAAAAGATGACAGGCATCCCGGCGAGCAGCAACGTCATGGACGGGTAGCGCAGCATGCGCCGGAGTTGGCGGCGCAGCATCGTGGCCGAGTCGCCCGCCCAGAGCGAGAGGGTATTCATTATGGCTTCTCCTTTTCGGTGTCGTGGTTTCCGACGTCTAGCTGGCCGGTGAGGGCGAAGAAGACGTCGTCGAGGTCGGGGGTGTGCACCGAGAGTCCTTCGACCGAGATCTTCTGGTCGTCGAGCCGGTCGAGCATGGCCTTCAGCGATTCGACGCCGCCGTCGGTCGGGACCCGCAGCGTGAGCGAGTCGTCGCGCGACGACTCGCCGACTGCGAGAGCGGCGGATTCGAGTCCGCTCTCGTTGGCGAACCGCAGGCGGACGTGCCCCCCTGGGATGCGGCGTTTGAGTTCGTCGGGGGTCCCCTCGGCGACCAGCTTGCCGTGGTCCAGAATCGCGATGCGGTCGGCGAGCTCGTCCGCCTCCTCCAGATGCTGCGTCGTCAGGAAGATCGTGACGCCGCCTGAGACGAGGTCGCGGATGATCTCCCACATGGTGCGGCGGCTTCTAGGGTCCAGGCCGGTGGTCGGCTCGTCGAGGAAAATGATGCGCGGGTCCCCCATCAACGTCATCGCCAGGTCTAGCCTGCGCCGCATTCCGCCCGAGTAGGTAGCGGGCGTCTGCTTGGCTGCGTCGGCGAGGTCGAAGCGCCTCAGCAATGCGGCCGCGCGCCGCCGACCTTCGGATCTGCCCAGGTGGCCCAGGTCGGCCATCAGCATCAGGTTCTCCTCGCCTGTGAAGAGGTCGTCCACCGCCGAGAACTGCCCCGTCACCCCGATCGCGCCGCGCACCCCGTCGGGATCTCTATCCAGGTCATGGCCTGCGACACTCATTTCGCCGCTGTCGGCGCCGATGAGCGTAGATAGAATGTTCACCACGGTGGTCTTGCCAGCGCCGTTGGGCCCGAGCAGCGCGAAGATCTTGCCCTCCGCAACGTCCAGGTCGATGCCGTCGAGCACGACCTGCTCCCCATACGATTTTCGCAGCCCGTTCGCCTCGATCGCCAGTGAAGATGCGGTCATGCCCCCCCTTTCGGTCCGGTGCTCCTGTCTCTATCACGTTCCATTGTGCCCCCTTCTTCCGGATCGCCGTGTTATACTCTTTTCACTTATCTGCTAACGTGAGACTATCTTATATAATTTATCTTAGCAGATAAATTATATGTAACGTAAGCTGGAAGATGGAGGTTGTCAAGGGGCATGTCGAAAAGAAATCGCGAGGAGTTGCTTCGGGAGCTCGAGGCGGAGAACCGCAGGAGCACGACGGGAGCGGTATTACTCTTGCAGGCGGTCACGCGTCGGAGCGGGATGAACCTGACCGACTTGCAGTGCATTACCATCCTGACCTCGACGGGTCCGATTGACGCGGGGCGGTTGGCGGAGATGATGGGGCTTACGACGGGGGCGGTGACCGGCGTGATCAACCGCATGGAGCGGATGGGGTACGCCCAAAGGGAGAAGGACCCGGACGACGGCCGCAGGGTGGTCGTCCGGCCCGTTACGGAGGAGTTGGAGCGAGCGGGAGCGGATGTCTTCGGCTCGTACGAGAGGAGGGCTTTGGATGCCTTGCTCTCGGAGTACGACGAACGAGACCTCGCCCTCTTCCTCGATCTGATGAAGAAAGCCAACGACATGACCGAGGAGGAGATCTCCAGGATCCGGGCGGCGTCGGAGGGTGATGAAGAGGGCGTGTTCGCCACTCCCCTGGGCTCGGCGGAGGGCGGGCGGCTTGTGTTCGCCAACGGGGCTTCACGGCTCACCCTCCGGGCCGCTTCCGGGATGGACGAACTCTACCGGGCTTGCTTCGAGGGAACCCCCCCGAAGATCGAGGTGGAAGGCGGGACCGTGACCGTCCGGCGTTCCAGGCGCTTCCAACTCTTCGACTCGCGCAGACAGTCCGAGGACGTCACGCTGAACTCAGCGGTGCCTTGGGAGATCGAGGTGCGCGGCGGGGCGGCCCGGACCGAGGCGGACCTCACGGGGATGGAGCTGTCCTCCTTTGTCCTCAAGGGGGGGATCAGCGACCTCTCCCTGACGCTCCCGGACCCGCCGGGGGTGGTCCCGATACGTCTGTCCGGGGGCGCGGCCAAAGCGAGCATACGTCGTCCCGCCGGGGTCGAGGCGCGGTTGAGCGTGAATGGCGGCGCCAGCAAGCTGACCTTCGACGAGCAAAGCTTCGACGCCCTGGGCGGCAAGGTCCGGCTCCAGAGTCCCGGCTACGACGGAGCCACAGGCCGCTACGAGATCGAGGTCTCCGGCGGCGCGAGCGAGATCTCCGTCCGGTGAGTCGTACCAAGAAAAGTACTCCCTACCTGGTACGCTTCCCGGGAACCGAAAGCCCGCTATTTCGGCGGGTTACAAGCGGCGGAACCCGAGGTGGTTTAGATGGTACAGGGGAAAGGCGGCCGTAGGGTGGCGATCTACTGCCGGGTCTCGACCTCCGACCAGGACAACGACCGCCAGGAGAGGGACCTCCGCGAGTACGCCGAGAGGGCCGGCTACGAGATGGTCGCCGTCTTCCGGGAAACCTTGTCAGGCATCCGCAGGTCGAAGGGCAAGCGGCCGGTAGAGCGCGGGCGAGCCATGGCGCTCGCGCAGGCCCGCGAGATCGACGCGGTGCTTGTGACGGAGCTCACCCGGTGGGGGCGCTCGATGCAGGACCTGATGGACACTCTGGGCCAGCTCGCCTCCTGGGACGTCTCGCTGATCGCACAGACAGGGCTGACGTTCGACCTCTCCACGCCGCAGGGCAAGCTTATAGCGAACCTGATGGCGTCGCTCGCCGAGTTCGAGCACGACCTGCTGCGCGAGAGGGTCACCTCCGGGATAGCGGCGGCCAAGGCGCGGGGACAGACGTTCGGGCGCAGGGCCGGGTACAGGCCGTCGGACAGGCATGCCCCGGAGGTGGTCCGCCTCTCGCGGGTGGAGAAGCTGTCGCAAAGGGAGATAGCGGCGCGGCTCGGGCTCTCCAAGACCACCGTCAACGAGATCCTGAAGAGGGAAAAGGCACTGCGGTAGAGCCGTCGTCCTAGTCCTGACGGACGATCCTGTTCCGTTACTACCCGCGGCCCATCCTTTGCTGTACGTGGTTCTTGATCGTGCTGACGTTAGAGGATGCTGATCGATATCAGGCAGCAAGCAAGGAGGGCGTCCAGGTAAGGGTATAAGGCTATTCGATGGTTCGAGATCGAGTAGTCGCGCAGCGATGGAGCCACGAAACAGCGCTCACAGAGGCATTCTACTGGTGCACGGCGACGATTGCTTACTCTCCCTAGTTAGGTTCGAACTCCGCCTTCTGCGCGTCGTTCGGCACGTCGTCCGTCGCGCGTTCGAGGGTGAACAAACCTCGCAGGACCACGAGCACTTCTTGTAGTTTTTGATCCCTTACGGCCCCGAAGCGGGTGGCCACGAGCCTCTCGTGCATCGTGAAAAGCTTGCCCGCCTTGATGATGCTCTTCTTGGGCAGCTCCCCCTCGGCCATGTCGCTCTCTCCGAGAGGCACCTCCCATGCAGAGGGCGTTTGCGGAACTTGTGAGGTGATCGCACAGAGGATCAAATCCTCCCTGCCAAAGCCTTCCGGCGAAACGACCAACGCTGGCCTCCTCTTCCTGCCCGAGATGTCGGTGAACGGGAACGGCACCAACACTACCGTGCCCCTGCGGTAGGCCTCCCCGGTCAAGCGTGGTTAACCTTCCGCGTCCCTCGCAACCTCGTCCCAAACCTCATCTTCTTCGTTCTCCCAGAACGCGAAGGCACCTTCGCTCATCGCGAGCCACCCGAGTGACTCCCGCTCGGCCCGCTCGGCTTCAGAGTCGATGGCATCCTCCAGGGCCTCCCGGTCTATCGGAGAGATAACGGCCACGGGCTCACCGCGCAGGGTAAGCATAACCCTCTCCCCCATCCTGACGCTCTCTATTATCTCGCCGGTGTGCTGCTTGAGCTCCCTCGTACCCACCCTGCGCACCACGCGCCTCCTCGCCAACCAGAACATGTGAACACAAGTGTAACACCTGCTGAGAGATGGTACGAGAGTCTCACGTTTGCGCCTCCTGACCCGGATCGCGGGGTACACGGGCCTAGTAGCACCACCCGCACCCTCGGTTGTCGGGTGAATATGCGGGGAAGCAGATCACACCAGGATTCGGTGCGTTGGCTACTGCCTTGTCTCGACCAGGCCCAGTTCGGTGGCACGCACGGCGGCCTGGGTACGGTCCGAGACGTCGAGTTTGGCGATGATTTGCTGTACGTGGTTCTTGATCGTGCTCACGCTGAACATGAGTCGTTGTGAGATCTCACCGTTCGTCCGACCGAGCGCCAGAAGCTGCAGGATCTCGGTCTCCCTGGTCGAGAGCGACCGCAAAACGAACTCGGTCTGCTTGCGAGCGGTAATGTCTTCGGCGACAGAGACGAAGTAGTCGGGCTCTCCCGCGGCGTCGCGCACCACCGAGACCGCAAGCCTGGCCCAAACCCGGGAGTAATCTTTACTTATAGCGCTTCTCGGTAGAGTATTCGTCGATTTTGCAAGCGTAATCAGGCGACGGGGTGATGCACCGTTTAGAATTGGAGCATGGTCTTCATCGTCGCTTTAACGGTCGGTGGTGAGGGGTCGGAGTTGCCGGCTTACGGGAGCGACGAGGATGGCAAAGCCTTGGAGGGTGGCCGCACAACCAGAGGGCGCGCCCCAAGCGGTGCGCATAGAATTGCTTGGCGATTTTCGGGTTTCGGTAGGTTTCCTCGCAATTGGGAAGAGCGATTGGCGGCTGCGGAAGGCGGCTTCGCTGGTGAAGGTGCTGGCCCTCTCCCCTGGTCACCTCCTGCACCGCGAGCAGGCGATGGACCTCCTGTGGCCGGATCTGGGCAGGCGGGCTGCCTCCAATAGTCTGCGTCAAACGCTCTACGTCGCCCGCCGCGCTCTCTCTCCCGACCCGGCAATGGGCTCCCACTACCTGCGCTCCGCTGGCGGGTCGCTCGTGTTGTGCCCGGAAAGCAGCCTCTGGGTAGACGTTGAGGTATTCAGGGAGACGGCTGCGACAGCACGCCGTGCCGGGGAACCCGCGACCTACCGGGCGGCGATCGAGTTGTACGCGGGCGAACTCTTGCCCGAGGACCGCTACGAGGAGTGGGCCGAGGAGGAACGCGAGGGGTCGAGGACAATCTACCTGGCGCTGCTGAACGAGCTTGCCGCCCTCTACGAGGAGCGTGGCGATTACGGTCTTGCGGCCGATACCCTCAGGCGGAGTGTCCTCGCGGAACCGACCGACGAGGAAGCACATGCTGGCCTGATGCGCGTGTACGCCCTCCTGGGACGGCGGAGAGAGGCCCTCGCCCAGTACGCGCAACTCCGAGGGTTACTCTCGAGGCAGCTCGGTGCGGAGCCTGGCGATACGACCAACCGTCTACACCAGGAGATCGCGGCGGGTCGGGTGCCATCACCCCAGATCTCGGCCGTAGGCCGTCCTCCGGAAGTGCCGCCTGCGAGAAACGAGCACAATCTGCCCGCCCCGAGGACCAGCTTCGTAGGACGGACACGGGAGATTGTAGAGGTAAAGCGCGCCCTATCAATGACCCGCTTACTCACCCTGACGGGGGTAGGAGGCTCTGGCAAAACACGTCTCGCCCTGGAGGTAGCACGTGATCTGGCGGGCCTCTATTCGGACGGAATCTGGCTGGTAGAGCTTGCGCCGCTCTACGAGTCAGAGCTGGTGCCCAGGGCTGTCGCTGAGGCTTTGGAGGTGTCGGAGCGCCCTGACGAGTCGCTAATCGCTACGCTTATGGACGCCTGCCGGGGAAAGACCGTGCTGCTGGTCCTGGACAACTGCGAGCATGTGCTCTATGCGGCGGCGTCCCTGGTAGATACCTTGCTAGACGCTTGTCCCGGGTTGAGGGTTCTAGCCACCAGCCGCGAGCCGCTGAACGTGGCTGGCGAAACGAACCGACCGGTCTCGCCCCTCGGCGTGCCGGACCCCCGGCGCGAGCCGACCGCCGCCCTGCTAGAAGGGACCGAGGCGTCCCGTCTCTTCCTGAAACGGGCCGCCGACCGTAGCCCCTCTTTCGCCCTCACGCCGAGCAGCGCGCGAGCGGTGGCAGAGGTGTGCCAAGGGCTTGCCGGGATACCCCTGGCCATAGAGCTCGCCGCGGTGAGAGTAGGAACCTTGTCCGTCGAGCAGATCTCCGAGCGGCTACAAGACTCACTCAAGTTGCTCACCAGCGGCAACAGAACGGCTGCGCCAAGACAACGCACGTTGCGAGGGGCCCTGGACTGGAGTCATGACCTGCTCTCACACGCCGAACGCGGCTTGTTCCGTCGGTTGTCAGTGTTCGCGGGCGGGTGGACGCTGGAGGCAACGGAGTCGATAGGAACTGGTAGCGGCATCGAGCGGGAAGACGTCCTCGAGTTGCTCTCCGGGCTGGTTGACAAATCCCTGGTGGTGGCGGAGACAAGCGAGGAGGGCAGTCCGCGCTACGGGATGCTTGAGCCGGTAAGGCAGTTCGCGCAACAAAAACTCGATGACAGCGGAGAGAACGAGAACGCCAGGCGCGAACACGCCGCGTTTTTTCTGGCGCTGGCAGAAGAGGCGGAGCCGAAGTTCCGAGGGCCGGAAGAAGCGACTTACTCTCGCCTTCTGGAGACCGAGCACGACAATATAAGGGCGGCTCTCTTCTGGACGCTGGACGGCGGAGATCCCGACCTGGGACTACGGCTGGCGGCGGCGCTCCGGTGGTTCTGGAACGCGCGCGGGCACCTGAACGAAGGGGCTGAGCAATTCGAGAAAGCGCTGGGCGCGTGCGGCGGAGCGTCGGCTTCGCGGGCCGACGCGTTCTACGGTTGGGGCCACATCCTGAGGAAGCAGAGTCACTTCGAAAGTGCGGAAGCCCGCTTCGAAGAGGCCCTCGCGCTGTACGAGGAGCTACAAGACGAAGCGCACATCGCCGACTCCCTCGAGGCCCTGGGGCTGGTGGCGGCCGACCAGGGCTACAACGCGCGGGCCTCGTCCCTCTACGAACAGGGCCTGACGTCGGCCCGAAAATCGGGCAATACTGCGGTGGTTCCCAGCATCCTTAACGGCTTGGCGATGATCGCGTTCGAGGGCCACGACCTCCAGCGGGCGCGGCGACTTTGGGGAGAAGCCCTGACTTTGGCCAGGGAACAGGGGAACGTGTTCGGAGCGGCAAGCGCTCTCATGCTCATGGGATACGCCGGGTTGGTCCAGGGGAACTCTGGTCAGGCTACAGCGCTCTTTCAAGAAGCTCTGGGCCTGTACCGGGAGATCGGGATCAAGATAAACGAAGCACGCTGTCTGAGGGGTCTGGGAGTCGCCACAACCTTCCAGGACCGCCCTCAGCAGGCGAGACCGCTGCTCGAAGAGAGTCTTGGGATATTCCGAGAACTGGGTAGCAAGGTAGAAATAGCCGAAAACCTTGATGCCCTGGCGGTTACGGCGGGGGCGCTGGGACAGGATCTCCGTGCGGTGCGGCTCTGGGGTGCTGCCGAAGGAGTACGCGAGGCCTTGAACGCTCCCTGGTTGCCCACGGATCGCGTGCTATACGAACCCGGGTTGGCCGTCACCCGCGCTCGACTCGATGGGGTGGCCTGGAAAACGGGGTGGACAGAGGGGAAGGCCATGGGACTGGAGAGGGCCATGGAGTATGCCCTCCTCGGGGATAGATCGACCGTGTCCAAATCGGAACAGCCGGCGCGAGCCGAACAACCGCCTTCCCTCACCCGCCGCGAAAGGGAGGTGGCGACCCTCATCGCGCAGGGCCTGACCAACCGCCGCATCGCCGAGGCTCTGTTCGTCTCGGAGCGCACGGTGGACCATCACGTGGCCAGCATCCTCAAGAAACTCGGTATCCGCTCCCGCGAACTGGTCGCTTCTCGCCTGGGCAACAAACAATAACATCGGCCGCCTCAGCCAAGGAAGCGTCTTTCGCCCTTCGGAAACCGTACTCGTTTTGGCGATCCGGTAACAGTATAGGCACCTTCTAGGCAACCCCGATAACGGGCGATTAACGCCCGCCGGATAAGCTGCCCCCACGCGCAGGTAATAGCTAGTGGGAAGGAGGCAGAGAATGGTCGACCCGTACGACGTCCATCCGCGGAGCCGCCCGCACCGCGAAGACGCAATACGAGAGGTGCAAAAGCACCGCCTCGTCGAGGGAACCCGGTCGGTCGTTCGGACCAAACCGAGCGGGTGCGCTCATGGACGTTTGCTGCCACTGATTGGGAGGACCAAGCTCGCGCCACACAGCGTTCGCTGCAACCTGGTTTACCGGGGATGGAGAGGGCGACGAGGACAACGCACCCTTGCTCGATCTCCGGGAGGTAGTGTGCCAGTAGGTCTCCTGAAGGCAACCGAGGTTCGTAATCACCGTCTATCGCTGCCGTAGAGGCGAGACGCATAAGGAAGGAAGGGAACATGAAGCGAGGAATGATAATGCTGGTGGCGATGGTGGCGGCGATGGTTCTGGGTAGCGGGGTGGCCCTGGCGGCCACCATAGTCGGCACCAACAACGCCGACACCAGGACGGGTACCGCGAACCGCGACGTCATGTATGGCCTGGGCGGTAACGACAGCCTAGACGGACGCGGTGGCAATGACGAGATCCAGGGCGGGGTTGGCGGCGACTTCCCGCTCAACGGGGGCGGCGGCAACGATGAGGTTTACGGCGGCTCCGGTAGCGATGGTATCTCGGGGGGCGCCTCCACGTCCGACGGTCAGAACGAACTCTACGGAGGCAGCGGGGCCGACACCATAACCGCAGACACCCCCGCGGCCTACGACGAGGTATACGGCGGCTCTGGTAACGACCTGATCTTTGCCGAAGACAACCTCTTCGACTATGTGGACTGTGGGCGCTACGCCGACCCCAACCTTTCTGCCCTGGACAGCGACACCGTTTACGCAGACCCGCAAGACGAGGTCATTTCCTGCGAGTACGTATATTAGCAAGAGCGTGTCCTGTTCTGGGTGCGATCCATGGCAACGCAGGACAGCGACTAGTTCTCTGGAGTAGAACGCCCGGCGACGAACGAGAGGGGGCCTGAGAGATCATCTCGTTATTGAAGCACCGGATGGCTGGTCCCTACCACGATCCGTGAGGCGAAAGCCGCACCACGCCATCCAACTCCGCCCGCAGGATGCCCTCGCGAAAGGAGGACCAGGTATGTGCAACAAGCGACCCCTCTTGGAGAGGAGAATCAGATGAGACGGACGATCCTGGCGATGGCAGCGATGCTCGCTGCCCTGGTCCTGGGCAGCGGAGTGGCGCTGGCGTTGGCCGAAGCGGGGTCGATAGAGACATCCAACACGCAGTTCGGAGCAAACTCGTGCAACCCGCGGGTCATAGACCTCGGCACCCTGGGTGGCCCCAACAGCGAGGCCATCGAGGTCAACGACAGCGAGTGGATCGTGGGCGGGGCCGACACCAGCAACAGGAATTTCCATCCTGCCCTGTGGAGGTCCGGGAACGTCCGCGACCTTGGGACGCTGAACTTCAGGGATGGCGAGGCGCTCGGCATCAACGAGCGTGGGACCATCGTCGGCACCCTGTACAACGGGGATCCCTTTGGCGAGAACGGGGCTCCAGGTCGGGCCAGGGGCTTCGTGTGGCGGCACGGTGAAATGAAACGCCTGCCCACCCTCGGCGGCGACTTTAGTTACGCCCGGCGCATCAATGAGTTCGGGGTTGTGGCCGGATCCGCCACGCTGCCCAATGGAAACGAGCGCGCTGTGATCTGGCGCAATGGCAAAGTCAGGAACCTCGGCACTTTAGGCGGCTACTACAGCTACGCACTGGGGATCAACGAGCGCGGCCAGGTGGTTGGGGGCAGCGCGAAACGTAGGAACGGTCAGCCCCACGCCTTCTTGTGGGAGGACGGGCGCATGCGGGACCTCGGCACCCTCGGAGGGCCGGTCAGCCAGGCCAACGTGATCAACAACTCCGGAAGGATCGCCGGTATAGCAGACCTTCCGGTCTTCCCCAAGTCTCACGCGACCGTGTGGGAAGACGGCCGCAAGCGGGACCTCGGCACGCTCGGAGGAGACTTCAGCATAGGGCTCGGGGTGAACGACGTAGGCCAGGTCGTCGGGCTCTCCGACACCACCAGGAAGGAACCCTACCATCCCAGGGGCTTTGTATGGAGCGGGGGCGTATTGCTCGGGCTGCCGACGCTGGGGGGCGACTTCGGCAACGCCCACGGCATCAACAACCAGGGCACCATCGCCGGCCACAGCGATCTGCCCTCCGGCAAGACGCACGCCACGCTCTACAGGTGCGCCCTGGGGCTGAATCCCAACGCTTACCTGGAAGGGAGGTCCGCAGCCGGCTCCTTTGGTGTCGGACCGTCCGAGTTCTCGGAACGGACCACTACCCTCGATCGGCTCACGCCCCGTCTCGACTCCGGCAGGCGGTAGGCGGCAGTACGGCGCAAACGTAAGGCCAAAGGGCGGGACGCAGAACCGCATCCCGCCCCCGAAGAAGGAGCAAAGTGATGATGAGATCTATCCTCTCCAAGGTGGTGTGGGTGGGAAGGGCGACGGTGTTCACCGTGGGCCTGGCGGTAACGCTGGCCCTGATGCTGGGCGTCGCCACGGTAGCGCTCGCGGCGGTGCCGGGAGACGCCTTCAAGCTGGGCAGGATCAACACCATAAACACTATAAGCACGCTGGTAGGCAGCGCGAGCACCCCCATGCTCAGGATCGACAACAACGGCAGCGGCGCGGCCCTGGATCTCCGGGTGCAACCAGGCAAAGCGCCCATGAAGGTCGACTCGGACGCCCAGGTAGCGAACCTCAACGCCGACAGGCTCGACGGCAACTCGGCCGAGGACTTCTACTACTACAACGAGAAGGTCAACGACTCAGTCCGCGCCGACTTCGCCGAAGATTCGGGCCATGCCGACTTCGCCGAAAAAGCGAACGACACCGCCCTGCTAAACGGCATGAACTCGCCGCAATTCTTCACGCATCGTACCCGCACGTATCTGGTGTCCAGGGGCCGGACAGACGGCGGAGGCGGAAGCACGCTGTCCATCGAGGCGACTTGCGACCCGGGAGACACGGTCCTGAGCGGAGGGGGCGGCAGGGTACTGGATGCCTCGAACGACGAGGTGATCTCTGACGCGCCTTACCCGCCAAACGGATGGCAGGTAGTATTCCGTGACAACGGTGAAAGTAGCCGCTGGTACGTTGACGCTCTCTGCGCCGACTTTCCCCCATACCGCCCCTGACAGACGCGACATCACGGAATACGGAGAGGAGACCAAGGCACATGATGGCACGAGACAACAAGGAACTTTATCGTCGCGTGGTCGATTACCTCAACCGGGGAGACCTGGAGGCCTCACTGGCGTTCACCGCCCCCGACGCCACGCTCAACGGCCAGCCGTTGGGACGCGAGGGCGACAATCACCGCGCGAAGATGCTGGCAACAGCCTTCCCCGACCAGCACTACGACCTGCTGGAGATGGTTGCGGAGGGAGAATGGCTGGCGGTGCGCTGGAGGATGACCGGCACCCACAAAGGAGAGCTTGCGGGACCGACCATGACCCTACCGCCGACCGGCAAGCGCATAGACATCTGGGGAATGAGCATGTACCGCATCGAGGACGGCATGGCAAAGGAGATCTGGGAGCGCTTCGACATGATGGAGTTCCTGGGGCAGCTGGGCATGACGGCCCCGCCGGAGAAATCGCAGTAGACAAGCGCCACAGGAGACGCGAGTAGAGAAGGAGAGGGTATGAGAGGCGGCCATAGGGGCGTGGAGCGGCCGCCATCCACGGCGAACTGGCAACGGCTACAAGCCTCGGCCGGCAACCCGTTGGCCGCCAGCACCCTCGATAACGAGTCCTACCCAACAGAACAGCCACGACCATAACGAGAAGTAAGCGCGCAGAGGAGGAAACCGTGTCGGCCAAAGAGAACGAGGCCATCGTACGCCGCCTCATGGAAAGAGCATACACAATCCCGGAGGTCCACGACGAGCTCGTCGCCGACGACTACGTCGGCCACTTCCCGCCCAACCCCACCCTCCACGGCCCGGAGGGTCTCAAGGCGTTCAACGCCCAGGCCGTGACCGCTTTCCCCGACGTTCGCGTCACCATCGAGGACCTGTTGGCACAGGGGGATGAGGTGGTGGCTCGCTGGACGCTGCGCGGCACGCACGAGGGCGCATTGCGCGGTGGCATCCCCGCCACCGGCCGGCGGGTGGAGGTGTCGGGGATCACCATCAGCCGCATCAGGAACGGCAAGCTCGTCGAGAATTGGGGCAACTACGACCTGCTCGGCATGCTCCAACAGCTCGGCGTGTTGCCCGGCCCGGACAGCGCCGCCGAGTAACCCGGAGAGATAGTCGCCCGCAATCAGCGCTGGCACACCAGGTTGGTTTGGAGGATGACGTGAATGACGATAGGAGGAAGCCGCCCCCGAGTCGAGGGCCACGCCCTCACCGTGGGCGCCGGTGGGTGTCGGGCGTTTGCCCGGTAACCCCCAGGATTTCGGCAGACGTCAGCCTGCCACGCTGGAAACCTCGAACTCGTAGGTGTTGCCGTGGTTCAGGTAGTGGACCCTGTCGCCCAGTCTCTCTGGTAGGGACCACCCCGAGGTGGGAGAAGCCTCTAGCTCGGCCACGACCTCGCCCGGTCCCGAGAAGCTGGGCCTGCCCAGGGTACGCAGCCTCTCTACCAGTTCCTCCGGTGCCCCGTTATCTTCGGCGGCGGAGGCCAGGTCCCCCTTGCTGGACGGATAATCGACGCCCTCCAGATACCGCGTCGCCTCATCGGGGTTGATGTCCGCGGTAGCCTCCTCCTTGTCAATTGGTCTCCCGTACTTACCCCCGCAGCAGGCTCTGTAACGCTACAGGCCCCACATTTGCCGGTAGTTATCCAGGACCAAATCCTTGCAACCCTCCGGAAGATCGACGAACGAGATCTCACGGCCCAGCTCCCCGTAAGGCAGAAGACCGCGACCGATCGTGTAGTTGCCGGAACGGAGCGGGTCCCCTTCCATGCGCAAGTAGGTATACTCGCCTGGTTTCTTCAGCGAGAGAAGTCCCGTAAACAACGCAGTGTAGCGTTCGGCAGTCACGCCGCCGTCATCGTAGAGTCAGACGTAACGCGGAACACCGTCCGGCAAGAGCCTGTCAGATCTATTTCCGAAAACCATCCGTATATTGTAAGCCCGTGAGGCTTGCCATAGAGCATCCGAGTTTGACCCTGACTTCGACGGCGTGCCAGAATGGATGCCTTCCCGGTAGCGCGAGACACTAGGGGGTATCGGCATGGGCAGAGGGTTCATCTCCCGCGGATTCCGTGGTCGGCGGCGCGAGCCGGAGGGGGCCTCCGGGCGCGTGCCGCCGGGGCAGTACCTGGTTGATGGTTTCCCGGTACTGTCGGCTGGCCCGACGCCGCGCACGCCGCTTTCGGAGTGGAGCTTTTCGATCGAGGGCGAGGTCGACGGGCCGAAGACGTGGTCCTGGGAAGAGTTCCGGGCCCTTCCATCAGAGGAGATCACACGCGACATCCACTGCGTTACCAAATGGTCGAAGCTGGATACGACCTGGGAAGGCGTCTCCGTGGATACGTTGTTGGAAGGCATAGAGACGGCCGCCGGGTACGTGCTCGCCTTCTCGGACGGGGGCTACACGACGAACCTTCCGCTCGAGGAGGTCACGGGTGGAAAGGCCTGGATCGCCCACACCTACGAGGGAGAGCCGCTCTCGGCTGAGCACGGCGGCCCTGCGCGCCTGCTCGTCCCCCACCTCTACCTCTGGAAGAGCGCCAAGTGGGTGAGGGGTATAAGGCTCATGAACGAAGACGAAGCGGGTTTCTGGGAGTCGCTCGGCTACCACAACCAGGGCGACCCGTGGCGCGAACAACGTTACTGGGGTGATTAGAGTGGCAGGCGTCCCGCGCAGGCTCGTCTGGCGTATTGGCGAGGTCGCCGAGAGCAGGCCCGAGACGCCACGAACGAAGAGCCTGTTTCTGGAGGTGCCAGGTTGGGAAGGTCACAGGGCGGGCCAGCACGTCGACGTCAGGCTCACCGCCGAGGACGGCTACCAGGCCGAGCGCAGCTACTCCATAGCCTCGGCGCCTGAGAACGGCAGGGTCGAGCTCCTGGTCGAGCGTCTAGATGATGGTGAGGTCTCGCCTTATCTGACCGACGAGCTGCGAATGGGAGACGGGCTGGAACTACGAGGTCCGATCGGGGGCTGGTTCGCGTGGGAGACCGAGGAGGGAGGGCCCCTGCTCCTCGTTGCAGGGGGGTCGGGAATAGCACCGCTCATGGCGATGGTCCGGCATCGAAAAGCGGCAGGTAGCGATGCGCCAGTCCGCCTACTCTATTCCTCACGCTCCTACGAAGAAGTCATCTTCCGCGAAGAATTGGAAGCGCTCGCCGCCGAGGACGAGAGGCTTGAAATAACTCACACGCTCACCCGCTCGACGCCGGAGGGCTGGACCGGCTACGACCGGAGGATCGACCAGGCGATGCTGAGTGACGTGGTCTACGCGCCTGAAGACCGTCCCCTCGCGTTCGTGTGCGGTCCTACACCGCTGGTCGAGACGGTGGCAACGGCCCTGGTCGGGCTTGGCCAAGACCCAACGCGCATCAAGACCGAGCGTTTCGGACCGACAGGAGGATAGCGATGGACGAACAGAGGCTCGACGGGAACGCCGCCGGGGGTATCCTCGGGGAGGTCTTCGCCTTCGAGATGACCACAGCCAGGGCCACCTGTACCCATTGCGGCGCAAGCGGCGAGGTCGGAGCCCAGATGGCTTACGTCAGCGAGATCGGCACGGTGGTGCGCTGCTCTGGCTGCGAAGGCGTACTTATCCGCGTCGCCCGCCAGGGCGGGGGACCGTCACGGTACTTCCTGGATCTCCGGGGCGTCGAATACCTGCAACTCGAAGAACGAACGTAGTTTCAATGCAGCTTGTTGGTTTCGCTGAACGTTGTCTCTTGTGGTCGAGCGAGATCCGCGGTGGGTTATTGACCCCGTAAACGGCCCGGTGGTTCTCTATTCGGCCTCTGGGTCTTTGAGGGAAAGTGCCGGGTCAGCCGTAGCCATCGAAAGCCAATCCGTATCGGCGACTTTCTGCTTTCGGCCCGGCTCCGCTACCTCTTCGGGAGCAGGCCCGGAAGATCCCTCCGGCGTAACAGGCTGCGTCGCATCGCCGGTTGCGCCATTTCGTGGGTCTCTTGGCACGGATACCTCCTTTGCCAGAGGGAGCCGGAGTCTCCGGCTCCCCTGAAACCTGAAGCCTACTCTACAAACTGCTCATCTTCGGTGGAGCCGGGGAGGCCTGTGACGGGGCTCTCGGGGGTATCGAACTGGGCCTCCTCTGTCGAGCCGGTGAGGGCCGTGGTGGAGGCGCTGCCGCCGGCAACGACCTGGGCGACCTCGTCGAAGTAGCCGGCGCCGACCTCGCGCTGGTGCTTGGTCGCGGTGTAGCCGTGCTCCTCGGCGGCGAACTCGGCCTGCTGCAGCTCGGAGTAGGCATCCATGCCCCGCTCCTTATAGTTCCGCGCCAGATCGAACATCGAGTAGTTCAAAGCATGGAAGCCGGCAAGGGTGACGAACTGGAAGCGGTAGCCCATCGCCCCGATCTCCTCCTGGAATGTGGAGATCTCCTCTTCGGAGAGCTTCTTTTTCCAGTTGAAGGAAGGCGAACAGTTGTAAGCGAGGAGCTTGCCCGGGAACTTCTCGTGGATTGCCTCGGCGAAGACCCGCGCCTGCTCTAGATTAGGCTCGGAAGTCTCGCACCACACCACGTCCGCGTACGGCGCGTAAGAGAGCCCGCGGGCGATCGCCTGGTCTATACCAGCGTTGACTCTGTAGAAGCCCTCCATCGTACGCTCGCCGGTCAGGAACTCGTGGTCGACTGGGTCCACATCGGAGGTGATGAGGTTGGCGGCGTCGGCGTCGGTTCTGGCGATGATGACGGTTGGGACGCCCATGACGTCTGCTGCGAGCCGCGCCGAGACGAGGTTCCTGACGGCCTGTGACGTAGGAATCAGCACCTTGCCACCCATATGGCCGCACTTCTTCTCCGAGGCGAGCTGGTCCTCGAAGTGGACGCCTGCTGCGCCGGCTTCGATCATGGCCTTCATGAGCTCGAAGACGTTTAGGGCGCCACCGAACCCGGCTTCGGCGTCGGCGACTATCGGGGCGAACCAGTTGGTACCGTTCCTGCCCTCGGAGTGGTGGATCTGGTCTGCCCTCTGCAAGGCCTGGTTGATCCTCTTGACGACGTGCGGCACGCTGTTGGCCGGATACAGGCTCTGGTCCGGGTACATGTGCCCCGCCAGGTTGGCATCGGCCGCAACCTGCCAGCCGGAGAGGTATATGGCATCCAACCCAGCCTTGACCTGCTGCACGGCCTGATTGCCAGTCAAAGCCCCGAGAGACCGCACGAAGGGCCGCTCGTGCATCAGGCGCCACAGCCGCTCGGAACCCAGCCTCGCGAGCGTGTGCTCGATCCTGACCGATCCCCGCAGGCGCGCCACATCATCAGCCGTGTAAGGGCGCTCTATGCCCTCCCAGCGCGCGCCTTCCCACTCCCTCTCTATCCGCTCCGTCCCACTCTTGCCGTTCTCCACCTCTTCCTCCTTTACTTCGATTCCAAGTTTGTACCCTGCATTATGCACGTATATGCTCACATATATGCAATGCGGGCGCAACGAGCGCCCTTTTCCGCATCATGAGGCGTTGGTACGTGTCCCACGCTTCGTGGCAGGAGGACCGGGGCAGGTTGCCCTCCAGGTACTCCGGTCCCGGTCCTCGGGTTTGATGGATTGCCAGGGATTGGTGCTCCTCTCTAGTCCAGGTACTCGTAACCTGGGAGGGTCAAGAACTCGACGAAGGTATCGTCGGTCGAGATACGGGCGAAGAGTTCTGAGGCCTTACCGAACTCGTCGGTTTCCCAGCGTTCCGGGCCGACGATATCGTTTTTGATCTTCTCGAGCTCCTCCTCGAGGGTCTCGTTGAAGAGGTCTTCCGTCACCTCGGTACCATCTTCGAAGATACCTCTATCGTGGTGGATCCACTGCCACACCTGGGCGCGGCTGATCTCCGCCGTGGCCGCGTCCTCCATGAGGTTGAAGACGGGAACAGCGCCACGTCCCGCGAGCCAGGCTGCGAGGTACTGGACGCCGACGGAGATGTTGTTCCTGAAGCCGTCCATGGTGATGTTGCCTTCCGGCTTCTCCAGCAGGTCTTCCGCCGAAGGGTCGGTGTCGGGGATCTTGTCGAGCTGGTTGGGCTGGGGCATGTACTCGTCGAAGGCTTCTTTGGCGAGCCCGACCATCCCGGGATGTGCCACCCAGGTTCCGTCGTGACCGTCCTTCGCCTCGCGCTCTTTATCCTCGCGCACCTTGTTGTTGGCGAACTCGGTCCATTCGGGGTCGTCGCTGCGGGGGATCTGGGCGGCCATCCCCCCCATCGCGTGCGCGCCGCGCTGGTGGCAGGTCTTGATGGTGAGCAGCGAGTAGGCGCGCATGAACGGCACCGTCATCGTCACCGAGTTACGGTCGGGGAGCAGCATGTCCTGCTCGCGGAACTTCTTGATGTAGGAGAAGATGTAGTCCCAGCGGCCGCAGTTCAGGCCGGCGGAATGCTCGCGCAGCTCGTAGAGGATCTCATGCATCTCGAACGTCGCGAGGATAGTCTCGATCAGAACAGTGGCCTTTATGGTGCCCCTTGGAATTCCAAGTTCGTCCTGCGCCAGCTCGAAGACGTCGTTCCAGAGCCTCGCCTCGAGGTGGCTCTCCATCTTGGGCAGGTAGAAGTAAGGGCCCGATCCGTTATCGAGCAGCATCTGCGCGTTATGGAAGAAGTACAGACCGAAGTCGAAGAGACCCCCGGGGACCTGCTGCCCGTCGACGAGCATGTGCTTCTCGAAGAGGTGCCAGCCGCGCGGCCTCGCGAGGATGACGGCGATGTCTTCGTTCAGCTCGTAGTGCTTGCCCGAGCCGGGGTCGTCGAAGGCGATGGTGCCGGCGATCGCCTCTTTCATGTTGAGTTGGCTCTCCAGCATGTTGTGCCAGGTAGGGCAGTTGGCGTCCTCGAAGTCGGCCATCCAGCAGCTCGCCCCCGAGTTGAGCGCGTTGATGGTCATCTTGCGGTCGGGCGGTCCCGTCAGCTCCACGCGACGGTCCTGGAGGTCGTCGGGGATCGGGGCTATCTCCCAGTCGCCCTCCCTGATGTCCTTCGTCTCGGGCAGGAAGTCCGGCATCTCACCGGCGCTGATCCTCTCCTGCCGTTCGGCCCGCTGGTCGAGGAGTTCGACCACCCTCCCCCGGTACTCCCGCGAGAGCTTGGCGACGAACTCGACAGCCTCGGGCGTAAGTATCTCAGCGAACTGGTCGGGGATCTCTGCCGTAAACTCGATCCCTTCGGCATACGTGCGCGTCTTTTCCGTCATGACCTCCGGCTCCTCTCTACAGCTTCCAGGGCGAGGCTACTCTAGCAAGCCACGTCCCCGGACGCTCGGACCCGGAGCCGGCCTCAAGCCGCAGACCGGACCTCTTGACGGCTCTCCCTGGCCACCCTGTGCACGTAGACGATGCAAGAGGTGGGCACGCAACGCCACCTGTAGAGGACCCTGTACTCACCGAAACCTATACTCACCCGCGTCCCGATCGCCGGCGCACCCTCCTCGTAGCGGCGCTCCAGAATCTCCTCCGTCTGCGGGTCTCTGTACTGTACCGGGATCATAGCCTCTCCTCTCGACCTTTTTGCCACAACCGCAAGATACCAACGCTGCAGGTATTATTCCAATCGTTTGCATGTATCGTAGATATAGGATTTACTTATACCTGAAGCCTGGCGACTGAAAGGAGCCCTGGGCGTGCTCTTCAGACAGCTCGAATGTTTTCTGGCGGTGGCGAGGTTGGGGAACCTGAGCCGGGCTGCCGAGGAGATGTTTCTCACGCAGCCGACGTTAACGGCGCGGTTGAAAGCGCTGGAGGAGGAGTTAGGGGATCCGCTCTTCGTCAGGACCAGTCGTGGGATGCGGCTGACGGAGGCTGGCAAGGAATTTATGCCTTATGCGGAGAGGGTCGTTGGCGGTTTCGAGGAGGGCAAGCGCCGGTTGGAGGAGCTCAGGGGGGCTTCGGGGGGGCGGCTCAGGATCGGAGCTTCGCCCGGCGTCGGGACTTATGCATTGCCTGGGTTATTGGAGAGGTTCGCGGCGGCGCATCCGGGGGTTTCGATCTCGGTCAGGACCGGGCACTCGGAGGCGATTCTCGAGATGACTTTGAAAGAGGAGGTGCAGCTTGGACTCACGCGGGCCATGCGCCATCCCGAGGTAGAAAGCTTGCCGCTGTATCAAGATGAGCTAGTCCTGGTGGTGGATCCGGGGCACCGTTTCACCAGGCGCGGAACGGCGAGCCTGACGGAGATCGGGGACGAGCAGCTCATCTTCTTCGACCACGACTCGAGCTACTTCGAGCAGACGCACGCCCTGTTCAGGAACGCCGGCATCAGGGAGCTCAGGACCATGGAGGTGGACAATATCGAGGCCGCCAAGAGGATGGTCGAACACAGGCTCGGGGTCGCTTTCCTACCGCGGACGGCCGTGGTCAGGTCCGTCTCGTCCGGGAACCTCGTCCTCGTATCCATAGAGGAAAACCCCGAGATGAGCCGTTCTATCGTCGCCCTGAAGCGCCGCGACGTTCCTGCGACCGGCCCGGTCGCGGCCTTCCTCGAGGTGGCCGACGAGATGGGCGAAAAGAGGGACGGCACCCAGCTCTCCCCCACCCTCGCCACGGATTTCGAGAACCTTCAGCTCATAGACCTCTTCACGTAAGGGTTCGACTGGAGAGCACCTCGTTGTCGAGGATCAAGGAATGGATCAAGCGCAACGGTTGCAGGCGCAATCTATTTCACCTGCTCGGCGAGACTCGAAGCACAGGGTCAAAGTCGAGTGGACGTTCAACAGCGGCAGAGGACAAAGTGAAGCCGGCGGTGTGCCCAAGCTCAGCGCGGGCAAGACCGAACCGACCTTGGACTCTTATGGTCGTTGACCGGTAAGGAAGGCTGAAGGGGTCGAGGCTACCAAGCTCCGGCCCCCTGCCATTCCCAACCCAACGCCCTTTCGTCACGGGCCCCGAGCGGTCCCCGAATAACGACGCTCCCTCGGCTATGGCTCCGGCGTTGCCCGGAAGACGGCCACGCGGAAACCCTCAGGTGTGTCGGGATCCTCCAACTGCGCCACGAATGCTAGCTCGCCAGAGTCGCTGAGCCCCTCCTCGCAGAAGGTGATGTTCTGAACGGTCGAGCCATCCAGCGTATCCCCAGTGGCTATCACCCGATCGTTGATGGGATCCGGCCCTACGAAGATCCCGCTGGTTCCATCGTCGAGGGTGGCAAGGAAGGCCACGTCGCCCTCGTTGTTTAGCGAGGGGGGCCTGAAGCCGAAGAATGCGAACTCGCCCCTCGTGTCGGCCACCGTCGTGAGAGGACCACCGTTGCCGGTCACGATCTCCTCCACGAACTCCTGGGTCGCCTCGTCGGTAAAGGACCTCTGGAAGACTGCGGTTCCAGCGTCGTTCAGGATCGGTACCCCCAGGCCGATGGAAGGGTCGGATGCTGCGATCTGTATGAAGTCTCCTTCCCTACCCACGAAGATACCCGATTCGAAGTCGACAGACTCCCCGAAAGCTATGTCGCCCAGGTTGTTGATGGAGGGCCTGGAATCGCTGCCATCGAAGTCGCTGGTAGATGTCAGATAATGGGTCGTCACACCGACCTTCTTGCTGCCGCTGCCCGAGAATAGGCCCTCGTCGAAGTCGAACTCCTCGTCGAGCTCGGCAGCGAACGCGACCTCGCCTCTGTTGTTGATGGAGGTGTCAAACCCGAAGAAGTCGAACTGGTCTGCCGTGCTAGCGATGGTGGTCAGCTTCTTGCCGTCGCCCCGAAAGATGGCCTCGGTATCTGGCTTGTTACCACCGTCCAGCCGCGCCGCGAACGATACCTGGCCAGAGTCGTTTATAGAGGGATTGAAACCGATGAAAGCGAACCGTTTGGGGTCTTCGGCTATGGTCGTCAGGGTCCCGTCCGCGTTGGCCCGGTATACGCCGGGGATCGTGTTGAACCCGTCCGGAGCCAGGCGCCCGGCCTTGAACGCGATATCCCCTGGGGTGTTGATCGCGGCGCATCCGAAACTGTTGGGGTCGAAGCCATCCTCGGCGCTGTCGGCCACCTTTGTGAATGTGTATTGCGGAGCAGGCGGTGCGGTTTGCGCCCGCGCTTCCGAGAGCACCGCGCCTAGCGCTATGCCAAGCCCGGCTACAAGCGCGAACACGATCGTGAGCAGCCGCAAGGCAGGTTGTCGTTGGTGCGTAAGCATTAGTGACTCCTAAATACAGGGATCGCGTCCATAGGAAGAGAAGGGCCGGGGCTCCTCAGAGGGCCCCGGCCGATAATCGTCGTAGGTTTGGCGTGCTTGTAGATTGCTCTGCCCTAGTGCGAGTCCCTGATTTCGCAGTTATCCGCCACCACGTCGACCCCCGCGTCGAAGTCCACCGTGTCGATGCCCTCGCCGCAGTCGATGGTATCTATGCCAGGGTCATCGTGGGCGTCGATCTCGTCGGCTCCGGCTCCGGCGCTCACCGTGTCGGTGCCGGCATCGTCGGCGCGTATCTCGTCGGCGCCGCCCCCGCCTAGCATGTTGTCGTTGCCCGAGTTGCCCCTGACCTCATCGGCGTCAGCGCCGCCGGAAAGTGTGTCGTTGCCCCCGTCGCCGCGAACGCGGTCTGTGCCACCCACGCCAGAGAGGGTGTCGTCGCCGCCACGCCCCCTTATGTCGTCGGAGCCTGGAGTGCCGACGAAGGTGTCGGGAGCGGGGGTACCGTCGAACGTTGCGGCCAGGGCCACCCCGCTTACCAGCAGCAATGCTACTCCCATGGCGGTGACCAACAGCGTTACTCGTCTCATACATGCCTCCTTTCTTGGCGGAACGTCGTCCGCCCTACCCTACTTGCGGAACATCGCGAACGTATCTACGCAACGATCGCTATGATCGGATGTCTTATCCAGAAGAAAATCCACAACCCCGGTCCGGGCGGACGCGTGGACCCCGCAGGATGGGTGCTCCGTGGGGTGTGGTGGCGGGTTGCGCGGTGTGCCATCATAGTCCGGGAGTTAAGCTCTGCACGAGCTCAAAGGGGCAATGGAGGACATGGGGTCTTCAGGACTCGTCCGGTGGGGCGCTTTTGGCCTGATGCTAGGTGGCGTGGTGTGGCTGGTGTTGGGCCTCTCCAACGTATTCGGCTACCTGCAAGCGATCCCAGGCCGCGAAGACGTCGTGCTGCTCATCGTTGCGCTGCTGCTGACGGCTGTGGGGCTAGTGGGGCTAGATGTCCTGCAGAGGAGAAGTTACGGGCTCCTCGGACGGGTGGGCTTCTACGTCGCCCTCGCTTCGCTCGCCGTCCGGGCCCTGGGTGCGGGGATCTACCTGGCGGGAAGTTCGGCCCTGCAGTGGATCTCGTACCCGTGGGGCACTATAGCGATGATGGTGGGGTTCGTGGCTTACGGCGTGGCGACCCTGCGGGCAGGGGTGCTGCCGCGCTGGTATGGCCTGGCGCTGATCATTAGCATGCCCGTCTCGCTACCGCTAGCAACCTACGGGACCGCGCTGTTCGGGCTGATCCTGGTGGTGTTGGGCTACGCGCTGTGGTCGACAGGACAGCGGAGAGCAGCGCCCACGCGTTAGGTGAGCTCTATGAGACGGCACCTTCAACGCATCTGGGTGGATACGGCAAGCGGCTCACCGTCACTGAGTGTGGTTGAGTTCGGCGACCGACTCGACAGCGCCTTCAGACTCGAGGCGACCATGAACTGTAGCTCTTGTAACTCCAGTCACCACATTCCGCACGTCGTTGGTAGATAATAGTGCTTACTTATCGCGTTGATCTCTGTACCAAAGGGGCACAGAACCCACGATAACCGGGGTTTTATAGACCCTTGGACCCTGCAAGGAGTGTAGAAATGGTGACAGAGTTGGCTTTGGTTGCCTTACAGGCATCCGGGATTAGTGTGGTGCCGATCATCGTGGTCGTTGCCTTGGTCGGATTCGTTGGATTGTTCTTGTTGACCAGCACAGTCAAGATCCTCAAAGAATACGAGCGTGGGGTCGTGTTCCGCCTTGGGCGGGTCTATGACGGCGGCGCAAAAGGCCCAGGGCTCTTCTTCCTCATCCCGTTCGTGAACAGGATGGTCAAGGTGGACCTGAGAACGGTCACGATGGACGTGCCGCCTCAGGACGTCATAACCCGCGACAACGTGCCGGCCCGCGTGACCGCTGTCATCTACTTCCGGGTGGTGGATCCCAACAAGAGCGTCGTCGAGGTCGAGAATTTCGTGCAGGCGACCTCCCAGATTTCCCAGACCACCCTGAGGAGCGTCCTTGGCAAGAAAGATCTGGACGATTTGCTCGCCAACCGCGAGGCCATAAACGCCGAGCTTCAGACGATCATAGACGAGCAAACCGAACCCTGGGGCATCAAGGTGAGCGTTATCGAGGTGAAGGACGTCGAGATCCCGCAGCAGATGCAGCGGGCGATGTCCAGGCAGGCCGAGAGCGAACGCGAGCGGCGGGCCAAGATCATCGCCGCTGAGGGCGAGTATCAGGCGTCCGAGAGGCTTCGCCAAGCCGCCGATAGGTTGGATAGCCCGACGGCCGTCCAGCTGAGACTGTTCCAAACTATGGCCGAGATTGCTACCGAACAGAACTCGACGATCGTGCTGCCTATTCCACTAGACCTGTTCGGGCCCTTTGTCGAGAAGAGCATTGCGAAGAACAACGGGAATGCCATACCATCGCTGCTGGAGAAATTGGTCGGGAGTTCGGATCAACAGGGCGCCGAGAAGAAAGAGGAGCAGGGCGCGGGCGTTAGCTAACCAAACAGGCATCCTATGGAGCCGGCGCCCCAGAGACACGGACGCCGGCTCTTCCTCTTGATTGATCTATAGTACGCTGCCGGCCTCGCTGTCTACTTCTTTACAGAAGCGCCCGTATGGCAGTACAGAATTCCCTGGAGCACAAGGGATAAGAACGGCAAGAATACTCGGACCAGGCAAGCTGCAGCTGTAAAGAGCCGGCGACCGCCAGCGTCCGCGGCTAACTGTAGACCTTCCTCTTCAGAGGGTTCCTTACCTCTCGCTAGAAGTACAACATCACAAGCAGTATTGCATCATAAATTGTTAGGATTGAGCCGCACGCTTGGTCGGTCGTACTCGCGTGTCCCTCCTATGTTCTGTAGGGTTGCCGTTCGGGAGTATGTTGGGAGCTCCACTAGAGGCCCGGGGGCGTCCTTGCTTTGTCAACCCTCGT
Organism: uncultured Rubrobacteraceae bacterium; assembly: GCA_963830075.1. Classification (GTDB taxonomy): domain Bacteria; phylum Actinomycetota; class Rubrobacteria; order Rubrobacterales; family Rubrobacteraceae; genus Rubrobacter_D. Next base: position 27,205 of record CAWHLD010000004.1, on the reverse strand, counting down.
AGTATATAATTGTAACATTATTAACAAAATGCTAAGAACAGAAACGAAGGTGAAAAGCCCATGCTTCCATTGGGCGGGGGTGGAGATACAAGGCGTACCCTTCTGTGAAGCTGGCACCACGATAGGAGGCCGAAAGAGATGGAGCACATGAGCGAAGACGCGCGGGTTCTGATCCATGCCGCCAAAGAGATACACACCGAACTCCACGGGGCACAGACTTTCCTACCTGGAAGCCGTCTAGCCCTACTGGAAGCGGCGAGGCGAAGCGGCATCAGGTCGGACCGCCAGCGCTACTACGATGCCCTGGCGGAACTAGAGTACGAGGGGGCCATCGAATGGGACCCGAGTGCGCGATACGCCAGGGGGGACAAACACTACGTTATCACCCGGCGCGGACTGGATGGGGTGCAAGTAGGTGGGACTGGGAGAGTGCACGCCAGGCAGCTCTAGATAGAGAACTCAGAGGAGGATGTGTGTCGGGTCGGGGTCGTGGCAGCGGTGCAGAGCTACGTGCCGAGCGAATCCGGTGGAGGGGACGCTCGCGCTGCATGAGCCGTGTCTCGCGGAGCATGGACGAACGCCTACGCAAGATGAGGGTCCAGGGAAGCACCCTGGACAGGCGGCTACATCGGCACGAAGAGGAAACCAGGATGTGGCACAGGGCCTGGGATGATCCATGGAGGCCCGGCAGCTAGCATTAGTCTCGCTACCCAATTAACCGAAGCTGCTACAGGGAGCCTTCCTCCTGGGCGCCCCTCCCGTAAGCGAGCCAGCCGTCCCGCCGCTCCTTGAGCCAGGTCGTACGCAACCTATCCGCCGCTATCCTGGCTGCCATGTCGCCTTCTTCGAGCTCGCCCACGCGCTTGTAGTACACTTTTCCGTTGCTCGTAAGGGCCACCAGCCCCTCTTCGGCCTGCCTCTGGTCTTCGCGGGCCAGCCGTCGCAGGGCCGCCGGCGGCTCCCCGGCCAACGCTTCGCCCAACAGTCCGTCGAGTTGGCCGTCCTTGCGCAGCTCAAGCTCCAGCCACTCCTCACGCATGAACGATTCCCAGGCGGCCTGGCGGGCTCTGCCACGTTCTTCTTCCCGGAGCCGGGCACGCTCTTCCAGTCGGTGTTGCCTACGCTCCTCGGCCCGCTCCTGCGGCAGGTTCGGCTGCCACTGGTCTGCCCTCTCGCCGCGATGCTGCCCATCGCGCAGCTCCCCGAGGCGCCGTCCTGCCACGGTTTCGAGAACGGCCTTGAGGGCTCGTTCTAATGATTCTCCAGTCTTTTTCGCGCGGGTACCCGCCTGGCGGGCCAGTACCTCGGTCGTCATCTGGGCAACGCTTTGGCTATTTTGAATGATCTACCCCTCTCTGGAAGCTGCTCTCAAATGACCTCGAGGCCCCACCCGATTATCTGCCGGCAGTGGTGGGCGTGTGATGTTGCCACGCTTTTGGCCTCCTCCAGGTCTCGAACTGCAAGGACTTACGTACTTCGCCAGCTTCCGAATGCAAGAACCCTTCCATGGACCACAACACAAATATTCGGGCCGGCGAAGCCGCTCCGGTTAAGAGTCGGCGATCACCAGCCCGTGCGACAAACGCTGGTCGTGCCACAACGCCAGCGCCCGCTGCTAGCTGTAAACCTTCCTCTTCATCGTAGTCCTTACCTCCTGCTAGAGGTACAACGACACTAGCAGTATTGTATCACACATTACTAAAACCAATCCGTGCTCCTGGCGGCGACGCGCCCCCCTTTAATGTTCTACCCTTACGGATCATGAAAGCAAAAAGGGGAGAGAGCTATGATGGACCGCGAGAGGGCAAGCGTGCCGGAAGAAAAGATTCCGGAGGCCTGGATCGGCCAAGAGGTGATGATCGAGACCACGGAATCTCTCTCGAGCGACCTGCGCGCCGCCGCACCCGTGTACCTTGAGGACGTCAACGACAGGGGCATCGTCATGCTGGTAACGCGCCACAAAGATCAGAGCCAGTTCTCCCGCTACTTCTATCCCTGGAGCGTGGTGGGCTGGATTCGTCTTGCCGAGGAAGACGAGCGCTCAGAGCCGCGCGCTACAGGCGAGTAAGCCAGCCTCAGGGTGCCTACCTATCTCCGGGCGGGGTAAAGCCGGGCGTTTAGTACCTCTTTAGGACTACCGGAGGGCCGCTCGGCCCAGACACCTCAGGTGCCGCGGGGATGAAGCAGGGAGTCGGTGAGTAGCCGGATGTCCTCTTCGACCCCTTCGAGCGCCCGCTCCAGGTGCATGCCCTCAAGACGCGCCCGCATATCGTGGCCTTCGGGGTATGACCCCATGAGCCTGCTCAGTCCCTCCAGCCTGTCGCGCACCAGCTCCGCCTTGCGCAGGTCCTCGGCCATCGTCGCTATCCGCTCGTTGGCAGCGCCGAGCCCCGGTTCTTCTCGCCCCATACATTGCCTCCAGATCGCCTTCAGAACATTCTACGCTACCGGGGCGCCTGGTTACTGCCCCGGAGTGTGGTATTGTAAAGGCGTAGTTAAGGATGTGGGTTTTATGGTGACCGAAGCGCCGCCCTCAACAAGAGGAGCGGCTTTTTTATTGCGGTGGAGCCCCGGAACAGAAAGGTGGGCTCCAGAGATGGCCCAAGGAACGGTAAAGTGGTTCAGCGACGATAAAGGCTACGGCTTCATTACCCCTGAGGAGGGTGGCGAGGACCTCTTCGTGCACCACAGCGGTATTACGGGAGAGGGCTTCAAGTCCCTCGAAGAAGGCGCGAAAGTCTCCTACGAGGCGACCCAGGGGCGTAGGGGTATGCAGGCCGAGAACGTCTCCAAGGTCTAACTAGCAGGGCTACCAACGCATAATCGCATGGCCGGAAGGGCCTGGGTTCCAGCTGGAACCCAGGCCCTTCCTCTTGCTCCCACGTACCGGAGGAGCTGGCATAGGGGAGGAACTCACGAGGAGTTGGTCCACTTGAGTTGGAACTCGATCTCTTCTTCTTCCCCCTCACGCTCGTGCTCGATGTTGAACTCGGCACGGACGGGTACGTAGATCCTCTCCCCGGCGACCTGGATCTCGAACCGCTCGTCAGCCTCCAGCGCGTCGGCCAGCCTTCGCAGCTTCGCCACGAACTCCGCGGTGGAGTAGCCTTTCTCGACGTCCCTGTCGCGCTTTTCGCCCATCGATCCTCCTGTATTCGCCGAACGGTCGACCTCACGGTAGCTTACAGGGTGCGAGGACCAGAACCAAACTCTCCTGGCCCCCGCATACGGGCTCACGACAGGCGGGCAGCGCCCTGGCGTTTACCTGATGGAACCGAGCGGCGCAGAGCCGGCCACTTCGGTCTCCTCCTGGCTTGCGGTATCGAGGTTGATAAGCTCCTCGCGGCTGCCGGGACCGCCAGAAACACCCAGGGCGAGCACGAGGCCCACGCCTCTCGCGTACAGCTTGTACTCCTGTACGTTCGGCTCGATCGTGATCGTGTCCTTCGTCAGGAGCGCGTTATCGTACTGGCCGAAGGGCGTCTGGACCATCTCGTCGGTGCTAAGAACCTCACCGTTGTCCTCCGCCTTACCCTTGTAGTACTCCTGGCGAAACTGCATCCCATCTCGTGGATCTGCCGGCATGATAATGCCAGGCTTGGCGCCGTCGACCCCGGCTTCGAAGGAGCCTGCCCTCGTCGTGAGCTTGCCGTTCTCGAACTCGGCCGTGTCCTCACCCAGGTACCAGACGTTGCCCTCGTTGTCCTGGGCGTACCAGTCGAAGGTGTCCTCGATGATCACGCCGTTTTCGGTGACCGTGTCGCGCACGACCCTGGCGGTGACGCCGTTGGCGATCTTCTTCGTAGCGTCGCTCACCGTGACGACGACCTTCAGCTCGGCTCCCTCCTGGTCGGTCTCGCTGAAGGTCCACCGCGTGCCAGGGTCCATAGGCCAGTAGGGGTTGTCGATTCTGGTTGTAAAGTTCTTCGGGTCGAGATGTACGGGTTCGGAACCCTGGGGCAGGTCTCGCGACCCCCCAGACCCCGCAGCGCTTTGTGACCGGTCCGCGCCGGCGTTCTCGCTACTGTTCGCGTTGCAGCCGGCGACGAACAGCATAACGAGTGCGGCCACCGCGACGACGGCCCCAGGACGGCGCGCTGGTTGCACCCTTTGCCTCGTCTGGCGTAGCCTCTCGATCATCTTGTTCCTCCGTTCCTCGCTGGCTTCGTGATGAAGTATGTCGTCGGAACCTGAGAGACGGCTGAGGATAATGTCATTTCAGCAGGTCAGCATTCCGTACGGCGAAACCGGACGGTCCTACTACGCTTCAGTTTGTTTGCTTGTTGTTTTCGCCTGGAGTCGTATGGGTGGTTCGTGGAGGTGTGGACCTACTGCGAATAGCTGTTACGCGAAGTGCATAGGGGTGGTGCTGCGGCTAATTGCCGCCGCCGCCGTCTCCGCCACCACCGCCCCTCGCCTCCTCCGCCGTCGAACCAGCCTCCACCGCTATCTCCGCCATTGTGATCGTGATGGCCGTGGCCGCCATCTCCGGAGGGACCGTAGTAGCCGCCCGCGGCGTCCTCTCCGTCGTCCCTTCCGCCACGACGGGAGCCGAAGTAGATGCCTGCGACAACTATAACGAGTACAACGATGACAATTGCCAGGAACGATCCCACCAGAATTCTCCTATCTCGGCTTTCCCCGGTTCGGACCTCAGTCTACCTTCGGGGTCTCCGCGCTTACAAATTGCGGCACGTTATTGGGCGGTTCGCGAACCGCCCCTACAGGTTTGTGCGGGTTCGCGGCCGTGTGGGTACGCACGCGTGTACTTGTGCGCGGGTCGTATACTCTGTGGGATATCCGAAAAGACTATTCACAGAGGTGCGACGAGTGGACCCGAAGACGATCGTTGTAATGGAGGGTGACCAGACTGGCCAAGAGCTGCTGGAGGAGGCCTTGCGCGTGCTCGATCCGGCGGTAACCGGCATCGACGTGGAGTTCGAGCGCTACGACCTGTCGCTCGAGAACCGGCGCTCGACGGACAACGCGGTCGTGCACGATGCGGCCGCCGCCATGAAGAAGACGGGGTTCGGCATCAAGGCAGCCACCGTCACGCCCGAGGCATCGGACGACGTGGGTTCGCCAAATGCGATCCTGCGCACGGGTATAGACGGGACCGTTATCGTACGCACGGGACGGCGCATCCCCGGCGTCAACCCGATGAGCGGCGTGCATGCGCCCATCTCCGTCGTGCGCATGGCCGTCGACGATGCCTACGGGGCAGAGGAATGGCGTGAGGGCGAAGGCCTCGACGAGATCGCCTACAGGACCGAGAAGATCTCACGGAGGGTATGTCGCGGCGTCTCCGAGTTCGCCTTCATCCAGGCACGCAAGATGCGGGCCAAGGTCTTCGGGGGCCCCAAGTACACCGTCTCACCCATCTACGAGGGGATGCTAAAGGAAGAGATGGACCGGGCCGCGGAGAACAGCCGCGACGTCCGCTACGACCCGCAGCTCATAGACGCCACCTACGCGCTGCTGTTGACCACCTACGGCGAGCCGCTCGTCATCCCGACGCTCAACCGCGACGGCGACTGCATCTCCGACCTCGTAATGCAGATGTTCGGCTCTATCGCGGGGGCCGAATCGCTCCTCATCTCACTCGATGAAGAGGAGAACCCGGAGACCGTTATGGCCGAGGCCCCGCACGGCACGGCGCCTTCGCTTACCGGCAAGAACGTCGCCAATCCCATGGCCATGATCCTGGCCGGCGCCGCGCTCCTGACGTTTTTCCACGACGAGGACGCGAGCCGCGTCTCGCGCGCCATCTACGAGGCAACCTTCGAGACCATCCTCGACGGCGTCAAGACCGCCGATCTCGGGGGCTCCGCGGGGACGAGCGAGTTTACCGATGAGATCGTACGTCACATCCGAACCAAGCTGGAGGTGTGGAGTGCTCTGGCGTAAGGTCGTTGTAGGGGGCTGGTTTGACACCCGACGGAACGGGAGCGTGATCTCATGAATACCCTACAGGCCATCGGGCTCGGTGCTATCTCCGGCCTGCGGTCCGCGTCGGGACCGGCCTTCGTCAGCCGCGCGGCTAGTCACGGAGAGTTAAACCTCGACGGTACCCGGCTCGCTTTCCTGGGGTCGCCCCTACTCTCCAAAGCGCTCCTCGTAGCGGGGCTCGGGGAGGTCGTCGGGGACAAGCTGCCGATGACGCCGGGCCGCACTACCCTCCCACCCCTCCTCGGTCGCGCCGCCTCAGGGGGCCTCGTGGGCGCGGCCGTGCTCGTCTCCGAGGGCCGGTCTGCCGCTGCAGGAGCCGCTCTCGGGTCCTCCGCGGCCATCGTTGCGGCCTTCGCGGGAGAAAAGCTACGCGGGCTGGTGGTCGGGAAGTCCGGGCTGCCAGACCCGGTCGTCGCGCTCGCCGAAGATGCTGTGGTTATTCTTGTTGGTATGCGCTCATTGAGGGGCGTGCACTAGCGCAAACCCGATGACCGAAGACCGCAACAGGCTCAGGTCCACCTTCGACGGGGCGGCGCTACTCTATGACCAGGTGCGTCCCGGTTATCCCGAGGGTCTCTTCGAAGATATCGTCTCGCTCTCAGGGATATCGCCGGGCGGGAGGATACTCGAGGTTGGATGCGGTACTGGCCAGGCTACGGTGCCCTTCGCCCGCCGCGGGTACCGCATCCACTGCGTCGAGCTCGGCGAGAACATGGCCACCGTCGCCCGCCGCAACCTCGGCGCGTATCCGCAGGCGGAAGTTTATACCGGGGCTTTCGAGGAGTGGCCCTTGCAGAGAGGGGCCTTCGATCTTGCGGTCTCGGCCACGGCCTTCCATTGGTTGGAACCAGCAACCGCCTACCACACGGTAGCAACGGCGCTCAGAGACCGTGCCTCGCTCGCCCTTTTCTGGAACGAGCACGTCCACACGGATGTGGACAGCGGGTTCTTCCAAAACGTGCAGAACGTCTACGAACGGGAAGCGCCCGAGATCGTCGGTCCCGAGGATTACAAAGGACCGCCCAGGCCCGACCAGGTTCCAGACAGGACGCCCGAGATCGAAGATTCAGGCCTGTTCGAAGGAACAACGATCCGCCGCTATCGATGGGACGAGACGTACGACGCTGCAGGCTACCTGCGTATTCTGAGCACCTACTCGGACCACAGGAACCTGCAAGCCGATACGCGTGATCGTCTCTTCAGCGGCATCACCAGGCTTATCGACGCAAACTATGACGGTAGTATCGTCAAGGGCTACCTGACGACCCTGTACGTGGCCCATAAAAAGTAGATGACCTTGCCGCTTCAGGGCTGCCACGAGTATGCCGACGATCGGGATGTGTCCCGCAAGTGAAAACGCTCCGGCCGTCGCAGCATCCGGTTAGGAGGCTACGATTGCTCGCGTCCTGGCGCGTATTTCGTCACCGTTTGCGTCTCTCGACAAGGCTCTCACACCCCGAACCGGTCTAACGTCTTGCGCACGGAATCTAGATATCCGCCGCCGAAATAGTACGTGTGGACCAGCAGCGGATAGAGGCTGTACAGGTCGCGGCGCGTGTCGTAGAAGCGCCTGTCTATGCCCCGGATCTCCGCGTAGCGTTCCAGAAACGCCTTGCCGAAAGTGTCGAAGAGGGATATGAAGGACAGTTCGATCTCCGGATCGGCGTAGTAAAGCGCAGGGTCCAGGAAGGCGGTTACGCGATCTCCCCGCGCCAGCACGTTGGCGCTCCACACGTCTCCGTGGATGAGCGCCGGAGGGTTGGGATCTTCGATCAGCCCGTCGAGCCTCTCGGACAGGCGTTCCACCCGACGCAGGTCCCTTGACGGCAACCTTCCCGCTCCATGGGCGACGTTCGCAGCGTAGAGAAGCCTATGATCCCTGAAGAACTCGGCCCACCTCTCGGTCCTCGGGTTCGGCTGATCCAGGCGGCCGATCAGGGTGTCCTGCTCGTGGCCGTAGGAGTCCGCCGTGATCTCGTGCAGCGCCGCGAGAAGCTCGGCGGCGTGACGCTCGGCACCGCTTGAGAAGCGGCTGCTCCCTTCCACGAACTCCATAAGTAGCAGCGTCTCGGAGCCGTGGTAGACCTCGGGAACCGGAAGGTCCGACTTCTCCTGCAGGTAGCGGAGCATGTACGCCTCGCGTTCGAGGTGCGACTCTCCATCACGGTCTACCTTCGCCACGAGGGGCGTACCATCCTCTAGCTTCACCTTGTAGACCTCGCCGATGCAGCCGCCGCCCATCGGACGGGCGCACTTCAGGCGCTCGTTAAGGGCGAGTTCTACCCCGCGGGCGATGATCTTCTCAGACACGGAAGAGGCCCGCGACGCGCCCGTTGCTCGAGTCGAGATCTCGTTCCACCATCGTCAGCGCGCGGGATCGGCTCCCAGGAAACGCTCCAGCAAGCGCCGTTTCCAGGCGGCGCGGACCAGGAACACCCAGACCGCGGCGCCCGCCACGACGGCCAACATGTCAAGCACGGAGATCGGGCGCAGGTCGAAGACCTCGGACAGGGCCGGAACGAAGGCGATCAACAAGAGCCCGACCAGAAGGACCACCACCAGCCAGCCGGGACGGCGGTCTTCGCTGGGCTCACCCCCTGCCGCCCAGAACCGGTTCGGGGGCTCGAGGAAGACGACCAGCAGCAGGCCGCAAATGGTAAGGAAGTAGGTGAGCACCGTTTGCGCCCTTGGTATGGTGTCTTTCAAGGCGGTGTTGATCTCTTTTATGGTGACCGCGCGGTCAGCGGCCAGATCGAAGACCGGCAGGCTGTAGAAGACGAAGAGCAACAACCCGACCAGGGTGACGGCGAGTCCGGCGGGTACGGCGAAGCTGGCCAGCTGTCCCAGCCTGCTGCCGTGCTGCGCGCGGGCCGGTCGCGCCCACGCGGCGAGCGCGACCGACGGAATCCCCGCCGTCAGAAGGGCCAACAGCGCGCTCTGTCGCGGCGAGAAGGGGAACGCGCCCAGGATGCCGATCGCGATGATCACCAGGGCCACGAAGAAGGTGCGGCTGAGGAAGAGCTTCAGGACGTTCTGCATACCGGCGATGATACGCTGGCCCTCCGTGATGGCGTGCGGCAACACGGCGAACGAGTCGTTCGTGAGCACGATGTCGGCGACGCCGCGGGTGGCCTGACTCCCGCTCTGCATCGCGATGCCAAGGTTGGCCTTCTTGAGCGAGAGCACGTCGTTGACCCCGTCGCCGGTCATCGCCACGTAGCGCCCCTGGGCGTGCAGCGCCTCGACCAGTCCTTCTTTTTGTTCGGGCGTTATCCGCCCGAAGACGCCGTGATCGACCGCCGCCACGTCTAGTTGGCCGTCGTCGAGCCGGTCCAGCTCCGGGCCGGAGATCAACTTCGCATCGGGGTCGAACCCGGCCTGCACGGCGAGCGCCTTCACGGTCTCGGGGTTGTCGCCCGAGATGATCTTGAGGTCCACGCCGGCCTTCGCGAAGGCCTTGAGCGTCTCGTAGGCCTGGGGACGCAGCTCGTCCGTGAGGCCCACCAGGCCGAGCGGTATCAACCCGTCCGGGTCGCGCACTCCTTCGTCCCCGTCGTTCAGGGGCGTTGGGTCCGGCGCGTACGCGAAGAGCAGCACCCGCAAACCGCGGGCGGCCCACTCGTCTCCCTGGCCGTCCAGGTCCGAGCCGTTGCGGAGGTGCGGACGCAGCATCTCGGGCGCGCCGAGCACGTAGACACCCCGCAACGCGCGGCCGGCCGGAAGGTCGGCGGCCGTGTTCTCGGCGGCGTCCGCGGGACGCGTCCCAGCCCCACTGTCCTGCCCGTCGAAGACGAGGGCACTCCACTTGCGCGCCGAGGAGAAGGGCACCTCATCGATCGCCGGTTGTGTCACTCCCGGGAGCGCCTCCGCGATCGCCTCGCTGGTCTTGTTGGTAGTCGTCGCACTGGCCACGAACTTGCTGAGGCGGTGGCGCAGGTCGTCGCGGTCGACGCTGAGAGGCAGGACGTTTTCCAGCTTAAGACGGTTCGTGGTCAGAGTACCGGTCTTGTCGAGGCAGAACGTATCGACGTTGCTCAGAGACTCGATGGCGTTCGTCTGCTGTATCAGGGCGCCCTGGCCCGCTACCCGCATCGCGCCTAGCGAGTAGGCGACCACGATCGCCAGCAGGAGCCCCTGCGGCACCAGGCTGATGACCACTACCAACCTCTGGACCAGCTCGACGAACGGGTCGCGTGCGGCGACTGCGCCCACGGCCAGCACTACCATAAGGAACGCCGCTACCAGGATCATCAGCCGGATCATGCCGTTTATCTCGCTCTGCAACGGCGTTTGAACCCGTCGTTCGGCGCGGGCGCCCGCGGTGACCTGGTTGGCGAAGCTTTCGCCGCCGATCTGCTCAGCCTCGAAACGGGCGCTGCCGGTAACGCAAAAGCTCCCCGAGAAGACCCCGTCACTGGCCCGCTTGCGGACCAGATCGGACTCGCCCGTGAGCTGCGACTCGTCTACCTCCATCGTCCCCTCGACCACGGCTCCATCGACGACGATCTGGTCTCCCGGGCCCAGTACGAGCAGGTCGCCGCGTACGATCTCGCCAGGGTCGATGGTCTGCTCGCGCCCGTCGCGGATTACCGACGCCGTCGGGCGCGTCAGGAGGGCGATCTGGTCGAGCTTGCGCTTGGCCCGCACCTCCTGAAAAACGCTCACGCCGGCGTTCGCGAGCACTACCGCCAGAGGAAGGATCGCGTCGAACGGACGTCCGAGAACTACGAGCAGCAGGCACAGGACGTAGAAGACGTTGTTGATAAAGCTGAAGACGTTCTCGAAGAAGATCTGGCGGTAGGAGCGCCCGGGCGCCGGCGGCGGGACGTTTGTCTCACCGCGCGCCTTGCGCTCCGCCACCTCGCTCGCCGACAGCCCGCTGGCGTAATTGGTTACCCCTGAGATAGTGTTCCTCCTTCGATTCTGCCATGCTTATCCGCGCTACCCCGAGCAGCCTGCTGGTCGCTTGCGACCGCCAGTATACTCAAGGGCCCAAAACCACGCCTGCATCGCGAAGTGGCCTGCCGCAACAGGCTAGCCTGTTCGGAGGTTCTCAGAGGCCGGGCGAAAGATGCCGGGTGCGGATGTCGGCGAGGAGACCCTCGGAGGCTTCTTCGACGAGATGGAGGACGTATACGAAGCCATCCGCTCCACCCCCGTAAGGGTCGGGGACCTCGGTCTCTAGACCTGGCGCGAAATCGAGGAAGGGTCTTACGACGACGCTCCCACGGCAGAGCGCCGATACCACTCTGTAGTTCGCCTCATCCATGGTCAGGATGTAGTCGGATCTCCTGCAATCTTCGGGGTCGAGGAGGCGGGCCTGCTGGCCCGAGATGTCTATTCCGCGGGAGTGCACGCTCTCTTGCGCCCGCGGGTCAGGCGGCTCTCCGGCATGGTAGAAGACGTGGGTGCCCGCCGAGTCTACTAATATCTCGTCTTGCATTCCCTCTCGCCGCACGACGCTCTCAAACACGCCCTGCGCCACCGGGCTTCGACAGATATTTCCCATGCAGACGAATAGTACGCTGACCATAAGCGCTTAATATACCCGCTGAGGGCGTTGGTTCGAGGCGGAAGTCCTCAGCCGCCCCGACCGAGCTTCGGACAGCCTCCAGAACTGGTGTTCTCGGAGGTTCGCCGTGATCGTGCCATAGATGATCCACTCGGGGAATGCGGCAGGCTCCGCGGTGCTGTTATAGTGCGATCGGCTGCCGACGCGGATGTGGATCCGGGACGGCCGCTTGCGCCCTGACCCAGGAGGCATGGAGCAGTGAGAAGCAGGCTGTTGGTGTTTGTACCTTTGGCGATGGCGGCCCTGTTAGCGGTCGGGGTCTTGTCGGCTCTCTATGCTACCCGCGGTCCCGCGGCCACCTTGCAATCCGACTTCGATGACCGGCTGGTGGCGTCCGTCGACAGCCCCATCGCGCTGGCCTTTACGCCCAACGCCCGCATGCTCGTCGCCACCCAGCTCGGACAGGTGCGGGTGTACAAGAACGGGCAGTTGTTGGAGGCTCCCGCGCTGGACCTCTCGGGCAGGATCTGCAAGAGTTTCAGCCAGGGCTTGCTCGGGGTGACGGTGGACCCGAACTTCGCGGCCAACCATTACGTTTACCTCTTCTACACCCACAATAAGTTTGGCAGCTGCCCGCTGGACGAGCCGACCAATCCCAAAAATCCCGTAAACCGGGTCTCGCGCTTCGTTATGGCGGGAGACACTTTAGACCCTGCGAGCGAGGTGGTGCTAATAGATAATATCCCCTCGTTCGGCAGCCACAACGCCGGGGACCTTCACTTCGGTAAGGACGGCTACCTCTATGTCAGCACCGGCGATGGGGCCTGTGACTGGGCGAACGACTCGGGCTGCAACGGGCAGAACAACGCCGCACGCGACCGGAACGTCCTGCTTGGTAAGATCCTACGCATAACCAGGGGCGGCACCATCCCCAAGACCAACCCCTTTACGGGTGCTGACAGCACCCGCTGCAACGGCACCGGCCGCACCGACGCCGGCAAGGTCTGCCAGGAGACTTTCGCTTTAGGCCTCAGACAGCCTTTCCGCCTCGCCTTCGATCCCGACGCCCCTGGGACACGCTTCTTTATCAACGAGGTCGGTCAAGCCAGATGGGAAGAGGTAAACGAAGGCAAGTCTGGGGCCGACTACGCCTGGAACCTCTGCGAGGGCGACCACGACAACCCGGACCGTGGCGGATCGGTTGACTGCTCCGCCGCGCCCTACACTCCCCCTATCCACGAATACAGTCATGGCACGGGATGCTCCTCCATCACCGGCGGGGCGTTCGTGCCAGACGGCTTGTGGCCTACCAGGTACGACGACTCCTATCTCATGGCCGACTACGTGTGCGGTAAGATCTTCGACCTTACACCCAAAGAGGGAGGCGGATACGAGAGGACCGAGTTCGCGACCGACCTGGGAAAGGGTGGCCCTATCGCTATGAGATTCGGCCCTCATGGCTCGAGTCAGGCGCTCTACTACACCACCTACGCCAACGGTGGGGAGGTTCGCCGCATTACCTACGTCCAGGGCGCCAACCGGCCTCCCCACGCTGCTGTGAGCGCGAGCCCGAGTTCCGGCGACTTACCGCTCGAAGTCGGTTTTGACGGTTCTGACAGCAACGACCCTGACCTCGGGGATGAGGTGACAGGCTACCTCTGGAACTTCGGCGACGGCTCTGCGGCGGTCGAGACTACGACCTCGACCACGGATCACACCTACACGGAGGCTGGCACGTATACGGCGACGCTAACGGTGAGGGACGAGAGCGGCGCCGAGGACACCGCGACGATCCGTGTAGACGCCGGAAACCGGCCGCCGCGGCCGGCAATCTCATCCCCTACGCAGAACCAGCTCTTCGAGGTCGGAGAGAAGATCGTGCTGCGCGGCTCCGCTACCGACCCGGAGGACGGCCAGCTCGCAGACGGCGCGCTTAGCTGGCAGGTGTTCCAGCATCACGCGGGCGACCATACGCACCCGTTCCTCCCGCCCACGCCAGGCAACGACGTCGAGATCGTCACGCCTGCCCCGGAGGATATCAACTCTACCGATCCCGAAGGGAATTACCTGGAGGTTCGACTGACCGCCACCGATTCCAAGGGACTTTCCAGGACCATCACCCAGAAGCTGGCTCCAAACACGGTAGACGTAGTTTTCCAGGCCCAATCGGCCGGGCTAGACCTGGTAGTCAACGGCGATAAGTTCGACAAACCCACGCGAACTTACATCTCGTGGGAGGGTTACCGGCTAAACGTGTACGCACCATCACCGCAGACGACGTTGGCGGGGGTCACGTACAGTTTTGCCTCCTGGTCCGACGGCGAAGAGCAGCAACACGACATCGTTACCGGGGCGACGCCCAGCTCGTACACGGCCACCTTCAAGGCCTGCACGAAGACCGGAACCTCAGCGGGCGAGACCCTCGACGGCACCTCAGGGGCAGACATCATCTGCGGTTTTGGGGGCAACGACACCATAAGGACCAGGGGGGCCAACGACATCATCGAGGGCATGAGCGGCAACGACATCCTTCGTGGCGGCGGTGGAGCGGACCAGGTAAGAGGTGGTGGCGGCGCCGACAGCCTCTACGGCGAAGACGGCAACGATGCGCTCAACTCCCGAGACGAGGTTAGCGGCAACGACTCCCTGGACGGGGGAGCGGGCACGGACACCAAGGTAACCGACCCAACCGAGAAGTCGATAGTGAGGTTCCCGTAGGGAAAATACACAAACAGTGGCATCCTGGTCGATCGCCGCGAAATTCGGTACTCAGTGCTCAGCGCTACGACAGTTCTCTGCGGCACAGTTTCTCAGCGCATCGAGCCGAGATGCCAGGCGTCTCTTCAGCTCGGTGCTTGCGGTTCTGTGGAGGCTTTCGAGCTCATAGGGATCTTTGCTTAGGTCGTAGAGCTCCTTCTCGCCGGTTGCGTACCTGGCGAAGAGATATCTACCCGTCCTCACAGCCTTGTAGTCGGGTATGGTCGCCGCGAAGGGGTCTCCGTTGGGGTCCTGCCAATGCTCGACCAGGAAGGCGCTTCTCCAGGTCGACGGTGGGCTTATAGAAAGGAGTGGGTCGAGCGAGCGGCCGTCCACGAAGCCAGGCGGCGTGACCCCGGCCCAGGAGGCGAAGGTGGGTGCCAGGTCGTTGTTTAGCGCCATCTGGGAACGGCTCACGCCTGCGGGAATGCCAGGACCGCGCATTAGGAGGGGTACGTGAATCGATTCCTCGTAAGCGCTCCATTTCTTCGCAACGATTCGGTGCTCGCCCAGGTGGAGGCCGTTATCAGAGGTGAATACTATGTAGGTGTTCGAGAGTTCTCCAGTTTGTTCCAAGACCCCAACAAGCCTGCCTACCAACTCGTCGACCGACTGTAGCGAGCGCAAGCGCTGGCGATGACGTTGGCGCAATTTGACAACCTCCTCGGACGTCAGCGCAGGTGTGTCGCGCATCCAGGAGGGCTTGTCCGAGACGTCGGCCTCGTTGAGAGACGGCGGGACGGGTAGCGGAACGTCGGAGAACAAATCCTGGTGCCGTTGCGCGGCGAAAGCCGGTGTATGCGGGGCGTTAGTTGAGAGGTACATGAAGAACGGCGCGCCTCCCGCCGTGCCCTCTAAAAAGGTTGCCGCCTTGTCGGCGAAGAGGTCGGTGTCGTGTGTCTGTGGACGCTGGTAGGTGTTGATCTGGCCGTTTTCGTTTATCCGGTAGGTGTCGGATCGGACATAGTCGCCAAGATAGCCGTGCCACTCATCCCACCCTGGCGGGACATAGGTGGTGTTGTCGTAGCCGTTGAAATACTTGCCGATTAGCATGGTATCGTAGCCTGCCTCATCGAGCCAGGCGGCTATCGTGGAGTCCTCCGGTCCGGGGCTACGGAACTTATCGAAGCCTCCCAGCGGTAGGCGATTGCTCAGGATCTGATGATTGTGGGCGTACTGACCCCTCAGGATCGTCGCCCTGGAGGGGCAGCACAACGAACGGGTCACGAAAGCTCTAGAGAACTTCACGCCTCCCCCGGCCAAGAGGTCCTTTGTTTCGGGCATGTAATGGAGGTCTGAGGCTCTCATGTCATCGGTGAGCACGAGGAGGATGTTGGGCTGTGTGGGCGGGGTCGTCTGGGCGAGGCTACTTTGCGTCTGTGCGACCGTAATGCCCGCGAGCACGCCAAACAAGAGGGTGGCTATCAGTAGTAGTGATTGCTTCGTCAGGACCCGCACCTTCTTTTTCCGCGTTGGAGGAAGAACGTTCTCAGATCCCCGCCCACTTGTGCCTTGAATCGTAACATCGCTACCCAATGGCGCGCATCGCCCAGATGGCCATTGTCCTCAAGCTTGGATGGCTGGCCAAAATACCAGGTAGCTACTTCTTGGGGCTACCTTCTGGAACTCCGCCAAGCTCGCTTCTAGATTTTCGTGAACGAGAAGGCTAGGGTATGCGATGGCACGACACGGCGCATGCGTCGGGAGGCGTCTTTCTCTGGTGCATTTGGGAACGGTCGGGCCGGGAGGACTTTTGCTAGACTAGCCTCTCTCGCACGCTTAAAGAAGGAGGAGTCGCATGGCCGAGGTACGCAGGGTAGGTATGCTGACGGGCGGCGGGGACGCGCCAGGACTGAACGGTGTGATACGGGCCGTCACCACCAGATGCGATAACGACTATGGCTACGAGGTACACGGCCTCAAGCGCGGCTGGAAAGCGCTCCTCGACCCCGAAGGGGACACCGTGATGCCGCTTACCGCCGACGGCGTCCGCTACATCCTGCAAGAGGGCGGAACCATCCTCGGCTCCTCCCGCACCAACCCCTACAAGAACGAAGGCGACGCCGAGAAGGTCGTCAAACAGATGGAGGACTTCGGCATAGACGCCCTCGTGGCCATCGGCGGCGACGATACTTTGGGCGTAGCCAAGCGCCTCTACGACGACTTCGGGGTGCAGGTCATAGGGTGTCCCAAGACCATCGACAACGACCTCTCCGCCACCGACACGACCTTCGGCTACGACACCGCCGTCTCCATCGCCACGGACGCCATAGACAGGCTCAGGACGACGGCCAAGAGCCACGAGCGGGTAGTCGTCGTAGAGGTCATGGGGCGTCACGCTGGTTGGATCACCTGGGGTGCTGGCCTCGCAAGCGCGGCGAACGTCACCCTGATCCCGGAAGTCGAGCCTGACCTCGATGAGATCGCGGACATCTTTAAACGGCGTGCGGAGAAGGGCGAAAAGTGGGGCCTCGTCGCCGTAAGCGAGGGCGTGACCCTCGCCGAGGAGTTCATGACCCAGAACACCGAGACCGACGAGTTCGGCCACGTTAGGCTCGGCGGCATAGCGGAGACGCTGGCGGGTGAGATCGAAGAGCGCACAGGCATCGAGACGCGCCACGTGGTCCTCGGACACCTCCAGCGCGGCGGAACCCCCACCGCCTTCGACCGCATCCTGAGCACCCGCTACGGCCTGAGGGCCGCCGAGGCCATAAAGAACGGAGAGTGGGGCAAGATGGTCGCGCTTAGGGGCAACGACATCGTGACCGTCGACCTCTCGGAGGCCACCGAGGAGACGAAGACGGTCCCCGACGACTTCTACAAGGTCGTCGAGACGTTCTTCGGTTAAGGGCGTGTTCGAGGGCTTCGAGAGGGGCCGGGTAGAGACCCCCGGCGCGGAGATAGAGCTGGTCCGCGGTGGCGACGGGCCGCCGGTGCTGTTCCTGCACGGCTACCCGCAGACCCACGCGATGTGGCATCTTGTCGCCCCCAGGTTGGCCGAGGATTTCACGGTAGTCGCCACTGATCTTAGGGGCTACGGCGACAGTTCCAAGCCTTTCGGAGAAGAGGACCACTCGACGTACTCCAAGCGGGCGATGGCCGCGGATCAGGCGGCGGTCATGGACTCGCTGGGATTCGATTCTTTCGCCGTGGTCGGCCACGACAGAGGGGGACGCGTCGGGCACAGGATTGCCCTTGACTTTCCGGAGCGTGTCACGCGCCTTGCGGTGCTGGACATAGTCCCGACGCGTCACGTCTACGCGACGGTAGGCAAGGATCTGGCGACGGCCTACTACCACTGGTTCTTCTTTATCCAGCCCTACGACCTTCCAGAGACCCTGATCGGGGCGGATCCCGGCTACTTCCTCAGGAAGAAGCTGGGCGGCTGGGGCACCCCTTTGGAAACCTTCTCCCCGGAAGCTCTCGCCGAGTACGGGCGCTGCTTCGACGCGGACACGATCCACGCGAGCTGCGAGGACTACAGGGCAGGGGCCTCCATAGATCTAACGCATGACGACGCAGACCGGAACGAGGGTCGTAAGGTGGTATGCCCGCTCCTGGCCCTCTGGGGCGGGCGAGGCGTAGTGGAGAAGACCTACGACGTAGAGGCGGTCTGGCGCGGGTTTGCGAACGACGTGAGCGGCAAACCGCTCGACGCCGGCCACTTTCTGGCCGAAGAGCGTCCCGACGATACTACGCAGGAATTGAGGGCGTTTCTCGATTAGCGGAACGCGTAAGGGCGCTTCGCGAAGCGCCCCTACAGCCTGTTGGTGATGGAACGTGCTACGAGACCCGACCGTTCTCAGACGCGTGGGCGCCGATGCGGCGGTAGCGTTCGTAGCGGGCATCGCGGAGCTTATCCGGGTCGGTATCCGAGAGGCCATCGAGCACGCGGTTGAGGGACTTGCCCACGGCCTCGATGGTGGTTGTGGGATCGTTGTGGGCGCCACCGAGGGTCTCGGGGATGATCTCGTCCACGATCCCGCGTTCTTTCATATCAGCCGCCGTGAGCTTGAGGGCTTCTGCGGCTTCGGCCGCGCGACCGGGATCCCGGAATATGATAGAAGCGCACGCCTCGGGCGCTATGACCGAGAGGTAGGAATTCTCTAGCATCCCGACGTAATCCGTTGCGCACATGGCTAACGCGCCGCCCGAGCAACCCTCGCCGATGATGGCCGAGATGACGGGCACCGGTATCCTGGCCAGCGTCATGAGGTCGTCTGAGATGGCCCAGGCCTGCCCCCGCTCCTCCGCGCCCCTCCCCGCAAAAGCACCCGGGGTGTCGACGAGCACGACCACGGGAAGCCCGAACCTGGCGGCGAGCTCGTAGAAGCGCTTGACCTTGCGGTAGCCCTCGGGGTGGGCCATGCCGAAGTTGCCCTTGACGCGGCTGTTGACGTCCGTCCCTTTATCGTGGCCGAGCAGGACGATGTTATGGTCCCCTATCCTGGCCAGCCCGCCCCGCACGGCCGGGTCGTCGCCGAAGAAGCGGTCGCCGGAAAGCTCGTAGAAGTCGTCGGCGAGGGCGTCGCGGTAGGCGCGGAAGTTCGGACGCTCGGGGTGGCGGGCCACCTGCACGCGCTGGTACGGGGAGAGGTCTGAGTAGATGCGCTTACGCGCCGCGTCGAGGGCCTCTTCGAGACGTGAGATCTCCCCCCGCAGCTCCTCGCTCGGGCCGGCGAGCCGCCTCAGCTCCGCGATGCGCTCCTCGAAATCCTTGATCGGGCGTTCGAAGTCCAGGATCACTTCGTGCTCCTCACGGCAGGAACCCCAGCAGGCGTTCGAGGTCCCCCTTGAGGCTGAGGCGGTGCACGATACGGTCGACCATCCCATGCTCCCTCTGGAACTCGGCGGTTTGGAAGCCGTCGGGCAGCCGTTCCCTGGTGGTCTGCTCGATCACGCGCGCCCCCGTAAAGCCGATCCTGGCCCCCGGTTCGGCCAGAATCACGTCGGCCGCCGTCGCGAAAGAGGCAGTCACACCACCAAAAGTAGGGTCGGTCAGGACGGAGACGTAAGGACACGACCCCTCGACGAAGCGCGAAAGGGCGACGCTGGTCTTGGCCAACTGCATGAGCGAGTAGACGCCCTCGAACATCCGCGCCCCGCCCGACGCCGAGACGATTACGAGCGGCAGCTCTTCCGCGCCGGCGAGCTCGATGGTCCTCGCGACCCTCTCCCCGACCACGCTCCCCATCGAACCCCCGATAAATCGGAAGTCGAGGACGGCGAGCGCCACATGTTTCCCCCCTATGGCACCGGTCCCGCTCAGGATGGCGTCGTCGAGGCCCGTTTTCGCGCGCGCCTTCTCCAGCCTCTGACGGTAGTCCTCGAACCCGAGGAGGTCGTCGGCGACGATGCCCCCGTCACGCTCCTCGAAACTGTCAGCGTCGGTGAGGAGCCTTATCCTCTCGGGCGCGGAGAGTGGGTAATGGAACTCGCAGTGGGGACAGACGTTGAAGCGCGCCCTGAGGTCCTTCTCGTAGATCGGCTGCCCGCACTTCTCGCACTTGGTGAAGACGGAGTCTATTGGGCCGACACCGCTCTCGGTCTCTGGCGCGCTCCGTGAATACTCCCTGCGTTTGCTAAGCCAGTTCCTGATGCCTAGCCCCCCGCCTTCACGACCCCTGAGAGCGCCTCGCGCACCCCGCCAAGCCAGGCGCCGGCCCGCTCCGGCCCGCCCTCCTCGACGAGCCGCATGAGCTTGCTACCGATGATGATCCCATCAGCCTCCTCAGCGGCCTCGACGGCGGCCCCGGCCGACCCTATCCCGAACCCTAGGGCAACCGGCGCATCGGTCCTCGCGCGCACGCGCCTCAGAAGCCCTAAGGTGCCTGGCGGAAGGGTGTCACGCACCCCCGTCACCCCGGCCACGGAGACACAGTACACGAAACCCGTCGCCATCTCGCCTACGCGCGAGACGCGAGCGTCGGTCGAGGTCGGCGCGACGAGCGGGCAGAAGGCGACGCCGGCATCAGCGGCGAGCCCGGCAAAGCGGCCCGCTTCATCCACTGGAAGGTCGGGGATCACAAGTCCGGAGACCCCGGCTTCGGCCGCCTCGCGCAGAAATTGCTCGGCCCCCCGCGCGAAGATGACGTTGTAGTAGAGCAGGAAGACGACGGGGACCCGCGCCGCAAACCCCGAGGCCAGGTCCAGGCAGTATTCGAGGTCGGCCCCATTCACCAGGGCGCGGGTCGTGGTGTCCTGGATCGTCGGCCCGTCAGCGAGCGGGTCGGAGAATGGAACCCCGATCTCCAAGACGTCGGCACCGGCCTCCAGATAGGCCTCCCCCACCTCCCGCGCCCCATCCAGCGAAGGATACCCGCCCGTCAGATACGGCACGAGCGCCGTGCGCCCTTCCCGGAAGGCGTCCCTCACGCGCGCGCTGTTCAAAAGGCTACTTCGTCCGTACCGTCGACGGGGTTCGAGGATTCGTCGCTGGAGACGATCTCAGCTTCCTCCGCGCCGATGCCGAGCGCGTTCGCCGCAACCTCCACGTCCTTGTCGCCGCGTCCCGAGATGTTTATGACCATGTTCTTGCCAGGGCCGAGTTCTCTCGCGACCTGCTCCGCGTAGAACAGGGCGTGGGCGGTTTCTAGAGCCGGGATGATGCCTTCGAGACGCGAGCAAGTCTTCATGGCTTCGAGCGCTTCCCCGTCTGTGACGCTCGCGTACTCGGCGAGGCCTTCGTCCTTCAAGAAAGCGTGCTCGGGGCCCGTGGCAGGATAATCGAGGCCAGCTGAGATGGAGTGGGCCTCACGGATCTGGCCCCCCTCCGTCTGCAAGACATAGCTCATCGCCCCGTGCAGGATGCCCTGGTTTCCCTCCGCGAGCGACGCGCCGTGCTCTCCCGTGGCGAGCCCTCTTCCTGCCGCCTCGACGCCTACGAGCCTGACGTTCTCGCGGCCGACAAACGGATAGAAGGCCCCGATCGCGTTCGAGCCGGCGCCGACGCAGGCGACGATAGCGTCGGGGTCTCCGCCGAGCCGCTCGCGGCTCTGGGCTTCTATCTCAGTCCCCATAACGGCCTGAAAATCGCGTACGATCCGGGGGTATGGTGCGGGCCCTACGACGCTCCCGATGATGTAGTGGGTGTCCTCGACGTTCGCGACCCAGTCTCTTATCGCCTCGTTCACCGCATCCTTGAGGGTGCGCGAGCCGGAGAGGACGGGCACGACCTCGGCCCCGAGAAGCTTCATCCGCACAACGTTCAGCCTCTGGCGGCGGGTGTCCTCCTCGCCCATGTACACGACGCATTCCTTGCCGTAGAGGGCGGCGACGGTCGCGGTGGCGACGCCGTGCTGGCCCGCCCCGGTCTCGGCAATGATCCGCTCCTTGCCCATACGGTCGGCGAGCAGGATCTGTCCCAAAGTGTTGTTGATCTTGTGCGCACCTGTATGCGCGAGGTCCTCGCGCTTGAACCAGACGTTGGCCCCGCCCCACTTGCGCGTCAGGCGTTCGGCGAACATAAAGGGGGTCGGGCGGCCCACGAAATCCCTCGCCAGGCGGTCCCGTTCTTCGCCAAACTCAGGGTCGTTCTTGTAGCGCTCGTAGGCCTCTTCGAGCTCTTCGAGGGCGTGGATCAGGGTCTCGGGAACGTAGCGGCCCCCGAAGGGACCGAAGTATCCCGTCTCAGTCTTTTGCCGCAAGAACGAACCTCCGTACCAGATCATCGTTTTTTCTGCCGGGCTCGTCCTCCAGGGAACTGGATGCGTCCACCCCGTAGGGCTCGAAGAACTCGATCGCCTCCCGCACGTTCTCCGGGCCGAGCCCACCGGAGACGACGATGTTATCACGTCCGGTTAGGGACTTCGCCACCTCCCAGTCGAACCGCTCGCCCGTGCCTCCCCGCGCCTTCGTGCTGTACGCATCGAGCAAGAACAAATCTGCCTCGTACTCGTCCAGTACCTTCAGGGACGAGGCGCTCTTTACCCGCAGCGCCTTCATCACTTTGACTCCGGCCTCCCGCAAAGCGGTTACGGTCTCTGGTGTCTCGTCGCCATGGAGTTGCACGAGGTCGAGCCCGACCTCGCGTGAGACCCCGAGGATCTCCGCCGGCTCCGCGTCGACGAAGACACCGACCCTGATGACGTTCTCGGGCAGGGCTATGGAGATCCTGCGCGCCTCCTCGGCACTTACGCGCCGCGGGCTTTCGGCGAAGATGAACCCGACGGCGTCGGCGCCCGCGTCCGCTGCCGCACGCGCGTCCCCAGCGTCGGTAATACCGCATATCTTCACCAGCGTCATGACCCGAAGTGTACCCCTTATATTCGGTGGTGAGAGCCCCTGGACATTCGTAGTGACCTTAAGGATTCGTAAGGTATTGGTAAGCACAGCGTAACATCTTCCGTATAGATTACTATTCGTGAACAGAGGCCGAGAGATAGCTGCCGAGGCCTTGACCGGGCCCAGGCCGGAAGGAGTCTGTTTGCAACCCGAAGACATGACGACGCGGGCGGCGGCGGTGCTGCGAGAGAACGACATGGGCACATGGACCCGAGCCTCCCCCACGCTCTACCCGCACCAGTGGAGCTGGGACTCCGCCTTTATCGCAATCGGGCTTGCGCACCTCGACACGGGCCGCGCGGCGGCCGAGATACGGTCCCTCCTCGAGCATCAGTGGGAGAACGGCAAGATCCCGCACATCGTGTTCAACCCTGGGGCCCCGCCCGAGAGCTACTTCCCGGGCCCCGAGCATTGGGCGAGCGCGGCAGATGGGCCCGACGACCCGGCCATGACCAGCGGCCTTTGCCAGCCGCCGGTGCACGCGATGGCGGCCCTGCGCATCCTGCACATCGCCGAAGCACGGGGCGAGGGCGCCGGCGAGGCGAGGGAGTTTCTGGTCGAGGTCTACCCGAAGCTCTTCGCGTGGCACCGCTTCCTGGCGACCGAACGCGACCCTGAAGGATCTGGCCTCGTCACCATCTTTCATCCCTGGGAGAGCGGCACGGACAACTCCCCGCGTTGGACCCCTGCCCTAGAGCGCGTCGAGGTCGGGCAGATACCCGACTACGAGCGCGCGGACCTGGAGCACGTCGACCCCTCCGAGCGGCCGACGGGACAGGAGTACGACCGCTTTATCTGGCTCGTCGATGTGATCAAGGAAGTGGGTTGCGACGACGCCGTCTTATATGAGAAGTGCCCGTTCCTGGCCAAGGACGTCCTGGCGAGCGCGATCCTGGTCCGGGCCAACGAGGCGCTCTTGGAGATAGCGGAGATCGCGGACGCCCCGGAAGAGGACATGACCACGGTCCGCGCCTGGATCGAACGCGGCCGCGGGGGCCTCGAGGAGCGTTGGGAACCCGACCTCGGCCTGTGCTCAGATTACGACCTGCGCGCCGGAGAGTCGCTCGCTGCCAGTACCATCGCCGGCTTCGCGCCGCTGATTGCCGGCGGCGGGAACCCCGAGCACCTCAGGGCGCTACTGCGGGTCTTCGACTCGCGTGTCTTTACGGGCAACCCGGATCTCCGCTGGCCCCTGCCCCCTAGTACCAGTCCGGACGAGGAGGGCTTCCAGCCGAGGAGCTACTGGCGGGGACCCGTCTGGCCCGTGGTGAACTGGCTGCTCTGGTGGTCGCTCTGCCGGCTGGGCGAAAACAAGCGGGCGGACCGGCTCAGGGCTTACTCCCTCGCGCAGCTTCTGGATGGGCGCTTTGGTGAGTACTACGAACCGTTCACGGGCGAGGCGCTGGGCTCCGGTGACCAATCTTGGACAGCGGCGGTGGCCCTGGACTGGCTGGCGCACGAGGAAGTGGCGCAAAGGCCATGACCTACAGTCCGATACAAGAGTATGGGCTCATCGGCGACATGCACAGCGCTGCCCTGGTCGGGACGGACGGCTCTATAGACTGGCTGTGTTTTCCGCACTTCGACTCCCCGAGCGTCTTCGCCGCCATCCTCGACGACGAGAAGGGAGGACGCTTCAAGATATCTCCCGCAACGGAGGGGGCCGCGTACAAGCAACTCTACTGGCCCGACACGAACGTCCTCGTTACGCGCTTTTTCTCGCCCGAGGGGGTCGGGGAAGTCATCGACTACATGCCCGTTGGCACCTCGGAGAACGGGGACGGTCATCACCAGCTCATCCGGCGGGTCAGGGTGGTGCGGGGCGAGATGGCCTTCCGGATGGAGTGCTCCCCGGCCTTCGACTACGCCCGCGAAGGGCACGAGACGGAGATCTCCCCCGAAGGCGCGTGCTTCCGGTCGTCCGGCATCAGCCTGGGGCTCGCGACCCACACCCCGCTGGACGAGAACGCGGGCGCGGCTGTCGCGGAGTTCTCGCTGGGCGAGGGCGAGGCTGCGGTGTTCGTGCTCAGGGAGATAGAGGGCGGGGGCGGCTGCGGGGTTTCGTTCTCCGAGGAGGAAGAAGACGAGCACTTCAGGCGCACCGTAGAGTACTGGCGGCGCTGGCTCTCGCAGTGCACCTACACGGGCCGCTGGCGCGAGGTTGTCCACCGCTCGGCGCTGGTCCTAAAGCTGCTTACGTTCGAGCCGACGGGGGCGATAGTAGCGGCACCCACGATGGGGTTGCCCGAGGGCATTGGTGGCGAGCGAAACTGGGACTACCGGTACACCTGGATCCGGGACGCCGCCTTCACCCTCTACGGCCTCTTGCGTATCGGGTTCACCCAAGAGGCAAGGGCGTTTATGGGTTGGATCGAAGCCCGCTGCCAAAGTTCTGGCTCCGACGGCTCGCTGCAACTCATGTACGGCCTCGACGGCCGCAAAGACCTGACCGAGACGACGCTCGACCACCTCGACGGCTATCGGGGATCTCGGCCCGTCAGGCTCGGCAACGGCGCTTACGACCAGCTACAACTAGACATCTACGGCGAGCTCATGGACGCCGTCTACCTCTACAACAAGCACGGGGACCCGATCTCCTACGACCTTTGGACCCGTCTGAGGGGGCTCATAAACTGGGTCTGCGACAACTGGCGGCGCGAAGACGAGGGGATCTGGGAGGTCAGGGGCGGCAGACGGCACTTCGTGTATTCCAAGCTCATGTGCTGGGTCGCCCTAGACCGGGGCCTCAGGCTAGCATCCAAGCGTTCTTTTCCCGCTGACCGGACGCGTTGGCTCGAGGTCCGAGACGAGATCTACGAGGAGATCATGGACCGAGGGTGGAGCGAGGAGCGCGAGGCTTTCGTCCAGGCCTACGACGACGACACGCTCGACGCCTCGAACCTCATCATGCCGCTCGTTTTCTTCCTCTCTCCCAACGACCCCAGGATGCTGAAGACCCTGGACGCCACCAACAGGCCACCCGCGGAGGGAGGACTAGTCGCCAACAGCCTCGTCTACCGCTACGACGTGGAGAAATCCACCGACGGGCTCGCCGGGGAGGAGGGAACCTTCAGCCTGTGCACGTTCTGGCTCGTGGAGGCGCTGACGCGGGCGGGGCGCGTCGACGAGGCCCGCCTGATCTTCGAGCAGATGCTTGGGTACGCCAACCACCTGGGGCTGTACGCGGAGGAGATCGGGCACTCCGGCGAGGCGCTTGGCAACTTCCCCCAGGCCTTTACGCACCTGACCCTCATTAGTGCCGCCTTCAACCTCGACCGGGCGCTCGGAAAACATAGCTAGAGTAGAGATCAAGAGGAGCTTTCCCTGATGGCAGAATCACAGCACTACGACGCGGTCGTGATCGGGGCCGGACAGGGCGGAAGCCCGCTGGCCGGGGCCCTTGCCGCAGCCGGACGTAAAACGGCGATCATAGAACGCGAGCACGTCGGCGGTACCTGCATCAACGAGGGCTGCACTCCGACCAAGACGATGGCCGCCAGCGCGAAGGTCGCCTACCTCGACCGCCGCTCGGCGGAGTACGGCATCCGAAACGGCCCCGTCGACGTCGAGATGGTAGAAGTGCGCAAACGCAAGCGGGACATCGTAGACAGCTTCAGGACGGGTAGCGAGCGGCGACTCGAAGACGCCGAGAACCTCGAGCTCATCAGGGGCGAGGCGCGCTTCACGGGCCCGAAAGAGCTGCAGGTTCGCCTGGAGAACGGCGAGGCGCTAGAGCTTACCTCTGATGAACTCTTCCTAAACGTAGGGGCGAGGCCCGGCGGGGTTCCGGTCGAAGGCATCGACGACGTGGCGGCGTTGAACTCGACGACCATAATGGAGCTGGGCGAGGTCCCCGAGCACCTGCTCGTGCTCGGCGGTGGCTACGTTGGCATCGAGTTCGCCCAGATGTTCCGGCGCTTCGGCTCGGAGGTTACGGTCGTGCAGCGCGGCCCGCAACTCCTCGCGCGCGAGGACGAGGACGTGGCCGAAGCGGTGGCGGAGATCCTGCGCGAAGACGGCGCCAACGTGCTGCTTCAGACCGAGGCACAGGGCGTCAGGCAGGATGAGAGCGGCATCCGGTTGACCGTCGGTGGTCCCGACGGGGAGCGTACGCTCACGGGCTCTCACCTGCTCGTTGCGGCAGGCCGTCCGCCGAACACGGACCTGCTTGACCTCGAAGCAGCGGGCATTGAGATGGACGGGCGAGGGTTTGTAGAGGTCAACGATAAACTCGAGACGAACGTTGCTGGCGTCTGGGCCCTTGGCGACGTCAAGGGGGGCCCGGCCTTCACCCACATCTCCTACGACGACTACAGGGTCATCGAGGCCAACCTACTGTACGGAGGCGAAGCCAGCATCGCCGACCGGCTCGTACCCTACACAGTCTTTATGGACCCGCAGCTCGGGCGGGTAGGCCTGAGCGAGGCCGAGGCGCGCGAGCAGGGCTACGACGTCAGGGTCGCGAAGATGCCGATGAACTACGCGGCGCGGGCGATCGAGATGGATGAGTCGAGGGGTATGATGAAGGCCGTGGTGGATGGCGACTCGGGTGGGATCCTCGGCTGCGCCATCCTCGGCATAGAGGGCGGTGAGATCATGGCGATGATCCAGATAGCCATGATGGGCAAGTTGCCCTATACGGCGCTTCGCGACGGCGTCTTCGCACATCCTACCCTCGCCGAGTCGCTCAACACCCTGTTCGCC
>CAWHLD010000003.1:0-122128 GCA_963830075.1 uncultured Rubrobacteraceae bacterium | reverse complement strand
CGTTGTGCAGCAGTCGCATTCGCTGGTAAGCCTCTTGTAATGTTCCGTTAAGGGTCTCGTAATATCTGTCTCGTAGCCTGGAAGCACTTGACCCGGCTCGTCCTACGGGCGGCGGAGATGTTGGCAGATAAGAACCTGGATTTCGATCCCGGCAATGTCTCCCGCGTCGACGAGGGTATAGGCTGATGCGAGATCGACCCACGGCGGCGGAGTATAATCAGGCGAACGAGAGGGAGACGAGGGATGCAGTGGCGAAAGTCCTGATCGTCGACGATGAGCCGAACATCCGTGAGGTCGTTGGCCTCTATCTGAGGCGTGATGGCCACGATGTCGTCTCGGCCAGGGACGGCGAGGAGGCATTGGAGGTCTTTCTTCAGGCTGAGCCTGATCTCGTCGTTCTCGACCTCATGCTGCCCAAGGTTGGCGGGCTCGAGGTATGCCGCAGGATGAGGGCTGAGCGGAGGGTACCCCTGATCATGCTGACGGCCCGCGGCGAGGAGGAGGAGCGTATAGTGGGCCTCTCCGTTGGCGCTGACGATTATGTAGTCAAGCCTTTCAGCCCACGCGAGCTGGTGGCGCGGGTCGCCGCTGTACTGCGGCGCGCGGAGGAACCTTCAGGGCATGTCGACCGGAAAGTTTTCGCTTTCGAAGGACTAAAAATAGACCCGAACACGCGCGAGGTCCTCGTGCAGGGAGAGCCGGCGGCGCTCACGGCGCGTGAGTTCGACCTGCTGTACCAGATGGCCTCCACTCCCGGCAGGGTCTACACGCGTGACCAACTGATGGAGTCGGTGTGGGGTTACACCTTCTCCGCGGACACGAGCACCGTCACCGTGCACGTGCGCCGGCTGCGCGAGAAGGTCGAGCCGGACCCCGCCAGGCCCCGCTACCTGCAGACCGTGTGGGGTGTCGGCTATAAGTTTGGCGGATGAAAAGAGCGCTGAGCACCGCAGGCGCCGCGCTCCTGTTCCTCGCCGTTTCGCTGGCGCTGGCCGTTTTCGCCGCCTCGCTGTTCGGCATACCTCCCGCCGACCTCGGGGAGGTGGCCGTGTTGCTTGGCGTGGCCGGCGGCGGAAGTGGGCTCCTGGCGCTACTCCTCATCCGTCCCGCCGTGCTCGGACGTCTCGGCGGCGTGCGGGCGCAGCTCGTGGGTGGGGGCCTGATCGGAAGCCTCCTTCTACTCGGTATGGTGCTGGCAGGCGCACGGGCCATGTTCATCTCGGGGCACGACCTGTCGCTGCTTTTGACGATGCTAACCTTCGCGGCGGCCCTCTCGGCAGGCTTCGGCCTGCTTTACGCGATGCCGCTGTCCAGCCGTATCGAGAGGGTGCGGGCTGGGACGGAGCGGATCGCCGGCGGAGAGCTCGGCTCGGAGGTCACGGTAGATGGCCACGACGAGGTGGCCGGCCTGGCCGGAGATTTCAACCGGATGGCGCGGGCGCTCGAGAGCGCTGCTGAGCGCGAGCGTGAGATGGAAGAGGCGCGGCGCGACCTCGTCGCCGCAGTATCCCACGACCTGCGCACCCCGCTCGCCTCGACCAGGGCCCTGATCGAAGCCCTCGCAGACGGCGTCGCCGACGACCCGCAAACCGAGAAGCGCTACCTCTCCTCGGCCAGTCGCGAGCTCGAACACCTGAGCCGCCTCGTCGACGACCTCTTCGAGCTCTCAAGGATAGACGCTGGAGTGCTCGAGCTAACCCTCGAAGAAACCTCGCTGCACGACCTGATCTCCGACACCATCTCGGGCTTTCAGGCGCAGGCCGAGATGCGCGGCGTGCGCCTGGTTGGAGAGGTCACTGGCAACGTAGACCCCGTGCTTGCGAACCCGCCCAGACTGCAGCGCGTGCTCCACAACCTCGTCTCCAACGCCCTTCGCCACACCCCGGCAGACGGCACCGTAGCCCTGCGCGCGACGCCCGAAGACGAATGGGTGCGGGTCGAGGTCTCCGACACGGGCGAGGGCATAGCGGCCGACGACCTGCCCCGCGTGTTCGAACGCTCGTTCCGCGTCGAGCAGTCCAGGACCCGCCCCGAGAAGGACGATACGCCGGGCGCCGGGCTGGGGCTGGCTATAGCCCACGGCCTCGTAGAAGCGCATGGGGGCACGATGGACGTCGACAGCGAGCCCGGCCGCGGCGCTTGCTTCCGCTTCACGCTCAGGCGCGCATGATATTTGGGCGGTTCGTCGTAGGGGCGGGTTTGCTGTTTGGGCGGTTCGCGAACCGCCCCTACTGGGTCGGTTCGGATTCGTGGTGTTTGTGGGGGGACCGCATCCGCGATTGACCTGGCATGTGCCGTCGTTCCGCGCCTCCGGAAGTGGCCTGCCCGATTACGCATGAAACCTTAACTCTTCCTTACGATGCGTCGCGAACCGATTGTCGTCCTCGGGTGCCCGTGTGAGAATCGAAGGCGAGCTAGCAGGAGCGTTTCGTAAGATCAGCACCCGCAACGGTAAAAGGACCCTGGGAGGGTAGAGGTGGCGGAGCCAACGCTCATCCTTGCCGCTTTCGCCGGCCTCGCTTCTTTCCTTTCGCCGTGCATGCTCCCTGTGATCCCAGCCTTCCTCGCCCAGCTCGCCGGCACCTCACTCGACCTCGAACGCAGGGACGTCCTGGCCGGCACCATGTTGTTCGTGCTAGGTTTCTCAGCGGTCTTCGCCACCCTCGGGGTGGTCCTCGCCACGGTCTTGCAGGACGTCACGACGGGAGCGCTCGCCTGGCTCTCCAGGCTTGCTGGCGCGGTCATCATCATCCTCGGATTGCACCTGACCGGCCTCTTGCGACTTCCGATACTGGACCGCCAGTACCTGGCGCGCCCGGGAACATTGAAGCCTGGGAACGTCGCTTCCTTCTTTTTCGGCGCGTCTTTCGCGGTCGCCTGGACGCCGTGCGTCGGGCCTATCCTTGGTAGCACGCTGGCACTTGCCACGACCCGGCCGGGGTCGGCTTTCCCGCTACTGCTCGCCTACTCCCTCGGTCTAGGGGCGCCGTTTCTGCTCGTCGGGCTGTTTCCTTCGGGGCTATTCTCGGTACTCAAAAGGCATCGGAAGGCCGCAGCACGCATCCACGTCGCTTTCGGGTTTGTCCTGATCGCGCTGGGCGTTCTCGTGTTTACGGATCAGCTAAGCCTGCTCGCCAACTTCCGGCTACTAAACGGGGTGTTGCTATGAGATGGATCATCCCCCGACCCTTCCTGCTGGCGCTGACGCTGATGCTCGTAATCGGCGCCATCGTTTTTGTCCAGCTCCGGCTCAACGTCCCGGGCGCGGACGCAGCGGGTACACAGGCCAACGCGGACAAGCAGCCCGAGGACGTGCAGCAAAGCGACCAGGTAGCCGACCGCGGGTCACCAGTTCGCAGGGCATCGGGCGGCACCGCCGAGCATGCGAAGGACAAGGAGAAGGCAGTCTCGGATGCGGAGCGGATAGCCAGCAAGGTGGTGAAGTACGAGCGGGCACCGGAGATCACCGGTTCTACCGGCCTCGTCAACACGGACGGCGTCTCTATAGAGGACGCCGCCGGTGAGAAGGTAGTGTTGGTCGAGTTCTGGACGTACAGTTGTTTCAACTGCCAGAATGCCCAGCCGCACATCAACGCGCTACATGAGAAATACAATGATGACGGCCTGCTCGTGATCGGGGTCCACACGCCTGAGTTCGGGTTCGAGAAGGACATCTCCAATGTGCGGGAAGCCGTAGGTCAGGCGAACATCGAGTACCCGGTCGTGCTGGACAATGATTACGCCATCTGGAGCGCTTACGGGCAGCGCTACTGGCCGGCTTGGTACCTGGTGGATGCCGACGGCTTCATTCGCTTCAGCCATTTCGGCGAAGGCGCCTACGAAGAGACGGATCAGAAGGTGCAGGAGCTACTGTCAGAGAGAGACCGTATCTCTGAGTGATCGGTGCACGCCGGTACTCACAGCGAGGGATTGTTAGCGATGTAACGGCGGATGTGACGCAATGACAGGTCGTCACGGACGATGCGTTCGTAGTAGTTGCGTTGCCATAATTGCGCACCTGGGGTGGATCGGAGGTCATTTACCCGTTTTGTGGACACGGTATTGAATGCCGCGATCAAACGTCCTAACGGTTTGCGTTTTGCCGTATTGATCCCCGAACGATTCATGCCGCCGATGGACCCGCCCACGAACCCCGTGAGGGATGCGGTGCGCAGTTGGGCGGTTCGCGAACCGCCCCTACGGGGTCCGTCCGAATACGTGACGTTTGTGTTGTCGTCCGTGATCACGACGATGGCGTGCGTGTGGTCCGGCATCACAACCGATTCGTCGATGTAGACGTACGGGTATTGTTCCGCCAACCACATCCAACAACGAGCGACCTCTCGCCCGCAGGCGTTCAATCGCATTTCGCCGTCTACTACGGCCCCGAAGGTACGCTCCCGGCCCCTGGTGCAAATGGTCACGAAGTACGCACCGTCCCTGGTGTAGTCGTAGCCCCACAAACGGATTGAACGCCTACCGTATCGATCAACATGCCCCATGGTGATCCATCTATCGGCACACGCCACCCAACACATTAATGTAGGGGCGGTTCGTGAAACGCCCTAATTGCGCGAACCGTTCCTACGGCAACGATGCCATCCGTGCGACGAGGCCGGGGTCCCGCATCGCCGCTTCGCCCACGAGCACGGCGTCGGCGCCGGCGTCGCGCAGGCGTTTTGCGTCTTCTGGGTTTTTGACGCCGCTCTCCGCGACGAGGGTGGCGCCGGCGAGCTTTGGTGCGATACGCTCGAAGGTGCCGAGGTCTACGGTGAAATCCCTGAGGTCGCGGTTGTTAACCCCGATCACGCTCGCGCCTGATTCGAGGGCGAGGTTGGCCTCCTCCTCGTCGTGGATCTCCACTAGCGGCGTGAGGCCAATCTCCACGGCCAGCGAGACGTAGCGGGCGAGCGCCGCCGCCTCGAAGAGTGCCGCTATAAGCAGGACGGCGTCGGCCCTGGTCCCGGTCTCGAGGATCTGGGCCTCGTCGACGGTGAAGTCTTTGCGCAACACGGGCAGCGTGGTGTTGGTGCGCGCGGCGTCGAGGTCTTCGAGGCTTCCCTCGAAGCGCTCGGGCTCGGTCAGGACCGAGAGGCAGGCCGCGCCCTTCGACTCGTAGCGGGCTCCCCACTCGGCGGGGTCGGCCTCGCGGATAAAGCCAGCCGACGGCGAGGCACGCTTTATCTCGGAGACTACGGAGAGGCCCTGGGCCGAGAGAGCGCCGGCGAAGTCCCGTTTCTCGAAGAGCATCGCCGCCTGGTAGAGATTACCGAGATCGGTGCTGATGCGCAGCTCTTCTGCGCGCCTGATCCCGGCCTCGGCGAGCTCGTCGAGGACGGTGGCGCGCCTCATACGGTCCCCGAGAGGCGGCGTGTGATCCTTACGAAGTCTTCGAGGGCTCTCGCCGCTGTCCCGTCGCAGATCGCCTCCCTGGCCTGATGCACGCCTTCATCTATCGTCTTCGCCCTACCCGAGACGTGGATCGCTGCGCCAGCGTTGAGGAGGACGATGTCGCGGGCGGCCCCGCGCTCCTCGCCGGTCAGTACGTCGCGCAGGATGCGGGCGTTGAGGTGGGCGTCTCCGCCGAGCAGTCCGTCGGGTGCATGTCGGGCGAGGCCAAAATCCTCAGGGGATATTTCGTACTCCTCTATCTCCCCATCCGAAACCTCTGCCACGAGGGTCTTATCAGTGACCGTGATCTCATCCATCCCGTCGGTCCCGTGTACGACGAGCGCCTTCTCGGCCCCGAGATCCCTTAGCGCCTCTGCGACGGGCCGCACGTAGGCCCCGCCGAAGACCCCGACGAGCTGGCGTTTCGAGCCAGCGGGATTGGTGAGCGGCCCGAGCAGGTTGAAGACGGTCCTGAAAGGCAGCTCCGCCCGCACGGGGGCCACGAACCTCATCGCTGGGTGGTGGGTACGGGCGAACATGAACCCGATGCCCGCCTCGGCGATACAGCGGGAGACCAGATCCGGCCCCAGATCTATCTCCGCCCCGAGTGCCTCTAGCACGTCGGCGCTTCCGGCCTGGCTAGTAGCCGCGCGGTTGCCGTGTTTGGCGACAATGACGCCAGCCCCTCGCGCCACGAACGCCGCCGCCGTCGAGACGTTTATGGTGCCTTTGGCGTCGCCGCCGGTGCCGCAGGTATCGACCACGTCCTCTGGGGCCTCGACCTTCGCGGCGAAACGGCGCATCGCGCGGGCGAAGCCGACGATCTCGGGCACCGCCTCCCCCTTGACGCGCAGCGCGGTCAGGAGCGCGGCCGTGGCGGCGGGGGGAGCGTTCCCTTCCATGATGGTTTCCAGGGCACGTTCCGCCTCGCCCTCCGTGAGGACCTCCCCGTCGGCGGCCCGGCGCAGCGTCTCGCGCAGCAAAGGCTCAGAGCCCCAGGAAGTTCTTCAGGAGGTCGTGACCGCTGCGAGTCAGGACGCTCTCGGGGTGGAACTGGACGCCCTCGACGGGGTACTCGCGATGCCTGATGCCCATGATCGTACCGTCTTCGGTGCGGCTGGTGACGATGAGGCACTCTGGCACGGACTCGGGTTCGATCACGAGCGAATGGTAACGCGTGGCCTCGAAGTCCTGGGCGAGGCCCCTGTAGACTCCCCTCCCGTCGTGCGTTATCCTCGCCGTCTTGCCGTGGACGGGCTCGCCGCGCACTACTCGCGCCCCGAAAGCCTGCCCGATGGACTGGTGTCCGAGGCAGACACCCAGGGTTGGGATGGTACCGCCCACCTTCTCTATGAGGGCCACGGAGACCCCGGCTTCGGTTGGCGTGCAGGGGCCGGGCGAGACCACTATCCTGTCGGGGTGGAGATCGGAGACCTCCTCGGGCGTGACCTCGTCGTTGCGTCGCACGAGGACCTCGGCCCCGAGCTCCCCAAGGTATTGGACGAGGTTGTACGTAAAGGAGTCGTAGTTGTCTATAACGAGAACCCGCATAAGTGGAGCGATTTTAGCGGATAAGCCGCCCACGAACAGGGAGGAAACATCTTGACTTTGCTCCTCACCGAGAATGAGGTCGAAGACCTTCTCGACATGCCGTCGACCCGCGATGCCGTAGAGTCGGTCCTACGCCAGCACGCAGAGGGACGCGCCACAAACCGCGCCCGACGCCGTGTGGCCCTTCCAACGGGCGGTCTCAACTACATGGCCGCTGGGGCGCCCGAGATCGGGGCCCTCGGCCTGAAGGCCTACAGCGTCGCGCGCACGGGCGCCCGTTTCTACACCATGCTCTTCGACCCTGAGGGCGGGGATCTGCTCTCGATCATGCAGTCGGACAGGCTCGGGCAGGTGCGCACAGGAGCCGCGAGTGGCGTCGCGACGAAGCACCTCGCGCGCGAAGACGCGAAAACCCTTGGCATCTACGGGGCTGGCTGGCAGGCGGAGAGCCAGCTCGAGGCGATTTCAGGTGTGCGTGACCTGGAGCGGGTCATCGTCTACACCCGCAGCGAGGAGTCGCGCAAGGCGTTCGCCGAGAAGATGGGTGAGCGGCTGGGGATGGAGATAGAGACGACCCACGCCGCAGAGGAGCCGGCGGCCCAGGACATCGTCGTCACGGTGACGTCATCGAGGGAGCCCGTGCTCCACGGTGAGTGGCTGAGGCCGGGGGCGCACGTCAACGCGGCGGGGTCCAACTTCCTGTTCAAGTCAGAGATCGACCGCGAGGTCGTCAGGCGGGCGAGCTTCGTGTGCGCCGACTCGCGCGAAGAACTTGGCCTCGAAGCCGGAGACCTGATGCAATCCCTCGAAACCGGCGCCATCCTCCCCGAAGCCGTCTACGAACTCGGCCAGGTCATCGCGGGCCAGATCCAGGGCCGCCGCGGTCCCGAGGATATAACCCTCTTCGCGAGCCAGGGCCTGGCCCTCGAGGATATGGCCGCGGCCCGCGTAGTCTACGACCGCGCCGTGGAACGCGACGTGGGCAGGGACGTTGATTTCTAGGAGAACGTCGCGTGATTGTAGGGGCGGTTCGTATTAGGGCCGTTCGTGAACGGCCCCTACGGCGGGGTTCGTGAACGGCACGTCCTCGATGGTGCTGCGGGTACCGCGGCTCGCGGTGCTGGTCGTGTTCTTTACCAACGGCCTGGTGATAGGGACCTGGGTCGTCAGAATACCGGCCATAAAGGAGAGGCTAGGATTGAGCGATGGCCTGCTTGGCGTCGCCCTGCTCGGTGCCGCGGTCGGCGCGCTCGTCGCCATGCCGCTCGTCGGCGCGCTAGTATCACGCTTCGGAAGCAGGCGCGTCGTCGGGACGGCCGCGCTCGCGCTCTCGGTCTCCCTGGTCACGCCTGCGCTGTCCCCGAGCCTGCTCTTCCTCGTGCTTGCGCTCGCGGTGCTCGGGGCGGCCAACGGCGGTCTCGACGTCGCCATGAACGCGCAGGCCGTCGCCGTCGAGAGGGGGTACGGGCGTCAGATCATGTCCTCCTTCCACGCGGCCTGGAGCTTCGGGGGCCTCGCCGGAGCGGCCCTCGGCGGGCTCCTCGCCTCCCAGGGGATTGGCCCTCTCCCCCACTTCTCCGCCGTTGCCGTCCTGGCCGCGATAGCCTTTGTCGGTGCCTACGGTGCGCTCCTGCCTTCGCGAGCCGACGCCTCGGAGGAGGGGGCGCCGGCTTTCGCCAGGCCGACGCGCGCGCTTCTCGGGTTGGGGATCATCTCGTTCTGCGTCCTGCTCGGGGAGGGCGCGATGGGAGACTGGAGCGCCGTATACCTGGATGACACCTTGAGGACTGGTCCAGGTTTCGCGGCCGCTGGATACGCGGCGTTCTCCCTCTGTATGGCCTTCGGACGCCTCTTCGGCGACAGGCTCTCGGAGCGCCTGGGACCAGTGAGGCTGGTTCGCTCGTGCGGGGCCCTCGCGGCCGTGGGGCTCGGGATCGCACTGGCGGCCGCGCAACCCCTGGTCGCGCTCTTCGGCTTCGCCTGCGCCGGCGCTGGGTTCTCCATTGTCTTCCCAGCGGCCCTCAGCGCGGCGGGTCGCACCGGCGGTATGGCCCCTGGCCCCGCCCTGGCCGCCGTCTCTACCGCCGCGTACACGGGCTTTCTCGTCGGCCCTCCCATCATTGGGTTCCTCGCGGAACTGACAGGCCTAGGCTACGCTCTCTACCTCGTCGTCGCCCTCAGCGTCCTCGTCGTAGCCTTCGCCGGGGCCGTAAACACCAAAGCAAACTAGTCATGTAGAATTTCACCCTCAACCAAGAACCCGACTGCTGATACCTCTCGACCGAAGGGAGAGAAATGTCTGAGACCTTCGAGAAACAGCCCGAGACGGGTGGCAACTACCGGCCGCTCGGCGCGGGGGAGTTGCTCGACCACGAGGACACGAGCCTGCTGCTGAAGGCCGGTTCGACGACCATCGAGGTGACGGCCCTGGCCCCGGATCTCTTCCGGATCGGTATGTTCCCCGCCGGCGGCCCGCCGAGGTACGACTCCGAGGCCATCGCGAAACAGGACTGGGGACCGGTCGAGGTCTCGATGCAGGAGTCAGATGAGGAGCTCACGCTCTCGACCACGGGGGCGACGGCCCGGATCGCCTTGAATCCCTTGCGGATAGGCTTCGCAGACGCCTCAGGCAGGGAGTTCGCGGTCGACGACGCGGAGCTCGGGATGGGCGCCGTCGAGACCCCGGAGGCCGACGTCTTCTCAGAGCCGCTCGGTAGCCCGGTCCGGCTGTACAAGCGGCGCGAGGCCAAAGAGAGGTATTTCGGCTGCGGCGAGCGGACTAGCGGGCTGGAGAAGACGGGATCTCACCAGGTCTTCTACAATGTCGACCCACCGCTCGGGCACACCGCCTCCTTCAACAATCTGTACAGCTCCATCCCCTTCACCTTCTCGATAACGAACGGCAAGGCCCACGGCCTCTTCTTCGACAACACCCACAGGGTCGAGATCGACCTCGCGCTTGAAGATGAAGACCGCGCCTACTACGGGGCCGAGGGGGGCGAGATCGTCTACTACGTCTTCTGCGGACCGACCCCGGCCGATGTCATCGATCGCTACACCGAGCTCACGGGCCGCACCCCGATGCCGCCGCTTTGGACCCTTGGAAACCAGCAGTGTCGCTACTCCTACATGAACGAGGCGGAAGTACGTGAGATCGCGCGCGGTTTTAGGGACAGGGACATTCCGTGCGATGTGATCTACCTCGACATTCACTACATGGAGGGTTACAGGGTCTTCACCTGGAACGATGACCGTTTCCCAGACCCCGAGGGTCTCATCTCCGACCTCGGGGAGCAAGGCTTTCGCGTCGTCACCATCGTCGACCCCGGCGTGAAGGTGGACGAGAACTACTCGGTCTACACCGACGGCAGGGAGAAGGACCTCTACTGCAAGACGAGGGACGGGGAGGAGTACCACAACGCCGTCTGGCCCGGCGTATGCGCCTTCCCCGACTTCACCAACCCCCAGACGCGCGAGTGGTGGGGCGAAAACCAGAAGGTCCTAACCGATGCTGGGGTGGCCGGGATCTGGTGCGACATGAACGAGCCGGCGCTG
The DNA here is from genome assembly GCA_963830075.1 of uncultured Rubrobacteraceae bacterium. Taxonomy (GTDB): domain Bacteria; phylum Actinomycetota; class Rubrobacteria; order Rubrobacterales; family Rubrobacteraceae; genus Rubrobacter_D. Next base: position 111,631 of record CAWHLD010000003.1, on the reverse strand, counting down.
TTCATACCGGACGGGGCAACGATGCCCGACGACGTGGTCCATCCCGGCGGAAGCAAAGGCGAGGCCAGGTGGCACGCCCAGATCCACAACACCTACGGCTCTTTGATGGCCCGGGCCGCCCGCGAGGGGCTACTAGCATTGCGGCCCGACGAGCGGCCGTTCGTGATCACACGCGCGGGCTACGCGGGCCTGCAGCGCCACGCGATGCACTGGACCGGGGACAACTCCTCCTGGTGGGAGCACCTGTGGATGAGCATGCCGCAACTACAGAACCTGGCCCTCTCCGGTGTCGCCTGGGCCGGGGTCGACGTCGGGGGCTTCGGGGGCGACGCGAACGGGGAGCTCCTTGCCCGCTGGACGGAGTTCGGGGTCTTCCAACCCTTCTGCCGCAACCACTCGACCCTAGGGACCCGCCACCAGGAGCCGTGGGCCTTCGGCGAACCCTACGAGTCGGTGTGCAGGGAGATGATAAAACTCCGCCAAAGGCTTCTTCCGTATCTGTACACCCTCTTCGAGGAGTGCCACAGGACGGGCGCGCCGATCCTACGCCCCCTCCTATTCGATTACCCCGAGGACGAGACTACCTTCAGCGCAGACGACGAGTTCCTGCTCGGCGACGCCCTCCTCGTTGCACCCATTACCCGCCCTGGCGTCGAGCACCGCCACGTCTACCTGCCAGAAGGCACCTGGTTTCACTACTATAGCGGCGAGCGGTTCGACGGCCCGTCCCACATACTGGCCCACGCGCCCCTCGGCGAGCCGGCCCTCTACGTCAAGGCGAACACGGCGATACCGATGGGGCCTGACGCATCCCACACGGACGAGCGGCCGACGGACCCGCTGACGTTGCTGGTCTACCCGGCCTGGGGCACCGGTGAAGCCACACTCTACGAAGACGCGGGGAACGGCTTCGGCTACGAGCGAGGCGAGTACGCCAGGCGCAAGATCTCCTGCGAAACGTCGGATGACCGCATCACCGTTCGCCTCGGTGAGCGCGGGGGCTCGTTCGTCCCCGAGCGCGAGGAGGTACGCCTGGAGTTCCGCGGCGTTACCACGGCGCAGAGCGTTGTCGTGAACGGCGAGGAACGGGGGCCGGATCAGGCAGCGAATGGCACCCTCGTCGTTTCGCTTGGAGAAGGTGCCGGGGCGACGACGGTCGAGGTTAACATCTAGCTTCCGAGTGGCTTGAGGATGATGCTCCGACGCACGCTCGCAATCCTGGTCGTCCTGTTCCTGGGGTACCTGGGTGTAGGACTGCTCATCGTACTGTGGATGACCGGTCCAAAACGCAAACAACCCTGGGCAACGCCCGCCTCCGTCGGGCTAGCATACGAAGTGGTCGGGATCCGGGCCACAGACGGCGTACGCCTTAGCGCCTGGTGGGTGCCCACGGAAGGCTCGTTAAGGGCCGCGGTGCTCGTCCCAGGCTGGGGCGGATACAAATTCGACGAGCACCTCTTACAGACCGCGCCCGTTTACCACGACGCAGGCTACAGCGTCCTAATGCTCGACCTGAGGGCACAGGGCGAGTCCGGCGGGACACGCCGCACCCTAGGTTACAGGGAGATGCGCGACGTGCACGGCGCACTCGCCTGGTGTCTGCAGCAAGGCTACGAGGCAGAGAACACCGTGCTCCACGGCTGGTCCATGGGAGGCGCGACCGCCCTGCGCGCCGCCCCGGGGACGGGTATCTCCGCCGTCGTCGAAGAGGCCGGGTACGCTGATCTTCCACTCCTGCTTCGAGGCAAGCTTCCTGAGTTCGTACGCTTCGGGGCGCTGCTCGAGCCGGCGATCCTACTCGTTGGCAAGTTCTTCCCTGACTTCGACCCCTGGGAAGTGGTGCCGGAGAAAGAGGCCGCGAAGCTCTCCGGGGAGGCTGTACCGCTCTTCATCATCCACTCTACAGATGACGACGTGGTGCCCTACGAACAGGCCGGGATACTCGCCGCAGCCTACCCGGAGGCAAGCGTGTGGACGCTCGAAGGCTACGGGCACGTCGAGGCCTGCGATCACCCCGAGTACGCGCGGAGATTGCGGACCTTTCTGGACGCATCCCGGTAAACGGTGGCGGTCCACGAACCATCTCTACGCGGAACATCCTTGTGCAAACAGCCCTCACAGCTACCATCCGCGCGGGGAGCGTGGGAGAAGAGGAGGAGCGCAGTCCACGCGTTCACACCTGACCGGCTGACACCTACGTCAACTCCCCGGACCTCGACGGCGGGATCCTAGCGGACTCTTGGTGGATCGCTCGTCGCACCACTTTCCTCTGTGTTGGAAAGCTGGAGGGCGCAGTTGACCAGCGCCAGGTGGGTCAGCGCCTGCGGGAAGTTGCCGACCATCCTCTCTGCCCGCGTGTCGTACTCTTCGCTCAGGAGCCCCACGTCGTTGCGCATCGCGAGCAACCGCTCGAAGAGCTCTTCGGCCTCCTGCTTCCGGCCTATGCCCCAGAGGGCGTTGACCAGCCAGAAGCTGCAGATCAGGAACGAGCCCTCGTGCCCGGAGAGGCCGTCGTCGGACTCGTCCGTCCGGTAACGTAGGACGAGTCCGTCTTCGGTCAGCTCGTTGCGGATGGTGTCGACGGTGTTGATCACTCGCTCGTCATCGTAGGGCAGGAACCCGACGCGGGGGATGAGCAGCGCGCACGCGTCAAGCGCCCTGGAACCGTACGCCTGGGTGAAGGTTCCGCGCTCTGAGTCGTAGCCTTTTTCGAGGACTTCGGCATGGATCTCGTCGCGCACGTCCCGCCAGTGGTCCACGGGCCCTTCGAGACCGAAGCGCTCGACGCCCACGACCAGGGATTGGAACGCCACCCAGCACATGACCTTGGAGTAGACGAAGTGCTGCCTCTCGCCGCGCGACTCCCAGATCCCGTTGTCCGGCTGCTTCCAGTTCTCTTCTAGACGTCCGGCGAGCCAGCGCTGCAGCTCCCAGCCCCTCTCCATCGGGGCGATGCCGGCGGCGCGGCCCCCGTGCGCCGCGGCCAGCACCTCACCGGGCACGTCGCCCTGTACCTGGCCCGCGGCGTCGTTGCCGACGCGGACCGGCGAGGCGCCTTCGTATCCGGGGAGCCAGGGGAATCTCGTACTCGGGCAGGCGGCGGGTGCCATCGATACCGTACATGATCTGGGCGTCGGTCGGGTCGCCCGCGACGGCCCGCAGCATCCACTGCTGCCAGGCGCGGGCTTCATCCAGCAAGCCCGCCCCGACAAGCGCGCTCAGGGTAAAGGAGCTGTCGCGCAGCCAGCAGTAGCGGTAGTCCCAGTTCCTGGAGCCGCCGAGGGTCTCGGGCAGCGAGGTCGTGGCGGCGGCGACGATACCGCCGCTCGGCTCGTAGGTCAGCCCCTTGAGGGTCACGAGGGAGCGGCGCACGGCCTCTTGCCAGCGGCCCTCGTAGCGATCTCACCGGCCCAATCGAGCCAGAAGCGCTCCGTATCGGCCACCGCCTGAAGCCCGTCGATGGCGACCGGACGCTCGCCGTAGGAGGGCGCCCAGGTGAGCACGAACGGGACGCGTTCACCCTCCGAGACGGTGAACTCGGAGAGGATCTCACCGTCGTTTATTTCGTGCGGGGCGGACGCGCGCAGCCAGAGGGCGTCCGGCCCGGCGATGGCGCGCACCTCGCGGCCCTCTATGGTTATCCACGGGGCGAGCGCCCGTAGTCGAAGCGGATGCTCAGCTCGCTCCTGAGCCTGACCCTGCCCTCTACGCCCTCGACTACCCGGACGAGGTCGGGGGCAACGCCGCGGGGCGGCATGCAGTCGGTCACCCGCACCGCGCCGTCGGGGGTCTCCCACTCGGTCTCGAGGACGAGCGTATCCGGGCGGTAGCGGCGCCTCGTGCAGCGGCCGCCGGAAACCGGGGCGATGCGCCAGCGGCCGTGGGATTCGCCGCCTAGCAACGCGGCGAAGCAGGCCGGCGAATCGAAGCGCGGGAAGCACAGCCAGTCCGCCGAACCGTCGGCACCGATTATGGCCGCGGTCTGGAGGTCCCCCACCATCGCGTAGTCCTCGATCCTGCTCGGCATCAGAATGTCACCTCCATGTCAGTCGGCGCTCTCAACGTACATTCGTTGGGAAGAAGATTACCTTGGATCAGTTGCGGGGCCAGACGTCGATCCGGTAGCGTTGCTTGGATCTGAGGTCTTTCATCCACGCCGCGCCTCCCTGCTCGTCGGCCCCGCTCTTGTTCCTGTACAACCCGATAAAGGCCTTCTCGACGTCGGGCGCCATCTTCCCGGCGTCGCCGCAAATATAGATGATCGCACCGTTCTGGATGCGGGCCCAGAAGTTATCCTGGGCCCGCATTCCGAAGTTCGGGAGCAGGATGCTGTGTGCTTTTTTCCAGTTCGGCACTGCGTCCATGAGGTGAACACCCGGTCGCCCGCGAAAGCCCGGACGCCTAACTGACCAGCCCCGAGCATCTTGTCGAAGCGCTGGTCGTCGGAGAGCGCGTCCACAAGGTCGAAACCGGAGACGAAGAAAAGCTGGTTCTGTCCCAACCGGAGCTGGAAGATCGGACCGTACTGGCGCGCCAGCTTCATCAGCGCCTGAATAGGGGTCTCCGCCCCCAGAACGTCGAACAGGTTGCCAAGCACCGCGTATGCGTAGAGGCTCGTGCCTAGAACTGGGCTGACGAAGCCCTCGTGCGACGGATCGCCGAAGTAAATGTGGCGCGAGTACGTAAACATTTCCCGACTCCTCGTTCTCGGACGGTTGGGTCCCGCACCTTGACCCGCCCGTTCCACCGATCACCTACCTGACGACAACGGTACCGTCACCCGGAGCGTGAGGCAACCTCGAGGTACGTTTCTTCGCCGGCGTACAGCCTATTGCGCGCAGGATAAAGCGGCGCGTCGAGGTGGAAGTAGACGAAACCCTCGAGGAGGGATGCCTCGACCGCTCCATTCGGTGCTCCTCGGAGACGTCGACCCGCAGATGCACGCTCGGGGAATCGCCGCGTTGTCAAGGGCGCGAACCGTGAGGGCGCTTCGCAAAGCGCCCCTACAACGAACCATCCTTACGCCTGAGGGTAGATCAGGTCCCTGAGGTGCGGGTCGGTGAAATCCTGTGCCGTGATGAAGGCTCCTGCATCGAGGAGCTTCTCGGGAGCCTGGCTGGAGGCTATGCCCACCGTAGGGACGCCGGCGGCGACGGAGGATGAAATGCCCGAGACCGAGTCTTCGAAGGCCAGGGCGTTTTCTGCAGGGACTCCTGCCTTCATCAGCGCGGCTCTGTAGGGGGCGGGATCCGGCTTCACCGCCTCGACCTCGTCGGCGAGCACGACGGTGTCGAAGAAGGCTCGCAGCTTTAGGGCGAGCAGGATCGCCTCGACGTTCTCCTTGGGGGCGTTGGTGACCAGGACGATCCACATCCCCCGCTTCCTACCTAGCTCCATAAATTCAAGGAGGCCCGGCATAGGTTCCAGTTCGGAGGCGCGCTCGCGAAAGTTCGCCTCCTTGGCGTCACCGATCGAGCGCCCTTCCTCGTCGGTTAGATCGGGGAGCAGGCCGCGTACGATCTCACCGGTGCTGCGACCGCTGATGCTCTCCCGGTAAAACTCCTCGTCTACCTCGACACCGTAAGGCTCGAGCACATCCACCCAGGTCGGCAGGTGCAGGGAGTCGGTCTCGGCGACCGTGCCGTCGAGGTCGAAGAGCAGTGCCCGGTACAAGCCGCTAGCCGTAGTAGAGGACCATGTTCAGGGCGCGGGTCACGATGAGCAGCGCCCCGATGTACAGCAGGATAAACAGGTGGCCCCGCTCCCTGCCCTTGCGCAAGGGGCTGGTCTTGTACTCGGCCATCCCGAGGAGCACCCCGAGGGCGCAGAGCCCCCATACCCAGTAGAACGCGAAGTAGAGCGCGAAGTTGCCGGGATCGGGGTTTAGCGAGGCCCACGCGAAGGCCAGCGTCACGAAAACGGCCAGCGAGACCGCAAGCACGAAGAACACCCGGTTCACCCGGCTCCTGCGTTTCCACGTGAGCCAGTTGGTAAAGATAGTGGAAGCCTTACTCATGCCCGTGATGTTAGCAGCCGGAGCGCCAAGAACCGTGAAACTTTACTGTTTGTGTTTCGTGCTCAGGCATTAGAATGACCATCGTGCGCCGACTTCTCGCCCTCAGCTGCGCTATCGTGCTCGTGGATACGATCTTCTACGCCGCGCTGTACCCGCTCGTCCCCTTCTTCCAGGAAGAGTTCGGCCTCTCCAAGTCTACGGTCGGGATCTTGAGCGGGGCCTATGGTGCGGGGGTGCTGGTCGGCAGCGTGCCGGGCGGATACCTGGCCTCGCGGTCGGGGGTAAGGGTCACCGCCCTCGTAGGTTTGACCCTGATGTCCGTTACCAGCGTGGTGTTCGCGCTAGTGGATGTCACGTGGTTGCTCGTGCTGGTACGATTTGTCGGCGGGTTCGGCAGCGCCCTCTCCTGGATCGCGGCTTTCACCTGGCTCGTAGAGCGGGCGCCGGAGGAGAGGCGGGCCGAGTTGATCGGGGTGATGGTCAGCGCCGCCGTCATCGGGGCGCTACTCGGGCCCGTCCTCGGGAGCGTCGCCGCCACGGTCGGCCTGCTGCCGGCCTTCGCCTCCGTCGCCGTCGCGGGCGGGGTCATCGCGCTCTGGGCCGCCCTTGAGCCGGCACCGGCTTCCTCCGGAAACGTAGCCTTGCTGCCGGCGCTAGGTACGCTACGACAGCCCCAGCTCATGACCGCGCTCTGGTTTATCGGGCTATCCCCCCTGCTCTTCAGCGCGCTCGCCGTACTCGTGCCGCTTGACCTGAACAGGCTCGGATGGGGCGCCGCGGCGGTCGGGGCGGTCTTCTTCGTGAGCGCCATCTTCGAGGCGTTCGTCCATCCGGCGCTCGGCCGCTGGTCCGACCGCTCGGGCTACCGTCCACCCGTCTTCGCCGGGTTGATCGTCTCCATCGGCATCCTGCTCCTCCTGACGTGGGCAGGGAACCCGTGGATCATCGGGATCCTCGTCGTGCTCGCCGCAGGGGCTTTCAACGCGACGCTCGTCCCAGGTACGGCCCTCTTCTCGCGCGGCACCGAGAAGGCCGGGATGGACAGGGCCGTGGCCTTTGCCATGACGAACTTCGCCTGGGCGTCGGGCTACGCCGTCGGGGGCCCGCTGGGAGGCTTTCTGGCGGACTTCAGGGGCGATGCCCTCTCCTACCTATCGCTCGCGGTCGTCTGCCTGGTGACCATACTCGTCCTCCGCCGCACGAGTTGAGGCTTCAAATATCAGGCGACTGGCGCAGCTAGTATTTCGCGATCACCCACACGGCATGGACGATGCCGGGGATATAGCCGAGGATCGTCAGCAGGATGTTGATCCAGAACTGTTTGCCGATCCCCACCTGCAAGAATACTCCCAGGGGCGGGAGAAGTATCGCTATGACGATTCGTAGCAGATCCATCGAAAACCACTTTCTGTCGCCTGATCTCTCTCCCTTGTACGTTAACCGATCCGGGTGGTTGCAAGCAGAGGTGTAACCGAGACGGGCTAGACCCGAAGAGTATCCCGCTCCGCCCGCCGCGTGAAGGCATACCGTTTCCCGTATGCAATAAACGGGTAGAGAACCAAGACCTCTGTACTGTATCCATCGAGAGCGAGGATGAGCCGGATGGCCCAACCGATTGACCTATACTATTGGCCGACACCCAACGGGTGGAAGATTACGATCTTCCTGGAAGAAACCGACCTGGCTTACGATGTGATCCCCGTCGACATAGCCTCGGGCGACCAGTACGATTCGGAGTTCTTGAAGATAAGCCCGAACAACAAGATGCCTGCTATCGTCGATCCCGAGGGGCCTGAAGGGAAGCCTATTTCCCTCTTCGAGTCGGGGGCGATCCTGATCTATCTGGCCGAGAAAACGGGCAAGTTCTTGCCAGAACTCCCGCGCGACAGGTATCTCGTACTGCAGTGGCTTATGTTCCAGATGGGGCACGTCGGGCCGATGCTCGGTCAGGCCCACCACTTCAGGGGCTACGCGCCGGAGAAGATCCCCTACGCCATAGATCGCTACACCGAAGAAGCCACGCGGCTGTACGGGGTCATGGACCGGCGTCTCTCCGAGGCGGAGTACTTCGCGGGCGACGAGTACACGATAGCGGACATGGCGATCTTCCCCTGGCTCCGTTCCTACGAGCGCCAGGGCCAGGACATCAACGACTATCCGAACGTGAAGCGCTGGTACGAAGGCGTTGAGTCCCGCCCCGCCGTAGGCCGTGCCCTCGAGGTTGGCAAGGAGCTACGCCGCTCGCTCGACAACGTAGACGACAAGACGCGCCAAACCCTCTTCGGCGGCGGGCCCAGGTAGGGGCGGTTCACAGCAGGGCGGTGTCGGGCAAGGGCGGTTCGCAAACCATTAGGGCGGTTCGCGAACCGCCCCTACACGGCCCGTTGGATGGTCATAGCCTTTGCCTCGGCGGCCACGCAGGCGCTACCGACCGATGCCACTGCAACCTGATGCCTGATGCCTGAAACCTATTTACGCGACCAATGTTCTTCCGTGACCTCGGTTTCGGCCAGCTCCAAAGTTGCCGCGTGCCCCGTGAACTTCACGTGCTTGTTTACCGCGACGAGCGCCATCGGGCAGCACAGGAAGACGCTGAGTGCCTCGTCGTAGACGAGCTTATCTATCTGCTTGCCCAGCTCGCTCAGCCTGCCGGCGTCGGTCTCTACCACAGAGCGGCCCATTAGCTCTTCGAACTCGGGCACGGCAGGACCGGCACGGAAAGCACCCAGAGAATGAAAATACTCGCGGTGGATGACCGCTGGCGGGTAGCCGGCTGCGAGGTCGAACCAGGCGTGAACCAGCACGTCGAAGGGCAGCGGCAGGTTCTTCTCCACTAACGCTTTCTGGGCGGGGATCAAATCCTCGTCGGGTATGAGGATCGTCTCGACCTCGACCCCAAGCGAGTCGCGGAAGTCCCCGGAGAGGCGCTCGGCGACCGCGACGACGTCGCTCGTTGCCGCGAGCCTGAGGGCACGTCCCTCTGGCCAGCCCGCCTCGGAGAGTAGGCGACGCGCCTCGTCGGGATCGTGCGCGTACGGCTCCAACCCGTCTGGCGCCCCTCCTGAATACGGCGGGGCAAGCGCGGCTACCCGGTGGGCGTAGCCCTGGAAGACCTCGTTTATCAGGCGGTCCCGGTCCACGGCGAGGTTGAGCGCCTTACGGACTTTGACGTCGTTCATGAACTCGGCGTTGCGGTTGATCAGGCCCGACACGACGCGTAGGGCGTCTATGGTAACGAGGTTGGCGTGCTCTGAGTCGACGACCTCTCTGGCGTCGGCGGGCGAGACCTCGCTCACGATGTCGATCTCACCCTCCGTCTCGCAGACTTTCTGCAGCGCCTCCTCCGGGGCGATGTCGTTTACGTAGACGACCTTCTCGAGGCGCGGGCCGCGCTCCTTGTTCCAGTGGTCGGTGTTCGCTTCGAGCACCACCCGGTCTGTGCGCGGCATATCCGTGAACAACCAGGTACAGGCGAACGGATCGCCGGAGATCATCGCTACCGTGTTCTCGATGGTGGAGTACCCCTCAGCGAGGATAAAAGGTCCCGAGCCCCACGGGCCCGGAGCGTCGATGGCTCACCAGTGACCTTCGCCCGTGCCCAGTTTCCTGTAGCCGAACCCTTCTCCACTTTCCCAGAACTTCTCGCTCGGTATGTGAAAGCCCCTGAACTTCGCCAGCGCGAGACCGTCGGGCTCGGGAAAGTTGAACCGAAGAGTGTATTCGTCCGTCACGTCAACGGTGGTATCAGGATGAAAGTTCAGGTATGTCCCAGGCGGATGCGGGGCCTTCCACTTCTGCACCTCGTCGAAGGCGCGCCGGACACTGTGGGCCGTCAGCGTCGTCCCGTCCTGAAAACGCACGCCCTCACGGACCTTCACAACGAGCGTCGCGCCCTCCCAGTAGGAGCTCTCCATACACGCGCCAACGATGTTTCCCTTCTCATCGGTACGGACCGGCTCCTCCATGGTGTTCCAGGTGATGTACAACCAATTGAGAGGATGCGGGTCAACGACCCGAAACCGTACCGGCCGGCTTACGTACATCCTGCCCTGCGACAGCCTGCGAGGAGGTTTGAGTTACCATGCTTCTCCTTTGCCCTCTCCACCACGAGCCGAACGTTACGAATGGTAGGCGGAATCTGGGCCCCGCGCAAGCGGGATCGCGGCTGCGGCCCCAGGTCGGCAAAGAGCTACGCCGCTCGCTGGACAACATGGATGACAAGACCAGCCAGACCCTGTTCGGCGGCGGACCCAGGTAGGGGCGCTTCGCGAAGCGCCGTTAACTAATGGTCGCGAAGGACGGTTCGGTAACCGATGGCGAGCAGGGGCGCGCTCCAGATGATCGCGGAGACGGCGACCAGGCAGACGCCAGGAACCAGGAAGGGGGCGCCAAACCCGAACGAGGCGGCGAGCAGTCCGCCGGCCAGCGGCCCGACGGCGTTGCCTGCGGAGGTGGCTGTGGCGGCGACACCAAACGCCTCACCCTGCCGGTTGGGGTGTACCGCGCTCCGGATCGCTAGGTTGGCGACGGGGACGGCGGTCCCGACGAAGAGCCCCGTTAGGATCCGCAATCCCCACAGCAGTGCGACGGAGTCGACCTCGGCCTGAGGAAGCGCGGAGATACCAGCGAAGAGCAGGGTCCAGATGATGACCCTGCGCGCCCCGAACCTCGACGCGAGTTTCCCGCCGACCACCGAACCTAGCGAGGCGGCCAGGGCTCCGGTCGCGATGATCCAACCGGCCAGCGTCGCGACACGTACGGGCTCTTCCATCAAGCTGGAGAGCAACCCGGGCAACGCCGGCGCCGCGCTCATGATCGCAACCTGGACCACGAAGAGCGCGAGAAGACTCGGCACAAGCCGCCTATGTGGCAGCGGACCCTCGGCATTCCTGGACTCTTCTTCATCCTCTACGGACTCCTCCGCGGGCCGCTCCTCTTTGACCCAGACGGAGATCAAGACCGCGGAAGTCGCCAGAGAGCGCCGCCGTTACCCCGAAAGAGGCCCTGATGCCGACGAGATCGGCAAACACGCCCCCGAAGAACGGCCCCGCCGCGGCGGCCACGAAGATGACCATCTGCAAGGTTCCGAGCCTCTGCCCTGCCCGCTCCTGTGGCGCCGTCGCCGAAACGAGCACCGTCGCCGCGGCGACCGTACCGGTGAGGCACCCCTGCAGAGCCTTGAGCGCCAGAAGCTGCCACGGGCTCGCCACGAGCCCCATCAGCCCGACGACTACGGTGCCCGCAACCGTCGCCCTGAGGAGCATCGGCTTGAGCCCGACCCGGTCGCCCAACCTGCCCCACAAAGGCGCCGCAAGCGCCATCGTTACGGCGGTCGAGCTGTTTATAACCCCGGCCCATGCCGCAGCACTGCCAGCGTCCTCGACGCCGAGCGCCTGGACGTAGATCGGCATGAACGGCAAGACGAACGTGAACCCCATCGTCGCAGCGAGCTGCGAGACGAGAAGCACGATGAACGACAGCCTTCCATTGATCCGCAAAGACTTCATTCGCCGTCCCCTTCCGCAAGGTAGCGGACGTCAGGGGCGTCAGAATTCCCTTCGACTGCTGTGCTTTTTTGCCCGGCCACTGTTGCGGATGACCTCAAGACTTTATGTGACGTGCTTCTCCTTCCCGGATGTTCCGGGGCCAGTGAGGTGCGGCCCTACGGGCCACAGAAACATGGGAGGTTACATGCGCTTCCGAACCAGCGCCAAACCTTCCGCCAAACACTCTCGAAGACTCTCACTCCGGATATACGTCTCTCAAATCTTCGCTACAAAGTGTAGCAAATACCCTCATCCAGATCCGACTTCGTAACGCTCAAAGGCACCAACGGCGTTAAACTATTCACGCCGACCGAACTTGCCTGCTCGTAGTACGTGGACTTGGGCGGGTTCTCTCCGCATAGCGAATAGTGACCGTAACGTGTCATCGCATGTCCCCCTTTCGACATGCCTGACAGGTCCACCGCCATGTGATGGGTGCCCCGTTTCTGCTTTGACCCGGGATCACATCCCGCGCGGGAGACCAGTCGCCGATGAAATTCGGGTGAAGCGGCAGAGGTCAGCAGGCTGGCTGGGGCCTTCGCCTCCCTTGGTTTCCAACGGCAGTTGTTCCACTCTCCCGCGCCCAGAACCGAAAAATAAGCCCTGGGGAGAACGCGGCCTCGGGATTATGCTCGGTACCGTCTGCAAGATTTCGGAAGAAGGGAGGTGTGATCGGAGATCAAGGGACACGGGTTAGTCCGGTTTTCACAGTCGGGCATTCCAACCATTCGGCGGAGAAGTTCGTCGGCCTGTTGAAGAGGCACGGGATCGACGGTTCTGGCGGACGTCCGTTCGCATCCGTACTCCAGGTACGCGCCGCACTTCAACGCCCGCCCGCTGCAAGCGATCCTGTCGAATGACGGCATCGGGCACCTCTTCCTCGGCCGGGAGCTCGGCGGAAGGCCCAAGGGTAAAGAGTTCTACGACGAGACGGGCGGGTCGACTACGCGCTTCTCGGACGGTCCCGGCCCTTTCTCGATGGTATAAGTAGGCTGGAGCAGGAGATAAGGGACCAGCACGGTCGCCCTGCTCTGTAGCGAGGAAAACCCCACCCGCTGCCACCGCAGGCTACTCGTCGGACGGGCCCTGGAGGAGCTAGGGTTCACGCTGCGGCACATCAGGGGCGACGGTAGCATTCAGAGAGAAGGCGAGGCAAACAGCGGCCAGCAAGTCCTGTTCCCGGAGGAGGCGAGCCCACGGAAATCCATACGATCGGTTTCACGAAGAAGGCGGCGTCCGAGTTCTTCGGGGCGCTAAAGACGCCGGCATCGGGCGACTCCTCGACGTGCGGCTGAACAACCTCAAGGCTCGCCGGGTTCGCCCGTCGCGCCGACCTCCCCTTCTTCCTGAAGGAGCTGTGCGGCGCGGAGTACGTCTACGAACCACGGCTCGCCCCAACCCGTGAGCTCCTCGATGCGTACAGGCAAGGAGGGGTATGGCCTGACTACGAGAGGGTGTTCCTCGAACTCCTGCGGGAGCCCGGGTCGAGGAGACGCTGGACGGGAACCTCTTTGACGTTCCCACGGTATTGCTGTGCAGCGAAGCCGGGCCCGAGCATTGCCACCGGCTCTGGTCCTTGAGTACCTGGACCGGGAGTGGGGCGGCATACGGGCCGTCCACCTGTAAGGCGACATGCAGATACTCGTAAACCACCTGACGCGGATGCAGCCGGGCTACTTCTGCGTGGCAGGCGTGGACGTGGATACGCCGCGCCACATACGTCCGGTCCTCAAGTACGGCAGGCTGACCACCGATCTCCTGCGTACCAACGGCGGCCCCTTCGACCTCGGGACCGTCGTAGACCTCGGGCCGACGACCCATACCGGGCATCCTCCCGAGGTCGAGGACTATCGCTTCGACCCGGCACGGGCGCGTTGGCTCTCCAACGACACCCAGGACGACTTCTGGGACCATCTCGATGGGATGGCGCAGGAGAGCCTGACCGACATCTTCGGTTCGGAGCTCGAGCTTTGGGACGAGAGCGGCACGGTCGATGTTGGGGAGGGCAAAGGCTCACTCGGCTGCCTGAGACCGGAGAAGCAACCGTGGCTGTACGTCGATCATCGGGGCACGGTCAGGCTGGTCCTCGACTACCTGATGCCCTCGGTGGACATGTCGGTCAACGACCTGCGACTGTACGAGAGGGATCACAGAACACCACGTCGGGACCCTGGTCCCAAGCATACAAAGCCGCCTCGAGTCCGGCGTCGAGGTGATCCTGAGCGTCGGCCTGACGCGGCCCTGGCGCAAGCGGGGCGATGACGCCGAGAGGCACTGGTTGCAGGTCAACAACATCCACCTCGAAGACGCCCCGATCTGGCGTCTGGTAAACCGACGGTAGACGGAACCGGCCGTGAGGCGGAGGCGTTACCCTGCCAGCCCTAATTCCTCGTCTGTGGCGTGGTGTCCGTACTTGTCCTCTCGGCGGCCAGGGGCGGTCCTCCCAGCCCGGCTCGAACACGAACGAAGATCTCTGGCGTCCAGGGAGCAGGGCACCGTTTCCCGCTCCTTTGGCGTAATCGTAGTAGAGCTTGACGATTCGCTCCTTCGTCACCTGTTGCGCGGCAGGATGCCGCAGGCACGCGTCGCGCCACCTTCGCACGCGGGCGTACCCCTCCTCGTCCGGCAGGTCGAAGCCCTCGAAATACTCCAGAAACCAGAAACGCATGAAGAACGGCGTGAACACCGTCTCAGCCCACCCGAACTCCTCGAACAGGTACTTGCCCTGGGGGTTGTACCGCGTGAGAAACGCGTCCAGCCGGGTGTACTGCTCCAGCATCCCCTGCCAGAGCTCAGAGCGCCGGTTTGCGTCCTGGTTCATTACGTAGCGGTAACCATGCGCACCGAACCCGCCCTCCATGGTAACCATCATGTTCTCGACGGCGTGGCGATAGGGGTCGCGTTGGGCGACGGCTGGTTCCGGAAAGCGGTCTTCGAGGTAGCGCAAGATGACCAGGCTCTCCTTGATGATCTCGCCACCCTCTGTTTCCAGCACGGGCAGGGCCGTCGTGCCTTCGGTCTTTTCCAACAACCAGCCCTCGCGCGGCTTCGTGATGTCCACGACCCTGAAGTCCACCACTGCCAGAAATGTCCTTGAGCGACAGCAGGATCTCCAACCGCTGGCTGAAGGGACACACGGGGATGTGGTACACGGTCGGGCGCATCTAGCTCACCTCGCACATAAAGAGCGGCGGGATGTGCATGTAGGTCGTGCTCGGGTTCGGGCCCACGGTATCCTGTGCCATCTGGAGTGCTTCGGCTACGGTGTCGGCGCGTCCGAGGCCCATGCGGGAGGTCGTTTCCGGGTCGCCGCCAACGAGGATGGCGCCGCCGAGGTGGTCGAGGGCGTGGGCGGCCCAGTAGAGGACCGTGAAGGGGTGTGCGCCGTGGTAGGCGTAGGAGTTGCGGTAGAGGGTGCGGTACCAGGGGTCGTAGGCGTACTTCTTCTCGTACTTCTCGTGGATCTCTCGTATATCGTGCGTCTCCGTGAAGGCTTCGTTCCAGAGGTCGATGTAGCTGGGGTGGTGGATCTTGTTGAACTCCTCGGGCATGGGGTGGGTGCCGATGAGGACGCCGCCCTCGCGCACGAGCGGCTTGCCCCTGTACAGGTTGAAGAGGTAGCCGAGCAGCATGTTGTAGACGAGAAGTGGGTTCATGATCGAGTTGACGTTATAAGGTCCGAGGTAGGGGATGCCGAGGAGGAGCACGTCAGCCTGGCCCTCGACGGGCACCACCTGCTGCTCGTAGTTGTTCTTCAGCGTCTCGGCGTGGACGGGGTCCGTCGCCCCGGCATGTACGCTCGTCATCTTGTGCGGGCCCTTGATGGTGTGGAAGACTCGCCGGGAGACCCGTCGTGGGGCTCTCCGCGTCGCGTTGTGCATGGCGAGGAAGTTCGCCTTCGTCACGGGACCCCACTCGTGCTCAGGCTTCGCCATGAAGTCGGCGAAAGCAGGAAACGCGGCGTTGTTCAGGGTCGTCTCGATATGGAATACCTTGACGTTCTCGTCGAGCAGCTTGCCCATCCTGTTTATGGAGGCGTGCATCGCCGAGTTGGGCGGGTCCATCAGGGAGCGGGTGTGCGAGAGAGTATCCGGGGTGTGGTGGTGCCGGATGGAGGAATAGGGCGAGAGGCCCGTGTGGACCGATTTGTGGCCGCCGTCCATCGGGATGTAGTTCACGTTCACGTAGACAAGCAGATCGCCTTCTGCGACGCGGCGGTTGATCGTAACCTCCTCGCCCTGTCTCGGTCTCGCCGATGGTTACGTGGTTCTCCTCATCCTCGGCGTCGTAGTTGTAGAGGCGGTCGGGGTAATACTGGGACATGATCTTCTTTCCCAGGCAATGCCGTAGCTCCGCCTCCGTCATCCTGCGGTGCAACCCGAGCGCCGCGATGATGTGTATGTCCTCGACGCCCTTCGCGTGCGCCTTCTCCAGCACCTTCTCGATAACGAGCTGCCTCGCGTCGGGCCGCTGCATCGGCGGAAGCGGCAACGAGAGGTCGTCGAAGGCGATCGTGAGCTTCATCCCAGGAAAAAGGAGATCGTGCAACGGCTCCATGTCCAGAGGTTCCAGCAGCGCCCGCTCGATGGCGACGTTCGGGTCGGGCAGGGGGTCGACAGGGTCCGGGGGGGTAGATCACCCGCGTCCCCTCGGGCAGCTTCTCGTAGTGGAACCCGTCCCCCGCGTTGAACATCATCGGCGGGCTGTTCTTCTCCAGAATCGTTAATGAATCCTGGTCGGCTCATGTCGCTCCCTTCGTAACAGGTGCTCAGGCTTCAGGTATCAGGTTTCAGCTATCAGCTTCTCGGCGTCTGACCGTATCCTCCTGCGCGGTCACCGCGGTGATCGCGCACCGGCGGATGGCTGGGAACATCGCATCGGCCCGATTCTACCTGACGCCTGTTGCCTGATGCCTGAAGCCTCTATTATCGAACACCACTTTGACGTTTCCCTCGCGGCCCGCCGACCGCGCGGCCGCGATGGCCTCCCTGTACTCCTCCAGGCGGAAGCGCGGGCCGACGAGCGTATCGAGTCGTATCTCATGCGCGATGCGGAGCGCGAGGGCGAAGCTGCTCGTCTTCTCTCCGTCGTACTCCTCGACGCCATAGGCGTAGCTTCCTGAGAGACGGACCTCCTTGTACCAGAGTGCGGTCAGATCAAGGGTGCTCTTCGCCCCGGGCATCCCGACGAGCGTCGCCTCGCCGCCGGGCTTTGTAAGCCGTACCGCGTCCTCCATGGTTCCTGGCGCGCCGACGCACTCGAAGACCTTCTCGGCCCCGCCCATGACCACGGGCTTGCCGAGCTCGGGCCTGTAGGCATCCGTGCCGAGCATCTCGGGGAGTTTCTTGTAGGTCTCTTTCGGGATGCTACGACCTCGTCCGCCCCGAGCCGCAGGGCCTCCTTTCGCTGGCGTTCGTGCTTGGCGACGCAGATGATGCGTCCGGCGTCAGTGAGTCGGCGGAGGGCCGCGACGGTGAACAGGCCGACGCTGCCGGCCCCGATCACCAGGCTCGTATCCTCCGAGCCGGGGCCGCCTTGAGCGCGGCGTGGACGGCGCAGGCGAGGGGCTCGATGGCGACGGCGGCCTCGTCAGGGACGGTCGTCGGGCACGCGATGGAGTTGCGAAGGGTGGGCGACGAGCGTCCGCCGCGACCAGCCGCCGCCGGTGTCGTGGCAGAAGCCCGTCTGGATGCCCGGACCGATGTCGCCCTTCGCCACGTTCAGGCACAGTGCGTGGCGGCCCGAGGCGCAGTACGGGCAGGGCGGCTCGATGCCGCGCACGCGGCATCCGAGGGCCGGTTCGAGGACGACACGCTCACCGGCGAGGAAGCCTGAGTTGTCCTCGACCACCTCACCGACGACCTCGTGGCCCATCACGAAGGGAGGGGAGGTGATCGGGGAGAAATAAGGCGAGTTCTCGGAGGAGAGCGTCCCGAGGTCGGAGCCGCAGATACCGGAGAGGAGCGGCTTTACGCGCACCCACTCGGGGGTCGGGAGCTTCGGGTCGGGGGCGTCTTCGAGTTGCAGCGGGGAGAACCGGCTCGTCTCGAGGGTCTTTATCCGCTTCGAGCCGGCGCGCATCAGCAGGTAGCGCGGGACGGACTTCCGGTAGACGAGGGAGTGCAAACTAGATCTTCTTGGCCACGCCGTTGGGGACGCCGTTCTTGTCCCAGTGCTCGACCCTCCATCCCCTGTCCTTCGCCGCTGCGCCGAGCCGCCTGTCGGGGTTGACGGCGACGGGATTTCCGACGGCCTCCAGCATCGGGAGGTCGGAGATCGAGTCCGCGTAGGCGTAGGAGCGCGAGAGGTCGAGGCTGCGACGCCTGGCGAAGGACGCGAGCATTCTGGCTCGGGCATCGCCCGCCACAGGCGCGCCCGTGAGCTCGCCTGTGTAGGCGCCGTTCTCCTCGGCGAGCGTGGCGCATAGCACGTCGTCCACAAGGTCCTTCATCGGTTCGAGGAGAAAGTCGAGGGCTCCCGAGAGCAGGACGACGCGGTGTCCGGCGGCCTTGTGGTCCCGCAGCTGCCGCAGGGCGTCGGGGAAGATGCGGTCGAGCGTAAAGCCGGCGAAGCTCTCCTGTCCGAGGTGACGGGCACGCGATGGTTCCCAGCCCGCGTAGTTCTTGTAGAAGGCTCGGTTGAAGTGGGCGCGGCTGAGCTTATCCAATCCCCAGTAGTAGGGTATCTTGGTGAGGAACCCAGCGAGCCAGAGCGGGCGCAGGGCCGGCGGAAGTTCCCGCATCCTGAGCCACGCGAAGTACGAGACGACGTTGGAGCCGACGAGGGTCCCGTCAACGTCGAAGATCGCCGCGACCTCTCCCGGTTTCTCCTCCGCTACCTTCCTGCGCTTCTTGCGGCTCGGCCTTGTGGTGAGCGCCGGCAGGTGCGTCTCCTGCATCCACGCCCGCCAGTCTACCTCCGCTATGTCGAAAGGAAACTCCTCGCGGTCTCCTCCGGGGAGGGCCTCGTACAGTCCCTTGGTGCGGGAGGTCGAGAAGGTCGCCGTCATGTTCGCGTAGGCGCCGTAGATACGGCTGTAGTAGAGGCTCATGCGGGCGCGCTTCTCGGCGCGTGCGATCCTCTGCCTGGCGTCCGAGGCCATGTGCCCCTCGGGCATACGGGCGGCGATCATACCCGCCACCTTGAGGCCCGCGAGCTCCATCTTGAGCTGTCCCTCGACCCGCCTGCGGCCGGGGAAGGACCATTCGGGAACCTTGAGCGGACGCCCGCTGGAGTCGCGCAGGGGGTTCCGCAGGAAGTAGTCGCGGACTATGTCGTAGAGATCGCGGTAGCGGATCGGGTTGCGTTCACCCGAGGCGACCTGGAAGACCTCGGGTGCTTCGGGACGGCGGACGCCGGCGGCGAGGATCGCGTTGACCACGTGGTCGACCGGGACGATATCGACGTAGCTATTCGGGTCGCCAGGGAACTCGCGCAGGATGCCCTTCGCGAAAGCCATGATTATGGGGTCGGCCATCCTGGTGCCCTGGATCCAACCTGGATAAGGCTCCCTGTGGCTGCTCTCTATAATCGCCGGCCTGAGGATGACGAGCGGCGTCTCTCCCCTCTCTCGCACCGCCATCCGCTCCGCGAGCGACTTGGTGAAGGTGTAGACGTCGTTCCATCCAAGCTCCCGCGCCCGCCGCGTCCCACGCTCGACGAGGCGCTCGCGCATCCAGGCCCGCCTCAGCTGGTCCACCCTCTCGGCGACCTCTTCCTCCTCGCCGACCATCCCGAGTTCCCGCCGCGCCTCGGTCTCGAAGCGCCTGAGCAGCGACCGCTCCCGCGAAGCCCTGTCCACCTCCTCGACGACCTTCTCGAGGGCCTCACCTCCTCGCGGCGCGTCGAGGGCCGTCCCGTTCGGCGATTCCGCCGACGGCGGCGCCTCGGGCGCGTCCTCCTTGCTGGTTCCCGCCACGTAAGCCGTCGAGATGTGCATAAACAGCGGCTTCTTCTCCCAGTCGCGGGCGAGCTTCAGGAGGCCGAGGGTACCTCTCACGTTCGAGTCCACGGCCGCGTCGAGCGGCGCGTCGAAGATCACCGATGCGGCGGAGTGGATCACGACGTCGACCTCACGCGAGAGCTCCGAGAGATCCTCCTCCCCAAGCCCCAGCGAAGGCGCGTGCACGTCCCCCTCCAGAACCCTGACCTTCTTCGAGACATAGCCTTCGAAGTCCTCGCCGAGCTTCTCACGCAGGCCGCGGAAGGCTGCGGCGCCGAGCACGTCCTTCTCGAAACGGTCTGCTGCGCTCTTCCCGCGGGAGGGCCTGACTATGAGATAGAGACGCCCCAGGTCGGGGAGGGAGCGCAGGATCTTCTCGACGAGCGCCGTCCCGAGGAAGCCGGTCCCCCCTGTAAGCAGTATCTTCTTCCCGCCGTACGCCTCACGGAGCAACTAGCTCCCCCTCTCCGTCCGCTGTCCTACTTTCCTCTCCGTGCCCTTGAGAAGTGCCCGCGCGTTCTCCCTGTGCCGCCACAGGACGAGCGCCCCACCGATTATCGTGTAGAGCACGTATGGTAGCGGCTGGCCGGAGAGCCAGAACACGACGGGGCTGACGACCATTACCGAGATCGCGCCTAGCGAAGTGTAGCGGCTCAGGAGCACGACAGCCCACCAGAAAGCGAAGAGCCCGAGCCCCACCACAGGCGCCAGCCCGATAGTCGTACCCGCGCCGGTGGCGACCGCCTTCCCGCCCTTGAAGCGCAGGAACACGGGCCAGCAGTGACCGATCACCGCCGCAAACGCGACGGCGGCGATAAGCCATTCGTTCTCCACGGTGAGCCGGGCGACTACGACAGGAACCAGACCCTTGAGCATATCCCCAGCGAGCGTGAGTATGGCGGCCCACTTCCCAGCGGCCCGCAGCACGTTCGCCGTCCCGATGTTCCCGCTACCGACCTTCCGCACGTCCACGCCGAAAGCCCGACCGACCAGGTACCCGGTCGGCACGGAGCCGAGAACGTAACCTAACAACACGAGAAGAAACCCCAACATGACGGAGAAAGTATAGCGGAACGAGGGCCCTTCGACCTTACTCCGGGGAGATGGCGTGGAGAACGAACCATGCGTCCACGAGGTGTCCGAAGAATCGCCTATTCAGGTGGCGTGGTCGGTTAACATATCCCGATGAGAGACCGCATTGTGGTACGTCAGATGAAAGCTGCCGACGCGGAGGGCGTCTACCGCACGAGTAGCGAAGCCATCCCTGCGACAGAAGAGGAGCGTCAACAGGTAAGGAACCGGAGCGCGCAAGAAGTCGAGCAACGCAAGGAACGCTACCGGCACTTTCTGGCACACGATCCTGAAGGCTCGTGGGTCGCCGCGGATGGAGACAGGATCGCCGGCGTAGCTCTGGCGCTCGAGCGCGAGGGCGTATGGGTGCTCTCCCTGCTCGCGGTCGACGAAGATCACCGTAACCAGGGGGTAGGAAAGGAGTTGCTCGACCGCGCTCTCCACTACTCAGAAGGTTGCAGTGGGGCCATGATCGCGTCCTCCCGGCATCCAGCGGCCATGCGCCGCTACGCCCTGGCCGGCTTCACGCTCCAGCCAACGCTCATGGCCAGCGGCCAGGTGCGCCGCAGTTCATTGCCCGCCGGCCTGAAGACTCGGGAAGACAAGGAGGAGGATCTGCAGTTCGCAGCAGAAGTTGACCGGCTCGTGCGCGGCGCCGCACACGGCCCCGACCTCGAGTTCATGCTGCGTACAGGCCATCGTCTGCTCGTGGCCGACGATGCGGCAGGCAGAGGTTACGCCGTTATCTGGGATGGATCACCGGCACTCCTCGCCGCCACAACGCCCGAGACCGCAGCCGACCTCCTGTGGTCCTGCCTCGCCGAGAGCTCCGGCGAGCCTGTAGAAGTACCTTGGATCACAGGCGCCCAGAACTGGGCAGTGCCTGTAGCGTTGGAAGCAGGACTCTCGCTCTCGCCCGCAGGCCCCATCTGCGTGCGCGGTGCGCTAGGCCCTCTGACACCCTATCTGCCGAGCGGTCCATTCCTTTAGAGCGGTCAGCTTTCAGCACTCAGCGATCAGCTAAACTCTTGGGATGGAGCCCAAATCCCCAACCCATCCTTGCAAGAATAAAAGCTTGACAGGCGCAGCACAGATCCAAATTGCACAGAAAAGCTGACCGCTGATGCCTGAAAGCTGCGGACCGCCGCGGCGGTCCGCTACAGCCACATCTCGCGACTACGGGCGACCTCGAGCGCCCGCTCCATGGCCCGCGCCTTGTTGCGAGTCTCCTCGTATTCCAGTGAGGGCACGGAGTCGGCGACGACGCCTCCTCCTGCCTGGAAGTAGGCTACACCGTCTTTGAGGAGGGCGGTACGCAGGGTTATGCAGGTGTCGAGGCGGCCGTCGATGCCGTAGTAGCCGGTGGCGCCCGCGTAGGGGCCGCGGCGAGTACTTTCGAGTTCGTCGATGATCTCCATCGCACGCACCTTCGGCGCGCCTGATACTGTCCCTGCGGGGAAGGCCGCCGCGAGGGCGTCGAGGGCGGTCAGGTCATCGCGCAGGTTCCCCTCGACGGTCGAGACGATGTGCATGACGTGCGAGTAGCGCTCTATCTCCATAAAGCTTTCGAGCTCCACAGATCCCACCTCGCTCACGCGCCCGAGGTCGTTGCGACCGAGGTCGACGAGCATGACGTGCTCGGCCCGCTCTTTCTCGTCGGCGAGAAGTTCTTCGGCTAATAACGCGTCTTCCTCCGGCGTTCCGCCACGCCCGCGGGTTCCGGCAACCGGGCGGGTCATCACCCGGCGTCCCTCGACCCGCACGAGAGGCTCGGGCGAGGCGCCGACCAGGGAGATGCCCCCGAGCTTCAGGTAGGTCATGTAAGGGGAGGGGTTTACGGTGCGCAGGCCGCGGTAGAGGAGGAGCGGGTCGAGGTCCCCTATCTCCGCCGCGAACCGCTGGGAAGGGACGATCTGGAAGGCGTCCCCGGCCCTGATGTACTCCTTCGCCCTTTCGACGGCCTCCTCGTAGCCCTCTCTGGTGAAGTTCGAGGAGATCTCCAACCCTTCCCCGAAAGCCGGCACCCGGCGCACGAGCGGGGTGGACAGGCGCTCCGCGATCCTACGAATATCGTCGGCAGCCCGCCGGTAGGCCGCAGAGAAGCCCTCGCCCTCGACGTCGCGCAGACCAGCGGCGTCGACCAGCGAGACGACGAGCACCTTGTGCCTGAGGTGGTCGAAGACGATGAGGGTGTCCGTGACGGCGAAGTAGGCCTCGGGCACGTCGAGGTCATCCACCGGGGCATCGGGCAAACGCTCCAGATAACGCACCGCGTCGTAGGAGAAGTACCCGACAGCGCCTCCAACGAAGGCGGGGAGGTTGGGGAGCGGGGCGACGCTCTTCTTGCCGACGATCTCGGCGAGGCCCCGGAACGGGTCGCTGGCGGGGACCTCACGCACACCATCGGCGTCGACGACGGTGTAGACGCCTTCCCTATAAGAAAGCGTGCGTTTGGGGTCGAAGCCGATGAAGGAGTAGCGGCCGAACCTCTCGGCGGCTTCTGCGCTCTCCAGCAGGAACACCGTGTCCTCCTCGGCGAAGCGGAGGACGGCCGAGATGGGCGTCTCCAGGTCACCTATGAACTCCGCGTAGAGAGGCACCACGTCGTAGGAACGGGCGAGACCACGGGCCTCATGGAGCGAAGGGACGAGGTTGAGGCTAGCCGTGCCTGTCATGCAGCACCCTCGCCACGTCCTCTAGCCCGACGCCACGCTCCTCTAGCAGCACGAGCAGATGGTAGACGAGATCCGCCGTCTCCTCCGCAAGCCTCTCGTCCCCCAGGGCAGCAACCACGACCTCGACAGCCTCCTCCCCCACTTTCTGGGCCAGACGATCCGTGCCCTGTTGGATGAGTCCGGCGGTGTACGATCCCTCCGGCATCTCCCTGTGGCGCTGCGCTATCGTCCCGGCGAGCCGCTCGATCATCGCCCCGAAGCCGACGTCGTGGTCGGAGGTCGACGATCCCGACTGCTTCTCCCTGCAGAGCGGTGTAGAAGCAACTACTCTCCCCGGTGTGGCAGGCCGGTCCACGCGGCTCGACCCTGTAGAGGAGCGCGTCCCCGTCGCAGTCCAGCCTCACCTCGACGACCCTCTGCGTGTTGCCGCTCGTCGCGCCCTTGCGCCAGAGCTCGGAGCGCGAGCGGGAGTAGTAGTGGGCCTCGCCGCTGGAGAGCGTCTTCTCGAGTGCCTCGCGGTTCGCGTACGCGAGCGTCAGCACGTCGCCAGTCGCCGCGTCCTGGGCGACGACAGGCACCAGACCGTTCTGGTCGAACTCCACGTTGTCAGGCCCCGAGGTCATCCGTTCATCTCTCTCGGTCGGACTCCGCCCGATTCCACCGTGCCGTGCGACTCCCTCTCATCACGTTCGACCTGTGATTCTACGAGCCGGACAGGGATGCCGGCCTGCATCATGTGCTCCTTGACCTCGGCTATGGTGTACTCGCCGAAGTGGAAGATGCTCGCCGCGAGCACGGCGCCCGCGCCGGCGTTGACGGCTGAGATCATGTGCTCCGGGCTCCCTGCCCCGCCGGACGCGACTATGGGGAGGGTCGTCTTCTCCGCGACGGCGGAGATAAGGTCCAGGTCGTAGCCCGTCTCCGTCCCGTCAGCGTCCATGCTGTTCAAGACATACTCCCCGGCCCCCCGCTTCTCCCCCTCGACGAGCCAGCTTATCGCATCCATCTCGGTGTTGACCCGTCCCCCGTTCAGGTAGACCTCCCAGCCTGGGGTGGTACTCCGCGCGCTTCACGTCAACGCTCAGGACGACGCACTGGCTCCCGAAGCGTTCCGCTCCTTGTGTGATGAGATCCGGGTTCCTCACGGCGGCGCTGTTGACGGAGACTTTGTCGGCCCCCGCGCGCAGCATGGCGCGCATGTCGTCAGCCGTCCTGACGCCGCCGCCTATGGTGTAGGGGATGAAGACCTCCTCGGCTGCGCGGCGGGCGAGCGTGGCGGCCGTGTCCCTCTGTTCGTGGGAGGCTGTGATGTCGTAGAAGACGATCTCATCTGCCCCCTCCCTGTCGTAGAGCGCTGCTAGCTCGACGGGGTCCCCTGCGTCTCTCAAGTTCTTGAAGTTCGTCCCCTTCACGACGCGCCCGGCGTCCACGTCGAGGCACGGAATGATGCGCACTTTGAGGCTCACGTGATGCCTTCTCCCGCCCAGCCCAGCGCTCCAGCCGCTCCGCGAAGAGGGCTCGCCCGTCGGCGCCGAACTCGGGGAGGTTGGCGAGGCGTTCGATCACCGCTACGTCATCGGACCGCCCGTAGATGATGCCGTTCACGTCGGCTACGGAGATCCGGTCATGTTGGTTCTCTACGCGCTCGAAGGCGTCGCCGGCGCTCACGAGTCCCTCCGTCAAGACCCGCATGTAGAAGCCCGTATAGCCGGTCTGTCCCACCCACTTCGTCAGCAGCCTCTGCCCGTTCTTACCGGCCAGCTTGCCGCAAGGCATTCGTGGCTGGCTGACCTGGACCACCGCATCTCCAACCTTGAACACGTCGCCTATGCAGACCTCCGTCTCGACGGCGCCCGAGACGGTCAGGTTCTCGGAGAAGGCGCCCCATTGCAGCCGGTGGCCGAGCACCTTCTCCCAGTGCGCGTAGTGGTCGAACGGGTAGACGCATACGGCCTTCTCCGGCCCACCGTGGTTCACCAGGTCGGCCTGCCCGTCTCCGTCGAAACCCAGGGAACGGAGCACGGCCCTCTGGTACCGGCCTCTTGTCCCCGCCTGTCCTCACCTCTTCTCGCCCGTAGCGCTGAGTCGAGGGCAGGCCCACGTTCAAAGAAACGACCTTCACCGCCTGTCCTGGTCCTTTCGGGGTAGCTCCGTTACAGGGTAGGGTAAGACCGGGAACATGCCAGCACCCGGTGCTACACGTAAGGTACGCTGGCTGTGCCGCACTCTTCGGCCAGGCGCTCGCGCAGGGCGTTCTTCGCCGGAAGCAGGACGGAGCCCTCGTCCCCCGCGCCCGACCACCATCGAGCCGTCCCGGCCCCTCCAGTGACGGTGCACCGTGTAGGCCGCGAGCGTACCCTCCACCAGGCTGACCGTCCTGTCGAGTTCGGCGTGGGACATCGAGGCGGAGACGTCGAGCTTGGAGACGTCGACGTTCTCCGGCGCGGAGATGTCCGCGGAGAGGTTCCCGGTCCTTAGCCTCAGGCCCGGGTGTGTCCCAGAGGACCTCGATGGCGCCCCTGAGCGCCGCCGCCCTGCACTCCTTGTTGCCTTTGCGGAACTTGGGGTCGTTCATCGCGCGAAGCCTTTGCGCGAGGTCGCCGTTGTCCGCCGCGCCCGAGCGCTCCAGGGAGAGAACCTTAAGCGTCGCCGCCGAGTCCACCTCGACGACCACGCTCTGGCCCCTCTCCCTCGGGAACGGGTAGTCCGTGTACTCGACGCCGACCTTCTCCAGCTCCGCGAGCAGCTCCTCCGAGTAGGGCTCGTCCGCCGAACATCCTGCGGCTCGCCGAGTAGGCCGGCAGGGCCACCTTGGAGAGGATGCGTTCGATCCTTCGCGTCCCCCTCTCGTTCGGGACGGCGAGCGGCGCGTCGACGCCGACGACGACACCCCGCCGCTCCGCCCCGTACCCCTCGACGGCCCCCGCGATGTCCTCCGCGTTCGCCGCGAACGAGTTGGCGATGATGCTCCCCCGCTCGTCCATCACCACCAGGCACGAGACCTTCTCCCGCGCCTCGCCCGGCCTCCACGCCAGAGCGCAGCCTACAAACCTCAAGTTCCCTCCTCTCCGGCGCCGGCCACGGCCCGCGAGACCTCCTCGCAGACCTCCCGGCACACCGTCTCGTCCGCATGCTCGACCATCACCCGCACGACGGGCTCCGTCCCGCTCGGCCTGAGCAGGACGCGCCCTTCCTCCCCGAGCCTCTTCTCCGCCTCCGAGACGGCCCGCTCGACCGTCTCCGAGGCCGCGACGGCCTTTGCGGCCCCGGCTCCTCGACCCTGACGTTGATAAGCGTCTGCGGGTACACCTCCATGACCGCCGCCAGCTCGGAGAGCGGCCTGCCGCTGCGGACCATCACGTCGAGGAGCGCGAGCGCCGTAACTATGCCATCTCCGGTCGTGGCGTGCTCGGAGAGGATCACGTGCCCCGACTGCTCCCCGCCAAGGGAGGCCCCGGGCCTGCGCCATCTCCTCGGCGACGTGCCTGTCCCCCACGTCGGTGACCTCGTAGGGTATCTCCATCGCCTCCATCGCCTTGAAGAAACCGAGGTTGCTCATCACCGTGACGACGACCCCGCCGGCCAGCGCCCCGCGCTCCTTCTATGTCGCGGGCGAGGATGGCGATGATCCTATCCCCGTCAACGACGTTCCCCTTCTCGTCGACGGCGAGCACCCTGTCGGCGTCCCCGTCGAAGGCGAACGCGACGTCGTGCCCGGAAGCGTCGAGCTCCTCGACGTGTGTCGAGCCGCAGCCCTCGTTGATGTTCGTGCCGTCGGGTTTGATCCCCGTCAGGGTGAGGTCCGCCCCGAACTCGCCGAACACTAGCGGCGCCACCTCGTAGGCCGCCCCGTTGGCGCAGTCGAGCAGCACCTTCATGCCCTCCGCCGAAGGATGCAGCCGCCCCAGCACGTGCTCCGCGTACATCCGCGCCGCGTCGTCCAGCACCTCGACGCGCCCCGATCCCACTTCCCGTCGGGCGCGCGACGTCCCGATTCAGCAGGTCTTCGATCTCCCGTTCCTTCTCTGGGGAGAGCTTGCGACCTTCTCCCGAGAAGAACTTGATGCCGTTGTCCGGATAGGGGTTGTGCGAGGCGCTGACGACGCCGCCGGCCGTTGCCCCCAGGCGCGGGGCGAGCGCGGCGACGCCCGGCGTTGGCAGGACGCCGAGGTCTACTACGTCCGCGCCGCCGCTCGCGACGCCGGCAGAGAGGGCGCGGGCGAGCATCTCGCCCGAGAGGCGCGTGTCGCGCCCGACCACGACCCTGCCGCCGAACGCCTGGGATGCGGCGAGACCGAGGCGTCAGGGCGTCCTCCGGCAGCAGACCCTTGTTGGCGATCCCGCGCACCCCGTCGGTGCCGAACGCTATGGTTCTCCCTCTCAGTTTACCTCCGATCCTGCGGGGTAGATCCTGAACCCGACCACCTCACCGGAACCGTGGGCCACGGCGATTACGGCCGTCACCCCTGGCGCGGTTAGTGACCTGCGGGTGAGATCTGGATCGTGGCGGAAGTTGTCCCAGTCCAGCGAACGACAGATCTCGACCACGCCTGAGAGATGTGCCGCCCGCGTCGAACGCCCCGTAGACCACGGAGGAGCTTTTTTGCTCGGGCTTCACGCCGCCTCCCACTCAGCGAAACGAGCCCTTCCGTAACCGGGAAGGGCTCGCCCTTGAAGCGTCTCTCGTTTCGGCGGTGCTAGCGCTTGGAGAACTGCGGGCGCTTGCGGGCCTTCTTTAGGCCGTACTTCTTGCGCTCGACGGCCCTGGGGTCACGGGTGAGCATCCCGGCGGCCTTGAGCTCGCCACGGGCCTCCTGCGACTCCTCGGCGAGCGCCCTCGCTATCCCGTGGCGCAAAGCCTCGGCCTGCCCGGTTAGGCCGCCGCCCTCGATCTTGGCTATGACGTCGTAGCGGCCGGCAGTGCCGAGTAGCTCGAGCGGCGAGCGGACGGCCGTGCGGTAGGTCGGACGCGGGAAGTACTCGTCCACGTCGCGGCCGTTCACGGTGATCTTTCCGTCTCCAGGGAGTAACCTCACCCGCGCCACGGCGGTCTTGCGTCGTCCCGTCCCTGTGTACAGCGCCTCCGCCATCTACTTCACCTCGAGCATCTGCGGGTCCTGAGCAGCGTGTGGGTGCTCGGGGCCCGCGTAGATCTTCAACTTCTTGAACTGCTTGCGGGCAAGCCGCGTCTTCGGCATCATCCCGTAGACGGCCTTGCGCAGGATCTCGGTCGGCTTGCGGGCGAGCATCTGTTCGTAGCTCGTCTCCTTCATGCCGCCGGGGTAGCCGGAGTGCCGCCTGTAGACCCTCTGCTCGGCCTTCTTGCCCGTGACGACCACCCTCTCGGCGTTCACCACGACCACGAAGTCGCCGACGTCCACGTGCGGCGTGTACTGCACCTTGTTCTTGCCACGCAAAATTCGTGCTATCTCCGCCGCCAGACGCCCGAGGTGCTTGCCCTCCGCATCTACGACGTACCACTTCCGCTCGACCTCGAGGGGCCGCGCCATGTAACTCTTCATCATCCTCCGGAGGTTTTACGAACTTTAAAGGCCTTTAGTCGGATCAAATAGTAGCATACATCTATAGGAAGGCCAGCCGAAAGAGGCCTCAGGCGACGCAGGCGGAACAGCGCCCGTAGAGCGTGAGGCTGTGTTCCTCGACGGTGTAGCCGCCGGGGAGCCTCGTGCCCCGCGGGAGGCCAACCGGGCACACGCCGAGGTCGAAGGTCTGCTCGCACACCCGGCAACGGAAGTGGTGGTGGTGCCCCCTGTCGGCCGCCTCGTAGTGCGGCTCCTCACCCGGGAGGTCAACCGTTACGATCTCCCCACCCCCCCGCAAGGCCTTCACCGCCCGGTAAACGGTAGCAATGCCGAGCCCCGGTATCTCGCTGCCGGCCCGCTCGTGGATCTGGGCTATGGACAGAGGCCCCTCGGCCTCCCGGATCGTACCGAGGATGGCATTCCGCTGCTTCGTCTGACGCACGATGCCCACGCCGGCAATATACCATACAAGCTCATTTCGACCCTTGCGAACGCAAGATCAATAAGACCGCACTATGCTGCACCAACGCGTATCTCACACCGTCAAACGGGAGGATCCTGCCCGTCAGTGGGCCCTTCGCGAACGTCTCGCGACCGGCGACGCTGAATCTCCCAGAGCGCCGAACCGCTTCAGGGTACGGGATCGTACCCTCCTTTACCGAACGGGTTGCAGCGGAGGATGCGCCAGGCTCCGAGGAGGCATCCGCGGACGGCGCCATGCTTCTGGATCGCCTCGACGGTGTACCTCGAGCAACTCGGGGTGAAGCGGCACGACGGCGGCAGAAGCGGCGACAAGAAGCGCTGGTAGAGACGGATTGAGCCGACGAGGACCCTGCCGATCACAGGGTCACCCCAGGCGTCTTCCCTGCGGCTTCTGGAGACGCACGGGGCTTACCCTGCCTCTCTGGCCTCCAGGCGCACCCGCACCCGGCGCTTGAGGCGCCACAGGATCGCCGAGATGCCCCGCAACCTGAGGGGTGAGATCACCTCGGTCAGCCCCATCTTGGTGTAGAAGTCATCAGGGGTCGCAAGGATCTCCTCGGCCTTGAGCCCGTCGAGCCCCTCGTGCAAAACACCCGCGAAGCTGCGCGTGGTCGGCGCCTCCCGTGGCGCGTCGAAGTACAGGGAGACCCTTCCGTCCTCGTCGACCTCCTCCGCGAGGAAGAACGGCGTCTGACACTCGTGCACCTGCTCCATCGTGTCCCGATGATTCTCCAGGTACTCCGGCAGAGGCGGCACCTTCTTCGAGTACTCCAGAAGCATCGGCAACCTGAACGACGCCGGTGCCTCCCCGAACTCGTCGACTATCTGCTCTAACTTCCGCGGCATGCTCATAATGCCCCGATCATACCATCCACTCGTCCCCTATCGACCCGACGAAACTACACCAC
Organism: uncultured Rubrobacteraceae bacterium; assembly: GCA_963830075.1. Classification (GTDB taxonomy): domain Bacteria; phylum Actinomycetota; class Rubrobacteria; order Rubrobacterales; family Rubrobacteraceae; genus Rubrobacter_D. The sequence continues at coordinate 81,447 of CAWHLD010000003.1, read as the reverse complement.
CATACCCGCCCGCAAGCTGCGCTCCTCCAACACCCTGCAATAGAGACTATGACGCTACGCCTTATCGAGAGAGCGCGCGGATCATCCCACATACCCCACACAAAGAAAAAACTTCATCTAAACGACTCTGCGGTTTCGTATTTTCTGATAATAGCGTATCATTTAGCGCTGTTGGCAGGGACGATCAAGGGGCGGTGGCGGCATGGAATCTAGCGGGGGATCTGCGCGAATCGGGAGAGCGTTACCCGTGTTGCTTGTCCTCATCGTGGCCGCGGGCTGCGCCGGGCAGCAGGCCTCACAGGGCGGGGGGTCCGGTGACGACCCTGTCAAGGTCGTCGCCACCTACAGCATCCTGGGGGATCTCGTAAAGAATGTCGGCGGGGATAATATCGAGCTCACCACGCTGGTCGGTCCCAACGGCGACGCCCACACTTTCGAGCCCGCCCCCTCAGACAACGTGGAGCTCGCCGAGGCCGACGTGGTCTTCGAGAACGGCCTGGAGTTCGAGACGTGGCTGGCTGACCTCTACGAGTCTTCCGGCTCCGAAGGCGAACGCGTGATAGTAACGGAGGGCATAGAACCCCTGCCCATAGCCGAAGAGGAGCACGAACACGGCAGGGGGCACGAGCATGGCGAGTACGACCCGCACGTCTGGCACGACCCGACCAACGCCGTGGTGATGGTGGAGTCGATCCGCGACGCCCTCGTCGAGGCCGACCCGGACAACGCCGAAGCCTACGAGCAGAACGCCGACGAGTACATAGCAGAGCTTGAAAAGCTCGATACGGACGCGCAGGAGCAAGTAGATTCGATCCCGGAGGACAACCGCACGCTCTTTACTTCCCACGACACCTTCGGCTACTTCGCAGAGCGCTACGACTTCGGGGTGGACACCGCGCTCGCCTCAGCCTCGACCGAGGTCTCCGACCCCTCGGCCGGCGAGACGGCGGAGCTCGTCGAGGAGGTAGAGGCATCGGGCGTACCCGCCATCTTCGCCGAGAACGTCTCCAACCCGGGCATGATGGAGGGTATCGCCTCGGAGGCCGGGGTCGAGCTCGCCCCGACGCTGTACACCGATGCCCTGGGCGAACCTGGCACCGATGGCGCGACCTACATCCAGATGGTGCGATATAACGTCTCCACGATGTCGGAGGCACTCAAGCAGTGAGAGACCCTGCCCTCCCCTACGGCCGGAGGCGTCACGCGAGCACCGTACCCGGAGCGCCTGCTCTGGCAACGTGGTCAGTCAGCGCCCGGTATCCGGACTCGGAGGCGCTCGCGTTGCGGGAGATCAGCCTGCGGGTGCCACCGGGGGCCCGGATCGCGCTTGTGGGACCAAACGGCTCGGGGAAGTCCACGCTACTCAAGGCGGTGACGGGGCTGCTGCCGGTGAGTTCGGGCGAGATCGAGGTTTACGGTAATCGCGTTGGTGCGTGCCACCACAGAGTCGCGTATCTGCCGCAGCGCGGCGAGATTGACTGGCGGTTCCCGATCAACCTCCGCAGGCTGGTCACGACGGGGCGATACGTCCACCTGGGATGGCTCAAGCGTCCCCGCCGGGAGGACCGGGAGATCGTCTCGTCGGTGATCGAAGAGCTCGGCCTCACGCCCCTTGCGGAGCGCCAGATCGGTCGACTCTCGGGCGGCCAGCAGCAGCGCGCCCTCCTCGCCCGCGCCCTGGTACAGGAGGGGGACCTTTTGCTCCTCGACGAGCCTCTGAACGCGGTGGACGCGGGCACGAGCGAGACGATCTCCAGGGTCCTCACCGGATTGCAACGATTGGGCAAGACCATGGTCATCGCCACACACGACCTCGCGAGCCTTGCCTCTGAGTTTGACGGGGCGCTCTACCTGAGAGAGGGTCGGGAAGTGGAGCCTGAGCCCGGCGCGTTCGTGGGGCTCCCCGTCGGAAGGGAGGCGGCGTGGTCAGGCTAATGGAGCCGCTGCAGTTCACCTTTATGCAGACCGGGCTGCTCGCGACCGTCCTGGTTGGCGTCACATGCGCGGTGCTGGGGGTCTACGTGGTTTTGAGGAGCATGGCGTTTATCGGGGATGCCCTGGCGCACACTATCCTACCTGGCCTCGTCGCAGCCTACCTGCTTGGCCTGAACCTGCTAGGCGGGGCGGTCGTTGCGGGGGTCGGCACGGCACTCGGCATCGGCTGGCTCTCGCGCCGTGGGACGCTGCGCGAGGACACAGCCATCGGCGTCACCTTCACCGGCATGTTCGCGCTTGGTATTTTGCTCATGAGCACCACGGACTCCTTCAGGGACTTCTCGCACATGCTCTTCGGCAACGTGCTCGGCATCGCGCCGCGGGATCTGGTGCTCATCTCGGTACTCGCCCTGTTGGTGCTCGGCTTCCTCTTCCTCTTCCACAAGGAGCTCGAGCTCACGTCCTTCGATCCGACGCACGCGAAGGCGATGGGGCTTGGGGCGGATAAGGTGCGCTACGGGCTGCTCGTGCTACTCTCCCTGACGGTCGTGGCCGGCATACAGGCGGTGGGCGTCGTCCTGATCAGCGCCCTCCTCATCACCCCGGCTGCCGCCGCTTCACTCGTCACGAACAGCCTGCCCCGGATGATGGTGATCTCCGCCGTCATCGCCATCTTCTCGGGCGTGGCGGGCCTCTACGCATCCTACTACTTCGACGTCGCCTCCGGGGCGGCGATCGTGCTGGCCTGCACCACCTGCTTCGGCGTTGCCTCCGTCGTACGCGTGTTGCGTCAGGGCAAGGGCTCGAGTGCCTGACCTGGCCAGGCCAGTCATGCCCGAAAGGGAGGCGTTGGGGGAGACGCCGAAGCGCCACAGGGTGGGCAGGCGGTACGTGCGACGACCCGTCCTGCGCGGACCGCCCTTACACGACCCGCGCTATCGTGAGGCCGTCTATGCGCTCCCGGATCAGGGGCAGCACGACGCCGGAGAGCCTGGGGTCGCGGGCTATCCGCTCGTTGAACTCTCGTGTCGCCCGCGCCGTCGTGTCCTGCGGGTCGAGCACGGCACCACCCCTTATGGTGTTATCGCCGAGGATTAGCGAGCCGGGCCTCACCAGACGCATCGAAGCCTCCAGGTACTCGGGGTAGCTCTCTTTGTCGGCGTCTATAAAGATCACATCGAAGGGGTCATCTTCGTTCTGGATCATCGCCTCGAGCAGCTCGTGTGCATCGCCGACCCTAACTTCGACGATGCCGGAGAGGCCGGCCCGCTCGACGTTGTTGCGGGCGACCGAGGCGTAATGCTCGTCCAACTCCAGGGAGATCAAGGTCCCGTCCTCGGGCAGGGCGCGGGCGAAGTGGATGGCGCTGTAGCCGCCAAGGGTGCCGATCTCGAGCACACGCCGCGCCCCCGCCGTCTCGGCGAGCAGTTGCATGAGCCTTCCCTGGTTGGGCGAGACGTTTATCTCGGGAAGCCCGCCCCGCCGCGAGTCCCTGAGGGTGGCTTCGAGGACCTCATCAGAAGGCCCGAAAAGGCCATCGATGTATTCGTCGATCTCCCGCAGGAGCTCTCTCGTGTCATCTGCGCTCATCGTCTACTCCTCCATAGGTCAGGATAATCGTAACCGACGCCAACGAGCGTGAGCCCGCGACTCGGGACGGCAGGCCCAGCCTCGCTTCGGCGTCCCCCCGAGAGCAGCCGGTCAAAGCCTGTCAGTTCTCGCTTTCCATTCGCGACCTCGAGCATTGAACCGACCAGGGTGCGAACCATACCGTACAGGAACGAGTCGGCGATTATACGGTACGTTAGCAGGTCATCGCATACGGTCCAGCGCGAGTGGGAAACGAGCCGCTCGAAGCGGACGTGGTAACCGCGCGAGGGGGTAAAGGCGGTGAAATCGTGGAGGCCCTCCACGAGCTCGCCCGCCTGGCGCAGGAGGTCCAGATCCAGCTCTTGCGGCGCGTAAGCCGCGCGGTGGCGCTGCAAGGGGGACCTTGTCTCGTCGCTTACCACCGCGTACTCGTAAGTCCGGTTCTTCGCGTCTCTGCGGGCGTCGAAGTCTTCCCTGGCGGCGACACAGCGGCGGAGCGCCACGTCTTTGGGCAGGACGGCCGTTGTCTTGTATGAGAGGAGGGACGGACTGAGGTCCGTGTTAGCTCTGAAGGAGACGACCTGCCCGCTCGCGTGCACCCCGGCGTCCGTACGGCCGGCGACGCCTAGCTTGACCGGCTGGCGCAGTATGGTCTCCAGCGCTTCCGAGAGCGTGTCCTCGACCGTCCGTAGTCCGGGCTGCGCGGCCCACCCGGCGAAGTCCGCGCCGTCGTACTCAACGAGCCCGGCGTATTTCTTCAAAGCAGAACCCCGACCAGGAGGATAAGCACGACGACGGCCAGGGCGAGGGCGTCGCGCGCGCGGAAGCGCAGCTCGCGGTAGCGGGTACGGCCTTCGCCGCCCCTGTAGCCCCTGCTCTCCATCGCCTCCGCGAGCTCGTCGGCACGCCGAAAGGCGCCGACGGTCAGCGGCACGAGCACGGGCATTAGAGAGCGCGCCCGGCGCAGGGGCCCACCCTCCGAGAAATCCGCGCCACGGGCGGCCTGGGCCTTGGTGATCTTCTCGGCCTCCTCCCCGAGCGTCGGGATGAAACGGAGCGCTATGGTCATCATCATCGCGACCTCGTGCGCCGGGAACCGCACCCTTTTCAGGGGGGAGAGCAGGTCTTCGATCCCATCGGCGAGCGCCACCGGGGCCGTCGTCGCCGTGAGCAGCCCGGCCGCCGAGACGAGCAGGATTATCCTGAGGGCGAGGAAGAACCCGAGACGTAATCCTCCGGCATGAACCTCAAGGAAGCCCCACTCGAAGAGTGTTCCTCCCTCCCGCGAGAAAAGGACCTGGAACGAGACCGTCAGCGCGACGATCAGCAGCACGGGACGTAGGATCCGCAAGAAAGTGCGGACCGGGATACGACTCGCCGCCACGAGCGTCGCGAGCGCGGCGGCGACGAAGAGAAGTCCTGTCGTCGAGTCTATAAGGAACAGGCCCGCGACGAGGATGGCCGTGGCCAGGATCTTGGCCCTCGGGTCGAGGGCGTGCACCGGCGAAGCTACGGGGTAGAACTGGCCGAGGCTCCGGCTAGTCATCTCAGATTCCCGGCAACGCCCTGAACGCGGCAAGCGTCTCTTCGAAACCCACGGGAGCCCCGATACCCGGTCTTGACGCCCTGAGCAAGGAGGCGACCTTTACCGTCGCCGGGGCGAGCGCAAGGTCCCCGTAGAACACTTCTGCCGGCGTGCCGACGGCGCGCACCCTGCCCTCATGCAGCGCGCAGACCCTGTCGGCCACCTCGGCAACCTCGTCGAGGTCGTGGGAGACGAGCACGACGGAGATGCCCGCTTGCCTGAGGCTTCGAATCAGGGTCAGCAACCCCTCCCTGCTCGCGGGATCTAGGCCCGCCGTCGGCTCGTCGAGTACGAGAACCTCGGGCCCCATCGCGAGCACCCCTGCGATGGCGGCGCGCCTCTTCTCGCCGCCGGATAGCGTGAACGGCGAACGCGCCGCGAGCTCCCCTATCCCCAGCGCGGTAGACGAATCCCGCACGCGCTCACGGACCTCCTCTGCACCCAGCCCGAGCCGGCGCGGGGCGAACGCCACGTCCTCCTCGACGGTGGGGGCGAAGAGCGCCGATTCGGGGAACTGGAAGACGAGCCCGACCCTGCGGCGCAGCTCGCTCTTCCTGAGCGTCGTCGCGTCTACGCCGTCGACGAGCAACTCGCCGCTCGCCGGAACGAGCAGCAAATTCATGTGCTGCACGAGCGTGCTCTTGCCAGAGCCCGTACCGCCGACGATGCCAAGCACCTCTGCGGGTTCGACGGTGAGCGAGACGCCGCTCAGTGCCTCGACCTCGAAGGGGGTGCCCGCGGCGTATACGTGCCTGATGTCTCTGAGCTCCAGCCTCATCTCGCCCTGGTCTCGCTCCCTGTTCTGGCGAGTATGGCCTCGGCCAGCTCTTCGGGCGTTCTTATCGCCGGAAGGTCGAGCGCGAGCGCGAGCCTCGGCACTACGGGCAGGACTAGTCGATTGCGCCGCAGGAAATCCGCGTCCGAGAGCAACCGCTCCGGGCTCTCGTCCGCCACGAGCTCTCCCCCGTTCAAGACGAGAATGCGGTCGGCATTCATGAGCTCTCCGAGGTGGTGCGTCACGTGCAAGACGGTCTTCTCGGCCCGCAGTGCTTCGAGATGTTCGAGGATCTCCTTGCGTCCCTTGGCGTCGAGCATCGAGGTTGGCTCGTCGAGTACGAGTATCTCTGGTTCGACGGCGAGGAGCCCTGCCAGGGCGACGCGCTGCTTCTCACCGCCCGAGAGCGTATGTGGCTCGCGGCGCTCATAGCCGGTCAGCCCGACGGCCCGGATGGCGCTGGCAACCCTCTCCCTCATCTCCTCCCTTGGAACGCCGAGGTTCTCGAGGCCGAAGGCCACGTCGTCCTCCACGAAGGGCGCGACGAGGCCGTTCTCGGGGTTCTGGAACAGGACGCCAAGCTGTTTGCGGACCTCGAATGGCTCTGTGGCGGGATCGTGGCCCGATACCAGGACGCCGCCCGAGGCGGGTTTCAGGAGGCCATTGAGGAGGCGCACGAGGGTGGACTTGCCCCCGCCGTTCGGCCCGACCACGCCGACGTACTCGCCGGGGCGAAGGTCGAAGCTAACGTCCGAGAGCGCGGGCTGTCCAGAGCCAGGGTAGGAGAAGCTTAGCTTTTCACAAGAGACGGCGAGGGACCCGCCGGGGCGGGTCCCTGTTCCGGGGTTCTGCATGTGTGGTGCTACTCCGTCGTGTGGTTGACCAGCTCCAGGTAGACGGTCTCGGCGCCGTCGCCGAGCCTGGGACCGAGCTTCAGGATACGCGTGTAGCCGGAGTTGCGGTCGTCGAGGTCGGGGGCGACATCCTCGAAGAGGCGGCGGACGACGGTCTTGTCTTTCAGGACCTTGACCGCCTGGCGCCTGGAGGCGAGGTCGTCCCTTTTGGCGGTGTTGATCAGCTTGTCCACGACGCCGCGCAGCTCCTTAGCCTTTGGCGCGGTAGTCTTGATGCGGCCGTGGGTGATCACCTGCCCCGCCATCGTGCCGAGCATGAGGTTGCGGTGCTGGGCCTCGCGACTGAGCTTCCTGCCCCGTTTAGCGTGCCTCATTGCCCTCGCTCTCCAGTGAATACCCGTACTCGAGGAGCTTGGAGCGGATCTCATCTACGCTCTTCATCCCGAGGTTGCGGATGTTCATGAGCTCCTCTTCGGTCATCGTGGCGAGCTGGCCTATGGTGTCGACCCCCTCGCGCTTGAGGCAGTTATAGGAGCGAACCGTGAGCTCGAGGTCCTCGACCGGACGCTCGTCGGTGATCACGGGCCGCCCGCCACGCTGGGCCGCGTCTGGGGCTCCTGCCCCCCTGTAGCCGTCGGTAAAGAGGCCGAGGAAGTCCATGAGCTGCCTGGAGGCATCCTGCAGCGCCTCCTGCGGCTCGATACGACCGTCGGTAAAGACCTCCATCCGAAGCGAGTCGAGGTCGGCCCTCGCGCCCGCGCGCGTCTCAGTAACCGTGTAGTTGACCCTCTGAACGGGCGAGAACAGCGAGTCGACGGCGATGACCCCTATCGGGTCGGCGTCGCTCTTGTTCTGCTCGGCCCTCGCGTAGCCCTGGCCTCTTTCGACGGTCAGGCGCATGTCGAGATGACCGCCTTCGGAGACGCTCGCTATATAGGCTTCGGGGTCGACGATCTCGACATCGGCCTTGAGCTCTATGTCGGAGGCCGTGACCTCGCCGGGTCCGTCCTTGGCGATCGTAAGCTCGATAGGCTCCTCACGCTCGAGCTTGAACTTCAAGCCCTTCACGTTGAGGATGATGTCGACGACGTCCTCTTTGACGCCCTCTATAGTCGAGAACTCGTGCGAGACCCCCTCTATGCGGATCTTGGTGATCGCTGACCCCGTAAGCCCCGAGAGCATGACGCGCCTGAGCGAGTTGCCCAGGGTGTGCCCGAGCCCCCGCGGTAACGGCTCGGCCACGAACGTGCCGCGCCGAGACTCTTCTTCTTCCACCCTGAAACGGGGTGGTGCTATGTCCAACATCGTCAAAATATCACCTGCTGTAAATGTCTTTTGGTCGTTACCGGCTGTAGAACTCGATGATGAGCTGCTCCTCGACGGGCGCTTCGATCTCGTCGCGTCCCGGCGTATGCAAGAGCCTTCCCGTGAAGTTGTCGTGATCGGCCTCAAGCCACGGCGGGACAGCCACCACGTTCTCTACGGCGTTCACGATAGGCTCGAGGTTCCTGCTCTTCTCCTTGACCGTGATCACGTCGTCCGGCTTTAGGAGGGCCGAAGGGATGTTGTGCTTGCGCCCGTTGAGCTGGAAGTGCCCGTGCACGACGAGCTGTCGTGCCTGTGGCCGACTCGTGGCGAAGCCAAGACGGTAGACGACGTTGTCCATCCTGAGCTCCATGAGCCTGAGAAGGTTCTCGCCAGAGACACCCTGCATCCTGGTGGCCCTGTCGTAGGCCCGTCTGAACTGCTTCTCGGAGACGCCGTAAAACCACCTGGCCTTCTGCTTCTCCATGAGCCTCATTCCGTATTCCGTCTGGCGGTGCCTGCCCCGGCCGTGCTCTCCCGGCGGGTATGGCTTCTTCTCCAGCGGGTTCTTCCGCATCGACGAGAGCATTACCCCCGCGCGGCGGTCCCTCCTGCCCCTCGGTCCTGTATAACGCGCCATAGCCAGCTACCCCCTGCGCCTCTTGGGCGGCCTGCACCCGTTGTGCGGCTGGCCCGTCACGTCTTTGATGCCGAGGACCTCTATACCCATGGACTGGAAAGTACGGGCGGCCATGTCCCTACCCGAGCCGTGGCCCTTGACCTCTATGTCAACACGCCTCACGCCCTGGTCCATCGCCTTGTTCGCGCAACTTTCGGCCGTCATCTGGGCGGCGAAGGGCGTGCTCTTGCGGCTCCCCTTGAACCCGAGCGACCCAGCCGACTCCCAGGCTATGACGTTGCCTTCCTGGTCGCTCACGGAGACGATGGTGTTGTTGAAGGAGCTCTTTATGTGGACGATGCCTGTCGTCACGTTGCGGCGGACCTTACGCCGCGACCTGCTTGCTGCCCCGCGCTGGCGTTGCCGCTGTTGCCTCTGCCTGCCCATCTACCTCTTCTTCCTTCCGCCTATCGACGGCTTCGGTCCCTTGCGCTGGCGGGCGTTCGTCTTGGTGCGCTGCCCGCGCACGGGGAGGCCCCTACGGTGCCTTATGCCCCGGTACGTACCTATGTCTATAAGCCGTCTGATGTTCTGCTGCGTCTCGCGCCTCAGGTCACCTTCGACCTCGACGTTCTGGTCGATGTAGGTCCTGACCCTGGCGACCTCGCCCTCGGCCAGGTCACGCACCTTCGTATCAGGGTCGACCTCGGTGTCGCGGCAGATCTTGCGCGCCGTCGAACGACCGACGCCGAAGATGTAAGTAAGTCCTACCTCGACCCTTTTTTCCCTCGGCAGGTCTACTCCTGCTATCCGCGCCATGCTAACCCTGCCTCTGCTTGTGGCGGGGGTTCGTACAGATGACCCGCACCACCCCGCGGCGTCTTATTACCTTGCACCGCTCGCATATGGGTTTCACGCTCGCCCTTACCTTCACAGCTCTCTCCTTATGTCCTGAACCTGTAGGTGATACGTCCCCGGCTCAAGTCGTAGGGGCTCAACTCCACCTTCACCCTGTCGCCAGGCAATATACGGATGTAGTTCATCCGCATCTTGCCCGAGATATGCGCCAGCACGTTGTGCCCGTTCTCGAGCTCAACCCGGAACTGCGTGTTGGGCAGCGCCTCGGTTACGGTGCCTTCAACCTCTATGACGTCTTCTTTGGCCAAGGACCTCCTCTTTTCAAGTAGTTACAAGATGGCTGAAGCCAAACGAATATCTTACCACGCCACCGTGGCCTCTCCCACCGGCATCGGGCGTTTTCTACCCGCTTAGTCTCCCCCGTTTTTCGTCAGTACCCAGGGGCCATTCTCGGTAACGGCGATGGTGTTCTCGAAATGGGCCGAGAGGGAGCCGTCGGCCGTGTATATCGACCATCCGTCCCACTCGCTCATACGAATGTCGTAGTCGCCGAGCGTGATCATGGGCTCGATGGCGAAGGTCATGCCCGGTCGCAGCCGCGGCCCCGTTCCCGGACTTCCGTAGTTCGGGATCTGGGGGTCTTCGTGCATCTGGCGTCCGACCCCGTGGGACACGAGGTCCCTGACGACCCCGTAGCCACGCGATTCGGCGACCGACTGTATAGCGTGGCCGACGTCGCCTAGCCTGTTGCCGGCCCGCATCTGCTCCGTCGCCGCGGCGAGGCACTCGCGCGTGATCCCAAGGAGACCAACAACCTCGTCGGGCACGTCCCCGACAGGGACGGTCGTCGCCGAGTCCGTAACGAAGCCCTTGTAGCGGACGCCCACGTCCAGAGAGATTATGTCGCCGCTCTTCAGGCGGTAAGAGCCAGGGATGCCGTGCACGATCATGGCGTTCGGCGAGGCGCAGATGGTGCCTGGGAAGTCGGGGGCCCCGGGCCCGCCGGGATAACCCTTGAACTCCGGGGTCCCGCCGTAACCGCGGATAAAGTCTTCGGCGAGACGGTCGAGCTCGCGAGTCGTAACGCCGGGTTTCACGTTCTCTTCGAGCATCCGCAGGCAGCCGGCGGTAATGCGCCCGCCCTCGCTCATCGCCTCGAGCTCCGACCTGCTCTTGCGGACGATCAAGCGTCGACCTTCCGGTCGACCGCTTCCAGAATATCTTCCGTGACCTTCGGGATGTCTTGCTCGGCGTCGATCGTAATGAGGAGGTCTCGCGCGGCGTAGTAGTCCTTCAAAGGCTCGGTCTGGTCGTGGTAGATCTCTAGCCTGCGCCTGATCGACTCCTCCGCGTCGTCCTCACGCTGGATGAACGGGCCGGGGTCATCTCCGTCCTCGGAGGGAGGATCGTACTCGACGTGGTAGATCTTGCCCGTGTCCTGGCTCTGGCGCCTTCCCGAGAGCCGCTCGACGAGAGCGTCGTCGGGCGCTTCGAGTGCGACCACGGCGTCGAGGTTTTCGCCGATGTCGTCAAGCGCCGCGTCCAGGGACTTCGCCTGGGACTCGTTGCGGGGGAAGCCGTCGAGTAGCCAGGCGTCGGCTTCGTCCAGGTAGGGCTTCGCCATCTCGACGATGATCTCGTCTGGCACCAACTCGCCCCGGTCGTTGTAGTCCTGTACCTTCTTGCCAAGCTCGGAGCCTGACTTGATCTCGGCGCGCACTATATCTCCCGTGGAGATATGCGTGGCACCGACCTCGTCCGCGAGGCGCTGCGCCTGCGTTCCCTTGCCCGCTCCCTGGGGCCCAAGCAGAATAACCCTCATCGCTTCTTCATAAACCCTTCATAGTTGCGCATCATCAGCTGGCTTTCTAGTTGCCTGACGGTGTCCAGAGAAACGCCGACCACGATCAGCATCGAGGTACCGCCGAGGAAGATCGAGGTGCCCAGGCCGAGGGCGCCAGAGATCAGATACGGCAGGACGGCGACGACGGCCAAAAACAGGGCGCCGAAGAGCGTGATCCTGGTGAGCACGTTGTTCAAGTAAAGGGCCGTCGGCTGGCCCGGCCTGTAGCCGGGGACGTAGCCGCCGCTCTTCTTCAGGTTGTCGGCGTGTTCGACGGGGTTGAACTGAACCGCCGTGTAGAAGTAGGTGAACATGATAATAAGCATCGCGTAGAGGATCAGGTAGGGCGCGTTCCCCGGGTTGAAGAAGGCCGTCAGGCGGGCGAGGATCGAGTCGGGGTCTCCACCCGCCGCCAACTGTCCGAGCACCACGGGGAAGAGCAGGAGCGAGGAGGCGAAGATTATGGGGATGACGCCGGCCATGTTGACCTTGAGGGGCAGATACGTAGTACCGCCCTGGCTCATCTTGCGACCGACCTGCCGCTTGGCGTAGGTGATCGGTATCCTGCGCTGCCCCTCGTTGACGAACACGATGGCGGCGACGATCATGACGGCCAGAAGCCCGAGAACAACCACCGTAAGCACGTCGCCGTTCTCCCTCAAGGACTGCAGGGCCAGTGGCGCCTGCGAGAGTATCGAGGCCGTGATGATGAGCGAGATACCGTTGCCCAGGCCCCGCTGGCTAATAAGCTCGCCGAACCACATCGTGAGCATCACGCCCGTGGTGAGGGTGAAGACGGCGACGAGAACCTGGATCGGGCTCGTCCCCGCGAGCGCCCCACCTCCCTGCGCTGAGCGGAAGAAAAAGACCATGGCAACCGACTGGATCAGCGCCAGCGCCAGCGTAAAGTAGCGGGTGTACTGTGTGATCTTCTGCTGACCCGTCTCGCCTTCTTTGGCGAGTTCCTGAAGACGGGGGATGGCGACCGTCATGAGCTGCATCACGATCGCGGCCGTTATATAGGGCATGATCCCCAACGAGAACACCGCGAAGTTGTTGAAGGCCCCGCCGGTAAAGGTCCCGAACAGGCCCGTTATGGGGTTGTTGGTCTGGAGGCCGCCGCCGAGTATCTCGGGGTCGACCCCGGGCAGGGGTATGTAGGCCCCGAGACGGTACGCCGCCAACATGGCGAACGTAAACAGGAGCTTCCCGCGTAGCTCCGGAATCTTCCAGGCGTTGGCTAGGGATCCCAACATATCTAGAGCTCCAGTACCTCGACGTTTCCGCCGCCAGCCTCTATCTTCTCCCTCGCCGATCTGGAGAACGCATGCGCCCTTACGGTAACGGCGCGTCCCAAGTCCCCGTCGCCGAGGATCTTGATGAGTTCGGCCTTCTTCCTGACGAGCCCGGCGGCCCGAAGCTCGTCGGGTCCTATCGTATCACCGGGGACCCCTTCGAGTTCGCCGAGGTTCACCGGCGCGTACACCTTCGGGCGGGCCACCGTGTGGCGGCCCCTGGCCTCGCCTTTGAGCCGCGGCAACCGCCGCTGCAGCGGCATCTGGCCGCCCTCGTAGGCGGCGAAGCCGGAGGCGCCCGAGCGTGCTCCTGCGCCCTTGTGGCCGCGCCCTGAGGTCTTGCCGTGTCCGGAGCCGGTACCGCGCCCGACGCGCTTGCGCGCCTTCTTCGATCCGGGGGCTCCCTTCAGTTCGTTCAACCTCATTACTGGTCGACCTCCTCGGCGTGGACGAGGTGCTGTACATTGTGAACCATGCCCCGGATCTGGGGCGTATCCTCGTGCACCCGAAAGTCCCTGATCCGCTTGAGACCGAGGGCGCGCACCGTCCGCTTGTGATTCTGCTTGGAGCCGATAACGCTCCTCGTTTGCGTGACCTTTAGCTTCGCTGGGCTCATGACGTTATCTTTACCCCCCGCAGCTGCTCGATGTCGGCCTTGGAGCGCAGCCTCTGGAGGCCCTCGACCGTGGCCTGGACCAGGTTCACCGAGGTCGTCGAGCCGAGCGCCTTGGTGAGCACGTCCCTTACCCCGGCGAGCTCGAGGACCGCCCTGACGCCGCCGCCGGCGATCACACCGGTACCCTCCGAGGCCGGCTTGAGGAGCACGGAAGAAGCTTCGAACTTGCCGATGACCTCGTGCGGGATCGTGGTGTTGCGCATAGGTACGGTGAACATGTTGCGCTTGGCCCGCTCCTGGCCCTTCTGGATGGCGGCGGGAACGGTGTTGGCCTTCCCGAGGCCCGCGCCGACCCTACCCTTTCCGTCGCCTACGACGACGAGGGCCGAGAAATTAAAGCGCCGGCCACCCTTGACGACCTTGGCGACGCGCCGGATCTCGACGACCCTGTCCTGAATGTCCGAGTCACCGCGCTGCCGGCCGCCACGGCCCTGTCCGCGGCCTCCCTGTCTATTGTCGCTTCTCGGTCGTCCCAAGATACTTCCTCCTCTATCGTTAGAGCTTAAGCCCGCCGTCGCGCGCGCCCTCAGCGAGCGCCGCGATGCGTCCGTGGAACTTGTTTCCGCCCCTGTCGAAGACGGCCGCGACTATCCCGGCCTCTGAGGCCTTGCTCGCGATCATGGCGCCCACCTTGCGGGCGGCGTCCTTACGATCTTCGGCCTCCCCAACCTGACGGGAGTCGGCCGCGGCGAGCGTCATTTGTGCGTCGTCGTCGATGAGCTGGGCGTATATGTGAACGTTCGAGCGGTATACGGAGAGCCGCGGCCTGACGGCGGTGCCAACCACCTTGCGCCTGACGCGCTTGTGCCGCTTCTCCCTGTGCATCCGTTTTTCGAGAACAGCCATGAATTCCTCCTACTATCCGGCCTTGCCGACCTTGCGTCGGACCTGCTCGTCGGCGTAGCGGATGCCCTTGCCCTTGTACGGCTCGGGCGGACGGACCATCCGGATCTCAGCCGCCGTCTGGCCTACCCGCTGCTTATCTATCCCGCGCACGATGATCGTCGTGGCGTTGGGGACCTCGAACTCTATTCCCTCGCGCGGTGAGATCGAGACGGGATGCGAATAGCCTACCTGCAAATTGATGTCCTGCCCTTGCAAGGCCGCCCTGTAGCCTACGCCGGCGATGTTCAGCGTCTTCGTGAACCCGTCGGTCACACCGGTGACGGCGTTGTGGATCAGGGACCGCGTAAGCCCGTGCATCGCCCTGTGCTCCGGCGCGTCAGAGGCCCGCTCGACGACTATGCTGCCGTCCTCTTGCCTGACCTCGACCCCGCTTCCCAAGGGCACCGTGAGGTCGCCCTTGGGGCCGTTCACCTTCACGCTGCGGCCTGAGAGCTCCACGTTTACCGCGCCTGGAACCTCGACGGGAGCTTTTCCGATTCTCGACATCTCTTTAGAACCTCCCTAGTAGACGAAGCACAGGACTTCGCCGCCGACGCCCCTGCGCCTGGCCTGGTGGTCGGTCAGGATTCCCTGGGAGGTCGAGAGTATCGCCACCCCGAGCCCGTCGAGCACGCGGGGGATGCTGGTCTGCTTGCGGTAGACCCGGCGTCCGGGACGGCTCATCCTTCTCAGGCCCGTGATGCCGCGCTGGCCATCGGGGCCGTACTTCAGGGTGATTACAAGCCTCCGCTCGACGCCGGTTCCGCGCTCGGCGGCCTCCTGAACGTAGCCCTCCTCCTGGAGGATGCGGGCGATCTCGGCCTTCATCTTCGAGTGTGGGATCTCGACCGTCTCCTGCTTCACCATGTGAGCGTTCCTGATGCGCGTCAGGAAATCCGCTATAGGATCGGTGACCGTCATCTTCTACCAACTCGCTTTCGTTACGCCAGGGATCTTCCCTTCGTGGGCCAGCTCCCTCAGGCAGATCCGGCACAGGCCGAACTTCCTGTAGTAGCCGCGCGACCGGCCGCACCTCTGGCACCGGCTGTACTCCCTGACCGCGTACTTCTGCCTTCTCTGCTGCTTTACCAGCAACGCCTTTCTCGTCATACCCTACCTCTCAGCTCTGCCTGAACGGCATCCCAAGGAGCCTGAGCAGCTCCCGCGCCTCTTCGTCGCTCTCCGTCGTCGTTACGATCGCCACGTCGAGCCCGCGGGTCGCATCTATTGAATCGTAGGAGATCTCCGGGAAGATCACCTGCTCCCTCAGCCCGATCGCGTAGTTTCCGCGCCCGTCGAAGGAGGCCGGGCTCACGCCCCTGAAGTCCCTGACACGCGGCAGGGCTATGGAGACGAAGCGGTCGAGGAACTCCCACATGCGCTCGCCGCGCAGGGTGACCCTGGCGCCTACGGGCATGCCTTCACGGATCTTGAACCCGGCGATGGACTTTCTCGACCGCCTGAGCTGGGCCTTCTGGCCCGTGATCCTGGCGAGGTCCTCCATCGCACCGTCCATGGCGCGGCTGTTCACCACGGCCTCCCCGACGCCCATGTTGACCACGATCTTCTCGAGACCGGGCGTCCGCATGGGGTTCTCGATGCCGAACCTGTCCTTGAGGTTTGGGGCGACTTCCTCGTTGTACCTTTCCCTCATCCTAGCCATCGATATCCTTCCCTGACTTCTTGCCGACCCGGAGCTTCTCCCCCGAATCCGTGAAGCGGTATCCGACCTTCGTCGGCTCGCCGCTCGTGGGGTCGATCAGCATCACGTTCGAGGCGTCTATGGGGGCCTCGAAGTGGTAGAGGCCCTGCTGGTTCTGCTGGCTCGGCCTCGCGTGGCGCGTGCGGACGTTGACGCCGCCAACCACGACCCTATTCTCCTTCGGGATTATCCGCTCGATCTCGCCTCGTTTGCCCTTTTCTTTGCCGGAGAGCACCACTACGGTGTCCCCGCGCTTCAGTTTGAGACCCATAACTACAACACCTCCGGGGCGAGCGAGATGATCCTGGTGTAACCCTTGTCCCTGAGCTCCCGCGCCACGGGCCCGAAGATACGGGTCCCGCGTGGGGCGCCGTCGGGGTTGATGATGACGCCGGCGTTCTCGCCGAAGCGGATGTAGGACCCGTCGTCGCGGCGCGTCTCCTTCTTGGTCCGCACGACGACGGCCCGCACTACCTCGCCCTTCTTGACGGCGCTGCCTGGGGTAGCCTCCTTGACGGTGGCCACTATCACGTCTCCAACGCCCGCGGTGCGCCGCTTGCTTCCGCCTAGCACGCGGATGGTCAGGATGCTCCTCGCCCCCGAGTTGTCCGCGACCCTCAAGCGTGACTCTTGCTGTATCACTACTCGGCCCTCGATATGACGTTCGCGAGCCGCCACCTCTTGCGCTTCGAAAGCGGCCTGGTCTCGATGATCCGCACCGTGTCGCCCACGTGCGCCTCGTTGCTCTCGTCGTGCACGATGAACTTCTTGGAACGGCGCACCCGCTTCTTATACATCGGGTGCCTGACCAACGCCTCTACGGAGACGGTCACCGTCTTCTCGGCCTTGTCGGAGACGATGATCCCGACCCGCTCCTTGCGCCGGTTGCGCTCGCTGTCGGACTGTATCTGACCCTCGTCCTGGTCCAGCGCTGGGCCCTTGGCGGGGCCCGTCTCGAGACCTGCCTCGACGGCTTCTCCCGCCTCGACGAGGTCCTGCGGCGTCTCGGCCACGGGCTCCGAAACCGGCTCTTCGGCCGGCTCCTCCGTCGTCCCGGGGGTCTGGTTTTTCTCTTCCTCTACCACTACTAACTCTCCTGCCGTTTGTGGTTCAGGACCGTCAGGATCCTGGCTATGTTCTTCCTGACATCCTTTAGCTGTCCCGTGTTCTCCAACTGCCCCGTCGCATGCTGGAAGCGCAGGTTGAAGAGCTCGCGCCTTGTGGCGGCGAGGCGCTGCTCGAGCTCCTCGACGTCCAACTCACGCACTTCGGCCACCTTCACTGCTGACCACCCCCTCGTACCACGAAGCGGGTCTTTATGGGAAGCTTCTGGGCGGCGAGGTGCATGGCCTCACGCGCCAACGTCTCATCGACACCGCTCATCTCGAACATCACGCGTCCCGGCTTGACGACGGCAACATACGACTCGGGGCTCCCCTTGCCGCTGCCCATACGGGTCTCGGCCGGTTTCTTCGTCACGGGCTTGTGGGGGAAGATGTTGATCCAGACCTTCCCGCCACGCTTGATCTTCCTGGTCATCGCGATACGGGCGGCCTCTATCTGGCGGTTGGTGATCCAGGCCGGCTCCAACGCCTGCAGACCGTACTCGCCGAACTGCACGTCGGTTCCGCCCTTGGCCTGGCCCCGCATCCTGCCCCTGTGGGGCTTCCTGTATTTGAGCTTTTTGGGTACCAGCATCGCCTACCGCCTTACCGCTTCCGGCAGCTCGTCGTGGACGCCGTGGTTGATCCAGACCTTTACCCCGATCTGGCCCATCTGGGTCTTGGCCTCTTTGAAGCCGTAATCTATGTCCGCGTCCAGGGTGTGCAAGGGAACTCGTCCCTCCGATATTGTCTCCGAGCGGCTCATCTCGATGCCGCCGAGCCTTCCCCCGCACTGGATCCTGGCGCCTTCGGCACCGCTGCGCATGGCACTCGTAAGCGCCCGCTTCATGGTCCGCCGGAACGCGGCGCGCCCAACGAGCTGCTCGGCGATGGACTCGGCGACGAGGCTCGCGTTTAGCTCTGGACGGGAGACTTCTCTTACGTTTACCTGCACCTTCTTGCCGGTGATACGCTCGAGCTCGCCCCTCAAGGCGTCTACCTCGCTACCGCCC
Source organism: uncultured Rubrobacteraceae bacterium (assembly GCA_963830075.1). GTDB lineage: Bacteria > Actinomycetota > Rubrobacteria > Rubrobacterales > Rubrobacteraceae > Rubrobacter_D. The sequence goes on along the minus strand of CAWHLD010000003.1, from coordinate 63,409 downwards.
TTCCCGATAACGATGCCGGGCCTGGCGGTGTGAATGTCGACCGCGATCTCGCCCTGCGCCGCAGCTTTGCGGATCTGGATGTCGGCGATGCCTGCCCTGGTGAGCTTTTTCTCGATGTGGTCACGGATCTTGAGGTCCTCGCCGAGGAGCTCGGCGTAGTCCCTGTCCGAGTACCAGCTGCTCTTGAAATCTACCTTCTCGCCCCTGCGCTGGACGCCGAGGCGGAAGCCTTCTGGATGTACTTTTTGGCCCATCTATTCCTCCTCGTCTCCGGGCGTGCCTACCAGGACGCCCGCCGGCGCGCCGAGCTCGACGCTGATATGGCTGGTGCGCTTGCGGATCATGGTGGCACGGCCCATCGCCCTCGCGCGGTAGCGCTTGATGGTCGGGCCGTCATCGACGCGGATATCCTGGATGAACAGCTCCTCCGGGTCCGCGTCGTCGTTGTGCTCAGCGTTGGCCGCGGCGCTCTGGAGTATGTCGCCGATGATCTGCGCCGCCCGCTTGTTGGTGAAGCGCAGCAGGGAGACGGCCTCGGAGTAGCCCTTGCCCCTGACCTCGTCGGCGACCAGGCGCGCCTTGCGGGGGGCGATGCGGACGTATTTCGCCTTGGCTTTCATCGGCGCCTCGCCATCCGGTCGCCCTTGACGTGCGTACGGAACGTACGGGTCGGGGCGAACTCGCCTAGCTTGTGTCCGACCATCGACTCCGTGCAGTAGACGGGCACGTGCTTGCGCCCGTCGTGGACGGCGATAGTATGGCCGACGAACTCCGGGTAGATCACGCTAGCCCGACTCCACGTCTTTAGCATCCGCTTCTCGTTGTTCTCGTTCATGCGGAGGATGCGCTCCATCAGGCGCTCCTCCACGAACGGCTCTTTCTTAGAGGACCGCGTCATCTAGCGCCTCCTTCCTTTCCTGCGCCGGCGCACGATCATGTCGTCCGAGCGCTTGTGTTTCTTGCGTGTAGGAGAGCCCTGGGTGATCTTACCCCAGGGAGTAACCGGCGCCCGGCCCGGCGTCGACTTGCCCTCGCCACCACCGTGCGGATGGTCCACGGGGTTCATGACCGTTCCACGCACCGTGGGACGTATTCCCAGATGCCGTTTGCGGCCTGCCTTGCCCCACCTGACGTTCTGGTGCGACTGGTTGCCGACGACGCCCACGGTGGCCCTGCACTCTGCCCTGACCCTGCGGCGCTCGCCGCTGGGGAGCCTGAGCGTAACAAGCTCGCCCTCGCGGGCCGTTAGCTGGGCGCTAGTCCCGGCGCTGCGGGCCATCTGCGCCCCGCGGCCAGGCTCCAGCTCGACGGCGTGGACCACGGTACCGACCGGTATCCGGTTCAGCGGCAGCGCGTTGCCAACGTCTACCTCGGCCTCGGGCCCGCTCTCGACGATCGAGCCGACCGTAAGGTTGCGCGGGGCGAGGATGTAGCGTTTCTCGCCATCGTGGTAGTGAAGTAGGGCGATGTTCGCCGAGCGGTTGGGATCGTACTCGATCGCCGCCACCGTTGCCGGAACCCCGTCCTTGCGTCGCTTGAAGTCTATGAGCCGGTAACGCCTCTTGTGCCCACCGCCGATGTGGCGGGTGGTAATGCGACCGTGGTTGTTACGCCCGCCCGTCTTGTGCAACTTGGCGGTCAGCTTCTTCTCCGGTTTGTTCTTCGTGACCGAGTCGCGCGTAAGAACCGAGGAGTTCCTGCGGCCCGCGCTGGTCGGCCTGTAGCGTCTCGCAGGCACTCTAGACCCCCTCGAACAGTTCTATGCGCTCGCCCTCGACCAGCTTGACGACGGCCTTCTTCCAGGTCGGCGTCCTGCCCCTCGTGAGGCCCTGGCGCTTGGGCTTGCTCTTTACGTTTACCGTGTTCACCTTCTGGACGCTCACGTCGAAGGCTCCCTCGACGGCGCGTTTGATCTGGTTCTTGTTCGCCCGCCGGTCCACATGGAAGGTGTACTGCCCCTCGGTCTCGATGAGGTTGTAGCTCTTCTCGGAGATTACGGGTCGGATTATTATCTGGTGCGGGTCCATCTAGCCCTCCCTTCCGGTGAGCCTGGAGTAGGCGGCCCGCGAGAAGACTACTTCCCGCGCCCTGAGCAACTCGTAGACCCCGTACTCGTGTGGCCCCACGACCGAAACCCGGGGCAAGTTCCGAAACGAAAGCGCCGCGTGCTCGTCACCTTCCGTCAATACGACGAGCACTGGGCCCTCCAGCTCCATCTTCCCGAGAAGCTCTCTGGCCTGCCTGGTCGAGGGCGCGCTGAAGGCGAGCGAGTCGAGCACGTAGAGCTCGTCGTCCGCGGCCTTGGCCGAGAGCGCACCATCGAACGCGGCACTGGCTTCTTTACGGTTGATCCGCTTCCCGTATCGCGCTGGCTTGGGCTTGGGGCCGCCCCACGTGCCTCCGCCGTAGCGTAGCGGCGACTTGGCGTCGCCGGCGCGGGCGCGTCCTGTCCCCTTCTGGCGGTACAGCTTGGCGCCTGAGCCCCGGATATCACTCCGCCCCTTGGTAGAGGCGGTGTAGCGCCGCCTGGAGTCGAGCTCGGCGACGACGGCCCTGTGGATGACGTGCTCGTTCGGCTCCGTCGTAAAGCGCGGGCCTTCGAGGTCGAGCGAAGATGTGTCGCCGCTACGGGCGTCGAAAACCTGTGCCTTAGCCATACTACTCGCCCACCTTCCTGACCCTGACGACGGCGTTCTTGCCGCCTGGCACACCGCCGCGCACCCAGAGCTCGTTGTTATCCGGGTCCACGGCGACGACCTCCAGGTTCCTGACCGTGGCCGTCTGGTTGCCCATCTGGCCCGGCATCTTCTGGCCCCTGAAGATACGTGCGGGGTCAGCCGAAGCCCCGACGGACCCGGGCTGCCTGACGTTGTGGGAGCCGTGGCTCATCGGGCCCCGGGCGAATCCGTGGCGCTTGATGGTGCCCTGGAAGCCCTTGCCCTTGGACGTGGCGCTGACGTGGACCTTGTCGCCGGCCTCGAAGACGTCGGCGCTGATGCTCCCGCCAACCTCGCCGGTCACCCCACGCAATTCTCTGAGGTGCTTGCGCGGGGGGGTGTCGAGCTTGGCGAACGTGCCGGCCTTGGCCTTGTTGACCCTGCTCGACTTAACGCCTCCGAAGCCAACCTGAACCGCATCGTAACCGTCTTCGTCCGCGGTGCGGACGGCCGTGATCACGTTCGGCTCCACCTCTATAACGGTGACACCGACGAGCGTACCGTCGTCCAGGAAGGCCTGGGTCATCTGCTTTTTGCGTCCGAATACTGCCGTTGCCATAACCCTACGTCGCCTTTATCTCTATGTTCACGCCCGCCGGCAGGTCGAGTCGCTGCAACGAGTCGACCGTACGCGGAGTGGGCTGCTGGATGTCTATGAGACGCTTGTGCGTGTGCAGCTGGAAGTGTTCGCGCGAGTCCTTGTCCTTGAAGGGACCACGGATCACCGTGTACCTGCTCCGCTTGGTCGGTAGCGGGACGGGGCCGAAAACGAAGGCCCCCGTCCGCTCCGCCGTCTCGACTATCGACTTGGCGGTCTTGTCTATGACCTCGTGGTCGTAAGCTTTTAGCTTGATCCTTATCTTCGAGACAGCCACCAGCTACTCCACTATCTCGGTGACGACGCCAGCTCCTACCGTACGTCCACCCTCACGTATCGCGAAGTTGAGCCCCTCGTCCATCGCTATCGGGCTGATCAACTCCACGTTCATTACCGTGTTGTCCCCTGGCATCACCATCTCTACGCCCTCTTCTAACCTTATCTCCCCCGTTACATCCGTCGTACGGAAGTAGAACTGCGGCCTGTAGTTCGAAAAGAACGGCGTATGCCTTCCGCCCTCTTCTTTAGAGAGCACATAAACTTCGGCCTTGAAGCGGGTGTGCGGTGTTATCGATCCCGGCTTTGCCAACACCTGTCCGCGCTCTATGTCATCGCGCTTCATGCCCCGAAGCAGTGCCCCTATGTTGTCTCCCGCCTGAGCACTGTCCATAGACTTGTTGAACATCTCTACACCCGTAACAACCGTCTTTCGGGTTGGGCGGATGCCTACTATCTCTATCTCTGTGTTGAGGCCTATCTGCCCCGTCTCTACCCTGCCGGTTGCTACCGTTCCCGCGGCCCTGGATGGTGAAGACATCCTCTACTGCTAGCAGGAAGTCCCTATCTATGTCTCGCTCTGGCTCCGGGACGTACTCATCCACAGACTCCATAAGAGAGAGTATCGCCTGCTCTCCGTACTCTCCCTCATCACCATCTAGTGCCTTAAGCGCAGAGCCTATCACCACGGGGATGTCATCCCCTGGGAACTCGTACTCTGAGAGGAGCTCCCTAACCTCCATCTCCACTAGCTCGAGTAGCTCGGGGTCATCTACCATGTCGGCCTTGTTGAGGAAGACCACTATGTATGGAACCCCTACCTGACGAGCAAGGAGGATGTGCTCACGCGTCTGGGGCATCGGACCATCCGCCGCGCTCACGACCAGGATCGCCCCGTCCATCTGGGCGGCACCGGTGATCATGTTCTTGACGTAGTCAGCGTGCCCCGGGCAGTCAACGTGGGCGTAGTGGCGGTTCTCGGTGGCGTACTCCTGGTGGCTTGTAGCTATCGTGATGCCCCTCTGACGCTCCTCGGGGGCGTTATCTATCTGGTCGAAAGCGACCTCGCGGTTGGCTGGGTCATCGGGGACCTGCTTGGCAAGCACGCGGGTTATGGCTGCGGTAAGGGTGGTCTTGCCGTGGTCTACGTGGCCGATGGTGCCGACGTTCAGGTGCGGCTTGGTCCGCTCGAATTTGCCTCTTGACATGCTCTTCTACCTTTCTGCTATCTCGGCCGCGATGCTCTTCGGCACCTCGGCGTAATGATCGAACTGCATCGTGAACGTCGCGCGGCCCTGGGTCTTGGAGCGCACGGTGGTCGCGTAACCGAACATCTCGGAGAGCGGCACCATAGCCCGGATTACCTGCCCACCGCCGCGGGCGTCCATACCCTGGATCTGCCCACGCCTCGCCGACAGGTCGCCCATGACATCGCCCATGAACTCCTCTGGCATGACTACCTCGACGTCCATCACGGGCTCGAGTAGAACAGGATTCGCCCGCTTGAGGGCCTCCTTGATGGCCATGGAACCGGCGATATGGAACGCCATCTCGGAGGAGTCCACGTCGTGGTAAGAACCATCGACGAGCTCGACCTTGATGTCGACGACCGGGTAGCCGGCGATGACGCCCGAATCGAGCGCCTCCTTGATGCCCTTGTCGACGCTAGAGATGTACTCCCTTGGGATGACGCCGCCGACGATCTTGTTCTCGAACTCGTAGATCTCGGCCTCGGGATCTTCCTGATGCTCGGCGTTGATGACCGCGTGTCCGTACTGGCCGCGTCCACCAGTCTGCCTGACGAACCGGCCCTCGATGCCCTCGACACGCTTGCGTATCGTCTCGCGGTAGGCGACCTGCGGACGGCCGATGTTCGCGTCGACCCTGAACTCGCGAAGGAGCCTGTCGACGATGATCTCCAGGTGCAGCTCGCCCATCCCACTGATGATGGTCTGCCCCGTCTCTTCGTCGCCGCGCACGGTGAAGGTCGGGTCTTCCTCGGCCAGACGCTGCAGCGCCACGGAGAGCTTCTCCTGGTCGGCCTTCGTCTTGGGCTCGATGGCCTGCGAGATGACCGGCTCGTCGAAGGTCATCTCCTCCAGCACGACCTTCTCCGGATCGTCTGCCGAGATCAGCGTGTCGCCGGTCCCCGTGTCGGAGAGCCCGATGGCCGCCACTAGCTCGCCGGCGTAGACCTCGTCGCGTTGCTCCCGGCTGTTGGCGTGAAGCTGCAGGAGACGGCCGATCCGCTCACGCTTGCCTTTGGAGGTATTAAACACGTAAGAGCCGGCCTGCAGCGTACCTGAGTAGATCCTCATGTACGTCAGCTTTCCGACGTGCGGGTCGGCCTGCACCTTGTGGACGAGCGCCGCCAGCGGGCCATCCTCGTCGGCCTCGCGTGTGATCTCCTCGCCGTCGAGGGTCTTGCCCTCGACCGGGGGAACATCCAACGGGCTCGGCAGATAATCTACGACACCGTCAAGCAGCGGCTGCACGCCCTTGTTCTTGAACGCGGAGCCGACGAAGACGGGGGTCATCTGGATGTTCAGGGTCGCCTCGCGAATTGCGGCCCTTATCTGCTCGGGCTCTATCTCCTCGCCCTCCAGATACATGACCATGAGCTCTTCGTCCTGATCCGCGACCGCCTCGAGCAACTTCTCCCTGTACTCATCGGCCAGCCCCCGCATCTCCTCGGGGATGTCCGTGACCTCCCACGTCGCCCCGAGGTCATCGGTGTAGACGATGGCCCTCATCTCGACGAGGTCGACGATCCCCTGGAACTCGCCCTCAGCACCGATGGGCAATTGCACGGGAACGGCGTTGGCCCCGAGCCTGTCGACCATGGTCCCGACGGCCTTGTAGAAGTCGGCCCCGATCCTGTCCATCTTGTTGACGAACGCTATGCGCGGAACGCCGTACTTGTCCGCCTGCCGCCATACCGTCTCAGACTGCGGCTCGACACCAGCCACCGAGTCGAACAGCGCAATGGCGCCGTCGAGCACGCGCAGGCTGCGCTCCACCTCTACAGTGAAGTCCACGTGTCCGGGCGTGTCTATAATATTAACGCGGTGCTGGTCGGCGATACGGCTATGGACGCCCTCGCGGGTACCTTTACCGTTCTTGCTCGAGCCCTCGATGCCGCCCCAGAACACGGTCGTTGCGGCTGAGGTGATCGTAATTCCGCGCTCGCGCTCCTGGGCCATCCAGTCCATCACGGCGTTGCCGTCGTGGACCTCGCCCAGCTTGTGGGTAAGGCCCGTGTAGAGCAGGATACGCTCCGTCGTCGTCGTTTTACCGGCATCGATGTGGGCCATGATGCCGATGTTTCTGACCCGCTGTAGCGGGATCTTTCTGGATACCTGTACAGCCATATTAGTTCCTCGTCACCACCTGTAATGGGCGAAAGCCCGGTTGGCCTCTGCCATCCGATGCGTGTCTTCCTTGCGCTTCACGCTCGAGCCGATGTTGTCCTTGGCGTCCAGGACCTCCCCGGCCAGCCTGCGGCCCATCGTCTTCTCGCGCCTGGAGCGGGCGAAGGCCACCATCCAGCGCAGTGCCAGCGTGTTGGCCCTACGAGGTTCGACCTCGACGGGCACCTGGTAAGTCGCGCCACCGACGCGCCGGCTCTTCACCTCGAGGCGTGGCCTGATGTTGTCAAGGGCGTTGTTCAGAACCTGGACGGGGCTCGTGCCCGTACGCTCCTCGATGTAGGAGAGGGCGTCGTAGACGATCTTCTCGGAGGTGCTCTTCTTGCCGTCGAGCATGATCTTGTTGACCAGCTGCTGCACAAGCACGCTCCCGTAGACGGGATCGCCGGTGATCTTCTTCTTTGGTGGCGCTGCTCGCCTCGGCATCTACTTTCCTCCTACGACTTCTTGGTTCCGTACTTGGAACGTCCCTGTTTGCGGTTGTTGACCCCGAGCGTGTCGAGCGCCCCGCGCACGACCTTGTATCGCACGCCCGGTAGGTCCTTGACCTGCCCGCCGCGCACCAGCACGACGGAGTGCTCCTGCAGGTTATGCCCCTCGCCCGGGACGTATGCCGTGACCTCCTGCCCGTTCACCAGGCGAACCCTGGCCACCTTGCGCAACGCAGAGTTCGGCTTACGTGGCGTCGTGGTCGAGACGCGCGTGCAGACACCACGCTTCTGCGGCGAGCCCTGCAGCGCCGGCGTCGCCGCCTTCTTCAACTGTTTCTCGCGCTCTTTGCGCACAAGCTGATTGGTCGTCGGCATGGCCGCGCCTCTCTCTCTACCTGGAAAAGGGGACTACTACAAAGTCATGCGCCGCGGCCCGTAGACCGATTACCCTATTGGTAACCGTTCGTAACCGCAGCGGTCTATTTTAGGCTCAGAAGACCGCTATGTCAAGCGAACGAAGCTTTCGGCTCGTTGGCTGGTCTCCCTTGTAGGCTGCTATTGGCCCATCAGGTCATGCCCGTCCATTATACCGCACGAGCTGGGCCGCAACCCCGCGCAAAGCGGTCAGCCCCCAGCAACAGAAGCTGAAGGCTGACCGCTGAGGGCTAAGAAGCTGCTATATCGAGCTCATCCACGTCCTGTGACCGGTAGCCCTCGACGGCCACGGTAAGCTGCCTATAACGCGGCAGGCCGGTGGCCGCCGGTATCAGCTTACCGATGATGACGTTCTCCTTCAGGCCGGCCAGGTTATCCACCTTGCCCTCGATGGCGGCGTCTGTCAGAACGCGGGCGGTCTCCTGGAAGGAGGCTGCGGAGAGGAAGCTGTCGGTGGCGAGCGAGGCCTTGGTTATGCCCATAAGCACCGTGTGGAAGGTGGCGGGCTGGCCTTCCTCCTCCTCGATGCGCGCGTTCTCGGTAAGGACCGTGAAGCGGTCGGCGACCTGCTCTGGGAGCAGCTTCGTGTCGCCGGGGTCGTCGATGACCACCTTGCGGAGCATCTGGCGGACGATGACCTCGATATGCTTGTCGTGGATGTCCACGCCCTGCGCCCGGTAGACCTTCTGCACCTCGTCGACCAGATAACGCTCGGTCGTGGTGCTCCCACGGTCGTAGTGGAGGTCGTTCTCCAGGATCGCGTGCGGGTAGATGGACCCTTCCGTGATCGGGGTGTTTGCCCTGACCTCGGCGCCTTCGATGAACTCGGGCTTGAGGAGCTGGCGCTCGACGGTGTAGGACTTCTCCTCGCCGTCGGAGCCGGTGAGCGTTACCTTGATCATACGGTCCGACTCGGCCTCATCTAGTGAGACGACGCCGTCGATATCGGCCAGCGTAGCCTCGGCCTTGGGGTGCCTGGCCTCGAACAGCTCGACGACCCGCGGGAGACCCGCCGTGATGTCCTCGCCGGCGATACCGCCGGTGTGGAAGGTACGCATGGTGAGCTGGGTGCCTGGCTCGCCGATGGACTGGGCCGCGATGATGCCGACGGCCTCGCCCACGTCGACGGCACGGTAGGTCGAGAGGGCCCTGCCGTAGCACGTCTGGCACACCCCGTGCGGGTTGTCGCACTTGGAGGGCGTCCGCACGGGAACGAGCGTCTCGCGCGGTAGCTCATCCTGCCAGGCGGAGAGCAGGCGCGGCGTGATGTCCGTTCCCGCCTCGGCCACGAGCTCCCCTGTCTCGGGGTTGACCAGGTCGCGGGCCAGGAAGCGTGCGGCCACGGAGTCGTTGGCGTCGCCCCTGCCGCCTTCCAGGTAGAGTGGCAGGTCCACGTAGCCCGTCGTGCCACAGTCCTCGTCGTTCACGACGACGTCCTGGGAGACGTCGACGAGACGACGGGTCAGGTAGCCCGAGTCGGCGGTACGCAGGGCCGTATCGGCCTGGCCCTTCCTCGCGCCGTGGGTCGAGGTGAAGTACTCCAGAACCGAGAGGCCCTCCATGAAGTTGCTCTTCACGGGCTCCTCGATGATCTCACCCTTCGTGTTCGTCATAAGGCCACGCATGCCGGCGAGCTGGGTGAAGTTGTTGTAGTTACCACGCGCTCCGGAGTCGGCCATCATGTAGATCGGGTTCAGGCGCCAGAGGTTGTCCTTCATCGCCTGCTCGACCTCGTTCTTGGCCTCGGTCCAGAGCGTTATTACGCGTTCTAGCCTCTCGTCGTCGGAGATGAAGCCCTGGTCCCACTGGTCTTCTATCTCGTCGACCAGGCCCTGATAGCGCTCGAGTATCTCCTCTTTCTGCTCGGGCACGACGATGTCGTTCTTGCCGACGGAGATACCCGCTTTGGTAGCCGTGTGGAACCCGACCCTCTTCAGGGTGTCGAGGAGCTGGCTCACCAATTCGGTCGGGTAGTTTGCCACATACTCGGCGACGAGGCTCTTGATCTCACCCTTCTTCAACGTGTGGTTGATGTACGGATAAGACCCCGCCTCGTAGGAGTCACCAAGGTAGTCCCTCAAGGTCTGCTCGACGTTCTCGTTGAACAGGACGCGCCCGAGGGTGGTCTCGATGCGCTCGCCATTGCGGCGGGTGAGGATCTTGTCGTGGATCTTGAGCGTCCCCTCCTTGTACGCGGCCTCGGCCTCGTCGTAGGAAGAGATTAGCGCCTTGGGCTCGGCGTCTTCGAAGCCCTCGGGACCGTAGGTTATGTAGTAGAGCCCGAGCACCATGTCCTGGGAAGGAACGGCGATCGGGAACCCGTTCGCGGGCAGAAGTATGTTCTGCGTCGAGAGCATGAGGACGCGGGCCTCGGCCTGCGCCTCGGGGCTCAAGGGCACGTGCACGGCCATCTGGTCGCCGTCGAAGTCCGCGTTGAAGGCGGAGCACACGAGCGGGTGTACCTGGATGGCCTTGCCCTCAACTAGCACGGGCTCGAAGGCCTGGATGCCGAGGCGGTGCAACGTCGGGGCGCGGTTGAGGAGCACTGGGTGCTCCTTGATCACGTCCTCCAGCACGTCCCAGACCTCGGGACGAAGCCGCTCGACCATCTGCTTGGCGCTACGGATGTTCGGCGCGAGTGCCCTGTCGACGAGCACCTTCATCACGAAAGGCTTGAAGAGCTCGACGGCCATCAGGCGTGGCAATCCGCACTGGTGCATCTTGAGACCCGGGCCGACCACGATGACCGAACGGCCCGAGTAGTCGACGCGCTTGCCGAGCAGGTTCTGCCGGAAGCGGCCCTGCTTTCCCTTGAGCATGTCAGAGAGGCTTTTCAGAGCCCTGTTGCCGGCACCGGTTACGGCGCGGCCCCTACGACCGTTGTCGAAGAGGGCGTCGACGGCCTCCTGCAGCATCCGCTTCTCGTTGTTCACGATCACGTCGGGTGCACCCAGGTCGAGCAGACGCCTCAGACGATTGTTCCTGTTTATGACCCTGCGGTAAAGATCGTTCAGGTCGCTCGTGGCGAAACGGCCGCCGTCGAGCTGGACCATCGGGCGCAGGTCGGGCGGCAGGACGGGGATGGCCTCCATGACCATCCACTCGGGGCCGTTGCCGCTCGTGCGGAAGGCGTCGACGACCTTGAGGCGCTTTATGGCCTTCTGGCGCTTCTGCCCCTTGGAAGAAGAAACTGTGTCCCTGAGGTCCTGGGCTTCGTCTTCGAGGCTCACCTGGCTTATAAGGTCTCTTACGGCCTCGGCACCCATGCCGCCGCGGAAGTACACCCCGTAGCCGTACTCGTCGCCGAAGCGGTCCTTCATCTCGCGGAAGAGCTCCTCGTCGTCCACGATCTGGCGCGGCTCAAGCGTCTGGAATTCCTCCCAGGCGCGCCTGACGAGCCCTATCTGCTCGGTCACGGAGCGGCCGATGTCCGCGATGGACTCTTCGGCCTCCTTATGGACCTTCGCTATGGCGGAGTCGCGGTCCTCTTCGGGGATGTTCGCGTACTCTTCCGTGAGCTCATCGGGCGAGCTCTCACCCTTTATCACGCTCTCACGCTTCGTTCTGAGGGCCTGGATCTGGTCGATCTCCTCGTCCCTATCGAGCTCTAGCTGCTGGATCTCATCCTCGACCCTGCCACGCAACAAGTCTATGTCGTTGGCCCGTTCCTCGCGGTCGACCCACGTGACGATGGAGCTTGCGAAGTAGAGCACCCGGTCGAGCTCCTTGGGGCTGATATCAAGCAGGTAGCCCATCCGGCTCGGTACGCCCTTGACGAACCACACGTGCGCCACAGGGGCGGCGAGTTCGATGTGGCCCATCCTGTCGCGGCGCACGCGGGCGCGGGTGACTTCCACGCCGCAGCGCTCGCAGATAATGCCCTTGAAGCGGATCCTCTTGTACTTGCCGCAGTAGCACTCCCAGTCCTTCGACGGGCCGAAGATGCGCTCGTCGAAGAGGCCGTCTTTCTCAGGACGTAGAGTTCTATAGTTGATGGTCTCGGGCTTCGTGACCTCGCCGCGGGACCACTCCCTGATCTCCTCGGCGGAGGCGAGGCCGATGGAGATTTTCTCCAGTTTGTTGATGTCTATGTCGCGCTCGAGTCCCTGCACGCTCTATATACCTCCTCTTCCGAAGGCACCTGGTGGCTCCTCCAGGGCGCCCGTCGGTTCGTCGCGGCTCAGGTTGATGCCCAGCGCGCGGGCGGCCTCGTCCCAATCCCTCCGGTCCGTATCCTCGGCCGCGGCCTCGGCGTTGTATACCGGCTTGACCGAGAGCCCAAGTGACTGCATCTCTTTTAAGAGCACCTTGAAGCTCGCCGGAACCCCTGGCTCTGGGATGTTCTCGCCCTTCACGATCGACTCATAGCTCTTGACCCGGCCGACCCTGTCGTCGCTCTTTATGGTAAGCAGCTCCTGCAGGGTGTGCGCCGCGCCGTAGGCTTCGAGCGCCCACACCTCCATCTCCCCAAAGCGCTGGCCACCGAACTGGGCCTTGCCGCCAAGGGGCTGCTGCGTGACCAGCGAGTAAGGACCGGTGGAACGCGCGTGGATCTTGTCGTCCACGAGGTGGAGGAGCTTTAGTATGTACATGTAACCGACCGTGATCCTACCGTCGAACGGTTCGCCGGTGCGGCCGTCGTGCAAAGTAACCTTGCCGCCGCGGCCCATGCCTGTTTTGGCACCGCCGTTCTGGTTGACCTTCTCGATTGCCTCGTCGATGTCCTTGACCTCGGCGCCGGAGAACACGGGGGTCGAGACGAAGACCGGCTCGCCGCCGTTCTCCCCGAGGCCCTGGCTAGCTGCCCACCCGAGGTGGGTCTCGAGTATCTGGCCGATGTTCATCCGGCTCGGCACGCCCAAGGGAGAGAGGATCACATCGACCGGACGGCCGTCCTCCATGAAAGGCATGTCCTCTTCTGGCACGATCCTCGAGATGACGCCCTTGTTGCCGTGGCGTCCGGCGAGCTTGTCGCCCTCGGCGATCTTGCGCTTCTTGGCCACAAATACCCTGACCATCTCGTTGACGCCGGGCTGGAGCTCGTCTCCCCCGTCTCGTGAGAAGCGCTTGACGTCGATTACGACGCCGCCCTCGCCGTGGGGCACCTTGAGGGATGAATCCTTAACCTCGCGCGCCTTCTCGCCGAAGATCGCCCTAAGGAGCTTCTCCTCAGGCGTCGGCTCGGACTCGCCCTTGGGCGTGACCTTGCCGACGAGCACGTCGCCTGAGCCTACCTCGGCGCCGATGCGGATGATACCGTCGACGTCGAGGTTCATCAGAACGTCGTCAGAAGCGTTGGGGATATCGCGGGTGATCTCCTCGGGGCCAAGCTTGGTGTCTCTAGCCTGGACCTCGTACTCCTCGATGTGTATGGAGGAGAGGGTGTCGTCCTTGACGATACGCTCGGAGATGATGATCGCATCCTCGAAGTTGTAGCCCTCCCACGGCATGAAGGCCACGAGCAGGTTCTTGCCCAAAGCCAGCTCGCCCTGGTCGGTGGAGGAGCCGTCGGCCATGATGGTGCCGGCCTCGACCTCCTCACCCTCGGCGACGAGCGGGCGCTGGTTTACGCAGGTGCCCTGGTTGGAGCGGGCGAACTTACGCAAAGCGTACTCGTCCAGCTCTCCACCTTCGCGACGGACCGTGATCCTGTCTGAGACGACCCGCTCGACGGTGCCGGCGTTGCGCGCAAGCAGCACGTCGCCGGTGTCGGCCGCGGCGCGGAACTCCATCCCGGTCCCGACGTATGGTGCCTCGCTCCTGAGGAGCGGCACGGCCTGACGCTGCATGTTGGCGCCCATGAGCGCCCTGACGGCGTCGTCGTGCTCGAGGAAAGGAATAAGGGCCGTACCGACGGAGACCGTCTGCAGGGGCGCAACGTCGACGTAGTCGACCTCGTCCGGCGAGACCGTGGCGACGTCGCCGCCCTTCCTGCGGGCGAGGATCTGTTCGTCGTCCAGTATCCTACCAGTCTCCTGGTCGGTAGGCGTGTTGGCCTGGGCGATCGTGAACTCCTCCTCCTCGTCGGCTGAGAGGTACTCGATCTCTTCGGTGAGCTTCCCGTTCTCGACCTTCCTGTAAGGCGTCTGAACGAAGCCGTAATTGTCCACGGTCGCGAACGTCGAAAGCTGCCCGATGAGCCCGATGTTCGGGCCCTCAGGGGTCTCTATCGGGCACATCCTGCCGTAGTGGGTCGGATGCACGTCGCGCACCTCTATGGGCGCCCGCTCCCTGCTCAAGCCCCCTGCACCCATCGCGGAGAGGCGGCGCCTGTGCGACAGTCCAGAGAGCGTATTCGTCTGGTCCATGAACTGCGATAGCTGCGAGGAGCCGAAGAACTCTTTTATGGCGCTGCTCACGGGCTTGACGTTGACGACGCTCTGGGGCGTTATCGAGTCCTCGTCCTGGGTCGTCATCCGCTCGCGCACGACACGCTCCATGCGGTACATCCCGATCCGGAACGCCTCCTGCACCAATTCTCCGACGGTCCTTAAGCGCCTGTTGCCGAAGTGCTCGTACTCGTCGAGCTTGTGGCGGATGCGCTCGTAATTGACACGCCCGAACTCCTCGTCCTCGGCGACCTCCTCGGAGGTGTCGATGAGGCGCTTGAGGAGGGCCTCGATGTCCTCGATGGTCAACGTGTGGTTATCGAGGGGTACGTCGAGCTTGAGCTTCTTGTTGACCTTGTAGCGCCCGACCTCAGAGAGGTCGTAGCGCTTGGCGTCGAAGAAGAGCCCGTCCACCAGGTTCTGTGCGTTCTCGATGTTGACCGGCTCACCAGGCCTCTGCCTGCGGAACACCTCGAGCAAAGCCTCATCCCGCGATGGCGTATCGTCCTTCTCGAGGGTGTTGCGCACTAGCCACGAGTCGTCGAAGCGGGAAAGTATCTCCTCAGGACCACCCATCCCGAGCGCTTTCAGGAGCACGGTAACGGGCAGCTTCCTCTTGCGGTCGATGCGCACGGAGACGTAACCCTTGGCCTCGACCTCGAACTCCAGCCAGGACCCGCGGCCCGGCATGAGGCTCGCGGTCAGGACCTGCTTGGTCGCGTCCTTGGGCTCCATGATGTAGGCGCCTGGAGAGCGCACGAGCTGCGTGACCACCACGCGCTCGGTGCCGTTGATCACAAAGGTGCCGGAGCCCGTCATGAGCGGAAAGTCGCCCATAAAGACGTCCTGCTCCCTGACCTCCCCCGTCTCCTTGACGATGAAGCGGACCTTCACAAATAGAGGCGCCGCGTACGTCTTGTCCTTGGACATGCACTCTTCCACGGAGACCGGCGGCTCTTCAAAGCGGCCCTCCCCGAACTCCACGGCATAAGAGCCAGTGTAGTCCTCTATGGGGGAGATCTCCGTGAAAGTCTTCTGGATACCTTCGTCTAAAAACTTCTTAAATGAATTCAGCTGGATCTCGACGAGGTCAGGCAACTGAACTTCTGTGGACTGTAGCCGAGCATACGGGTGCCGTTTCCGGCGCACGACAGGGGTCACCAAATTAGCTCTCCTCCGCATGATTCGTTAAAAGGTGGGCAAACACGCAAACGCATATCTTACCCGGGAGACCAGGGCAAGTCAAGGAGCATTCCGGAGAAATATGTCGCCGAACTGTAACCGGCACGCGGAGTGTAGCATAGCTCTTCGTAGCATGCCACGAACAGCGCTAACGCGCCGTCAAAGGCATCAGGCTGCAGGTTTCAGGTTTTCTGTTGGCGGACCTTGGCCCGTGTTCGACTACGACGGTCAAGCGAATCGGCCCCAACGAGAAGCGGCGCCCCCTGTTCGGGAGCGCCGCTTGCGCAGACTTGCAGCCTGCTGCCTGAGACCTCTAAAAGCTACTTCAGCTCGACGGCGGCTCCCGCCTCTTCCAGCTGCGACTTCAGGGCGTCGGCGTCCTCGCGGCTCAGGGCCTCCTTGACGGGGTTTGGGGCCTCGTCAACGAGTGCCTTCGCCTCCTTCAGGCCGAGGCCAGTTGCGGCGCGGACTACCTTGATGACCTGGATCTTCTTCTCGCCGGGGCCCTGGAGCACGACGTCGAACTCGGTCTGCTCCTCCTCGGCCTCAGCCGCGCCGTCGGCTGCCGCGACCGCCGGACCCGCGGCTACCGCTGTGGCCGACACGCCGAAGCGCTCCTCGAGGGCGCTCACCAGCTCCGAGAGCTCGAGAACCGTCATGTTCTCTATGGTCTCCATCAACTCTTCTTTATTAACCGCCATGTTTCTTCCTCCTGTCTTTACTTACTTTCCTACGACTGTTCGGCGCCTTGCTTCTGCTCCGCGATCTGGCCGAGCGCCACGACCAGACCCTGGACGGTGTTGTTGAGAACGGTTACGAGGCCCGTGAGCGGCGAAGAGATGCCGCCGACGATCTGGGCGAGGAGCTGATCCCGGCCCGGCAGCTTGCTCAAGGCAACTACCTCGGTCTCGTCGAGTACTCGGCCACCTTCGAGAAGACCACCCTTCAGGGCGAAGGTCTCGACCTGGTCGGCGAACTCGGCCATCAGCTTCGCGCTGGCCACCGGGTCCTCCGAGAACGCTAGCGCCGTCGGCCCGACGAGGAACTCATTGAGACCCTCAACCCCGGCCTCGTCCGCGGCCCGCTTGGTCAGCGTGTTCTTCGCGACGACGAAGTCGACACCGGACTCACGGCTGCGCCTGCGAAGGTCCGTGCTCTTGGCGACGTCCATGCCCTGGTAATCGACGAGCACCGCGGAGCCGGCCCGCAGCTTCGCGGTAAGGCTTTCGATCACCCGCACTTTCTCTTCCCTGTTCACTCCAACTCCTCTGCAAATATAAAGCCCCGAGGCCGCAGAGGCGCTCGGGGCTTGAAGATCCCAGAGAAGCTTTCCGCAACCTCGGCCGGATGATTAAGCCCGTGGCGTCTGCCCGGACCCCGGCTGTCTTCGGCTTGCTCTTGACTACAGTGTTCTACAGACTTCTAGAGTCCGCGCGTGATACTAATCCTTCTCCACCGCGGGGTCAACCTTGACCGACGGTCCCATCGTGGTGCTGAGCGCCACGGTCTTGAAGTAGCGGCCCTTCACCGGGGCGGGACGGGCGCGCTGCAGCTCTTCGCGCAGGGCGAAGTAGTTCTCGACCAGGCTATCGAGGTCGAAGGACTTCTTGCCGATTACGCCGTGGATGATCCCGTACCGGTCGACGCGGTACTCGATCTTACCGCGCTTTATCTCTTCGACGGCCCGGCCAACGTCCTGCGTTACGGTGCCGCTCTTCGGGTTTGGCATGAGCCCACGCGGACCGAGAACGGGACCGAGCTGGCCGACGGCGCGCATCTGATCCGGGGTCGCGACGGCGACGTCGAAGTCCATGAAACCATCGTTCTTGATACGGGACGCGAGATCGTCAGAACCAACGACGTCGGCCCCTGCCTCTTCGGCCTCCCTGGCCTTCTCGCCCTCGGCGAAGACGGCTACCCTCCGCGTCTTGCCCGTGCCGTTCGGCAGCATGAGCGTGCCTCGTACCATCTGGTCGGCCCGCCTCGGGTCGACGTTCAGGTGGATGTGGGCCTCGACGCTCTCGTCGAACTTCGCGCCTTCCAGGTCCTTTAGTATTTCGAGCGCCTCGCGCGGCGCGTAGCGCTGTTCGGGGTCTATCCTCGACTTCTGTTCAAGCAGCTTTCTACCCATTGACCGTAATCCCCATGCTTCTAGCGGTACCCTCGACGATCCTCGACGCACCATCGATATCGGCGGCGTTGAGGTCCGGCATCTTCGTGCGTGCTATCTCCTCGACCTGGGACCGGCTCACCGCGCCGACCTTGGCCCGGTTCGGCTCGCCGCTGCCCTTGTCGAGCCCGGCGGCCTGCTTGAGCAGGAACGCGGCTGGTGGCGTCTTGGTTATGAACGTAAAGGAACGATCCTCGAAGACCGTGATTTCAACGGGGACCACCTGCCCCATCTGGTCGCGCGTGGCGTCGTTGAACTGCCGCACGAACTCCCCGATGTTCACCTGGGCCTGGCCCAGGGCCGGGCCTACAGGAGGCGCAGGGTTCGCCTGCCCACCCGTGATCTGCAACTTTAGCTTGCGCGCTACGCGGCGCCCGCGTCCTCTACCCATAAAAATCCTCTCGTGTTAGAGCTTGGCTACCTGGTTGAAA
The DNA here is from genome assembly GCA_963830075.1 of uncultured Rubrobacteraceae bacterium. Taxonomy (GTDB): domain Bacteria; phylum Actinomycetota; class Rubrobacteria; order Rubrobacterales; family Rubrobacteraceae; genus Rubrobacter_D. The sequence continues at coordinate 45,412 of CAWHLD010000003.1, read as the reverse complement.
GAAAGCTCGACGGGCGTCTCTCGCCCGAAGATGGAGACGAGTACCTTCAGCCTCGACTGGTCCACGTTTATATCCGAGATGGAGCCGGTGAAGTCCGACAGCGGACCTCCTATAACCTTGACCGTCTCCCCGATCTGGTAGTCCACCGTGGTCTTGACCTTCTCGCGCGTCTCGACCTCGCCCGGATGCAAGAGCCTCTCGACCTCGGCGCGGCTCAGCGCGAGGGGTGTCTCCCCGGCGCCGACTATCTGTGTGACGCCCGGCGTCTGCCTGACGAGCTGCCAGGTCGAGTCGTTCATGTCCATGTTCACCAGGACGTAGCCCGGAAACTGGCGCTGTATCGTCGGGACCTTCTTGCCATCTTTTATCTCGATGACGCTCTCGGTCGGGATGCTGATCTCACCGAAGTGCCGGTTCAGGCCCATCGAGTCGATCCTGCGCTCCAGCGTCGTGCGGACCTTGTTCTCGTGCCCCGAGTATGTGTTTACGACGTACCACTTCTTCAAAACGAAACGCTCCTAATGCCTACAGGAAGATCAAACGCACGAGGTTCTGGAACACGAAATCCACGGCGGCGACGTAGACGGCCAGCACTAATACGATGATGAGCACTACGGCCGTGCTCTGCCTGAGCTGGTCGCGGTCCGGCCAAGTGACCCGCCTTAGCTCGCCCCTCACGTCCTTGGTGAACCGCCTCGGACCAGCCAGGACGCCTCCGCTTCGCTTCTGCGGCTGCTTCTGTTGTGCCTTTTTGTTGGACCCCTTCTCGGTCGCGGGTCCGCGCTTCTTACCCATTGTGTCCTTTGCTTTTCAGAGCAGGGCAGGAGGGACTCGAACCCACGACCTGCGGTTTTGGAGACCGCTGCTCTTCCAACTGAGCTACTGCCCTCTGCATGCCGGTCCTACCGGGTCTCCCGGTGCGCCGTATGATGGCGGCACCACGGGCAATACTTCTGTAGCTGGATGCGATCCGGGGTGTTCCGCCGGTTCTTCCTGCTGTGGTAGTTCCGGCGCTTGCACTCGTCGCAAGCCAGCGTTACCAATTGTCGCACAACTTACCTCCGAATCACAGGGGCGGCATCGCCGCCCCCAGCACCAACGGTGCGCTTACTCCACTATCTCGGTGACGACGCCAGCTCCTACCGTACGTCCACCCTCACGTATCGCGAAGTTGAGCCCCTCGTCCATCGCTATCGGGCTGATCAACTCCACGTTCATTACCGTGTTGTCCCCTGGCATCACCATCTCTACGCCCTCTTCTAACCTTATCTCCCCCGTTACATCCGTCGTACGGAAGTAGAACTGCGGCCTGTAGTTCGAAAAGAACGGCGTATGCCTTCCGCCCTCTTCTTTAGAGAGCACATAAACTTCGGCCTTGAAGCGGGTGTGCGGTGTTATCGATCCCGGCTTTGCCAACACCTGTCCGCGCTCTATGTCATCGCGCTTCATGCCCCGAAGCAGTGCCCCTATGTTGTCTCCCGCCTGAGCACTGTCCATAGACTTGTTGAACATCTCTACACCCGTAACAACCGTCTTTCGGGTTGGGCGGATGCCTACTATCTCTATCTCTGTGTTGAGGCCTATCTGCCCCGTCTCTACCCTGCCGGTTGCTACCGTTCCCGCGGCCCTGGATGGTGAAGACATCCTCTACTGCTAGCAGGAAGTCCCTATCTATGTCTCGCTCTGGCTCCGGGACGTACTCATCCACAGACTCCATAAGAGAGAGTATCGCCTGCTCTCCGTACTCTCCCTCATCACCATCTAGTGCCTTAAGCGCAGAGCCTATCACCACGGGGATGTCATCCCCTGGGAACTCGTACTCTGAGAGGAGCTCCCTAACCTCCATCTCCACTAGCTCGAGTAGCTCGGGGTCATCTACCATGTCGGCCTTGTTGAGGAAGACCACTATGTATGGAACCCCTACCTGACGAGCAAGGAGGATGTGCTCACGCGTCTGGGGCATCGGACCATCCGCCGCGCTCACGACCAGGATCGCCCCGTCCATCTGGGCGGCACCGGTGATCATGTTCTTGACGTAGTCAGCGTGCCCCGGGCAGTCAACGTGGGCGTAGTGGCGGTTCTCGGTGGCGTACTCCTGGTGGCTTGTAGCTATCGTGATGCCCCTCTGACGCTCCTCGGGGGCGTTATCTATCTGGTCGAAAGCGACCTCGCGGTTGGCTGGGTCATCGGGGACCTGCTTGGCAAGCACGCGGGTTATGGCTGCGGTAAGGGTGGTCTTGCCGTGGTCTACGTGGCCGATGGTGCCGACGTTCAGGTGCGGCTTGGTCCGCTCGAATTTGCCTCTTGACATCGATGTTCCTTTCTCGTTCCTATACCCGCTCAAAGGACAAAAGAGAGTAGCGGTGGCAGGACTCGAACCTGCGACACGCGGATTATGATTCCGCTGCTCTAACCGACTGAGCTACACCGCCACGCCTATGTCTTGGACCGATTATACTCCGGTCCCAGAGCCCCCGAGCGGACTTGAACCGCTGACCCCCTCCTTACCATGGAGGTGCTCTACCACTGAGCTACAGGGGCGTATTACTTTCATGGGGGCGGGAGGATTCGAACCTCCGTAGGCGAAGCCGGCAGATTTACAGTCTGCTCCCTTTGGCCGCTCGGGCACACCCCCGGCCACACTCTCACAGCACTCTGCGGAGCGCCCGGATATGGTAGCAAACGCCACCGACTTTTCAACGGACGAGAAAGGGCCCCAACGAGAGCCCGGGAAGGGATTCGAACCCCCGACCGGCCGCTTACAAGGCGGCTGCTCTACCTCTGAGCTACCCGGGCTTGGAGGCTACAGGCATCAGGCTTCAGGTTACGGGTAAGATTGCCGTGCTTCGAAGCCCATGTCCGTCCATCAAAGCCATTTTACCAAGCTGGGTACACGGCGGAGTTTCGTAGGCGAACGGGCGTCTCGCCGCCGGTCCTGATGCCCGTGACCTACTTGCCTCTGCGGCGTATCTCTTCCAACTTACGCAGGGTCTCTGGTGAGAGCCGGTCTGCTACGCGGGACTTGTGCGGGACGTCGGGGCTCCGGGTCACGGCCGGCAGCTCGTCGAGTAGGTTCGCGAACTCGCGGGGGGTGGCTCGGGTCGAGCCGCGGGCGAGGGCGGTACGTTGCAGGGCGAAGTCCGCCGTGTAGACCGTTGCAGAGTCCTCCAGGTTGGAGAGGAGGCGTTCGATCACGTCGTCCGCGGACTCTCCGGGGGCGCTATAGATCACACGCACGGCCCCACCGGCGCGCAGCTCGGCCCGCTCGGGCCCGGGCCCACGGTGCGCGTCGAAGACGACGATCAGGGGCCTCCCGGTCCATCCGGCCGCCTTGAGGGCGTCGTTGATCAGGACCTCGCGCGCCGCGTCGAGGCTCCCCGCCTGCCTGTAGCGATCCAGGGCGCCGATGACGTTGTAGCCGTCCAGGATCAGGGCCACCCGCGTTGCCTCCGAACTTCGTAGAGCAATATCGCCGACGCAACGGATACGTTGAGAGATCCAACGTTCCCGAGCATGGGAATGGAGACCGTCCCGTCGCACGCCTCGCGCACCAGCCGCCGCACGCCCCGACCCTCGCTCCCGAACACGAGCCCAACAGGGCCCGCAAGATCGGGCTCAGTGTAGATCGTACCGCCTGCCTCGGCGGCGTAGACCCACAGCCCTGCCTCTTTCATCTTCTCGATGGCCCGCTTGAGGTTGGTCTCGCGCGCGACGCACACGTGCTCGCTCGCCCCCGCGCTCGCCTTGACCGCGACCGCCGTTACGCCCGCGGCGCGGTCTTTCGGCACGACGACCCCGCTGACGCCCGCGCCTTCTGCGGCCCGCAGGACGGCCCCTAGGTTGCGCGGGTCGGTGACGCCGTCGAGGACGATGACCAGGGGTTCGGGTGAAGAGAGGATCTCCTCAAGCCCCGCATAAGGATACGACTCGACGCGGGCCACGACACCCTGGTGAACCGCGTCCAGTGCCAGCTCATCGACCCGTTGCCGGGAGACCCGCTTTACCTTTATACCTCGCACGTCTGTGGCCTCTGCGACGGCCTTGTCCCCAACCGCGTCGAAGACCTCGAAGACCCTTCGTCGCCCGCTCTTCAGCGCCTCGACAACGGGCCTAGATCCATAGATGATTTCCTGTTTCAACTACCGGCGACTCAAGACTGGGCCCCCAGGCGTGTCTTCGATTTCCCAGCCCCCCGCACGCAACTCGTCGCGCAGTTGGTCGGCCGACTCCCAGTCTTTCTTCCGCCGAGCCTCTTCCCGGAGACGAACTTTGTCCCCAACCTCACTTGGTATTACATACGCCTCCACACTGGGGGAGGGTTGCACGGTGGCGGTAACTGTAATACGCACACCCTCCGCCTCGTCGACGTGCTCCTGCATGAGGTCGAAGCCGAAGATGGCCATGACCTCGTCGATAGCTTTAGCGAGCGAACCGAACTCGCCCGCAGCCTCTTGGCGCGCCGAGTTCTCTTGCCCCGCCCTTCCGGCGGCGTCGAAGACAGCGGCTATAGCTTCGGGGGTGTTGAAGTCGTCGCTCATCGCCGCGTCGAAGCTATCGCGCAGTTCGGCGGCCAAAGCGTCAGAGAGATCAGAAGAAGTCTGAGAACCAGAGATCTGACGGAACAGACGCGCGAGTCGCTCGTACGAGCGGCGCTTCTCCTCCAGGATCTCCTCCGAGTACTCGATGGGCTGCGTGTAGTGGCTCTGCAAGAACCACATGCGCACGGCGTTCTTGCCGTGCAGGTCCACGGCCCTCTGGACGTCGAGCACGTTCCCGACGGACTTGGCCATTTTGTTGGATCCCCCGAGCGTCACCATCCCGTGGTGCGCCCACGCGCGAACGAAAGGGCTTTCGGGATGTGCCGCCGTGCTCTGGGCGAGCTCGTTCTCGTGGTGGGGGAAGCGTATGTCTGTGCCGCCACCGTGGATGTCAGCCCCGGCCGGCAGGTGCTTGCTGACCATCGCGGAGCACTCGATGTGCCAGCCCGGGCGTCCCTGTCCCCAGGGGCTCTCCCAGGACGGCTCGCCTGGTTTCGAGGCCTTCCACAGCGCGAAGTCTAGGGGGCTCCTTTTAGAGCCCGTCTGGCCCTTCTCGGTCTCGCGCATCTCCTCGGGGCGCTGGTGGGAGAGGCTGCCGTAAGGCGGGAAGCTCCCTACCGAGTAGTACACGTCACCGTTGCCTGGGGCGTAGGCGTGGCCTTTATCTACGAGCTCTTCGATGAGGGAGATCATCTCGGGTATGTGCTGCGTGGCCCGCGGCTCGACGTCGGGCGTTCCGATGCCGAGCATACCGAGCCGCTCGTGGAAAGAGTCCGTGTAACGGCGCACGATCTCCTGCCACGAGACGTTTTCCTCGTTGGCTTTGCCTATGATCTTATCCTCTATATCCGTGATGTTCTGGACGAACGTGACGTCGTAACCCCGGCTCCTCAGGTACCTGACGACCACGTCCCAGAACAGGGGGGCCCGCGCGTTACCGATGTGGATGTGACCGTAGACTGTGGGTCCGCAGACGTAAAGACCTACTTGTCCGTTCTCTCCTACCTCGACCATTCCGCCGCTCAGGCTGTCTCTCACTCGCAGGCTCATGCCCCTAGTCTAGCCTCTCCCGCACGAACTATCCGCTGTCTGGCTTCTTCGGCACCAAGCACCGCGAAGAGGTAAGCCATCTCTGGTCCCCTGTCCCTACCCGTGAGCGCGAGCCTCAAGGGATGCAGGAGGTCTCTGGTCTTGATCCCCCGCTCCTTCGCCCACGCGCGAAGTCCGCTTACGAAACCACGGGCCTCTTCCACTTCCCCGAACTCGCGTCCTTCCAACTCGGCGGCCACGTGTGTGAAGACTTCGCCGCTGGAGTCGGGCAGCTCTTCCGCGAAAGTGGAAGGGTCGACGGGGCCCATGATTTCACGCAGCAGGCGTGGCGCCTCGGAGAGGGTACGCATCTCCTCCCTCATCGCCTCTACCGCGGCGCGCTCGCGTCCTGGCGGCAGCGGCTCTTCCAGAAAAGGTTCGAGGCGTGGGCTGAGCTCCCCCACGGACAGGCGACGGATGTGGGCGGCGTCGAAGAACAGCAGACGGTCGGCATCGAAGGTCGACGGGCTCGACCCGAGGCGCGAAGGGTCCCATTCGCGTGAGATCTCAGCGAGCCCGGAGAAGTCTTCCTTGCCTTCTGGGTGGTTCCAGCCGAGCAAGAGCAGGTAGTTCACGAGCGCCTCGGGCAGATATCCTTCCCCACGATAGTCGGCGATGCTCGCGGCCCCGTGACGTTTCGAGAGCTTCTTGCCGTCGGGGCCGAGGATGACACCTAGGTGGATGAACTGTGGCACCGTCGCGCCGAGAGCCTTGTAGAGCAGGCCTTGCCTGGCCGTGTTCGAGAGGTGTTCTTCGCCCCGGATCACATGGGTTATCCTCATGTCCGCGTCGTCGACGACCACGGCGAAATTGTACGAGGGCGTGCCGTCGGACTTCAGAACGACGAAGTCCTCGACGTTCCCGAAAGTCACCCTTCCCCTCAGTTCATCCACGAAGCTGCCGCTGCGCTCGGGCGGGCGGAAGTACAATGCTCTACGTCCCGACTCGTCCTCGCTCTCGTACGTAAGACCAGCCTCCGTCAAGCGCGTGGCGGCTCTCTCGTATAGTTCCCAGCGCTCGCTCTGGCGGTAAGGTCCCTCGTCGTAGGAGAGCCCGAGCCATTCGAGGTCCTCGAGCTGGGCATGTTCGAACGCGGGCCTGCTCCGCTCCCTGTCCGTGTCCTCGATGCGCAGAACAAAGGTGCCGTCGTAATGCCTGGCGAAGAGGTAGTTGAAGAGGGCGGTGCGGGCCGCGCCGGGGTGGAGGAGCCCCGTCGGGCTCGGGGCGAAGCGAACCTTTACGCCGTTCAACGCCGTTCCAGCAGGCATACTGCCTGGGCGGCTATGCCCTCGCCGCGGCCCGTGAACCCGAGACCCTCGGTCGTGGTGCCGCGCACGCTGACGCGGGCTTCGTCTACCTCCAGGGCGGCGGCGAGGTTCTCGCGCATGGCCGTCCTGTGGTCCCGGATCTTGGGCCGCTCGCAGATTACGACGGCGTCGACGTTCGAGACCTCCCACGACCCTCCGACCAGCCCGCGGACCTCGCGCAGCAACTCTATAGAGTCGGCGTCCCTGTAACGCTCGTCCGTGTCCGGGAAGTAGTGTCCGATGTCTTCGAGGCCCGCGGCCCCGAGCAGGGCGTCGGTTACGGCGTGAGACAGCACGTCGGCGTCGGAATGGCCGAGGAGGCCTCTCTCCGAGGGGATCTCCACCCCACCGAGCACGAGCCTGCGGTCCTCCCCAGGCGTCGCGAAGGCGTGGACGTCGACGCCGATCCCAACCCGCATCAAGGCCAGACCTCGTGGGTGGCGCCCTCGCGCGCCGCGAGTATGGCCTCGGCGAACATCAGGTCCTCGGGGGAGGTCAGTTTGATGTTGGTCTTCTCGCCGGCGACGACTTCGACGTGTCCTCCCCACCGCTCCACGAGCGAAGCGTCGTCCGTGGCGGAACGCAGAAGCTCTTCGGACGAGTCGTGCAGACGGCGCAGCAGGCCGAGACGAAATGCCTGGGGGGTCTGTATCGCATGCAGATGCGTCCTGTCGAGGGTCTCAGAAACGGAGCCGTCCCTGGCGACCTTGATGGTATCCGAGACGGGGATCCCGGGAACGACGCCGTCGGGCTCGGTGTCCCCTACTGCCGCCTCCACGACGCGCCTAATGAGGTCGGAAGTCACGAGGCACCGAGACCCGTCGTGCACAAGCACGATGGTCTCAGGGTTCTCTGGTAGGAGCAGCAGGCCGTTCCTGGTGGAAAGCGAGCGGGACTCGCCCGCTTCGGCGCAGGCAGCGTACTTGGTAATATCAGCTTCCCGTACGAGGTCTTCGATCCTATACCTGTCGCCGACGGCGTAGATCCTGGCTACCTCGGGGGACTGCTCGAACGCCTGTAGCGTGTAACTCAGGGCTGGCACGCCGAGAAGCTCGATGAACTGTTTAGGACGGCCCATGCGGCTGCCGGTACCGCCGGCGAGCACGAGCGCGATCGCTGATCCGCGGTCTTCTATCTGGGCCGTCCCCGGGAGCCTCCACGACCCTACGAGACCTCGCCCGTGGTCTCCAGGCTGCGCTGGCGTTCGAGGCCGCGCTGGATCGCGCGGGCGCGGGCCTGGCCCACCCCCTCCACCTCGTCGAGCTCTTCCTCGGTCGCGTCGAGCAGCTCGGCGAGGGAGCCGAACTCCCGGATCAGGCTCTCCGCCACCCTACGCGGGAGGCGTGGAACGCGCTCGAGCTGACGGTATCCGCGGGGCTTGATGAAGGTGTCTTCCAGCGGCCTGGATGGACTGTACCCGAGAGCCCGGACGACCCCGCCCGAATCCGAGAGCTGCTCGGCGGAGAAGGTAGAGAGCTCCTTCTTGACGGAATCGTAGTCGGCCTCTTCGGCGACGTAGTCTTTGAGCAGGGCCTCGTATTGCTCGGGCACGCCATGGAACGCCTGCTCCAACTGCATCTCGATCAGGCGTCCCTCGCTGCCAAGCTCCCTCACGTACGCTTCTATCTCCTCGGCGATCCTGGCCGAGTACTCGAAGGTAACGACGGCGTTGACGACCTCCCTGAGCGTCACAGCCCCGTCGTACTCGTGCACGGTCAGGCCCCTGGCCTCGTCGCGCAGCCTCAACGTAAACTTCTCGAGCGTGGCGATTGCCGAGTTTGCCTTGGACAGGACCACCCCGATATCCTCGAGAACGTGGAGCCCGTAGGAACCCTGGTACAGGCTCACCACCCTGCGGCGCTCGGAGACCGCTATGACGAGGCTGCCTGTCTGCTGCGCGGTGCGGTGCGCCGCGATGTGGCGCATCCCTGTCTCGTCCGACTCGTAGGCGGGGTCTGGGTTCAGGTGGGCGTTCGCGTAGTGGATAGCCGAGATACTCGGGAGAGACCACGATCGCCCCGTCCATCTTCGCCAACTCGTAGAGGCGCATGGGCGCGAACTCGAGCTCGACCCTCATCCCACCGGAGATGATGCCGAGGTCCTCCAGCTTCTCGGGCCTATCCACGACGATCAGGGCCCCATTTTGTGCCCTTATAATGTTCTCAAGAGCCACCCTGAGATCCGTACCAGGAGCGACGAGCTTCAGGGCACGGGCAACGGCCGCGGGCAACTTTCGCCGGGGAGGGCTCACAGCAGCGCCACCGCCACGGCTTCCTCCAGCGTGCTTACTTCCACGACGCTCTCTTTGCTACGAAACCTTCCATCGGTCTGTTCCTGGTCATCTCGCGTACCTTCCGGCCTGATTATACGGCTGAAGCCCATCTTGGCCATCTCGGAGGTCCGGCGCGGCGCCCCCGAGACGTACCTGAGGTCCCCCGTCAGCCCGACCTCGCCGAAACACGCTGTGCCCTTGCCTACGGGTTTGTCCCGCATCGCCGAAGCTATGGCGAGCGCCACCCCGAGGTCGGCCGCGGGCTCCTCGACCCGCACGCCACCCGTGACGTTGACGTAGACGTCCTGATCCTGTAGCGCGAGCCCAGCCCTCCTGCTCAAGACCGCACACAGCATGTTGACCCTTCCAGTATCCACCCCGTTGGCTATGCGCCGGGGGTTGGCGAGCGGGCTCGGGGCTACTAGGCTCTCTATCTCGACGAGCATCGGCCGCGTGCCCTCGAGCAGACAAACCGTAACAACCCCAGGCGGAACGTCCTCCTCCCTCTTGGAAAGGAAGAACGCGGAAGGGTCCTCAACCTCGATCATCCCACGTCCCGTCATCTCGAAGACCCCGACCTCGTTCGTCGACCCGAAGCGGTTCTTGAGCGCCCGAAGCACGCGGAAAGACTGGAACCTGTCCCCCTCGAACTGGAGTACGGTGTCCACCATGTGCTCTAGAACCCGGGGACCCGCGATAGAACCATCCTTAGTCACGTGCCCCACGAGAACGACGGCAATTCCCTCGCTCTTGGCGAGCCGCATTAGCCTCGCCGCGCACTCTCGCACCTGGCCGACGCCGCCCGGCGCCCCCGAGAGCTCCGGCGAGTAGAGCGTTTGGATCGAATCAACCACCACGGCACTCGGCCGCTCCTCTAGAATTGTCGCCTCGATGACATCAACGTCCGTCTCGGAAAGCACCCTGAAGCCCCGTCCCTCGACCCCAAGACGCCTCGCGCTCAGGGCCACCTGCCGCGGTGATTCCTCGCCTGAGACCATGAGGCAGCTCTCGCCCAGATGACCCATCACCTGCAAGAGGAGCGTGCTCTTCCCGACCCCGGGCTCTCCCCCGACAAGGACCATAGAGCCAGGCACGATCCCACCTCCCAGAACCCGGTTAACTCCCCAACCCCCGTGCCCATTCTGCCCCCGCCCTCGACGACGGGGACCTCGCTCAGGGCCAGCGTCCTACCCGCGCCCCTCGCCTTCTGCCTCGTCGCCCGCTCTGCGAAACCGACGACCTTCTTGCTCTCGCGCACCTCCTCGACGAAGGTGCTCCACTCCCCGCAATCGGGGCAACGCCCGAGCCACTTCGGAGCCTGGTGCCCGCAGTTCGAACAAACGTAAAGGGTCTTCGTAGCCATAATCCGATTGTACTGGATCGGCGAAAAAGTACAGCAAAAGAACGGTCAAGCGGCTCGAACCTGCCTCTCGCACCTGCAACGGAAAGGTTAAACTCTGTTTAACTCAAGTTTTTCCGCGGAGGTAGATGATGGAAGCCAAAAGGCGTCTAAAGAAGATCGGAGGCTCCGTAGCATTGTTCATTCCGCCGGAGATGTTAGAAGAGCTTCGGCTGGAACCCGGTGCGGAGGTAGAGCTTACTTCGGAAGGCGGCAGCATTCATATTCGACGCGCAGCGGCGGGTCCGCCAGACGATCTGATCGAGTTCGCGCACCGCTTCACGAAGAAATACGAAACGGCCCTGAGAAACCTCGCGCAGCGCTAGGGTGCGTCCGACCGCAGAGAACGTTCTGTTCCTGCATACGGTCTCCATCGAGGTTTTCGGTGGTTCAGAGGGGGTGCGAGATCTGGAGTCTCCGCGCAGCTTTGGCGCGGCCGTTGGGTTCGTCTTTCGGCCAAGATCATTTTTCCACGCCCTTCGAAAAAGCTGCGGCTCTGGCCGAGTCTTTGATCAGGCGACACCCGTTCGTCGACGGCAACAAGAGGACGGCGATGTACGCTGCGGCGTACCTGCTCGAAACTTTGAGTTACGAGCTAGCGGCGGAGCAGCAGGAGCTGGAAGACTTCGCTGTGCGCACCGCCGTAGGAGAGCTCGCGACCGCGGATATCGCCCTCTGGTTCGAGGGCCACAGCCGCAAGACTTAAGGCCTCTCAAACAGAAGAGTTAGAGGTCGTATCATTTCCCACTCGTCGACCGCACTGCGAAACCAACCTCGCACCCGTCCACAGAGGTTCTCAATCGCGACGTCTATGCCAGCGTCGCAGCAATTCGCGCTCGAAGTCGGCGGAGAAACCGGCGCGGAGGTCGGGGCCTCCGGGTCGAGAGCGAATCCAGGCCAGGGTGTCACTGGCGGTTTCGTAGGCGGGGCGGAAACTCAGGCCGGCGGCGAGTGCTCTGGATGAGTCAACCTTAGCGAAAGGAATTTGATCCTCAGGAAACCACAGCGGGCGCTCCTCCTCGGACGTCCCCGAGAGATGCTCCCTTAAAAATCGTTCCCCGGCCCATGTTACTTGGACCGGACTGGCGTCGCTCTCTTCGCTCGCTGCCATACGGCAAGCGTCCAGGACTTCAGCGACGGGGACGTCTCGACCTGGACCGACCGCGTTGTACGTGCCTCTGGTTCCGGCCGAGAGCATCCGTACCATCCACGCTGCGATGTCGCGGGCGTCGCTGAACTGTACGGTACGCTCTGGTTTACCAGGGCCCAGCACCTCGCCGCCCTCCGCAAGTGCCCTAGCGAAACGTAGTGGCCACCACGAGAATCGGTCGGTCGGGTCGCGCGGCCCGACCATGATGCCGACGCGAGATGTAAAGACAGGCCCGGAGAAACCTTCCCGTACAGCCTCTTCGCACCGGATCTTGGCGATGCTCCGCTCCTGCAGAGGGTCATCCTCTGTGGCGTCGCCCGGCCGCCGCAGCGGCGCGTCTTCGTCCACGACCGCCGGTCCATCGGGACGGTAGATGCTTATGCCAGAAACGTAACCGTAAACCCCGACCGATCCCGACAGCAGCCGGGCAGTCTCTTCCACCGCGTTAGGTTCGCTGAACGTGTCCAACACGGCGTCCCAGGTCCTGCCGCGCAGAGCGGTAAGGTCGTCCTGACGATCTCCTTCGAGTGCCTCCACCCCGTCGATCGGCGCCTCGCCCTCGCGGCTAAACGTCGAGACCTCGTGCCCCGCCCCGAATGCCTCGGCCACGACATGGTAGCCGAGAAAGCCTCCGCCGCCCAATACCAGAAGCTTCGTGTCAGAACCTTTCGACTGCGTTAGTTGGGAACATGGTTCACTTTTCAACCCGACGGTTGGGGAAAGCGCCGTGAGCCCTTCCACAGCACGGCGGAGGCACCAGGTACGCAAACAGAAAACCGGGACGCTTGCTGCGCCCCGGTCCTCTTGGTACCTCTTGAATTTCCCTGCTACTCTGCCTTGACGATCTCCTTGGGCTGGGTGACCTTGATGTCCACTATCGACTCCTCCTCGTTTATGTCCTCGGAGGTCTTGTCGTTTGGCTCTATGATCACCTTGGCGCCGTTGGGGATCTCGCCGCGCAGTATCATCTCGCTCATCGGGTCTTCGATCATGCGCTGTAGGGTTCGGCGCAACGGCCTCGCCCCGAAAGCCGGATCGTAACCCTCCTCGGCGAGCTTGTCCAGGGCCTCGTTGGTGAACTCGATCGTCACGTCGCGCTCGACGAGCTGCTGGCGGAGGCGCTTTATCTGGATCTCGATGATGTGGCGCATGTCCTCGCGCTCGAGCTTGTGGAACACGATGATCTCGTCGATCCTGTTGAGGAGTTCGGGACGGAAGATCTTGCGCAGTTCGCTCGTGACGCGGCCCTTCATCTCCTTGTAGGAGAGACCGGCGTCGTCGGAGCCGAAGCCGAGCGACTTGGTCTTGTTGATCGTCTGCGCCCCGACGTTGGAGGTCATGATGAGCACGACGTTCTTGAAGTCAACGCTCCTGCCCTGCGCGTCGGTAAGCTGCCCGTCCTCCAAGATCTGCAACATGATGTTGAAGACATCTGGGTGGGCCTTCTCGATCTCGTCGAAGAGAACGACGCTGTAGGGACGACGCCGCACCTGCTCTGTCAGCTGTCCGCCCTCGTCGTAGCCGACGTAGCCAGGGGGCGAACCGACGAGGCGGCGACCGTGTGGCGCTCCATGTACTCGGACATGTCGAGCCGGATCATGGCGTCCTGGTTGCCGAAGAGGTACTCGGCGAGCGTCCGCGCAAGCTCGGTCTTGCCGACTCCTGTAGGACCGAGGAAAACGAACGAGCCTGAAGGCCTGTTCGGGTCCTTGATGCCGGCGAAGGTACGGCGGATCGAGCGGGAGACGGCCTTTATGGCCTCGTTCTGCCCGACGATGCGCCCGTGCAGGGCGTCCTCCATCTGCAGGAGGCGCGCCGACTCTTCCTCGGTCATCTTCTTGACCGGGATGCCGGTCCACATCGAGACGATCTCGGCGATCTCGTTCTCCCCGATGGAGACGCGCTGCTCCTCGATCTTACCCTCTCGCCAGGCCTTCTCGAGCTCGCGGCGCTGGGCGACGAGCTTGCGCTCGGAGTCCCTGAAACGCGCGGCCTTCTCGAACTCCTGGCCGTCGATTGCGGCTTCCTTCTCGGAGCGCACCGACGCCAGTTCCTCGTCTATCTCCTTGTAGTAAGGCGGCGAGGACATGGTCTTTATCCTCATCTTGGAGGCGGCCTCGTCGACGAGGTCGATGGCCTTGTCAGGCAGGAAGCGGTCGGCTATGTAGCGGTCGCCCAGCTGCGAAGCCGCTTTCAGCGCCTCGTCGGTGATGTCTATGTTGTGGTGCGCCTCGTACTTCTCGCGCAGACCTTGGAGGATGAGCTCGGTCTCCTCGACCGAGGGCTCACCGACCTGGATGGTCTGGAAGCGCCGCTCAAGGGCCTTGTCTTTCTCGACGTACTTGCGGTATTCGTCGGTCGTCGTCGCGCCGATGACCTGGATCTCACCCCTGGCAAGCGCCGGTTTGAGGATAGAGGCGGCGTCGATGGCGCCCTCGGCGGCACCTGCTCCGACGAGGTTATGGATCTCGTCGATAAACAGAATGATATCGCCGTGGTCGGTGATTTCCTTCATTATCTTCTTGAGGCGCTCCTCGAACTCACCCCTGTATTTGGAGCCCGCAACGAGCGCGCCGAGGTCGAGGGTGTAGACCTCTTTGTCGCCGAGGATTTCGGGCACTTTGCCCTCCGCGATCTCCTCCGCGAGCCCCTCGACGATGGCGGTCTTGCCGACGCCTGGCTCACCGATGATGACGGGGTTGTTCTTGGTGCGCCTGACGAGGATCTGCATGATCCTCGCTATCTCCTGGCTTCTCCCGATGACGGGGTCGAGCTTGTCCTCCTCAGCGTATGCCGTGAGGTTCCTGCCGTACTGGTCGAGCTGGCGGGTCTTGGGCCGCTTGGCCTCGACCCCGCGACCGCTGCCGGCCTCGCCGCTACCACCCCGGCTACGGCTGCGGCCGCCGCCTAGCCTCCTGACGACCTCCCGCCTCACCTTGTCCGGGTCGACGTCGAGGTTGGAGAGAACCCTGGCGGCGACGCCCTCGCTCTCCCTGACCAGCCCGAGCAGGATGTGCTCGGTGCCGATGTAGTTGTGGCCCAGCTGCAAAGCCTCCCTGAGCGCGAGCTCCAGGACCTTCTTCGAGCGCGGCGTGAATGGTGCCTGCGCGCCCGTGCCTTCCTCGCCGTAGCCGACGATGCTCTCGACCTGCTCGCGCACCTCATCGAGGGCGACATTCAGGGAGTAAAGCGCCTGGGCGGCTACGCCCTCGTCCTCACGAAGGAGGCCGAGGAGCAGGTGCTCCGTGCCTATGTAATTGTGGTTGAAATGACGGGCCTCATCCTGTGCGAGCACCACAACCTTGCGGGCCCTCTCCGTGAAACGTTCGAACATTAGCGGGATCCTCCTCCGCTCCGAGGGTCTTTCACGGCTTCGGGGGTCATAACGGTCTGTGCCTGTATACGACTGTCGAAGATGGACGGATTACACATCTGCAAAAATCTGCCTTTCGAAATGAAGTACGCCTCTTTAATATGAGTACCTCTCTAGCTCGTGCCGGCTGACCTAAAGTATACAACCGTCAGGCCCATATATCGGCACCCTCCACAAGCTTTACGCTCTAAGCGCTATACGCCTCGTGTGACGGCGGGCCGACCATCCCCTTGTAGCGCTTTAAGTAAAGGTACCGCCACAACCGCAACTCATTGGTGTCCGGACTTACACGGAGAACCTATCGCCGACCCGATCCAGGGTCAGCCCCGCGATGAACGGCCCCGCTTTGGGCCCACTGCTCTTGCCAAGCAATACCCTGTAGACTGCGGCGAAGGCCCTCTTGGGTTTGAGCCCGCTCTCGATGGCTGTCCGGTACAGTACGTCCTGGACAGTCTCTCCGTCCATCTCGGGCCCAAGACTCTCCGAGACCTTGCGTAGGTACTCACGCTGCTCGTCGTCGAGCCCCGCCGCCGCCGCCTTCGACTCCTCGGGTTCGAGCAGCCCGAGCCGCATCGACTCAGGCGCCCACTCCTCAGCCCAATTGCGGGCGTAGCGAGATCCCGCGCCAGGTTCTCCGTGTCACGGGCGGCATCCTCATACCCGCCGCGGCCCAGCATCTCGGCGGCGGCGTGTGTGTCCCCGCCGACGGTCTGGGCGACGGTGACGAGGTGGGTAAACGGGACGTAGGGCTCGCCCGACTCAGCGCGGTACTCATCCATAAAGCGTGGGAAGCCTGCTTCGAGGTCGATGTCGAAGCGACGGGCGGGGTCGCGGCCGAGGATGATACGCCGCACGGCGTTGGGCGGCATTATCTGCAGGAGATCCTTCGGCAGTAGCACGATACCCCTGGAGCTGCTCATATCTCCACGGCCCTTGAGCCCGATCCACTCGTACTCGTAGCGTCCAGGGACGGGGTATCGGAAGACCTCGCGCGACATTCTGTCTGCGGTGTCGGTCGAGCCACCCCGGCTGGTGTGGTCCTTGCCGAAGGGCTCGAAGGTTACCCCGAGCGCCTTCCATCGCGCCGCGAGCTCGACCCGCCAGCCCAGTTTGCCCTCGCCCTTGGAGTAGTCCGCCGCGCTCCTCGAAGCCGTCCTCGTCGGCGAGCACGACGCTGGTCTGCTCCGGCACGTGCTCGAGGACACGCATCCCTGTAAGCCTGCCTGACGAGCCGCGTGGCAAATAGGGCGACCAATGCTCGGGCATCGTCCGGCCGTGACGTCCTGGAGGATCCCGCGCAACTCGTCCGTGTGCTCGATAGACTCCCTCGTGACTTCGGTGTAGACGCCCTGCTCGTACAATTCGTGCGAGCGAAGGACCTCTACGTCCATATCCATGCCCCGCAGCGCCTCTTCGAACGGCGCCAGAAAATGCTCGGCGTAGGAGACGTGGCAGCCCTCGGGGTCGGGTATATCAGAGAGGCTATGTCCGATGTACTCTTCGTAGTTCTTTGGGATTCCTGGGGCTATCTTGCGCAGCGGGTCGATAGTGTCGGCGTGGAAGATGAACCGGACCTCCTCGCCGCGCGCCCTCAAGGCGTCTGCCACCGCCTCGGCGACCAGCACCTCACGAAGGTTGCCGGCGTGGATGTTACCGGAGACGCTGATGCCGCTCACGACGACGTGCGGCCCCGCACCGAGAGAGTCGGCGACCTTTTCGGCCCAGCCGGGTATGGGAATGCCGGTCGAACTACCGGTCTCACTCATGAGTTGCTCCAATTGGGTTCTTGATTGAAACAGGAGCGGGTCGTGAGCCCTAGCTCGCCGCCTCGACGTTGACGATCTCGTACTCCGTCGCACCGCGGGGGGTAGAGACCATGACCTTCTCCCCCACCTTCCTCTTCAGTACGGCCCGTCCCACGGGTGAAGCGTGGCTTAGCTTCCCGCCCGTCGGGTCCGACTCATTGGCACCGACGATCTGAAACGTCCGCTCCTGCCCCTTCCCGACGACCCTGAGGGTCACCGTGGTACCAAGGTCGACAGCGTCCTCCTCGGCCTCCGAGGGATCGACCACCTTCACGTTGCGTGCCCTGCGCTGTAGCTCGCCGATGCGGCGCTCCAGCAAGCCCTGCTCGTTCTTCGCGTCGTCGTACTCGGAGTTCTCCGATATGTCCCCGAACTCACGAGCCTCGCGTATGCGGTCGGCGATCTCCCGACGGCGCACGTCTGTAAGGTATGAAAGTTCCTTCTGGAGCTTCTCCAGACCCTCCGGGGTAACGAGCTCCTGGTTCTTGTCCGTCATAAGAGGCGAGATTATAAGGGCGGATAGAAAGGTGTCAATGGTAAGCTTCTTATAGGTTTCAGCCATCAGGATCTCTACGGCCGGGCATCAGGTCTTCGTAATATTGCGCCGCGACTACTCGCAAGCCACCCGCTGGTCGTAGATCCTATCGCGACATTTCCGTTGCCTCGCCGAAGAGCAAACCTGGTACTTCCTGTAGCCTGAAACCTTACTTTGCGTTCATCTCGTAGATCGCGAGCAGACCCTTTAATGTGAGGTCGGGATCGAAGGCCTGGATCTCACGACAGTAGGGCACGATGACCCCGGCTGGACCTCCCGTCGCGATGACGTTGACATTGTCTTCTCCGAGCTCATCGCGGGAGCGTCGGATCAGGGCGTCCACCGCGCCGGCGTAGCCGTAGATGAAACCGCTGCGGATGGAATCTGGGGTGTTAGTGGCTATGACCCTTGGTGGACTTTCTTCGAGGTCCACGCTGGGGAGCTTGGCGGTCCTGGAGACGAGCGCCTCGAGCGCAACGTAGAGGCCCGTTAGTATCGCGCCCCCGAGGTAGCAGCTCTCGCGGTTGACGGCCTCGACGGTCGTCGCCGTACCGATGTCGACGATAATCGCGGGGAACCCATAGTGCCTCCCCGCCGCCACGGCGTTGACGATCCTATCTGCCCCGACGGCCCCGGGGTCGTCGTAACGGTTGTCGAGGCCAGTCTCCATCCCAACGGTCACGTCGTAGAAGGGGACCCCGAAGACCCCGGCCGCAAGGTTCCTGTACGAGCGCGTGAGACCTGGCACGACGCTGGAGACGATCACAGCGCTTATCTCATCGAGGCGCAGGCCTTCGAGCGCGAGCAGCCCGGCGAAGAACACGGCGAGCTCATCGGCCGTCCGATCTACCTCCGTGGCGATCCGCCACTGTCCCCGCAGCTCCTCTCCATCGAGCAGCCCGAGGACGGTCTGAGTATTCCCTATGTCCACGGCCATCAACAAAGTTCTTCGGCCTCCCTGAACGCCCGTATTCCCCCGCACTCCGCCCGTGCCAGCAGTTCGCCGACCCTTCCTGTTCCGGAATATACAGTTCAGGGTCAAGGTCCGCGAGACCCTTGAGGTTGAAAGCGCGCATGATCCCCGCGTGCGGCACCTGGAGGTCGGGCTCCACGATGGCCTTCTTCCCCGAAGAGCAGTACGTCTATATCCAGGGTGCGCGGGGCTTTCTCGCCGGCTCCGCCGCGCACGCGGCCCAGGGCGGCCTCTATCCCCTGACAGTAGCGGAGAAACCTATCGCCGGAAGGCCGCACCCCAACTCGACCACGCAGTTCAGATAGTCTGGCTGCTCCTCCTCTACCTCGACCGGCACCGTCTCGTACACTTTGGACGTAGCCGGTGACGTTCATCCGCTGACCGCTATCGAGGGCAGTGGTCGCAGACCGCAAGTACCAGAGCCGGTCACCCAGGTTGCTGCCTAGACTGACGAAGGTCCTGTTCACCGCCCCTCTCCTACCTCCGTAATACCTCATGGCAGGCTCCTGGGTGCCTACGTCGAGGTTGGAGAGGATTCTCACGGCCATGCCCTCGTTTCCGGCCACCAGCCCGAGCAGAACATGCTCCGTACCGATGTAGTTGTGATCCAACTGCACAGCCTCCCTGAGCGCGAGTTCCAGACCCTTCTTGGCATTCGGCGTGAAGGGTATTTGGCGCCTCGTTCTCACCTCGCCATATTCGGCGACGCCCTCGGCCTGCTTTCTTGCGCCGTCAAGCGTAACGTTCGAGGAGCCTAGCGTCTAGGCGGCGACATTCTCGCCTTGGCCCAAGGCCCGATCAGGATGTGCTCCGTGCCGAGATAGTCGTGGCCGAGGCGCGCGGCCTCGTCCTGCGCGAGCACCACGGCCCTGCGAGTCCGCTCCGTAAACCTCTCGAACACCCTTCGGACCTCCTGGACGCCCCTGTGAGTGCGTCCAGTCTACCGTGTTTGGAAGCATCGGAAGCCCCTCAACTTGCCGCTAGTCCTCCTGCGAGACTCGTTGTCACCGACAACGGGGTAGGCCGAAGATCGCGAGAGGAGCAAGACCCGAGAGGCCAGGGCGCCAAACGTGGCGCAAAATAGGCCCCGTGATGAGTTTGGTAAAGATAGTGCTTTCTGCGGCGATTGACGGCGGAGGACCTCATCGAGGTCATCGGAGGATGCCCCGTATCGATGAGCCTGACGGCATCGCCACGTCCATCTCGTCCGCGCGCCACCCCCACGAGCGAGGGACCCAGCCTTCGAGTTCCCGGCGGGCGGGAACTGGCGCGGGCATCGTGCTCTAGTCTCCGGTGGAGGTGATGTTGCGGCCGTACCTCCGCAGGAGTCCGCAATCTCGGAATTGTGACGGCTCATGCGGGCCGTACGTCCGTCGATCATAGACCTGACCCTCTCCACGGCGACACGGCCGACGGCCACGCCGCGCATCCCGAGGTCGCGTGCACCGCGGCCGGTCCCAGCCTCCGAGCCGGTCACGGAGTCCTACGCCGACGATGATGTACGAAGGAACGAGCATCGCGAGTACCGCCGCCCCGCAAAAACTTGAAGTCGACGCCGAGAATAGCGGTAGTTGCTCCTCCGTGTGCCAGTGATCCCTGGCGAACGTGAAGGTCGCGTCGCTGGCGGCTCCAACAAAGGACGAGTAGACGATTCTCTCTACTCCGGCAGCGACCGCAGCTTCTACGGCCGACGCGTGCCGCTCGACCCGGTCCGGCGCCTCGTGCACCGGGATCATAAAGAAGGTGTGCACGCCATCGAGAGCCCGGCGCAACGAGGCCGGATCTCCGTATGATGCCTCGACCATCGCCATCTCGGGGAGATTAGTGTCATGACTGCCGTCCAGAACGATCAAGCGCGCGCACTGCGCCAACTCGGCCAGACGGCGGGCCACGCGTCCCCCCACCCCGCCGGTCACGTCAGAGATCGCGATCGGGGTCGAGTGCCTGGAGTCAGGACCCATGCGCGGCAATGTATCTAGAATCTCAGTACGGCTTCGGCGACGGCCAACGCCTCACTGTTGGCCCGCACGTCGTGCACCCGGAAAAGGGTCGCGCCCCGCTCGTAGGCGAGCACCGTGGTTGCCACGGTGCCGAAGACGCGCTCTCTAGCCTCCTGGAGGCCGGTGATCGTTCCTATAAACCGCTTGCGCGACGCGCCGATGAGGACAGGAAAACCGAGGCTTACTATCGCTTCAAGGTTACGGAGCAACGCCAGGTTGTGCTCCAAATTCTTTCCGAAGCCTATGCCTGGGTCCAGGATGACATCCTCGCGCCTGATGCCCGCCGCGACGGCGTACTCGGCACTCTGTGCGAGGAAGTCCCTGACCTCGCTGACCACGTCTGTGTAGTGGGGTTCCTTCTGCATCGTCTTTGGTTCGCCCTGCATGTGCATAAGGACCACGGGACACTCCGCCTCGGCCACCACCGAGGCCATGCGGGGGTCGCCGCGCAGCGCGGTGACGTCGTTGACGAGGTGTGCGCCGGCCTCCAGGGCCGCGGCAGCGGTTTCAGAGCGGTAGGTATCAATAGAGATCAGGGCTTCCGGTCGCGCGGCGAGAATTCGGTCGATCACGGGGACGACGCGTTGGATCTCCCCCCCCTGCGAGACCGGGTCGGAGCCGGGGCGGGTGGACTCCCCTCCTACGTCTATAACGGCGGCCCCCTCGTCGAGCATGGTGGCGGCGTGGCCTGCTGCGGCTTCAGGGTCGAGAAAATCCCCGCCGTCTGAGAAGGAGTCGGGGGTGACGTTGAGGATTCCGACAAGGACGGGGCCGGAACCCGGTAATAGGGTTCCGGCCCTCGGGGTGTTGCGGGCCGCGGGTGTGCTGGCCACGTCTAGTCCTGGTAGCTCCCCCTGTAGCTGCCATCCGAGTCGGGGACGGCGCCGTTGGGCGAGATGTTGTCCGCGGCGTACTCCTCGATCAGACGCTTCAGGTGCTTGGCGTCGACGGTTTCGTATTCGATCAGCTCGGCGGAGAGCTTGTTTAGAAGGTCCCGGTTCCTGACCAGCAGGTCTTCGGCGGTGTCGTAAGACTCGTCGACGATCCTACGGATCTCCTTGTCTATCTGGAAGGCGATCTCATCGGAGTAGTCTGGCTGGTTGTTGAAGTCGCGGCCCATAAAGACCTGACCCTGCTGGTGACCCAGGGCCATCGGGCCGAGTTTCTCGCTCATCCCGAAACGGGTGACCATCTGCCTCGCGGTCTGGGTCACGCGCTCCAGGTCGTTGGAGGCACCTGTGGTGATCTCGTCGAAGACCGCCCTCTCCGACGCCCGGCCGCCGAGCATCATCGCGAGCTGCGCCATAAGCTGGCCGCGGCTCATCATAAAGCGATCCTCGGTCGGCAGGCTCATGGTTACGCCCAGAGCCTGGCCTCTGGGGATGATGGTGATCTTATGTACCGGGTCGGCCTCGGGCAGGAGCGCGCCGACGATGGCATGCCCGGCCTCGTGGTAGGCCGTGATCTCCTTTTCCTTCTCCGAGATGAGGCGTGTCTTCCGCTCTGGTCCGGCGATGACACGATCCACAGCCTCCTCCATCTCGGCCATGTCTATCTGGTCTTTGTCGTGCCGCGCGGCGAGCAGCGCCGCCTCGTTGACGAGGTTGGCCAGGTCCGCACCTGTGAAGCCTGGCGTGCCGCGGGCGAGCGTGCCTATGCTGATATCGGGGCCGAGCGGCTTGCCGCGGGTGTGTACGCTGAGGATCTTCTCCCGCCCTGGGAGGTCGGGCCTGTCGACCACGATCTGCCTGTCGAAACGTCCGGGCCTGAGGAGCGCCGGGTCGAGGATGTCGGCCCGGTTGGTGGCGGCGAGCATGATGATTCCACTCTTCGAGTCGAAGCCGTCCATCTCGACGAGGAGCTGGTTGAGCGTCTGCTCCCTCTCGTCGTGGCCGCCGCCCATGCCCGCGCCACGCTGCCTGCCGACCGCGTCGATCTCGTCCATGAAGATGATGCAGGGCGAGTTCTGCTTGGCCTGTTCGAAGAGGTCTCTTACCCTCGAGGCACCAACGCCGACGAACATCTCGACGAAGTCCGAGCCCGAGATGGAGAAGAAGGGTACTCCGGCTTCGCCTGCTACGGCGCGGGCGAGGAGCGTCTTGCCCGTACCCGGAGGACCTACGAGGAGCGCGCCCTTGGGTATACGGGCCCCGAGTTTCTGGAACTTCTGCGGGGTCTCGAGGAACTCTTTGATCTCCGTGAGCTCCTGGACGGCCTCGTCGACCCCGGCAACGTCAGAGAAGGTCACTTTGGGCTGATCCTTGGTCATCTTACGAGCCCGGCTCTTGCCGAAGCTCATGACCCTGTTTCCGCCACCCTGCATCGAGCTCATGAACAGGATGAAGAACAGCACGATGAGCAGGATCGGCGCAAGGGTCCCAAGCAGCGTGAGCCAGAAGCCCGTGTTCTGGGGGTCGACCGAGTACGCTATATCCTGGTTGTCGAGCTGAGACGCCACGTCGGTCATCTGGGTGTAGGAGTACTCGAACTGCCTGTCGTCTCCGTTGCCTTCCGACTTCAGGAGCCCCTTGACCGTCTGGTCTTCGTCGAAGACCGTCAGGTAATTCTCATTGGTCTTGGACAAATCGGTGACGAAAGACTTGTCCTGAACGGCCTGGTTCCACTGCTGGGAATTCAGCTCGTCCACCTCCGGGTTGCCCCGGCTCAACATATTTACAAGTACGACGGCCAAGACTATGAGGATGACGAAGTACAGCAGCCCGCCGCTTCTCAAGATTCTGCCCAAAAGCTTCTTACCTTCCACGAAATGCGTCTAGGACACGGGAATTATACTACCTCCCCGCCGAACTGGACGTGCTTCTTCTCAGGTTGTCGCGAAGATCTCGGGCTTGAGGACGCAGATATCGGGGAGGTTACGGTATGCCCCAGCGTAGTCTAGCCCGTACCCTACGACGAACTCGTCGGGCACTTCGAAGCCAAGGTACCTCACTTCGAGGTCCGCGCGACGCCTGGAAGGTTTGGAGAGGAGGGCGCAGATCTCGAGCGAGGCCGGCGAGCGGGCGCGCAGGGAACGCATCAGGTACGAGAGGGTGAGCCCGGTATCTATGATGTCCTCGACGATCAGGACGTGACGGTCGGTAATGTCTTCTTCGAGGTCCTTGAGGATGCGGACGACGCCGCTCGAAGAGGTGCCCGTCCCGTAGGAGCTAATGTCCATGAAATCCAGCTCGCACTGCAGGTCTATGTTGCGCATCAGGTCGCTCATAATGACGACTGCGCCGCGCAGTATGCCGATCAGAAGCGGCTTCTCACCCTCGTAATCCTCGGTGATGCGCGCCCCGATCTGGCGCACTTTCTCCTCGATCTCCCCCGAGGATATGAGCACCTCTTTCACATCGGGCATCATACTGGACATACTCACGGGATTCTCGCCACCTCCAGCCTCAGAATTTTCTGCGTCGTCTCATCTACCTTGAACCTCTCACCGATCTCGCCGCCCAGGATCCAGGCGATCTCACCCCGCCTGTCTACGACGACGGGAGTCCTGCGCCTGAGGTCGCTCGGGACCTTTCTATCCATCATAGCCCGCGAGACTTTCTTGGTGCCCCCGAGGCCCAACGGCCGGATGATATCCCCCTCCCGTGCCATCCGCACCTCGTACGGTCCTTTTCGGGCGTCCAGGTAGGCCACCCCGGCCGGCGCCGCGTCCGCGGGGTCGTAGCGGGCCGCCTCCCGCGCGGAGATCCTCCATTCATCGAACACCAGCGTCTTCCCAGCCAGGATCTCCTTCTGCCCGTAGTCCATCGACCGCGGCTTCCTGTACAGGGCGAGCTCCTCACCGGCGCGGCCCGAGGCGACCACGCCACCGGGCAGATCCAACGTCCGCGTACCCTCACCGCCATCGGCAAGCCCCAGCGCCGCCCCGACCAGGTTGGAAGAGAGCGGCGGCGTCCCCGAGTCCAGGGACGTGTACGCCAGGCGCACCGCGTGGCGCTGAAGCGCGGGTTGCAACTTCATAAGCCTGCCGAGCGGCAGAACAACCTCATTTCCCCTCTTTTGTAGCACCCTGGCCGCGAGCTCTTCGAGGGTGTCGAGGTCTTCGCGGGCCAGGGTCGCGGCGCGCGCCATGTTGCGGGCCGCCGCGGGATATAACTCCTCCAGGACGGGCAGTACTTCGAGGCGGACCCGGTTGCGGGCGTACTTGCCCGTCAGGTTCGTGGGGTCCATGCGGTAGGGCTGCTTCAGGCCGTCGAGGTACTCTAGAACCTCCCTGCGCGTGACCTCGATGAGGGGGCGTTGGACCTTTCCGCGTACGGGCGGGATGCCGGCGAGCCCGCGCAGCCCGGTGCCCCTTGCCAGGTTCATGAGCACGGTTTCGGCCACGTCGTCGGCCGTGTGGCCCGTGGCGATGGTCCGCAGACGGAGCCGGACGGCGAGTTCTTCGGCGAGCACGTACCTCTCCTCACGCGCCCGCTCCTGGAGGTTCGAACCACCTTCTAGCTCGATGCTCCGCACCTCGCACACTACGCCCAGCCGGTCGCAGAGCGCACGAACGAAGTCAGCGTCTGCCCGGGATTGCTCGCCGCGCAATCCGTGGTCGACGTGCAGCACCGCCGGTTCGCCACCGAGGGCGACCATTATCCGAAGTAGCGCCACCGAGTCGGGGCCCCCTGAGACCATCAGCAAGGGGCGACGGAGGTCCATAGCATAACGCTCCGCAGTCTGCCGCACCGAGTCGGGAAGGAGAGGAGATTTCATACCCACAGTCTAGAGGGTCGCGGACTTCAGCAAAAGAAAAGACCGGGGCGTGGTGCCCCGGTCTCAGGCTGAGCGGGCGTTATGCCCTGGGTCGGGCCGGTTACTCTTGCAGCGCCTGCTGCTGTTCGTCTGGGATCCTGACGTCGTTGACCAGTACGTTCACCTCGGTCACGCGCAGGCCCACGAGGCTCTCCACGCGACTTATCACGTTGCGCCTGACAGCCTCGGTGATTCTGGGTATGGACTGGCCGTAAACGACGGCCATGGACAGGTCGATGGCGGCCTCCTCCTCACCAACCTCGACGGTGACACCCTTCGAGAGGTTACTGCTGCCACTGCTGCCGCCGGTCACGCTTTGCAAGATGCCGCCGACGGCCGCCGAGGCGCCGCCGCCCATCTCTACGTTCTCGACCTCCTGCGCCGCTATACCGGCGATCTGGGAGACTACAGAGTTGCTTACCGTCGTAGAGCCCATCTCGCTCTTGAGAGGACTTCCCTGGTCGCTGCCCGTCGCTTCGCTCATGTTCGTCCTTTCCGAATTTTCGTTCCCCAGTCTGGTGCTCTCCGCGCGTCACGCAGCTATCGCTGCACTCGATACACGGCCGTCTAGGCTGACTACCCCACCTTCCCCGATCCTAAACCCCAGGCCACCCACTCGCGGGCGAGAAATGGGAGACGCAGGCGCCCTCAGGTTGGGGCCTGGAACGCGCGTCGATAGGCGTTCGGGCTGGTGCCGACCAACCTCTTGAAGACGTCCCGAAAGCTAGTCGGGGACCCGAACCCGACCTGGAGCGAGATCCGCTCTACAGGATGACCCGTGGTCTCGAGCAGGTACTGCGCCCGGCGGATGCGGGATCTACGCAGCCACCGCAGCGGGGTCGTGCCCGTCTGCTCCCGAAAGCGCCGGTACAGTGTGCGGTGGCTCATCGCCGCCCTGCCCGCTATGCGCTCGAGGGTGAGTTCCCTGCTCGCGTTCTCTTCCATCCAGCGCAACAGCGGTTCGAGGCTGGAGCCGTCGGCGCCGGGTTGCTCGTGCACGATAAACTGGGCCTGCCCGCCATCTCGCTCAAGGGGCATCACGGTCAGCCTGGCCGCGTCGGCAGCGACCGCGGAACCGTAGTCCCGCCGAACTATGTGCAAGCAGAGATCCAAACCCGCCGCGGCCCCCGCCGAGGTCAGAACCTGACCGTTGTCTACGAAGAGCACGCCGGCATCCACGTCGATGCCCGGATAACGGCTGCTCAGCTCCTCCGCCGCGGCCCAGTG
Source organism: uncultured Rubrobacteraceae bacterium (assembly GCA_963830075.1). Lineage (GTDB taxonomy): Bacteria > Actinomycetota > Rubrobacteria > Rubrobacterales > Rubrobacteraceae > Rubrobacter_D. Next base: position 18,986 of record CAWHLD010000003.1, on the reverse strand, counting down.
CGTGGTCGCGCGCAGACCATCAAGCAGCCCGGCGGCGGCCAGTGTGAACGCACCAACACAGATCGACGCGACCCTGGCGCCGCCTTCCGCCGCCTGCCGTAACGCCTCGAGTACATCCTCAGGGACCGAAGCCGTGGGATCGGCTAGGCCAGGCACGACGATGGTGCCGGCGCCGGCGAGCGCGTCCAGGCCCCACGGGGCGCGTATTGCGAGAACGCCCGCATCGACCTCATAGGCAGGGGCGCAAACGAGCACCCTGTACGCCGGCTTTCCGTCGGGCAGCCTGGCGCGCCCAAAGACCTCGACTGGGGTCGAGAGGTCAAAGGTCAAGACCCCGTCAAGCGCGAGAACGGCTACCGTGTGCATGGCACCACTGTACCTCAGTGCGAAGGCGGTTCGCGTTTTTGGGCGGTTCGCGAACCGCTCCTACGGAGGGATTGTTTTGACCAACCCGGCCGATGAACCGCCCCTATTGGTGGATGGGGTGTCTTGGAAGATGCTTGCGACACCTCCGATCGTCTGGCAAGAATTCGTTGGTATTTGGCGGTTTTGCCACTTTCGAGTGTTGTTCTGGTGGATGAGAATTTGGATGCTGGCGTGGAAGCGTCCGATGTGCAGGCTACGTTGAAGGGATCTACCGGTGCAAATTATGATCGTACTCGGGCCGATAATAGTTGCGCTCGTGTATATAGCGCTGTGTTCTTTGTTCAGAGAGCCGAACAGGCAGAACTTCAACGCCATAATGATCGCGGGCGCGGGCGCGGCGTATCTGAACGGTGGTTTCGGGGTGTGGGAGTTCGTCTTCCTCGCGGTGGTTACCTTCTGCGCTTACCAGGGGCTACGTTCCTACAACTTCATCGGGGTTGGATGGTTGTTGCATACAGGCTGGGATTTGTTGCACCATCTTTATGGGAATCCCATCGTTCCTTTTGAGGCGACGTCGTCGTTGGGATGCGCCATTTGCGATCCCGTGATCGCGCTCTGGTGTTTCGCCGGCGCGCCTTCCGTGTACTACCTGTTGCGTAGGAGAAGCGATGAACCAAGCCCGACGTCCTGAGGGGTAATTGCGGCCGGACCGTCACGCGTTCTTTCTCATTAGGGTCGCTACTACACAGTCGCCCACACGACGAGCAATACGACGGACAAGAACAACAAGATCACGCCCCCCAGGAAGATCGCACCCGCCACGAGGAGCACCTTGGGGTTGATCTTGAACGCGGAGCCGAGGGCGAGCTTCGCCTCCTCGGGTCGCTCAGAATCGTAGAAGATGGCCACCTCGTCCCCCACCTTTGGGGGCGCGTTGGTGCCTACCTCGCTCTGAAACTCGATCGTCCTGCCGTCGGTTGTCTGGAATTTCACGGATGGGTAGCGTAGCGTGCGCGAGTTGTCGGAGGAGGGACGGGAAGTGTGTCCCGTGACGATGCCCACCGCTCGAACTTCGGCATTTGGCTGCGCTTCGCTCAAGGGACCCTCCTCGCCTCGATGTCCTTCCCTGCTACCGGCACAGTCCGCGCTGTCGGATAAGAGCAGTGTACAGGCCTGCAGTGGCTCGGGGATAGGGCACTTCGATGCCCTTCCATGAGAGAGGATCGTGAAATCAGGATAAACCCAATGTTCTGGATGCTAGAAGGTATTCCTACTGCTCCTTCCGCCTCTCCTCCGCCCTCTCCCGTGCTTCCTCTCGTCTCTCTTCCGCCCGCTTCTGCGCCTCCTCTCGCCGCTTCTGTTCCTCCTTAGCCGCTTCTTCCGCTGCTTCTCCGGCTGCGGCCGAAGGCGGCGAAGCGGTCGCTGTTGCGGATGCCGTTGAGGATGGCGGGGACTGGGGAACGGGCTCCTGGGGAGGGCCCGTGCTAAGGACCAAGTTTGCATCGCTGCCTCGATCCACCCGGGTTTGCGCGGCGGGATCCTGTTCGATCACCGCGCCCTCAGCCACAGTCCCGCTAGGAGCATCATCCCGACCGCCGAGTTCGAGGCCTTCCTCGGCGAGACGCTTTTGTGCCTCCTCTAGCGACAACCCCACCACGCTTGGGACCTCGACCTTCTCCGCGGCTACCTGCTCGGGGAGTTCCTGGTCGAAGGTATCCCGCCCCAAGGCCCACGCCAGGCCAACGATCAGGGTCACGCCCAGGACCAAGGCGGCCAGGGGTAAAGCAAGGGTCCTGCGCCGACCGAGGCTGGTAGATGGTTCCGGGTCCCTCACGGGTGTGGCTGCAGCCAGGTCGCTGATGCTCTGTGTGGTCTTACCGTCCTCGGGGCCAGCCGCGACCGGCAGAAGGCCATCGCTTATTCTTCGAAGGTCCCCCGAGAGCGACGCCGCGTTCGCGTATCGGTCCTCGGGATCCTTGGCCAGCAACTTTACGACCAGCGCGTCCATCTCTTCGGGTACCGTGGGGTTCACCTCCCGCGGGTGGGAAGGTGGTTCGTCGAGGCGCTTTATCGCCGTTGCGATTGGATCATCGTCCTGGTAGGGAAGCTCACCGGTGAGCATCTCGTAGAGAACCACGCCAAGCGAATAAAGGTCGCTCGCCGGGCCAACACGCTCCCCCCTTACCTGCTCGGGGGACATATAAGCCAGGGTACCCAGCACAGAATTGGTTTGCGTCATCGTCTCGGAGGAGGCGGCCCGCGCTATCCCAAAGTCGCTTACTTTGGCCTCACCCGAAGCCGTAAGGAGCACGTTGTGGGGCTTTATGTCGCGGTGGACGATGCCCAGATCGTGCGCGAGCGCCAAGGCCTCGGCCACCCGCGAGGCTACCTCGGCGGCATCACGTGGAGCGAGCTTGCCTTCCCCCTTTATGCGATCCTTGAGCGTGCCACCCGGAACGTGCTCCATCGCTATATAGAAGGTGCCGTCTGTAGTGCGACCCCGATCGTAGACCTGGACTATGCCGGGATGATTGAGGGACGCAGCACTCATCGCTTCGCGCCTGAAACGCTCGACGAACTCCTCGTCGTCGACGTACTGCTCCCTCAAGACCTTGAGCGCCACCTCCCGACCGAGAGAGTTATCACGGGCCAGATACACCTTCGCCATGCCCCCGTCGCCCAGAAGTTCGACCAGGGTGTAGCGGTCGTCAAGGACTGACTGCTGCATGGCATTCATTCTATCTGGATCGCCTGACCTTGTTTACTGGACGTGGTGGACGCGGTGCTTCAATCCTCGTATGTTGGCCGATTCTCGGAGGCCGACAGAAAGTTACGGCCGGAGACGCTCACGCGTGAGCGTCTCCGGCTTGCGAATCAGGAGGTTCGGCGCCTCAGCAGCATAACCGCCACGATCCCGGCCCCGATCAACGAGGCTCCGGCCGCGGTAGGCAGCGGAAATCCCGAGTACGTCCCTCCGGTGTTCGGCAACGCGGTTGTGGAGTCCGCACCGGGACTGCTAGTAGCGCTGGCCGTGGCGGTAGGTGTGGCGCTCGCGGTGGAGGCTGCGCTGGCCGTGGAAGATGCGGTAGCCGTAGGGCTGGCAACTACATCGTCACCCGTGGGGTTGTCATCAAAGCCCTGGATCCCGTCGCGTTCGTCCTCCCTGAGGTCATCCCTGCTGGGATTGTCGTCGAAGCGTCGTTCGCTCCCGCGGTCATCCCCTCCAAGGTCATCACCCGTGGGGTTGTCGTCCTGGGCAAACGCGGTCGGCGCGAGGACCATCGCCGCAAGCATAGCCACGATCAGTAGCATCAGGGATCTACGCATGATCTCCCTCTCTGCGCTTGGGTTGCATATCTATTCCAACCTAACATCGCGGGAGCGGGCTAGGGTTACAGAGCAGACAAAACCCGATTACAGAAGGGTAACGGACCAACCCCGAAACGTAGTACCTAGTTCCTGAACGATTCTAGCCACTCATGTCAGGAGCCACGAGTCCTTCTCCAACGCGCGGCACCGCATGGGGTAGAGACAAGCCCACGCCTGCTTGAGCCGAAAATTTGAACCTGCGACCCTCGGATTATGGGCCCGACGGGCTACCAGACTGCTCCATCCCGCGTCGCGGGAAGAAGGCTAGTGAAGACAATGGAGGTTGAACTGGATTCGCTCACGTCTCGGCTCGTGCCTATAGCACGATCTCAAATGGCGTCGAACGTCACTGATGGGCGGCAACAGACTCCTCAATGGAAATGTAAAGCATGCCGAAACTATTCTCCTCTTCGGTGGAGTCGTGCTGCCAAGTGCCGCCTTCGTAGAGGGACAGGATTTCCCTTGTTGGCGGGGTTCCTGGCCCCAGCCTCACGCCGTAACATATCCGTAACACGTTCGTAACGCGAATGTAATTTGTTCACAAATGGGCGGCAAGGGTGTCACGTAGCGTCTTGTAACTCGTTTATGACGTTAGTAAGGTCCCCGCTTGTTGTGCAAGTGTTGCGTAAGCGAACAGGAGGGGAACTTCTATGACCCGAGTGCTGAACTGGCGGGGGATTGCATGGATCCTCGCATGTTTCCTGGTGGCAATGATGGCCGCCACGCTGTTGTCTACCCAGAGGGCCGAAGCCGAGACGATCCACGATGTCGTCTCCGAGACGTGGCCCGCCCCCCTCGTCCCGACGGCGGAGCAGATCGCCTACCACGAGGGCGGCGGCATCGTGACAGACGGGTACTGCGGGTGGGGGTTGCTGCCCTCGACCCAGTCCCTACTCGGCATGTCCTACGGCATGACGGACGACCCCTACTACTGCAGCTCCAAGGCTTATGAGCTCTACCGCATGTATGGCTGGTCCCCGTGGACAACATACGGCTGGAACACCCCGGGAGCGGGCCAGACGCCCATAACCTACTAGTAGGCACCAAAAGACCCCCTCACATACACTTTCTGAGGGGGGTCTTCTCTAGAACATAGGCGAGACTCCAGGGCGGACGCGGCACGAATGCTGCGTCCGCTTCTTTGTGTGGCGGCGCCTGGCGTGCCTCCCCGAGCCACTGGACGACGCCGAGGACGACCGCTTCTCCCACTGTTAGCGTCGTGGACCACGTCGTCTGGATAGGTCAGCCGTTGGCCAGAGACCTGTACTATCCTGCCTTTGTCCGCGGCGCTAATGATCAGGGTCACGACCTGGGTATCTGAATCAGAGTCACTTTTTCAATAGAGTTCCAGCTCTCGTGGCACACACGGACTGCAATCTCCATCGCGGTAAGGCGCTAGGTTACGCCGTTTGGGGAGACGGCGAAGGCCCCCGCGCCTGCGGGGCCTTCGAGAAGTAGCGGGGGCAGGATTTGAACCTGCGACCTTCGGGTTATGAGCCCGACGAGCTACCAGACTGCTCCACCCCGCGTCGTGGCGAGGATTTTACCACCGGCCTGGAGTTTGTAAAGTCGGGCGGCATCGTGTTACGGTAGCCTACAATATGTCTTTCGTCGTGTTGATCGTGATACTGTTTGGGGCTTTGCTCTCCCTCGCCTGCGCCATCCGTGCACTTGGGTCTTACCTGAGGTTTCGCCGCGCCCGCGCTGCTTTCCAGATCGAGGTCACGGACGAGGTCGCCCGCCTCGCCACGCGAACGGACGAGCTAGAGAGCAGCATCTCGGCCCTCGAGGTCCGCGCATCGGAGCTTCCGGTCCAGATCTCCGACCTGCAGCAGAACCTGGCTACCCTGCAGGTCCTGACCGGCGCTCTAGGCGCCTCGCTCAGGCAGGTGCAGAGGATCCTCTCGTTCAACGCGCTCAAGACGCTTAGCGCCGACCGGATAGGCAAAATTGTCAGGAACGCCTCTGTTCCGAAGAACGGGTAGCGTCCTTGCTGGAGTCGACGGTGTCGAGACGGGTCCTGTCCGTATAATCTCTGGGATGGATGAGAAGCAGAAAGGGCAGTTGCAGGCCACCGAAGCGTCGGAACCCTCGGGTGAGGACTGTGAGGTGTGCGGGACGGAGATGTACGGGCTGCACTGCAAGCTCGTCTGCCCCAACTGCGGCTACCGGCGTGACTGCTCCGACCCCTAGCCTTCGAGGGCGGAGAGGGCGCGCTCGCACCAACCCCTGACCTCGTCGTTGACGCGCATCTCGTCCCAGTCTTCGGGGCCGTACCAGCCGACCTTGTCCTCGCTGTAATCAGCGTGGATCTCTACGGAGCCGCGCGGTAGGGCGAAGTAGATCAAGTCTATATGCTGATGTCCTGGTGCTATGTCTTCGAGCTGTACCCCGGCGGGACGGTGTAGTTGCACGGGGTCATCGACGTCATCCCGCTTCTCGCCGAGGAGCTGTGCCCGGATCCCCGTCTCTTCCTGGACCTCGCGCACGGCGGCATCGTCGGGAAGCTCGTCCTTCTCGATGTGGCCACCCGGCGGAAGCCACATCCCAAGCTTGCGGTGGTGGTGCAGCAGGACCTTGCCCTCCCACACCACGAACACCGCCACGGTGAAGTGCCTGCCGGTCTGCTCAAGGTCCATAACGCATGTCAGGTTACACCAGAGTGGGGTGCGTGGGATCACAGACGGGATGAGCGTACGTGCATAATCAGGTCTATATTGGAAGCAAGTGAGGAGCGAGTAGTTGCCACGTGTTCCAGAGGAAGCTTTCAGGCGGACCGACGAGACGCCGGACGAGGAATTCTACCGGACGCCCCGGATCGTCACCCACATAGATGAGCCCGCCATAGCGGCGGTCACGCAACTGTACAGGGAGCACTTTCGCGCGGGGGGTGAGATCCTGGACCTGATGAGCAGTTGGGTGAGCCACCTTCCGCCCGAGGTCGAGTACCAACGCGTCGTCGGGCTTGGCATGAACGAGGTAGAGCTGCGCCGCAACGAGAGGCTCGACTCCTATATCGTTCAGAACCTGAACACGGACCTCCGGCTGCCTTTCGGTAACGGGGAGTTCGACGGGGCGGGGATCTGCGTCTCGATAGATTATCTGACCCGACCCGTGGAGGTGCTGCGCGAAACGGGCCGGGTGCTCAAGGCAGGCGCGCCGCTGGTAGTCACTTTCTCGAATCGCTGCTTTCCGACGAAAGCGGTCGAGATCTGGCACCGCCTCGACGACGCGGGCCACATGCGACTGGTCGAGGGCTACCTTCAGGAAGCCGGAACCTTCAGCAACGTCCGAAGCCTCGATCGGAGCCCACGCCGACCATTTTCGGACCCCCTGTACGCCGTCATCGGAGAGAGCACTGGACCGTTCACGGGCTAGGAAACTTCAGACGCCTCCTCCAACCGGGCTGGTTGTGCTATTTCGCGCTGTTGCCGCCTGGGGTTGTCGCTCGGACGCCGGATCGTGAGTGTGGGGGTAGCGTGGGGGTTGTGTGGATGGTCCCCGCAGGCGTCGGGCGGCGCGACCTGGAACAACGGACCGCGACCACCTTGGGGAGATCACACTCGTCGATCCGGCGCACGCCCTCGGGTGTGCGCTCGGATCAATGGACTCTGTAACGCGCCAGCGCGAAGCTATACTGGCACTTGTCGTCGTCGCCGTTGCGGCCGCAGAATTGCGCGCCGTGGCCAAAACCCTGATCGACCCTACCGCCCGGGCCGTAGCGGACCATGAGTAAGCGCTCCTGTGCGAATCTACCTGTGGTCCTGGCGGAGTATCCGGCCACGATCAGCCTGCCGTTTGGTTTGAGCATCAGATCCCTGGCCCTGTCGTTGCCCGGTCCGACATCGGTTTGGACCTTCCCGTCTCCGCCGAAGGTCTCGTCGAGCTTATCATCAGCGTCGTAGCGAACGAGGGCGACATCTTGATGGAAAGTCCGAAGTTCCGAGACCTTCTTGGTAGTCCCGGCCGCGACCAGCCTTCCGTCCGGTTGGAGCAGTAGGGCGAAGGCTTCGTCGTGAAACTGTCTGAAAAGACATTCCACGCACTCAGGTGAATATCGTGGGAAGGCCAAGTCGCTGGGGCCCAGCGATCATGGTGATGCTATCTACCTATCCTCCCGAAAATGCGTTGCAGCCAGGAGTGCGGCTTCGGTTGCTCGCCTACTGGGAAGCCGTTCGACCCCGAGGCTGCCTCGAGTTCCAGCAGACGCTGCTCGCCGTCCATAATCGAGCGACGCCACTCCAACTCCTCATCCAGCATGCGACGCTCTTCGCGCAGAAACGCCAGACGCTCTTGCTGCTCGCGCAAGATCTCCAAGCGTTCATCCCCCGCTCGTTCTGCCCTGCGGGTGCTACGCCGCACGCCCAACAACACGTACAGGGTCGCGGCGCTGACGATAAGAGAACCCCCCGCCAGACCAAAAGCTATCCAATACACGTAGTTGCCTCCTGTTCGGTAGCCCAGCCACCTCTATGCGAGGTCCGTGGCTTTGCGCCCCCGCCTCGCGACGGGTTTGCCCATTCGCGGACACCCTTACTATAGAGCGAATATAACGAATGTGCCAAAACCTGATTCGTGTGCTGGCTCATCGGTCCGGGACGTCCATAGGAATCGGACCGGTGCTACCGGCCGTTTCTTGCCCTGCAGGACCGCGGCTTTGAGTCTCCTTCTCGACAAGAATTCGCTTGATAGGACGTCCATTTGGACCGATCGGGCCGTTGTCCCAATCGGCGTCGGCTGCCACGGAGTCGATCGCGACGAAGGCGTCTGCTGGCTCCTCTCTCGTTCCCGAGAAGGATTATTCTCGATAGTACGAAGCCAAGTTCTTGCATAAAACCGGTCCCATAGGGTCAGAAACGCCCGATGGCTCCGGTTCTAAGCATGGAAGGCAATCCTAGATGTAGGGGGCTGGATCGATATGCAATACGGTGATGAACAACAGCGAGAGCACGTCCCTTTCTTTCATGGGCGAGCTCTCAAAGTCACTACCGCGTTTGGGTATGATCTCCACCTCATTGGCGCGAGCTCCGCGTAGGCCCCAGGAGCTTCCCGACGGCGAATTCTGGGTAAGCCCGAGCAACCTCCTTTGCTGTGTAGCCCTTCCTGGGGGTGCTACCGGCGGAGTGGGTGTTGATGAACGGGTAGAGGGTGCATCGGGGAGGCCGCCCGGGTTTATGCTCCTCGACGTGTACCAAGTAGAGCAGGCGGCCCAGGTTCGCCCACTCGTAGAGCCTCATAGTAGTATGGCCATCTTCGACGATTCTAACCAGACGTCCGATGAAATTGACGCTGTAGGAACGGTAATCATCCCCACCGTAACCTCTGTCAGTCTCCACGGTGATCGGCTCGTACACGCGTTTCTCCTCGGCGCGATGGTCCGGCCAGGACGGAGGGGGGAAAGCCCTAGCCGAACCCCGCGGTTACCGAGACCCTATCACCCCGAGTGTCAGACGCGGTTAAGCGCCGACGAACGTTCCGTTAAGGCTTGTAGAGCCGGGAGTAGCCATCCTGCCGGACGCGAATTTATGAAAACTCCATAAGGGTGAAGTTCGCAGATAGTCCAATTCCCCGACGTGGGACTAGCGAAGGGAGCATCGGGTACGGGAACCTTGGCGAGACTCACGGTCTGGATCCTGTTTGTCCTGGCTTTTGTCACGTTCGTCGGCGCGGCGATCTTTGCCGGTGGGGGCGGCGGAGCCTTAGAGGTATTGCTCTACGCCTTGTTGGGCGTGGCGTTTGTCGCTGCAGCGCTCTACCTCCGTTCCAAGTCGACAAGCTGACCAAACTTCTGAGAAGACCTCAGCCTGTTCAAAAAGTCGGCATCGAGCTGAAAGTGGCTATAAATCGGGCTCCAGAAGCCCCGAAAGGCCCCAAGAACGGAGTATTTGTTGCCCGATCTGGGGTCGAAGCCGGGCATAGAGGGAGTTTTTCACCAGGCTGACCTCTTCCACCCACTCGGGTGAAGAATAGAGGCGAGCGGACGCGGAACGGATACGCGATCGCACATAGAGAGTATTGAGGGGTATTTCGAGCGGTCCTTAACTGAACGCTTAGCGACCGTAACGTTGCCAAAGCACAAGCGCGGAAGGCTTCAGGTTTCGTGCCCTACTCTCCGAGAACGGCGTCAAAACATTGCAATTGGCGAGGTGCTTGACGTAGTCTACAGTTGGCAGCTCGTGTACACACGAGGCTGAAGCTATGCGCATGGGTGCATATCCATACAGTACCACAAGACGTAGGGCTTGCGATTGGGTGTTCGACCTGGCCTAGGGATCTTCTGAAGCCGGAGGGGAGCGAGGTTATGCAGGATCCTGGATGCGTAATTCGGAGAATCTACCTTCCACGCACTTGGGTGAATAAGGGCAAGAAGAAGGGCCGGGGCTGCTGGAAGCCCCGGCCCTCTGTAGTGCCTGGTCGTTCTATCTATTGCCCTGTGCTTGCTTATCGGCCTTGACGCACTGGCCGTGGTTCTTGATGTCGAGCGCACACGACTTCTTGCGGGCGGCTTCTACAACCTCACGTACCGAGTGGATCACGAGATGGGGTTGCACCTGGTGTATGTAATGGCTGCTGTCGGTGTCCGTGATGTGCCTGGCTCCTGGCACCTGGCTCACGAGATCGGACCTGGCATCCACATTAGCCCGGAAGAGCAACTCGCCGAACTCCTTGGCTTCTTCGGGCGTCATCGGCAGCGTGCCGTTCTCCACGAGGGGCAAAAGGTCCATAGGTTCGTCGGCGGAGAGCACGACGAGGGGCGTCGGCTGCAGGGGGGCGGCGGCCAAGGTTTGTTTGAGGTTTCGCTGTTCGTCGAACCACTCCACGTCGGGGTAAATTTGCCGAGCCTCCTCCACCGGAGAATATATAAGAATCTTCAACAGAGCCCACTCTCGGGCGGTCAGCGCCTTGCGCAAGTCATAGGCGGCGTAATCGATGAGGACGAGCCCCGAGACATCTTCGGGGTATTCGCTGGCGTAGAGCCTGGAGATGGCGCCTCCCATCGAATGCCCCACCAAGACGTAGGGGCCGCGTTCTCCGGACGCCTTCAACAGGGCATGCAGATCATCGACACCGTATTGGAGCGTGGTGGGTTGGTCTACGGGATCGCTGCGGCTCGTCTCGAAGTCCTCTGGACCATCACCCGTCGAGACGAGGGTTCCGGGACGGTCGTAGGCGCACACCCTGTTGGTCTGAGCGATCGCGGGCAACAGAGCCTGCTCGGATGGGTCTTGCGTTGTGCTCCACGTTTCGGTGCGGTCCCTGACCCCCGAGACGAACACTACGGTGGGACGTCCTTTGCCCTGGCACTCCATGTACATCTTGCGGCCGCCGATATCGACCAGGCCGGCAAAGTCCTTGTTATGGCCGGGGTTACCCTTACCGGGGTTGCCCTTAGTAGCGGAGTCGTTGTTGTGGCTCGGGCTAGCGGCGAGCGCCGTGGCGGCAGCACCCAGCACCACGACCATGACCGTAGCCAGCAGCACCATCATCTTCTTCGACACACGGTCTCCGATCTCTAGAAGGAGGGCACGTAGCGCTGCCCTACGCCTGCACGTGGCGTCGGCCGGTCATGCAACAAGACGTTTACCCTACTCCTCCGGTGAGGCCGGCGTATCGCCCAAATGAACCAGATTTGTCCAAAACATTATTAAGATGGTTCACGGCCCCGAGCAGCCCACATGCGAACTTCCGACTTGTTTAACTCTGGCCAGGAGCTCGGGTGGTCTCTAGAGCCGCTAAGCTCCTAGGGTACCGGTCATACAGGGATCGCTCGCGAACTTCCTGTCGCCCACCGGTTGGGTTGGCTTGTTCTCGGCTTGCGTCCCGCCGGTGCCCGCGGTAGGCGGAGTGACTCAAAAGAGGTATGGGAGCACAAGCCCGAAGTCGGAATGTCCTTCGCAAACACCGCAGGAGGAGGAGGAGGAGGAGGAGGAGGAGAGGTCCGAGCGAAACGGAGGTATGCGCGCCCATGAAGGTACTGATCGGAGTCGATCCCCACAAGGCGTCGTTAGCCGTCGCCGCGGTAGACGAGGCCAAAGGCGAGCTGCTCGAGCATGCTTCCTTCCCGCAGGACCTAGAGAAGGCTTGAGGGCCCTCGAACGCTGGGCGAAGCGGTTCCCCAAGCGCCGCCCTAAGCGATGGAGAACGCCCGTGGTCTGGGTAGGCACCTGGCGGGGAGATTGGTAGCGGCCGGTGAGTGTGTGGTGGACGTGCCACCCAAGCTCTCGGCGAAGGTGAGGGTGCTCTCTACCGGAAATGCCAGAAAGAACGACGGGCTCGATGCCCTGGCTACCGCGCTGGCCGCCTCGCGCAATGAAAGGCTGGCGGCGGTCGATCCCGAAGCCGACTCGGAAGTGCTGCGCCTGCTCTCCGAGAGGAGAGAGGACCTGGTAGCGGAGCGCACCCGGGCGCTAAAGCGCCTGCACGGGTTCCTGCGAGATCTCGTCCCCGGCGGGGTGGCCGGAAAGCTCTCGGCCGATCGGGCAGCACGCATCCTGCGCTCCATACGGCCCCGGGGCAATGCCTCGGTCCGCCTGCGCCGGCGCCTGGCTTCCGAGATCTTGCGCGACGTCCGGACGCTGGACCGGAAGATCGACGATCTCAAGGTGCGCATCGAAGCCGAGGTGGAGGCCTCAGGCACCACCCTCACCGAGATCTTCGGCGTGGGTCCCATCCTGGCCGCGACGATCTTGGGGGCTGTAGGCGACGTGGCACGCTTTCCGACCAAGGCCCACTTCGCCTCCTACTCAGGCACGGCGCCGGTGGAGGCCTCAAGCGGGAAGGTGGTGCGCCACAGGCTCTCGCTGGGCGGCAACCGACACCTCAATTACGCCCTGCACATGGTCGCCACCTCCCAGGCCAGGTCGGACGCTCCTGGTGGGACCTACTACCGCAAGAAGCTAGGTGAAGGCAAATCCCGCAAGGAGGCGCTGCGGTGCCTCAAGAGGCGTGTCTGCGACGCCGTCTACAGGAGTCTCCAGGCGGATTCGCAAGCGCCGTCGCGCAGCGCCGCTTGACAAAGAGGAGCCGAGAACGCCGCAGCCTGTTGAAGAACTCCCTCTATGCCCGCTTCGGCCCCAGATCGGGCCTCAAAACCTACGTGTTTGGGGCAATTTGGAGCTTCTGGAGCCCGATTCGTAGTCACTTTCAGCTCAGCGCCGACTTTTTCAACAGGCTGGCCGTAAAACAGAAGTTCAAGTTCGCAGAATTTGCCAGCCTGTTGAAAACCCCTACGCGCGCTCTTCTGCCCCCGGTTCGGGGGCGAAATGTGGCGTCTTGGTAGCGTTTTGGTCTCGTTTTCGGGCTGTCTTGGACTGCCTACCGGGTCTACGACCACTTTTTCAACAGGCTGTTGCCTTCCACGCACTTGGGTGAATAAGGGCAGGCAGAGGGGTGGTGCGTAGTATCCCGGACAGTCCCACTCCGGAGGCGGCGCTGGTGGAGGCGCGTCGGCGGGTAAGGTTGGACGAGGGGCAGCACACAGCTGCACCACACCCCCGCAAGTTCACGAGTTAAAAGAGGCCAACGACCCCCTCCTGAACCGCCAGCCTCCAACAGACGGACCCGCTAGTGCGTACATTAGTACACTCTCCGTCTTGTAACAAATGATATCGTGCTGTCTCTTCTTTTGCACAATAGGCTTACAAAAACATACAAAGTTACAACAAGTCGGCGTAAAAGGCTGCATTATGTTATACTAAGTACAATCTTATCCGAGTCTTTATTACCCCCCTCCTAGACTCGAATTAGGTCTTTGTCTAGCTGCCCCTTAATCGGTGCGATTCTTGGGGTATGGGGCCGAGGCTATACAGGAATTTTGCAGCCGAACTTCTGCGAACTCCGTACACCCGAAGTTCGTAGAACGCTCCTTCCACGCACTTGGGTGAATAAGGGCAAAAAGGAGGGCCGAGAGTGTTTGCTAGCCCCGGCCCTCCTTCTTGGCTGCTTTTGGCTCGCCCTAGAAGTTCTCGATGCCCCGCCTGCTGTCCCCCTCACCCGCCTCGAAGTCGGTGGCCGCGTCCTCCCTACCGTAGCCCCCACCGAAGTGGTCGGCCCCGGTTCCGCCGGTGAGTCGGTCCTTGCCGTTGCCCCCGCACAGGAGGTCGTTGGCCCCCCGACCGCCTAGGGTGTCCGCGCCCTTGCGGGCGAAGATCATGTCGGCGTTGGCGGTGCCGCTCAACGCGTCGTCGGCGCTGGTGCCCGAGACGACCACGACCAGGAGCGGCTGGCTCTCCAGTTCTCCGTCGCTCGCCCTCACCCTAAGCGTGGAGGTGCCGCTACCCTTGACGGCGGTTACCGTGAGGGTTCGGGAGGCGTCGGAGCCGCCCCCGAAGACTATGTTCTTCTGGGGGACCACGCTCCGGTCGGAGGAGGTGGCAGAGAGGGTGAGGTCTTCGGGCTGGGAGTCCGGATCAGAGAGGGAGAGGCGGATGGTGCCTCGCATGTCGCTCGCCGGGCCGCACTCCCCGCCCCGGGCCGCCCGCACGGTGGGCGCTTGGTTTTCGGGCTCCTCCACCTCCAGCTCGAAGGAGCCTATGTCGCAGATGGCTGTGGAGTCTGCGTCGCCGTCCTGGGGCCTCTGTACGCCCCGCTGATCGGTATCGGGAGGAGGGCAGGCGGTGGAGGGAGGACCCTTGTCTATGGCGGGACTGCCCGTGAGCAGGGCGTGGGTCTGGGTGGGACCGCCATAGGAGCCTAGAGCGTCGAGCTTGGGGTCCGTGACGCCGGTATCATCCCCCGGCTGGTTGAAGGCTCCGGTAGCGTTGCCGTCGCCTATGAGATTGTAGCCATTGGAGACGAAGGAGTTGGTGGGTTGGCCGACGTCCACGTCGGTGCCCAGGTTGGCGGAGATGATGGTAGAGAGGACCTCGGTGCGGGTTAAGGTACTCCCGACGCTCGCCACCCCGCTTCCAAATCCGCTCGGGGCGGTGTTGTTGGTTATGGTGGAGTGCTCTATGACGCTGAGGCCGTCGAAGTTGAAGAAGCCGCCGCCCCTGCTTGTAGCGGTGTTGCCGCTTATGGTGGAGTTGGTAATGGTGGTCTTTGGGCCGGAGAGGTCGGTGTTGGAAAAGACGCCGCCGCCTATGTTGGCCGAGTTGCCGCTTATGGTGGAGGAGGTGATCGTCAGGGTGCCTCCTTGGTTGAAGATGCCGCCGCCTTGGTCGGCTGAATTGCCGCTTATGGTGGAGGAGGTGATCGTCAGGGTGCCTCCGTTGATGAGGATGCCGCCGCCACCGATGCCGGAGGAGACATTCCCGCCGGAGATGGTCATCCCTGAGATGGAGACCTGCGTGCCGCTACTAACGAGGAAGATGCGATAGTCGCCCCCTGTGTCGCGCCTGACCGTGAACTCATCTGCCCCTGGTCCCGCTATCACCAGGTTGGTAGAAAGGTCTGGCAACGCCCCGGTGAGGTTCACCGTGCCCGTAAGCCCTATGTTTATGCCGTCGTCTCCGGAGCCAGCCGCGCACTCTCCGGTGGCCGTCCCCGAAGCCGTGTCGGTGTTGGCGGCGGTGATGGCCTCCCTAAGGGTGCACTCCCCGTCGGCAGGATCGGCAACATCGGCGGTGCTGTTTACGGTGATGATGGCAGCCTGTGCGGGGCTTGCAAGCACCACCATCATCACGCTCGCAGCCATGGCAGCCAGCATAAGCAGCGCTAGTGGCCTTACCAAGTGGCTCGTTTTAGTAGCCATGTGTACGGGTCCCACCTTCCCCAAGAAGGGCGGGACCCGTCGGCCCCGCCTAAAGTTGATCAACGAGAGCCACCTTAGCAGGCATCGGGGGCAAGGGATATCACCCAAATGAACTAGATAGCAACTTTTTATCGAACTTCTCAGAACACCGTTCGCGCGAAGTTCAGAGAACGCGCCTTCTTCTACGAGGTTGGGTGGTGAATAGTGACGGCGAGAAAGGGCCGACGCTAGGGGGCCTCTAACCCTTCTCCACCAAGGGCATGCCGCGTTTGAAGCGCTTACATGAATCTCGCGCTAGCCGCGCCGACGCAAGATAGCCGCACTCAAGATACCGGAGCCCACTAGCAAAGAAGCTGCCACCAGTGCGACGTTGCCGCTGTTGTCGTCGGCAGTATGCGGCGCCCCGCTGACCGCGGCGGGACTAGAGTCGTCGCCCGGCGGCTGTTCAAACGGGGTAGTCTGTTGGCACCCCTCTCCTATTCCCCATACGAGGCAGGTCGGATCCTTCTGCGTTAGCAGCGTGGTGCCGACTACGACGGACGCGCCGATCGCGGTCGATGCCAACCCCGCATGAAGCCCCGCCAACAGGATAGCCCTCCGCACTTCGGATCGCAGAGAGGCGACCCACCAGAACGCCCCGAGCAGGTACAGTAGCCCCGGCAACCTCGGCCCACCCATCGCGGCACCGCTCGAGTATGCCTTCACGATGGCCATGATCATGGCCGATGCCATGGGGCTGAGCGCCCCCAACAATACCCCAGGAACCTTCCACCTCGAGGCGAGGAACGCGAGCAAAGCGCCGACCAAGCCCGTGATTATGAGCTCCCTGTAACTGAAGCTGAAGGACACACCTCCGCCGGGGGGGCCGCCAGCCTGTCCGTCACCCTGAGCGCTCAATCTTTCTACCCACTAATGTAAGGGTGTTGCTAACGATTGTTGATAACGATACCAGAGTAGCAATCGACGATGAATCGTCGATGAACTCCGTACACCCGAAGTCCGCAGAACACACCTTCCACGCACTCTGCTGAATAAAGCGCCCTGACCCCTTCATGGACGTCACTGTAGTCTGCAGTGAAGCTTCACGAGGAGGAAGGCTTAGCGGCCCTATACGGTCTCAGCAGTTCTCGGGATCCTCCGGCGGCGAGCAAGCATCTTCCTGCCCGCTCGAAAGGTTGTCGCGCAGCGCGACCAGCATGGTCTCCAGTTGCCGTCGTTGGTCATCGTCGAGTCCTGCGAACAGCGCATCCTCGGCCTCGCGTTGGGCGCGCGTGGCCTCGTCGAAGTGCCGCCGGCCAGCGGCGGTCAGGGTCACGACGTGGCGGCGGCGATCCGCCGGGTCTCGCTCACGAGCGACGAACCCTCCGGCTTCGAGCGGGTTGAGCAACGTTACGAGGATGCTGGGATCGACGCCCATCATCTCCCCGAGCTCGCGCTGTCCCGTCGCTCCGTATTCGCGTAGCAGACCAAGAAGGTAGTGCTGGCGAGGCTTGAGGTCGTAGGCGTCGAGGGCCTCGCGCAGGCGGCGCATCGCGTCTTGTCCAAGCAGCGCGAGCAGTATCCCGGGGCTGGACCAACGCTCCTGGAGAATGCCGCCTGGGGTCGTGGGCTGAGTCATCTCTCTGGCCATGGCCAACAATATAGCATGGCAGGTCGTTGACATACTTCAACGATTATGTATCATCGATGATTGCAAGGGGTATATCGAACTGGAGGTCTCGGGATGAGCATAGCGTTGTGGGTGGCCCAGGGGCTGCTGGCTGTGGCGTTCTTGGCGGCGGGGGTGACGAAGCTTGCGCAGCCCAAGGAGAAGCTGGCCAAGAACATGGCTTGGGTGGAGGACTTCTCGCAGTCTGCGGTGCGCCTGATCGGCGCCTTGGAGGTGCTCGGGGCGATCGGGGTCGTGTTGCCGGCGCTGACAGGGATCCTGTCCTGGCTGACGCCGCTGGCCGCTCTCGGACTCGCGGCGACGATGGTAGGCGCGATCCTCACCCACCTGAGGATTGGTGAGCGCTGGGCGGTCGTCCCGCCCGTGGTGCTGCTGGTACTGGCCGCCTTCGTGGCATACGGGCGCTTCTTCATCCTGCCGGCCTGACCTGAAGGTTGGGCAAACTTCTCAGAATTCGGTACGTCCGAAGTTCGCAGAACTCACCTTCTAGAGACTGTCTGGAAACTCTTATGCACGAGCCAACCGCCTCACCATGAGCTTCGTCATCGCCGCGTAGACGAACGCCTCCCCGGTAGCGCAAAGCCTCTCGTAATCTTTGGCCATCCTCCTGTTGTGAGAGATCCAAGCAAAAGTGCGCTCCACCACCCAACGCCTCGGCAGGACCCGGAAACCCCTCGGTGGCATGAGCCGCTGCCAGTCCACCTCCTTTCCCTCCTTGGCCCACTCCATGGCCCAAACTTCTGCTACCTTCTCGGGGATCGGCCTGGGCGGCTTGCGCACCACCTCCACGCTCAACCCCAAGGCTTCCTCGACCCACTTCTTGCCCCTCCCCTGGTAGCCGGCGTCGACCCACAAGTGAGAGAGACGCGCGAAGCGCCCCCGTACCCGCTCCAACAGCAGCCTTATGCCGTCCTAGTCGGGCACCCTGGCACTGTGAACCCGCGCTTCTAGCACCAAGCCCTCGGTGTCTACGAGCAAGTGGCGCTTCCTGCCGTCCACCTTCTTTGCGGAATCGAAGCCGCGCTCTTTTCCGCCCACCCCAGTTGTCTTGACCGACTGAGAGTCAACTATCGCCGCGCTGGGCTTGGGATCCCTGCCAAGCCGTACCCGCAAGACCCCGCGCAGTTCGGCGTTCAGGCGCTTCCAAGTCCCATCGATGCGCCATCTCCTGAACCAATCGTAGACGGTCTTCCACGGCGTTATAAGTCCTTCGGCAGAAGCCGCCAAGGACAGCCGCTCTTTAGCACGTAGAAGACGGCGTCTAGGATCGGCCGCAAGCCGTGAACCCTAGGGCGTCCTTGCACCGCAGGTTCGGGAAGATGCGGGCGGATGCAGCACCATTCGTTGTCGGACAGATCCGTGGGGTACCTCTTGCTCTCCATAGCGCAGAGCGTAGGCAACCATCTCGCCCCCCGCGCATTTTCCAGACAGTCTCTCTAGAAACTGTCTGATAATTCTCAAACACGGGCCAGCCTCTTAGTCACCAGGCGGCTCATCGTCGCGTAAATGAACGCCTCCGAGCTCTCCGGTAAACGCTCGTAGTCCTTGCTCATATGGCGGTTTTGTCCTAGCCAAGAGAAGGTTCTCTCCACCATCCACCGCCTCGGCAACACCTTGAAGCCTCGGGGCGGCATGAGCCTTTGCCAGTCAACCTCCTTTCCCTCCTTGGGCCACTCTCTGGCCCAGACCTTCGCCACCTCCTCGGGGACCGGCTTGGGCGGTTTGCGCACTACCTCCACGCTGGGGCCCATCGCCTCTTCGGAATACCCCATCCACGCACTCGGGTGAATAGATTACCTCGCGCGTACTTCGCTACGAGACGCGCGGCGAGGAGAGTGGGCCGCTCTGGACCGGGCGCCGATCCGGGGTACGTTCGAACGCTGCTACCGA
>CAWHLD010000002.1:0-41897 GCA_963830075.1 uncultured Rubrobacteraceae bacterium | reverse complement strand
CTCACACTGTGTGAGAGTCAAGGGCAAACGCGAAGAAGTATTCTTCTGGGTTTCAGATTTCAGGCATCAGGTTTCAGTAAAGTGCTTTACCTCGTGCGAATCGCCCGTTGGATCGCGGGCGAAAACGAGGCGCTGGCCCGCTGAAAGTACTTCAGGGCATGGGCTTGCCCACGGGGAGCTGCAATTCGACCACCACGGAATCCAGGCCCCCTGGCACGTCGGCCTTGTCGTTCTCGCGCCAGAAGTGGTGTATCTCGCGGTAAGGACCAGCGGCGGAGTAGCCGTTCTCCCCGATCCAGGCGTATAACGCGGAGAGCGCGTCGGGAATTTCCCACAGCGAGCCCCGGTGCACCACGCTGGCGACTTCGTCGGCGGCGGGCAGCTCCCTGACGGTAGTCCGTGACCCGGACTGTACCGGCGGCGCCGAATCCCTGGGTAGCTCTGGTCCGACGACAACTGCCACCTCCATGTCTATATCCCACTCCACGAATTCGGAGGCGTGGTAGATCGCCATCTCCGGCCCCAGGGATCCCTGCTCCACCCCACGCGCCTCCAGCCAGCCGTAGAGGCCCTCGTAGAGATCGCAGCGATAGTCGGGCATGTCTGGTATGGACGGGACAATGGCGCGCGTCGACGCGACCGTCAAGGACGCTACCTCCTTGAGGACTATCTCGTAGGGCGAAGGTTCTCCCTCGCGCTCGATCTGCCTCAGGCGCGCCTCGACGCGCGCGAGCCGCTCGTGCCCCTCGCGCAGCTCCTGTTCGAGGTCAGACCGGCGCATGGCCAGCATCACGCGCAGTTCGGAGGCCGGCGGTTCCTCGACCGCGAGGAGGCGTCCGACCTGCTCCAGCGACAGTCCAAGGTCTTTCAGTGCCAGAATACGGTTGAGCCTGGGCAGTTGCTCGACGTCGTAGAAACGGTACCCGGATAGATGGTCCACCTCCGCCGGCTTCAGGAGACCCGTCGCGTCGTAGTGCCTGAGCATCCGCACCGACACCCGGCCCAACTGCGAGAACTCCCCGATCTTCAACACGCTCAATAGGTTTCCCGTTCCGGCCGCTGCACGCCAACGTAAGAATACACGCGGCTGAAGGGTCCGGTCAGAACTACGGTTGCAATGGGCCCACGACCTCACTATGATCCTACTTTGAGCACCTTCGGGGGAAGTGGAACATCGTTGGTAGCGGGTGATGGCGGCCGGGTGAAGGAGTCGAAGCACATGCAAGGCATTCAACGTTTGTGGTTGGCATATAGATCTACTTACAGGTCGCCCGCACGCCTGTTCGTGACGCTTCTCTTCGTCCTGGCCGTTCTTGGCCTCGCGCAGCCCGCCTCGAGCGCGCCCACCACGGAGGCTCCCAAGCAGCCGACCGCGACGGGAACCGGCGGCGCCGTGGCCACGGTGGACCACGACGCCTCGAAGGTGGGCATGCAGGTTCTGAAAGACGGGGGCAACGCGGTGGATGCGGCGGTCGCCACAGCGGCTGCCCTCGGCGTCACCGAGCCATACTCTTGCGGCATCGGCGGCGGTGGCTTTATGGTCGTCTATCGCGCCAGCGACGGGAGCGTCTCCACGATAGACAGTCGCGAGACGGCGCCTGCCGCTTTCGAGGAGGACAGCTTTATAGACGAGACCGGCCAGCCGTTTCCCTTCGATGCGCGCGTGACGAGCGGGCTCGGGGTCGGGGTGCCAGGCACGATCCGGGGCTGGGAGCAGGCGCTAGGTAAGTTCGGCTCAAGGCCACTATCCGATCTCTTGCAACCCTCCATCCGGCTCGCCGCCCGCGGCTTTGTGGTGGATCAGACCTACCGCCAGCAGACGGTGGATAACCTCACCCGCTTCAGCGACTTCTCCTCGACTCGCGAGACGTTTTTGCGGAAGGGGAAAGCGCCCGCGGTCGGCTCGACGGTCCGCAACCCCGACCTCGCGGCTACCTACAGTCGCATAGCCGACGGCGGCGGTGACGCCTTCTATTCGGGCCGCACCGCCAGGGCCATCGTCGACACGGTGCATAATCCGCCTGTCGTCGCGACGCGCAAGGTGCTGCCCGGCCTGATGACGACTAAAGACCTCGCGGACTACCGCTCCAAGGAGCGCGCCCCGACCGTCACCTCCTACCGAGACGTACAGGTCTACGGGATGGGGCCGCCCTCCTCCGGCGGCTCGACCGTCGGCGAGGCGCTGAACATCCTCGAAGGCTACTCGATAGCAACCCTCGACCGCGACGACGCGCTCCACAACTACCTCGAAGCCTCGCGCTACGCCTACGCCGACAGGGGCGCCTACCTCGGCGACCCAGACTACGTCTACGTGCCCTTGAAGGGCCTACTCTCCGACGGCTTCGCCGCCGAGCGCCGGTCGCTCATCACGGATCAGGCGGCCGAGAGCCCGGTGGCCTCGGGGAATCCCTATCGTTACGATGGCGGATCGGGGTCCGTCAGCATGAAGGCGTCCACGGCCGTCGAAGGGCCTTCCACCACGCACCTCACCGTCTCCGACAAGTGGGGCAACATAGTGTCATACACCTTCACCATAGAGCAGACGGGGGGGAGCGCGATCACGGTCCCAAACCACGGCTTTATACTCAATAACGAGCTGACGGACTTCGAGCCGATACCAGGGCTCGCCAACTCCCCCGATGGCGGCAAGCGCCCGAGGAGCAGCATGAGCCCCACGATCGTTACGAGCAAGGGGAGCCCCGTACTCGCCCTCGGATCTCCCGGAGGATCCACCATCATCACGAGTGTGTTGCAGGTGCTCGTCAACGACCTGGACTTCGGCATGACCCTCCCGCAGGCGATAGCCGCCCCGCGAGCCTCGCAGCGCAACACGGCCCAGACATCGGCCGAGCCTGCGTTCCTGAGAACGCCAGAGGCGGATCTCCTCGTCTCCGACCACGGCCAGACTTTCACCCCGACGCCCGAGCTGGGGGCGGTTACAGGCATAGCCTTCCTCCCCGGAGGAACCGTGCAAGCCGCGGCCGAGCCGACCCGCCGGGGTGGCGGCAGCGCGCTGGTGCAGTCTGGGGAGTAGGGGAAAGACTAGCGCGACTCTCTACTCCCCCTTTTGACGCCTCCAGGGGCCGCTGGTACGCTCATCGGGTCCACGAGATCATGGAAAAGGAGCGGCATGGCAATCAACGAGTCGCTACTACGGCGTTTGATCGAGACGCCCAGCGTGCCCGGACGCGAGGAGAAGCAGCGGGAGATAGCCCGCGAGGAGCTTGGCTCTCTTACCGACGAGATCCATACCGACGCCCTAGGGAGCGTGATCGGGACGAGACGAGGCAGCGGCGACACGCGCGTGATGGTCGCCGCCCACACCGATGAGATCGGCTACCTGGTCAAATATATCGATGAGAAAGGCTTCCTGAGACTACAGACACTCGGCGGCCACGACCCGGCGAACATGGTCTCCCAGAGGGTGCTGGTAATTACCTCCGACGGTGAGACGCTGCGCGGCGCGCTCCAGCCGGCGCGCAAGCCGCCGCACCTGTCGCACGGCGAGGAGCAGAAACCCCCGAAGGCAGCCGAGTTCTACGTCGACCTTGGCATGGACGCCGAGACCGTCAAGGAGAAGGTGCGCATCGGGGACTACGTGGTCATGGACCGTACCCTGGAGAAGGTGGGAGACAATTACATCGGCAAGGCGATGGACGACCGCATAGGCGTCTTCGTTATGTACGAGGCGCTGAGGGCTTTGGGGGAGCACAAGGCGACCGTCTTCGCCGTGGCGACCTCTCAGGAGGAGGTGGGATTGCGCGGCGCGGCGGCCAGCGGCTCGGCCCTGGAGCCTACAGTCGTCGTCGCGCTCGACATTACGCTCGCTATGGACGTGCCCGGCGGCGGGAACGAGAACACCATCACCGAGCTTGGCAAGGGCGTTGCCATCAAGATAATGGACGGCTACTCTATCTCCCACCCGAAGCTCGTGGAACATCTACGCTCCATCGCCGAACGTGAGGACATCCCCTACCAGATGGAGATACTCCCAGCGGGCGGCACCGACGCAGGCGGCGTCCAGCGCCTGCACGGCGGCATCCCGGCCGTCACGCTCTCCATCCCCTGCCGCTACGTCCACACCCCGAACGAGATGGTGAGCACCGTAGACGTCGAGGCCGCGATAACGCTCCTCGCCCGTTACCTCGCAGAGGCCTCGGACGCCGATTACGGGCTCTAGGAAGTCTAAGGCATCAGGCATCAGGATTTGTTCCGGATAGCCCCTCGCTGAGGACGCCTGCTCTCCCGCCTTGTGGCTCGGCTCTCGTAGCGGGCGCTGTAGAGCTTGCATGAGGCACTGGCTATAGAGGAGAACGGGGTCGAGTTCCTGATGGCGCTCGGGCGTGTGGCCAGGGCGTATGAGCGCGACGACGGGCGGGTACGTTGGGCAATCGGCGGCTCGCCCATCGACTACTCCAACTGCGTCGTCTGTGCCGACCTGGCGCCGGAAGAGGCGGACGCAGAGATCACGGCTTCCATCGAACGCCTGCGTGAACACGGGGTCCCCGGCTCCTGGCACGTAGGCCCCTCGATGCGCCCGCCCGACCTCGGCGCTCGTCTCGTCGCGTACGGCGGCGATGACATGGGGATGGCGGTGGACCTCTCGGTGCTGCCGGAAGCGGCGCCCGTGCCCGTTGACTTCGTGGTCGAGCGCGTATACGACGAAGCGGAGCTCGTTGAGTGGGGCGCCACGTTCGGCTCGGGCTTCGGGCTGAGACCAGAAGAGGTCGAGTGGTTTGGAGAGATGTGCCGCAGGCTGGGGTTGGAAGGGCCGTGGCGTTCCTTCCTCGGACGGCTGGCCAGCGAGCCCGTGGCCACGTCCGCTTTGCTCTTCGCGGCTGGGGTCGCGGGGGTCTACTGCGTTTCCACCATCGAGCGCGCCAGGCGGCAGGGCATCGGGGCGGCCGTAACGCTCGCGGCGTTGCGGGAAGCTAGGAATCTCGGCTGGAGCCTCAGTGTCCTCGGTTCCTCCGAGATGGGCTACCCCGTCTACCGAAGGCTCGGCTTCGAAGAATACTGCAGGATCTGCCTCTACGAGTGGCACGGCTAGGCCGATTTACGGATCATACCGAATCCGGTAGAACGCTAAGCGCAAAGATCTTCGTCCATCTTCACCCGACTCCCTACTCCATAAGCGAGCGCCTCCCTACTCCCGAACGCAGCTCACGCGGCGATCATTCACCCTGTTTCGGTATCACTCACGCAAGGCGAGAAGCGTAAGAGGAAGGGCCGAGGCTGCTACGCCCCGGCCCTTCTCATCCCCTAAGGTCGAGCGTCGGAGGTGTGGCCGCTATCCTTCAGGGAAGGGTGCCAGACCCTCAAAGAAGCTCTCCGGTATGGACGCGAAGTATGCATCGATCTTGCGCTCGCCGACGAATACCCTCTCGCAGTCGGTGGCGACCACATCTGCTCTGTCGGCGAGCACCCGGTCGAAGCCGTCGCCGCAAGTCACTACGTCCTTGCCAGCTGGCTTGTTGATAGCGTCTATCACGTCGTTGCCGTCTCCTCCGGAGAACGTGTCCTTCGCTAAGGGGGGTACGAATTCGCCACCGTACATGAAGTCGTTACCGTCCCCACCCACCATGGTGTCGGAGCCAAAGCCGCCCAGCAGGGTATCGTTGCCGTCCCCGCCCACCAGGGTCTTGTTGCCCCCGAAGGGTTCCGCGAGGTTGCCGCCCAGCAGGATGTCTTTGCCGGGCCCGCCCAGCAGGGCGTCGTTGCCGGCCAGTGCCAAAAGTATGTCGTTACCGCCCTTGCCGATGAGGGTGTCGGCTCCGTTGGTACCCCTCAACGTGTCGGGACCATCGGTGCCTATCTTGGTGACCGCCAGGGCCACCCCGCTGGCCAGCAGCAGGGCTAAGGCCGTCGTAGCCAGCAACAGAGCCACTCGTCGCATACCCTCTCCTTTCCTCGGGGCGGGCGCGATGGCCCACCACGTTGCACGATGCTACCAAGGTAGCAAGTTCATGCAACGAAGCGCATCTGCCAGGTGGCCAATTCTTCTTAGGGGGCCAACTCCTTAGAAAGCCGTCAACGCGAAGTTCGCAAGATACTTCGGTGTTCTCAGACTACCTACTAGGATTTGAAACTGGCCCGCTCGGTGCCAGATTCGGGCGGTGAATAGTGGTTCGCAGACTACCTACAAGGGGAAGATGATCGAATCGGCCGTGCTCTGCCGTGTAGGGGGCGAGCTCGGTTCGATCTCCGAGTCGCTGGCTACTTGAGTCTCTTGGACAGCCTGGCTCACTAACCCTGGGCTCTCACGCAATTTTGGGACCTCGACGAGACGTGGATCGGGACGGTTCTGGGCACGCTGCCCCTGCGTCGTCGAAGATCCGCCGCAGGACGTATACGCAGTCGAGGAGATCAACACGGAACGAAAAGCCGGGCGGGGCCCGGACTCGGGCCCCGCCCTCAAGTTCTGCGCCCTAGAAGGCTACTACTGGACGATGACCCGTCCGCAGCCAGCGACGGCCTCGCTGGGAGCGTCGACGTAGCACTTGTCCCCGCCCCTTCCGCCGAAGATCTTGTCTCGGGTGTCGCCGTCGTCGACGTAGATCAGGTCTCCGCCCGCCGAGCCCTTGATAACGTCGCGGTCGCGGCCGTAGGTGTTGGCCCGCACCTGGTCGTCGCCGCCCCTGAGCAGTATCCTGTCGTTCTTGCCGTTGCCGATGCGCTCGAGCACCAGGTCGGAGCGGCCTGAGGCCACGCAGGGTATCCCTGTGCACTGAATCCTCTGGTTGGCTCTAAGCTCGGCACCCTGGAGGTCGCTCGAGGTCGCTTCCTGGGCGAGCGCGCTCCCCACTACCAGCGCCACCAGCGCCGCCGTCGCGGCCAGCAGCAGCATCATCTTGCGCATACTTGTCCCTCCTCGCTCTCGTGGGACCACATGGGTCCTCCTTCACACCTATCTTCTCCCGCATGATAGCCGCGGCTTTCACCCGGCGCCACCCTTTCTCGTGTCGCCGTACTGGGTTCGGGCTACCCAAACATTCGTTCTCACCTCAAGACGCCCGGAAAACACCGACATGCAGTCTGGATCGCCCTAGGCGCGTAACGAGAAATTCAGGGCGAAGGGTTGCAAAACTAACAATATTAGTATATAACTACTATCGTTAGTCAAACATGCGGGTTGTGGAGAGGAGTCGACGGTGGAGACGATTACGGACCGAGAGTTACGAGGGAAGCGGGCGGCGAAGGACGGAGCTTCGGGTCCTTTAATTCTGGCGCGCCCGGGGGCGATGCTGAGGGGTGAGGGAGCGACGATGCTGGTTGGCAGCGTGTTGCTGTACTGGATGAACGGAGGAAGTTGGTGGCTATTTGCGCTGCTACTGTTGGCGCCTGACGCGTCGATGGTGGGTTACCTGGCTGGACCCAAAGTTGGCGCGGCCGCCTACAACGCCTTCCACTCCTACCCGCTTCCGGCGGCGCTCGGAATAGTTGGCATGCTGGTTGGGGCGCCGCTCACCGTCGCGGTTGCCCTGGTGTGGTTCGCCCACATAGGCATGGATCGGCTGATGGGCTACGGACTCAAGTATCCAACCGACTTCAAGGACACGCACCTGCAACGGGTCTGAGGTCAGGTAAGGACCGAGATCAGGAGGAGAGCCAGATGGATGTCAACCGGCAAGCCCCGGCGGTCGCTAGTGACGAGATCTTTGTCGAGGCTGCGTCCGAGACGGTCTGGGCGTTGCAGACGGACGTAAACTCGTGGCCAGGGTGGCGCTCGGACGTCTCGCGGGCCGTGCACACCTGGACCTTCGAGGCGCGCGAAGGAGGGGTGCTGGTGCGGACGGAGGAGTCGTTCGAGGGCTGGTTGGTGTGGCCTTTGAAGGGAACCATGCGAAAAATCCTCGAAGGGTGGTTGAGGACTTGGCTCGCTGACCTCAAGCGCGAGGCGGAAAGTGGGGCCAACCGTGCCTAGGATGGGGCTAAACAGGGCGGTAGTCGTGGAGGCCGCTGGCGTTTTGGCCGACGAGGGAGGGCTCGAAGATCTGTCACTCGTCGACCTGGCCGGACGCCTGGGCGTCCGTAAGCCCTCTCTATACAATCATGTGGCGGGTATAGAGGACCTCAGACGAGAGCTCGCCCTCGCTGGCCTGATGGCATTGGGCCGGAGCCTGTCGCGCGCCGCCGCGGGCAGGGCCGGCGACGAGGGGCTCTTCGCGCTGGCTGAGGCTTACAGGGCCTTCGTCAAGGAGAGGCCGGGGCTCTACGAGGCGACCATACGCTCCTATCGTCTCTCCTATCCTGGTGATGCGGAGCTCGGGGCGTCTGAGGCAGAAGCGCTGGAACCGGTCCTTGCCGTACTCGGCTCCTGCGGCGTCCGCGGAAACGATGCCATCCATGCGGCCAGGGGTCTCAGGAGCCTGGCCCACGGGTTCGCCACCCTGGAAGAGGCCGGGGGCTTCGGCATGCCCCTTGAACTGAACGAGAGCTTCCACAGGCTGGTGCGTGCGTTCGCCGAAGGACTTCGATCCGGATAAAGAGAGGCCCGGAGGTAGACTCTCCGCCCTGGTCTGTCGCCACGCGAGAGCACGCCGGCCGCTGGCTTACGGCGGTTTCTTGGAGGGTTACCTTCAGGGCAGCCGTCCCTCGGCGAAGCGATCAAGGTGCCCCAAAGCCTCCGGGAAGTTGCGTCGCCCGAATCCGAGGCGAAAGTGGTTGCCCGGGTGCCCGTACACCGAGCCCGGCAGCAGCATCACGCCCTCCTCTTCCACGAGTTCGGCCGCGAATCTCTCGGTGGGGACGTCGGCCAACAGGCGCGGGAAGCCTATACACCCTACCACCGGGCGCACCCACTCGAAGGTTCCGCGCCACTTCTCGAAGAACGCGTCGGCGCGGGGCAGGTTGTCTAGCACAATACGCAGGTTGCGCCCCAGGATCTCCTCTCTGGCGCGTAGTGCGATCAGCGCGAGGATCTCGCTCGGGGCGGAGTTGCAGATGGTGGTGTAGTCCTTGAAGGCGGCCACGCGACCCAGGAGGTCCAGGTTGCGGGTGGCGAGCCAGCCGATGCGCAGGCCCGCAAGACCGAAGGACTTGGACATCACCCCGAGGCTCACCGCCCCCTCGTGGAGGTCTGCGGCGGCTGGTAGCCTGTCGGCGGGATCGTGCTCCAGGAGGCGATACACCTCGTCTGAGAGCACCGTGGCACCCGCCTCCCCGGCGAGATCCACTACGCGGCGGAAGGTCCGTTCGTCGGGCTGGGCGCCGGTGGGGTTGTGCGGGAAGTTGAGGACGACGAGGCGCATGGAAGGCCCGAGCACGCGCTCCAAAGCTCCCGCGTCGAGAACCCAGCCGTCCTCGTGCTCGAGCTCGAGGAGGTCCACCTCGGCGCCGGCGGAGCGGGCCACCTCGTGGAGAGACTGGTAGGCCGGCCAGACCACCGCCGCGCGTCCGCCGGGCCTCCCGCCGACCGCCACGTTCACCAGGGCGAATATGGCCTCCTCGGCCCCCGAGAAGACCAGCACGCCCTCGGGCGCGACGGTCTCGTAGAGGGCGGCTATCTCTTCGCGCAGCAGCGGGTGCCCTCGGGACTCCGTGTAGCCTAGGGCCAGGTCCTCCCACATCCGACGGCCGTCTTCGTCGGCGAGGGCGAGGAGTTCCTCCATACGCACCGTCTCCATGTCGGAGGAACTCAGCAAGTAGCGCGCGTCGAACTCGTGGCGGGCGAAGTAGCGTTCCAGCTCGAACTCCGGCATCCTCAAAGCCGCCTCCTCTGGCGTCGTCGGTCGGGCCGTCCAGGATCGACCCAGCGCTCCGGGCAACTATGCGGCGTACCGTCCGCGTTTTCTCACACGTCTTTGCGGGGCTACCCCCGCAAAGATTCTGCCAGGCTTGGCCGCAGCACCGCGTTGCGCTGTTGGGCCTAGTTTGTACTGCTCGATCATGGTAGTCAATTACGCCGAGGATAGTGAGGCCGCTGCCACGCGACAATCCGCGATCAACCAGGAAGCAGGAGCTCGTGTCGACGGGCGAGCAGCAAGTGCCTTGCTGGCGCAGCCCCGGGCCGTTCGCGACCGGAGCGCCGTCCGATAGTGTCAGGGTTGGCAGCCGTGGTTTTAAAGGCCCCAGCAAGGCTCGCAACATGCCGCGACCTTGCCTGCATTTCGTGACTATTCCCGCACGCCTCGGTAGGATCGGGTAGCATGTGCGTTCGACGTTGGGATGAACACCTACGGAGGGAACCACGATGGCAGACAAGACCTACGACCGGCCGCCGGAGATGGCACTAAAGCCGGGTTACGAGTACTATGCCAACTTCGCCACCGAGAAGGGCCCCGTCAAGGTGAGGCTCTTCGCGGAGGAGGCGCCGGAGACGGTCAACAACTTCGTCTTCCTTGCGCGTGATGGGTACTTCGACGGGACGACCTTCCACCGCGTTATTGAAGACTTTATGGCCCAGGGCGGGGACCCGACGGGTACGGGCATGGGTGACCCGGGGTACAAGATCCCCGACGAGTTCCATCCCGAACTGCGCCACGACAGGCCTGGCATACTCTCGATGGCGAACGCCGGCCCCAACACCGGCGGATCGCAGTTCTTCATTACGTACGTGGCCACACCCTGGCTCGATGACAGGCACGCTGTCTTCGGGGAGGTCGTCGATGGCATGGACGTGATCGGCACGATAAGGGAGCGGGACCCGCAGCGCGACAGCGAACCCGGCGACGCGATAGAGAGGGTCGAGATCGAAGAGCTCCCTCGTTCCTGAGTGCGGATTTACAGCCACCCCAGTGGGGTAAGCAATAACCTCGTTGAGGAATCGAAACCGCATGAGAGGTGGTCCCGTGTCCAAAGAAGTCGCCGATCAATTCGTTGAGGCACTGCGAACGCTAGAGGCAGACAGGGACGTCGAGGCCCTGGTCGAGATACACACGGAAGACTGCGACATCGGGAACGTCGCCGTGCCTAAAACGTTCTCGGGCCACGACGGCCTGCGCGAGTTCTGGACGAGCTACCGTGACACGTTCGGCGAGATGAAGAGCGAGTTCCGCAACGTCTTCGCCGACGATGCGGGCCACGCCGCGCTGGAGTGGAACACCACAGGAGACGCCAACGGCAATGACGTCTCCTACGACGGCGTGAGCCTCCTCGAAATACAAGATGGCAAGGTCAGCCGTTTCCGTGCCTACTTCGACCCACGCACCGTAAACGAACAGGTGGTCACTTAGCATTCAGCGGTCAGCTTCCTGGTAAACGGTGGAGCTTTTCCACGTCGGCGCACCTAAGCCTTAGGCGCAACAGGGTACTAGCACTCAGCTTTCAGAATTCTGTTCGCTGAAAGCTCAGGACCGACCGCTGACCGCTCTAAAGCACGCCGATACGGTCAGGCGGCCAGAAGCGCAGGAAGGCTTCGCCCTCTATGTTCTTCTTGGGTAGGGGGCCGAAGACGCGGGAGTCCGCGGAGTTTCCCCGATTGTCCCCCATGACGAAGACATGCCCCTTAGGAACGGTGGTCCGCGCGTAGAAACTCCTGTCCGGCAGCTGCTTGTTGGTGTAGGGCTCTTTTTGGGGCTCGCCGTTCCGGAAGAGTTTGCCGCGGCGTACGGCTAGCTTATCTCCCGGCAGGCCGACGACGCGCTTTATCAGGTCCTCGTCGCGGTTGTCTACGCTCCTGAAGACGATGATGTCACCGCGACTGGGTTCCGTGAAACGGTAGATGAACTTGTTAACGAGAACCCTGTCCCCTATCTCGAGCGTCGGGATCATGCTTCCCGAAGGGATCCAGAACGCCTCCATGACAAAAGGCCTGACAAAACCGAAAACAAGTGCGAAGGAGACGAGCAGTATGATGAGGTACTCGAGAGCACCACCACTTTTCTTGCGCGCGCGACGACGTTCCTCGCTGGAGGTCCGGAATTGCTGATCATCATCGTAAGGCCGCTCGGTCATGAGGCATTAGCATAACGCACCAAGACGGATATGACTCAAAAAACTTCTTCCTTCCCTAAAATATGCCGAGTGCCTCGCCGAAAAGGCGCAGGGCGACTATGACCATAAACACGCCGAAGCCGATCCTCACCACGTTCTCGGGCAGCCAGTCCCTGGTGCGGACCCCCAGGGGGGCGCCGATCACGGACCCTATGATCAGGGGCGGCAGGCTGAGGAGTTGCTGCGGGTCCCTAAAGCCGGTCGCCACGTAGCCGGCGGCACCCACGATGCCGGTGAACATCACGACGGCGAGGCTCGTCGAGACGGCCCCCTTCGTCGTCAGGCCCATGCCGAGCACCATCAACGGGACCATCACCACCCCGCCACCCACCCCGACGAGCCCGGAGAGCGCTCCTATAAAGATACCGGCCAGGAAGACCAGGGGGAGCGGAATGTGCTTGTCGCTATCGTATTCTCCCCTGCCTCTGGCGGTCGGATAGGCGAGGGCCAGAAGGAGCGTGGCGAAGGCTATCTTCACCACGATCTCCGGTGAGACGCGGCTTATGAGAACCCCGATCAGGGACGAGGGAGCGACAGCCAGCGAGAGTAGGGCGGCCACCCTCCAGTTAACGGGGTCGTTGCTCCTGGCGTTGCGGATCGTGCCGGAGAGGGAACTGAAAATGATGATCACCAAACTCGCCGCGACGGCCTCTTGGATACGCCATCCGCCAACGTACAATAGACCCGGCACGAAAACGATCCCGCCGCCCACCCCGACAAGCCCCGAGAGCATCCCCCCGATGATTCCTATTGCTCCCAGGAACAGAAACTCTAGATAATCCACCGCGCCATTCTAAATCAGCGTGCCAGCATGTGCCCTGTCGGGGGCGGTTGGCAATGCAACGATTCAGCTTGCGCGTGTGCGAGTCCCGGCTGACCTGCGATAGAGCGGACCCAAAGGTCGCGGCGTGCTGACAGCTACGATGCGGAGCGACGCCAGCGCCAGAACAGGTAGACGGCCCCGGCCACCAGCGCCACAGCGACGGCGTAATCGAGGTAGTGCAGGTAGTCGCCTATCGTCTCCCAGTTCTCGCCGAGCACGTACCCGAGGTACGTAAGCGCGAAGACCCAGGGTACGCACCCCAGGAAGGTGTAGAGGGTGAACTTGCCGAAGTTCATCCTGGCAGTACCCGCGGGGAACGAGATGAACGTACGGACTACCGGCAGGCAGCGGGAGATAAAGACGGTGAACTCGCCGTAGCGGTCGAACCACTTCTCGGCGATCTGCAGGTGGTGCGCCCGCACTCCAATGTATTTGCCGTAGCGGAACCAGATCTCGCGTCCACCCCACAGCCCGATAAAGTAGGCGATCCAGGAACCCACCAGGTTCCCGAGTACGCCGGCGCTTACTGCCACGAAGAGGCTCATCTTGCCCTCCGAGACCAGGTAGCCGGCGAAGGGCGAGATGGCCTCCGAGGGGATCAGGATCCCCATGCTCTCCAAAAGCATGAGCACGAAGACCGCGGGTACGCCGTAGCTGCCGATGGTCTCGGTGACGAAATTTATGAGGGGATGAAGGATCGCTTCGAGCACGACGAGAAACTATCATCCCTTGGCACGGATTTCTAGCTCCTGGTGGTCGCTCACCCTGGCGTGCAGGCGCTTGCCGCTCGTCCCGGCCACCAGCGCCAAACACCCTCAAGCTGGAGAAAAAGCGGGCCGAAAAGAAGGTGGAGGATGCTATCTGTCCTTCCGGTCCGACTCGGTCGTCCTCAATCCCCTGATCGGGAGCCACAGCGCGTAAACACCCCCGACGCAGACAACCCACAGGGGTGCGGCGAGGTAGCCGGCGAGTATGTCCGTCGGGTAATGGACACCGAGGTAGAGCCTGGATAAGCCGATCAGGAGCACGATGAGTACCCCCGAAATTGCCACAACCCACCGCATCCTTCCCTGCAGCCGGTAGGCCAGGATCAAGGCGAGCATCCCGTAGAATCCGACGGCGACCGTGGCATGCCCACTGGGGAAAGAGTAGAAGGAGGCCTGGTAACCCGAGTCGACAAGCTCGGGTCGAGCCCGCCCGAAGACTCCCTTCAGGACGGTCGTGAGCACTACGCTTCCACAGGTCGAGACGACGAGGAGAACTGCGGAGAGCCTCCATCCCCTGCTGTAGAAAAGGTAGACCGTCAACGCGAGGAGCGGCACCACGGTCCAGTAGTATCCGAGGGCGGTAACGAGGCGCATCGGTCCGTCGAGCCAGTCAGGGAAGTTAGAGTGGATCCAGAGCAACGCAGCCCTATCGAAGGCGCGACTATCTCCTTCCAGAACCTCGTCGGCGAGCTCGACGAAGGCCCAGACCACGAAGGTCGAGAAGGCGAGCCCCACCGCGAGCCAGACCGCGGCGACCACCGTCTGGCGGTCGGCGAGCCACCTGATCAACTCTCTTCGGTTCTCGAGCATGGGGAGATTCTAGCCCGTTTCGGTTTTCGGGCGGCGCGTATAATCTCCCTGGCGGACGACCGGTCCGAAACAGGAGGAGCGATCACGTTGCAGAACAACGACATCGTCCGGGCGCTCGAGACGATCGCGACGCTCATGGAGATCAAAGACGAAGCGTACTACCGCGTGCTCGGTTACCAGCGAGCCGCCGAGTCGGTGGCCGCCCTCGGGCGACCGGCGACCGAGGTGGAGGACCTCAAGATGCTCCCCCACGTCGGTGCGACGACGGCCGAGATAATACGCGACCTCGCCGAAGACAGGACGCCCCAGCTCCTCGCCGAGCTGACGGACGAGATACCGGCCGGCCTCGTCGAGATGACGCGCCTGCCTGGCGTCGGGCCGCGCACCGTCGGGCGCCTGTGGAAGGAGCTCGGCGTCACCACCGTCGAGGAGCTGGCCGGCGAGGACCCGGGTAGTATCTCCGCCCTCAAAGGTTTTGGGAAGAAGAGCGCGGAGAAGATGGTGCAGGCAGCGGGCAAGTACAACGCGACCGAGCGCCGGATGCTCCTCGACACAGCGACCTCGATGGGAGATGAGATCCTCACCTTCGTCCGCTCGCACCCCGCGACTCAGAGGGCGGAGGTCGGAGGCTCGCTGCGCCGCATGAAGGAGACCATCGGCGACATCGACATCGTCGCCGCGAGCGAGGACCCTTCGTCGCTCGCAGACGCCTTCGCGGAGGCGCCGTTCGCCGACGAGGTCCTGGCCCACGGCCCGAAGAAGGTTTTCGTCCTGAGCGGGGAGACAGAGGTGGACCTGAGGATAGTAGATCCCGAGGCCTACGGCTCGCTCTTGCACCACTTCACGGGAGGGCAGGCACACAACATCGCGTTGCGCGAGCGGGCCGTCAAGATGGGGATCAATATCTCCGAGTACGGCCTCGCGAGAGCCGGCACCGGCGACTACAAGCCAGTCGCCACCGAAGAAGACCTCTACTCGCGACTCAACCTATCGTATATTCCTCCAGAGTTGCGCGAGGACACCGGGGAGATCGAAGCCGCA
The DNA here is from genome assembly GCA_963830075.1 of uncultured Rubrobacteraceae bacterium. Taxonomy (GTDB): domain Bacteria; phylum Actinomycetota; class Rubrobacteria; order Rubrobacterales; family Rubrobacteraceae; genus Rubrobacter_D. Next base: position 26,522 of record CAWHLD010000002.1, on the reverse strand, counting down.
GGCAATGGCAACCTGCCCGACCTCGTCTCCACAGGCGACGTCCGCGGCGACCTGCACGTGCACACTAATTACTCTGACGGCAAGGGCACCATCGAGAGCATGGCCGAGGCCGCCATCGAGCTCGGCTACGAGTACCTCGTGTTCTGCGACCACTCGCAGAGCCTCAGGGTCGCAAACGGCCTCTCGCCCGAACGCTTGAAACAGAAAATAGGGGCCGTAAGGGAGGCCGACGAGAAGTACGACGAGATCCACCTACTCTGCGGCTCCGAGGTCGATGTCCTCAAGGACGGCTCCCTCGACTACAAGGACGACGTGCTCGCCGAGCTGGATTTCGTCGTGGCCAGCGTGCATACCTCCTTTGGAGTCGGCGAGAAGGCGATGACGGAGCGCATCGTGCGCGCGATCAACAACCCGTACGTCAGGACCATCGGCCATCCCACGGGCCGCATCATCAACCGCAGGGAACCTTATGAGGTCGACGTGTCGCGTCTGATCCGGGAGGCCGCCGCTACCAACACTGCCCTCGAGCTCAACGCCTACGTCGACCGCCTGGATCTCTCTGTTCCCTACGTCAGGGAAGCTGTGAGTGCGGGCGTTCGCATCACCATCGACACCGACGCCCACGACGAGAGGGCACTGGGCTACATGAAGTACGGTATCTCGCAGGCGAGGCGGGCGTGGGTCGAGAAGGGGAGCGTGATCAACTGCCTCTCCTTCGCCGAGTTCGAGAAATACCTGAAGAACGGCAAATAGCCGCTCCGTGCAAGATCCCTTCGCAGCCCTCGCCGCAGGCTACAACTCGTCGGGTGGGACCCTACGCCGGGTCGTCCGCCACGAGCTCGTCGACCGCGCCCTCGCCGAACACATCGCGCAACCGGCCAGCATCGTCGACGTCGGAGGCGGTGCCGGTCAGCAGGCGCTACCGCTCCTCCGCAAGGGCCACGAAGTCACGATCCTCGACCCTTCTCCAAAGATGCTCGCTGAGGCGCACCGCAGGCTAGCACTGGAAGACGAGTACGTTCGACGGCGGGCGCGTCTCGTCGAGGGTACGGGAGAGCGGGGGCACGAGGCGCTATGCGGGGAGACCTTCGACGCGGTCCTCTGTCACGGGGTGCTGATGTACCTGGAAGATGCGCGACCCATGGTCCACGCTCTGTCGGCTCTCGCTCGTCCTGGGGGAGTCGTCTCCGTCCTCACCAAGAACGCCTCGGCGCTCGCATTGCGACCCGCCCTCGCTGGCCGTTACCGGGACGCGCTCTACTCGCTGGGTACAGACAGGGACCGCGGGCGACTCGGCGTGATCACGCGCGGCGACACCGTCGAGGGGCTGTCCAAAGCTTTCGTCGCCGCCGGCCTTGCGGTCGAGGTCTGGTACGGGGTGCGGGTGTTCACGGACCACCTCGGGAACGCTATGCCTGGCGAGGACCTGGCGGAGATACTGGAGCTGGAATGGGAGGGCGGAAAGAGGGAACCCTACAGATCGACCGCGCGGCTGATCCACGTGTTGGGACGTAAGGAGTTAGTCTAGGCGCGTCCCGGCCAGACGCACCTGGGTGTGTCCATTTCGTTACGTTCTACTGAGTAGCTCATGGAGATTCGTTGTAGTCGAGCCAGTACCAGCCCATGTAACGCATGGCCTCGGAGAAGCGGTCGAAGTTGGCCGGCTTGGTGACGTAGGAGTTCGCGCCAAGCTCGTAGCCTTCCACCACGTGCTCGTTAGAAGACGAAAACAGGATCACGGGCACGAGGCGCGTCCGCTCGACTTCGCGCAGCCGCTCGAGGACTTGTAGGCCATTCATCTTTGGAAGGTGTACGTCGAGAAGCACGAACTCGGGCATGGTGACAGTGTCCCGGCCTTCATGGGAACCCTCGCCCAAGAGATGGTCGATGGCCTCCTCGCCGCTCTCGGCGACGACGACCTCGTCCACCTCGGCGACGATACCGTGTTTGCGGAGGGCACGCATCGCAAGGACGACCTGATCCGAATCGTCCTCCACGATCATTATGGTCTTCTGATTCACTAACATCCCCCTGTTGGCAGCGAATTATACTCGCGGCCCCGACCAGCGTACAGGGAAAACAGCGCCCCCGGCGTTCCCGCCGGGGGCGCGTTCCGCATGGGATTTTGACCCGTAGGGGTCGCGAACGACCCCTACACGCCGACGGCTCTCACAAATTCGCCACGTCCTTCTCGGCGGTCCAGACCCCGGGGTCCTCAGCCTCCTCAGGCGCCTCGCCCTGCTCCTCGAGCCAACGCTCGCTGTCGATAGCGGCCCTACAACCGTCTCCCGCCGCGGTGACCGCCTGGCGGTAGCGGGTGTCGGAGACGTCGCCGGCGGCGAACACGCCGGGGACGCTGGTCATGGTGTTCTCCTTCTGGAGGATGTAGCCACCCTCCTTCATCTCGACTTGTCCCTCGAAGAGAGTGGTCGCGGGGGCGTGACCGATGGCCGCGAAGAAGCCGCTAACCTCGACGGTCTGCTCCTCGCCGGTCTTCGCGTTCTTCACGCGCACCCCCTTTACGGAGTCGTCGCCCAGTATCTCCTCTACGAGTGTGTCGGTCATGAACTTGATCTTGGGATTGTTGCGCGCCCGCTCCAGCATGATCTTGGACGCCCTGAACTCGTCGCGGCGATGGATCAAAACCACCTCGTCGGCGAACTTGGCGAGGACGCCGGCCTCTTCCATCGCCGTATCTCCCCCGCCGACCACCGCAACCTTCTTGCCCCTGTAGAAGAAGGCGTCGCAGGTCGCGCAGCCACTCACGCCCTTGCCCATGAGCTGCTGCTCGCTCTCGAGCCCGAGCCACTTGGCCTTGGCGCCAGTTGCGATGACGACAGCCCTCGCCAGGGTCGGCTCTTCCTCGTCCTCGGCCCACAGCCTGAACGGGCGCTCCGAGAAGTCCACCCTCTCGATGTTATCTGGGCGCATCTCGGCCCCGAAACGCGCGGCCTGGGCTTCGAAGTCGTCCATCATCTCGGGTCCCATGACGCCGTCCCTGTAACCCGGATAGTTCTCCACATCCGAGGTCAGCATAAGCTGTCCGCCGCTCTCGAAACCCTGAAAAACAAGCACTTTGAGGCTCGCCCTCGCGGCGTACAGGGCCGCCGTGTACCCTGCGGGACCCGAACCGATTATCACGACGTCGTACGCTCCCTGGGCCATCTAAAACACTCCTCGTGTATGAAAAATCACCGTCTCGCCTAGTTTAATACATCTCGCAAGCCGTATGGTGTGAGCTTTACGTCGCCCCCCACAAGCTACACTCTCTCTTATGCTAAAGGCCCTCCCCGTCCTGCTCTTCGCCTCGCTGGCGGCGCTGTTCGCGGTCTTCCTCTGGCTCGCCGGGGACGGGCGTGTATCCGCCATCGAGCCTCCCGAGCTCAGGCCCGCCCCCGAGCCCTACGTGTACGCAATGAGTACGTACGTGGCCCCAGATCCCCCCGACATAAGCATCGGCGGCTTCGACAGGCCCGAAAGCGTACCCGACTACGAGATCCTGCAGGCCGACCGGAGCGAGCGCAACGGCGCCCGTGGGGTGACCCTGATCGTCGATACGAGGGTGACGACCGAGCGGGATCTCAAGCTCATCGCGCGCGACATAAAGGCCCGCTACGCCGGCCTCGACTCGGTCTCCGTGGAGTTCATCGACTCCGAGAACTTCCTTGACTACACGGGGGGCGCGCTCATCTTCAACACCGCGGCCGGCGTCTACTACCAGGGCTTCGTCTACGGCCCGCCCAACAACAAGGGCTACCTGGTCAACGCGGTGGAATAGGGCGTCATCTCGCGTAGCAGAGGGTTTCCTGTAGCCCCGGCTCGCAGAGGGCGCAGTCCTTCTGCGGACCGCTCTAGTCTAGCTATCCCAGATCCCCGTATCCCATGACCCGCAGCGCGATAGACCCGGCTAGTAGCAGAGCGAACACCACGAGGACCAGGGCGTCCCTCCGGCCCATAGCGATGTGCAGGGAGAACGTGCGACCAGGGCCGGCCCCGAAACCTCTGGATGCCTGCGCCATATGCAAGACCCGGGTCGAGCGTACCGTGGTGGCGAAGGCGGGCACGAGGAGCGGCACGCGTTTGCGAATGCGGCTGAAGATGTTGCCGGAGTCGAGGTCGAGGCCGCGGGACCTCTGGGCCTCGCTGATGGTCAGGCCCGCCGCGACTGGGGTAGAGACCAGCCGCAGGGCCCCCGAAACGGCGAAGGCGAAGTGGTAGGGGATTCTGAGCCGGACAAGCCCTATTGTCACCTCCTCGTTGCGGGTTGTGGAGAGGAAGATCATGCTTGCTATGATCGCGATGTCGAGGCGCAGCGCGATGCCTATGCCGTAGACGAACGCCTCCCACTTTACGAAGAGGAAGAATGGCGCCTGCCCGCTGCCGAAGATCGAACACAAAATAATGCTCACGAAGGCGATGGCGAGCAGGATAAACCAGATGCGCCTGAGGTTGGACAAAGACCGGGACAGGTACCCGAAGAACAGAACTATAGCGAGCACCACTATCAAGTAGATCGGGTCAGTGAACGCGAAAGCCAGCACGAACATCCCGAGGAGCAAGAACATCTTTGTCCTCGGGTCGAGGCAGTGTACGAACGTGTTCCTGTCGAGGTAGAGCGACGGGTCCATCTATCTTTCTTCCTCGGTCACCTTGAGCATCTCCTCCACGGATAAAACAGGGTATCCTAGCGCGTTCCCGAACGAGACGATTTGAGGGAGCCTGAGAGCCGCGTCACGCAGCACGTCCTCGGTTGCGAAGACCTCCCTGACGGTTCCGTTCGAGGAGATCTTCCCGTCCCTGACGACAACGGCCCTGTGAGCGTACTCGGCGACGACCCACATGGTGTGGGTGACGATGATGATCGTGGAGCCCGATTCGTTCAGGCTCTTGACCAGCTCCATCATGCTGCGCTGCTCGGCGTAATCGAGGCCCGTCGTTGGCTCGTCCAGAATCAGGACCTCCGGACGTACGGCCAGGACCGAAGCCACCGCGACCCGCTGACGTTCACCTTTCGTAAGCGCGAACGGGTCTTCTTCCCCGCGTCCCTCCATGCCGACAGCGGCGAGGGCTTCCTCGACCCTCACCCCTATCTCGTCCATGTCCCTGATCTTCGGCCCGAAAGCCACCTCGTTAGAGACGGTGTCGGAGAAGATCTGGTGGTCAGGGTTCTGGAAGACGTACCCGACGCTCTGGCCGACCTTTCGCAACCCCTGCTCCGCGGTCTCGCCCTCACCCACGATGACGGTGCCCTCGGTTGGCTTCAGCAGCCCGTTGAAGTGCTTGACGAGCGTTGTCTTGCCAGACCCGTTCTGCCCGAGGACGGCCAGGAACTCGCCCCGGCGAACCGTGAGGTCCACACCTTCGAGCGCGACGACCCCGTTCGGGTAGCGGTGCGTGAGCCCCTCTACCCGGACTACCGGCTCCCCGTAGCCTTCTTCCCTCTTCGCATCCGCCTCGACGAGCCGCTGGTGGCGCTCGGGGTTCACCCGCCACCGCCGACGCCTGAACTCTATAACCCCCTCCTGCGGCGTCAGGGGCAACTGCCCCTGCCACAGCCCCATCTCGTGAAAGAAGCGGGTTACCTGCAGAGGCATGACGCTAGATTCCTCGAGCAGTTCTACGTCCCGCAGGACCTCCCTGGCCGGCCTGTCGGCGACTATCTCGCCGTCCCGAAGTACGATAATGCGGTCGGCCTCGATGGTCTCTTCAGTCTCGTGCTCGACGACGATGAGGGTGACGTCGTCGCGGTCTTTGAGGTCTTCGGCGATCCCGAAGATATCCAGTATCCCAACGGAGTCCAGGTCCGTGGTCGGCTCGTCCAGGCAAAGGATGCGCGGCTCTATGGCTAGCACCGAGGCGATAGCGAGGCGCTGCTTCTGGCCGCCGGAGAGCGTAGCAGGCGTACGTTTCTCGAACCCGTCCAGGCGCACCTCACCCAGCACGCTCTCGACGCGCCGAATCATCTCTCCCCGCTCGACGCTGAAGTTCTCGGGCCCGAAGGAGACCTCCAGGGCCACGTTGGTGGAGAAGAGCTGGGCCTCGAAGTCCTGGAAGACGAGGCCGACCTCCTGGGCGAGCTCCCCGACCTTGCCCTCGCGGGTCGAGCGTCCCCCGACGTGCACTTCACCCACCATCTCGCCGCTGAAGTAGAGGGGGATCAAACCGTTCAGGGCGAAGCAGAGCGTGCTCTTCCCCGCCCCTGACGGCCCCATCACGACTACGAACTCGCCCTCGGCCACCTCGAGGTCGACACCCTTGAGCGCTGGCTTCTGCTGTCCCCTGTAACGGTAAGCGAGCCCCTCGACGCTAACTGCCGGTTTCATGTGGTCCATGCACCTCCCTAAGTGCGAAGAATATTCCAAAAGGGGTACGCTCCGCTACCCACTGCGTTGTTCAGGCGAAACAAAGCTCTCGGGGGCAGCGAACTGGTGGGGCCTTAACCGGCAACCCCAAAGGTTGTTTGCAGAACGGCCTCTAGCGACAGAGTAGGCGGTGGGCGCAGGATGTGGCCACTAGATGAGATCCGTAGGGTTTCGAGAACGATCAGTTCGAGTTCTCCAGACATGCTGTGGGCTGAAAGATCTTGCCGACGCCGCCTGGCTGGTTAGAGAAGAGGAAGGCGGCCGATAGCCCTCACACAGCAGACTTTGCCCCCAATGCGGGCAATATCTCCCCTCCGTAAGCGTCCAGCGTCTCGTCCATCGCATCGTGCATCAAGTAGACGTTGAATTGATCCACACCGAGCTCCTTTAGCTCGTTCAACTTCTCTACGTGGTCTTCGACGGTGCCGAGGACGCAGAAGCGGTCGACTATGCCGTCGGGAACGAAGTCCGTGGATCGGTTGTCCGCCCTGCCGTGGTGGCTGTAGTCGTAGCCCTCCCGCGCCTTTATGTAGTCGGTCAGGGCGTGCGGCACCTCGCTATCCTCGCCGTAGCGGGCGACGAGGTCGGCGACGTGGTTGCCGACCATGCCCCCGAACCAGCGGCACTGCTCGCGCTGGTGGGCGAGGTCGTCACCAACATAGGCAGGAGCCGCGACGCAGATCTTTACTTCTTTTGGATCGCGGCCGGCTTCTCTTGCGGCGTCGTGCACGTGTTTCATGGTCCACTCCAGGATCACGGGGTCCGCGAGCTGCAGGATGAAACCGTCGGCCTTGCGCCCGATGAGGCCGAGGGCCTTGGGCCCGTAGCCGGCCATCCACACATCGAGCCTGCCATCCTCGACCCAGGGGATATGTACCTTGATGCCCGAGTAGTCGACCTCGCGTCCCTCGGCGAGCTCCTTTATGACGTGCATGGCCTCTTCTAATTGCTTGAGCGTCGTTGGTTTACGGCCGAGGACCCGCACCACGGAGTCGCCGCGACCTATGCCGCAGATGGTGCGGTTGCCGAACATGTCGTTCAGGGTGGCGAAGGTAGAGGCCGTTACGGACGGGTCGCGGCTCACGGGGTTGGTGACGAAGGGTCCGACCAGGATCCTCTCGGTCGCCGAGAGCATCTGCGAGTGGATGACGTAGGGCTCCTGCCAGAGGATGTGCGAGTCGAAGGTCCAGGCGTAGGCGAAGCCGAGGTCTTCGGCCTTCCTGGTCAGTTCGACGACCCGGCTCGCCGGCGAGTTTGTCTGGAGCGTAACGCCGAAGTCCATGCTTTCCTCCTAATCCTTTCCCGAGATTGCGGCAACGGCGCCGAGGGCGATGTAGACCCCGCCCGTGACGTAGCGCCCCGCCCGCCGCAGGCTGAGGTTCTTGTTCCTGATCCAGGTCCCGGCAGCACCACCGACCAGCGCGTAGAGGCCATCGGTGAACATCCCGAGGAAAGCGAGCGTGGCCCCGAGCACGACTATCTGCGTCCAGGCCGCGCCCCGTGCCGGGTCGACGAACTGTGGCAGAAAAGCGAGGAAGAAGAGCGCGACCTTCGGGTTCAGGACCTGCACGAGCACGCTCTGCGAGAAGACGCGCGGGTAGGATTCTTCGCCCCCTGACGGCATCTCATCCTCTTTCCCACCGTTGCGTCCGAAGATTTGCCTCAGGCCGATGTAGACCAGGTAGGCCGCGCCGAGCCACTTAACGACCGAGAACGCCGCTACCGAAGAGGCCACAATCGCCGAGAGCCCCGCCGCTGCGAAGGCTACGTGCAACAGCGTCCCTAGCTCGACGCCGAGGACGGAGACGAGCCCGATCAGGCGTCCCCCGCTAACGCTGCGGGCAACGACGTAGATCACGGCAGGTCCAGGCACGAGCAACAATGCCAGCGCCGCCGCGACGAAGAGGGCGTACGTGGAAGCCTCGGGCATCCCCTACGTCGCCTCTGGTTCGCGGGCGGGTTCTGAGGCGCCCCCACCAATCATGGAGAGCGCCAGGTAGGAGACGGCAGCGACGCCGAAGGTGAAGAACAGGCCGTAGTTGTAGAGGCTCTCTATGAAAGTCGGGTTCTCGAACACGCCGGCGAAGCCCGGGGTCGTGGCCGCCTTCAAGAAGCCGGGGACGACGGGTATAACCCCGATAAACACCGCGGCTATCGCCTTCCAGTTCCAGCCGCCTGAGTAGGAGTAGGCGCCGTCGAGCTTGTACAGTTCGGCGAGGTCTAGCTGCCTGCGGCGTACGATCCAGTAGTCCACGATCATGACGGCCCCGATGGCGCCGAGCAGGCTGCCGTAGCCGACGAGCCAGGTGAAGATGTAGGCGCCGACGTTGTTGAACAGTACCCACGGGAAAGAGACGATGCCGATGAGCGCGGTAATTATGCCACCCGTACGGAACGAGATGTACCTCGGGGCCAGGTTCGAGAAGTCAAAAGAGGGCGAGACTACGTTCGCTGCCATGTTCGTCGAGATCTGGGCGATCGCGATGATGATCATGGCCGCGATCAGGAGCAGCGGCGTGTTCTCAGCCAGCCTGGTGATGAGCACCACCGGGTCCCAGATCGCCTTGTCGAAGACGACGATGGTCGCCGCCGTTACCGCTATCCCTATGAAGGAAAAAGCCGTCATCGTGAGCGGAAGCCCCAGCGCCTGTCCCAGGACCTGCGAACGCTGGGTCTTCGCGTAGCGGGTGAAGTCCGGGATGTTGAGGGAGAGCGTGATCCAATACCCCACGTTCGCCGCCAGCGACGGCCAGAAGAGAGCCCAGAAAGGCGCGTCGCCCTGCTGCAGCTTCGCCGAGGTCTCGAACACGTTGGTAATGCCACCGCCCGCGGAAAATCCCCACACGAGCAGCACGAGGCTACCAACCAGAAGCAGGGGGGCCGCGAACGACTCGAAGACCTTCACACCCTCGACGCCGCGAAGGATGATCGCGAGTTGTATCGCCCAGAACACGAAGAAGGTTATGAAAGAGTGTCCAGGTACGTTGGCCCACCCGCCCCACGCCGCGGTCATCAGCGCGTCGAGGGCGAGGCCCCCGATCCAGGTCTGTATCCCGAACCAGCCGCAGGCTACGAGCGCCCGCGCCATCGCCGCGAAGTTCGCCCCCCGCACCCCGAAAGAGGCCCTGACGAAGACGGGGAACGGAATGCCGTACTTGGTGCCAGCATGGGCGTTCAGGAGCATGGGGACGAGGACGAGCAGGTTGCCGAGCGAGATCGTCAAGAGCGCCTGCCACCAGTTCATCCCCGCGGCCATGAGCCCGGAGGCCAGGGTATAGGTCGTGATGACTATCGCCATCCCGATCCAAAGCGCAGCGATGTTGTAAGTCGTCCACGTCCGCTGCTCGGGCCCCGTCGGCGCGAGATCCTCGTTGTACAGAGGAGAAGCCATGGCGCCGGATTTGATCCGCTCCAACTCAGCACGGTTGTTTACCGCAAGGTCTCGAAACTCTTCCTGTTCCATCGTCCTCCCTTCTTGTAGGTTTCAGGCTTCAGAAAATTCACCTGATGCCTGATGCCTATTTCGCCAGCTCCATCGTCTTGATCGCAAGCCGGTGCAGCGCCCGCACGGAGTGCTCGAGGTCATCCTCCGGCGTGTCCTCGTCCTTTGTGTGGCTGAGGCCTTTTAGGCTTTTGACGAAGATCATTACGGTAGGCATGAGGCGCGCCATCTCTGCCGCGTCATGCAGAGGCCCACTCGGCAGCCGGTGCGACGTTCCGGCGACCTCGTTGCACGCCTCTTCTGCCAGTGATATGAGGTCTTCGTCGAAGGGAATAGGCTCTATGCGCCACAGCCGCTCCCACTCGATGGAGACGTCTTCTTCGTTGGCGATGCGGGCGGTGGCCTCCTCGGCGGCGTCGAGCATGCTCGCGAGCACGGCGGGGTCGAGGGCGCGCTGGTCGAGGGACATCTCGCACCATCCGTTGAACGCCGTGACGATGGCGGGGCTTACGTTGACGAAGCCCGTTGTGGCGCGAACGTCGTCGCGACTCCTCGCGTCGTCCCGGAACGCTAGCGCCGAGCGGGCCGCCGCTATGAAGGCGTCCCTCCTTACCTCCATCGGCGTCGAACCTGAATGGGCGTGCTGGCCGGTGAAGCGGACGGCGTGCCTTTCGACGCCGAAGGTGCCAAGTACGACGCCGAGCGGCAGATCCATGCTTTCGAGGACAGGGCCCTGCTCGATGTGCAGCTCCAGGTAGGCCACGGCGTTCTCAAGTTGGCGCCCCGCGTCGTTGACGCTATCGAGGTCGACGCCGTGCTCGGCCAGGGCATCAGGCAGGGCCACGCCGTCGCTATCCTTGAGGTTACGCACGTCGTCGGGTTTCAGGGCGCCGGCGGCGGCACCTGAGCCGAAAAGGCTGCGCCCGAAGCGGGCGCCCTCTTCGTCAGCCCAGTCAACGAGGCGCAACGTAACGGGTCGCTCCTGTGGGGCGAGGGCGCGCATGACTTCCAGGGCGCCGACTACGTTGAGGGCGCCGTCGAGCCAGCCGCCGTTGGGGACGGAGTCTATGTGGCCTCCGATCAGGACCGCCCGCTCCGATTCGCCTGGGGCCGTCGCCCACACGTTTCCCGCCTCGTCGGTCTCTATCTCGGTGATGCCTTCTATCTCCTCGAGCTTGCCCCTGAACCATTCGCGGGCCTTCTCCCACTCTTCGGTCCACGCGACGCGGCGAGCGCCGTCGGGGCCGCCCGTAAGTTCGGCCAGCTCTTTCAGTTCTTCGACGGCACGGCGGGCGTCTACACCTTCTGTTTGCACTAGCCGACCTTCTCCCTGGTGCCGATCTCGGCGAGCGCTTCTTCCATGATGTCAGCGGCCTCATCTGCAGCCTCGCGTGTGACGATGAGCGGCGGGGAGATACGGATGCTGTTCGCCTTCAGGCCGCCTTTGCCGACGAGCAGTCCGCGCGTCCGGCACGCCTCCAGGAAGCGGACGGCGGCAGCGGGGTCGGGTTCGAGGCCGTCGCCGACGAGCTCCAGCGCGAGCATCAGGCCGCGCCCGCGGACCTCCGCAATGTTGTCGTGGTTTTCGGCCATCTTAGTCAGACGATCTTTCAGACGTGTTCCGACCTCGTGGGCGTTGGACTGGAGGTCGTTGTCCAGGATGTAGTTTATGTTAGCCAATGCTCCTGCGGTGGAGATCGGGTTTCCGCCGAAGGTAGAGAGGTGGAGGTTGGGGGAGACGGCTTCGATCACCTCCGCCCTGCCGACGACGGCGCCGATGGCGAGGCCGTTGCCGAGGCCCTTGGCCATCACGATCATGTCAGGTTCCACGTCGAAGGCATCGATGCCCCAGAAATGTTCTCCGGTCCTCCCGAAACCCGTCTGGACTTCGTCGGAGATCAAAAGTATCCCCGTCTCGTCCAGAATACTTTTGACCCGCTCGAAGTATCCTGGCGGCGCGTCGACGAACCCGCCGACGCCCTGTATCGGCTCGGCGATGAAAGACGCAACGTTGCCCGTGGTCTCCTCCTCCACCACAGCCCGCACGTCGTCGGCGCAAAGGAGGTTGCAGCGCCCCTCGTTTCGGCACAGTGCGCAGCGCAGCGCGTACGGGTTTCGGGCGTAGGCCACGTCGAGGGCGGAGTGCGAGGTCGGGCTCCAGGTGCTCTGTCCGGTGATGCCCATCGTCATGAACGTAGAGCCGTGGTAGGAGGAGCGGAGGGCGATGATCTCACTGGAGTTGCGGTAGCGCGTCGCGAAGAGCAGCGCGGCCTCGTTCGCCTCCGAACCGCTGCCGACGAAGAAAGCCTTCTTCTCGCCCGAGATCGGGGCGAGGTCTATAAGCTTCTCGGCCAGCTTTACCTGGTTCTCTATCAGGTAGAGCGTGGAGGTGTGCAATATTTTGTCCACCTGGCTCTTGATGGCGTCGGTGATCTCCGGCACCGCATGACCGCTGATGGCGGTCACGATACCGCCGAAGAAGTCGAGGTACTCGTTGCCCTCCGAGTCCCACACCTTGAAACCCTCGCCGCGCGCCAGCTCGAGCGGGTGTTCATAGTACAGCGGCATCCACGAGGGCAGCGCCGCCTTGTGTCTGCCCAGCAACTCGTCCGGGTTGGTCATATCCGCACCTCCAGTCCCTCCGTCGCCGTAAAGCTCCGCTCGACAAACCTGCCCGTGCCCCGCTCGCCGACGACCTCGCCATCCTTGTAGACTAACCCGCCCCGCACGTACACGGCCGCAGGCCCACCGTGAAACGCCCGCCCTTCATAAGGCGTGTAGTCCACGTTGCCGTGACGGTTCTCGACCGTGGCCGTCGTGGAGAGCTCAGGGTCCCAGAGCACGATGTCAGCGTCGGCGCCGGGGGCCAGGGTTCCTTTTCTGGGATACGCACCGTAGATGCGTGCCTGGTTGGTCGAGAGCACGGCGACGAACTGGTTCTCGGAGAGCTTGCCTTCCCTGACCCCAAGCGTCCAGAGCGTCATAGCGCGTTCCTCGGCGCCAGGGAGTCCGTTGGGGATCAGGGTGAAGTCGTCCTTGCCCATCTCCTTCTGCCCTTCGTAGTTGAACGAGCAGTGGTCGGAGCCGAAGATCTGGAGGTCACCGAACTTGAGGCCGTTCCACAGCGCAGGCCTGTTCCCGGGGTCCCTGAGTGGCGGGGAGCAGACGTACTTGGCGCCCTCGAAACCTTCCCTGGCCAGGTCCTCGTACTCGAAGGCGAAATACTGCGGGCAGGTCTCGGCGTAGACCGTCTGGCCACGCTCGTGGGCGAGGTGGATGGCTTCTAGAGCGGACGCGCACGAGACGTGTACGACGAGGATGGGAGCTCCCGCTACCTCGGCGAGCCGGATGGCCCTGTTCGTCGCCTCGGCCTCGACGGGCTCGGGACGCGTCAGAGCGTGGAAGCGGGGGGCTGTGTCGCCGCGCCTGAGCGCCTGCTCCTGGAGCCTGTGGATAACGTGCCCGTTCTCGGCGTGGACGAGGACGAGTACCCCGGCGACTTTGGAGAGCTGCAGTACCTCGAAGAGGTCATCGTCCTCGGTGTGGAGCGGCGTCCCCTTGTAGGCCATAAAGATCTTGATCGAGGCGATGCCCTTTTCTGCGAGGTCGGGCAACTCGGCCTTGATGTCGTCACGCAGATCGGTTACGGCGACGTGGAAGCTGTAGTCTATGACCGCCTTGTCCCTTGCCTTCTCCGTCCAGGTGTCGAAGGCCCCGGCGAGGGTGCCGCCCTCTTCTTGCAGGGCGAAGTCGATGATCATGGTCGTCCCGCCGGCCGCCGCGGCCTCGGTGCCCGTTGCCCAGTCATCCGCCGTGACCGTGCCTCCGAACGGCATGTCCATGTGGGTATGGGCGTCTATAAAGCCAGGCATGATTAGCTTACTTGAGGCGTCTACCGTCTCGGCGCCGTCCGCGTCCAGCTCAGCGGCGACGGCGACTATCTTCTCGTCCTTGACGAGCACGTCCGCCCTGTAGCTACCTTCCGCGGTTACGACCGTTCCCCCGCTAAAGTGCAATTCTCCCACAGCTCCTACTCCTTTCCGAAAGCTCGCGCGCACGAGGAGATGGCAGATCGTCCGCTATCGACACTATGAAGGACCGTATCCTGTATCGCTTCGGACGAGGGGGGTAAGATCCCTCCCTCGCCGTGACGGCGGTTTGTCCACGCGGAGTACCGCGACGAGAGACCCCTGCTGTGCGAAAGCCATCCCTGCGTACTCGCCTCCCTTTCCTCAACGGGCAGTATAGGACCGGGCGAGACGGGTTGTAAACAGCGGTCGGCGAACTCCGGGCCTACGTTTGCGGGAAGCGATCAGGACGGTATGGCGCGATGAGCGGGTCCACGTCGCCGGTCAGGATCTCCCGAGCTAGCAGCCGCCCGATAATGGGGCCGAGCGTGACGCCGCTGTGCGTCACGGCCTCGTAGTAACCCGGGATCGCGGAAAGCGCGCCGACGCAGGAATGCCCGTCCGACGGAACCGGGCGCATACCGAACCGCGTCTCCACTATTTCAGCGTCTTCGAGCGCGGGAAGCACGCGCCGCGCCCGCTCCAGGAGCTCCACGCAGAGCGGGTCCTCTATCCCGGTGAAATCGTCCGTGAGCTGTTCGTCGATGGAGTCGTGGTGAAGTAGGACGAACCCGGAATCATCAGGACGGATGTTGATGCGCGGCGTGTGCATGAGGTGACTCAAAGGCTCGCCGGATATAGCGACCCGGACGAGCAGTCCAGGAAACACGTCGAGCGGCAACTTCCTGTCGACCATCTCGGCCACGGATGCGCCCTTCGCGCCAGCGGCGTTGACCACGACATCGGCGCGTACAGCCTCGCCGTCCTCCAGTCGCAGAGTCACTCCTTCACCGTCCGTTTCGATACCGTACACCCCATCACCGAAGCGCGTCTGCATGCCGTTGCGACCGGCGGCCCTCACAAGCGTTCTAGTCAGGGCCGGAGCGTCGACCCAGGACTCCTCGGGGAAGTGTGCGGTCCGGACCTCCGGTAGGGCGGCTCCCGGTTCGAGGTTTTCGATCACCGCGGAGGCGGAGAGCAGCTCGGCCGCGTAGGACCAGGAGCGAAGGCGCTCGACGCGACGTTCGAGGGTTGCCTGGTCTTCGGCCCAGATCAGGTTTCCCGTAGGGTGGAGCCAGTCGCCGCCGATCTCACCGCGAATCTGCTCGTGTTCGCGCATCCCTGCCACGTTCAGCTCGAAGTAGTTCCTGGGGAGTTTGTTGTTCGCGTTGACCCAGGCGAAGCTGGCCGAGGTCGTGCCTGAGCCGGGCTCCTCCCCGTCGATCAGAACGACCTCAGCCCCACCCACCGAGAGCCAATGGGCGAGGGAGGAGCCGACGATCCCGGCTCCCACGACCGCGACCTTCAACGAGCCTCCGCATGGCAGAGGGGATGGATCGTACGCTCAGGGTTTCCGTGTTGGCCTCCCGGCAGACCACCAACTTCTACTCCGGCCAGCCGAGCTTGGGGATGATACGCTCGCCGTTGGCCAGGCGTAGGATCATTTTGGGACGCTACGAGAAGGATGGACATGGGTAAAGTCTACGACAGTATCAACGAGGAGCAGACGCGCTGGATCGAGGAGCAGCCGATGTTCTTCGTCGCCACCGCCGCCCCCGACGCACATATCAACGTCTCGCCCCGCGGGCTCGACACCTTCAGGGTACTCGGTCCGACCCGCGTCGCCTGGCTCGACCTCACCGGGAGCGGCGTCGAGACCATAGCCCACCTGCGGGCCGACGGTAGGATCACGCTGATGTTCTGCGCGTTCGAGGGGCTGCCGAACATCCTGCGCCTCTACGGACAGGGCGATGTGCGCGAGCCGGACGACGCCGGATACGAGGAGTTGCGTCCCCACTTCCCCGACATTCCGGGCGAGCGCGCCATCATTGACGTGTCCGTGAGCAGGGTCGCGGATTCGTGCGGTTTCGGCGTGCCGCGTATGGACCTCGTGGGGCCACGCGACAAGCTCCTGGCATCAGCCGAGCGCAAAGGTCCCGAGAAGATGGCCGAGTACAGGAAGCTCAAGAACACCCGGAGCATAGACGGCCTGCCCGGTCTAGATCCTGCGCGTTCAGGGAGATAGAAGGATCGGCGCCCAGCTTGCTCTGGGACGCCGGTCTGGGTCGTGGAGCGGTTCATTCACTGGGATAGGTCGGCCGAGCGTCACGGTTTGGACTCTCAGTTTGTCGAGCCGTGGCTAGCGGCGGTGGTGCTCCCACCCTTCCTCCTCAATCTTCGCCGGGTCAGGTTGGCTGGCTGTCGACCACCAGTTCATGGATTCTATCGATAGGGTCCCATACGCCATCTTCCATATTCGATAGGAGTGTTACGGTGATGTTCTGGTCTGGATAGTGGGAGATGATGCCGCTGACGCCAGCGTTTATCCCGTCTTTTTCGTAGCAGACGACCTTGCCAGGCCCTTCGACGCGAAACTGTAACCCGTACCCATACATCTCCGTCCAGGTATCTCTCGTTCTGTGCACGACCTGGGGTGAGAGGAACGCGCTGGTCAGTGCTGGCGAAAGGAGCTTGCCAGCCCTCACCGCCCGCAAGAATAGATCCAGGTCCGCTACCGTCACGTGGGCGCCACCGTCCGGTGACCCGATCGGCGGGAAGGAATAGATGTTCCTTTGCCAACCCACGACGGTCCCGGCTGCATCACGGCTTGGATCGCACCCCTCGGCGACATTAGGATTGGCGCGATCCATCCGAAAGAAATCGGAGGCGGGCATCCCTACTCTGGTAAAGATGTGCGTGCTGACGTAATCCCGGTACTTCATCCCGCTTACCGATTCGATCAGGAGCCCTAGGAGGATAAAGCCGCAATTGCAATAGCGACATCCTTGTCCTGGAGAAAAGTTTGCCGGCTTGTTGACGAACTGGGGCAAGAAGTCGCGGGTTTCGACGACGGAGTAGTTGGGCTTTGCCTTCCATACGTCTTCGTACCGTTCGCCAGCCTCTTCATCGGCATCGTCACCAATTCCCGAAGTATGGGTGAGTAGGTGAGAGACGGTTATATCCTTCGAGAGCGGCGTATCTTCCAGGTGCAAGCGCTCGACCACGGGCGTATCGAAGGCCAGTAGCCCCCGGTCGATCAACTGCAGCGTTGCGATCGCCGTAAAGAGTTTGGTGATCGACGCCGTATCGAACCGCGTGTCCAGGGTGTTGGGCACACGCCACGCACGACTGGCGTAGCCGAAGGCACGGGCATACAACCGGGACTCACCTTGAGTAATGAGCACCGCGCCGCTGAACAGGTCCTTGGCGACCAGGTGCCGAAAATAGTCATCTAATACGCGGGCGAAACGCATACTGCTCCCCAGGAACTCTATCGTGTCCCAGTAACTTTCGGTCTCGTCGTGGAGAAGTGTCGGAGGGCCAGCGCTCCTTCACTACATTACGACAGTATCCTCCGACGACTGTAGCAAAACGCCGATAAAGGAGCAACCAGGACAGGGCCCGTGATCCACGTGATAGCCGCCCTGGTACGCCTGATCTCCTTCAACTTCCTGTTCCTAAGGATCGTGGTCAGCTATTCTGGTGGGGCCTTGAACACGCTGGCGCTCTTCAGCACCGATGAGTGCAATGCCTGGCTCAGCCTCAACTCGTTCGTGGTGTTCGCAGTGCACTTCACCCTGACAGTCTTCGTGCTTTTCGAGGGGCGCCCCGACAGTTCTACACGCAGAGTGTCCTGATCAACAAGGTTCACTCCTGTCCC
The DNA here is from genome assembly GCA_963830075.1 of uncultured Rubrobacteraceae bacterium. Taxonomy (GTDB): domain Bacteria; phylum Actinomycetota; class Rubrobacteria; order Rubrobacterales; family Rubrobacteraceae; genus Rubrobacter_D. The sequence goes on along the minus strand of CAWHLD010000002.1, from coordinate 8,990 downwards.
TGACCGGCTTCGTGGTTCTGGCGACACCCGGCGGCGGGCTCGGGATCGGCCATCCATGGCACGCTGCGGCCGGGGTGTTGCAGAGGTTGTCGTCTCGTCACCGGAACGTGAGAAGATGTCTCGGAACGCATCGATACAGAAAGGCAATGCTACGTGATGGGCAACCTGTTGGCCGGGATCACGCTCCAGGGGATGACGGCGTGGGTAGGGCTGCCGCTGGCAGCGATGATCATCGTGTCCCCGATCGCGTGCCTGATACTTTTCGTGCTTTCGCTGAACAGGAGCAGGCCGTCAGCGTTCAGACGAAAGTGCGCTGTAGCGGTGTTTGTTCTGCCGCTTGTCTCCCTGGCGCTGTACGCGTTGTACGAATCGGGGATACCTTCGGATACGAACATCCGGATCGATCTGCTCCTCATCTACCCCGCGCTCGCCATCGACTTCCTGTTTTGGCCCGCGCTACTCGTGCGGTACTCGATCCAACGCCGCGCTTGAGGACTCCGCGCCAGGACCTCGAAGGAGCCAGGCATGTGCGCAACGTATAATGTTCGCGTGCTTACCGTTCGACCAATGAAAAAGAACCCGTGCCCGGCAACGAGCCTCGGTTAGTCCTTCTGACGTGCGGGAACTCCGGGCGTCGGAGCTCGGAAGTCGCGCCGCCATGATTCCATATCAGCCGGTCCGTGGCGCGGGCCGTGGAGAGGGCCGGGCTGCTCCCGTACGGCCCGAAGACGACGTCAGGTCGCGTTTCGAGCGCGGCCTGCATTGCGGCGGCCGGGTCCGGATCTGCGTCCCACACTTCCAAATCAACGCCGGACCACGGTGCGGGCAACTCCGCCGCGTGCTCGGCCCATAGTGCCAGGGCCGCCGCGCTCTCCCGTCCGAAGAGGCCCAGCTTCCCCGAAAGCGGGGTCACGAGATGCGCGAGCAGTCTGGGCACTTAGTCGATTACCCGGTGCCGACGACCGGGGCTGACGGATCTGGGGCCGGGGTCTTCGCGTTCAGGTAGCCGAGCACGAACACGGCCCCCCAGAGTAGGACGAAGCCGATAACCTGGTTTGCACTAACGCCAACGCCGAGGAACGTCCAGTTGAGGATCACCGCTGTCGCCGGAAAGGCCAGCTCCGCGAGCGTCGCGTAGGAGGCCCTGGTGCCCGAGAGCCCCCGATAGTAGAGAAGCAGGGCCAGAAGTCCGGGGATCAAGGCGAGCAACACGACGCGACCCGGCTCCGAGGCGAAGCCAGCGCCGAGTCCACCTACAGAGCCTTGAACGATAACGATGCCGGCCAGCAGGGGCACGGCCAGGAAAAGACGTGCCCCGGTCAGGGCGTGGAACGGCATGTCCTTCAAGACGAGCCGACCCAGCACGGTCGATGAGCCCCAGAGAATGGCCGCGCCGAGGGCGAGGGCGGCGGTGAGGAGTTCGGCGGAGCCGAGGGCGGCGAAAGCTCCGAGGTCGCCGAAGGAGATCATGTAAGCCCCGACCATCGCCACCGCGAAGCAAGGCCAGTAAGCCCACCCCAGCCTCTCGCGCAACAGTAGGCCAGCCAGCGCGACGGCGAAGAGCGGCTGGGTCTTCTGCAGCAGGATCACCACGGTAGGGTTCCCCACCGCAAACGCCGTTGTGAATAGCAAGGTCGCGATGGCCGACCCACCCCACCCGATGACAAGCAATGCTACCCACTGCGCAGCACCGAGACCGCGGAAGAACTTCCAGCCCAGCACCACAGCGGGTATCGAATACAGAAGCAAGACCAGATGCTCCAGCAACACTATCTGGGATGGCGACGCCACCTCCAACAAGGGAACCCGCAAGATGGCGTCTGTCCCCCACATCGCCGCCCCGACGGCGACGAGCAGGACGCTAACGTAACCACCGTTCCTCCAGCCCACGGGCTATTCGCTTCCCGGCCAGCGGAGCTTGGGGATGACGCGCTCGCCGTAGGCCCTTATGAACTCTTCCTGGTTGCGCCCGACATTGTGGACGTAGACCTCGTCGAAGCCGAGATCCACGTAGTGCTGGATGTGCTCCAGATGCTCGTCCAGGTCGGCGCTCATCAGGACGCGGTTAACGAAGTTCTCGACGCTTACCTGCTTCGCCATCGCCGCGAAGTCCTCGGGATTGCGGATGTCGGCCTTCGGGAAAGGCATCCCGCCGTTGGGCCACTCCCTAACAGCCTGCCGCTCGGCCTCTTCCTTAGAGGAAGCGTAGCTGACATGGAGCTGTATCATGCGCGGCATCGTGGACGGGTCCTTGTCCGCACGGCGAGCGCCTTCCTCGAACTTTTCCATGAGCATGTTTATCTTCTCATCAGCAGCACCGACGGTGATGATGCCGTCGCAGAATTCGCCGGTTCTGCGGCTCTGTATGGGCCCGGCTGTCGCCACGTAGATCGGGGGCGGGGTGTCTGGCATGGTGTAGAGTTTCGCGCTCTCGAGCTTTATGTGCTCTCCACTATACTTGACGACCTTGCCGGAGAAGAGCTTGCGGATGACCTCGATTGCCTCCATGAGGATACGGAGCCTGGTCGGAGCCTCGGGCCAGTAGTCGCCAGTGATATGCTCGTTCAAGGCCTCGCCGGCTCCGAGCCCGAGCCAGAATCGTCCTGGGTACATCGCCTCGAGCGTGGCCGCCCCCTGGGCGATGATGGCTGGATGGTACCGGAAGCCCGGCGGGGTCACACCTGTGCCGAAGCGGAGGTTCGTGGTCGCGCCGAGGGCACCCATCCAGGACCAGACGAAGGCGCTCTGTCCCTGATCCGGGGTCCACGGATGGAAGTGGTCCGAGGCCATCACGGACCCAAACCCCGACTCCTCAGCCACCTTGCACCATTCCAATAGCTCCGTCGGGTGGAACTGCTCGAACATAGCCGCGTAGCCAACGGTACCAGTAGTGTCCATGTGACCTCCTGTTTATAGGCTTCAGCCGTCAGCGTTCCTCGGGTGGGGGTTCTCTCCACCCTCGGAGCACAGTTTACAACTGAGGCGCCCGAGCCGGTTCTCGACCAAAGAGAACGGTTAGGCACCCGAGCCACCTGTAGCCTGTAGCCCGAAACCTACTTAAAAATGATCCGGCTCTGCGAGCCACGGATCGCCCACAGGGAAGAGCGATCCGAGGAGATCCAGGGCACCGGTAGAGCTCGCCTCTACGAGCCCGTGCCTGGCGAGATCCCGAGCCGGCAGATAACCGGCGTAGAGCTGGGCGAGGGCGCGCACGTCGAGCGAGACCCTGTCGTCAGCTTCGGCTCCACGGAATACTTCTCCATCCCCCACCGTGTACTCGCCGGCGTTCTCCGGGATGACGTCATCTGAAACGTCCAACACGAGCGGCGCCTCAGGTCTGCGTTCGAGATACCCTAGAGCGTCCTCAACGTCGACAAGCCTCAGCATCTGATCCGGCTCGATCTTCGCCTTTACGTACGAGCTTTTTAGGTAAGGATGAAGCGGCGCACCACGCGAAGTGTAGAGCTTTATCCCGTAGACCATGGGGTCCAACGCCGCCATAAAGGAGAAGAGCGCCCCCCTAGCCCGCAGCGTTGCGCCGACGACCTCATCCACAGACATGGTGCGGCGCGGATCACGATCTTCCCACCCGGAGAGCCTGTAGATTACGTAGCCCCCTATCTCTCCATCCCACTCGTAGACGGCAACGGCCCGACCTCTCTCGGAGACGGCGGATTTCCAGTGACCCTCGCTCCTGCGCACGGTGAGGGCATGCTCCTTCGCCTCCGCCTCGTAGAGATTTATCAAGGAGGAGAGGTCTTGTTCCCTATAGGCCCTGAGATGGCTCTGTTCCGCGCTGGTCGGGAGGTCCGTGGGCTTGAGCCTGTACTCGATGGCCTCGCTGGCGAGCTCGTAGCCGAAGACCCTGTAGAAGGCGTGGGCGAAAGGGGAGAGCAGCGAAAGCGCGACGTTCCTCTCGCTCATGTCGCGCAGCACGGCACGCATCAAATCCCCCGCATAGCCCCGCCGCCTGTAGGCAGGATGCACCATGACAGCGGAGATGCCGCCCATGGGACGGGGCTCTCCGTCCACGAAGGACTCGAGCGGCAACACTGTGGCGCTCGCCCTGACCTCCCCGTCTTCCTCGATGACGTGGACCTGCTCGAGGTCGAGGCGAGCGTTCTGGTCCGGGTCGAAGTACTTCTCCCAATCCGAGACGCTATTGTCGAAAGCGGCAACGGCGACGCGCGCCAGCGCGTCAACATCCCCCTCACGGTACCTGCGTAGTTCCAAAGTCCTCCTTTCGGCACAGAAGGGGATTCTAACCGCTCTGCCGCTCCTCCAGCTCCGCAGTCATCCAGCGGCACCACGCGGCAGAGTCGCGCTCGAAGCCGATGCCCCGGCGCAGCGCAGCGTAGCTGGCGAAGTGGTGAAAGTCCATCTGCTCGGGCTCACCACCCCACTTCTCCTTCATCCAACCCTCGATCTCCTCGTACTGTCGGAGTTGCTCCTCGTGCCGGACCTCCTGCTCCCGGAACAGTGCGGCCGCCGCCCCGGGCTCCGCCAGCCATACGGAATACGCCTTGAGCACCAGTTCTTCCCTGGCCGGCCGCTCGACCGGAGGCTCCGTGATCCAGGCCCTCAATAGTTCCCGTCCAGAATCCGTGATCCCATAGACCTTCTTGTCAGGCCGCTCCTGTTGCTCGACGACCCGGTGGGTGACGTACCCCTCCTCCTCCAGCCGCGCCAGCTCAGGGTAGATCTGGCTGTGCCTCGCACTCCAGAAATACCCCAGCGGACGCTCCATCCACCGCTTCAGATCGTACCCCGAAAGATCCTCCCTCGATAACAAACTCAACACCGCATACCCAAGCGTCCTCATATGAACCTCCACGTTTTACCGACGTTTACCTATGTCACTCTTGACATATTACCCGATCCCGCTTACGATGGCTATGTCAATATTTACATATGGTTACGAGAGGATCTCCATGGAAGGGAAGCGGGGCGGGGTGGGAAGGTCAGGCGGACACCGTCATCCGGCGACGATCGACGGAGAGGTGAGGCCGGCGAGTAGGGCGGTGGACTTCGGTTCCGAAGGGAGAGAGTAATGTTCGAGTTATTGACCGGCATCGTGTATCGCGGGCGCTGGGTTGTGGTGGTCTGCACCGTGGTTCTCGCCGGTTTCGCCGGGTACTATGGCGGACCCGTGGCGGGGCTTCTGACCGACGACAGCAGCAACTTCGAGGACCCGGCCTCCGAGAGCGTAGCCGCCGAGGAGAGGCTCGCCGACGCTGCCGACGCAAACCCAGGGGCGGACGTGGTAGCGCTCGTCGAGGTCGATGAGGACGTCAAATCGTCCGCCGGGCAAGAGAAAGTTCGGGACGTGGCCGGCACCATCGCCGACGACGAGGCCGTGGCGCAGGTGACCACGTATTTCCAGACGAGGGACGAGGCCTGGATCTCCGACGATGGAGACGCTACCTACGTGGTCGCAAGTTTCGACCCCGACGCGGACGACGCCGCGGCTGTAGAGCGTCTACACGAAGAGTTCGCAGGCGACGAGGGTGTCACTCTGGGCGGCGCGGCCGTGGTCGGGCCGCAGGTCGGGGAGCTCGTGGGCGAGGATCTGGCGCGGGCGGAGATGCTGGCCTTCCCGATCCTGTTCGTGCTCTTGCTCTGGATCTTCCGTGGCGTCGTCGCCGCTTTGCTGCCACTCCTCGTCGGCGGCCTCGCCATCGTCGGCACGTTCGTGGGGCTGCGCGTCGTCGCCACCGAGGTGACGCCGCTCTCGGTCTACGCGCTCAACCTCGTTACCGGCCTTGGCCTCGGGCTCGCCATCGATTACAGTCTGTTTATCGTCTCCCGCTACCGCGAGGAGATAGCGCGCACGGGACCGGGGCGTGAGGCTCTCTACCGCACGCTCTCCACCGCCGGACGCACGGTGCTCTTTAGCTCGCTAACGGTGGCGGCGGCGCTCTCGGCACTGCTCGTCTTCCCTTTGAGGTTCCTCTACTCGATGGGCGTCGGCGGCATGATCGTCGCGCTCGTGGCAGCGGCAGCGGCCCTCATCGTGCTGCCCGCCATCCTCAGCCTCCTCGGGGAGCGCGTCAACGCCCTCTCCTTCGGCCGCCTTCGCCGCGCCGCCGATGAGGAGGCCCGATCGGTTGCGGCCTCGCCGTGGTACCGGCTCGCCCACGCAGTGATGCGCCGTCCCGCCACCGTCGCGATCGCCACCACGGTGCTCCTGATCACGCTAAGCTCACCCTTCCTCGGCATAAGGTTCACCGCCGTCGACGCCGACGTCCTGCCGAAAGAGACCCCGGCCCGACAGGTCGCGGACGCCCTCGAAAACCAGTTTCCCGAGAACGGGGCCTCCCCAGTGCAGATCGCCGTCCGGGCTCCCGACAACGACCCGCGCGAGACCCTTGTCGACCTCGAAGGCTACGTCACCAATCTCGAAGACCTGCCGAACGTGGACTCTGTCGCGCTCCCGCAACCCGTCGGCGATGACACCTGGCGGATAGACGTCGTGCCGGCGACGGACACCTACACGGATGCGAGTCTGGGCCTGGTCGGAGACGTGCGGGCGCTCGACGCGCCTTATCCGGTCGAGGTCGGCGGCGAGTCGGCGGGATTCGTGGACCAGCAGGCGAGCCTGGTGGAGAATATCCCTTACGCCCTGGCCATAGTCTTCGCCTCCACGCTCGTGCTCCTGTTCCTGTTCACCGGGTCTGTCGTGTTGCCGGTCAAGACGTTCTTTATGAACGTACTCACCGTGGGCGCCACGTTCGGGATACTCGTTTGGATCTTCCAGGACGGACGGCTGGAGGGCGTGCTCGGCTACGAGAGCCAGGGGGCACTCGAGTCTACTCAGCCGGTCCTGATCCTCATCATCGCCTTCGCTCTCTCCACCGACTACGGCGTGTTCCTGCTCTCCCGCATCAAGGAGGCCCGCGAGAGCGGTATGGACGACACCGAGGCAGTAGCGGTCGGGGTTGGGAGGACGGGCAGGATCATCACCGCAGCAGCCCTCCTGTTCTGCATCGCGATAGGGGCCTTCGCCACCTCCCAGATAGTCTTCATCAAGGAGCTTGGCGTCGGCGCGGCCCTCGCTGTCATCATCGACGCCACGATAGTCCGCGCCCTGCTGGTCCCCTCGCTCATGAAGCTCCTCGGCAGCCGCAACTGGTGGTCGCCCCGGCCGCTGAAGTGGCTCTACAGACGCATCGGCCTGAGCGAGGGCGTCCCAACCGATCCAGCCCCAAAGCGGGCGTAGAAAGGAGAAACGATGATGTTCAGATCGTTCGGCAAGGCGGGTCTCGGACCCCAGCACCACCATCGTCATGGCCACCGTGACGGGCGCCTCTTCGGGCTCGACACTGAGAGCATGAGCCCTGGGGCGAGGATCTCGGCGGCGCTCTCGGTGCTCGTACCCGTCGGGCTCTCCGGAGTATTTCTGGTCGCTTTCGTGCCTGGCCTTTGGTGGATCTTCACGACCTACTTCTGGGTTGCTTTCCCCGCCCTCGGGGTGCTCAGCGGCGGTGTCTCGGATCTCGGCGAGGGACGGCCCGTGCGGGCCTCCGAGGAGGAGAAGGAGAGGGAGTTGCTCGAAGCGATAAGGGATAGCGGTGAAATCTCTGCCGCTTCGGCGGCGGCGAGAACGTCGCTTACGGTCGCCGAGGCAGCCAGAAGGCTCAAAGAGCTGGCCGAGAACGGACACATCGAGGTCAGGGCTAGGGACGGCGCCGTCTTCTACTCGCTGTGGGGCCATAAAGATATCGGGGAGGGCTGACAAGAAGTGTACAGGTTAATCGTTGCCGCGCGGATCAGGAAGACCTTCGCCAGAATCAACGCCGGCGATTGGGAAACTATGGTCGGCTCGTTGGCCCCCAACTTCACCTACCGCTTCTACGGTGATAACGCCCTCGGTGGTGTACGGAAGACGCCAGAAGCCATGCGTCTGTGGTGGCGGCGCGTCTTCCGGCTCCTGCCCGGTGCACGTTTCGAGGTGAGGGAGGTTCTGGTGGCCGGCTGGCCCTGGCACACGCGCGTCGCGACCGACCTTGTGGTACGTGCGACCTTGCCTGACGGGACGCGCTATGAGAACGTAGTCAACCAGTTCGTGCGGTTGCGTTGGGGCCGCGTTGTGGAAGTACGTACGCTCGAGGATACGCAGAAGCTGGACCGGACGTTGCGGGCGCTTGCGGCGGCCGGCTTCAGAGAGGCACAAGCGCCCCAGATCACCGACGAGGCCAGGCAAGCCGAAGGGGTTGCGTCGTGAGTCGAGAATCGCGTGTGACGGCGGGCGTGCTCCTGATCCTGCTGCCCGCCGTCGTCTACGGCGGTACCAGCATCCTCTCGCTGTTGATAAGCGACCCCGACTACGCCCAGAACCAGTTGCGCCAGGACCTCTGGCGGGCCGGTCACGCGCACGCCGGAGTGCTGTTGATCCTTTCTCTGGTCACGCTTCGCTACGTAGATGAGGCCAACCTTCCGGGATGGCTCAAGACTGTGGCGAGGCATTCTATCCCGGCCGCAGCGGTTCTCTTGCCGGCGGCGTTCTTCCTGTCCGTGCTCTCACCTGAGGCCACGGAGCCGAACGCCTTGATCTACCTGGCGTTCGTCGGCGCCGTCTCCCTGGCCGTCGGCGTTCTGGTCTTAGGTATAGGTCTCATCAGAAGGCCACGCAACGAAACTGTGGAGGTCCGATGAAGGCTACTGGCATCGTACGATTTGTGGACCTCGCGCTCTCGGGAATGCTGGCGGGAAACGAGTTCGGTATGTGGGCCGCGGTCCATACCGCGCTCGGGGGCCTGGCTCCTGAGGGGCGTATCAGGGCGGAACAAGAGATGACGCGCAGTTACGCGGCGATCATGCCTGTCTGGATGGGCTCGACCGTCGCCTCGAGTGTTTTGGCGGCTGCTCTCGCGCGGCTGATTGGTAGATCAAACCTTATCGAGTCTGAGAGGAGATTAGCATGGCGCAGGTAGTCAACGGCAGGTACACGGCACGGATTGACGAGCCCTTTGTGGTCTTTATGATCGGGA
>CAWHLD010000001.1:0-329808 GCA_963830075.1 uncultured Rubrobacteraceae bacterium | reverse complement strand
CCCTCAAGGCTCTCTACGTTCTGGTCAATTCCAACCGCTCGGCGTCGGCTTCCGCCAATAGGATGCGGAACCGCACCTCCGAGGTCAAAGTGTGTTGTACAAGAGGATCAAGACGCTCGTCCTCGACTGGCACGGGCTGGCGATCTGCTGCGCCGGAGCAGGCGAGATGAGCCTCTACGCCGCTAGCGAGGAGGGCCTTCGCAGGCGCAAAGGCCTCGTTCGGCTGAAGGGGCAGGACCCCATCTACGCCGCCCGCCCCATCTTCCCGCATCTCGCAGGACGCATGGTAAGGCTCGACGCTAGCAAGATCTTCGGCATCCGTCGTTTCACATCCAACCTGCCCGGGGACTTCGGCCTGCGCGCCGTCATGGGCTACCTGCCGGAGGGAAAGGCGGGTTAGTGCAAGGGTCGTTCGCTAAACCGGCGACCTTAGACGGGCCATAACGTGGGCGTCGACGTACTCGCCGTTGCGGTAGGCGAAACGCCTGTGGGTACCCTCTATCTCGAACCCGAACTTCTGGTAGAGGGCTATCGCCGGCGCGTTGTCTGTGTACACCCGCAGATCCAACCTGGTTAGATCCAACCAGTTGTCCGCCAGGTCTACGCAGGCCTCCATTAGCGCGGTGCCGACGCCTTTGCCCCGCCAGTCGTCACGCACTGCTATACCGAAGTGGCCCGAGTGACTCGTCCTCGGGTTCATGTAGACCATGAGCGTAAGTTGCCCGACGATCTCACCCCCCACGCAGGCCACCAGGGGGAAGCTACCATCCCGTTCCTGGGCCAGCTCTTCACGTACTTCTTGCACCGAAGAGAAAGGCACCCCGATCGTCCCGGACATCGAACGCGGGGAGGAGTAGACGAGGTGAACGGCCCCGTAGTTTTCCGGTTCGCAGCGGCGGATGACCAGGCCACGCAAGCCGACTCTCCTCTCTGATCGGATATCTTCGAGCCTACCGCGGCTCCTATTCTCACACGCGACGGCCCGTTCCATCCAGCCAACAACGTGCCCTCGGGCGATTATGTAATAAACTCGGCCGGGTGGAATCAAGGAGTTTCAGGCGAGAGGAGATCCGTGGATAGGCGAAATCTGGGTGGCGAAGGACTGATCGTATCGGAGCTCGGGCTCGGATGCATGGGGATGAGCGAGTTCTACGGCACCGGCGACGAGGACGAGTCCATAGCCACGATTCATCGGGCGATAGAGCTCGGTATTACCTTCCTCGACACGGCCGACATGTACGGTCCGTTTACCAACGAGAAACTCGTCGGCAAGGCGATCGAGGGCAGGCGCGACGAGGTCGTCATCGCCACCAAGTTTGGCAACGTGCGCGGCGAAGACGGAAGCTTTCTTGGCGTGAGCGGCAAGCCAGACTACGTAAAGTCGGCCTGCGACGCCTCGCTTTCGCGCCTCGGGGTCGATTACATCGACCTCTACTACCAGCACCGCGTGGACCCGGAGACCCCCATTGAGGAGACGGTCGGGGCGATGAAGGAGCTCGTGGAGGCCGGCAAGGTCAGGTATCTCGGGCTCTCCGAGGCGGGGTCTGGGACCATCAGGAAGGCCAACGCCGTGCACCCCATCAGCGCCCTCCAGTCGGAGTACTCGCTCTTTAGCCGCGACGTGGAGGACGAGATCCTGCCCACCTTGCGCGAGTTGAACATAGGGTTCGTCCCATATAGTCCGCTCGGACGAGGCTTCCTTACGGGTCGCTGGAGGAGCATCGAGGACATGCCAGAGGATGATACTCGTAGCGCCCGCTTCCCCCGATTCGCGGAGGAGAACTTCAAGAAAAACCTGGAGTTGGCGGACAGGGCGCGCGAGGTCGCTGACGGTAAGGGTATCACCCCTGGGCAACTCGCCCTCGCGTGGCTGCTCGCCCAGGGGGAAGATATCTTGCCCATCCCCGGAACCAAGCGTCGCAAGTACCTCGAAGAGAACGCCGGTGCCTCAGGCGTAACGCTCACCGAGGACGACCTGGCCCGCATCGAGGAAGCCATGCCCCGTGGATCCGCCGCCGGCGAGCGCTATTCGGAAGAGCAGATGCGTGCGGTTGGACGCTAGGAAAACGGCATGGCGCCGGAAGTGAGGTTGGACCACTGCGTCGTTCACGTCTCCGATTGGGAGAGGTCCAATACCTTCTACAAATACGTGCTCGGCGCCGAACTGGTTCAGGCCGGCGCCAGATGGTCGTACCGGTTCGGGGCCCAGCAGCTCAACCTGCACGGCCCCGGCGTCGACGCGACCCCGGTCGCCAGGGTACCCGTGCCACCGGGCGGCAGCGACCTGTGTTTCGAGTGGCCCGGGGAGATCAACGGCGCAAGGGAACACCTCAAAGAGAACGGCGTCGAGGTCGAGATGGGACCGGTCGAGCGCCGCGGCGCCAGGGGCGTCGGTACGAGCGTGTACTTCCGGGACCCAGACGGGTCTTTGCTCGAGTTTATCTCCTACGCAGAGACTGGAGGCCGATGGCGGACGTAGAGCACATATCGCGCAAGGGTACGGGTGTGCCCATAAGCTGGTTCCCCGTCCCCGAGGAGTCTGAGCTGCCAGAGGGACTTCAGGGGCTGTTCCGCAAGGCGCGCGAACAAGTCGGGTTCGTCCCAAACGTTTTCAGGGCCTACAGCTTCCGTCCCGAGCGGCTTTCGGTATGGTTCGCGCACTACAGGCAACTGCACGAGCCTACCGAGAACCTTGATGCGGCGGAGAGGGAGATGATCGCCGTCGCCGTCTCGATGGCGAACGGCTGTTTGTATTGTCTCGTGGCTCACGGAGCGGCCTTGAGGGAGGCTCTCGGAGATCCAATACTAGCCGACCGGATCACGTTGGACCACAGGCGGGCCGGCCTCGACGAGCGCCGCACCGCCATCCTCGACTTTGCCGTAAAGGTCACCGAGCGCCCGCTCGATTGCACCCCCGAAGACCTCGAACGCTTAAAGGGGTTCGGCCTTACGGAGGAAGAAGTGTGGGACGTGGTTGAGATCGCGAGCATGTACAACTTTACCAACCGCATGTCGCTCGCGTGCGGCATGATCCCAAACGAGGAGTATCATTCTTTGGCCCGGTGATCGGCCCTTCTGGGATACGGCCCGAGGGAGTTGTCCTGGACATCTCGCCCTGATCCCCTGCCGTTGATCAGTTTCTATTCGATGAGGCCTTTCTCTTGCAGGTATTCGGTGGCGACCTCCTCGGGGTCTTCCTTGTCTACCTCCACCATCTTGTTGAGCCTCTTGAGGTCGTCGGTCGTCAGGGTCGCGGAGAGTTTGTTCAGGGGGTCTTCTATCTTCGGCGTCGCGTTCTGCTTGCGGATTATCGGGATGATGTTCTGCGCCGGGCTCAGCTCTTTGTCGTCTTCGAGCACGACCCAGCCCCGCTCGTCGATGACGCCCTGGCTGCTAAATACCCTTCCGACGTCGATGTCACCGTTGGATAGCGCCTCTACCGTGAGGGGGCCGCCGGCGTCCAGCGGTTTGAACTCGGCGAACTCGATACCGTACACCCTTTTGAGCCCCGGCAGGCCGTCGGGACGTTCGGACATCTCAGGTGGGCCGCCAATGATAAGCTCGTCCGCCACCCCGGCGAGATCGGAGGTGTTCTTCAGGTCGTACTTCTCGGCCGTCTCCGGGGTGACGGCGAGGGCATCTTTGTCCTGCGCCTCGGACGCTTCCAACGCCACCAGGCCGCTGGGGAGCTCTTGCCTGAGCAGTTCTGTGGTCTCTTCCGGGCTCGTGACGTCCGACTCGCCTTTAGACAGGTAGCTGAGCAGCGCGCCGTTGTACTCGGGCACGAGCGTAATCTCGCCGCTCTCCAGCGAAGGGAACACGACGTCGCGCGTGCCGAGGTTCAGCCTGCGCTCGACCTCGAGTCCCTGGGCTTCGATCACGTCGGCGTACATGTTGCCGAGGATCAACTGCTCCGGAAAGTTGGCCGACCCTACGACGATTGCATCGCTACTACCTCCACCATCGCCCTCCTGCAGCGCGTCCTCACCGCCGCAACCCACCACGAGCAGCGAGAAGACCGCCGCTAGCACCAATACTTTCTCTTTCGAAAACATCTCCAGCTCCTTCCGAGAACCTATCCCTGCGAGCCTTCCAGCTTCGCACCTATAGACGCCTCGCCGCTCTCTTGTTGCAGGCCGTTGGAAACCACGGCCGTCTGGAGGCGCGAGAGCCCGAATTCCGTAAGCAGCGACAGGCCGGCGACGAGGATCGCGCCAGCGAGCACCTGCGTGAGGTCTTGCTGGGCGAGCCCGTCTATGATGTAGCGCCCGAGGCCGCCGAGGCTGACGACCGCGGCGAAGGTCGCGGTCGCCACGATCTGCACGGCCGAGATCCTCACGCCGGCCATGATCAGGGGCATGGCGATGGGTATCTCGACGCGTCTTATAACCTGCCAACCCGACATACCCATGCCCTCGGCCGACTCTCGCACGTCGGGGTCGACGGCGCGGAAGCCGGCATAGGTGTTCGTGATCATCGAGGGGACCGCCAGCACCACGAGGGCCACGAGGACCGGCGCGAGCCCTATCCCTGCAACCAGGAAGGCCAGCAGGATCACCCCGAACGTTGGGACGGCCCTGGCGGCGTTGGACAGGTTTATCGCGAGCGCGCCCCCGCGTCCGGTGTGCCCGATAAACATGCCGACCGGCTGCGCGACCGCGACCGCTACCACGATGGCCAGCACCGAGTACCAGATGTGCTCCGCAACCCGCGTCGGGACGCCGCCCGTCCCCTGCCAGTTGACGGGGTCAGCGAACCACGCGACCAGGTTGTTTACGACCTCGCCCACGCTAGCCCGGGTCTCTCTGCCAGGGGGTCAGGACGCGCTGCATGCCTAGCAGCCCCAGGTCGGCCGCGACCGCCAGCAGCACCGAGAGGACGAGGCCCACTATCAAGGGCGTCGGGTACTGGCGCAGGAAACCGTCCATGAACAGGTTGCCGAGCCCGCCCTGCCCGATGAGGGCCGTGATCGCCACGTACGCAATGGTGTTGACCGTTGCTATGCGCAACCCGGCTACGATAACGGGGACGGCCAGGGGCAGCTCGATGCGGAAGAGCTGGCGCGTGCGCGTGTAGCCCATCGCCTCGGCGGCCTCCTTGACGTCTGCCGGCACCCCGTTCAGGCCCTCCACGGTGTTGCGCAGCAGTATCAGCAGCGTGTACAAAGTCAGCGGGATGATGGCCGTGGCCATGGAGAGGCCGGTGAACGGAATCATGATCACGAACAGGGCTATGGTCGGGATCGAGAACAGGATGCCCGCCATACCCAGCAGCGGTGAGTAGAGGTGGGGCCAGCGGATAGACGCCAGCGCCATCGGGAAAGCTATTAGGAAACCGAGGCTGACCGGGATGGCCGTCAGGATCACGTGTTCCGAGAGCTGCGCCCAGATGTCGTCCAGGTTGTCCGTGACCCACACCCAGTCGAAGATACCCTGGCCCATCCTACTTGAGCTCCCCGGTAAGGGTGTTGTGCGTGACGACCCCTCTGTAGCGCCCGTCTCCGTCTACCCTTACGGCCACGCCAAGGGGCGACTCGACCATGGCGTCCAGCGCCGCCCGCAGCGAATCCTCGGCCGTGACGAAGGAGCCCACAGGGTGCACCTGTGCCCTGCCCACCTTCTGATGGCCGTCCAGATCGTCGGCCGAGACCCAGCCCTCCACCCGCGTCTCCCCGTCCGAGACGAGAACCCATTTCGTGCCGGCCTCCCGCGCCGCCTCCAGCGCGCGGTCTGACGAATCGTCCGCCGACACCAGCGGTCTTGCCTCGGGCTCCACCGCGGAGACGGGGATCAGGGCGAGCCGTTTGAGGTTGCGCTCGGCGCCGAGGAAGTCGACCACGAAGTCGTTAGCCGGCGCGGCGAGGAGGTCGGTCGGGGAATCGTACTGCTCCAACACACCCCCGACGTTCAAGATGGCGATGCGGTCGCCCATCTTCATGGCCTCATCTACGTCGTGGGTGACGAAGATGATGGTCTTCTTTAGCTCTCGCTGCAGGCGCAGGAACTCGTCCTGCAAGAGCGACCTCACTATGGGGTCGACGGCACCGAAGGGTTCGTCCATGAGCATTATGGGAGGGTCGGCCGCGAGCGCCCTGGCAACGCCCACGCGCTGCTGCTGGCCGCCCGAGAGCTGGCGCGGGTAGCGACTGGCGACCTCCTGGGAGAGCCCGACCGTGTCGATAAGCTCTTCCACCCTCTCTTGCGTGCGCCCTTTGTCCCAGCCGATCAGGCTCGGAACCGTGGCGATGTTGTCGGCGATGGTGAGGTGCGGGAAGAGGCCGACCTGCTGGATGACGTAGCCTATGTCGCGCCGCAACTTCGGGGCCGGCACGCTCGCCGCGTCCTGCCCGTTCACGCTTATGCGCCCGTCGGTCGGTTCGATCATGCGGTTGACCATGCGCAGCGCCGTGGTCTTGCCGCAGCCGGAGGGGCCGACCAGGACCACCAGCTCGCCTTCTGGTACCTCGAACGTGAGGTCGTCGGCGGCCACGGTCCCGTCCGCGTAACGCTTGTTGACGGACTCGAAGCTGATCACGGCTCTCCCCCAATTCTGCCGGCTTGCTCATCAAATTTCGGCGCCAGCCCTCCACGCTCCAGCAAAGCCACGATCCGGGTCAGGTCCGGACCGAGCGGCCGGTCCGCCTCTACGGGTTCGACGGCGTCGGCGAACTGCTCGAAGATGCCAGATAGACCTTCCGGTATCCCCGCGCCGCGCAGCGCCCAGGCCTGCCGCGCGACGAGGAGTTCGCAGGAGATCACATCTCGCACGAGCTCCTCCACCCTTCGCAGGTTCTCCGCGGCCTCGAAGCCGAAGGTCATGGCGTCTTCCTGCCCGAGCGAGGTGTCTACCAGGCCGATCGAGGCCGGCTCGGCGAGACGCCGCAGCCTGTTCAGGACCCCGACAACGCGCTTCTGGACTACGATCAGGCCGCACGAGAAGCCGGGGTTGGGCGTCAGCTGGTCAGGGAGCCCGCTGAAGCGCCCGTCGAGCAGACGATGAATCCTCTGCCCCGAGAGCTCGGCCGCCCTGACGAACGCCGCAGAGAGCGAGTCGAACCCGGACGCCAGATCCACCTCGTGGAACGCCCCGGTCGCGACGAAGCGGCCGTCCACGAAAACCGGCGAATCACTGACCGACCCGATCGCCCGCTCGGCATCCTCCGCGAAGCGGGAGATCGTGCGCTCGACGTGCGCGAGCACCTGCGGCGCGACGCGGAACGAGACGGGGGCCTGCTCTCCCGAGCGCTCCTCCTCGGAGCCCCGCAACGCCACCCTCAGCCGACGCAGAACATCGACGAGGATGCGGTCGCCGGTGAGCCCGTCGACGTGCTCGCCGTACACCTCGAGCGGGGCGCGAAGCGCGTCTATCGAGCAGGCCGCGCTCGCCAGCAACTGGCGGCAGAGAACCCTGGCCGCGCGGAGCCGGGCGACGGCCAACGCGATCGTCCCCGGTGAGCCCGCGAGGAGCGAGATCCCCTCCTTCGGCGCCGGTTCGTAGGGCGCGACCCCGCGCTCGGCCAGCGCGACCGCCGCGTCTTGCACCGTCCCGTCGGGTTCGAGAACCTGACCGATGCCGATAAAGGTCTGGAAGGCGTGCGAGAGTGATATTATCTCCCCGGCGCAACCTAGGCCCTCGCGGGGAACCGCGGGAACGAAACCATCGTTCAGCCGGTCCACCACGAAACGGCAAAGCTCCGGTGTGGCCCCGGTGTGGGGGCTGGTCAGGTTGATCAGGCGCGCCGCAAGCAGAGCGCGGGCCTCTTGCGCGGGCAAGAACGGCGGCGACCCGACGGCGCGACCTACGAGCAAGTTCCGCTGGTGCTTTTCCCGCTCTAGCCCCCGCAGGCCCTTGCCAGCCAGGTAGCCCATCCCGGTGTTCACCCCGTACACGCGCCTGCCGTCCACGAGCGCGCCCTCCATATCGGCGTGGGACCTTCGCAATTCTTCGAGCAGCTCGGGATGCAGCCTCAGGGGCCGGCCCCCTAAGGCGACGTCTTCTATCGTCTTGAGGTCCAGATCCGCCGCACGTCGTATCGTGATCACGCGTCCTTGTACCCCGTCGGAATCAGGGTCCCAAGCCCGGCCTCTTCTGCCCGGCGTAGGATCAAATACGCCAGCGCGACGTCCGTCGTCGCGAGCCCCCTGTGCCAGAAGAGGATCTTCTCCTCGGCCCCCTCGCGCCCCGCGGCGCGCCCGGCCAGTATCTCGCCCAACTCGGCGTGCAAATTCTCCTGCGTCAGTAAACCTTCGTCCACGTGACGCCTCAACGCCCCGAAGCGTCCCGCGCCGGCCTGCCCCCAATCATCGACCACGACCTTGTCCATCGCGCCCGTGAGCGAGAGCTCGACTGCGCTCACGGTACCGTACGGAACCACGAAGGCGCCCGGCTCGACCCACCCCGTCTTGAGCAACACCTCCGGGTTTTCGAGGCGCGAGGCCTCGACCATGATGTCAGCACCCACGAGGGCCTCCTCCGGGGTCGACACCGCCCTTACCGGTTTTCCCAGGTGCTCAGTCAAACGACGGGCGAACTCTTCCCTGGACTCCGGACGCTTGCTGGTGACCCGGATCTCGTCTAGGTCGAACAGGTCGTCGAGCATTGTTACGTTCCACCACGCCGTCCCGCGCGCGCCGACGTGGCCGAGGACCTTGCTGTCCGGACGCGCCAGGTGCTTGGCGCCCAGCGCCGTTAGCGCGCCGGTGCGGGCGCTCGTGATCATGGTTCCGTCCACGATACCGACGGGGACACCAGTATCGGGGTCGAAGAGGTTCACGAGCGCGACCTCGCTAGGCAGACCCAGCCTGTAGTTCTCGACGAAGTCGCCGACGACCTTCACGCCGCAGATGTTGTCGGGGCCGACGTACCCGCGCAGCACGTTGAAGTGTCCCTTCCCTCCGTTGGGCGGCACCAAATGGACCCGCGGCTCCAGAACCACGTCCCCGTAACCCTGCGCGCGCACCGCTGCCTCGACCGATGCGAGGATCTCGGCCGGCGCGAGCCTCAATGCAGCGACGTCGAGATCCGAGACGAACCGTATCCCCGCGCCGCTCAAGCCCCCTTGCGCCCCTCGTTGCCGCCGCGCGGTGAGGCAGAGCGGCCGGACCACTCACCCGCCGTGCCTCCGGACTCGCTTACGAAACCCACGTTTACGTTCTCCTTCGCGCGATCCCGCTACGGCCCCCCATTGTACGCACCGCCCAAACCGAATTCTGTACCGGCCAAAACGCTAGCGGCCCACACGACATTATTCATTAAATAAGTGAAGAAAAGAAATGTCAAGGTTGCCGCTAGCGCCGCTGGGAACGAACACACCGGCGACGCTGGCGTGTCTGGAGGTGGGTTGTGGCAACCGTATTGTTGTCCTCGCGCCCGAGATCGCCAGCGTGTATAACCTCACCAACCGCATGCAGCTCGCGCGCGGCATGATCCCAAACGAGGAGGACCATGAGCTGGCCGGGTAAAATTCTAGAAGGGGTACCTCTGTGCTGCAGGTGATTTCGGTCCTCGGGGCGCTCGCTATCCTCGGCGCTTTCGCCGCCAACCTGTTCGGCTGGATACAGCCGTCCAACCTCATCTACTCACTCGCCAACTTTGCAGGTTCGGCCGTGCTAACGGTGGTGGCGTTGGTAGACTGGCAAATCGGCTTTATCCTCTTGGAAGGAACCTGGGCCCTGGTGAGCCTCTGGGGAATCTACGCGGCCTTGCGCGGAAGGAATACGCCAACAGGGACACGCTAGAGCCCTGCATCAAGCTACGGTCCTTCGGGCCCTAGCTCTTCATACACTCAACTTCTTGGTTGCCGAAGACGCCGATGGTCGCTTTATCCCGGCCCAAGAAGGCCTCCTCACATTGATTTGTTCTGTCGGAAGATCAGGCCGAGTAGCTCTTCCCCGAAGTCCGAGGCGGTGCTGACGTCTCCAGGCTGTATCTCGATGTTGTTCAGGTACTGCAGGCGGAGAATGTCTCCTCCACCGGCGTGGGCCTCGGGGATGATCCCGCCGAAGAATACCCCGAGGCGGTCGAGTCCCGCCACGGCATCAGGCGTCCCGGGATGGGAGAGGGGAAGGTCCACGTAGACGCAATCTACGCGGTGCAAGGACAGATCTCGCAGGTGAGCCCGGACCAGTTCCTCCAGGTCCTTGCCAGGCTCATCGATCCGAACGAAAGCGAGGTTGTGGTCTTGTCGCACCTCGAGGCTAATGCTGGAGTGCTGTGGTGCCGGTACGCTTACTTCGCCGATCGTGCGTCTTAGCCCGCTGTGTTCGACGACGCGTCCGACTTCTTCGAGGTAACGAGCAGGGGGGAAGATCTCGCGGTTCGGCTCGTCGCTTACGCGCATGTAGAACAGCGCGACGGACCCGCGCCGTCCTCCAGCTTCCCCGCCGATCTGCTTGTACGAGACGGAGGCTGGTATGTAGCCGAGCAGGAACCCCGTCTCCCTCGCGCCGAGTTGAAGGTTCCCCTTCTGGCTGTACGGGTGGACGGCGGTCGCCTCGCTGTAGAGTCCGTACATTCCGTCTTCCGCGGCCCGCTCCGCCATGTAGGTCTTCATCCTGGGAAAGAGGTGGTGCCCCCGAAACCGCGGGTCCACGACCGCCTGCCCGGCTTCTCCCACCGGCGAATCGGCTCTTTCTACGGTGACGGCCAGGTGTCCCACGAATTCGCCCTCGGGCGTAACGGCGACGCACGAGATCATCAGACCCTTCTCCTGCAGCTCCCTGATCCTATCTGGATAGTAGATGGAATCCCAGTCGTAGCTGTAGCCGTAGGAGCGGTAGACGCAGCGCGAGAGCTCAAAGGATTCCTCGGGCTTCATCATGCGGATCTCCAGGGGAACCTCCTCGGATACCGCGGCAGCCTCCACGGTCCTGCGGTGTTCGTCTTCGGGCAGATGCTCCCTGACGTCGGCGTGGGGGAGATGCTTGCGTAGCTCGACCCTGTTGCCGCGGCGTCCGAGGTTTACGAAGCGGACCTCGTCAAAGGACTGGTGCAGCTTCTCCAGCACCGTCGTGTCCTCGCCGCTTTGCAGGCGGCTGTAGTCGAAGGGCAGCCCCCTGTCCTCGACCGCCACGACCACCTGCCCCGCCCCGCGCAGGACGTAAACTTCGAAGGAACCATCCTCCTCGGGGCCGAACGCGTGCTCGATGACGTTCAGGCACACCAGCTCCACGGCCTCTTCTACTTGCTCGGCTTCAACCAGACCAAGCAGACGCGTCATCCGTCCCACGAACTCGATCACCGGCTGCAGCAGCGCGGCGTCGGCGGAGACCGTGACGCGGGCGACCTGCTCCTCCGGGGTAACGCTCATCTCGGTCAAGAGAAACCCTTTCAAGACCCCTATGGGACGACACAACCCTGTAGCTCCATTCTCGCAGTTCTCGATAACCTTCACCAAACGGGCGATCGGCACGAGTAGCCAGAGGTCCGAAGCGGACTATACAGGCGTCTGACGAAACTCTGGCGGAATTATCCTCGGGTAGAGGTTATCCAGGAAGAGGTGCTTTATGAGGGCCTCTCGGCCCCGCACCCCGACCTTGTCGAAGATATTGGAGAGGTGATCCTGCACCGTGTACTCGGAGATGTAGAGCGTCGCGGCCATCTGTTTTCTGGAAGCGCCTCGCAGGACGAGATCCACTATTTCTCGCTCGCGAGGGCTGAGCCCGTAAGCGGCTGCCTTGAGCCAGGCTATTCGTCTCGGTCCTGTGGGTTCGATGACGATCATGTTCTGGCTGGGATGTCCGGGCCTGGCCTCTGTAAGGGCGCCCTGCAACGTCAGCCACCGTCCGGTGCGGGTCTTCACGGAAAGGCACGGGACCGTTCTCGCATCCCGGTCCGTCTGTGGACTCAGTGCCTTCTGCAGCGCGCCCATCACCATCCAGACCGCTTCGGGAAGGCTCCCGCCTTCTTGCCAATCGGGTCCCAGGTCTACCAGATCCTCCAGGTATCGCCTGGCGGCGGGCGTGTACTCGACCACCCGCCAACGATGGTCGAGGACGAGAATTCCGGGACCGTCATCGTTTGGTTCGGCGTGGGCAGCCTGTGAAACTAGCGCAGACGCCCTCAAACCGGCCCCAAGGTGCGGGACGACGCGGCGCATCAGCCCCAGCTCTCGCGCCTCGAAGTCGGGATCTCCCCGCTCTCTGATCAGCACGATGCCGCCCCAGAGCTCCCTGCTCACCATACAGGCGCCGCCCATTTCGAAGCCCAGCCCCAGCGGCCCGGTCTGCTCGCGGTATCTGAGGGAGCGTTCGAGTTGCCCTCCGGTCGCCTCGGAGAGCAGCCTCACCGGCTCGCGCCATTTCTGGGACGTCCCGTCGTAGCCGTACGTGTCATCCATCTCCAGGTAGATGTTCTCGAAGAACACGCGTGCTTCTTGCAGGCCCCCGAGCCCTTCGGCAACCGAGTTTGTGATCAGGCCACTCGAAGGATCGGTCGCTGAGAAGCAGATCGCCTCGAAGGGAATGGCGCCGCGGAAGCGCTCGACTACCTCGACGAGCAAGGTCCTCTCGTCGAGTCCAGCACTGCACAGCCGCTTTACCTCGCCCAGGACCCGGTCTTCTGCAGCCACGCTCGTGACCATAGTGCTTCCAAAAATCCCACTTCGGTGGGATAGACCCCTTCACTTCCGCTGGCTAGAGTCAGTATAGCAAGAAAGAGAACAAGCCAGACGGAAAGGAGCCATGCACATGTTGACGCCGGAAGAGAACAAGGCGCAGTTTCGCCGCATGTACGAGGAGGGTTTCAATCGGGGAAACCTCGCCGTCGTTGGCGAGTTGATCGACTCCGAATTCATTAACCACGAGGCTCCTCCTGGAGCGAACAATCGTGGTCCCGAGTCGCTGCGCATGGTGATCACCATGTTGCGCACGGCTTTTCCGGACTTGCACTTCTCGATCGAGCATCTGGTCGCCGAAAGGGATACCGTCGCTGGTCGTTTGGCGATGAACGGTACCCACCAGGGATCCCTGATGGGCATGTCTCCGACCGGTCGCTCCGTGCGGCAGAATCACATGCACTTCGTCCGCTTTAGAGACGGTAAAGCCGTCGAGCACTGGGGCGTCAGGGATGACGTTGGCATGATGCGCCAACTCGGGACGTTTCCCGAGTGAGGCGTGGGCAATCGATGGTGGTTGGTAGGAGAAAAGACTCCTGAGCGGTTCAGAAAATATCTGCTCGTAACGTTTGTCGTAACGACTGAGAGACGCTTGCCCGCTACGGTGGTGGACGACGAGCCGTTCCGGACAGACCGAAAGGGGCGATGGAGATGTTGAGGATCGTGACGGGCAAGGCGATGCGGGTGGGGAGGGCTACGGTGTTCCTGATGGGCCTGGCGTTGATGCTAGCGCTCGTTTTCGGGATGGTCTCGACTGCCTTCGGGGCCAACGGGGGCAACTTCATCCTCGGTTCTGTTAACAACACGGCCACGGCCATAACCAGGCTGACCGGCAACGTCGATGGTGGCCCTGCCTTGCGGATTTCGAACCCTTCGACGGCCGCGGGCTCTACGGCGTTGGATCTGCAGGTAGAAACCGGCAAGGCGCCCATGAAGGTTAACTCCGGCACCAAAGTGGTCAACCTGAACGCCGACAAAGTGGACGGTAAAGACTCCATGGCCCTCGGGGTTACCATGAAAACAGAACACGAAAGCACCGGCGACGTCACGACTACCGGCGGCTGCACTTCGTTCACCGCCTGGAGGGAGTGTGCACCCGTTACGGTGAAGGTTCCTACCGGAAGGCAATACCACGTGACGGTGTGGTCCTCCTTCGCTGCGTACACCGAGAACGGACCTGGTTTCCTCTACTACTGTCCTGCTGTTCAAGGAGGCTCCATTGCTCCCACGCTGAAGTGTGTAACGCCGGATGGTGGTACTGTCGTGGGAGACGCGGGAGATGAGATCAAACTCGCTGACGAGTACGTCGAGTCGGCATCTATCTCGGGAGAGATTGGCCCCCTCCCCGCAGGCACCTACACCTTCAGTACCGTCCTTAACCCGACCCAAAAGCTATGGGACTTTCAGGGTCGTCAGAGGGCCCACACCACGGTGATGGTCAGGGACGCTTCGGTCTCCGGCCCACCCATCGACTAGGGGGATGGCAGGGCATGGCTTTTGATGGCAGGCCCGGAAAGCTTTCGACAGAGGATTAGGGGCGTAATCTGACCGCTGACCGCCTTAGAACACCAAAGGCAACGAACTGGGACCGCGGTTGGCGGCGTTACGGTACCAGACGATCTGCTTGCTCTCGTCTAGCTTTATTCCCGGCAGCCGGCGGAAGACTGTCGTAAGGGCGATGCGCGCCTGCTCCTTGGCCAGGGGAGCGCCGAGGCAGCCGTGCGGGCCGAAGCCGAAGCTCAGGTACCTGGCAGGCTTCTGGGAGATGTCGAAGATTTCCGGGTTGGGGAAGTGGGAAGGGTCGCGGTTGGCCGAGGCGATGCTGAGTTGCACTACCTGACCGGCCTCGATCTTGTTTCCTTGCAACTCGAAATCTTCGAGCGCTATGCGTGGGATCAGGGTGACCGGCGGCTCGTAGCGAAGCGTCTCCTCTATAGCATTCTGCAACAGGGAGGGGTCCGACTGCAGGAGCGACCACTGTTCGGGGTGGGTGAGAAGCAGGTAGACGATGTTGCCAATCAAATTCCTCACCGCGACGTGACCGGCGAGCAGCAAGAGCATGGCGTTGGCGACGATCTCGTCTTCTGTGATCGTGCCTTCCCCGGTTTCTGCGCTGGCCTGGGCTCTGGCCAGCGTACCCAGGAAGTCGTCCTTGGGTTCGGCGCGCCTCTCGGCGAGCAGACCTTTGGTGTAGTCGACCATCTCGGTGGCGCTCTTTACCATCCTCTGTGCCATGTCCGGCGCGATGGGCACGTGGTTGAAGAAGTCGATAAAGTCTACCGACCACTGCACGACCCTGTGGCGGTCTTCCTTGTGGACGCCGAGAAAATCGGAGAGTACGTAGGCCGGGAGCAGGAAGGCTATGTCCTCGCAGAGGTCCATGTGACCCTGGTCCTTGACCTTATCCAACAGCTCGTCGGTAGACTCCTGGATGTTGCCGCGCAGCCTGTGGACCGCTTCGAGGTTGAAACCCAGATGCAAGAACTTGCGCACCCGCGCGTGGTCCGGGTCGTCCATCATCAGCACGAACATCTCCAGGTAGGGCGTCACTTTCCTTACGTCGTCCCTGACCTCTGGGGGAGCCGCGTCGACGAAACCCTTCATCCTGTCCGAGCTGAGCCTGGGATCATGGAACAGGTTGGCGACGTCATCGTACCCAAAGACGTACCACTGGTTGAAGGGTGCGTAGAAAAAGACGGGACGGTTCTCCCTGAAGTACTTGAGGTCGGGGAAGGGATCGTCGAGCTTCGCCGGATCGTTCAGAAAGAAGTCGTCGCCTTCTCTGGCATCCACTGTCTGCGTCACGTAGACCGTCCCGGTTGGTTGTCAGCAGTTTCCACTCAGCGATCCCCGCCGGGCAGTATATAGTCGTAGCTTCGGCGGGGCGAGGTTGTTATCATTCATCGGCCGCTTACTGGCCTCAGACATGTCCCGTCACTTTAGCCTGTCGCGTGAGATCTTCGCGGAACTTCGGGTGGGCGATGCCCGTGAGCCTGCGCTCTCTGGCGACCATCTCACCCTACCGGGTGAGACCGGCGTCTACGTAATCTGTCGTAATTTTTCTTGAAGTTCGTGCAACACCGTTGACAAGCTTCGCGAGCAGCGTTAGAGTGCTTCCGTTGTGTTGTTGTCGCGTAAAGGACTGAAGGATTGATGCACGTCACTCGCACGGACATAGGGTATCCGGTGTTCGGGGGAGAGGTGCGTCCCGAGGTCCGTGAGGTCGCGATGAGAACGTGAGCTTCTAGCTCAACCACACTTCTCACAAGAGGCCCCCGGACCAAGCGGACCGGGGGCCTAAAGTTTTGCCCGATTAGCGGGCTAAGGTCTCCGGCACGGTTCCCAAAGCGGACGGTATCAGCCCATCCAGGGCGCGACGAGGAGAGAAGGAGACCGAAAGAAATGTTTAACGACTGGCAGTACATGGTGTTGCAGGACCGGACGGCCCGCGAGCAGGACTTCGCCGGACGGAGGGCCGAACGCATGAGGTACGCCCGGCCCCCCGGAGAACCCTCGCTGAGGGCCAGAATGGCGCGCAGGCTCTTCGAGCTGGCGATAGCCGCCGAGCGCGAAGAGACCTGGCGCGTGGTCTGGGAGAGGTTGGAATCCAGGGGGCGCCTGTAAGTCGGGCGCCCCTCTGGGCCTGGTTGTGTTGGAGGTGTGGTTATGAAGGCACTGGAACTAAGGAATGTAGAAAAGAGCTTCAAAAAGCGGCGGGGGGAGGTCGTTCGTGCACTCGACGATGTCTCGCTCTCGGTCGGCAAAGGGGAGGTCGTAGGCATCCTCGGGCCCAACGGGAGCGGCAAGAGCACGCTGGTGCGGGTGATCTCCACGCTGGTCCTCCCAGATTCCGGGGAGGTCGAGGTCTTCGGCATCGACGCGACGCGCCACCCCAAGCGGGTGCAGCGCAGCATGAACAGGGTCAGCGTCGAGGCCAGTTTCTTCAAGAAGCTCTCGGCCATGGAGAACTTGCTCTACGGGGCCAAGCTCTACGGCGTCACGAGCGCCGAGGCGCGGCCGAGAATAAAGGAGATCCTGGATAACATCGGCTTCGCGCAGAAGCGGGCTACCGAGCCGATGGAGCATTTGAGCCGCGGGATGCAACAGAAGATCGCGCTAGCCAGGGCCCTGCTCACTAGCCCCGTCCTTATGCTCCTCGACGAGCCGACGACGGGCCTGGATCCCAGGAGCAAGAAGGACGTGCAGGCGTTTATCCAGAGAATTCGCGACGCCCACGACTCCTCGATCCTGCTCTGCACACACGATATGGGCGAGGCCGAAGAGCTCTGCGACCGGGTCGGCATCATGGTAGACGGAAAGATACTGGCCATCGAAGAGCCTGATGAGTTGAAGCGCCGGTACGCTGGTGAGGTCAACGGACACGTACCAACGTTAGAAGAGACGTTTATGGCCGCGACTGGTGTCTCCGTCGAGGAAGCCAGCGCGGAAGGAGAATAAGAGATGAGGGGTCCCATCAAACCAGGGTGGCTGGTCGAGATGATCGCCGTCTGGGGCTACGTACAACGAAATTACTTCCTGACCAAGCGCTACTTCATGTGGGAGGTCGTCTGGCTGACGTTCACCACGGTCAACGCCATGTCCATCACGTTTATCGGGTCTGGGGCCGCTGAGCAGAAGGGCGGAGAGGCCATCGATGTTCAGTACTACATGACGTTCCTGCTCATCGGGGCGTTGATCTGGAGCTACCTGTCCATGATCTTCGACATCCTCTCTGAGACGGTGCAGTGGGAGCGTTGGGAGGGGACGATCGAGTACACGTTCATGAGCCCGACGAGTCGGGTAACGCACCTGCTCGGCATGGGCGTCTACGCGATCGTCTACGGCATCATCCGCACCGCCATCGTTCTCGGCGTCGCCATGCTTGCCTTCGACCTCGACCTCGGCAACGCCAACTACGTTGCCGCCCTGATCATCCTCGCCGTGTGCAGCATCTCGCTTGTCGGGTTCGGGGTGGTCGCCGCCGTCATGCCACTGCTCTCCCCCGAAAAGGGCCAGCAGGTGACGTACATCGTCTCGGCCCTCTTGCTCCTCGTTTCGGGCGTCTACTACCCCATCAAGGTACTCCCCGAGTGGATGCAGACGATAGCGCAGTTCTCGCCGGTTACGTACGCGCTCGAAGGTTCCCGCGCGGCGCTACTCCACGGCGTCGACATCACACAACTCTGGGGTAGCATCTGGCCGCTGCTGATCATGGGCACGGTCTTCGTGCCGCTCGGGATCTGGATCTTCCACCTCGGCGAAAACTATGCGAAGCGGACCGGCAAGCTAAAGAGGAGTGGATGAAATAGGCTACAGGTTTCAGGCAGCAGTTCTTCTTGCTGTTGCCTGAAACCTTATTCCAGCCCCTCGTAGATCTCCGCCACGGTCAGTTCTGTTTCGAGGCAGGAAATCGGAACCCTGCCTTCGTCTACGAAATCGGCCCTTCGCCACATGCCGTCCTCACCGCGGAAGTGCCGCTCGACCCACTTTCGGTCTTGCGAGACGATCAGGTACGCCTCGAGGCCGGGCATGCGTTTGTAGGCTGCAAGCTTCTCACGCCGGTCCGTCATCTCGGTGCTCGGTGAGGTCACTTCCACAACCAGACAGGGATCATCTTCTACCAGCGGATCGTTTCCCTCGGGGCCGCAGGCGACCATCACGTCCGGGTAGTAGATGGTGTCGACCGCGATGCGCAGCTTGACGCTCTCCGAGTACACTCGACAGGAGCCACCACGGGCGGCTCCCCATAGCCCGCTAAAGATGTTGCCGACGATTCTGTTGTGACGCTTGGTGGCGCCGACCATCGCGAAGATCTCACCACCCACGTACTCGTGGCGGACCGTGGCCGACTCTTCGAGCTTCAGATACTCCTCGACGGTCAATGAATCATGCTGCTCTACCATGCAACGAGTATAGCGTAACCTTATCCGATCTCACCCGTCGGCCAGATGCGTCTCCAGGTCGCCTACTACCCCCTCCGCGGCGGTCGGTCCGATGCCTAGCATCCAGAGGTCATCTGAGACCTCGTTGACTCTATTTTGCCTGACAGCCTCTAATTTCCCCCAGAGGGAGTCGGTGGTGATCTCCTGCTGCGTCGTCTCGTCTTCGGGGCCATAGACGGTCACGAAGATCACATCCCCGCCCATCTTGGGGATGAACTCGGAGCCGGCGTTGAGGATCGCGAATTTCTCCACGTCCTGAGACGGGGTAGACCGGCGTCCTCCAGCAACGTCCCGATGAACGACTCTTTCTGGTAGATGCGGGTCTTGCCCGGCGGGAAGCGCACCACGGAGACCTCAGTCTCTCCGAGCCTGCAACCCGGGGCCTTCCCGAAATCCCTCAGCCGGTTCTCATAATCGGCCATGATCTTCTTTGCTTCGGCTTCCCGGTTCACTTCTCCAAATTTGGCTCCTCGATGGTGCCGACGTTCTCTACGTTCCCGGTGCCCTGAAGGTACGACGGAAAGCCTGGCCCCTCCACCGCCGCGACCGAACCTACCAGCGTCACCCCGAGCGACATCGCGCTGTCCAGCTCACCCGTGTCGAGCACCACGATCCGACCGGGCGTGCCCTTTATTTCCGTCTAGCCCATGGCGTGCTCGACGGTCCGCGCCTTCTCCGAACCGCCCTCGCTTTCACTACCGCCGCCGCAGGCCGCGAGCGCGAAGACCATCGCCAGGAACAAACCCACAAACAGACGCTCTTTGATCCAGATCAATTGATTAGACCCCCCAGACCTTGTATCTTTGCGGTCCATGACGCAAATGACAATCATTCTCAAAACTATGGACAAAGATAGTCGGGGGCATGTAGTACGTCAACTTCGATGTGATCTGGGCCGGGGTCTGTAGGTGCGGGTCTTGCGTTCGCGTACGGCGTTGCTGCTCGGTTTGCTGGTGGCGGCCGGGTTATTGTTCCTATGTCTGTTGGCGAGCGTGCGGTTCGGGGCGGCCCGGATCGGGACGTGGGATGTCATCTCGGCCTTTTTCGACTACGGGGGCTCTGAAGACGACCTGATCATCCGCACCTTGCGTGTGCCGCGCGCCCTGGTCGCCGCGCTCGTGGGCGCGTCCCTGGCGGTGGCCGGAGCGGTCATCCAGGGTGTGACCCGCAACCCACTCTCCGACCCCGGTATACTCGGTATAGAGGCGGGGGCTGCCCTCGCTGTAGTCGGGTCGGTCTTTATCCTGGGTGCCTCCTCGCTGACGACCTATGCCCTGTTCGCGTTCGCGGGTGCGGCTGCGGCTGCGGTCGTAGTCTACGGGCTCGGTACACTTGGGGGCGGGATGACGCCGATGAAGCTCGTGGTGGCGGGGGCGGCGCTCGCGTCCTTGCTCTCGTCGCTGACGACCGCCGTGCTCATCCTCAACCAGAGAACTCTGGAGGAGATCCGGTTCTGGCTCGCCGGCTCCGTCGCGGGCAGGGACCTTGAGCTCCTGATCCAGGTGCTCCCCTACCTTTCGGTGGGGCTCCTGTTGGCTTTCGCGTTGGGGCGCCAGATCACGGCGCTCACTTTAGGAGAGGACGTCGCCACCGGGCTCGGCCAGCGGACCGCGTGGGTCAGGTTTCTCTCGATCGCTACGGTTGTCTTGCTCGCGGGGGGCGCGGTCGCCGTGGCCGGGCCAATCGGGTTCGTGGGGCTCATGGTGCCGCACGTGGCCCGCTTCTTCGTCGGGGTGGATTACCGTTGGATCCTGCCCTACAGCGCGCTGCTCGGGGCCGTGCTCCTCGTCTCGGCGGACATCGCGGCGAGGCTGGTGTTGCGCCCGCAAGAGCTCCCCGTCGGGATCATGACGGCCCTCGTGGGGGCGCCATTCTTTATCTACCTGGCGCGCCAGAGGATAAAGGGATGAGGGGCCGGGTCGAACATCAGGCCGTGGGGAGGACGCGTATCGCTTAGGCTAGACGTCAGGGCCATCGTCGTCTTCGCGGTCCTGGCGCTCGTCTCGTTCGCGGGGGTAGTGGCGAACGTGGGGGTTGGAGAATACCCTATACCGCCGCTCGACGTAGTCCTGGCGCTCTTCGGCGTCGAGTCGGGTGACGCCAACTACGGGTTTATCGTGAACGTGCTCAGGCTGCCGCGGGCTCTTGTGGCGGTGCTCGTGGGAGCCGCGCTCGCGGTCTCGGGCACCATCCTGCAGGGGCTCACGAAAAACGACCTCGCCGCGCCGGACATCGTGGGGATCAACGCTGGGGCGGGGCTCGCCGCGGTGACCCTCATCGTGGCTTTTCCTTACGTTTCCGCGGCCTACCTGCCGCCGGCGGCCTTCTGCGGGGCTATCGTCGTGGCGGTGACGTTATACGTGCTCGCTTGGAGGGGAAGCAGCTCGCCGACGCGGCTCATCCTGATCGGGGTCGGCCTCAGCGCGGTGGCGACGGCGCTCACGACTTTCATGATCACCTTCGGCGAGATCTACCAGGTCAGCCAGGCGCTGGTCTGGCTTACGGGCAGCGTCTACGGTCGCTCGTGGGAGCAGATCTTTATCCTACTGCCCTGGCTGGTCGTATTTATGCCCCTGGCCTTCCTCCGCTTCCGCCACCTGAACGCCCTGAACCTCGGCGACGAGGTGGCCACTGGCCTCGGCTCTCGCGTGGAGCTCGAACGCGGGTTGCTCGTGCTAGCAAGCGTCGCCCTCGCCGCCTCTGCTGTCGCCACCGCGGGGACCATCGCCTTCGTCGGCCTGATGGCCCCACACATTGCGAGACGGCTCGTAGGGCCAGCCCATGGCGGTCTGCTGCCTGTCTCGGCGATGACCGGAGGGACGATGGTCGTGCTCGCCGACCTCGTCGGAAGGACGCTCTTCGCGCCCGTAGAGATACCGTGTGGCATCGTCACCGCCGTTATCGGCGCGCCCTTTTTTCTGTACCTGCTCTACAAGACTCGCAAGACGTGAGGGGAGCTTTTCGATGATCCAGACCAGGCGACGACACGCCGGACCAACCCGCAGGGAGTTCCTGATCGGGGGCACCGCGGCACTGCTTCTCGCCGGCTGTGGTACGCAGGGTGGTGGTGCGGCGTCCGGAGGGAAACGTTCCATAAAGCACAAGTTCGGCGTTGCGGAGGTACCTGAGAACCCCGAGCGGATCGTGGCGGTCGGCTACAACGAGGCGGACTTCGTGCTCGCGCTCGGGATCGTTCCGGTCGGGGTGAGGGACTTTATCGGCCCGTATCCTGAAGAGACCCGTCCGTGGGCGCAAGAGCAGCTCGACGGCGCCGAGCCGAAGCTCGTCGGCGGGGAGGAGATCAACTTCGAGGCCGTCGCGGCCCTGGAGCCTGACCTTATCCTGGGCATCTACTCGTTCATGACGCAGGAAGACTACGACTTCCTAGCTGAGATCGCCCCGACCGTCGCCCAGCCGGCGCGGTACGTAGACGGCGGGACACCGTGGCAGGAGCAAACGCTTATGACGGGCCGCGCCCTCGGGATGGAGACGCGGGCAAAAGAGGTTGTCGGCGAGGTCGAGGGACGCTTCGCCGAGGCGCGCGAGAACTATCCCGAACTCGAAGGTAAGACGGCGGCGGTAACGTTCGCCTTCCAGGGAGAGTACAGTCTCCTTACGCCGGACGACCTCCGCACCCTGCTCTTCACCTCACTCGGTCTCCGCTTGCCCGAGGAGACCGGGTCCATCAGCCGCGAGAGGGTGGATCTCCTGGATCAAGACGTCCTCGTATTTCTAGGGGCCGACCGCGAAGTTCTCGAGGACGACGATTTGGTCCAAAGCCTCGACGCCGCCAGGGAAGGGCGCATCGTCTACTTCGGAGATTTCGGCACGGACTTCGCGGGCGCCCTCGGCTACAGCAGCCCGCTCAGCCTGCCGTTCGCGCTCGAAGAGGCTGCGCCACGACTCGCGGCCGCCGTGGACGGGAGCAGGGCGTGAGGTCGGCGGAGGGCGTGGTGGCCGGACCGCTCGCGGCGATGTTGGAGCGCATCTCGGGCGCCGGAGACACCTTCGGTAGGATCGACGTCTCAGCCCGCGCCGGCGTGCCGCGACGAGCCAGGGTGGACCACGGTCGCGGATCTCACCGGAGACCCTGCCCTCCTAGAAGACCTGATGTCACGCATCGAGCGCGAGTGTGGCGCGGAGAACCGTGCCTACGCGGGGACCACCCTACTACGAAGCTATCTGTGGCGTGCGCTGACGCCGGCCGTGGCCACGATGCTCACCGAGCGCCGCTTGCCGGATCTGCGAGCGGAGAACGTGGCGCTGCGCTTCGGTGAGGCACGGTTTCGCGGAGGACCTGGCCTTCGTCGGACCGCGCTTTGCCACCCTTCCGGATGACCCTGAGGCCGCGCACCCGGACGCCGTGGTCCTGCCGTCGGAGGAGGCGATGCTGGATCTGCTATCCGAGACCCTCGCACAGACGCATCTGCCGGCGATGGGGTCGGCCCTGCGCGGCCTCAGGGTGCGGCGGGGAACGCGGGTGCTGTGGCGCGCCGCTTCTGACGTGTGCGCGGAGGCCTTCATGTACGTCGGACAGAGTATGGGCCGCGAGAAGCTTGCGCTGGGGTTCGGAGAGAAACTGCTCTCCGGGCCTTATCTCCCCGGGGCGGCCGACTACTACCGCTTCGAGCACGACAGCGGCTCCGAGATGACGCTCGTGCGCGGCACGTGTTGCCTGTACTACAAGGTCGCTGACGGCGCCTGCTTCACCTGCCCGCGCACCACGCGCTGGGAGCGGCTGCAAAGGATGGCGGAAGGATGAACGCGAACGACGTGCGGAAACAGGATCGTGCAGGAGAGATCGCGGTGGGCAAGTTGCGGACGGAAGAGGTCACGCTCTCTTACGATGAGGCTCCCGTCATCGAAGACCTCACGGTCGTGGTGCCGGAGGGCCGCATCACCTCGGTCGTCGGCCCGAACGGGTGCGGAAAATCCACCTTGCTACGGTCTCTGGCCCGCCTGATGAAGCCGCGTGGCGGTGCCATTTACCTGGACGGCGACGCCATCGCCAAGCTCCCTACCAGCGAGGTCGCCAAACGCCTCGGCATCCTCCCCCAGAGCCCAATGGTACCAGAGGGCCTGAGCGTCAGGGAGCTCGCTGCCCAGGGACGCTACCCTCACCAGAGCTGGCTTTCGCAGTGGTCCAAGGATGATGAGCGGGCCGTGGAGAAGGCGCTCCAGACTACCGGTATCATAGAGCTAGCAGACCGTCCGCTCGACACCCTCTCCGGCGGCCAGCGCCAGAGGGCCTGGATCTCAATGGCCCTGGCGCAAGAGACCGAGACCTTGCTCCTCGACGAGCCCACGACCTTCCTCGACATGGCCCACCAGCTAGAGGTGCTCGAGCTCCTGAAGTGTCTCAACCAGGACGAGGGCCGCACGATATTGATGGTCCTACACGATCTGAACAACGCCGCCCGCTACTCGCACAACCTCATCGCGCTCTCCGGGGGAGGGGTCTTCGACGCCGGGCCGCCCGCCGAGGTCGTGACTCCAGAGTTGCTCCGGGAAGTCTTCCACGTCGAGGCCGACATCGTCCCCGACCCGCGCACCGGCATGCCGCTGTGTATCCCGCGCGGGCTACGCGATAGACAGCGCCAGGAGGTCAAACCCGCACGATAGTCACGCTACGTGTGGCCTCGAGCCCCGAAATTTCTGCTCACCGTGCGGGCCGACCGGCCCGCTTGGGCTACGCTATCATGGACATCGGGCGCCAGGGTTATTGTACTTGTAGTCCTGGCGCCAGCGGTAGAACTCGCCTCGGCTCATGGCCGGTTTGCCCGGGTGGGTCGCCGTGTGCACAGCCAGGTACCTATCGTAGGCGTTCTCGCCGGAGATCTCCTTTAGATAATCCCAGGCGTAGCGCAGCGGTCTGAGCAGGGGGCTTTTGGGCATATTCTCCTAGCGACCGGCCCCTACAGGCTGGCGTTCTATCTCGTTGCCCTCGGAGTCGAGGTGCGACTCTTCCCAGGGCGTCTCGCTCATCTCTGGTTCCTTACGGCCCCAGATCAGGCCGTACCACACGCGTGACGCATCAGCAATTACGATGATGATCATGGCAGCGAAAAGTATGGCGAGCACGCCGTCGACGGTGGTGTTGACCAGGATCTGCCTGGCATCGTCCAGGCTCTCTGCCCTGAGGGCGAGCATGGTGTCGTTCAGCTCGCCCGCCTCTATGGACTGGGCGGCGGCCGCTCTTTGTGCGAAGAAGCCGATCGCCGGGTCGGAAGAGAAGATCTTCTGCCAGCTCGCCGTTAGCGTGACGGCCGCGTCAAAGGCGAGCGGCAACGCCGTGACCCAGGCGTAGCGGAGCTTGCCCATCTTGATGAGGATGGTCGTTCCCACCGTCAGGGCGACGGCGGCCAATAGCTGGTTGGCTATGCCGAAGAGCGGGAAGAGCTGGTTGATGCCGCCTAGAGGATCGTTCACGCCAGCATACAGGAAGTAGCCCCAGCCGCCCACGATAACGGCGCTGGCGATCAGGTTTCCGGGCAGCCACGAGGTGCGGGCGAAAGGCCGCCAGACGTTGCCGACGAGGTCCTGGATCATGAACCGCCCGACTCGCGTTCCCGCGTCGACGGTGGTCAGTATGAACAAAGCCTCGAACATGATGGCGAAGTGGTACCAGAAGGCCTGCAGCGCCGTACCGCCGATGACGGCGGAGAAGATTTGGCTGATCCCCACCGCGAGCGTCGGAGCCCCGCCCGTCCTGCCGATGATGCTCTCCTCGCCCACGTTCTGGGCGGTGTTGGTCAGCGTCTCCGGCGAAACCGAGAACCCGAAGCCGCTGACGGCCTGGGCGGCCGACTGGGCCGTGTCGCCGAGGAGGGCGGGGTTGGCGTTCATCGCGAAATACACGCCGGGATCCAGGGCCGCGGCGGCGATAATGGCCATCACGGCGACGAATGACTCTACGAGCATGGCCCCATAGCCGATCATGCGCACTTGAGATTCTTTCTGGATGAGCTTGGGCGTGGTCCCCGAGGCCACGAGCGCGTGGAACCCCGAGAGCGCGCCGCAAGCGATGGTGATAAACACGAACGGGAAAAGGGCTCCGGCGAAAACGGGTCCTGCGCCGGTGGAGGCGAACTCGGTGAACTTGGGCATTTGCAGCGGTGGAAGCGTGATCGCTATCCCCACGGCGAGCAGGGCTATGGTTCCTATCTTCATGAAGGCCGAGAGGTAGTCGCGGGGGGCCAGGAGGAGCCACACAGGCAATACCGAGGCCACGAAACCGTAGACGATGAGGGCGAAGACGAGCTGGTTTGGGGTGAACGTCCAGAAGCCAGCGTAGCTTGAAGACTCGGAGATCCAACCTCCCGCGAAGATCGCGAGTATCAGGAGCGCGACGCCGATGACAGTGGCCTCAAGCACGCGCCCCGGACGCAAGAAGCGCATGTAAACTCCCATGAGCAAGGCTATGGGGATGGTCATGGCGAGCGAGAACGAACCCCAAGGCGACTCGGCGAGCGCGAGGACTACAACGAGCGCGAGCACGGCGAGCAAGATGACCATGATGGAGAGCACCGCGATAAGCGCCGCCGCCCCACCGACGGGTCCGATCTCTTCCCTCGCCATCTGCCCGAGGGACTTGCCGTCCCTACGCATGGAGAAGAAGAGGATCGTCATGTCCTGCACCGCTCCGGCGAGTATGACGCCGACGATGATCCAGATGGTTCCTGGCAAGAACCCCATCTGGGCCGCCAACACAGGCCCAACGAGCGGCCCAGCCCCCGCTATGGCGGCGAAGTGGTGCCCGAAGAGCACCCTCCTGTCCATCGGCTCGAAATCGCGGCCGTTGTTTAGCCGCTCCGCCGGTGTCGCCCGCGAATCATCAGTCCCAAGTACCCTGTTCTGTATAAAGCGGGCGTAGAACCTGTAAGCGATGGCGTAAGACGCGAGCGCCGCGAACAACAGCCAGCCGGCGTTGACCGTCTCCCCCCGTGAAAGCGCTAGCATCCCCCAACACAGGGCCCCGACGAGGGCGATGACGACCCAGACCCCATACCGACGAAGACCGTTATTCATAATCCCTCCCACCCTTGCCAAAGCGTGCGTCACATAATAGCGAAAAATCGTACGCAATGGGGTGACCCGGGATAGCGCGGAGAACCAGACCAGAGACCGCCCGTAAGCGTACCCGATGATCTATTGTAGGGGCGATTCGCGAATCGTCCCTACGGACCGCCCGCCCCGTTCCCGAGGTAGAGGAGGAGCAGGTGGAATTGCGAAAGCGGGTCTTTGAGGTCTTCCTTCTCCCGTGCCTGCCCGGCCAGCGCGAGGTCCACGGCCCCGTGGACGGTCGCGTAGATGAGCGCGGCGAGCCCGGCGGGATCCCCCGCCGGCAACTCCCCAACCTCCTGGCAATCCGCGACGGCCCCGACGAAGCCCTCATAAAGGGCGTGGGCGGCCTCGCGCACCTCGGGGTGGGGACTCCCCTGCATCTTCTCCCCGAACATCAACCGATACCGGTGCGGGTTGGCTAGCGCGAACCTTACGTAGACTTCCCCCACTGCCCGCAACCGCGAAAACGGGTTCCCGCCAGCCTCCTCGGCAGCCCTCCACATCTCCAGCCCCAACCGCCCGAAGTACCCGGCCGCCAGCACAGACAATAGTGCTTCCTTGTCCGCGAAGTGCCTGTACGGCGCCCCCCTCGACACCCCCGCACGCTCTCCCACCGCCCGCAACGTCACAGCCCCTATGCCACGCTCCTCAAGTAAACCCCCCGCAGCAGCGAGCAACGCCGACCGCGTCTCCTCTCTCCTCGTCCTCCGCTCACCCATCACACAAGGAAGCCTACCTGAACAAGTTGACAGTGTCAACTGAGCCGGTTACGATGTGGTTGACGGTGTCAACTTGGCTAGAGGAGGTTGTATGGGATCCGTCGTCATAACCGGGGTTTCGACTGGTATCGGCTACGGTGCGGCGAAGGAGTTCGTGCGCAGCGGCTACAGGGTTTTCGGGAGCGTGCGCAAGAAAGAGGATGCGGAGAGGCTTTCGGTCGAGTTCGGCGCTGGCTTCATACCGCTCGTCTTCGACGTCACGGACTCTGAGGCGGTGCGGGCTGCGGCTGATGAGGTAGGGGAGGCGCTGGGTAATTCGACGCTCGACGGGCTAGTAAACAACGCGGGGACGGCGATCGGTGGTCCGCTCGCGCTGCAGCCGCTCGGGGAGGTCAGGACCCACTTCGAGGTCAACGTGGTTGGTTTGATCTCCGTAACGCAGGCCTTCCTGCCGCTCCTCGGAATGGAGAGAGTGGGAGAGCCGGGTAAAATCATCAACATAGGTTCTACCGGAGGCAAAGTAGCCATGCCCTTCATCGGTGCGTACGCTGGCACCAAGCACGCCGTCGAGGGCATCTCCGACTCTACGAGGCGGGAGTTACTCCCTTACGGCATCGACGTCGTGCTAATCGAACCAGGAGCGGTGAGGACGGAGATCTGGGACAAAGGGGCCTCTCAGGCGGGTAGGTACGCGGACACGGACTATGCCGAGCCTCTGGAGAAGTTCAGGCGGTACGCCGAGGGTCAGGCAAAGAGCGGGTACTCGTCCGAGGAGTTCGGCCGGCACATCGTCAAAGTGTTCGAGAAAAAGCGGCCGAGAACCAGGTACGCCATCGTGCCAGGCAGATGGGCCAACTTCACGCTACCGAGGCTCTTGCCCGACCGCTGGCTCGACCGGGTCGTAGGCAGAAACTTAGGGCTTACGGACGCTGGGAAAGCAGCCTCGGGGCGGTAAGGCACACGGCAAACGCCAGGGCGGCGCAGATGATGGTGGGGTACACGAGTATCTCCAGGGGCGTCGTGTTCGTACTAAGACCGAAGACCGTCTTCAGGGCGTCGTTGGCGTAGGCGAAGGGGATGAACCCGCGGATCGTCTCCAGGATGCCCGTCGGATTCTGGTTCCGGAAAAAGCCGGACACGTAGATCAAGGGGAAAAGTATCGCCGTGGCGTACAGCAGCACGTCGGCGGGCGAAGAGGTGAAGTTGGCAATAAAGATGCCGATGCAGTTCGCGGTAACGAGCGTCGCAAAGACCGCAAGAGTGGCCGCGAGGACCCAGATCAGAGGGACGGGGTGCAGGAGGTAGACGATCAAGAGTGCAGGGAGCAGCTGCAAGAGGTCGAGAACAGCGTTGACGGCGAGTACCTCGAACACGATCCTGTACGGCGATAGCGGTGTGAGCGCGACGCGCGCCAGGATGCCGTCGTTGAGGTCTATGGTCAGGCTCTCGCCGGCCCCGAAGGTCCCGGCCATCACGGCAACGATGCCTATGACGGCGGCGGCGTACTTGGCGGGCATGCCGCTCGCCGCCACGGGCACGATTATGGCTACGGGGTAGAGCATCTTCAGGAGCAGCGCGAACCTCCTGGAGAAGAACAATGCGACGTCCTTCTTCCAGTAAGCGTCGGGCCGGTCAAACCTCATCCCGCAGCGCCTCCCCCGTTAACTTTACGAACACGTCCTCCAGGTTGGGCCGCTCGACCGAGAGGTTCACGATGTCCCCGCTCGTCCGGACGATGCCGGCGACTACATCGGCGACGATGCCAGGACGCTCATCGCAGTGGAAGACCAGGTCGCGTCCTTCAGGGACGATACGCTGCACGCCGCCGACCTCGGCAATGGGACCGTACTCCACGGGGTTGCGCAGTGTTGCCACGATGCGCCTCACGCCCTCTACGGAGGAGATCAACTCCTCCGGCGTTCCCTCGGCGAGGAGCTTGCCGCGGTGTAGAAAGGCGGCCCTGTCGCAAAGGGACTCGACCTCGTCGACCTGGTTGCTGGCTAGCAGGACGGCGACGCCATCGTCTGAGAGGTCCCTGATCCTACGCTGGTAAGCGAGCTGTGAGGTGTAGTCGAGCCCCAGCGAGGGCTCGTCCAGCAGCAACACCTCAGGCCCGTGCGCAAGAGCCTCGATCAAGGCGAGCTTCTTGCCCATCCCGTACGAATAGGTCTTTACCTTGTCGTCCGCGTATTCGGTCAGGTCGAAGTAGTCGAAAAGCTCGGAGAGCACGCCCTCGGCCTTTGCCTCCTCCATCCCGTACGCGCGGGCGAAGAAGTAAGCGTTCGCCATGCCCGTCAGGTCACCGTAGTGCGTCGGGCGGTCGACCATCAACCCCATGCGGGCCCGGACCTCCCGCTTCTCGGCAAGGCCGTCGGTCCCGCCGACGCAGAAGGTGCCTGAGTCGGGCGCGATGGCGGTGGATAGAACCCTCAAGAGCGTACTCTTGCCAGAGCCGTTCGGCCCCATGAGACCATAAACCTCGCCGGGAGCGACGGAGAGACTCACGTCCGAGATCCCGCGTCCGCTGCTCTTGTACAGGCGCCTGACGTTCTTCGCCTCCAGGGCGGATCGGGTGTACACGGGGTCGGGTTTCATGTAACGAGAATTGTAGCGTTCCCCGTACGGGACGGTTGTGGGGCGCATCAC
This sequence comes from uncultured Rubrobacteraceae bacterium, assembly GCA_963830075.1. Taxonomy (GTDB): domain Bacteria; phylum Actinomycetota; class Rubrobacteria; order Rubrobacterales; family Rubrobacteraceae; genus Rubrobacter_D. The sequence goes on along the minus strand of CAWHLD010000001.1, from coordinate 299,824 downwards.
CCCGTGTTTGGGTTGTGGTGGGGTATGGTACGTGCAGACGATTCTTGGACGGGAGGGAAGATGGCTGAAAGTACGAAGGTGGCGGTCCTTGGGACCGGGATCATGGGCTCCGCTATGGCGCGCAACCTCCTCTCCGAGGGCATGGAGGTACGTGCCTGGAACCGCTCGCGTGAGAAGGCCGAGCCGCTGGCGCAGGACGGCGCGGAAGTCACCGACACCCCAGCAGACGCCGCGCGTGGCACGGACTTCCTCCTGACAATGCTCTCCGACGCCGATGCCATAGAAGAGGCCGTCGGGGATGGCGTGCTACCCGCGCTGGTTGAAGGCGGCGTGTGGCTGCAGATGAGCACGGTGGGGGAGGAGGGCAGCGGGCGGCTCGCGGAGCTAGCCAACGAGCACGGTGTCCACTTCGTCGATGCGCCCGTTCTGGGTACCAAACAGCCTGCAGAGCAGGGCCAGCTCGTCGTGCTCGCCTCTGGGCCGGAGGAAGTAAGGGAGCAGAGCGAGCCGGTCTTCGACGCGGTCGGGAGCAAGACTGTGTGGCTCGGCGAGGCCGGGGCTGGGAGCCGGCTCAAGCTAGTGGTCAACAACTGGATAGCCGGCCTCCTCGGGGTGCTCGCCGAGACCATCGCGTTCGCGACGACCATCGGCGTCGACCCGTCCAAATTCCTCGAGACAATCGAAGGCGGTCCACTCGGTCTCCCGTACGCCCAACTCAAAGGCAACATGATGATCGAAGAGCACTTCCCGACCAGCTTCTCCGCCAACCTCGCCCGCAAGGATGTCGGCCTCGTCCTCGGCGCCGCCGAGGCCAACGACCTGAGGATGCTGATCTCCGAGGCCGTCGCTACCCGCTTCGACGAGGCTATACAGGCAGGCCACGGCGAGAAAGACATGGCCGCCGTCTACCTGGGAGCAAGGGTATAATCCCCCTGCAAACTCTACCCGAGGAGATCGTGCATGGCGGAGACGAGAGAGATCACCTGGGATCCCGAAGCCGACCTCAGGATAAAGCGAAGCCCATTCCTCATGCGCCGCTTCATCCGCAAGCGTATCGAAGACCGCGTAACCTCACGAGGCCGCACCCACGTCACCGAGGCCGACGTAGACGAAAGCGCCAGCATGTACCGTCAATACCGGTTCAAATAAACCTACGAACCTGTAGAGGCCGTTCGCGAGCGGCCCTCGCAACGCGGTCGCATCGAACGAAATTCGGACGAACGTAGGGGCGGGATTGTAAACCCGCCCCCGCCCGAACGGCATGCCGTCGGTTCGACTAGATGCGTTTTGTCATTAACGTCTCGTTGCGACCACCTCCAGGTAGTCTGCGTGCAGCACCGACGTCTCGTCCTCCGAACGATCGTAGCGCTCGGCCAGCGAGATCAGATCCCCTTCAAGTGCCTCCTGCTGCTCTTCATCCAGCGTCCCGAAGGCCTTGTTGAGCGGTCCATAGTATTCGCGCATGAACTCCACGTGGTGGCGCGCCGACGGGAAGCGCCACACGTGGGTGCGACGCCTGGTCTGTAGCGAACCGATGCCGCTGTTCAGTAGCTCGTCCAACCCTTCCTCGGTACCCCAACGGAAGGGGGGGTTGATGCCGGGAGGTGGCGGCACGTACTTGCCGATAGTCTTGAACAGCTCACCGATGTAGCTGTCGGGCGCCCAGTTAACCATCCCGATGGTGCCGCCGGGCTTCACCACCCTGAGCAACTCTTGGGCCGCTTTGTCCTGGTCGGGGGCGAACATCACGCCCAGGGTGGAGAGCACTACGTCGAAGGAGGCGTCCTCGAAGGGAAGGTTCTCCGCATCGCCCTCCCTGAAGTCCACCGCGAGGCCCTCCGCTTCGGCCCTATTGCGTCCTTCTTCGAGCAGCATGGGAACGTAGTCTACGGCTGTAACCTCGGAGAATCGGCGGGCTGCGGCGAGTGAGGCGTTGCCGTTGCCGCTTGCCACGTCGAGCACCTTCTGGCCGGCCTTGAGGTCTGCGGCCTCGGCCAATAGCTCCGCCATCAGGACCAGCGTCACACCGACCTTGCCGTAGTCTCCGGAGGACCAGGCCTTCTGCTGGCGTCCCTTGATGGCCGCCAGGCCTGGGGTTTGTGGTGTAGTCATTTTCTCTTTACTCCTTTCGGATCAGGTTCCTTTGCTTTTTTCTGATTCTCATGCCTTCAAGCAAGACCTCCTTTTCTTCGGTGTTGGTCCTCTTCGTGCACGCTGACCATCCGTCACGTTGGAGGCGCTCAGTTCGCCAGCGGCCGCCAGTCGGGCGCAAGGTCGTAGGCCTTGCTGTCGGTGAGACGCTTCCGCTCTCCCGTTCCGGCGTTGATCACGACGATCTCCACGTTCTGGCGAACGATCCTGTGGAAGGCGATCTTTTTGCCGTCAGGCGACCATGCGGGCATGACGTCGTTTGGCTCATCCCTGGTCAGGTTCTTGCGACCGGAGCCGTCGGCGTTCATCACGAAGGTGTCGGCGTAGGCGCCCCGGGTGCTGGTGAACGCTATCTTCCTGCCGTCCGGTGACCAGTCGGGGGAGAAGTCCTGGATGGCGTTGCTGGTGAGCGCGGTCGGGGTGCCAGTGCCGTCCGAGTTCATCACGAAGACCTCGCGGTCGCCATCCCTGTCGCTGGTGAACGCTATCTTGCTCCCGTCGGGGGAGTAGACGGGGAACTCGTCCGCTGCGGGATTGTTGGTCAGGTTGACCTCGAAGCCAGCCACCCACACGATGATCTCGCTGTTGCTCCCCTGTTCGCGCTCGAACGTTACCCTGATGCCGTCGGGCGAGATGCTTGGGAACTCGTCGTCCGCGGCGTTGTTGGTTATGCGCTCCTGCCCGGACCCGTCGGCGTTCATTATGTAGATCTCTTTGTTGCCGTCGCGCTGGCTGGTGAAGACGATCGTCTTGCCGTCCGCGGAGAAGGAGGGGGTGGCGTCTTCGGTGGTATTGAAGGTTAGCTGCCTTACACCCGTTCCGTCGGGCTTCATCGTGAAGATCTCGTAGTCGCCGGTGGGGTTGTTCACACCCGGACCTGTCGTGAGGTTGGACTGGAACGCTATCCTGCCGTTGCCGCCAGGATAGGCGGCGCCGGCCTCTCGCGCCGGCCCCGCGACCATGGCCGCTAGGACCGCCCCCAGCGCCAGGGCGAGGAGCAACGCGATCCTCGTCCTGCCGACAGGTCCGATTCCTCTTGTCGTCGCTTGCGTTGTCACTTTCGGGTTCCTTTCTCTAGATCCGTTCGTTGCGATTGCTTGCCGTGGTCCTCGCTCGATCTTTACGCCTCCTTTCCCGGTGAGCCGGGGTGACTGCTTCGACCCCGGCTCACCTGGTGCCCGGTCTGTGATTCGGTACTACTCGGACCCCTACGTCGTCCGTCTCAATCGGGGTAGACGCCGTCGTAGACGCCCGCGCCGTTATTGATGAGGTTAGTCTGGCCCGAACCGTCAAGGGTGTTCAGGCGGTAGATCTCGGAGTCGCCCTCGGGGTTCGACTGCTGGACTCCGTCGGTCTCGTAGAAGATCCTGGAGCCGTCGGAGGAGAAGAAGGGGTAGTCGTCGTCGACGTCGTCGCCGTTGTTGGTGAGGTTCGTTTGCCCCGAACCGTCAAGGGTGTTCAGGCGGTAGATCTCGGAGTCGCCTTCGGGGTTGGAGTTCTGGATGCCCCGGCTGTTATAGGCGATCTTCTTGCCGCCGGGCGAGAAGACAGGGTAGTTATCATCAACGCCGAAATCGTTGTTGGTGAGGTTCTTCTTGGCCGAACCGTCGAGGGAGCTCAGGCGGTAGATTTCGGAGTCGCCCTCGGGGTTGGAGCTCTGTAAGCCTTGGCTCTCGTACGCGATCGTGTTGCCAGCGGGAGAATACTGGGGAGTGCTGTCCTCGACGCCCATGCCGTTGTTGGTGAGGTTCTTCTTGCCCTTGCCGTCAGAAGCGTTCAGGCGGTAGATTTCGCTGTCGCCCTCGGGGTTAGAGGGGCGCTTGCCGTAGCTCAGGTAGGTTATCTTGTCGCCGTCTGGGGAAAAGTCGCCCCCCCCGTCGGCTACGGGCTCGGCGCCAGCGACTTCGACGCCGTTGTTGGAGAGGTTCTTCTTGTTCGCACCGTCAACGGCCCTCATCGTGTAGACCTCGAAGTCGCCCTCGGGGTTGGAAGCCTGCTTGCCAGAGCTCGAGTAGGCGATCTTCTTGCCGCCGGGCGAGAAGACAGGTAGGTAGTCGTAGACGCCTGAGCCGTTGTTGGTGAGGTTCTTCTTTTCCTTCCCGTCAGAAGCGTTCATGATGTAGATCTCGTTGTCGCCCTCGGGGTTGGAGGTTTGCTTGTTGTAGGTGTGGTAGGCGACCTTCGTTTTGTCCGGGGAGAGGGTGGGGCCGAAGTCGAACACCGTGTTGGTGGTGAGCTGCCTTACGCCCGTGCCGTCCGGGTTCATCCGGAAGATCTCGAAATCTCCGGTAGGGTTGTCCACGCCCGTTCCCGTGGTGCGGTTGGAGGCGAAGACGACCTTCTCGGTGAAGGCGGCCTCCGCCTGCTGTGCGGGGCCCGCCAGAGCCACCAGGGCGGACAACGCCACCCCGAGCCCGAGGCCCAGTAGCGCAGCGCTCTTCCTCTTGCCGCGTCCTTCGATTGCCCGTATTGTCGTTTGTGCTGTCATCTCTGAGTTCCTTTCACTCGATACGTCGCTTGCTCCGTTGCTCGTCTGCGTGCTCTTCTATCGCGCCACCACCTTCTTCGGTCCCGAGAACTCCGAGGTGCCCTCCGCCCCCGTGGCCGTGGCCGTGGCCGTGGCCGTAACGTTTTGCCCTAGCCGCATCGTCTTCTTCGTCGAGAAGGCGAAGGAGGCGTCGCCCGTTCCGTTGGTCTCGACCGTCGCCGAGCCAAGCAGGGTCTTGCCCTCGTCCCCTCCCTCGGGATTGGAGAAGAACTGGACGGTGAAGGCCTTGTTGGGGGTGCTGTCGAGGGTGCCCCTGATGGTCGTGGTGCCCGTGGCGCCCTTCTTCGCGGAGGAGAGGACGGGGAAGTTCTGCAGGCCGTTGGGGCCCGTGTCTATGTCGCCGGGGTCGTTGTCCGTGCGGCCTCTGTTGCCGCCCTCGAGGAGGTCTATGCCCAGCTCGACGTTGGAGAAGATGGAGTTGGAGAGGATGCGGTTACCCGTGGCGGTGTCTCCGAAGACGCCCACGCCGTAGAGCTGGCTGGCGGAGATCACGTTTCGCGACCCGGCGGCCATGCCACCGATGGTGTTGCCCGACGCGCCGCTGATGAGGACGCCATGATAGTTGCCGAGGGGGGCGGTTCCGTTCTTGTCGGTGCCCACGAAGTTGCCCACGACCCTGTTTCCCGTGGCAGCGGCACCCTCGACGAGCACGCCCACGAAGTTGCCGGAGACCACGTTGCGCTCTCCGGCGGTCGTACCCCCGACGACGTTGTTGGGCGCACGGTCGATGTTGACGCCAATACCGCCGTTTCTCACGGCCCGGGTGCCCGAGGCGTTGGTGCCGATGTAGTTACCAACGATCTCGTTGCCGCCGGTGCCGTAGACGTACACGCCGTCGCTAGCGTTGCCGGAGATCACGTTGCGCTCACCGGCCGTCACGCCCCCGATAATGGTGCTGGACGCGTCCGAGAGGATCACGCCGTCTGCGGAGTTGCCCACATCCTGCGTTCCGGAGGCGTCGGTGCCAACGTAATTGCCCAGGACCCTGTTCCCGCTGGCGTTGAAGATGAGCACGCCGTCGTCGTTGGCGGAGATCACGTTGCGTGCCCCGGCGCTCGAGCCACCGACCGTGTTGTTCGGCGAGCTGCCGATGAACACGCCCTGGTCGTCGTTGCCCAGGGGGGTGGTTCCGTTCCTCGCGGTGCCGATGTAGTTGCCCATGACCCTGTTGCCACCGCGGCCGGAGATCACCACGCCGGTGCTGCCGTTGCCGGATATAACGTTGCGCTCACCGGCGGTCTTGCCCCCGACGACGTTGTCCGGCGCGTTGTCCAGGACGACGCCACTTTGGTCGTTACCGAGGTCCTTCGTGCCCGTGGCGTCGGTGCCTATGTAGTTGCCCGTGACCTTATTGCCACCGCTACCATCAACGTTGACGCCCTCGCCCTCGTTTCCGGAGATCACGTTACGCTCCGCGGCCGTCGCGCCCCCGATGGTGTTGTTGGGGGAGCCGGCGACGTACACGCCACGAGAGTTGCCCAGATCCTGCGTTCCAGAGGCGTCGGTGCCTATAAAGTTGCCCGCGACCCTGTTGCCCGTGGCTGCAGAACCACCGATCCTTATCCCTGTGTCCCAGAAGTTGATGACGAGTCCCTTGACGGTGCTGTTCGACGCGCCGATCCGGAGTCCGTCCGCGGTCCCCGCGTTGGCCCCACCGAGCTGAATCTTCAAGACCGCGTCGTTTCCGACGGCTTTGCCGTTCGGCTCCGCTCCAGGCTGGGAGTAGCCGTTTATGGTCACCGGCCCGGTGACCGTGGGCAAAGCGGAGGTCGGGGAGATGGTGTGCACGTCGCCGCCAGGGATGTCGAACTCTATAACGTCGGCCCCTGAGGTGTCGTTGGCGTCGAGGATCGCCTGCCTGAGCGAACCGGGGCCGCTGTCGTTGGTATTGGTGACGGTGAAGGTAGTAGAGGCATAGGCGGGCCTGGCCTCAAGCATCAAGGAGACTGCGATCGCAGCCACCAGGACGGCGATCGCCAGTAGTTTGTCTATCTTAGTCCTGTTTGGTGTGGAAGTGATCATCTGCTTTGTTCCTTTCTTCTCTAGGAGTTCTGATTTCGACTCTCTGGGCGTTCGCTCACGCCGCGATGGGCTGCGGAGCCATTGCCTGTTCACTATCCATCGGTTCCGGGAGGGACCCCCAGACCGGGGCCGCGGACGCACGGGAAGTCCTGCGTTTCGAGGAATCGGGCGAGTTCCCAGCTGAGGTCCCGCACCACGTACGGCCTCGCTTCGTGGTCCTCACGCTCCGTCGGTGCCGGGCGGACCTTCGCGGCCTCGCGACTGAGGTCCTCGTAGTGCTCGCGTATGACTTGTTCGGTAGTTCCGTACATTTCGTTCTCCCTTGTCCCTCTCGGGGGAGAGCGGCTTGTCCGCGTCTCCCCGCTTCTTCGCCTCCGCTCGCCTCAGTCGTTGTTGCCCAGGCGCTTGGCGAGCAGCCCCGCGTACCTGGAGAGCTCCCACCGCAGATTGCGCGCCAGGTCGTGCCGTGCCTCGCGGTTGGCGCGCACCATCTTCGCCAGGCGGGCCATCTCCGCCTCCCGCCGCATCCACGTGTAACGCTCCTGCAAAACTTCGTAGTCGGCCAAACCGTGCATCTCGTTCTCCTTTTGCTGTCAGGGTGAACTTTTTCCGCGCTCGTCTCTTTTGTCTGGCTACTCAGGCGGCCTCCTTCTGGCTCTGCTCGCGGACGAAGAAGCCCTCTGGCTCTATGGGGAAGGCCACCCTGACCTCGCCCCGCGGGTACCTCACCGCGACCGCGCTCAGCGCTTTCCTGATGCTCGGGGCCTGTACGCCTACCCGGAAGCGTTCGGTGCCGCTCCTGACCTCCACGGAGATCCTCACCGTCTGCTGCTCCATCGCCCTCTCTCCTCTCTTTTCCAGGCTTACCTTGCACGCTCCATTCAAGCGGTCGTGAGGAAAAACGGCTTCGCCCGAGTGGGCCATGTTTGTGGCACGAAAGAAGATGGCCCGTTCGGGCCATGCGGGTCAGGTTTACGTAAAGAGTAGGCTTAGAGGAGGTCGAGCCTGGCCGCTTCGGCGACCGCGGCGGTGCGGGAGGAGACCCCGAGCTTTCCGAGGATGTTGGCCACGTGGCGGTGGACGGTGTGCTCGCTCAGGACGAGGGAGGCGGCGATCTGCCCGTTGCTCATGCCCCCGGCCACGAGGCGTAGGACCTCCAGCTCGCGGCGGGTGAGGGGATGGGTGTTTCCTTCGTGGGACGGTTCGCCTAGCGCGTACTCGAAGGCTTGCTCGTGGGACATGGCCCGTCCCTCGGCCCAGGCCGCGTCGAAGGTCGATTCGGAGAGCGCGGAGCGTACGGCAGCCAGGTCCCGCTCGTAGCCGAAGGTGACGAGTTCGAAGTGGGAGAGGGCCAGACCCAACCGCTCCCTAAGGGGCTCGGCGGCCCCCCACAGCCTCGCCGCCCGGGCCGGTCTCCCCCGCAGGGCGGCTACCAGGCCCAGTCCCAATAGGACGTGGGCCAAGTGGAAACTGTATTCCAGCTCTCGACCTATCGGGACGCATTCTTCGATCAGCGTCTCTCCTCGCTCGAGGTCGCCCCGCTGCACTTCGATCATGCCCAGGATGTAGAGGGAAAAGGCTGTGTTCCAGTGGTCGCCCAGCTCGCGGGAGAGGGCCATGCTCTCTTCTAGCTGGGAGGCCGCCGAGTCGTGGTCGCCTTCCGCCGTCGCGGCGCAAGCCAGGAGCATGCGCAGGTCAGCGCGGGCGTGGCCCTCCAGGTCCCCCCCCATCAACGCCTCGCCCTCTTCGACGAAGGCCCGCAGTCGCTCTTCGAAGCCCCCGCGTATCACGGCGGAACCGAGGTTGCTGAGGGCGAGCGCGGCGTCCGACTCCTCCCCGAGCTCCCCGTAAAGGGCCACGGCCTCTTCGAGGGCCGCCACTGCCGGTCCATAGTCCCCCTGGAAGTTCAGGATCCAACCGAGCCCAACGAGCGCCCTTGCTCTCACGGCGGGGAACCCTCCGGGGTCTCGCTCCAGCGCCGCCCGCAGCCACCGTTTACCCTCCCGGAAACCCTCGACGTCCCAGAAACGCCACGACGCCGCTACCAGCCGCAGCCCCAACCCGGCGCGCTCGTCCTCACCACCGCCAGGCTCCAGCGACCACGAGATCGCGCCCCTGAGGTTGCCGATTTCGGTCCTGAGCCGTTCGAGCCACTCTGCCTGATCCGCTCCCAACAGCTCGGGCTCGGCCCTCTCGGCGAGGGCCAGGTAGAACGCCGCGTGCAGCCTGCGGACCTCCGCTTCGGCGCCGGCCTCAACGAGGCGTTCCATGGCGTACTGCCTGACGGGCTCGAGCATCCCGTAGCGCAGAGTGCCACCGGTTTCCGTCTCGGCGACCACGAGTGACTTGTCCACGAGCGCCGAGAGCAGGTCCAGTACGGGCGGGCTCGAAACCCGCCTCTCCGCCCCGACCGCCTCGACCGCCTCCAGCGCGAAACCCCCGACGAAGACCGACAGCCGCCTGAACAACCCCCGTTCGGCCTCGCTAAGGAGGTCGTAGCTCCACGCCAGCGTCGCCCTGAGCGTCCGATGGCGAGCCTCAGCCGTGCGACTTCCCGCGGTCAGGAGATCAAGGGGGGCTTCCAGCCTCTTGAGGATCTGGTCTGCGCTCAAGACCTTCGTCCTGGCCGCCGCTAGCTCTATGGCCAAAGGAATCCCGTCCAGCTCGTCGCACAGTCGGGCCACGGCGGGGGCGTTCTCTTCCGTCAGCGCGAAGCTCGAGTCGATCTCCCCGGCGCGCTCGACGAAGAGACGCACCGCCTCGCAGGCGGCCAATTCTTCGATGGAGAGCGAGCTCCCAAGATCGGGAGTGGAGAGGGAGGGCACCATGAAGGAGGTCTCGCCCGCGACCCGCAAGGGCTCGCGGCTGGTGGCCAGGATCTTCAGATCGGGGCAGGCCACGAGTAGGGCGTCGGCGAGGTCGGCGCACGCCTCTATTAGGTGCTCGCAGTTGTCCAGCAGGAGCAGCGCTTTCTCCGACCCCACATGCTCTGCGAGCGCCTCGGTCGGCGAAAGGCGGGGCGCCTCGCGCACACCCAGCGTCTGCGCCACCACCTGCGGCACGAGATCCCCATCAGGAAGCGCGGCGAGCTCCACCCACCACACGCCGCCCTCGTACTCTTCGAGGAGGGGCCGCGCCACCGCCAGGGCCAGCCGCGTCTTGCCCGCACCCCCTGGGCCGCTTAGCGTGACGAGGCGCCGTTCGGAGACCAGCCTCTTTACCTCGGCCATCTCCCTGCCGCGCCCCACGAAGCTGGTAAGTGCGGGCGGCAGATTGCCGGCCGGACGCGCGCGCGCCGGGGCGGCTTCTGCGACGGAGCCGGTCCCGCCCCGTACACGGATGGGAGCGTCATGTGGCGAGTTCGACCCGTCAGCCATCGAGGCTCCTCCCGAAAGGCCTGGCCTCGCAAGCGGCTAAGGCGAAAAGAGACGTGATCCGTGACGGTGGGTCGGACACAATTTCTTTCCTCCGATGGCGGAATCTCCCGATCTCCCATTGTACCGGCTGTTCGCTCCTACGGCACTTTGCGACGAGACCGATCTTCGGTGGAAGGGGGAGTAGATCGTGGTCCTAGCCGCGCTGCTGATCTGGCCAAGGTCGTGGATCATTGTGAGGCACACCCTAGTCCCCGGATTCGAGCTCCCAACGCCACACCGGGCCATCCTCGGGGTCCTGAACTTCGCCGGCGAAACGCATCCCCACGCTTCGCAGGACGGAGGTCGAGGGGTTCCTTTCGGGCAGCGTGTGCGCGATAACGTGGCGCACAAGAGGCGACGAATGCGCGACGGAGATCAGCGCCCGCGCCATACCCTTGGCGTAGCCCTGGCCCTCGTACGGGCCGAACGTATAGTAGGCGATCTCCACGGTCCCGTCTGCCGCAGGAGGCCCCTTGAATGCGCAGGAGCCGACGACGAGATCGCTCGTCTCGTCCACCGCCACATAACCGCTCCACCAGTCCGCCTCGCGCGCAACGCCGGGGGCCATGCCCAGCATTTGTTCAACGACCTCGCGTAAGATGGGAGCGGTTTCGGCGGCCACGCTCACGCCATACTGCCGCCGAAACCGCTCCGACCCCATGCGCAGCGTGTCCGCAAGATCCGAGTCGACAGGAAGGAGTCTCACGCTGGCCACGAGCGCAGTGTACGCGAACTCACCGTTCCCATCGCGAGGCCTTCCGCCTCGGCCCTCCTTCGTCCTTCATCCAGCAGCATTGGGACGTAGTCAAGGGCGGTCACGTCCTCGAAGCGGCGGGCCGCGGCGAGGAAGGCGTTGCCGCTACCGGAGGCCATGTCGAGGACCCTGTGGCCGGGCTGAAGGTCCGCCGCCTCGACCAGGTGCTCTGCCATCATCGTAAGCGTCACGCCCACCCTGCCGTAGTCGCCCGAGGACCAGGCTTTCTGCTGGCGGCCCTTTATGGTCGTCAGGTCGGGTGTTTGTTGTGTGGTCATTTTCTCATTACTCCTATTGGATAGGTTTGCGTCTGCATAGCCAGAGACCTTACGTCTTCGCCATAGGCCCCTTTCTCCTCCGGTTCGTTGCCCGGCGACGCTCAGTTCGGCAGCGGCTGCCAGTCGGGGCGAGAGTCTTCGGCGACGTTGTAGGTGAGGTTGGTCATCGGTCCTGAGCCGTCCAGGGCGTCTGTGGTGTAGATCTCGAAGTTGGCGGGCTGAGAGTCGAAGTCGGGGGGCCGTCGGCTGGAGAATGCTATCCGCTTGCCGTCCGGGGACCAGACGGGGTCCCTGTCCTCCGCCGGGTTGTTGGTGAAGTTGGTCTGGCCCGTGCCGTCGGCGTTCATCTTGTAGACCTCCCAGTTGCCGTCCCGGTTGCTCTGGAAGACCATTTTCGTGCCGTCCGGGGAAAAGTCGGGGTAGTAGTCGTAGGCATCGTTGTTCGTGAGCCTGAGCGGGCGGTTCTGTTTGCCTTCGGGACGCGGTTTCATCTTGTAGATCTCGGTGCTTCCCACAACCCGGTCGCTCACAAACGCCAGGTTCCTGCCGTTCGGGGACCATATGGGCTGCGTATCGGAGCCGGGGTTCCTGGTGAGACGGACCTGGTCTGTGCCGTCGGCGTCCATCTGGTAGACGTCGGGATCTCCGTCGCGCTGGCTCTCGAAGGCGATCTTCCGGCCGTCCGGAGACCAGGCAGGTGCCTCATCCCAACTCGAATTGCTGGTGAGACGGAGCTGGTTGGAACCATCCGCGTTCATCTTGTAGACCTCGAAGTCGAGGTAGGGATCGCTGTCCCGGCTGCTCGTGAAGGCTATCTTCGTGCCGTTCGGGGACCAGGCGGGTTCGGAATCGATCGCGTCGTTGAAGGTAAGCTGCGAGACGGCCCCGGAGCCCGGGAGGGTGACGAAGATCTCCGGGTCCCCTTCCGGATTCTGGGGGGTCTTCATCGTGCTCGCGAAGACGATTGCGCCGTTGCTGCCGGGAAATGCCGCCTCCGCCTGACGCGCCACACACCACAAAGCCACCGCGCCGGCCAGCGCCACCCCTAGCGTAAGGCCCAGGAGCAGAGATCTCCTCCACTTGCCGCGTCCTTCGATTGCCTGGGTTGTCGTTTGTGCCGTCATCTCTGAGTACCTTCCTTTCGGTCCGTCTGTCGCCTTGTCGCTGTCTTGATCCTCGACCTGCTCTGCTTATTTGGGTGAGCCGAGGCGTCTCCTTCCGTAACAGTTTGTCTAGGGGCGCCCATCAAAGGCTCTGTCCTACTGCCTGCAAGGCCCAGAGCGCCGCCATGCCCCCGCCGAGGACCAACAGGACGTTCCTGGTGCGCAACGCGATCAGGACCGCTATCAAGCCGGCGAGCAACCGCTCGTTGCCGACGGAGGCTTCCAGGGCGCCGTCCTGGTAGAAAAGGAGCGGTATCACCACCGCCGTGAGCACCGCCGCGGGCACGTACCTGAGCGCACGCTCCAGGAAAGGTGGCACCTCTAAGCGCCCTAGAAGTGCTATGAGCGAGACGCGCAGCGCGAAGGTGACGGCCCCGGCCCCCAGGATCGCCAGCCAGAAAGTCGTGGTGCTCATTTGTTTCTCCTTTCGATCATGCTCTCGGCGACGAGGCCGCCCGAGACGCCCACGAGGGCGGCGGTTATGAGGCCGAGGTTGAGGGGCATGGAGGCGGCGAAGAGCGCCGTCACGCCGGCAAAGAGGGCGGCGGCCCCGGTCGCGCGGTCCTTTACCGCGGGGACGGCGAGGGCTATAAAGATCAGGGGCAAGACGAAGTCCAGCGACCACCCTTCGGGCACCCACGAGCCGAGATAGACGCCGCCCACCGTGCACGCCAACCAGACGGCCAGGATCGGCAGCGCCACGCCGAGGAAGTACCAGCGCCTGGCGTGCTCCTGAACTTCCCCCCGGTCGAAGCGGATTATGGCCTCGGCGAATACCTGGTCGATTATCAGGTATGAGAGAAGCGCCTTCCATCCGGCTGAAAGGTTCTTGAAGTGGGGTGCCAGGGCGGCGCTGTAGAGCACGAACCTGAGGTTGATCACCAGCACGGTAAGCACGACCACCGCAACGGAAGCGCCCGCCGACACTAGCGGCAGCGCTGCCAACTGCGCGGCCCCGGAGAGAACGAACACCGACATCCCAAGCGCTTCCAGCGCCGAGAGCCCGCTGCCCATGGCCGCCGTGCCGAAGGCCAGCCCGAGCGGCGCCAATGCGAGCGCGACCGGCGCTATGGCCCTCGCGCCGGAGAGGAACACAGCCCCCGGGGATGCCGGCTTTGCGCTCTCTGCCATCGCTCCGTCGAGTTCGAGGGCGATGCTCCGCGTGCGGGTCCCCTGGTCCGGGGAACGGGTCGGGCTTCTGAGACCGATTCCTCGGCTTGCTTTTCTCGTAGTGGTTGTCATCGATGGCTCCTTCGTTGTTTATGGATACGTCTGACGTGCTCTTATGCAGCACGTCCGAGGTGTTGCGTGGGGTCCGCCGGCGCGAGCGTCTGCAGCGGCATACGAACGAGGTACGCGCCGTCGTCGAACGCGCGCCTGGAGGTGGTGAACACGGCGCCGATCAGGCCTAGCATCGGCCGGTTGTTCGGTAGCACCGAGCCCACGAAGGTCTCGACGCCCCGGCGGCGGGCATCGCCGCAGAGCTCATGCAGGAGCGCCTTGCCCACGCCCTTCGACTGCCAGCCGTCTTCCACCACGATCGCCATCTCGGCTTCGCCACCGCCCAGCATCGCGAACATGGCGTGGCCGACGACCTTCCCGTCCGCGACGGCGACGAGAAACTCCCTCTCGGTCCGGTCCGCGTCCAACATGAGGGCGAGCATCCACTCAGGCACCTGGGGAAACGGGGTGTGGAACCTGCGATGGATGGTTTCGGAAGAGGAACGGGAGAACATCCCGCGCAACCCATCAACGTCCAGCGGTGTCGCAACCCGGATAGAGACCGGCGTTTCGACTTCCTTCGAAGCCCCGATCGTGCTGTTTATCGAATCGTTCATCGTTTACTCCTCTTTCTTCCGTAGGGGGTGAGGCTCGTCGTGGCCCCGCCCCGTCTCTCGATAGCCTGCTGCTACTGCTCCACGACCTTCCTGGGAGCGGAGAACGCTGGGGTGTCGTCGGTGGAAGTGCTGGTCGCGGTGGCTCTTATGTTCTGACCCAGACGGATCGCCTTCTTCGTCGAGAAGGTGAACGAGATGTCGCCCGTTCCGTTGGTCGTAACCGATTTGGAGCCGAGAAGGGTCTTTCCCTCGTTGGTGCCCTCCGGGTTGGAGAAGGGCCGCACCTTGCAGGTCTTCTCGGGGGTGCTGTTGGGATTCCGCTTCGTGTGCCCGCCCTGTTTCCTGCCGGGGTGATCTTCTTGCGTGCCCGTCTGCTTTCTCCCAACCACTCATGCGGCCTCCTTATGGATTCGCTCCTTCATGAAGAAGCCCTCTGGCTCTATGGGGAAGGCGACCACGCCCCGCGGGTACCTGCCTCCCACCACGCCGAGCGCTTCCCTGATGCTCTGTGCCTGAACCCCCACCCGGAAGCGGGCCGTGCCGCTCCTGACTTCCACCGAGAGCCTCACTCCTCTTTGGTGTTCCATCTCCTCTTCTCCTCCTCTCGCTCCAACCGGAACTTGCATGCTCCATTCAAGCGGGCGGGGGAGGATGCGACTTCGCCTGTCTGGGCCATGTTGCGGGCAAGAGGGAAGATGGCCCGAACGGGCCATAAGGGTCAAGAAGACGTGACGAGCGGACTTGGAGTCTCCGAGCTGTCAGCTATCGGCAAGAAAAAGCTGACGGCTGATAGCCTACTTCAGAGCAGGCCGAGCTTGGCCGCCTGCGCGACGGCGGCGGTGCGGGATGAGACGCCCAGCTTGGCGAGGACGTTGGCGACGTGGCGGTGGATGGTGTGCTCGCTCAGGATGAGGTCGGCGGCGATCTCCTGGTTGCTCATGCCTCCCGCGACGAGCCGCAAGACCTCGAGCTCCCGCTTGGTGAGACCGGCCGGCGCTGACGGCGCGCGGGTTCGCAATTCCTCCAGCCTCTCCTCCAGCTCCGATGCCCGCTCCATCGCGGGCCTGGCCCCAAGCGGAACGCAAATCTCACGCGCCTCCTCCAGAGCTGCCCTCGCCCCACCTTGACTGCCTCTCACGGCCAGGAGCCTGCCCTGCGAGATCAGGGTAAGCGCCCGCTCGTAAGGAGCTTCGCACGCCTCTGCAAGCGCGAGCGACTTCTCGATGTGTTCCCTCGCCTCGGGGAGGCCTCCCGTGTCGGTGGCCAGCTCCCCGAGGACACGATAGGCGTTCAGCAGCGCCAGGGGTTGGCGGGGCTGTGTGGCGAGCCCGAGGGCGGCTTCGGCGTCCTGGCGTGCGGCCTGTTCGTCTCCTTGCTCGCGGAAGTACCTGGCCCATAGGAGTTTGCCCTCCGAGCGCCAGAGCACGGCCCCGCTCCAGTCGAGCCATCGGTCGTGGGCCTCGAGCCAGGTCCGTGCTCCCGGGAGGTCCTCTGCGTCGAGCGAGAGGTTTGCGGCCAGTCGCTGGGTCGCCAACGCGCTGAAGAAGCGGTTGCCGCCTGGCTCGGTGCTGACGCCGAGTGGCAAGACATCGTAGACGCAGCGCCAGGCCTTCTCGGGCTCGCCCCGGTTGCGTGCTATTTCGCCCAGCGTGCATCCGGCGTATTGCGTGAGCGCGGCCGCGTCGAATGCCCCGCGTCCCTGCTCCATCAGCCGGCTCGCTTCATCCCACTCGCCTTCGAGCGCCCGTAGCCATTGCCGTCCTATTCCGAGCGGTGGCACCTCACCAGTGAAGGCCCCGGCGCCCCGCCTCTGCAGGTTCAGCTCCTCATCCGCGAGCCTTCTGCGTTCCGCCACGCGTTCCGGGTAATAGGCCAGGTTCACCAACAGCTGTTCGTTCGCTACCGCGAAGCTATCCATCACCCGATGATCGAACCGTTGGTAGGCCTCATGGGTGAGGGCGAACCAGCGGCGGGCCTCTTCTGGCCGTCCCAGACCAGCACTGGCAACCCCAAGTCCGAAGTACGCGTTGTTGCACATCGCGAACCTAAGGTTCTCCCCGGGGCCGGCGGCGGATACCCCTGAAACATACGCATCGCCCAACACGACCGCTTCCGCGTAGCGCCCCACGTGCGCCAGCCACTCGACGAATGTGTTCGTGCCAGGATGCATCCCGCTGAGAGACTCGGGAAGATCGCCCGTCCCGAACAGGCCCTGTTCGTTGGCCGGAGATGCATGCATCACGAGGTCCGCGCCGGCATCGTCCGATCCCGCCCGGTCTGCGGGTGGAATTTGTTTGGCGGCGGCGAGGCTGGCTTCGATCTCGACCAACCCTGGCCGCATATCCCCCGACATGCAACGGACGAAACCACGAGTGAACAGGCTGTTTACAGCCAGAACCTGGTCGCCCACGGTGTTCGCCGCACTTTCGGCGAGATCCAGGTACGAGATGCTCTGGGCGGTATCCGAGTAACGCAACAGGACCCCGATCCGGAAGAGTAGCCAGCCCCTCTTGCGCGCATCGTCCTCTTCGAGAAACTCCAAGGCCGCCACGAAGCGTTCGACCGCCGTCATCCAGGCATACGCCGCTTCGGCACGCAGTCCGGCCTGGATCAGCCATCCTCCGGCCCGGGGATCACCGGCCTGCCTGAAGTGATGCGCGACTTCCTCGGGGTCAGGCCTGGCCGTCCGCTCCAGCGCCTCTCCGACCCGCCGGTGCCATCTCTGGCGGAAGGGAAGCGCCGGCTCCCTGTAGAGCATCTCCCTGACCAGGGCGTGGACGAAACGCAGCCTCTCGCCACCGGAAACCTCCTCGATGAGGCGCGCCTCCAGGGCACGCCCGACCGCTTCGGCAAGCCGTTCGTCGCTCGTGCCGCTAACCGAGTGCCACAGGCCGAAAGGCACCTCCTGGCCGATCACCGCCGCGACCGCCAGGAGTCCCCGCGTCTCCTCGCCCAGCCTCTTCAGCCTGCCCTCTATGACCTGTCGCAACAGCGACGGCACCCGGATGCCGCCGGGATCTTCGAGAACCCAACCTTCACCTTCCTGGTGCAGGACGAGCTCTTCTTCCAGCGTCAGCAGCAGCTCCATGGTAAAGAAAGCGTTTCCGGCGGTGAGCTCCATCAGGTAGGACACCAGCCGCCCTTCGTCGGCCTCAGGCAGGCCGTAGCCGGCGGCCACCATCTCGCGGACCGCGCCTTCGCCCAGCCGGCGCAGCCTGATGCGGCGCACCCCGGATTCGCGCACCAGGGTCGGGAGGAGCCCGTAGAAGGGCAACTGCCGGGTGACCTCGTCATCCCTGTAGGTAACCACGAGCAGCGCGCCGAGCTCGGCCACGTTCCTGGACACGAAGCGCAACAACTCCAGGCTGGCGGGGTCCGACCAGTGCAGGTCTTCGAGAATTAGAACTATGGGATGCCGTCTCGTGAGCGCCGTCAGAAACGCCTGCATTTGCTCGAAGAGCGCGGCCTGGCTGGCCGCCACCCCTGTCCCCGCACCAGAGCGCAGCATCGGGGGAGACGGAACGGCTTCGGAACGCACATCGAAGATCCCGCTCTCCCTCCAGGGGCCGTAGGGCGGCGTGGCGACAAACTCGTAGCAGTGTCCGGCCCACACCGGGATTCCACGGTCTTGGGCTTCATGGGCGATGGAGGTGGCCAGGGCCGTCTTGCCTATTCCGGCCTCACCCCCGATAAAGACGAGGTTGCCGCTCCCGCCGACGGCCTCATCCAACATCTGGCGCAGGCTGGCCTTCTCCCCTTCACGCCCGAATAACCGCTGCGTCTCCTCCTTCCGACGAACCGTCGGTCCTGCAGCGCCGAAGGTGGGAGAATGGGTGGACGTGGATCGGTCTGCGGAAACCTCGCCGTGGGCCGCCGGTTCTTGCAGGGCGAAGTCGATGGCCCGCTCGAAAGACATGGCCCGTCCTTCGGCCCAGGCGGCGTTGAAGGACGTCTCGCCCAGCGTGGAGCGCACGGCGGCCAGGTCCTGCTCGTAGCCGGAGGCGGCGAGATCCAGGGCGGAGAGGGCCATACCCATCTGCTCCCGCAGCGCCTCGGAGGCCCCCCAGAGCGTCGCGGCCCGGACGGGTCTCCCGCGCAGGACGCTCAGCTTCCCGAAGCCCCAGACGTAGTAGATGCCGCCCAGCCTGTCACCTATGCTCTGTGAAATCCGCACGCCTTCCTCGAACAACGGTGCTCCCCGGCCGGGTTCTCCCTGACCGAAATCGACCATGCCGAGTATGAAGAGGCTCATGGCGATGTTCCTCCCGTCGCCCAGCTCGCGGCTCATGGCCAGGCCCTCTTTGATCTGTGCCGCCGCCGAATCCAGGGCGCCCCCGCCGAGCAAACCCAACCCCGTGCAAATGTGCAGGTAGGCGCGGGCGTGGTCGTTCAGATCCTGCGCCAGGTACGCCCTGGCCTCCTCCAGGAAAGCGGGCACACGCTCGTGGTAGCCCCCGTGCAACTCGGCGTATCCGAGGTTGCCGAGCGCGAACGCGGCGCCGGATCTGTCCCCGAGTTCCTCATAGAGGGCGATGGCCTCTTCGAGGGCCTCGATCGCCCTTCCGAACTCATGCTGGAACGTGAGGATAAAGCCCAGACCGTCGAGCGCCCTCGCCCTGACCGCCGGGAACCCACCAGTATCCCTCTCCAGCGCCGTCTGGAGCCACCGTTTGCCTTCCTCGAAACGCTGCCCGCCCCAGAAACGCCACAACGCCGCCGGAAGCCGCAGCCGCAACCACGCGCGCTCTTCCTCGTCGCCGCCAGACTCCAGGGACCAGGAGTGCGCTCCCCTGAGGTTCGCAAACTCGATCCCGAGCCGCCCTAGCCACAGGCCCTGGTCCGGCCCCAACAGCTCCGGTTCGGCCCTTTCGGCGAGGGCCAGGTAGTGCTCGGCGTGCCGGCGGCGAACCTCGGGTTCCTCCCCGTCCTCTTCGAGCTTCTCGCGACCAAACTGCCTGACTGGCTCGAGCATCCGGTAGCGCAAAGTGCCATCTGCTTCCGCCTCGGCGACCACGAGCGACTTGTCCACGAGCGCCGAGAGCAGGTCCAGTACGGGCGGGTTTGAAACCCGCCCAGCCGCTTCCACCGCCTTCCCGGACCCGACGGTCTCGGCGGCCTCTAGATCCCAGCCCCCGACAAACACCGACAGTCGGCGGAACAAGGCCCGTTCGGCCTCGCCCAAGAGCTCGTAGCTCCATTGCAGCGTCGCCCTGAGCGTCTTGTGGCGGGCGGCAGCCGTGCGACTGCCCGCGGTCAGTAGCCCCAAAGGATCGTCTAGTTTGTTCAGGATCTGCTCGACCGTCAGCACCCGCGTTCTCGCTGCAGCGAGCTCGATGGCGAGCGGTATGCCATCCAATCCGTTGCAGAGCCGTGCCACCGCGGGGGCGTTCCTTTCGGTCAGCGCGAAGCCAGAATCGGCCGCCCTGGCACGCTCGACGAAGAGGTGGATCGCCTCGTAGCCCGCTAGCTCTTCGGCGGTGGGCACGCGTCCGGGTTCGGGCAGGGAGAGACTCGGCACCATAAAGGCGGTCTCGCCGGCTACGCGCAAGGGCTCGCGGCTGGTCGCCAGGAGTTGCAGATCCGGACAGGTCATTAGCAGCCTGTCGGCGAGGTCGGCGCACGCATCCACCAGATGCTCGCAGTTGTCCAGGACCAGGAGCGCCTTGCGGCCCTCCAGGTGGTCCACGAGATCTTCTGTCGGGGAGAGGTCCGGCGCCTCGGGCACACCCACCACCTGCGCCACCGCCCTCGGCAAGAGCTTGGGGTCGGAGATCGGGGCAAGCTCCACCCACCACACAGCGCCATCGAACCCTTCGACGAGGTCCCTGGCTACCGCCTGAGCCAACCGCGTCTTGCCAGCCCCCCCGGGACCGCAGAGCGTCAGAAGGTGCCGCTCGGAGAGCAGCCGCTCGATCTCTGCGACCTCCCTCGCGCGTCCGACGAAGCTCGTACGCTCCAGCGGCAGGTTGTGGGAGGGATGATCCACGGTGGGCTCGCGGGAGAAGGTCACGAGCGAGCCGATCTCGTCCTGGTCCCCGCCCGAGGCGCCGCTGGGCGAGCGGTTCGTCTCGTCAGGCATCGAGGTTCTCCCGAAGGGCCCGACTTAGCAAGCGGGTACGGGAAGAAAGACGCTATCTGTAGCGGTCATCAGACACGCTTCTCTTCTTCGGTTGGCGGAACGTCCCAACTTGGTATTGTAGCCGTCTACCCCTGCAGACTCTACTGTAAGGCTACAGGTAGGGGTCGCCTACGATTCCTCCTATACGGAAAACCAACTCGACGGAATACGCCTGCGCCAAAGAGCCTCAATCACCACTAGAGGGCCGACTGCTGATGCCTGAAACCTGAAGCCTACCCCAAAAAATATCCGGGCCGGGAAGCCGCTCTTTTGGCGAACGACCACCGACCCGGTCCGCGGACCGCTAGGGTCCGCAGATGGCTGTTGACTGTCTAGTCCACTGGACCCTTTCCTCCTAATCGAGGTACAACAACCAGGGTCATGGTATCACCTCCCGGAATTCTCGCGCTACACCCCACGCTACATCTTTCGGCTCATTTCGTGCAACTGCACGAAGGGTCCACCACATAGGGTAGGTCCGTTCACGAAAACATCCTGAACCCACTCAGAGTCGGCCGGCCTCGATGATACGCGTGAGGAACTGGCGGGTACGTGGGTTTTCGGGGGAGGTGAAGATCCTCTCCGGAGGTCCCTGCTCGAGGATTCGGCCTGCATCGAGAAAGCACACACGGTCCGCGATGTCGCGGGCGAAGCCCATCTCGTGCGTCGCTATGAGCATGGTCATCCCTTCGTGGGCGAGCTCCTTTACGACGGCGAGCACCTCGGCGACTAGTTCGGGGTCGAGGGCGCTCGTGACCTCGTCCAGAAGCATGAGATGCGGACGCATCGCGAGCGCCCGCACGATGGCGACCCTCTGCTGCTGGCCGCCGGAGAGCCGGTCCGGGTACTCGTATTCTCTGTCCAATAGCCCGAATCGCTCCAGCAATGCCCTGGCGTTCTTCTCGGCCTCGGCGCGGTTTCGTTTCAAGGCTTCGCGTGGGGCCAGGGTGATGTTGCGCAGCACCGTCATGTGGGGGAAGAGGTTGAAGGCCTGGTAGACGATGCCGATGCGGCGACGGATACGGTTGGCGTCCACGCCTTCGGCGGTGATCTCCTCGCCCTCCACCACCACGCGACCCGAATCTATGGGCTCGACTAGGTTGACACACCTAAGGAGCGTGGACTTGCCCGAGCCTGAAGCCCCGATAAGGCAAACCACCTCGTGCGGGGAAACCGTCAAACTTATCCCCTTCAAGACCTCGTTTTCACCGAACGATTTATACACGCCTTCGAGAAACAGGGCAGGACGTTCGTTCATGCCAGGGCCCCCGTTTCGCGGCGGCGTTTGTCGCGGGCGATCAGGTGGTCCGTGAAGCGGGCTAGTGGGATGGTGATCAGGACGAAAAGGAAGGCAGCGACCACGTAGCTCGCGTAGTTGAATTCGGAGGCGCTGTAGATCTGGGCCGCCCGAGCCGCCTCTACCGAGCCGAGCACGGAGACGAGCGCCGTGTCCTTCTGGAGTCCAATGAAATCGTTGAGGAGCGGCGGTATGACGCGCCTGATCGCCTGCGGCAACACCACGAACCTCAAGGACTGCAAGCGCGTGAGCCCGAGGGAGCGGGCCGCCGTGTTCTGGCTCTCGTGGACGGACTCGATGCCAGCCCGGTACACCTCGGCGACGTAGGCCGAGTAGACGAGGACGAGTGAGATCACACCGTAGATGACGTCGGGGAGGTAGGAGATGAAGCCGAGCCCGAGCCCTGGCACCCCGAACCCGATCATGTACAGGACCAGGATCAAAGGTACACCCCGAAAGAGGTCCGTGTACGCTATCGCCACGAGCCGGAAAGGGAAAAACACTGGCCCTGGTATCCCGCGCACCACGGCGATGACGAGGGCCAGGATCAGTATAAATACCTCTGCGACCATGAAGATCTTTATGTTGAGCCAGAACGCCCCGAGCACCGAGGGATTGGCCTCCGAGCCGACGAGCGACTGCCAGAGGTTCTGCGGGTTGAGGAACCGCTCGGCCACGACCTCGCTCCCCGGCGAGAGCACGACGATCACCGCGATAACGGCAAAGAACAGCACCGTGCTCGCGCTCGAGACAAGCACTCCCCGGTTCCCGAGCGCCCGCGAGCCGCGTCCCGCGGAAGGCCCTGGGGCGCCGGAACCTCCTTGCGTCAAGCTACTTCTCGAGGGTGGGAACGTCCAGGTATTGCTGCAGGTGCTTCTTCTTCAGCTTCTCTAGAGTTCCATCTTCCTTCATAGATGTAAGGGCTTCGTTTACGCAGCCGACGAGCTGGTTGCCCTTCTGTAGCAGTATCCCGAACTGCTCGTTGCGCGGGTACTGCCCGATCACGGTCGAGCCGTCTATCTCGAAGTCGCGCAGGTAGACGGTGGTCACGAGGTCGGTGACGAAGACGTCGATCTGGCCGCTCTCCAGCGCGGACTTGGCGTCGTTGGTGGTGTCGTAGACCTTTGGGTTCGGTAGTCGGCTTTACGGTCTCGTTGACGAAGTCGAGGGCGGTCGTGCCGACCTGGGCGCCTATGGTCAGGTCCTTGAGGTCAGAGAGGCTCTTCGCGTCGGCGGCGGGACCGTCTTTCATCACGAGCACGCCCTGGGCGTTGTCGAAGTAGCCCTCCGAGAACTCGACGGCCTGCTCGCGCTCCGGGGTGATCGTGATCTGGTTGATGTCGAAGTCGAAGTCCTTGGCGCCGGGGGCGTAGGACTTGTTGAACGGCTCGACGACCCACTTTATGGGGAGGTCCATGCGCTTGGCGATCTCGCTTGCCACGTCGCCCTCGTACCCCGAATAGTCCTTGGGACTTCCCTTGAACCAGGGCGGATAGGCGGGCCTATCCGTGGCGACCGTCAGCACGCCCTCCGTGTAGAGCGGCGGGTCTTGCATGTCGCACCTGTCAGTAGAACCGGACTCCTGGGCCGGTCCGCCGCAACCAGCGAGCAGCAGAACGACTACAAGGAGTCCGACCAGGATAGTCCGCACTCTCACACGCCTCTCCGATCTAGTCTCTGGGTAATGGGGAAAGGCCCCGGATCATCGTATACCGAAACCAGTATAGGGTCGCACTGGGAGGGTTGCAATCGGTCTGCCAGGCCCCGAGGGTAGCACCACGCTCGAACTAGCGGCTAGAATAACGGCGACCTAATTCGCGAGGGGAGATATTCACTGTGCTACTCACCATAGTCTACGGTGTCCTGGTGGTCGGGGGAATCTGCCTCGCCGCGCTCGGCGGGCTCGAGTTGGTCAACCGCCTCGTACCCGCCGAAGCACGCCGGCCGCACAACGACGTTGCCGGCTTTATCTACGCGGCCCTGGGCGTGATCTACGCCGTGCTATTGGCCCTCGTGGTCATCGCTGTGTGGGAAGAGTTTGGGCAGGCCAACGATACCGTCGAGCAGGAGGCCAACGCCACGGCCGAGATTTTCTGGCTCGCGCATCGGCTTCCGGAACCCCAGGGCATCCGCATACAGGAACTCACCAAAGCCTACGCCGAGGAGGTCGTCCACGAGGAGTGGCCCCTCATGCAACGGGGACAATTGCCCATGATGGAGCAGGAAGAAGGAACGCCCGCGGGATGGGTCATCGTCGACGACATCAGGGAGAACCTGCAAGATATCGAACCAAAGACGGCCGCCGATGAGCAGCTCTACGCGGAAGGCCTCGACCAGGTCCAGAGGCTCGCCGACGCCAGAAGGATGCGCCTGATCGCGGCCGAGGAGGGCATCCCCGGGGTGCTCTGGGCCGTCCTGATATTCGGGGGGATAGCGGCGGTAAGCTTCACCTACCTCTTCGGCCTGGAGAGCACGTGGGCCCACAGGCTGATGGTGATGATACTGGCCGCCGTGATCGGGCTCGTGCTGTTCACCGTTGGCGCTATGGAGCACCCTTTTTCAGGCGGTGCCCGTATCGGTACGGGAGCTTTCGAGCTGGTCCTGGAAAGGTTCAAGACCAGCGACCTCAGCGACGTAAGCTGAGGTTTGGGTCTCTGGGCTCGCGGCGGTCCTTCGCCACGAGCACGCCCTTGGCGTCGTTGGAGCAGCCCTCCGAGAACTCGAAGGACCCTCGCGCCCAGGAGTTGTGGAGATCTGGTCGATGCCCAGGTCCCTGGGTCGTCTACGTCCTGTTCCTGGCCAGCATCCTCTTGCACGGGCTGCTGATCTGGACGAACCCCCTGGAGCGTATCCTGGCCGTGGCGACGAGCGTGCTGGTCGTCGTGATGACGCTCGTCATGCGCAAAGCCTTCACCCGGAGTACCGTCGTAGAGCTACGCCAGGAAGAGCGAGACGATGGGGAGCAGGGCTTCTTCTCGATCACCACGGCCGGTCGGCCCGGCATGGCCGACGTCCGGTTGGAGTACCCGGGGAGAGAGAAACACTTCGAGCCAGGGAGCGGGGAAGTGCCCGCCTTCTCCTCTCTGCGCCGGGCGACCTTCCATACCGAAGGCGGCGCGAGCGTCTTGAAAGTATGGGCGCACAGGGTCACACCCGAAGGCAGTTCCGTGTCCCTTGCCGGCCTCCTGAACGTGCGCCAGGGCGACGAGACCAGGCAGTTCGACCTGAGGATCTCCGACGGTCAGGTGGTTCTGCCGATGTCCAAAGAAGACTGCAAGATGGATATTATCTTCACGGAGGCCCTCGAACTGTGAAGCGTAAATTGGGGGAGGATGACGCAAGCGGATAATTCTAACTTCAGCTCCTGGTATTCTGGTTGCGATAAAGCTGTTCGGGGAACAATCCAGAAAACTCGGTCGACGGAGGAGAATGAGAAATGAGCGAGTCGGAACAAAAGCGCGATGACAGCCCGCTCCTTAGCGAGCGCGGCGCCACGACGATCAGCGACACGGTGGTCACCTCGATCGCCGGCATGGCGGCCCAGGAGGTGGAGGGTGTCCACATGGGCGGGGGTGGCTCGAGGACAGCAGGCGGGGTACTCGGGAGCATAACCGGTTCGGAGACCAACACCAGCGGCATCTCCGTCGAGGTGGGCAGGACCGAGGCCGCCATAGACCTCAAGATGGGGATCGAATACGACAAGAACATCCTCCAGACCGTTGAGGAGGTGCGGCGCAGGATCACCGACCGTGTCCAGGAGATGACGGGGCTAAGGATCAAAGAGCTCAACGCGACGATTACGGACATCACCTTCCCCGAGAAGGAAAAGAGACGCCGCATCGGGTCGAGGGGCGCGACGAGCACCAGCGACGACAGCCCCGAAACCGAAGTAGACACAACTGCGGTGGATAGCACCGCAACTGAAGCCGCGCCAGAGGCCCGGACGACGCCGGAGAGCGAACCCGACGCCGACGAGAGCGAGACCACGCAAGTCGAGACTACAGACGCTGAGACCGCGCAGGTCGAGACCACTGGAGAGGCCGACACAGAGGTCGAGAGCACCTCTGAGGAAGAGGTCCAGGCGGAGGACCGCCCAATCGAGGAGGGCGAGACTACGGAAGTGCGTGCCGACGAAGCGAACGCAGAGGAGCTACCGTCGGACGAAACCTCTGAAACGACGGAGGTGCGTTCTGAGACACAAACACCCGAGGAGGATGAGGCGGAAGCGCGGATGAGGCGCCGCGCGGAGGAGCGCGCCAGGCGTAGGCGCAGGCGAACCGACGACAGCTAGGCCCGGGAGCCTGGTGGCAGCTGATCTCTTGCGGCCGGGCCTAGATCTCCTGTTCTGCGGGTACAACCCTTCGCTCGCTTCGGGGCAGACGGGCCACCACTACGCCCATCCCGGCAACCGCTTCTGGCGCGTCCTGTTCGCCTCCGGCGTCACGGAGCGCCTCTACGCCCCTCAGGAGGACGAAAGGTTGCTGGATCTCGGCATCGGATTTACCAACCTCTATTCCCGGCCGACGCGCCGGGCGGACGAGCTTACGCGCCAGGAGATAAAGGTAGGCGCGACCACCCTGCGCGCCAGGCTTGACCGCTTCAGGCCGCGCGCCGTCGCGTACACGGGCATCGGCGTCTACAAGTGGTTTCGTGCTACCTCCAGAGTCGCCTGGGGCGTCCAGCCGGCGTCCGCCGTTCCGGGCGTAACAGACATCGTGGTCCCCTCGCCTTCCGGACTCAACCGGATGCGCTTCGAGGAGCTGGTGGATCACTACCGCGTTCTCGGGCCTTTCTTGCAGTAGCGAGCCCGCGTCGGGGCTGCCTTGAGGCGTAAAAGTACCGACAGAGGAGGTAGGAGATGGAAAGCCAGGATTTACCGGAAGGCGTAGGCTCGGAGATTGTCGCCACACCCCGGATCGAGACCCACATCCTGACAGGTGGGTCCAGTGACGGTACTCCGGTTCTCTTCGTACACGGCAACGCCTCCTCCTCACGCTTTTTCGAGGACACGCTCGCGGCGCTGCCTCCGGACTACCGCGGTCTGGCCCCCGACCTGCGCGGCTACGGCGACTCCGAGACCAGACCGCTCGACGCAACGCGGGGGCTCGGGGACTTCTCTGACGACCTGCAGGATCTCGTAACCGCCCTCGGCCTCGAAGGCTTCCACCTGGTTGGATGGTCAGCAGGCGGAAGCGTGGCCATGCAGTACACGATGGACCACACTCGAAGAGTGGCCTCGCTCGTGCTGGTCGACCCCATGTCACCTTACGGCTTCGGAGGAACTAAAGATAATGGTGGTAGCCCTTGCTGGCCTGACTACGCAGGCTCTGGCGGAGGAACCGCCAACCCCGAGTTCGTGAGCCGCCTCGGGGTGCATGACCGCACGGATACCGACCCAAACTCCCCCAGGAACGTAATGAACAACTTTTACTTCAAGCCACCCTTCAGGGCGGCGAGGGAAGAGGTCCTACTCTCCTCGGTACTCTCTACGCAGACTGGCGAGGACAACTATCCCGGCGACATGACCGTCTCGGAAAACTGGCCAGGCATCGCCCCCGGCGAGAAGGGCATGAACAACGCCATCTCGCCCAAGTACTGCAATCTGGAGGACTTCGCGCTCCTGGAGCCGGGGCCTCCCGTGCTCTGGGTCCGCGGCGAAGACGACGCGATCGTCTCCGACACCTCGCTTCTGGACTTCGGTTTCCTCGGACAACTCGACGCCGTTCCCGGATGGCCAGGCGCTGAAGTTTTCCCTCCCCAGCCGATGGTCTCCCAGATGCGCGCCGTGCTCGACGCCTACGAGGCCCGCGGCGGACGCTACCGTGAGGTGGTCATCCCCGACTGTGGCCACACCCCCCACGTAGAGAAGCCCGAAGAGTTTCGCCAGCTCCTCTTCGAATTTCTCGAAGAGAATTAGAGGAGAGGGAACAGGATGGATCGCACAACGTACTCTCCGCCCATAACCCATCTCTCCTGGGGCCGCCTGGAGACGGGGGACGGCGTCTTCAAAGATGCCAGGCTCTACCCAGGAGGCGCGGAAGAATGGGACTGGAACGAGACGGGCACGAGCCACGATCCCGGCATACAGCCGGCCGACGTAGAGAGATTGCTCGAGCGCGGCGCTAAGGTCGTGATCCTCTCGAAAGGCTTCCACGAACGCCTCTGCGTAGCGCCCGAGACCCTGAAGATGCTTGAAGAGAGGCAAAGACCCGTCCACATCGCACAGACCGAAGAGGCCGTCCGCCTCTACGATATGCTGCGACATACCGAGAGGGTAGGAGCGCTAATACACTCGACATGCTGAGGAAGCACGCTACACTCGGCTTCGCCGGGCTCCGCTCGTCGGTAGCTGGTCGCTGTCGGCGAGGATTTCCTCGACGGTACGCTTCGCCAGGGCGACAAGCTCGGGGTTTGTTTCGGCGTAGTACGGGATGATCATGGCCGCCTGGTGGAGCGCGTAGCCGCGTGCCCGGTTCCACGTGCCGTCGTCGACATCGAGCGCATCGCGATACGTATTCCGCCCCGTACGTCCGAACACGCTCCACGCGGCGATCACGTCGGCGGCGGGATCCCCGACCCCGACGGCGCCGAAGTCGATGACCGCGCGGATCCGGCCGTCCCGAACAAGCACGTTGGGCCTCAGCAGGTCGGTGTGTATCCATACCGGCGCACCTTTCCATGCCGGTGCTGTGAGTGCATGGTCCCAGGCGGCGGTGGCCGCATCGCCGTCTATGACGCCCCGCGACGACTCGATCGCCACGCGCGTTACGGCGTCGAGTTCGCGCAGTGGCCTGCGTCCGCTGCGCGGCGCCCCGACGGGATCTATCCGACGCAACTCGAGTACGAACCGCGCGAGGTCCCCTGCCGCCTGGCGTTCATCGTCGACTAGTTCCTCCGCGTACGGCTGGCCGTCGATCCACCTGTAGATCGCCCAGGAGAAGGGGTAAGAGCCCGCAGGGTAGCCTTTACCTACAGGCTCGGGAACCCGCAGCGTCAGATGTGGAGAGAGCTTCGGGAGCCAATGCCACTCCTTATCCAGGTCCCGTGCCCACTCCTCCACGCGCGGCAGTCGCGCGTAAAGATTGTCCCCGAGCCGGAAGATAGCGTTCACTGTCCCCGTCGACCGAGCCTCGCTGATCGGCAGATCGGACAGGTGGGGGAATTGGGCGGCAACCAACCGGCTGACGAGCCCGGCGTCGATGTCTACCTCGTCCGTGTGCATCTTGCCCTTCGTCACAACTTCCTCCGTGCTAGGCCCGCCGCGTGAGGTGCAGCAGGTATTCTGCGCGGTCGAGTGGGTTGTCGTCCGTCCGCGGGCGGGTCGGGGCCTTGCCTCGGACCGCCCTGTAGCGATCGAAGGCGGATTCCAGTAGTACGCCCTCGCCCCGAGTCAGCGCCGGCAACTGCTGCTCCAACTCGTGGACCCGGGACGCCGGGATCTCCCCCTCAAGCGCGTACGACGAACCCCGCATCTCTTGTGTTCGCGGGACTGCTCCGAGTCGGGCTAGCAATGACGACGCACGACCGAAGGTGTCTGCCGGGATCTCGAGGATAAAGCGGTGGATCGGCTCGCACACCCAGGTACCGGCTTCCTTCAAGGCGTCCATCAGAACCAATCGTGTCAGGTCGCGGAAGTCCCCGGCAGTACTCGACGAGCTCTTGTCGAAGGTGCCGTGGGCGCTGCTCTGCCGCGCCCAGTAGCCCGAGTGCGTCATGGTGACCGTGCAGTCGGTGACCTGCCACCCGTAGAGCCCCTCTCGCAACGTCTCCAGCACGGCCTCTTCGACCGCCGCGAAGAACGCGGCAGGCATCGTCCCGTGTACTGACTTTTCGAGCCGGAACTGCGCACCGGAATCGACCTCCGCAGGCTCGACGCGCAGCCCGACGGTAGCGAGAAACGGGTTTGGCTCTTTGTCGATGATCTCGACGGCCGCGCCGGTGCCGACGGGCCGCTCGATGCAGATCGTCGTGGTTTCGCGGAACGCAACGTCGAGGCCGAACTCGTCAGCGAGCGTCGCCCCAAGAACCTCTTTCTGTACCTCGCCGTAGAGCGAGACGAACAGTTCCCGCCTATCGTCGTCCTGTCGAAGTTGGATCAGGGGGTCCTGATCCGCGAGCCAGGTGAGCGCCCCGTGCAACGCGCCTTTGTCTTCCGAATGGCGGGCAGCGACGACCGTCTCAAGCGTCGGCGGGGCAAAGTGGTGCCTCTGGCCTTCGCGCGGGACCCCTATATCGTCGCCGACCCGGACGTCGCCGAGGCCCGAGAGCTTCGCGATCTCTCCCGCGCAGACTGAATCTCTGCGCACGGCCGAGCCGTGCTCGTAGACGCTGATCGCGGTTACCTTAGCCTCGTTGCCCTGGCTGAAACGCAGCGGATCCCGCACCCTTACCGTTCCGGAGAACACGCGGGCGTACGCGATCTTCTCCCCAGCCTGTCCGCGTTCGACCTTGAACACGGTACCGGAAACAGGCCCGTCGGCATCGCCTTCCGCCCCTGGCAGCAGCTCTGTGATGCCTGAGACCAAAGCGTCGACCCCGGCCCCCGTAGCCGCCGAGCCGAAGTACACGGGATGCACGAGCCCCCGCCCGGTCTGAGCCGCGAGTTCGTCGCGGATCCGGCCGTAGGAGACCGCCGTTTCGTCATCCACGCACGCGGCAAGGAACGCATCGTCGTTGTCGGAGAGAAGATCTACCAGCCCGGAAACAAACTCGGCTTCGGCCTCACCGTATGGCCTGTACCGTACGGCGCGGCTACCTGACCTGATCACCGATCCCATCGGGGCTGTTGCGGGCGCCAGTTTCTCCGAGATGCCCTGCAGCAGGCTTTCGTGCCGTGCACCCGTACGATCTATCTTGTTCACGAAGATGAGGGTGGGGATGTTCAGCCGCCGCAGCGTGCGCATCAGCACGCGGGTCTGCGCCTGCACGCCTTCGACGGCCGAGACGACGAGTACGGCCCCGTCGAGTACGTCGAGCACCCGTTCCACCTCGGCGATAAAGTCAGGGTGGCCGGGCGTGTCGATCAGGTTGATCTTTACGTCTTCTACGACGAAGGAGACGACGGCCGACTTGATGGTAATGCCGCGTTTCCGTTCGAGCGTGAGGGAATCGGTCTGGGTGCTGCCGTCATCGACGCTGCCGATCTCATCGATGACACCGGCGGTGTAAAGCAGCCGCTCGGTGAGGGTGGTCTTACCGGCGTCTACATGCGCCAGAATCCCAAGGTTCAAAGTGTCCATAGAGCGTCATGTCCTCTTGATAGGTGGCGATTACCTCCCGGATAGACATGGACGCTCGGCGCATTTCTTTCTCCTCTTTGGGACGACTACCGTCCTGAGTACAACACAGGATCCCTCCAGGCGTCAACCGATACGCCACACGGGATCAGCAGCATCACCACCCCATAGTGTACGAGCCGCGCGAGCACGACTCCTGTTCGATCGCCACCGGCGCAATCGCCATTCCCGCGTAAGCGGAAAACTGCAGCGGCAGGCAATATGCTTCACTGACCACAACCGATCCGCCGGATTGCGTGTCAGTCGTCCTGAACCTCGCCCCAAACCGCGCGTTGGGTAAAGGGAACAAGCCTGGCAGAAATGAACAGTCAGGCCGCGCCCCGAGGGATTGAAGCAGACGCTGTTCGCCTACCACGAAGCTTTGGATAGCCTCCCGGTCCAAATATGCCGCGATCTTCGGATGCATACGATCTTAGAGGTAGTGTAGACTTCAAAGTCTTGATACATTGTACGCAAACGCTCTGATGGGGAGCGTGGGAAAAGAGGAGACGCGCATGACGAACATCGTCGGCGGTTGCCTGTGCGGGGGCGTACGCTACATGAGCGATGCGGAACCCGTGCTGACCGCGCTGTGCCACTGCGGGCATTGCCAGAAGCAAACGAGTTCTGCATTCTCGGTCCTCGTCGCCCTCCCTAAGGGGAGCCTGCGAACGGAGGGACTGACCCTGGCAGCTTTCGAGGACGTAGGCGACAGCGGACTGCCGGTCATCCGTAGATTCTGCCCGCAGTGCGGCTCGCCCATCATGACCGAGATCGAGGCGACGCCAGATCTGGACTGGCTGAAGGCAGGGACGCTCGACGATCCGTCATGGCTCAGGCCGCAGATGAACATGTGGTGTTCTAGTGCCCAAACCTGGGTGAGCCTGGACGATGACCTTCCGGCCTATGAGAGAAACCCACCGCTGGGTGCCTGAGACGGCGCAAAAACCTGCACCCCAGAAGCCTATTCATCCGAGCGCCTGGAAGAAGGGTTTCCGAAGGTCGTGCCGCGACAACGGCGCTTCTCGATTGAGGTTTCGCCATTTGCGTTATATTATGCACTTGGAGGTATGCACCTATGCAACAGGGGAAGAGCGGCGTCCAATCAAGTGAGTAGGTTAGAGCAGACGCTTAACAACCCGAGGGTCGTGCTCGGCGTGGGGGTGGTCTTTGGGGCCCTCAACGTTTTGTTGTACTTCGGCATCTATCTGCCCAAGGTGACACCGCTTGTCGAGTACATGTACTCTTTCGGCACCTCCCTTCCTGAGGCTATGGGTGAGCCCGATCCCGGGGCAAGGCTTCATCCCGAAGCCAGTAGTAAGTCCTTTCCTGAGACAGAATCCCATTCCGAGGCAAGTAGCAAGCCAGATCCTGAAGCATCACTTGCGTCGGAATCCCACTCGCCTCCAGACTCACCTTCCGGCTTGACTCCTGTGTCTCCATCCCCCCAGCCGTCCGCACTTCCCCAGCCATCTCCGACCCCCCAGTCATCCGCGTCCCCGTTGCCGACTGCATCCCCGCTGCCTTCTGCGTCCCCGCTGCCGACTGCGTCCCCTCAGCCGTCCGCACTCCCCCAGCCATCTGCGCCTCCTCAGTCGTCCGCACTCCCCCAGTCATCTCCGCCCCCGCAGTCGTCCGCCGTTCCGCAGCCGTCTGCGCTCCCGCAGTCGTCTCCACCTCCTCGGGCGTCCGCTCCCCCGCAGTCACCACCACCTCCTCCTCAGCAGCAGTATCCATAAGCCACGCTTTTTTCTCCGGTTGTGTACCGGAGTGACGGAAGGGCTTCTGGGAAGTCGGCATGCGGTATCGTGCATAGATCGGTATCCTGGCGACCTGCTGGGTACCCTACCTTTTTCCGTAACCTACAGTGATTTTCGGATTGGGTGAGCGCTGAGAAGTCAGGGCGCAATCCCACTTGGCACCGGGTTTCGCCGCGGGTCCGCCCGCGGCAGGCGGATAATTATCCGGCCCGGATACCCTCTTGCCAGTACGTTTGCCGGTTGGGATCCAGGGTCCTCCACGTAGAATTCCGGTACGGCTTCTCAGCCGGTCTTGAGCGGCGGAAAAGGGAGAAGAACCCATGGGCAAGAGGGAGTCTTACGAGCCAGGGACGTTCTGCTGGGTGGATCTTTCGACCCCGGACTCGGAGGGTGCGAAGGTCTTCTACGGTAGTCTGTTCGGCTGGGAGTTCAGGGACGATGAGATCCCCGGTAACGGCGTCTACACGATGTGCCACACCCGCGACGACGAGGTTGCCGCGATCGTCCAGCAAGACGAACACCCCGCGCACTGGAACAATTACGTCTCCGTCACGAGCGCAGACGAGACCGCCGAAAGAGCGAAGGAACTGGGCGCCACTGTTTTCGAGGAGCCTTTCGACGTGATGGAGTCAGGCCGCATGGCCTTGCTCGCCGACCCCGACGGCGCGATGCTCTGCGCCTGGGAGCCGAGGGAGCACATCGGAGCAGGTCGGGTTAACGACACAGGCTGCATGGGCTGGAACGAACTCCAGACCCGCAACCCCGAGGCTTCAGGTGACTTCTACAACGCGCTCTTCGGGTGGGAGACAGAACCTATCCACGATGAAGGACAACTGGTATATACCACGATCAAGAACAAGGGATCACAGAACGGTGGTTTCATGCCGATGTCGGAGCAGCACGGGGAAGCCCCCGCGTTCTGGCTGCCTTACTTCACGGTCGCTTCCAGTGGTGAGGCGGCCGAGAAGGTACTGGAGCTTGGTGGTGCGGTGCTCGCCGGGCCCATGAATCTTCCGTCTGGCAGGATCGCGGTGTTGGCTGACCCCCAGGGCGCCGCGTTCGCCATCTTCGAGGGCCCGACCGACGAATAAGAGCGTGCGGTGTTAAACGTGCATTAGATGTGTGATCTTCGGCTGCGTCCGCCGATCTTTCTAGTTTAATCAGCTTGCGAGGACCTCGAGGAAGGACGACGCTTGAAAAACGACAGACCCGCCATACTGGCAGAAGGTTTACAGAAGAATTACGGCAAGATCAAGGCGCTCGACGGGCTCGACCTGCGCGTGGAGGAGGGTACGATCCTCGGCGTGCTCGGGCCCAACGGCGCGGGTAAGACGACGGCGGTACGCATCCTGACCACGCTCCTTCAGCCCGATGCCGGAAGGGCCGAGGTGGCCGGCCTCGACGTCGTGCGGCAGGCCGGCGAGCTGCGCTCGCTCATCGGGCTCACGGGCCAGTACGCCGCCGTGGACGAGTACCTCACGGGTCACGAGAACCTGGAGATGGTCGGAAGACTCTATCATTTGCCCAAGAAGCAGGCCCGCGGCAGGGCCGACGAGTTGCTGGAGCGCTTCGACCTCGTGGACGCCGCCTCGCGGCTGGTCAAGACGTACTCGGGCGGCATGCGGAGGCGTCTCGACCTCGCGGCGAGCCTCGTCCTCTCGCCGCCCATCCTATTTTTGGACGAGCCGACCACGGGGCTCGATCCGAGGAGCCGCATCGCCATGTGGGACATCATCGAGGAGCTGGTCTCAGGTGGAACGACGCT
The DNA here is from genome assembly GCA_963830075.1 of uncultured Rubrobacteraceae bacterium. Classification (GTDB taxonomy): domain Bacteria; phylum Actinomycetota; class Rubrobacteria; order Rubrobacterales; family Rubrobacteraceae; genus Rubrobacter_D. The sequence goes on along the minus strand of CAWHLD010000001.1, from coordinate 265,439 downwards.
GTTGCTCACGTCGCAGTACCTCGACGAAGCGGACAGGCTCGCCGACAGGATCGCCGTCGTCGACTCGGGGCGTGTGATCGCCGAGGGCACCTCGAGCGAGCTCAAGGCAAGGGTCGGAGGCGAGCGTCTCGAGATCACCGTAGCACGGGGAGATGGGATCAAGGAGGCCGCCGGGGTACTCGAACGTTACGCTTACGGTGATGGTGGTGTGCGCGTGGACGCCGAACGCGGGTATGTGGGGACTACGGTAGCCGGCGGTCCCGGCCTTCTCGCCGCCGTCGTCCGCGACCTCGACGCCTCCGGGGTGCAGGCAGACGAGTTGGGCTTGCACCGTCCCACACTCGATGACGTCTTCCTCACCCTCACGGGCAGGGCGGCTGAGCCCGATGTTGCGATGGAGGAGCAGCGCATCGACGAGAAGGAGATCGCATGAGCGCCGTGACGAGCACAGGGGAGCTGAAACCGCGCCGGCGCAGCAAGCTCTACTGGGCGCTCGCCGACGGGTGGGTACTCGCCAAGCGCAACCTCGTCCAGATCCCACGCATACCCGAGTTGCTGGTCTTCGCGATTATACAGCCGGTCATGTTCGTTCTCCTGTTCCGCTACGTGTTCGGCGGCGCCATCGACGTCGGCGGCGAGAGCTACGTCAACTACCTGATGGCCGGCATCTTCGTCCAGACCGTCGCCTTCGGGGCCGTGAGCACCGGTATCGGTCTCTCCGAAGACTTGCAAAAAGGGCTCGTCGACCGCTTCCGTTCGTTGCCCATGGCCCGCTCCGCCGTGCTCACTGGCCGCACCATCGCCGACCTCGTCCGCAATCTGTGCGTCGTCCTCGTGATGCTCGTCGTCGGAATCCTCGTCGGTTTCCGTCCCGATGCCGGCCTCGCAGGCTGGGCCGGGGCCATCGGGCTCTTGCTGCTGCTCAGCTTCTCGTTCTCCTGGATCGGGGCCACTATAGCGCTCCTCCTGAGGAGTACCGAGGCCGTGCAGTCGGCGGGATTTATCTGGCTCTTCCCGCTGACCTTCGCCTCCAGCGCCTTCGTCCAGACCGACAACATGCCAGGAGTGCTCAAGGCCTTCGCCGACCACCAGCCGATAACGCAGATCATCGACGCGGTGCGGGGCTTCCTGCTCGGCCAGCCGGTTGGCTCGCACGGCTGGCAGGCCCTCGCCTGGTGCGTCGGAATACTCGTGGTCTTCGTCCCGCTCTCCGTCTCCCTGTACAGGCGCGTCGCGACACACTGACACGAATCGTCAGGCAGCGATCGGCACGGGCGTATAATGCCGCTGTGATCGTTGACAACGCCATCTACGTCGACGGCCGCCGCACGGCGGAGCCCGACACCCTGCAGGAGACCTACGAAGCCGTCAGGGAGCGGCGGGGGGTGGCCTGGATCGGCCTCTACAGGCCGACGCAGGAGGAGTTTTCCTCCGTCTCTGAGGAGTTCGGACTGCACGGCCTGGCGGTCGAGGACGCGACCGAGGCCCACCAGAGGCCCAAGATGGAGCGCTATGGCGGGTCGCTCTTCGTCGTGCTCAAGCCAGCGCGTTACCTGGACGAGGAAGAGCGGGTGGAGTTCGGGGAGATTCACGTTTTCGTCGGCGAGGACTTCGTCGTTACCGTGCGCCACAGCGAGGCGCCCGACGTTGGCGCCGTGCGAAAGGGCCTGGAGGCCGCCCCCGAGCTCTTGCGCAGGGGCCCTGAGGCCATCCTGCACGCCATCATGGACCGGGTCGTGGACGATTATATGCCCGTGGTCGACGGGCTCAGAAACGACATCGAGGAGATAGAGGCCGAGGTCTTCGTGGGCAACCCTGACGTTTCGCGCAGGATCTACGAGCTCTCGCGAGAGGTGATCGAATTCCAGCGGGCGACCGAGCCCCTGGGTGGTGTGCTTGGGAACATGATCCAGGAAGAGTCGACGGACGTCGACCCGGAGGTGCGGAGGCATCTGCGCGACGTGCAGGATCATCTCTTGCAGGTTACGGAGAGGCTGGCGGGATTCCGGGAGCTGCTGCAAAGCATCCTCAGCGTGAACCTGACCCTGGCCAGCCTCTCCCAGAACGAAGAGGTAAAGAAGATCTCCGCCTGGGCCGCCATCCTGTTCGCACCCACGCTTATAGGGACGATCTACGGTATGAACTTCACCTACATGCCCGAGCTGAACTGGTTCTTCGGCTATCCCTTCGCCCTGTTGCTCATGGCGCTGACCTCCCTCATGCTCTACCTGGTCTTCAAGCGCCGCGGCTGGCTGTAAGCCCGAGCCGGGTCGCCGAATTCCTCCGAAAATAGCTCATTTGGGGGATGTGCTTCCCGCTCTCGAAGGTTAGGCTGCCTGCGTTGTGTAGAGCGGCGGGAAGCGGCGGCCCCTGCGGGATGCGGCCTCACGAGAGGAGAGACGGTTGTGGAGACGGTGATCCAAGGTTCTACGCTCGAGACTCTACGCGCAGGCTTGCGTGGCAGTGCGCACGCGCCGGGCGAGGAAGGCTACGACGAGGCGAGCCGGGCGTGGAACCTGGCAGCCCACCAGCAGCCCGCACTCGTGGTCGTGGCCGGGGGCGCTGCCGACGTTATGGCAGCCGTTCGTTTCGCCCGCGAAGCGGGGATGGGCGTCGGGGTGATGGCGACGGGCCACGGGGTCGGCGCGGCTTGCGACGGAGGGGTCCTGGTCAACACCTCGGGCATGAGAGGTGTGAGGGTGGACCCCGTGTCCAGGACCGCGAGGGTCGAGGCCGGAGCGCTGTGGAAGGACGTGATCCACGAGTCCCAACCGCACGGTCTGGCCGGCCTCTTGGGTTCCACCTCCCATGTCGGGGTCGTCGGTTACACGATGGGCGGCGGCTTCGGCTGGCTCGGGCGCAAGTACGGCTTCAACGCGGCGAGCATCAGGGAGGCCGACGTGGTCACCGCCGACGGCGAGCTCGTGCGCGCGAGCGCCGACGAGAACGAAGAGCTTTTCTGGGGACTGGGTGGAGGCGGCGGCAACTTCGGGATAGTAACCTCGCTGGAATTCGACCTCTATCCCGTAGGAACCCTCTACGGCGGCGACCTCATCTATCCTGTGGAGAAGGCGCCCGAGGTGTTGAACGCTTACGCCCGCTGGATCGAGAACCTATCCGAGGAGTGGTCCACCGGGGTGGCGTTCCTGAACGTCCCCCCGCTGCCCGCCGTCCCCGAGCCGCTGCGCGGCAAATCCGTCATAGCGCTGCGCGGCTGCTATTGTGGCGAGTCGCCCGATGATGGTGAGGAGTCGCTGCGTCCCGTACGAGAGGAGCTCGGCGAGACGATCATGGACACCTTCGGGCCGATGCCCTTTGCGGCGATGGACGCCATAAGCATGGACCCCGTCGACCCGATGGGGGCCCGCCAGCACTCCGAGATGTTGGGAGAGCTCTCGCCCGAGGCCATCGAGACGCTCGTGGAGGTCGCCGGGGCCGGTTCCGAGTCGCCCCTGATCATACTCGAGATCCGTCAGCTCGGCGGCGCCCTCGCGCGCACCGCCGACCGCCTGAGCAGCATGGGCAAGGGCGACTCGGCGTTCATCATGAACGGGGTCGGGCCGGCCTTCACGCCGGAGATGGCGGAGGGTGTCGTGGCCTACCTCAAGGGGGTGGCGGAGGCGACACGCCCCTTCCAGACCGGCGACACCTACGTCAACTTCATGGAGCTTGACGGCGCGAGCGCCGAAAGGGTAAAGGCCGCCTACCCTTCAGAAGACTACGAGCGGCTCGTCGCCCTCAAGGACCGCTACGACCCACAGAACGTCTTCCGCTTCAACCGCAACATCGCCCCCTCCAAGAACGGGCACTAGACGGAGCGGGACAGTCGCCCCGGTCCGCGGCGGTACGAAGGAGATACCCAGTAGGGGCGCTTCGCGAAACGCCCCCACTCTAGTTGGCGCAGCGCCCCGTGTACCTGCAGGCGACGATCTGGGGTTGTTCGATGGGGCGATTCTCCTGGACGGACCAAGCCAGGCGTACGTACTGGGCGTGAGTCCAGGCGAGCGGCGTGGCCGAGAACGTACCCTCGCCTGGCGCGAAACCGGGCTGGCCTGAGGGCAGGTTGTCGTCCCACACCTGCTCGGGCAGCATGTAGCCGTCGTTGCCCGCGCTCGCTATCGAGGAGAGCCTCCCTGCAGCGCCGGCTTGGCCCGCGGCCAGCTCGTACTCGCCGCGTTCGCCCGCGAAGATGGGCCACGCGCGTCCGATGGTAGCCTGCGGCTGGGTGCAACTGCTGACGCCGCACGGGTCAAACCCTATATCCCACTGCGACCCGTCCGCCTGCTCGCCGTAGCCGTCGAAGTTATAGCGGTGCCAGAACGTCCCGCTGGGTGTCTGTACGCCGAGCTGGTCGTCGACGACAGAGAGGGATTGCACGATGTTAGGGTCGTTGGCCGCTTTTACGCCAAGCCTGACGAGCTCAAGGTAGCTGGTGTCGACTATCGTGCGCTGGTCGGCGGCAGAGGGCCCGCTGTCACCTACGCTATAGGTCGTTCCCGCGTTCGGGTTGCCGTCCTTGGTGATCCTCAGGTAGTAAGGATGGCCCGCGAGCGGTCCGTTGGTCGTCAGCGTCCACTCCTCGACGTTGCTCTGCCATTTATCGGCGGTCTTGAGGTACTTGTTGGCCGACGCTCTGTCGCCGTTGGCGCGGGCGATGTCGGCGGCGCAGACGAGGCCCGCTATCTCGGCCGCGATGGTGGCGGGTGAGTAGCCGCCCTGGTTCTCCCACCTCTCCTGCGGGGTCGAAGGCCCGTTGGCCAGGACGTAGTCCGCCGCCGGTTTGATGTGCTCCCGGTACGTCGTCCTGTCGTTCCTGCCGAGTTGCCAGGCGAGCACCACGGGTAGGGCGACCTCGTCGAGTTGGACGTTGGTCCAGCGCTCGGTGCCATCGACCGTGGAGTTCTGGGGGAACGAGCCGTCCGGCTTCTGTTGCCTCTCGAAGAGGTAGGTGAGTGAACGCTCGGCTCCGGACCTGTCGCCGGCGGCGAGCAGCGCGGTTGCGATCTGGTAGAGGTCGCGCGACCACACGAGGTGGTAGGCCCCAGACGGGTCATCGAGACCCTGGCCCCACACCCACGGCATCGACGGCGAGGCAATGTAGGCGCCCCTGTACGTCTTGTCCTCGTGGGCCGCGAGGGTCATGGTCGATACATCGTAGGTAGTGCGCTCCAGGGAAGTCCCAACGCTCGCAGGAGCGGCTTTGAGCGAACCGAGGTAGCCGTGCCAGCCCGATCTGTAGGCCGTCTCCGCGCTCGCGAAGCCGCCCGCGAGCGAGCCCTGCGCCGTCGAGAGGGCGGCCCGGGTCGTCCCCCCGAAGCCGAGAGATAGCGTGAGGCGCTGGCCGCCTGGAAGGCCAGTGAGCGTCGTCCTCGCCGTCTGGACCACGTTGCCTGGGGTCGAGGCCGAGCCATAGTTCCAATCCATCGTATAGTCGTCCTTGAGGTCCGTCCAGCCGTCGCTCGTACCCAGGTAGCCGCTCGAAGCCTCATCGAATTTGGGCGTGCCGAGGAATGCGCTCGCTACCTTGCCATCGCCCGAGAGGAGCTGTCCGCCCTTGCTCGTGGCCGTGTCGTCGTCGCCGTGGTTGTTCAGCGCAGGATCGTAGAGCGCGTAGAGCTGGTAGGGCTCGCCCGACAGCGACTCGAAGTTCACGTCGACGAGCACCGTCGAGCGGGCCGGGTCGCTAACGTAGGTCTTGGTGATGCGGTATTTGCCGTCCTTGTCGGTGTTGATCTGACGGTACTGGAGGGCACGCTCGTCGACTAGCTGCACCTGCTGGTCGGTGGCAACGGTCTCACGCTCTGCAAAGGTTTCACCGTCGCTGACGATGAACTGCAGGTCGCGCACGCTTGGCGTGCCGAGGTCGGGGTAGTAGACCTCGGTGAGCTCTCCATCGTCCAGCGTGTACCATACCTTGCTGCCAGTTGTCGTCGAGGTTCCGAAGCCGTCCTTGTCCGCCTCGGTCCACAGTGCTTTGTCGCCGGGGGCTCCAGGGGCTCCCCCTGAGCCAGGCGCCGCTCCCGCGAGCCCCGCCACCAACACCGCTAGCAGGCCAGCCGCCAACACCGCCGTCAACACCGCCGATGTTCTCGGAACGTTCGACCTCATCGTCTCACCCCTCACGCCAGACAGATGCCATCTTCCCCCGCGTAACTTGGGCATCATACACCAGGCCGTACACCACGAAAAGCACCGCGTCTGATCCAGTACGAGCGGGACCACACGCGACGTCCAACCACACAGACCCTGGCATTGTGGAACACCAGGCCGAAGCGTGAGATATTGGTAACGCTTTAGGAATGACATCGCGGAGAGAGCACTGTTCGGCGACGTTCTAGGGGGCGTGATGCAAGCGGAGCGTGGGACACAGGAAAACATGCCGCGGCCTTTGCCCGAGGAGACCCTGTGGGTCCGGTTCGTGTTCGTGGATCACGCGGGCATACCCAAATGCAAGGCCGTCTACAGGGATGGCTTCGAAGGACGAGCAAGATCTGGGGTAGGGCTCGCGAAGGGGGTGCTGGCGCTCGACCCTGGTGGGGCGCTGCACCCCGAGTCGGGGCTCAGTCCCGTCGGGGAGTGCCGTCTGATTCCCGACCTCTCCACCCTGACAGCCCTGCCCTTCGCCCGCGGACAGGCGATGGTCTGCTGCGACATGAAAGAGCCGGACGCGGTCACGCCATGGGATGGATGCCCGCGAAGCGCCCTCAAGCGGATTCTGGGACGGCTCTCGGGGAAGGGTTACGGTTCGCTCGCCTCATACGAGGCCGAGTTCTACATCTGGGATGAAAATGGTCCTCTGGACGGGACGCCGTACGCGGGAAGCTACGCGCTGACTACGGCGGCCGACTTCATGGCCGAGCTTGCCGTGACGCTTGCGGAGATGGGCATCCGTCCCGAGCAGTTCCACGCCGAGGTCGGCCAGGGGAACCTGGAGCTCTCCGTGGGGGAGGACGAGGCGTTGGTCGCTGCGGACAAGCGCGTGATGGTTCTTGAGGCCATCCCGGGCGTGGCCTACGAGATGGGGCTAGAGACCACGATGGCCCCGAAACCTTACCTGGACGCGGCCGGCAACGGGCATCATCTGCACGTGAGCCTGTACAGGGACGATGCCCCCGCGCTCTTCGATGCATCAGGCGCCCTGAGCGATGCTGGTTCCAGCTTCGTGGCCGGACTACTGGATCATCTGCCGGCCATCATGGCTTTCACCGCGCCCAGCCCCAACTCTTACCAGCGTCTAGCCCCCGGCATGTGGGCCTCGGCTTACGGGGCATACGGCCTGGACAACAGGGAGGCGGCCGTGCGCCTCGCCTCGCCGGTGGCCGGCAGGGAGTCGGCGACGGCGAACGTCGAGATCAAACCCGTCGACGCTACCTCGAACCCCTACCTGGCCCTCGCCGCGGTCCTGGCCGCCGGGCTGGACGGAATAGAACGCGGCCTCGACCCCGGAGAGCCGACGATGGTAGACCCCGCCACGATGGACGACGAGGAGCGCGAGGCCAGAGGTATCTTCCCACTCCCCGCATCCCCCGACGAGGCCCTGGACGCGCTTGAGAAAGACGGAGTACTGAAGGAGGCGCTGGGCGAAGCGCTCGTGCGCACCCACGTCGCCGTCGCCCGGGCGCAGGCAGCCACGGCCAGAGAGCTCGCGCCCGAGGAAGTGGCCTCCGCAGCCGCGACAATCTACTAGATAGACTTCAGGTATCAGTCGTCAGCTTCTTCTGAAGCCCTACCCCTGTAGCCGGTCGATCGAAAGGAGGTGCTCATGCAGTTGGTAGACCTCACGCAGGTCCCCATCGTAGACAACCATTGCCACGGCATAACGCGGGATCAGGGCTTCGAGAATCTCACGAGCTGGCGGCGGGCATTTACCGAGTCTGCTGACCCTGGCATGGTGCGCGATCACGTCGCCAACACGGCTCTGTACCGGCGCCTGATCCGAACTCTGGCCGACTTCCTCGGCTGCGAACGCGACGAGAGAGCAGTCTTCTCAGCCCGCAGCGAGAGTGGATGAGCGTGAATTCGTGGGTGAGTTGTTGCACGCCGCCAACGTCGATACCCTCCTACTCGACACGGGCTTCCCGCCACCCGACGAGGTGTTCTCCGTACCGGAGCTTGGTGGGCTCGCAGGATGCCGCGCGGAGCCGATGCTGCGGCTCGAGAACCTGATGGAGGACCTGCTCGGGAAACACGGCTCGTTCGCCGATACGGAGGAAGCGCTGGCCGTGGCTCTGGACGACGTTCGCGGTCAAGGATACGTGGCGCTGAAGAGCATCGCAGCCTACAGGACCGGCCTGGACGTCGAAGAGTGGCCGCGGGAAGAAGCTGAAGAGTCTTTCCGTGAGTACCGGCAGGACTTCGAAGCTGGCCATGCGCGCCTCGTGCACAAGCCCTTGCTCGACACCCTGCTGCACGTCGCGTTTATGGAGGCGGCGCGTCAGGAGGTCCCCGTCCAGTTTCACGTCGGCTACGGGGACGCCGACACCGACCTTCTGCTCGGCAACCCGCTCTACCTGCGGCCTGTGTTGCAGAAACTCGAGTATCTTGGGATGCCCGTGGTGCTGCTGCACGAGTGCTACCCGTATACCAGGCAGGGCGGCTACCTGGCCGCGGTCTACGAGAACGCATATCTAGACCTCTCATACGGTATACCGCTGCTCGGCTACGGCGAGATGCTGTCCTTTACCCGGCAGGCACTTGGCGTCGCCCCGAGCTCCAAGCTCATGTACAGCTCCGACGGCATCGGGGTGCCGGAACTGCATTGGATCGGCGCTATAGACGGAAGGCGCGTGCTCGGTGAAACGCTCGGAGAGATGGTATCCCACGGGGAACTATCCCTGCCCGAGGCCGAAACAGTCGGAGAAAATATCCTGCTTACGAACGCGAGGCGCCTGTATGGGCTGGGTTAGCCCCTCAAACCACTCTGGCTTCGCCCGTGGCTTGCTTTGGGTCGGAGCCGTACTGGTTGCTGCCAGGTGTCCCTGGCGTCAGCGCGAAAACCAGGAGCACGATCGTCCCGATCAGGGGTATCAGGTTTATGAGGATCCACCAGCCCGTGCGGTCTATGTCGTGCAGCCGCCTCACCATCACGGCCAGGGTGGGGATAAGCACCGCCAGGCTGTAGATGCCGCTCAACAGGCCCACGCCCTGTACGATGTTGAAGGTGCCAAGCAAGGTATCGATCAGCGAGAGCACAATATACACGACGAGGTTGAACAGCACGAAGTACCAATACTCCATGCGCCTGGACCTGCCTCCGAACACGGCGTACTTCTTGAGCGCTTCGAGGTACCAGCTCACCCAACACCATCCCTTATTGATAGACTACTCCTGCAAATCAGCATAGCATACTTCGGTGGGCTGCTTGTGCAAAAAAAGCGCAGTAAAAAGGACTGATCGGCGTTGCCGAAAGCAAGCTGTTGCAAGCGCCGATGGACAAGCGGCGAGAAGCCGATATGCCGAAGCGCTGAGTAGCTCATAGCCCGCAAGGAGGCTCCATCTCGTTGCGAACTCCTCCGGCGCCGGGCGGGAAGGTGCGCGATCTCGCGGGAAGGGTTATCCTACCTGTCGGGGCGTATAGGAGGTTGGAGTTCGAACCCGGAGGGCGGGCGTTGTACCGACAGGCGCGGTTGCTTGGTGTGTTACTACTTCTGCAGGTCGTCGCGATGGTGGGGCTCGGCGTCTGGCTGTTTACCATCGTCGATTGGGACACGGTGGTAAATCTTTCCAACAAGCCGGGCCAGATTCTGCTCGACACGAACAACAAAGAAACGGCGAAGCAACTCGAACGGGCGATCGTGTTCACAATCTACTTTTTCTTGCCCTTGATCCTGTTGCTCCTCGCCGGCCTCGGTTTCGTGCTTCTGCGGCGGCGGGGATGGATGCTGGCCTCGGTTGCCCAGGCCCTTACCATGCTCGCCTGCATATTCTTCTACGGCGACTCGCGTCCGTGGTTTGTCTACCCCATCATCGCCTACAGTATCCTGATGATCCTGCTCCTCAACTCCCGGAGCGTGCGGACGGTGGTCCACCGCAGAAGGCTGACGCCGACGGAGGCTAGACCGGAGCTCGCACATGGCGAATGAGCAGAGCGTGGACGCGAGGACCGCCGAACAACTGCTCAGGCGCTTCGAGCCTGTCATACGGTTCACCAAGGGCGAGTGGTTCTACCCGGTGGATTGCGAGCCTTATGCCGAGGCCTGCAGCCTCTGGGTCGCGCGTCCGGGCGAGGACGCCGTCTGCGTAGTTCCGGCCGGGGAGCTCACGCTGGAGAAACTCGCCCAGCAGCCGGAGGACACCACAGGCGCCGTGCACTACCTCAAGATCCCCAACCGTGAGGAAGAGGAGAAACAAGGTCGCCGGGCGCGACGGCGGGCACAGCGCTCGCACACGAACCCCGACTGGCCGAAGGAGACGTTCCACGCGGGGAGGGGACGCCTTGCGCGCGTCGGCTACATCTCGCGGCTGGCGGCCGCGCTCTTCTCGCTGGTCCTGCTGGCCAGGGGGAGGGTCCCCGGCGGGGATGTTGAGGGGGGACGCATCCTGTACGGCCGCTACATGGAGGAGGGGCAGCGCTTCACGTACCACGGGAACGTCGTAAGGCAGGGCGGTTGGATCGTCTTGCGTTACTGGCTCTTCTACGCGTTCAACGACTGGAGGAGCAACTATTACGGGGCGAACGACCACGAGTCCGACTGGGAGAAGATCTTCATCTACCTCTCCGAGTCGGAGTCCGGTGAGGTACGCCCAGAATGGGTTGCCTACGCGGCCCACGAGGAGGCCGGCGATGATCTCAGGCGCCGGTGGGACGACCCAGAGCTGGAGAAGGTCGGCGAGCATCCCGTGGCGTACGTCTGCGTCGGCTCGCACGCGACCCGCTTTTTCCGGGGCGAGTACCTGACCGAGCTGGCCTTTCCCTTGCCACGCGCCATCTCCGTGGTACGCAGGATCTTGCGTCGCTTCTGGTACGTAACGCTGCGCCAGTACGCCGCCGAGGACTACAGGGAGAAGACCTACGAACAATTCACTATCCCATTCGTGGACTACGGACGCGGCGACGGCCTGGCGGTCGGGCCGGGACAGGACAGGGAGTGGGACCCCCCACGCATGATGACCCCGGTGCCTCCATGGGTCTCGGAGTACCGCGGGCTGTGGGGTCTCTACACCCGTGATCCCTTCGAGGGCGAGGACGCCCCGGCGGGGCCGATGTATAACCGCGACAAGACCATCAGCCGCGAGTGGTTCGACCCCGTGGGGTGGGCCGGTCTCGACAAGGTGCCGACCCGGGCGGAAGAGCTCGAGGTCTTAACCGGGCGTCAGGCGGAAATCGAAGAACGTCAGGATTCACTCCGCTCGGAACTGCGGGAGAAGAACAACCGGCTGAAGACGCTCGGCATAGACGCCGAGGCCACGCGCGACCAGTCCCACCTGACCAGGCTCCACGAGGGCCAGACGAAGCACATCGAAGAACTATCCAGGGAAGTCGAGACGCTGCGCGAACAATTGTCCGACGACGAAGTTCTCGCCAAGTCCCTAAGGGATCACGCCGAGAGCCTGAGAGAGGGTGAGCGTCCCCCAGCGGGCGCCCACATATTGCACGCCGCGCGCCCCGTCTCGGAGGCGGAGACCCACGCAGGCAGGGTGGCGCAGCTGTGGGCCTCGATCAGCATCGCCCTCGTGCTCGTGACGCTCGTCCTTATCATCGCCTACGAGAGATCTCACCTCCTCTCCGCGCTCGTCTTCGCCATCGCCGTGTTCGCGTTTATCGAGGCCGGCTTCAGGAGGCGACTGACCGGGTTTATAGTGAGCGTCAACGTGGCGCTGGCGGTAGTCGGTGCCCTTGTCATCCTCGAACACTTCTTCTGGAGCGTTATCGTACTCGGGGTTCTCGCCGTAGGCCTCTACATCCTGTGGGAGAACGTGCGAGAGCTCGGTAGATAGGCGCCGAAAAGAAACGCGCCAGATAGTATTGGTACGTGATGCACAAAGTGATAAACGTGCAGGAAGCCAAGGCCCACCTTTCACGCTTGCTGAAACGGGTAAGTGAGGGTGAGGAAATCGTGATCGCGAAGAACGGCAAGCCGGTGGCTCGGCTGGTCTCTGTCGAGGAAAGCTCAGAGCGGCGAGAGCCCGGCACTGCGGCGGGATGGGTGATGATCTGCGACGACTTTGACGCTCCACTGCCAGATGAGGTTCTAGAACCCTTCGAGCAGTGAGGGTTCTGCCTATCTACCTTGGGCACGTGCTGCATACCCGTACCTTGCCAAATCATCACCTGTATCCCTTCGACCGTATCCTAGTCTCGCAGGCCATCCTCGAAGAGATGCCCTTGCTCAGCGCCGACTCCCAGCTCTCGCGTTACCCCGCTGAGGTGCTCTGGTAGAGTTGATCCAAAGGGTGACTAAAGTCTAGGTATATTCATGCATCGAGCACCACGTCCGATAGCGGGCTGCCGATGCAGATGAGGCGAAGGCCTTGATCCAGCTCTTCGTCGCCGATAGCGAAGGCCATGTCTTGGTCCACCTCGCCTTCCAGGCACTTCTGGATGCACGTCGTACATGTCCCGCTGCGGCAGTCGTAGGGGAGATGGAGGCCGGCATCCTCGGCCTCTTCGAGGATGTACTCGTCCTCGGCAATGTCTATGGTGATGCCGCTCTTCTTGAAGGTTACTTTGTGAGACTTAGCCACGTTCGCTCCCGCCGGGTTCTGATGACAGACTTCGTATTCTGACCAGTTCTAGCATACTGGCGGGTACGTTTCGGCGAACGATGTAACGTCTCGTGGGGCGGCTGGCCTTTCAGTCGACCTCGAAATTGGCCATCATCATCATGTCCTCGTGTTCGAGGTTGTGGCAGTGGAAGACGTAACGTCCCTTGTAGCCGTCGAAGCGGGCGAGCACGCGCGCCTCCTCGCCGGAGGTGAGATCCACGGTGTCCTTCCATCCTGAGTCGGTGGGACGCGGCTTGCCGCCGTTGCGGGAGAGCACCTTGAAATGGACGAGGTGGAGGTGAATCGGGTGCCCCGCAGGGGCCGCCCTCAGGTGCCAGACCTCGGTAGACCCCAACTCCGGACGGGCGGCCATGAGCCCGGGGTCGAAAGGCTCGCCGTTGATGCCCCACATCGTCCTACCCTTGTCGGCAACCCGGGTAAAGCGAAACTCGCGCGTGCGCCTGGCGTCGGATTCTTCGAGCGCGTCAAACTCAGTCGTGTCGGAAAGTCGTAGTGGGACTCTACTGTCGTCGTTCTCTTTATGGGTGATGCGGAAGCGCATCACGTCTGCGGTCTTTTCTAAGCCCATACGGTTCTTTAGCGTGACCTCGTCGCCGACGTCGTACTTCGAGAAGTCGATGACCACGTCGAAGCGCTCGGCTTGCGCGATGCGGATGGCACGGTGCGGGATCGGCGCGCCGAGCAAACCCCCGTCGCTGCCTATCTGGACGAGGGAAGCACCGTTTGACGGCTCAAGGGCCAGCTCGTAGCGGCGCGCGTTAGAGGCGTTGAGGATACGGAAGCGATACTTTGTGTTGGACACTTCCATGTACGGCCAGGGAGCGCCGTTGACCAATATCGTGTCTCCGAGGACCCCGTCCATGTAGTCGTCCTCGACGCCCGGCTTGTCTTGCAGCGAGGGATCCAACGACGGATACAGGAACGAGCCGTCTCTGTCGAAGGAGCGGTCGCAGATCATGAGCGGTATTTCTTTGTCGCCTTTGGGAAGCGGCAATACTTCTTCTTCGTCGTCGCGGATGATGTGAAAGCCTGCCAGTCCGCGCCAGACCTGCGGTCCCGTGTAATCCATGCGGTGGTCGTGGTACCAGAGGGTCGCCGCCCGCTGCTCCATCGGGTAAACGTAGTCTTTGAAGGGCCGGGAACTTCCCATGTTCATCGAGCCGTGATCTTGCATCGAATGGTTGTCCATCTTCTTCGGCATTATCAGGTCCGTCGGGTAGCCGTCGCTCTCTGGCGGCGTCCTGCCGCCGTGCAGGTGCGTGGAGACGGGTACGGGCAGTTCGTTGTGCTGGCGAACTACTATCTTCCGTCCTCTGCGAGACTGTACCGTGGGGCCGGGGAAGATACCATCGTAGCCCCAGACTTCGGTCTTTAGGCCTGGCAGGATCTCGACCCTGCCCACCTTCTGGGTCATCTCGTAATAGTCGATGCCAGCGTCGGTGCGCGTGGGCTCGAGTACAGGAGGAATTGGCAGCGGCACCCCGAACGGCTCGGGCAACTTCGCCTTGCTCGGCAACAACGTCCCCGTCGAACCTTCGCTGGAGCACGCGGACATGCCCAAAGGGAGGGCGACGCCTATTCCGGCGACAAGGCCTAGCCTCAGGAACTCGCGGCGTGAGAACTCCATCTGCTCAACCCTTCCTGTGCCTGGCCACGGCGGCCCAAGCCCGCCCGGCCATGTACAGGCTGATCAGGAAGATCAGCAACGCGTTTACCGGGTGCAGGGCAGCCGCCGGTACGGCGGTGTTGGCGAAGGCGTATTGCACGCCGACCAGAAACACGAGCGCCAGCGGCAGGAGCCTCAACCTCCAGGACAGCCGGCCGACGAAAGCGGCGGGGACCATAAGCAAGGGGAGCGGCTCCAGGAAGTGCACGAAGGTCAGGTGCCAGGACCAATCGGCTCCGAAAGCGCCCATGCCGGCGAAGAACACCTGGACCAGGACGCCGGCGACGAAGAACGAGGAGAGCACAGCGTAGAAGATCCTGACCAGAACGGATGGCCCGGTCCTTTTCCTGCCCGTCTTTGGCCCCGCGGTTGCCCTGGCTTGCGCCGGACCACCCGGCGTCTCTATAACGCGAGTCATTGCGGGGCACCTCCTCTCCGGTCGATTACGTCTTACCTCGAAGGTACGGCCCAACCGGTTGCAGAGGCATCGGCCGAAAGGAGGATCTAGGCGGTTCATCGGGGTTCATTCAGGATAAAGGCATCAGGCATCAGGTTTTGGTTTCCTGTAGCCTGATGCCTTCTCCCGCAGAGCGGGAGTTATCAGATCAGGCCGTGCTCGCGCGCCGTGGCGAGGGCCTCGGTGCGGTTCCTCGCGCCGAGCTTGCGGTAGATGTTTCCCGTGTGGCTCTTGACGGTGCCAACGGAGACGAAGAGGTCCCCGGCTACCTCGGAGTTGGTCTTGCCCGAGGCGAGGAGGGCCAACACCTCGCGCTCGCGCTCACTGAGCGGGTCCTCCAGGCGGTTCGGAGCTCCGTTGCCGCCAGGGTTCGCCTCTGGAGATTCGACCTCTCCGCCTGGAAGCCCTTGCCTGCCGTACCCTCTCAGGGCGTAGGCCACGACACCGTCGTCCATTTGTATCTCCAGGTGGCCTTTGTGGGCCAGGTCCTCCAGTATCTCCGACGCTTCGTCCACGGTAAGCGAGGTCTGCATCGCGGCGGCCGCTGCGGTAAGCCTACCGCGCTCCTCCAGGGCACCGAGCAACTCCTTCTCCTTCGTACCAGGAGAGGCGCGGCGGGCTTCCTCGTGCGCCGCTATGGCGCGGTTGATCTGCCTCAGAAGAAGCACGGGGGCCACGACGCCAATGCCGAAGATGGCCAACCAGACTATGCCAACGTCGGCCAGCCCCCTATCTATAACAAACCCTACCGAGAAGAGCAGGATGAAGATGCACCACAGCCCGACGCCGACCACGGCCAGGATCCTACTCATCATTGCGCGGCCGCCTCCTCCGTTACCGGCTTTCGTTAGTCAGGAGATCGATCCAGATCGTCTAACTCGTCCAACTCGTGTCCCAGCTCCTGCAACCTTACCAATGAGTATACGCGTGGGGCCGGCCAGAAGATTCAAGGTCTACCGAGAAACCCCGGTACCACGAGTCTGGTACCGGGGCTTATCTGCGAGGTCAGGTGCCAGAAAACCTGAAGCCTAAAAACTACTTCTGCTCGAAGTCCTCTCCAGGGGCGCCGCAGACGGGGCACTCCTCGGGGGGCTGGACACCCTGCAATTCCTCGCCGCACGTGGTGCAGACCATCGTAACGGTCATCGGCGGGTGTGGTGCCTCGCCATCTTCGGCCTCTATCTTCTCGCCCGTGTCTTTCGCAAGGTCAGCGATGGAGACCTTGCCCGTTATGACGTCTTCCATCGTGGTGCGCGCCCCGGTGAGAGAGTCCTCGACGAGTGGAAGTTCAATGTAGGTGACGCCGCGCTCGCGGGCGAGTTTCTCGGTCATGTTGCGCGAGATGTTCCGCATAAAGCCCTTGGGAGCCCGGTTTAACCTCTCGATGGCGTCGTCTGTCCAGGTGAACTCTTTGGAGCCGCCCTCGGGGACCTGCGCGCCGGCCTTCTGGAACGCACTGTGGTCGATGGGGCAGGTGGCACCGGTCTCCTGTACCTGCTCCTTGGCGTGGCTGACGGGGCAGCCCCCGGACTTGACCTCGGGGGCCTCGCGGCCAGTCTCCTCGCGGTACTGCTGCGCGACGTAATCGCGGGTGATGGTCGTATAGCCCTTCTTGAGCGCGCTCTTCTCGACGCGCGCCTTGACGCGGCGCTTCTCCTGCCACTCTTCGAGAGAATCGAGGAGGGCCGTTGCGTCGTCGGTCCAGTGCAGCTCGCGGCCGTCGTAGACCTCGGAGAGGTTCAGGTTCTCGTCGTCGGCCGTGGTAGCTATCTCGGCGTCCACGGCGTGGAAGTGAACGGGGCCCGAGCCGCAGACCGGACATTTGGCGGGCTTGCCCTTGGCCACGTAGCGGCAAACGTCGCACTCGAAGCGATCCTGGCCCTGGGCTACGCGCCTGATCTCGTCCTGTACGTCAGCCGAAACACCCTCGATATCGCCCTGGTCTTCGCTCTTGCCGAAGCCTCCGCGGCCCGCCTCGAAGATCTCCTGCTTCATCGCGACGTCGTTGCCGTTCGCACCGTTGTTGTGGCCGTTGGTGCCGTTGGTCCCGTTGGCCTTCTCCCTGTCTGCGGTGCGCTCGTCGAAGTCTTTAAAGAGGGAGTCTATAGGCTTGTCCTCGCCCATTGCTTCGGCCTCGCGCATCTGGTCCCCGATGGCGCGCATCGACTCCATAGCGCCTGGTGGGAGGATGCTCTTGATGACCTCGTCGATGACGCCCGTGGTTATGACCGTGTAGCCCTTCTCGATGGCGTAGCGGACTATGGCGCCGGTCGCCATGCCTACCACGAAGCCGGGGATGCGGTCGAGACGCTCCAGCGACTCCTTCGTCCACGTCATGTGCTCTTCCGCTGTGTACAGGTCGGGGGCCTGATACTCGTAGTTGGTGATCAGGACGTTCGTCGGCAGGTAGCGCATCATGTTCTCGGTGTTGCCGCCGATGTCCATCTCGTCGTCGGAGTGGTAGCCGATGCGGCCCATTACAACCATCGTCGGCTCCACATCGTTCACGTACTTCATCGTCTGCTCGAACGGCTTGCCCGCAAGCAGCGTCGTCTTGAGCTCTACGCCTTCGTCCTCGGCGATCTTCTTCGCGATCTCCAGGTGCGCCGTGTAGATCTTGGCGAGCCCGGAGTCGATGATCTCCTCGTGGAGCTTCTCCTGTTCCTTGAACCGGAAGACCTTCTGCGCCTTGCTGGAGAGAACGCCTGCTATGGAGTGGAACATCGCGTAGTGGAAATAGGGGTCGAAGACCGAAATGGCCTCGATGGTTCCACCGAACTCGCGCGCGAGCTCGATCGCCCGCTTCAGGCCCCCGAGCGACTTGGCGGATCCATCGACGGCGACGACGATGTGCTCGAAGGGAGAACGATCGAGGTCCTTGACGATCAGGGTGTCTGCCTTCTCCAGGCGCCTGACGACACGCTCGGTGACCGTGCCGAGGACCGTGTCCTTGACGGCGGCCATGCCCATGGCGCCAATAACTACGAGGTCGAAGTCGTTCTGGTTTACGTCCTCGACGATGACCTTGAAGTTTTTACCTTCGAGAGAGCGGCGTACCAACTCAACGTCGTACTTCTCGCAGAGGGGCTCCAGCACGTCGATGTAGGAGTCGGTGATGATTTCGAGGCCCTTGGTGATGAGCTGGTCGTGGATCTTGCGTTGCCGCTTCATCTCGTCTTCGTCGCGGAACTCTTCGGGGAGCCCGCTCTCCATCTGCCTGAAGCGGACGTCGTGCATCTTGGCGGCGTAGGCGTGGCAACCCGCGACCCTGCCCCCGAACTGCCGCGCCACATCGACCCCGATCACGCACGCCTGGTTGGAGTAGTCCGAGTTGTCGACCGGGACGTAGATTTCTTTGTACATATACCCCGTTCTCCTAGCTTCGCAGGACGCCGAGAAGTCTGTAGTTCCGTCGCGCGCAAAGAACGGCCCTCCTCCACGCTACCGTAGCTTACCGTTTACCCCCATGCACCGCAAATAAAAGCGTTCACACGAAAGGCGCGTAAACATGATATCGGGCCGACTTTCGAAGGCCTTCGTCCTGTATCGCTGGAGAGCGCGGCGAAACGAACGGTGCCAAGTGGCTCCTGATCCGTAGAATGTACCTGTAACGACTGCCCCAAAGTCCAGATATCGAGAGAAACGGAGGCCACGTCGCCATGAAGAGCGAAGCCACGACGGTCGAGGAGTACCTCGCGGACGTTCCCGAGGAGCGGCGCCCGGCGCTGGAAATCTTGCGAACCCTGTGCCTCGACGAGTTAGCCGGATACGAGGAGGGGATGCAGTACGGGATGCCGTCCTACTCGCGGGACGGTAGCGCCGTCGAGGTCGCTTTCGCCAGCCAGAAGAACTACATCTCGTTGTACGTGATGCGGCAGAGCGTGATAAAAGCCAACGCGCATCTCCTCGAAGGTCTCTCCGTGGGCAAAGGCTGCATCCGTTTCAAGCGTCCAGAGCAGATCGACCCCCCAATCGTCCGTCCCCTGCTGTCCGGCTCCGCCGCCGATAAGGGGCCGATCTACTAGAGAGTGGATCGATTGTTGCCCTTCCCTTTTTCACCTCTTTGAAGAGAAACGGGAACAGATGGCGTGAAGTGTCCTGGAGAGTGAGGTAGAGATGGATAGAGAGTCTGCGGGGCAGAACGTGACGGCCGAGGATCGCGAAGTATATGCTGACGGCGCGGCCTTTGTCGACGGACAGTTCGTGCCGATAGCCGAGGCACGGGTTCCTATCCTGGACTGGGGGTTCCTGCGCTCGGATGCCACCTACGACGTGGCCCATGTCTGGCGTGGCAGCTTTTTTCGTCTGGAGGATCACCTCGATCGCTTCGAGATCTCGATGGAGCAGCTTCGTCTGAGGCCGCCCTATGGGAGGGACGAGATCCGGGACATCCTCACCCAGTGTGTCAGGCTGAGCGGGTTGCGCGACGCCTACGCCGAGATCATCTGTACGCGTGGCATCCCCAAACCAGGATCGCGTGACCCGCGCGACTGCGACAATCGCTTCTACGCTTTCGTCGTCCCCTTCATCTGGATCGCCGACCCGGAGAAACAGGATCAGGGGCTGCACGCCGTCGTCAGCCGCAGAGAACGCATTGCGCCAGCCTCCGTTGACCCGAAGGTCAAGAACTACCATTGGCTCGACCTGGAGGTGGGGCTCCTCGAAGCCTACGAGCGCGGTGGGGAGACGGTGATCCTGGTAGACGCGGACGACAACGTCGTCGAGGGACCCGGCTTCAACGTCTTCGCCGTACACGACGGCGCTATCTCCACCCCCGGCCACGGCGTCCTCGAAGGCATAACCCGCAGAACCGTGATCGAACTTGCGGAAGAGCACGACTTCCTGCTCGAAGCCAGCCACGTCCCGGCCGGCGATCTCAGGCGCGCTGACGAGGTCTTCCTCTCCAGCACCGCCGGCGGGATCATGCCTGTCACGACCGTCGACGGCAAAGTTATCGGCGGCGGAAGGCCAGGCCCCACAACCCTGCGGTTGCGTGACGCGTACTGGGACCTGCACGAGGATCCGCGCTTCGCCTCGCCCGTGAACTACGAATGAGACGGGATCCTCGGGATGAAACTTCGCAGATTCCGACGTTCCTGGCTCTTTCAGGCCTCACTCACGTCGTTGCGGCGCCGTTCTGGTCTGGCAAGACCTCGCCCGATGATCCGTCGACGGTGATCCACTCTCCTGTCTTGACGCGTTCCGTAGCATCAGGTACGCCGACCACCGCCGGTATGCCGTACTCGCGGGCAACGATGGCGCCGTGGGACATCGGGCCGCCCATCTCCATAACGAGGCCGCCAGCCGTAAGGAAGAGGGGGGTCCACCCAGGGTCCGTCGAGGGCGCCACCAGGATCTCACCGGGCTCGAGCCTGGCCCCTGAGGGCTCGAGAATGACCCGCGCCTCTCCGGTCACGACGCCACCCGAAGCCGGCGTGCCGCGCAGGACAGCCTCCGTGGTCGCGTCGTGTGTCTCTACGGCTGGCTCGGTGCCGTCGGAGAGGAGAAGGCGTGGGACGTGCCTGCGCCCCATCTCCTGCTCGTAGACCGTGCGACGTTCGCGAACGATGGCGCGGAGGTCCTCACCGGCCAGGGCCGCCCACGCCTCGGGCACGGTGAGGAAGAAGATGTCCCCGGCGTTCTCCAGACGCCCGGCTTGCGCCAGCTCTTCGCCGACGGGCCACAGCAGATCCCTGACCCGGGCCAGGAGCAAAACGATGCAGTACTTCGGCGTCTCCCGCAGCCCGGAGAGCTCTCTGGCTCGTCCAAGCAGGAACCTGACGAGAGTGCCGCGCAGGCGACCTCTGCGGGCCGCGCGGCGGGCCAGCTCAGCGACCATCTCCTCGGCTTCGCGCGTCGCCCGTCCGAACTGTACGTCGGGGGCCGACCGTGGATCTTCGAGGCGCAGGTAGTTCGCCAGCACGCCCAGGATGTACATCGGGTCCTCCGACCAGCGGGGCAGGCCGAGGTCGATCTCCGCCACCCCGCGGTGCCCGTACAGACGCAAGAAATCCGTCAGACCGCTCTGCAGCTTCGGGGGAAGGGAGTCGTCACGGTAGTCTTCCGCCAGATGCTCCGATGGAGTCTCACTCAGAATTGTCGCGCTGTCCGGGTCCGAGCGTGCCTCTTTGGCGAGCGCCCAGAGCGCGAGATCCATCTCCGTCGTCGGGTTGTGCGGGAGCGCACGCATCGCCACCCGCCGTTCGTCGTCGGTGGCGAGATCCCCCAGCAGCCTGCCAGCGAGGGCATTGGCCACGAGGCCTGCGACGAAGACCGGGGGCACGTTGGGCAGTATCTCCGGAGGGCCATCACGCAACATTCGCTCTGCGGCAACGAGGCGCCCGGCGGCACCGGCCCCGGGGGACGTCTCGCCCGATGTGCCCAACCGTGCCACGATGCGTGCCGCCCTGGCCCTCGCCCTCTCCGGGCGCGCGAGCGCCTCCGCGAAGCGCAGCGGGAGTCGTCCCCTCGCAAACGCCAGGAGCAAGGTGCGCAAGATCGGCCACCGGTTGGTCGGCACGGGGGACAGGCGAGGATCATTCACCAACTCCCTGACTATCGGGACCGTCCTCGCCTCCATGTTCATCATGAACCGCTCGAAGAGCCGGCGTCCCCGCTCGCTGCGCAGTACGGGCGTTATATGCAGAAACATACGGCTGGCGGACTCGGTGAAGAACGCTGCCCCCTTGTAAGGGTTGGGTGGTGGATGGCCTGCAAACGTGGCCACGGCCGAGGTTATGAGGCGGAAAGCCTGGATGCCCATCGGGGTCAGCGGCCCGTAGACGCCCTGGGCGACGTTGAAGGAGAAGTACACGCGCAGGTCCTCATCGTCCGTCGGGGCGTCCTCCGGCAACGGGAAGAGGGTCGTGATCGGGCGCGCCTGCAAGAGCCAGATCTCCCCATCTTCGTCGATGGCCCACTCCGTGTCCTGGGGCGTCCCGTAATGCTCCTCGACCCGCGCTCCCAGCTTCGCCAGCGCCAGGATCTGGTCGTCCGAGAGGGAAGCACCGTGTTCGTCCGGGGCGCGCTCGACCCGTTCGGTGCCGCCACCTGAACCGGCCACGACGGCGACACGCTTGTTCCCCAGACGACGCTCGACTATCTTCCCGGTAGCCGCGTTTACGACGAAGTGGTCGGGGTTGACCATCCCCGAAACCACGGCCTCGCCGAGGCCAGGGCTGGCGTCTATGACGGCCTGGTGGCGCTTGCCCGTGACCGGGTTCGCGGTAAACAGGACGCCCGCGACCGACGCGTCAACCATCCGCTGCACTACGACGGCGAGGCGTACCGTGTGCGGGTCAATACCGTTCGTTGCCCGGTAGCTGACGGCGCGGTCGGTCCATAGCGAAGCCCAGCAACGCTGCACCGCGTCGAGGACAGACTCGGCCCCGACCACGTTCAAATACGTGTCCTGCTGGCCCGCGAAGCTGGCCCCTGGCAGATCCTCCGCCGTGGCCGAAGACCGGACGGCCACGGGAACACCGTCACCCAGCTCCCCGTATGCCTCCGCAACGGCCCGCCCGAGAACATCGGGAACGCTGGCGCCAAGGAGGCAGGATCTCGCCTCCGTTGCAAGCTCGGCCAGGAGTGTCGCGTCCCCTGGCGGCGTCCCTGCCAACGCGGTGAGCGTAGGCTCGAGCCCTGCATCCGTCGCCACCATCTCGTACGCCGCCGTGGTCACACAGAACCCGGCCGGCACGGGAAACCCGGCCGCGACCAGCTCGCTGAGGTTAGCAGCTTTACCCCCGGCCACCGCCAGCATTGCTCTGTCTAACGCGGCGAACGGCAGTATCAGGTCGGGGCTACCGTTCTCCTGCTCGTTCATCTACTCGACCTCTCTGAGGGTGCGAGAAGCGAGAAGGAGCAGCACCACGCTGTAGCCGGCGAGCACGGCGAGGTTGGTCTGTATGTCGTCGAACTTCCAGCCCGATTCTATGAGGTCCTGGATCACATCGTTGGCCCAGAACAACGGGAATACATGCCCCAGCCAATCGGCCCAGGTCGGCAACTCGTCCACGTCTACCAGCAACCCGGAGAGGAAGACAGAGGGAAGAATTATGAGCGGTACGAAGGGGAATACTTGTCCCTCGTGGCGGGCGAAGGTAGAGATGAAGATGCCCAGCATCACGGAGGCTATGGCGAGGAGCCACACCACCACGAAGAGCATCGCTAGCGTGTCGCCGTCGTAGTCAAGCTCGAAGAGCCAGATGGCTTCTGCCAGCCCAGCCACGGCCTGGAAGGTCGCGAGCCCCAGGAAGCCGAGCACGTACCCGGCGATTATCTCCGTGCGTTTGAAGCCGTTTATGAACATCCTCTCCATGGTGCCCATCGTCCTCTCCTGCACGAGCGCGATGGCGCACAGCAAGAAGGCTAGGAAGTGGACCACGAAGGCGGCGACGGGGACGGCGTAGCGCGCCTCGTCGAACGTCGGGGGTAGGGTGTCGAAGAAAATCTTGAGGAAGTAAACGATCACGAGCGGGGCAGCCACCGAGAGCACGAGTAGCCTCGGGTTCCTGATGAGCTGCCTCACGACCCTCCCGGCTACGATAAAGGTCCGGCGCATTACCCCACCTCCTCTCTCTCGATGAGCGACAGGACGACCTCCTCCAGCGTGTCGGTCTCCACCTCCACGGCTGTTACGTTCTCCTCGAGCCCGTAGGGACGAAGCGCCGAGGCCAGATCCTGTGGATGCCCTCCGATGGTCTCTCTTTCATCGGTGCCGTCCCGCTCCACCACAAGCCGTGTCTTGCCCTGCTCGATGATGTTGCTGGGAGTATCCGTGGCGATGACGGCGCCCTTGCGCAGTATCGCGATGCGGTCGCACAGGACCGCCTCGTCCATCAGGTGCGTGCTGATAAACAGCGTCGTCCCGCTCCTGGCGAGCTCCCTGAAGGTCTTCCAGAATCTGCTCCTCAGCTGCGGGTCGACGGCAGCCGTCGGCTCGTCGAGGAAGATCACCTCCGGGTCGTGGACGAGGGCGCAAGCCAGCGAGACCCGCCGCTTCATCCCGCCGGAGAAAGTGTGTACGGCATCGTCGGCCCGCTCGGAGAGATCCGTAAACTGGAGAACCTCGTCCACCCTTTTCTTCAGGTTCTCCGTCCGATGGGCGGCGCCGAAGAACGCGACGTTGCCCCTGGCAGAGAGGTCTTCGTAGAGCGCGGGACCCTGGGGCATGTACCCGATCCTCTGCCTTAGCTCGGCCCTGTCCTTGAGCGGGTTCAAGCCCATTACCCGCACCCCGCCGCCGGAGGGACGCAAGGCCCCGACGAGACCCTTAATTAGCGTGGTCTTGCCAGCCCCGTTGGGCCCCACGAGCCCGAATACCTCGCCCCGGCCCACCGACAGGTCTACGCCCCGCAGCGCCTCGAACCGTCCGTACTTTTTTGCCAACCCCGAGACCTCTATGGCGTTCATTTTTCGTTCTCCTTTCCCAGACCCCGCAGGAAGATAGCGACCGCGGCCTCTACGTGTTCCTCGTCCGTCAGGCCGTCCTCTCTTACAATGGGGAAGAACATCCTGCCCGCGGCCTGAGGGATAAGCATCCCGATGAACGCCCTGGAACTGGCCCTGACGTCGTGCGGCCTGAACCTGCCGAGCTCGACCTGGCGGGTCATATAGCTCTTGAGAAACCCGAGCACCCTCTTTATCACCGCGTTGCCGAATATCTCGGCGACCTCGGGCCGTCGCATGGCCTCCCCGACGAGCAGCCGCGCCATCCTCTGGGTAGCCCTGTTGTCGAACGTCGCGAGATACCTTCTGGCGATGCTAGGCAGCACCTCTTCCGGCGGAAGGTCAAGAAGGGAGCCGGGATCTCGCACCGCCCGTAAAACCGGGATCCTGGATTCCAAAACCTCCCTGAAAAGCGCCTCCTTGTCGGGGAAATACCAGTAGATGAGCGCAGGCGACTGCAACGCCGCCGCCCGCGCGATGCTCTTGATCGTCGCCCCCTTGAATCCCTTGGCAGAGAACTCTTCGAAGGCCGCCTCCAATATCTGCCCCCGCCTGTCCGACTCCTCAGCCAAGATCCTCCTTTGTTGATCGTTTAATCAAGCACTTTACTCTTGATAGAACGTTCAGTCAAGAAAGGTTCTCGTGGCATGCGGGTAAAGAGGGCACATGGGTTATTCGTACGAAGGTGTGGACTTGAGAGAGCATCCTGAGGAGTACAGGATCGGGCGCGGCGAGCAGGGGGTCTTCCACGCCGAACCGTACAAAGGCGAGCTCTTGCCCCTATGGAAGTTCAAGGACGAGGAGGCCGCCCGAGAGTCGTCTGAGGCCATCTACCAGAAGTTCCTCGAGTATCGTTCGGATGGCGACTTCGTCGGGATGGATGTCGCCAGGAAATACTTGCAGATGGGATGGACGAGGAGCCTGCGGTACGCGAAGTACAAGGGTGGAAACAAAAAGCGGCCGCTCGAAGAGGCCGACCAGGGAAAGCTGCAGTGTGCGTCCATATTCAAGGAACTCTACGACCAGGCGAGAACCGATGAGCACTACGTACGAACGAAAGAGGAGCACAGGCGCCGCAACGAGTAGTGGGCTGGCACGTATACGTCCTCAGAAGATCGTAGTCGACAGCGAGGAGCGTTTCATGCGCAATCCCGTACTCGCGGCAATCCTCAGCCTCATCGTCGCGGGGCTAGGCCAGATCTACAACGGCCAGATCGGCAAGGGTGCCATCTTTATAGTCATCCAGCTCATAAACGGTGCTCTGACGGCCGTCCTGATCGGCTGGATCTTGCTACCGCTGATGGGTCTTTGGGCCATGATCGACGCGTACATGACGGCGAAGCGCAACAACGAGCGCTACAGCTTCATGTAGTATCCGCCCCATGGACCAACGAGACCTGCTCACTTTAGAGAGCGCCGTCACGGCCATAGAAGAGGCGGCCTCGGCCGTCGCCCGCGAGGTCGAGCGCGACCGGCTGCGCGAGAGTTCCCTTGCCCGCCTCTCCACGGTCGAAGCAGAGCTAAACCGGAGCCGGCTCGCGTTGGAGAAGATCATCCAGGAGGAAACAGCTTGAAGAGGTTTCAGGCAGCAGGCTTCAGGTAGGATCTTCTGTACCCGTGGCTCTCGCGCGCCGACGTTTCGCCAGCACCCCCTGAAACCTAATTCGCACATCCTCCCGTGCTCACGGGGGCGGTACGATCGGCCGCGGCCTGCAGGTGCTGGAGGACTATACGGGAGGGGACACCGTAGCCTGAGTTGTCCGAGTCGGTGCGGCTGGCGAAGATGGTCGAGACGACCCTGCCTTGCGAGTCGACGGCGGGGCCACCCGAGTTGCCGGGTCTCACGTACACGCGGAAGCTAGTGACGATACGTTTCACGGGTCCGCGGTCGTAGGCGTCGCTGGAGAAGACGCGTTGCGTCGTGTCTGTACGGGCCGGCTCGATGTCGAGCGGGCCGTTCTCGGGGTACCCGATCACGGCAGCCGCTGTGCCGGGCCTCGGGACCGCGGTGCGCAGCGGGGTCAGGCCGAGACCGTCCACGCGAAGGACGGCGATGTCGTTCCTCTCGTCGAAGGCGACGACATCGGCGGAAAGGTGTGGTCCCGCGCCCCCGACCTGCACCTGCGTCGACGTCTCCCCCGCGACGACGTGGGCGTTGGTGACGACCAGGTCCCGGCCCGCGACCCAGCCCGAGCCCTCCACGCCGTAGCCGCAGGCTATGCCTGTTATCCGCAGCGTGCGTTCGCTTGCCGCCCGCACCTCCGGGTCGTTGACGATATTCCCTTCGGGGGCAGCCACCTCCGGTGTTGGGGCCTGGATCCTGGGCAGCGGCTGCAGGCTGGCGACGGCCCGTGTGAGGAGGCCTGAGGGCATCCGATCGTCAAGGGTATTCAGGATCCTGGAATCCTGCACCGTGGGCTGAAGCCCGGCTAGGGTCGGCGTTTGGAGGGCGAAGACGCCGACGGCCCACACCACCACGAGAGAGATAGTAAAACCCAGCGCCGCCCCGCCGAGCCCATCCAACGTTCCGGAAGTCGGGCTCGTCAGGCGGTTCCTGATCGAAGCCCCCATCGTCCTGGCGATGACCTCCCCGAGCACGGCGAAGGCGAGGGTGCTCACCAGCGTTATGCCCGTCTCGTAGATCGGGTTTCCGCCGTCGGGCATGATGAAGGGTGCGATCCTGGACCCTAAAGAAGCCCCTACGACCACACCGATCAGCGAGAAGACGCCAGCGAGAAAGCCCGTCCTCGCGCCGCGCAGCACGGCCAGGAGAACGAAGACGACGATAAACACGTCCAATAAGCTGAGGCTGGCGATATCCACCGACTGATTCTACCGCCGGTGCAAGCCCTCTGTCGCTACCGGCGGTTTGCGGGCTGGCTCCACGGGCCTGTCATGGCCAGGTGACGCCATCTCCGGACGTAGCCACAGAGAGACGTGCGCCGGTTGCATCGTCTCCCGCACAGCCGTCACCAGTTCCTCGTTTAGACTGTCCAGGTCCGTCTCGTCGCGCAGTTTGGCGGAGAAGGCTTCGAGCGTTTTCCGTGCATCGTACTTCCTGCGGTAGAAACGCCTGTCGATAAAGCCCTGGATGCGCCGTCTCGATGGGTTGAACAGGGCGGCTATGGCCAGGGTCGAAGCTACGATGGCAATTTGGGGCTGCTGCTCTTGGCCCGTAATCGTTTGGAAGACGGACTGGGTTAACGTTACGCCAACAAAGTACACCAGCGCCAGCGTCGCGGTTAGAGATCCGTAGACCAGGGCGCGGTTGATGATGATGTCTATATCGTAGAGGCGGTACTTGAGGATCGCGAATCCTATGGCGATAGGAATCCCGGTGTAGCTCAGGAAAAGGATGTTGTTCAGGAGCGAGACCCACAAGGGCGGCGTATCGTTGGAAGCCAGATAGTCGGGTGCGAAGAGGAGCTGGGTGATCAAGATCCCGAAGTATGCCACCCCCACGAACGAGGCGGCGAAGGCGAGCCACTTGATCTGCTCGCGTACCTCCCCTCCGGAACGTCGGTAGCGCATTACCAGGCTGGCTGCCGAGACCAGTATGCATGTGGGGAGCAGCAATACTACGAACACGGCCACAATCCCTACCCACGGGTATTGCTCCAAACCGAAAGGATTGCGCACGCCCGGATGATTCTCCAGAGATCCCGGAACGAAGATGAAGACGATGGGAATTAGTACCATCACCGCCGCTGAGAACCACGCAAACGGCCGCCACCTCCTCGACGGAAGCCTCCCGTCCGGGAACAGCAGGATCATGTAAACCCCGAGCAACCCCACGGGCGGTACCCAGAGACCCTGGGTCAGCGCGTCGAGCTTCACCGAGGACGTTACCGCACCCGTAGTCGCGCGCTCGTAAGCGTTGGTCGCGTCTCCCAGGGCGAAGTTCATCCAGAACAGGCCGGAGACCAGGCAGATCCAACCTATCGCGTTTCCAGGACGCTTCAGAGCGATAAGGGCCCCGACGATCGGAAAGGCGAGGAATGGAATGTAAACGAACAATTTGCTGACGTAGTCGATAGCGATCCGATCGCCGGGGGACTCTGCAACCCGGACGAGGACGAACAGTGCGGCGCCCCAGACGAACATGGCCACGGAGATGCCGGCGAGCGCCCAGACGATCCAGGCAGCGACCCGGCGTCTCATTTCTGAGACGCCGGGCGCGAGTATTCTCTAGCTCTCTTGCGAACCGGCATCATTTCTGACACGAGTCTAAAGGAAGACCGTCTGCCGAACGTTACGAAGGGCGTTACGAAGGGGATTTTCCGCCAGCCTTTGTCTAAGGGCGGCCCCCGGTGTAATCTCTTGACCATGAACGTGGCTGAGTTTTTACCGGATGTGCAGTCTGTCCTCGAAGCGAGGAACGAACCACCTTACCGTCTCGGCCAGGCCTACACCGCCCTGGCCGGCTCGCTCGTGCGTGACTGGGAAGAGGCCACGAGCCTTCCGCAAGCGTTGCGCGAGGATCTCAACGAGGAGGCCCCTGCCGCGGTTCTGGATCTACAGCGCACCTGGATGGCCACCGACGGGACGCGTAAGTATTTGTTCCACACCCACGACGGGCACGCCATCGAGACGGTCATGATCCCCGAGAAGGGCCGCCACACCGTCTGCATCTCGACGCAGGTCGGGTGCGCGATGGCCTGCAAGTTCTGCGCCACCGGACTGCTCGGGATCAAAAGAAACCTGAAGACTCGTGAGATCGCCGAGCAGGTCTTCGTCTGCGCCCGCGACATCGCCCCCGAGAGGGTCTCGAATGTCGTTGTAATGGGGATGGGTGAGCCGATGCTCAACTACAAAGCGACGCTAGGGGCGCTCAAGGTGCTGAACGATTCGGACGGCTTCGGCCTCGCGGCGAGGCACATCGCGGTCTCGACCAGTGGGTTGGTGGACAAGATACGGCGTTTCGCGGACGAGCCGGAGCAGTTCCACCTGGCGATCTCACTCCACACCCCGTTCGAGGACGAGCGGAGGGAGATCATGCCCGTCGCCTCCCGCCATACTATCCCTGAGCTTATGGACGCCGCCCGCTACTTCGTGACTTCGACGCGCCGCAAGCTGTTCTTCGAGTACACGCTGCTAGCCGGCGTGAACGATCAGCCGCGCCACGTCGAGGCGCTTGCGGAGCTTCTCGACCGCCCGCTCTACCACCTGAACCTTCTCCGCTTCAACTGGACGGACACGGGCTTCTCCGCCACCTCGAAGGCTGACGCCAGTAAGTTCCTAAGATATTCAAGGGAGCTCGGCCTCTCGGCGACGCTCCGCCCGAGCCGGGGCCAAGACATAGACGCCGCATGCGGCCAGCTCGCCGCCAAGGACCTGCGCGGACGTCCCACCGTCCCCATGGCCTAGACCTTGAAGGGCGAACCCGCAGAGAGGCTCGACCCGCGGGCGATCACGTTGTGGAGGATCGCAGGTCTCCTCAACGTGGTGCCGCTTTTCGCCGGGGCCGTTTTCGCCGCTGTGGCCATGGTGCGCTACGGTGGTGCCTCCGTGTTTCTGGCGGTCCTGCCAGCGATCGCGGTCGTCGTGCTCGGCATTCTGGTCATCGGGGTGGCGCCGGGTCTGCGGTGGAGGATGTGGCGCTATGAGATCAAGCCGGATGAGGTAGATCTGCAGCGGGGTATATTGTGGGTCGAACGCACGCTCGTGCCGCTGGCCCGCATCCAGCACGTCGACACCAGGCAGGGACCGCTGCAGCGTCGGTACGGGCTCTCCACCGTCGTCTTCCACACCGCGGCGGGGCCGAACCAGATCCCCGAGCTCTCGACCCCTGTCGCCGCCGACGTGAGGGACCGCATCGCCGCGCTGACCAGGGAGCAGGATGAGCTCTGAGAAGCGCCTCCACCCGGTCGCCATGCTCATCGGGGCCATAAAGACGTCACGGCGTTGGATCAGTGGTCTCGTCTTCCCCGGCATAGCCCTCCTGATAAGCCAGGGGTTCAGCCTGCGCACCTTGGCCCTTTTCCTGCTCGGCATCCTCGATCGTCTCCGCGCTGGCGGCGCTCTGGGGTTTCCTCACCTGGCGGGCTACGACCTACGAGGTCACCGCCAACTCATTTCGATTGAAGCAGGGCGTCGTCCAGAAAAACGAACGGACGATACCCCTGGAGCATGTTCAGTCGGTGGATACCGTGCAGGGTGTCATCCAGCGCTTCTTCGGCGTGGTCGAGGTGCGAGTCGAGACGGCGGGTGGCGGCGCGAGCGAACCAGACGCCTCGCTCAGCGCGCTCGACCGGGCGGCGGCACAGGAACTGCGGCGTGAGATCGAAGGTTCCAAGGGGGAGAGTTCGGAGGAGACGACTCGGGGCCCGGCGTTTCTCAGGCGGCTCTCGGCGCGGGAGTTGCTGGTCGCGGGCGCGACGAGCGGACAGATCGGGATAGCCTTCTCGTTGCTCGCCGTAGGATCCCAGTTCCTGGATGATTTCCTCTCGGACGATTTCGTCCGGCGGCTGGTCGAGACCCTCATGCCGAACTGGCTCATGGTGCTCTTGATCCTGATCCCCGTTGGCCTGCTGCTGGCCTGGCTCCTGGCGATAGCCGGGACGGTTCTGGCCTACAACGGTTTCACGCTCTCCCGCGAGGGGAACTTCCTGTACATCAAGCGCGGCCTCCTGGAACGTCGCGAGGCGACCATACCACTCTCCCGCATACAGGCGATCCGTATCTCCGAGGGCTTGCTGCGCCAGCCTTTTGGCCTCGCCGCCCTGCGCGTGGAGAGCGCCGGCTACGGCGGGGACGCCGGCGTATCGACCATGCTGTTCCCGCTGCTGCCCCGCAACGAGGTGGCGAAGTTGCTGGCCGAAGCGGTTCCCGAGTTCGCCGTAGACCCGACCTTGACCCCGCTCCCGCGCCGGGCCCTCGGACGCTACGTCTTCAGGTCAACGTTTCTGGCCCTTATCGTCGCCTTTGCCAACGCACTACTGTCCTTGCTAGTCTTCCAGACCACCTCGGGCCTCCTCGCCTCGCTCCTGATACTCCCCGCCGCGGCGTACGGGTGGCTCTCCTACCGGGACGCCGGCTGGGCTTTCGAGGGGGACCGTCTCGTCGTGCGTTACCGGAGCCTGGGCCGCAAGACGGCCATCGCCCCCCGGCATCGGCTTCAGTCGCGCGGCGTCGTCAGAACCCCCTTCCAGAGGCGCGTGCGGCTCGCCACCTTCGTCGCCGAGGTAGCTTCGGGATCCGGCGGGTTCGCCCTGCGGGTTAGGGACCTCGACGTGGGGTCCGCAAGGGATCTTGTCGTGGCGCTCTCGGCCCGGCCCGGCCCGCTCAGGACCTACGATGGCCCTGGAGCGCAAGGAACCTCCGCGTGAGCGCGGTATCCAAGACAGCGGCGAAGCCCCTGGTGGGCTTTGATCCAGGCCGTCCAGGCGGCAGCTTCGCCACCACGACGCGGGAGGTGCTGCTACATCCCGTCCGGTTCTTCGTCGCCGTTCAGGGCGAAGCTACGTTCGCCGGACCTGTGCTCTACGCCCTGGCCTGCCACGTGGTCGCGGTGCTCCTGGCGGGGATGTACGATCTCGGGCTCGCCGCGAGCACCGGTACCCTGGAAGAGATAACGGTCCTCGAGACCGAGGGAGTTGCCGGTGGGGTGCTCTGGATCCTCTGGCTCCTCGGCCTCACGCCTCTCTACGTGCTCGGCGTGCTCTTCGTTGGGGCGGCCATCTACCAGCTCCTCGTGCGCCTGCTGGTCGGCAAGCGGAACGCCGGATACGGCGCGACCCTGCGGGTGACGGCCTACCTCTCCGCCGTGGGGCTCGTGGCCTGGATGCCCGTCCTCGGCCTGCTCGTCGGGCCGTGGGGGGTCTGGATCAATGCCTCTGGCCTAGGTTATTTTCATTCTACGAGCTCGGGCCGCGCCGTGCTCGTCGCGGCCGTGCCTTACGTTCTCTTTCTAGCCTGGTCGATGTTCTCGGTCGCCTCCGGGAGCTCTACCTTCTGGGAATTCATGCTCGGCGGCGGCACCATGTTCCCTACAAACGAAGACGGCCTGTAGTATCGGTTACTCCGTCCAGCCGCGCTCTGCGGCGTAGAGGGCGGCCTGGGTGCGGTCCCTGAGGCCGAGTTTGCGCAGGATCTTCGAGATGTGGTTCTTGGTCGTGCCCTCCGTAATGTAAAGGGTGGCGGCGATCTCACGGTTCGAAGCGCCGGCGCCAACGAGCTTGAGCACCTCTACTTCCCGCTCCGAGAGATCGTTGGGTGGGGTACCTTTGTCCGAGGGTTCGGGTGACCGGCGAAGCTCCCTGACCACACGCGAGGCGACAGTCCCGCCGAGCACCGTCTCACCCCTCCTGGCCTTGACAATGGCCGCGGCGAGCTCTTCCGAGGGCGTGTCCTTCAAGAGGTAGCCGCCCGCACCCGCCCTCAGGCCCCCGAAGATGTACTCGTCGTCCTCAAAGGTGGTGAGCAGGATCGCTACTACCGAAGGATGTTGCTCGGCGAGGCTCCTGACCATCTCGACCCCGTCCATCCGCGGCATCCGCACGTCCACGAGCGCGACCTCGGGTCGTAGCTCAGTGACTTTCTCCAAACCCTCCACGCCGTCGGTCGCCTCACCGACCACGTCGATCCTTGCGTCCAGGTCGAGCAGGGTCTTGAGACCCTCGCGCATGAGCGTCTGATCGTCCACGATCAGGACCCGCACCGCCCGTTCGGTCGTCACGACGCCCCGGCCAGGCCAGTGGGGAGCTCGACCTCGAGCGCGAAGCCACCGCTTTCGACGTTACTAGAGCTCGCGGACCCGCCAAGGGACGCGGCCCGGTCGGAGAGTGACCGTAGGCCGAACCCTGCGTCCTCGAAACCAACGGTGCCTCCATGGCCGTCGTCGGTCACTTCGATCTTTACCAGCCTCGGCTCGAACGTAAGGGTGGCAGAGATCCTGGCCGCCCCCGAGTGCTTGAGGGCGTTGGTCAGGCCCTCCTGCAACGTCCTGTACAGGACCAGCTCGACCTCGGGAGGCAACTCGCGTTCCTCACCTTCCACCGTGAAGCGCACCGAGGGGCCAGCCCCCTCGAAGCCGCGTGCCAGGGCCGCGAGCGCGCCGGTGCCGGATCTCTCCTCGACCGCCAGGGGTTCGAGAGCCCTTACCGAGCGGCGGACCTCCGTGAGCGCTCCGGAGGACGAGGTCTTCGCCTTCTCCAGTTGCTCCCTGGCGGCGCTCGGGTCATCGTCGAGAAGCTTGCCCGCCGCCTCCAGTTGAACGTTCACCACCACCAGGTGGTGGCCGACGGAGTCGTGGATCTCCCTCGCCATCCTCGTTCTCTCTTCGAACACGGAGAGCTCACGTACCCTGTCGGCGTACTCCTTGAGCTCGGCGTTGGCCGAGCCGAGCTCGACCGACAGCGCCTGGGCCTCCCCGCGACGGCGGGTCGCCTCAAGCACCGCCGCGCACGCGGCAACGATAAACAGTACCGAGGGCGCGAGAAGGGCGATCAAGACGACGTTGGCCGCCAGCGTGTCGCCGACGGCGACTCCGAGGTAGGCGAAGATGGCAACCAGGAGCCCCGCCGCGTACAGAAGGCCTCTCTTCGGCCCGAACAGGAAAACCCCCTGCCCGAACGCCAGCAGGAAAAGCGGCCAGTAGAACAGCCTGTCGATCCCGACCATCGCGTAATTGACCCAGAAGAGGCTGGCGAGAAACAGAGGAATCGCGAGCAACCTCAGGCTGCTCGTAGCCGCGAGGTCCCACGGCAGGAGGTGCCAGAGGAACGCCACGGAGGCGAAGGCCAGGGTAACCCCGAGGGGGCCGAAAAAGAGCATGTCGTGCCGGGCCGAGACCTGCGCGTAGTTTCCCACGAGCACGATCATGTACCCTACGTAGGTGAGGACGAGCATGAGCCAGAAGACCGCGTCGAAGATGAGGCGGTAGTTCTCCCAGGAGAACACGGAAGGCCTGTACCTGCGGTCGAGCCATGGTACCTCTCGAACCCCCGAGACGATCTCCTGTACCAAACCCCTCATGCCGCAACTCTACAACCCCCCGAACCCCACGTCATCACCAAAGGGTCACGTACATGGTCACGCCGATACCGTGACGATGGTCATGCCGGGCACGCCGGAAAAGACGTTACCGTGATATACCCTGCGCCAGATTCGCCCCCGCCCGTCTCAGCCTAATGTGGGACACGAAACTCAGGCGACCGAGGCGAAAGGAGCAGCATGCAAACGCAAACAACGGTCGGCGCCAACGATGCCGGAGAGCGCGAGAAAGGGTTCTTCAGGTCGCTGTTCGACCTCTCGTTCAGGCACTTCGTTACCGGGCGGGTGGTCAGCTTCCTCTACGTGGTCTCCCTAGTCTTTGTTTCCCTCAACACGCTCTTCTCTGCCGGGTACTTCTCGGTCCTGCTCGGGGTGTTCCTCACCACCGTCTACTCCCAGGCCCTCGGCTGGGTCGCCGGAATCGCTCTGTTCCTTCTGGTCGCGCCGATCCTGCTCTTCGTGAGCGTGGTCTACGTGCGGGTCCTGCTCGAGATCGTTATGGTGTTGTTCAGGATCGCCGAGAACACGGCCGCCCTCGCCGACAGGGCGGTGCCGGAAGCGCAACCCGCCGGCGCGGGGAGGTAGTATGGCGCGCAAGATAGTTCTCGCTTTGCTGCTCGGGATCGCGACGTTGGCCATGACCGCGTGCTTCTCGGGCATCGACGCCGCCAGGCAGGCCGGGGAACGCGCCAAGGGTGAAGACCGAGCAAGTCGGATGTCAAGGACGCCCAGGAACAGGAACAAAGCACGTACTCGGCGGCGGACCAGCCCGAGGAGGGTACGGTATCGCGTTCAGCCGAAGAGCAGGCGCAGGCGACTACGGAGACCACGACCGGGGAGCCGGTACTAGATGCGAAGTGGTACCAGGACTCCGACGGCAACCACGTCCCCGACTTTATAGAGGTCGCGAACGGCTTCGACCCGAAACGCGACGATTGCGCCCCCGAGAAGTGTCCCGGTGCGACGGAGAGCATCGACTTCTATACCAGTCCAAGGAACGCGCTCCTGGTCCTCGACTCCTCAGGGTCGATGGGGGCTGACGATGGTACGGGCCAAACCAAAATGGAGGCCGCCAAGGAGTCGATCGTACGCTACTCGCAGGTCTCGTCCGTCGTTTACGATACCGGCTTCGCGGTCTTCGGAAACACGGGCGACGCTACAGGGGCGGGGAAGGCCGAGAGTTGCAGCGCCGCGTCAGAGATGTTGCTGCCGCTCGGGGAAGTGGACCAGGATAGCGTTGGGGGCGTGGTGGACCAGTTCGAGCCAACCGGATGGACGCCCATAGGGGGTGCCCTGCGCGAGGCGGCGAAAACGTTCGCCGGTCACGAGGACGAGACGAACCGTGTGATCCTGGTGTCGGATGGCATAGAGACCTGCGGCGGAGACCCCCTGGCAGCCGCTGAGTCGCTACGTCGCTCGGGGATAGCGGTGACGGTGGACGTCGTGGGTTTCGGGGTTTCTAGCGACGAGACGGAGCAACTTGAAGATATCGCGGCGGCTGGCGGCGGCGAGTACTTCGGGGCCGAGACGGGAGCCGACCTCGACGAGTACTTCCGCCAGCAGGGCGAGATTATGGGAGAGACCTTCGATGCTTTCACCTGCGAGCTAAGAAATGGCCTGCACGACACGATCTGCGACCAGAACCAGTGCAACGATGCGACGGCCTTCCGCATCCCCGAAGAGCAGAAAAAGTACGAGTACGGCACCCCAGAGTACGAAGCTCTCGCGGACATCTCCGACAATATCTCCGAGGGATTGGAGGAGCGCCAGAAGGCACGCGATGAAGCGTCCGACAGGGCATCGCAGCTACTGGATCAATGGAGTAAGATGCAGGCAGAGTACTACCGCGTCTTCAACGAGACATACGGTAGCGGGTAGGCGGAGGCGCCCAGAGAAGGCCCGGAATCTGGGAGGAGCGAGACGTTGGCGGAAGCCTTGGGGCGGACCCTGGGACAGATCGTAGGCACCCTGCTCTTCCCGTTCCTGGTGATGCTCGTAGTCGGGGGGATCTACTACCTGATCCGTCGCCCCAGGGTGAGCTTCAGGGGCGCGGTCTTCCGATGGTGGGTCATCGTCATCGGCGTGGCCGTACTGGTTTTTGGGCTCCTAGCCCAGGTGGCGAGCGCCTGAACCGGAAGAGGATTCTTCGGGAGAGGTCGCAAAGACGCCGCACGAGCCTGCTGCGACATTCTCTGTTATCTGTCTGGTGAGAGGAGTGGGAAATGCGCACGAGAAGACCTGTTGGGTTAGGCACTCGACTGCCGGGCGTCACGGGTTATCTGCTTACGCTGGTCTTCGCGACGGTGCTTGGC
Source organism: uncultured Rubrobacteraceae bacterium (assembly GCA_963830075.1). GTDB lineage: Bacteria > Actinomycetota > Rubrobacteria > Rubrobacterales > Rubrobacteraceae > Rubrobacter_D. Next base: position 228,835 of record CAWHLD010000001.1, on the reverse strand, counting down.
CTGTCCGTGGCTGTGCCGGTGTTCGCAGCGGATGGGGGAGGAATCGAACCACAGGTAGTGGGCGGCACGCCGGTACCTGAGGGTGAGTATCCTTTTGTGGCCTCGGTCGGCGACGTCTTCGGAGGACCGACGGCATACAGTCGGCACTTCTGCGGCGCCTCCCTGATCGACCAGAATAGCGTGCTCACGGCCGCGCACTGCGTACAGGGAAGCCCGAAGCAGCCGCTGCGCGTCACCGTCGACCGAACGGTGCTGACCAGCGACCGCGGCCAGACGAGGCGGGTCGCCCGCATCTTCGTCCATCCCAGGTACAGCGGGTCCAGGAGCCAGAAGTACGATGCCGCGGTCCTAACGCTAATGGACCCGGTGAAGGGCATCTCGCCGATCCCGCTCGCCCGCGTCGACCAGAACAGGCTGGAGAGCCCAGGGCGCCTGGCGAAGATAGCCGGCTGGGGAAACACTATCAAGCAGCCCCCTGGCGGCAACAACGGGAGCCATTACCCGGACCGGATGCGCGTGGCGCGGGTCCCGATCGTCTCTGATACCAGGGCCAGGAACGTCTACGGTCCATCCTACGTCGGCTCACTGATGGTCGCCTCCGGCAAGGAAGGGAAAGATACCTGCTCCGGCGATTCCGGCGGACCCATGTTCGCCAGCGCGGCCGGCAATCGCTACCAGATCGGGATCACCAGCTTCGGCAGAGGCTGCGCGACGCGCAACTACCCGGGGGTCTACACCGAAGTGAACGCGGTGTCTATCAGACGCTTCATCGTCCGCGTGGCAGGTCTTTGACGGGGGCTACTGTGAGAGGCTGTTGGCGGTATCCGCCAGGACTTCGGAGACTTGTGGAGCCGCTGACAGCGACGCGTCGACGCGCCTGACGGTGCTCTTGCCGCCCTCGTCTTCCTCTAACATCCAGACCTCGTCGACGAGGGCCGACTCCTGCACCTCAGCGACGTGGGAGATTATGAATATTTGGCCGAACGACATCTTGAGACGCTCCAGCGCGAGTAGCACGTTGTTGCGCCGGCCGGCATCGAGGCTCCCAAAGACCTCGTCGAGGACGAGGAAGCCCAAAGTGTTGCCGCCGCGGTTAGCGACGATCCTCGATAGCGCCACCCTGGCCGAGAGGCTTGCGACGTCGGCCTCGCCGCCCGAGAAACGCTCGATCGCGTAGGAGTCGTCGAAGCGGTCGAGGAGCTTGACGCGGAAGTTGTCGTCGAACTCCATCCGCTCGTAGCGGCCGTCCGTGAGCCCGCGCACGAGGTTCGAAGCCTCTACCTCGAGCATCGGCCGCGCCCTCGCCGTCAGGCTTCGGAAGAACTGGGTGAATAGCCCGTCCATCTCGTCCATACGCGAGGCCGAGGCCGCCTTTTCGTTGGCGAGCTTCCTGTCGTCGTCGAGGCGTTTCAGCTCTGTTTTGGCAACCTCGATGCGGTGGTCAGCGTCCTTCCACTCGCCCCCCAGGTGCTCGCGGGCGTCGCGCAGCTTCTCCACCCGCTCCCCGGCCGCGGCGACCAGCTCTCCGGCTGCCTCGTACGCGGCTTCGTCGAAACCGAGGGCGGCGAGCTTTTCCCGCGCCTCTGCCTGCCGCACGGCGGCCTCCTTGCCGGCCCCACGCGCCTCTTCCAGCGCCCGCTCGACCTCGGGACTGGTCAGTAGGCGGCGCTCCAGCTCGGCGGCCCGTCCTCGCGACTCGTCCAGCCGCTCCTTCTCCCGCTTCTTCTCGCCATGGGCCTCGGCGTCATAAGAGACCTTGGCGAGGTCTTCTAGCTCATCCACCAGCTCCGAGGCACGCTTCGCCCTATCGGTGTGTTCGCTGGTCAGGCTTACTACTTGCGGTCGGGCGTCTCGCAGATCGCGCAGTCGCTCGCGCGAGGCGCGGGCCGTCTTTAGGTCCGCTTCGGTCGGGACGGCAGTGCCGTCGAGGCGGGCGGCGAGCTCGCGATGGCGTTCCCTGACGTTCTTTAGGGCTTCGAGCCTCTCGGTGGCGCGATCCTCGGCGCGGACAAGAGACTGTTGGATCTCCCGCCAGCGACCGACCTTGGCCGAGACCTTCTGGAGTGACTGCCCCGCGGTGTCGGCGGAGCCGGTGAGCTTACCGGCCTCCTCGGTGTCGCGGGCGGCGAGACGCCGGAGCGACGCCGCCTGACGATACAGGGTGTCTGAGATCTCCTCCTGCTCCCCGCTCTCGAAGCCGCGGTGGCAGGTCGGGCAATGGTCCTCGGCACCGCTGACGATCGCCTCGCGAGCCTTGTCCACGTTCTTCGCCTCGCGCTCGTTGGCGTTGGCCCGTCCTCGGTGGTTGGCGGCCAGCTCCCGCAGCTTCTCCGCCTCCTCGCGCAGCCCCTGTTCCCGTTTCTCGAGATCCTCACCGCCGGAGACGTCGTCCAGCTCTTCTGCAAAGCGTCGTGCCTCCGTGAGCGCAGCCTCGTGCCGCTCCGCGGCCGCGTCCGATTCTCTCGACAGCAGCCCGAGCTCTTCGTGCCCGGAGGCGGCCTCCCGCAACTCCTCGTAGCGTTCCTCTGCGGCCGTCAGCCCTTCTGCGGCATTCCCCAGCACCTCGCTGGCCCGAGAGAGGAGGTCGGGTCCTTCCAACTCGAAGAGGCCAGCCCATCCAGGGACCGGCTCCTCGTCGGATTCCTCATCGTCCAGGCCTTCGAGCGTGTCCCACACCTCGGACTCGATGCTGGCGACACGCTTCTGGGCCTGGAAGAGTTCGCGCCTGCTCTGCTCGCGCCGCTCCGACAGGCGCCGGTCTTCTTCGAGCCCTCCGAGTTCGGTCTCCAGTTCTGGTAGGCGCTCGAGCGCCGGCTTGAGGCGTCCGATCTCCTCCTCCGCCCGCGCCAGCTCTTCCAGGTTCTGCTCAGCATTTGTAGCCCGGTCTTCGGCCCTTCGCCGGTCAGCTTCGGCGCCCTGCAGTTCACTGGAGAGCCGGTTGTGCTCGCGGTACGCCGCGTCGAGTGCGGCACGAGCCTTGGTGGCCTCCTTGCGTTCGCCTTCGGCCTGCTCGAACTCTGCGGAGACTTTCTCCAGTTCGGACTCGAGGCGGACACACTTTTTGCCCGCGTCCTCCAGCTCGGTCTGGAGCGAGTCGAGGTCGGCTTCGGCAAGGCGCCCTTCGAGTAGCCTGGCTTCGGAGCGCAGGGTGTTGCGGTCCTCGCGCAGAAAGGACTGGGCCCTCTCGACGCTGCTGATGCCGAGGAGCCTGGAGATCTTACGCACCCTGCTTATACCCTCGTCGTTGGCGAAGAAACGGAGCTCCTTCTGCCTGGCGTAGAACGTCGCCTCGAAGGCCGTCCTGTCCATCCTGAGCAAATTCTCCTCGACCCAGCGCGTTACGTCCGCCGTTCCATTGACCAGCGTCCTGCCCGCATCATCGAGCGCCTCCGCCGTCGTCGAGCCGCTCTTGAGCCGGCGCGTGACGGTGAAAGAGCCCGCATCGGTCGCCAGGGTCACCTCGACGGTGGTCGGGTCCTTCGTCGTGCCGCCGCTCCAGGGTATAGACTCGTTGGCGAAGCGCGGACCGCCGCCGCGGGAGCCGAAGAAAGCCCATAAGATGCTCTCGAAAAGTGTCGATTTGCCGGTCCCGTTCGCGCCGACGATCCCGATGGCTCCTTCTGGAGGATAAAGTTCCAACGGGTCTCTCAATTGCTTGTAGTTCTCTATATAGAGCCGCTCCAGGATCACGCGGCACTCTCCGGTTCCTCGCTCGCCGCCCGTGTCAGGTAGGCACGCCCTTTCTCCAGAAACTCCTCGGCGAACTTCGCCTCCAGCTCTCCCCGCTCCTTCCGCTCACCAACGAACGCGGCGAACTCCTCGCCCAGCGGCCCGAAGACGGCGGTCGAGGAGCCGTTACGCTCCAGGTCCTCCGGCCTCTCCTCGGCGTGGACCTCCAGGGAGAAGTTCAGGCACCGGCGTTGCAGGTCCCGTAACAGCTCGCGGTCCATGCCGCTCGCCACGCCGTGGCGCACGTCGTAGGCGCGCAGTCGCACGACGGCGCCGTCGAGTTCTACGCCCGTGGTGCGTTCGTGCACCGCCTCCGTCAACCCCGCCGCGTCCATGTCGCGGGCACTGATCTTCTTCAGGTCCAGCATCGGACGCGCCTCTATCTCGACGTGCTCGACGCCCTTTAGACCGTTGCCGTCGAACTCGACGATGGCGAATCCCTGGCTTCGACTCGACCTCCCCGAACCCGAACCGCTCGGTAGCGCCAGAATAATAAGCGTTCGGCTTGTGTTCGTGGAACTCGTGGTAGTGGCCCAAAGCTATATAGTCGAAGCTGCTCTCCAGCATCCCCGGCTGGAGGTTCGCCTCGCCCATCTCGTGCTGGCGCGCCTCCAGTCCTGGCACCATCCCGTGCGTCACGAGTATGTTCACGTCGGCTTCACGCGCCGGCGTCACCGCACCTGTTCCAAATACCGCTCCGTGCGGCACCAGCGTCACGCCCACCCTGATGTCGCCGACATCGACTGGCTCATAATCTATCTCGAAGCCGTGTGCTGAGACAGCGTTTACCAGGTTCGCGTACTCCAGGGCCGCGGTCGTCGATCGCAGGCGCGGCGTCTCGTGGTTGCCAGCTGCGACCAGGTAGGGGATGTCCTGGCGTGTAATGCGGAAAGTCTGTTTGAGAAAACCGATGATCACGTGCGTCGCGGGGCGCACAGAGTCGAAGACGTCGCCGGAGTGTATGACCAGGTCCACATCTCGCCCCAGGATGGCGTCGACGGCCCGCTCGTAGGCATCCTGCACGTCGACCTCGCGCTGGTTGCGGCTCGTCTCCTGATGCAGCTTCGCGTACCTCGTGTACCCGAGGTGCGTATCCGAGATGTGGGCGATCCTTACGATCTCATTCCTCCTACGCGGGTCACCTTATTCTACGCATCGCCGCAAGATTTTAGGAGAGCGCCAGAAAAGCCGCTTCCTCTCTCGCGCTACCGCGCTCTACCGCCATAAAACGTTCTCTGAGTAAATTGGCCGTCTCTGACACCGAACAGTTGCCCTGCCGAATCCAGACCACCTTAGGTGGCGCGCCCAACACAAGACTGCGCTGATGGAAGTCCGCGTCTTTGGAGACGATGGTGTACCCGTGCTCTGCAGCATAGGTCCATACTTCGGTATCGCTTGCCGTGTCCATCTCTAGATCTTGCCCGTGAGAGCATTCTGGGTATACGTCGGACAGAAGGCGAACGAGGCGTGGAGAGAGGTTATGGTCGAAGAGTAGCCTCAAAAAGAGGGCTCTGCCACGAACCTGCGTTCGAAATCGGCGGCGAAGGCCAGGCTTGCGAGAATATCTTCCGCCTCTAGATATGGGAAGTCGGCCAAGATCTCCTCCTGCGACATACCGGAGGCAAGATAGCTGAGGACATCATATACGGTAATTCGCATTCCACGGATGCAGGGCTTCCCGCCCCTCATGTCGGAATCTATGGTGATGCGCTCGCGATAATCCACATCCGAAGTCTACGTCGCGAGAGGAGGCGGTTCAAGGATCAAACACGCCTGCTCCACACTCCTTAACTGGTTCGAACCGTGTGCGCCGCGTGAACCGGCTGAACGCTACTTATGGATTACACGAAAGCGCTCGCAGACCAGTGGCATGTCTGTAGTCGGTTCTTTGCCGATATCCGGCAGCGTGCGCGAGAAGTAGCGCCAGTGCACGTTCTGCCAGTACTCCAGCGAACGGTCACCCTCTCCTTCTTCGTACGCGAACCTGGCATCGACCTCGTCGTAAGGTTTCACCTCGACCTCTGTCGTCTCGACGATGCACAGGGGCTTGCCTTTTCCGTCCAGTACGATGGTCTTGACGCCGGGTTTCGGCAATGGCTCGTCTTCGGCCTCGTACTCCCAGAGCGCTGAGCAGGTCGCAGTTTTGGTTCCGGACACGATCAAAGCCCCAAGCTCGTCCGCCAGCCGGGGAGAATCGCCCCATGCTTCCGCCATGTACTGCTCGTCGTGTATCGGTGAATTTTCCGGGAGCGTGTCCAGGTAGCTTTGCCAGAAGGTTTCGATGCGAATTTTCACCATCTCCCTTAGGTCCGAAAATCTTCAAGAACATCATTAGACATGTCCGTTATGAATGTATTCTGCCGTCTAAAGTCCTCAAGAAACGAGAGGAAAGACGGATCAAGAAGTGAGCCGCGGAAATCCTCGTCTGTAGGGTCGATGCCTCGCGGCACAGCATGATCAGCATAATCTCTTACGGCAATACCTGAGTTGCTGACCACAATGCCGTAGTTGCCCCAGACTAACTGGATTTCTTCCTCTGCGCTTTCCATTATGGCCAATGAGGCACCTTGCTGGAGCATATATTCTACGAAGAGTTCAAGCTCAGTGCGGATTGAATCGTACTCTTTGTCTCCATGGTACTCACCATGACCCCAATAAAACATGTAAAATTCTGAAAGCAACAATAATGCCTTGAGTGGTACGAATACTCTACTCGTTTTCCCGAGAATGGTAGCGAAGAAGACTTCTCGGAAGCGTGTTCGTATCAAGACGTTTCGCAAATCTCGGGTGTAGAACAGCGGATAAAATTGCTCAGGTGGTTCAGTTATGAGTCGGTTCCCGTGGTCAAGAACTATAAGGTTCACGTGGCTCAAGCCACGCTCATAACGTGCCACCTTCTGATCCTTGCGTTCGATCGCAGCCGCGACTGCTCGCACGTAAGTAGATACTTCGGGTAACTCACGCTTGATTACGTCGATAACCTCTTCTCCAGACCTGTCTGCTCTAATGAGTACCGCTTCTTGTACTTTGAGAGCATCTACGTCCTCTCTATGTAGCGCCTGTCCTCCGGCAAACAAGCTAGGCAAGTACCCACGCATATTCCGGAGTCGAGCATCTGAACCGGTCGGATAGAATTCAGTTATTTCTACACCGAAACGCTCACTTTGATCACGATGCTGTAGCTTGAAGTCAGGGCTTTCGCTTTCGTAAACGGTGTCGAGTCGATCTACATCGTAGACCATCTCAAGGATTGCTCGCTCCCTGTCCTTTCTTCTCACTTGGGTGTTCGGGCCAATGTCAGTCCCTCATCCGATCTAGGCCGGAGAGTATCTTTGAGGCGTCGCGACGGCCCGACGATGTTCTCGCGGGGCGCTTGAGGTTCCAGCGGAAGTTCTTGTACGGGTCTGCCGCGCCGTGGCCGGTGCGGTGGGCGGCCTGCACGGCGTCTAATGCCTCGAAGACCTGCTCTTCAGGGACCCCCTCTATCTCGGTGCGGATGGCGGCGATGGCCGGGGGTTTGGCAGTTAGGTTGCGCATGACGGCGAGGACCGAGGAGGCAGGGTCCTGGCGCTGCTCGCCGAAGATATCCGTGCCCTGTTTGCCCATGAGGACCGGCGGTCGCGGAAAGCGGCCGAAGACCGGGAACGGCGTAGTGGGCGTGACTGAGGAGGAGACGGCCTTTCTCGAGCTGGAGCAGTTCTTCTCTCGTCGTTCCCGAGAAGGAGCGGTAGCTCGCGTTGGTCAGCTCCTCGTCGCCGATGCGGCCGTAGAGGCTGGTCGCGGCGTTCCCTATGACCTCGTCATCTACCTTGCTCCTGAACTGCTGCGCCCCGAAGAGCGTGAGGTTTAGGTGCCTGCCGCGGGCGGAGATGTCTACAAGGGTATCTTTTAGTGACGAAGTCCTCGAGTTGCCTGAGGGAGCGTACTTGTTTAGCTCGTCCACGAAGATGATGAGCTTGTCTACCCCGAGCCCTCCCGTCTCGGCGAGCTCCCAGATCTTCGAGATCACGCTGGTGACTATGAGGTCCTGCGGTACACCCGTGAGTTGCGAGATGTCGACGACCCGCATCTCGTTGTCCTCGAAGGGCCCGTCGGCGCGCGGCAGGTCGCCGTGCTCGACGCGTCCGTGCGCTAGCAGCCCTCCGCACTTGTTCGGGAGGACCTTGAAGCGGTTGCGGACCTTGGCGATGGTCATGTGGTTGTGCCCGTTCCAGGACGAGACGTTCTTGCCCTCCTCGCGGGCGGCTTCGAAGTAGTCTTCGATCTCATCCAGTAGCAAGTAGAACTGTGCCGTCGTCCTGATGCCCCTGTCCCTCAGCTCCTCGATAAACCCGCGGAACTTGTCGTCCATGTCCGAGGGCTCGAAGACGTAGCCAGCGTAGGGCAGCACGTCCCCGAGCTCCCAGATCACCGGAAAGACACAAGAATCCTCCCCACGCGCGCTCCGCAACGTATTCAGCTTGCGCGCCGGTATACCCTCGGCATGCACGATCTTCTCCCCAGACTCCATCCCGTAACGCAAGGGCGCGAAGATCTTGAGGTTCTCGAAAGGCCTGACCTCGATGCCCAGAGAGTCGTACATCTCCCTGTCTTCCAGCGGCAATCCCCGCTGCCTGGCCCGATCGTAGCGCTCCGCTAGCTCGGGGTCGTCCTTCGGGGCCTCGACCGGCTTGTCCAGGAAGAGAAGGTCGGCGCCCTTCACGTTGAACATGAGTGCCGCGACTTTTTTGTCCTCGACGGTCTGGAAGGTGCTCGCGATGGTGAACAGCGCGTGGCTGGTCTTGGTGGAGAGCCCGCTCATGCCCGTGATGTTGAGGTGGCCCGCCTCGGGCCCGAGCAGGTACTCCTCGTCCACGTAGAGCGGTGTGCGCTGCGGAGTCCCATTCTTCTCATTGCCGTTCTCGTGCAAGAGCATGGGAACGCGGTGGCCGGAGAAGTCTTCGGTCCCAAGGGCGAACTCGATGGCGGCGCCCGTGGCGAAGAAGACGGGGCCGGTACGGACCGGCCTCTTGGATTTCTTGCGCTCATTGCGGTGTTTGGTGGCAAGGACTCGCGCACGGAAGACGAGTATCTCGGCCCGTTCGGAGAGTGCTTCGAGGGAGGGATCGCCGTCGAAGGCGTAGAAGTCGTCGAGAAAAGACTGGAGGTCGGAGTAGCGGCGCGGGTCGTCGAGGACGGCGACGGCGGTGGCGTCTTCGGACTCGGCGGCGACGATGTGCCCGATGTCGAGGTTCTGGGCCGCTTCGGTCTCCGCGGTCCAGAAGAAGAACTCGTGGGCCGTTGCGGGGCTCTCCTCGCTAGTAACGACCCGGCCTATCGGGCCGGAGGCCTGGTCCAAAAAATCGTCGTGCAGCATCTAGTTCCTTCCGCTCGATGCGAGCTGGCGCTCGAGGCGTGCGTAGGCCCTCTCCGAGCCATGCACGAGGGGTTTGAGAATCTTCTCGACGTACCTGATAGGGTAGATCATGGCCGGCCACCTCGGGTCCGGCTTGGCCAGAGGTGCCCGCTCGGCGAGGATCCAACGCGATATCTCATCGACCTGCTCTGGCTCAGTATCCCGCGCCGCCTCGACGCGCATGAGCGAACCGAGCGCGTCGGCGCCCTGCTGCGGCGGCCACATCCTGAGGTACCAGGAGGTGCGCTGCTCGTTCTTCCCACGACGGAGCTGCCAGTCGGGGACGAAGCTGGTAGTCCGCATGCCTGGCTCGAGATCCATCAACATGCCGACGTCTTTGCCCACGAACTCGGGACGGGCCACGCTCTTTATCAGGCCGATGGCGCGGCGGTTTGACTCCCTCACGTCCCTCAGTTGCCCGTCGACGGCGATCCAGGCGTCGGCGTCTTCTAGTACCCTGTCGTCACCCTCCCACCCTCTGAGCATCCCGCCTTCGAGGCGCTCCCTGAGTGCCCTGACCCTGACGCGTGCGCTCTCCCTCATTCCTATATAGTCGGATGGATCCGCCTCGGCTATATACTCCGCGGAGTCGAGGACGAGGTGGGGGGAGGAGGGGATCTCGTCGGGGGCGAGCTCGGAGAACCCCGCCGCGAGGAGCAGTTCCCAGAAGGCTTCGACGCTCGGGTCGCCGTTGCTGCGGGGTAGGATCACAGCCTGCACCACGACTGGTGGGCTCTCCAGCGGCATGCGCGAGAATCGCCGCTCGCAGCGGTTGACGATCGCCGCGGCCACGGTCGCAACTATGACGGGCGACATCTCTATACGTCCGATCTCACGCGAGCTTTGCACCCCATCGAGGAAATAGCAAAGCTGCGAGGTCCCATTATGACCGCCGAGACCCCTTGGCCCAACTGGAGACTCCAGGTGGTGCGGCCTTCCGACCGGGAGCGCCTCTTCGTCTTCAGGGAACCGACGGTCGAACTGCTGGGCCTCCAGGTCGCATGAACCGGCTCCCGCGGTAACGTGGATGCCCCTGCGCCCGGCCCCGGTAATGGCCTGGCTGATCTTCGCTACAAAGTCTTCTGACGCGCTCCCCGCTCGCATACGCGCCAGTATACGCGGGCCAGCCGCTGAAGACTATCCTTCGCCGTCAGGTTCAGGTACAGGAAGCTCGAACTGCCGCTCGGCCAGCCCGACGGCGGCCCGAAAGCTTCGGCGCTCCTCCGGGGTCTCCGTATAGGCGTCGCGGGCCATCTTGTGGACCTTCTTCGCCTCTCCGCGTTGTTCGGGGGCATTTGGTATCTCTTTGGAGAACGCGTACGTGAGGTCGCCGCCGGCTGCGTAGAAATGTATAAAGATGCTCTTCTGGCGGCTGAGGCCGGTGAGGGCCGTTTCGCCGCTGACCTGAGAGACGTTCAGGACGGTGCCGGCGGAGAGAGGTTCGCCATCCATAGGGTAGACGCTAAGGGCGAGGCGGACGACGGGTCCATAGAACGACTTGTAGAACTCTAGCCTGCGTACGATGCGGGATGGGCCGCGGACCGCCTCGATCTCATCCTCTTCTGCGGCCACGATCACGTGTCCCTGCGGGGGCCGCATGGACTCGCGGCCCTGCGTGGAGACCACACGCGCCTGCACGCCCCTCTCCGTCACCGCCCCGGCGAGGCTCCGACGAACCTGCTCAGGAAGGGCGAGCCCTTTGCTCTTCTCCGTCAAGAGGCGAACCTCTCGAAAAAACGGGCGAAGTACCAGATGGACTCGAAGTAGTCGTCGAGGCTAACCCACTCGTTGGGGGAGTGGAGACGGCTCTCCGAGTTTGCCACGCTCCCCGTCATAATGGTCGGTATCCCGAGCCCGGCGACCATCAGCGAGGTCGGCCCGCTTCCCCCGATGGTCGGGTACACGATGGCCTCGTCGTGCCCGAGATCCCGCCACGTCTCTACCGCCGTGTCGACCACTGGGGAGTCGACGGGCGTCTTGGCCGGCTCGACGCCGTGCAGGTCGACGACCTCGACGTCGTCAAAGCCGCGCTCCTCCAGGTGAGACCGGATCAACTCCAGTACAGGACCAGGGCTCTGGCCGGCGACGAGCCTGAAGTCCATCTTCACGAACGCCTCGGAAGGTACGATGGTCTTCGCGCCGGGACCGGTGTAGCCCGACTGAATACCCGCGATGTTCGCCGTTGGCCTGAGCAGCATCTCGCGCAGTGCCTCCTGGCCTGTTAATCCGCGGTCCAGCGCTTCGACGCCCCAGGACTCGCGTAGTGCCGTGTCGTCGAACGGGATGCGGCTTATGGCTTCCAGGTCCTTTTCGGAGGGATCTTCGGCCAGCTTGTCCAGGCCGTCGAGTGTGATCTCCCCATTTGCGTCCTTGATCGTTCTGAGGGCTTGCAACAGCCGCCAGGCCGGGTTTGGGGCGATGCCTCCGTACATGCTGTGCAGGTCGTAGGAGGCGCCGCGGGCGCGCAGCTCGATGTAGGCCATCCCTTTGGTGCCGCAGAAGATCATGGGCCGCCCCGCCCCATCCTTCATCGAGCCCTCCCACAGGCAGGCGTCGGCGGAGAGGAGTTGGGCGTTGGATCTTACGAAGGGCGCGAGGTTGGGGCTGCCGACCTCCTCCTCGCCCTCGATGAGGAACTTGAGCTTGAAGGGCAAAGATCCGTGCTCCTGTATATATAGGCGCAGGGCCTGGATGCGGGCGAGCACGTCGCCCTTGTCATCAGCGACGCCTCGGGCGTAGAGGCCCCCGTCCCTGACCGTCGGCCCGAACGGGTCGCTCTCCCAGAGTTCCAGGGGCTCTGGCGGCTGCACATCGTAGTGGCCGTAAGAGAGGAGCGTCCTGGAACCTTCTCCGACTTCCGCGTAGACGACGGGGTGCCCGTCCGTCTCCATGATCCAGGCCTCTGCCCCGGCCTCCTTTAGCTTTTCCGCGACCCACTCAGCGCAGTTGCGGAAGTCCCCGTTCTCGTCCTCGCGGGCCGAGATAGAAGGCATCTTGAGGAACTCGTTCAGCTCCCCGAGCAGCGCTTCCCTCGATTCGTCCACGCGTTCTCTCAAGTCCATCCTTCAAGCCTCCTTCGTGACTGGGACGAGGTTAGCATTTTCAAGCCCCGGCTTCGCGCATCTTGCGCGTGGCCCATTCGTAGGCTTGCTGATATATTCACGGTGGAGGTAAGCCTGTGGAGAAGAGACCGGACCGCGACCCGGAGCAGCGTCAGAGACGCCACCACGAGAGGTGGAACTCCGACGATTTCTTCGGCATGGACGTAGATAAGATGAGCCCGAGAGCCCAGGTCACCACGAGCCTCGCCGTGCTCATCCCCATCGTCATCGGCGGGGTCCTCTTGCTCACTCTGGCCTCCAACCTGTGGTGGCTGATCTTCGCCTTCGGCTGGATGCTCTTCCCCGCCTTCGGGCTCTTGGTGAGGGGTATCGCGGGCCTCTCGGAAGGTCCCGACGAGCCTTCTGCCGCCAATGCCAGGGAGCGCGAGTTGCTCGAGGCTCTGCAGAGGCGCGGCGAGTTGACACCAGCGCAGGCGGCGATGGAGACCTCGCTCACGGTAAACGAGGCGGACAAGCTGTTAGAGGACCTCGCCGCCAAGGGCCATCTCGACGTCAAGGTGCGTGGCGGAGGGTTGTTCTACGGGTTGTGGGAAAACAGTTCGGGGGCCGGGAAGCGCGAGATCGGGGACGAACAGTAGGGTTTCTGTGGTAACACGCCCATGGTATCATTCAGAACCCGGAAGGGGTTTTCGGCGCGTGAGATCTGGAGTATAGGACAAGCACTGGTCCATGGAAGAACGCAGGATACCTGAGACCCTCGAGGAGGCGTACCGCCTGCGCGATACTGCTGACTCTCTGCAGGATAGAGACTTCTATCAGGAGCAGGTCTACCACCTGAGGCGCGAGGAGTACCGCTCGCGCGGGATAAGGACGGAGATCTCCTCCCGGCGCCGCGAGCGCCAGAGCGCGATAGAGTTCTCCCGCGAGATGTTTTTCCTCGAGGTGGCGGAGATCTCGGGCCGGAGCCCTAGCCGTTCTTCCGGACGCGAGGCCCGCACGGCCCAGCAGGAGGCCCGCCGCTTCGCCACGCGCCTCGACACCCACGCATTCCTGAAGCAGCTTGCTTCGCCCCACTCGGGCGCCGTCGAGCTGTACAGGCGCAACTACCTGGAGCTGCTGCGGATGGGCAAGTCCTCTTCAGAAGCCTACTACCTCTCCCGGGTGATAGGGCTCGCGGGGGAGGGGGAGTTCAGGCGCGCCGTCGAGAGCGTGCGCGAGACCGGCTATCCGGCCCGTGGAGGCTTCGCTTACGCGGTGGAGCGGGCGGCGATCCAGATAAGGGACCTGCCAGGGGGCATGATCCTGATCCTACTGACCTTCTTCGCCTCCCTGTTCGCCTTCGTGTGGGCCACCCAGACCTGGGACTCGGCCGAGACCGGCACCATCTTCTTCGTCTCTTTGGGCCTGATCACGGCCGGGGCGCTGATGTTGATCTCCGCGATCTTTATCGTTACCTTTATCAGGTCGATAAACAAGTAGCCCCAGGAACTCTGGTACCAGGGCACTAAGAATTCTGCGGGGAGGCCCAGATCTACGCGCGGACATCCGGATCAGAGGCGTCGGTAACGCGTCGTGAGCGCCGTCAACGCCGCGAACAGGGAGGGAGGGCCAGCTACTGGCCCTGGCTTCTCCTTGTGGCGCTCGTCCTGATGCTCTTCGTGGGATGGCTCTTGCTACCCACCCTGACAGGGGAGAAGCCCGTAGCCCGTGCTGGGGTTCCCACGGTCGAGCTTGCGCCCAAGGCTCCCACCGTGCCTTTAGAGGAAGAATCGCCTGTGGACTCGCAGGATGGGAACGACTCTGGAACCCAACCCCAGGTGGCCGCCGGCGCCACCTCTGTGGAGGCCAATCTAACCGTAGAGAACAAGGAGGCTTTGCGGAGCGAGCTCAAGCAGATAGAGAAAGCGTACCCGGCAACCTACGGGGTGGTCGTCTTCGATCCTTCCACAGGGGAGACCCTCGCGATGGGTGCCGACCAGAAGTTCCTCGCAGCCAGCCTGGGCAAGCTGCCCACCCTGATGGCACTCTACAGGGCAGCCTCCACCGGCCAGGTCGACCTCGACGACGAAATCTCCATGCAACCCTCAGACGTGCAGGCTTACGGCACCGGCGTGCTCTACACGTATCCCATCGGATACACCCTGACCCTCCGCGAGTGCGCCAGCCTCCTGATCAAGAAGAGCGACAACACGGCCTGGAAGATGCTCGACCGGTACCTGGGAACGGACCAAATCAGGGCCGAACTGTATCGCGCCGGCGTGCGCTCCACCGAGTACTGGATTCCCAACACAACGACCCCGGATGACATCCTGCTTATGCTCAAGAGGATCTCCGACCCCTCCTACACGACCCCGGACCTCTCGGCAGAGATGCTCGACATCATGGCGAACACGGACTTCGAGGACCGCCTGCCAGCGCCGCTGCCCGAGGGAACGCGGGTCTCGCACAAGATCGGCTACTATGGTAGTACTTTCGCCGACGCCGGGGTGGTTTTCCCCACGGGCGCGAGTGATACCCCAGACGCTTACTTCGTCGTCGTGATGGCGAGCGAGACGACCGAGCTGGCGTCACAGGCCGCCACGCAAGAGATGTCCCTGGCCACTTACAGCATCTTGTCCGAACCCACACAAACAGACGCCAAAGCCCCGCCCTCGGGCAAAGGCAAGGGCTCGTAGGCGAGAGCGTGCCGAGTACGACTCACCGCAAGAGGCGCCGGTTCTGCGTAAGCGCCCGTACCCCCGACCTGACTGTCTCCAGAGTCGCCTACGATGCCGCAGATCCCAATGCTTATCCCCAAACACGGTTACAATGCCCTTGTATTGTTAAGAAGTTTTAAGAAAATAGTAAAAAGTAGTGACAATAGTGTTGACATTGTGGGGTAGAGATGAAAAAATGCCACCTGTAGAGGAAGACTTCGAATGAGGAGGTAATGTTGAAGAAAGTAATGTTGTTAGCGGCTATGTTGGCCATGGTGTTGGCCGCCGCCGTCCCGGCCTTGGCGCAGGTCAACAACGGCAACGTGGCCAACGTGGCTTGTGTCCAGACCGCCGTGCAGGGTGATGTTGCGCAGGCTGCTGCAAGCCAGTATGGGGATGCGACCAACATCAACATTCAGACCATAGCGCAGGAGTGCAACATCGCTGTCGCGCAGGTGAACACCATCATCAACGACAACGATTTCGACAAGAAGTACGACAAGGACTACGGCAAGAAGTACTACGACAAGGACTACGACAAGGATTACGGCAAGAAGTACTACTACGACGACTACGGCAAGAAGTACTACTACGAGGACGGCAAGAAGTACTACTACTACGAGAAGGCTCCTTCTTACCAGTACGAGTACGAGAAGGACTATGCTGCGCCTTCGGTACAGTATCAGTACAAGTACGAGAAGGACTATGTTGCGCCTTCGGTACAGTATCAGTACGAGTCTGACAAGGACTATGCTGCCGCCGAGCTTCCCTCCACGGGTGGTTCTTCGCTGATCGCGCTTGGTGCCGGTGTCCTGCTTGTGGCCGGTGGCCTTCTGGCCCGCAGGATCGTCCGCTAAGCGACCGGATGAGGTCCAATAGGGCCTAGTAGGGCGGGTCCCCTCGGGGGCCCGCTTTTTTCGTGCTGGTTTCGCCGCCCGACGACACGCCCGCTGGCTTGTATTCAGGGGGTGTTGTGGATATCCTCATGGGCGGTGATCTTGCTTGAGCCGTGTGATCTTCAGACTCTCCGCGGGTTTTCTGGTGGGGGTATTGGCCCTGCTGGCCGCGACGCTTTATCTCTCCGATTACTATACCGGCGAGCAGCAACGCCTGGCAGCCGCCGGGGACGATGCGGGGGCAATGGAGGCGTCGCGCAGGGCGGTGCGGTTGGATCCTTTCGACATCGAAGCACTTCAGGCGCAATCCTTTCTCTGGCGACAGCAGCAGAAATACGATAAGGCGGCGCTGGCGTTGAGGGAGGCGATTGCGCGGGATCCCAACAATTACCTGCCCTACCTGACGCTTGCCAATCTGCGGCTCACTACGGGAGACTTGGATGCTGCTGCGGAGGCCTATCGTGAGGTGCTCGCGCTCAACCCGAACGCCGTCGAGGCCCGCAGTTCTCTCGCGCAGACGCTCGTAAGACAGGGGAAGTTGCGGGAGGCCGCGGAAGAGTATGAGATGCTAAAGGAAGAGAAGAGCATCTCTTACCGGGACCTCTACGATCTGGGCCGGCTCCAGGCACGAACCGGTGAGCCGCAGGAGGGCGTAAGGAACATAAAGCGGGCCAGGCGCATGGCGGACGCTGAGCTGGAACGGCTGCGCGGCCCTGCTGCCGAGCGGCAGCGCCAGCTCCTGATATCGATGGACCTCGCCACCGCCGATGCGCTCGTAGTAGTGGGACGGCTAGGGCGGGCGCGTAGCATCCTCGAGCAGAGCCCGTCCGAGCAGGCGCCTGGCCTACTCGAGTTGCTAAGCTCGGACCCGGCGGCCTACCGCGAGCAGGTGATCAACAGTGACATCTACTAGTGGCCGGGGTTGGCGGGACGAGGCGCGCGACGCCCCCTCGCTCTCGGAGATACTCTACGTGTTGCAGAGACGGCGCTTGCTGGTCGTCGGGGTCGTATTGATCCTTGCGAGCATCGCCTTGTTCTTCGGCCTCTTCCGAGAGCCGGTCTACATCGCCGAAGCCAGGGTGAGCGTCAGTCCCCAGGGGGAGCTTGAGGGTGAGGAAGCCAGGCTCGCCTTTCTCCAGGAGGTGCGCGGCGCCGTCGTCACGCAGCAGATGCTGGACGAGGTTAGGGATAGGGCCGGTTGGGAAGCGGGCCCGAAGGCGTTCTCGGAGCGGCTGGATCCCAGGACCTTCGTGAGTAGAAACGGCAGTTTGGGGCTGAACGTACGGTTCTCTGGAGACCGGCCGAATCAGGCATCCGGGGCGGCCAACGCTTACGCCGAGTTGTTCGTTGTTGGGGTCAGGAATCTCGACGACAGGCCGCCCGCCGACGGTGTGCCGGCCGCGGAGGCCAGGGTCGAGCAGAAAGCCGCACCCGGGGGCTACAGTCCGCGCCCCCTACTCTACGCGGCCGTCGCAGCCGGGGCGGGCTTGCTGCTCGGGGGCACTGCCGCTTTGATGCTCGAGGCGCGGGCCAGCGGCTGGCGAGACGTGCGCGACGCTGAACTGACGCTCAAGGTGCGGGTGCTTGGTTCCATACCGAAGTACTCCCCAGAGAGAACGGAAGGATGACATGAGCCTCGGGGCCATAAACGATGCGGGTGCTCGGGAGTTGCTGGACCCCGCCTCGCCGGTGAGACGCCACTACGAGGAGCTGGCCGGCAACCTCCTCGGGATGGAAGGTACGGGGATCATAGTCGTCACCAGCCCCGATCCGGGCGCCGGGCGCACGAGCGTTTGTCTGGGCCTCGGCGCCGCCCTCGCCGGCATGGGAAGGCGGACGGCCGTCGTTGACTGCAACCTCGAGAACTCGCAGTTGCATAGGATGCTCGGCGAGACGAACTTCGTCGGCCTTACGAGCGGCCTCGACGACAGCAGAACCCTGGAGCACTACGGGTACGAGGTAATCCCCGGACTGCTAGTCGTCCCTACAGGCCCCATCCTGTTGGCCCCCGCCGCCCTCCTGGAGGACGAGGGGATTCTGAAGGCGCTGCGGTCTTTGCAGATGAGCCGGGACCTGGTGCTGCTCGACGCGCCCGTGGCGGGAGGGGTGCTGAGGTCCCCAACCCTCCTCGGCGGCTTCGACGGGGTCTTGCTCGTCGTTCACGCCTCGAGGACTCCCAAAGGCGTCGCCCGCGAGGCGACGGACGATCTGCTGGCGGCGGGTGTAAACCTGCTCGGGGTGGTGTTGAATGGGGCCTCCTGACGCACGGTCGTCCCAGGGCGGAGAAGTGAAGGGGACCCGTTCCCCCGGCGGGAACCATGGGCGCTCTACCGAGGCGGATCGCAATGAGGACCGGGAAAAGCACCGCCGTCCAGGACGGCTGCTCGCCGTCTTCAAGGGTCTGGTCATGCTGGCGCTCCTGGCCGTCACCGCCTACGGGATGCTGGACGACGGCATCTACTCGGACGAGCTCTGGCTACCGGTTGCCGTCGGCGTTCTGGCGCTGCTGTTCGTGACGCTGTTCGTGCGCGGTTTCTACTGGGACCTGCCCGGGGTCGGGATCCTATTGATCGGGTTGCTGGCGGTGCTCGTCGCCGTGAAGGGGCTCTCGATGATCTGGACGATAAGCGAGACCGAGACCGTCAATGAGACCCTGCGCTCCTCGATGTACCTGGCGACCTTCCTTCTTGCGCTCGCCGCGCTCACTTCGGAACGTCAGGCCGGCCCGCTGGTGGACATCTCGGTCCTCATCGTCGCCGCCGTAGCCGGTTACGGCCTGTTGCAGAAGATAAATCCCATCGACTACGCGGTCCGCTCCCTCGACGGGGTCAGGGTGGACTCGACCATCGGTTACTCGAACACCACGGCCGTTATCCTCGGGATGGGGGCGGTGTTGGCGCTGGCGCGGATGAGTACGCTGCGCAACTTCGCCTTCAGGGGCCTCTACGCCGCGGTCACGCTCGCCTTCCTGATCGTGCTCTACCTGACGGTCTCACGCGGCGGCATCGGATCGTTGGGTATCGGCTTGATCGTCCTCTTCGTCCTGGCGAGCGGACGCCTGCAGATGCTGGCCAATTTGCTCCTCCTGTCCCTACCCGGCGCCTGGCTGTGGTGGCGAATGCAGAGCCTGCCCGGGTTGCTAGGGACCGAAGTCTCCAGCCAGCAGAAGATAGCCGACGGGGTCGCTTTCCGGAACGATCTCATTCTGGCCCTCCTGGTGGCTTTCGGGCTGCAGGCCGCCTACACTTTCCTGTCAAACCGCTACGAGCTAACGTCTGCGACCAGGCGTGGACTAGGTGTACTCGTGGTGGCCGGGGGCGTGGTCGTCGTTGGCGGCTTTGTTGTAGTCGGCGGCTACGGGGGTCTCGGACAGGCCTACGCGACGCTCTCGGGCAACGCTGGGGAGACGGGGAACATCGATCAGAGGCTCACCACGCTCGACATCAGCTCCAGGGGAGATTACTGGAGGGTCGCGTGGGAGGCGTGGAAGGATCGGCCCTTTACCGGCACAGGGGCGGGGACTTTCCAGTTCACGTGGCTGGAGGACAGGCCAACGCTCAAGGGCGTCAAACAGGTACACAATCTGTACCTCGAGCAGGGCACCGAGACTGGCTTGTTCGCTTTCCTGGCACTTCTTGGTTTCGTGGCCATCCTCGTTGGATACATAGGGATGGCCGCCTGGCGGTCGGGTCCGCGGGGCGAACGTCGTCTGCTGCTAGCCGGGATCTGCTCCGCGCTTGTTGTCTACCTCGTCTCTTCGGCGTTCGAGTGGCACTGGTACCTCCCGGCCTCGACGCTGTTCTTCTTCGTCCTGGCCGCCCTCGCAGTGAAGTTGGCCTCCAGGGAGGACTGGGGCGCCGACGAGGCCGATGCGTCCCCCGCGGACGGCGAGGCTCCACGGGCCTGACGTCGCAGTTCTTATGAACGCCGAGCGTCTCGGGCCTGAGGAAGGCTACGATACCAGAGTAGAGCGCGTGGCCAGGGGGGTCGGCGTAAGCTCCGCCGGCCAGGGGGTTGGCCGCCTGCTCGGCTACGCGACGCACGTCTCAGTGGCGTGGATGCACGGCCCGGCCCAGCTTGGCTTCTACGCCCTCGGCATCACCGTCGTGCAGGTGGCGAGCATCCTCTCACAACTCGGGATGGACAACGGCGTGGTCCGCTACGTCGCCCAACACGGGGCCGGGGGAGATACCGCGAGGGTGCGCGGTACTATACTCCAGTCGCTCGCCGTGACCCTAGCGCTCAGCCTGGCGCTCTCGGTCCTGCTCTTCGCCGGGGCCGGACCTCTGGCCAACTACGTGTTCGGCAAGCCCTTCCTAGCCACGATGTTCCGGGCTTTCGCCGCCGCACTACCCTTCCTCACGTTCATGAGCATGGCGCTGTGGGCGACCCAGGGCTTCGGGACCCTCAAGTACGCGGCAATCGTCGGGCAGGTGGCCAGACCGCTGATGAACCTGGTGCTCCTGGTCATTTTCTACCTGATGGGCGTCCAGATACTCGGGGCCGTGGCGGCGTACGTGCTCTCGATGGCCTTCGGGGCCGCGCTCGCGCTGGTCTCCCTGAAAAAAGTGTTCCCCGGTCTGCTCGCGGGCCAGGCAGAGTACGAAGGCAGGGAGCTCTCCGCCGCCTCCGCGCCCATGATCGTGGCGAACGTGACCCAGTACTCGAACCTGTGGACCGCCGTCGTAGTCCTGGGTGTCTTCGAGCCCGTGCAGACCGTCGGCGTCTACAGCGCCGCGGCCCGCACGGCCGCGCTCTCCGCCCTGGTACTGATCGCCTTCGGCGGCGTCTTCGCACCCCTGGCCGCCGGCCTCTTTGGACAGCGACGCCTCGAAGAACTGGGCCGCCTCTACGCGGACGTATCGCGCTGGGCCTTTACCGGCGCCCTCGCCTTCTTCCTCGTGACATCGCTCCTCTCGCGCGACGTAATGCTCTTCTTCGGCGAGGAGTTCGCCCGCGGCTGGCCCGTGGTAGTAGTCATCGCGGCGGCCCAGCTCTTCAACTCTTCCATGGGGCCGACGGCCCGCCTCCTCGCGATGACGGGACACCAGAAGGCGGTCATGGTCTCGACCGTGGGCTCCGCTGTCGCGGCGGTGGTCTTGAACTTCCTGCTCGTGCCCGCCTACGGTGTCGCCGGCGCGGCGACCGCCACCGCCGCCGCCCTCGTCCTCGCCAACGGCTCGTCCCTGATCTTCGTCCGCCACAGGCTGGGCTTCTGGCCCTACGGAACCAGCTACGCCAGACCCTTGCTCGCAGGCGCCGCCGCCGCGGCGCCTCACCCTCGGCGCTAGATGGTCGCTTCCTACCCTCGAAGGTCTTCCGGCGCTACTCGTCTTCGCGCCCCTCGTCCTCGCGGTCTACTCCTGCGCGCTCGTCTCGCTCGGCCTCTACCCGAGCGATCGCCGGTTCCTCGCCTCTTTCGGGGATGCGCTGCGTGAAACCTTCGGACAACCGCGCGCGCGATGGTAGGCGCCACGCTCTCACGCTTGCCCGGGCCACTCTACGTAGACCTCGGGAAAGGAGACTACAGAAACTCCGTCTTTCTCGCCGGAAGTGGAAGGAGCGGCACCACGTGGCTGTCGAGGATCATCGCCAAAGGATGCGGGTCCAGGTACATATTCGAGCCCTTCAACCCTGGCAAGGTCCGCGCGTTCGAACATTTCGGGAGCAAGCAGTATCTGAGGCCCGGCGACGGGCGTGAGGAGTTCCTGGGACCGGCCCGACTCACGCTCACGGGCCGGCTCAGGAGCCCCTGGGCGGACCGGTTCAACGGGAAGTTCGTCGCGCGGCGGCGCCTGATCAAGGACATAAGAGCCAACCTGCTCCTTGGCTGGATGCGCGCCCAGTTCCCGGGCATGCCTATCATCCTCCTGCTCAGGCACCCATGCGCCGTCGTCACCTCCCGGCTCGCACTCGGGTGGAAGGACAATCTCTCCGAGACGATGCAACAAGGGGACCTGATCGAAGACTTCCTCGGGCCCATGCAGGCAGAGATCCTGGCCGCTAGCGACGACTTCGAGCGCCACCTCTTCCTCTGGTGCATCGATAACTACGTCCCCCTGCAACAGTTCGGGCCGGGGGAGATACACCTGGCCTTCTACGAGAACCTGATGGTGGATCCCGAACAAGAGTTGCGACGTCTCTTCGACTTCCTGGGAGAAGACCCCGACGACCGCGTCTATAACAGTCTGGCGCGTCCTTCGCCACTCAGCCGAAAGGACGTCCTTCCCTCTCTAGACGGGTGGCGTGGCCGCATCGGCGAACCCCGGTTGGAGAGAACACGTGAGATCCTGACCCTTTTCGGCCTGGACGGGATCTACGGCATGGGAACGATGCCTGACCCCTCCGGCGCCCTGATTGAAAGGAAGTAAGGGGCCGACCCGTGAAGCCGCCCGTGGTGATCCTCGCCGGCATCAGGTGGGGCTTCCTCTGGCAACGGCACCAGACGCTGGCCACCCTGTTCGCCGGGTCCGGCTACCCCACCGTCTTCGTAGAGACCACGGGCCTCGCAAATCCTCATCTGAGCAAGGCGACGCTTCGCGGGTTGCTCTTGCGGGTCCGTCGCTCCGAAAAAGCGGCGGGCGAGCCGCAAGCAAAAAACCTCACCGTATACTCGCCGCTTACGGCGCCGCCGACCTGGGGCGGGTTCCGGTGGGCCAACGATAAGGTCTTCGTCCCGCGCGTGTTACGCGACCTTCGGAAGCTCGCGGGTTCCCGGCCCATCGTCATCGCCTACCCGCCGACGAGCACGACGCTCGCCTTGATCTCCGGCCTCGAACCCAGGCTCGTCCTCTACGATTGCTCGGACGACTACGAACACTTCGCCGGTGTCCCGAAGGACATCGCAGAGACCGAGCGAGGCCTTTTCTCACGCGCGGATCTCGTCTCCTGCACCTCGCAACACCTGCTGGAGAAGGTCAGGCGGTCGAGGCCCGATGCTTTCCTGAGCGGCCCCGCTGTGGAATACGGACGGTTCAGCGTCCTGCAAGGTTCGGCCTCGCCGAGGACTGTACGCACCGTATGTTTCTTCGGTGACGTGACCGAGGAGCGCATAGACCTCGAAGTCCTGGAGGCCATCGCGAGCGCGGGTTTCGGGGTGCGCATCGTGGGCGGCCTCGACCGCGCGGGGAGAAACCTACTGGAGATGCCAGGGGTGGATTACAGGGGAGAGATCTCACACGCTGGGCTTCCGGGGACACTTGCCGGGGTTGACGCTTTCGTATTGCCTTACAGGGTCAACGCCCTGACCCTGGCGATCTCGCCGGCTAAGACCTACGAGTGCCTCGCGGCCGGCAGGCCCGTTGTGGCGGCCCGTCTCCCCGCTATGGAGGACCTCGGGCGATACGTCTACCTTGCCGAGCGCCCTGAGGATTACGTGCGCATCTTGCGTAGTCTGTGGGATGACGAGACAGAGGATAAGGTGAAGGCCGGCATCGAGCTCTCCCGCAAGAACTCGTGGAACGCCCGCTTCGGCGAGCTGGAAGAGGTCTTGTGGCGGATCATGTAGGGAAATCTTCCAGAGTAAACGTGCTCGGGGTCGGCGTTGACGCCATCACCGTAGAAGAGTTGCAGGCTGAGATCAGGCGCCTCGTCGCGAGCGGGGAGCGAGGTACGGTACTGAACGTAAACGCCAACTGTTTGAATCTCCTCTACGAGTCTCCCGCGCTACGCGCCTTTTTCGACGACGCCGACGTGGTTTTCTGTGACGGGTTTGGGGTCATGCTCGCGGCGAGGCTCCTTGGAGGACGGCTTCCGGCCCGTATCACCTACGCTGACTGGGCGTGGCGGCTCGCCGCCTTCGCCGAAGCCGAAGGTTTCTCGCTCTTCCTGCTCGGCGCCAGGCCTGGTGTGGCCGAGAGAGCCGCCCTGATGTTGCGGCAACGCTATCCGGGTCTGAAGATCGTCGGCGTCCGTCACGGGTACTTCGACCATTCTGCCGGGAGCGCCGAGAACGAGACTGTACTCGAAGAGATTAACGCCGCGAGGCCGGACGTCCTGCTCGTCGGCCTCGGGATGCCACTGCAGGAGACCTGGCTCATGCACAACCGGCACAGGATAGAGGCGGGCGTCGCCCTCACGGGCGGGGCCGTCTTCGACTACGTCTCGGGAGAGTTGCGCCGCGGGCCCCGAGTGCTCACGCAAAACGGCCTCGAGTGGCTAGCGCGTCTATTCTTCGAGCCTCGTCGCCTGTGGCGGCGCTACCTGCTCGGCAACCCCCTCTTCCTGCTCAGGGTGCTCGGGCAACGCCTCAGCGAGGGAAGTCAGTAACGTCCGTGAGGCTGTGGATACTCCGGCAGACCTCGAGAAACGTGAAGCATCACTCTTCAAGTCCTCGCGCTTCTGGCCCATAATGGCAGGCTGGTAACGCCCGTATCCTTGGAGGGGGAAAGTGCGTTTAGAGAAAGTTCTGTTTCTGGCCCTTGGTCTGGCCGCGGTTGTGGCTGTGACGGCACAAGGGCCCGGCGTGGCCCGGCAGGCCCTACCAGCGGGGAACGTCGAGAGGACGGAAGGGGCGGTCGTAGGCGCCTCCATCGCCCACCCCGCGAACTGGACCGTCGAGCGCGAGCGGTATACCTTTGACGGCACCTACGGCTTTACCCTCTGGAGAACTGAACCGGGAGGATCCCAAGACCACGGCGGGATCCCGGCTGTGCGCGTGGCCCTGGCCGAAAAACTGCGGCCTGGTAGGGTCGAGGACGAGGTCGGGCAGATGCTCTCCTACTACGAAGACCAGGGGCTGGACGTAGGACGCGAGAGCATCCGCGTCGGCGCGAACGCTCATCGGGGCGTGGCTTTCGGGCCAATCCCCGGCAGCACGCCGGCGACACGGGTCTACGCACCAGTGGGCGATCGGGTGTACAGGGTCGACGTTTACTCCGAGGAACCGGGGGAGGAGGGGCTCGACGCCGACGACAAGCTGTTGCTCAGTACGCTGCGGTTCGAGAGGCCCTCCGCGTCTGTCGCCTCCCTCGGGCTGCCTCGCGCAAACGACCCCGAGACCCTCTACCTGGAGGGCGGGGAGGAACGCAGGATGCCGGATCGCGGCTGGACTACTTCCTCGGTGGCCGATGAGGAGTTTGGCCCCGAGTATTCGGCCTCGGCGACCGGGGAGAGGCGGCTCGTGGGGGGGTGCTGGCAGGCCAACCCCCGCTTCTGGGCGCAGGTCCAGCACGGCCCCGCGGCCAACGGCAACAAGGGCGACGGAATACCCACGGGATGGACCAGGATCGGCGTGCCGAACTTCTGGGACCAGTACACCCACGGCGACCTCGGGTACGGTCGCTGCCTCGAGCCGTATTACGCCAACGACAAGTTCGCCGTCGACTATCTCATGGACAGGGGAGACCCTATCTGGTCGCCCTTCGACTGCGGGCGTGTGACCTTCGCCGGACGCAACGAAACTCACATAGACTACGGTATCCTCGTCTCTATAGAGTCCTGTAACGGCAGATACGTCAGCCTGACGAGCCACTTCAGCGCCCTGAGAAGCGGACTGAACAAGGGGGACAGGGTGGACAAAAACACCGTGCTCGGCTACGCTGGCAAGTCCGGCAGCACCCGTATTCCCGTCGGTCGGGTCCACTTCCATCAGGTCTTCTATCGTTATCCGAAACAGAACCCCGACGGCTCACCGTACGGGGGCCAGGGCTTGCAGATCATCCGCCACCACTACGTCGGCACGGCGGCCCGTAGCAAGGACATAAGGGTCCGCTCCCACGTCTACGAGTACGGAAAGGTCAGGCCAGATTACGGGGTCTATTGCCGCGAAGGCCCGACCTGCGGCGAAGGGTACAGGATCAGCGACTAGCAAAAGGTGCGCCGGGGCGTCCCTACTCTCCCGAAGCCGATCTGCTCGTCGAGTCCGTCAGGCGCTCGTACACGGCCTCGGCCCTGGAGATCAGGGGCTCTATTTTCGGATCCTCCAGTTCGTAACCTAGCACGCGCTTTTTGTCCTCTCTGGCGACGAGGGGACGAGAAGCTTTATTCTCCCAGTCATTCTCCCCGAACTTTCTCTTCGAGTTTCTCTCCACGCGGGCTAGCACAGCTTCGACGTTCCGCTCGTCGTGACGGAAAGGGGAGAAGGTGGTTCCGAACCTGTCGTTTATGCGCCGGATGACCTGCCCGAAGTCCCCGGTCACCTCCTCGAAAGGCCCGAGGACGTAGGCATCGCGGTACTCTTCGACGGTCTCGTAGAAAGAGAGATAGTACCTGAGGGCCTGGTCGATGGAGATCGGGTCGCGTATCGCGAAAGACAGCACGGCGTCTTTCGGGTTTCGTATGAGCACCAGGGTAGGTATACGCCACCGCGCCGCCCTGATGACCTGCGCAGGAACGTGAAGACCGTTGGCGATACGCACCCTCTCTTTTTGCGCCCGGTTGAAGGCCACCCTGGCAAACGAGTTGGCCGACCTCGGAAACCCCTCCATGACCAATTGGGTTTCGGGGGTCACGACGCGTGCCTGATCCTTGCGGGCGATCCTGTATAAACCGTAGAAGGCGGCGGGGTGTTTGCCCGCGTGGATCTGGAGCCATTTCTCGAACTTGAAGACGGCGGGATGCTCGTCCGCGCGAGACCCGAACCGCTCCTCGACGGCCTTCATCCCTGCGTCCTTCGTTTCGCCGTCTTTCGCATAACCCCAATACTACACACTCTTGAGATGTTCATTAGTCGGACCCGGTTGGCCAAGCCCTCAGAGGCTGGTAGGAACGGCGGTATACTCCGCGCACGGAGGACCCGGTGCGGATCTTGAGATACATCCCGAAGAGGCTTCTCGGCCTCAAGCTCTTGCGGCGCTCCACGAGCGTCCTCGTCCTTGCGTTCGCTGATGGACTCGCCCTCGTGATAGGGCTCGAAGGCGCGGCCAGACTCTCTGGTGGAGGGCCGGATCCAACCCTGAACCTGGCGCCGCTGCTGTTGGTGGCCTGGATTACGCTCTTCGCCGCGTTCCGGCTTTACGACCGGGCGCCGGTACGGCGCAGCCCAGGCGGGCTCATCGGGGCCGCGTTCTTCTGGGCCGGGCTCGTGACGTTGGGGGCGGCCGTCTACCCAGAAAGCGGTCTCGGCCTCGAGGAGATATTGTTCGCCGCCTCCCTGGCTCTACTCTGCGCCGGGTCGCTCAGATACCTTTTCGAACGCCTCGTAGGTAGGATCTACCGCCGCGGCTTCGGGCAGACGCCGGTTCTGGTCGTCGGAAACGAAGAAGACCGTGCGCGGTTGCGCCGGATGATGGGGCGCACGACGGACGCCTACGTCATGGCCGGGGAGGTCGGCCTCGGAGCCGGGGAGAAGGACCTCGCGACGCTGCGGGAGACGCTGGACCGCACGCGGGCCCGCGGCGTCGTGCTCGTAGGGGCGGAACGTTTGCCAGACGATGAACTGCTGGATCTCGTCCACTCCGTGCGGCTGCGCGGGATACCCTTGAGGGTGGTGCCTGGCGCGTTCGCCCTGATGCGCGGCCGCACCATCCTCTCTGAAGGCTTGGGGCTGCCGCTTCTGGAAGTCCACTATCCGGGGCTGGACAATACCCAGCGAACCCTCAAGCGCGTCCTCGACGTGGCTGGCTCCTTTTGTGGGATCCTATTCCTCTCGCCGCTCCTTCTGGCCGTGGCCGTCGCCGTGAGGCTCGACTCGCCGGGTCCCGTGCTCTTCAGGCAGAAGCGCGTCGGGGCCGATGAGAAGGTGTTCGTCTGCTACATGTTCCGCTCGATGCAGCGGGACGCCGAGGTGCGCCAGGCCGACCTGGAGGACCTGAACGAGGCTCAGGGACCTGTCTTCAAGATAAAGCACGATCCCCGCGTGACCAGGGTCGGGCGCTTCCTGAGGCGCTGGAGCTTAGACGAACTTCCCCAACTCGTAAATGTCCTCAAGGGAGAGATGAGCCTGGTCGGTCCGAGGCCCCTGCCCGTAAGGGATTTCTTGCGGATGGAAGAGTCTCACAAGGGGAGGCTCGGTGCCGTCCCGGGGATGACCGGCTACTGGCAGACCAGCGGACGAAGCGACCTCTCCTTCGAGGAGATGGTGAGGCTCGACCTCTACTACATCGAGAACTGGTCACTCTCTTTCGACCTCAAGATCATACTCAAGACCCTCGGCGCCGTCCTCCGCCGCGAAGGCGCGTACTGATAAGCATGACTCGGAGCCCGGAGGGCGTAGCGTGCTAATCTACGAGGCGTCGTTTCCAGGTCGATGCACGGTATGTATCCGGGGGACCTCTTGACGGTCGATAGCCTCGAGGTGGGGGTTATAGGAGCCGGTTACGTCGGTCTTGCGACGGGCGCTTGCCTGGCGCATCTGGGGTACAAGGTTACCTGCCTGGATCGGGACGAAGAGCGTATAGCGAGCCTCCAGGAAGGTACGGTTCCTTTCTATGAGCCCGCTCTCGATAGGCTGGTGGCCCGCGGCATGCGTTCCGGGCACCTCTCTTTCGTGGGGGCGCAGGAGTTGGCCTGGGTCGTGCGGAGGACTGATGTGGTTTTCGTCGCGGTTGGAACGCCGCGGGGGGATGATGGATCCGCCGACCTCGCCAACGTGGCGAGTGTTGCAGGCCAGATAGGGCACGCGCTTGTCGGCGAAGGTTCCGCTTCCCGCGAACGCCCGCTGGTGGTGGCAAACAAGAGCACCGTGCCTGTTGGGGGGGGCGACTACGTGTCGGCCCTGATCGAAGAGGGCGCTTTAGAGGGTGGCGGAGCCACGGCGAAAGCCGACTTCGTGGTCGTCTCCAATCCAGAGTTTCTCAGGGAAGGAAGCGCAGTCTACGACACCCTGTTTCCGGACAGGATCGTGGTCGGGGCCGATTCTCGCGGGCCGCTCGAAATTATGCGCAGGCTCTACGAGCCGATAATCGGTCAGGACTTCCCGACTGAGTTCGACCCGAGGCCCAAAACAGCGGTGCCTTTCGTCAGCACGGACCTCGCGAGCGCCGAGATGATCAAATACGCCGCGAACGCCTTTCTCGCGACCAAGATCAGCTTTATCAACGAGATCTCCGCGCTCTGCGAAACGACCGGGGCGAACGTAAGCCTGGTGGCCAACGGCATCGGCCTCGACGGGCGCATAGGTTCGAGGTTCTTGAACGCCGGCATCGGATGGGGCGGGTCGTGTTTCCCGAAGGACGTCTCCGCCCTGAGGGCCGCGGCCCTCGCCTACGGGTACGAGACCCCCCTCCTCGACGCTACCGTGGCCGTGAACGAAGGTCAGCTCCGGCGTGTGATCGAGAAGCTAGAGCGGCACCTCGATACACTGATGGGCAAGCGCGTCGCGCTCCTCGGCCTCTCCTTCAAGCCGAACACCGACGACCTGAGGGGGGCGCCGAGCCTGGAGATCGCCCGCCAGTTGAACGCCCTGGGCGCGACGTCCGTCGGCTACGACCCAGTGGCCGGCAAGGATGCCAGCCGGGCACTTCAGGGCCTCGAAGTCGTCTTCGACCCCTACGAGGCTCTGGAAGGGGCGAACGCCGCCGTGGTGGTTACTGAGTGGGAGGAGGTCAAGGGCCTCGACCCGACAAGAGCGGCAGCCTCGATGCGAGAGCCCAAGCTCCTGGTAGACGGTCGTAACGCCCTGGATCCTACCTCCTGCCGCGAGGCAGGCCTGCTGTACGCCAGCTTCGGGCGTGAGTAAGGCCGGAAGACCCCGCGCGCTCGTGACGGGCGGGGCTGGTTTTCTCGGGAGCCACATCTGCGAGCGGCTCCTGGCGGAAGGCTACCGCGTAGTCTGTGTAGACAACCTCAGCACGGGCGTCAGGGAAAATATCGCCCATCTCGAAGAAGATCTCCTCTTCGAGTACGTCGATCACGACGTTACGGTACCGCTCGGCATCGTGGGTGGGCTTGATGAGGTCTACCACTTTGCATCCCCGGCGAGCCCGAAGGATTTCGGGCGTATCCCCGTAGAGATACTCAGGGCCGGGTCTATAGGCACCCAGAACACCCTTGACCTCGCCAGCGAGGCTAGCGCCCGCTTCCTGCTTGCCTCCTCCTCCGAGGTATACGGCGACCCGCTCGTGCACCCGCAGCATGAGGACTACAGGGGCAACGTCAGTACTACGGGCGCCCGTGCCGTCTACGACGAGGCCAAACGCTACGCCGAGGCCGTCACGATGGCCTACAGGCGTAAGTACTCGCTCGACACGCGCATAGCCCGTATCTTCAACAGTTACGGCCCCAAAATGAGGCCAGACGACGGGCGTATGATCCCTAACTTCGTCTCTCAGGCCTTCGCGGGGAGGCCCCTTACCGTGTACGGCGATGGCGTCCAGACGAGGAGCCTGCAGTACGTCGATGATCTGGTAGATGGCGTCTTTCGCTTGATGCAGAGTAGTGAGGTACGTCCCGTGAACATCGGCAATCCTGAAGAATATTCCGTGCGCGAGATCGCCGCGTTCGTCATAAAGCTCTCGGGTTCGCGCAGCGAGATCGTCTACGAACCCCTTCCCGAGGATGATCCCAGACGCCGTCGTCCCGACATAAGCCGGGCACGCGAGGTACTGGGGTGGGAACCGCGCGTACAGTTAGGTGAGGGACTCGAAAGGACGCTGGGCTGGTTCGCCCGTCCCCTGCGATAAAGGGGGCTCGTTGGTCTAGAATAGCGGCTATCCATACGGGGGTACGAGAAGTGAACGCCATACTGGTGATCCTGGACAGCTTGAGGAAAGACCACATCGGGGCCTACGGAAACGATTGGATCGAAACCCCCAACCTGGACGCGCTGGCGAAAGACAGCTTCCGGCTTACCAGAGCCTATCCTGAATCTCTGCCCACCCTCTGTGCCCGCAGGGCGATACACACGGGTTTGAGGACCTGGCCTTTCAGGAACATCGTCACGCTGCCGGGAGAGACGTTCCAGCCCGCGGGCTGGCAGCCCATCCCCGAGCTACAGACCACGCTCGCCGAGATCCTGTCTGGCGCCGGTTACAGCACGGTCATGTACGCTGACACCCAGCCCATGTTCCATCCCTCCATGAACTTCCAACGCGGTTTCGGGGTGTTCGAGTGGCTCAGGGGCCAGGAGCGCGACCGCTACAGGCCCAAGCTGGGTGTCCCCGAAGACGAGATACGCCAGAATACCGTTGCGGGGAACGACCTGAACATGGTCGATAAGGTGCGCCAGTACCTTGCCAACACGAAGGACCGCAAGGGCGAGGAGGACTACTTCGCGCCGCGGCTGTTCACCAAAGGCATGGAGTTTCTCGAAACGGCCGATGGGGGAAAGCCCTTCTTCCTCGTCCTCGATTGCTTCGACCCGCACGAGCCGTGGGACCCGCCCGACGAGTACGTAAAGCTCTACAGCGAAGGTTACGAGGGCAGGGACCCCACCGTGCCCAACTACGGGACCTCCGACTGGTTGGACGACGCGGAGCTCGACCGGATGAAGGCACTGTACGCCGGCGAGGTGACGATGGTCGACCGCTGGCTCGGCCGTTTCCTCGACAAGATGGAGTCGACGGGACGCATGGAAGATACGTTTCTCGTCTTGCTGGCTGACCACGGCGTTGCCCTCGGCGAGCACGGCTACACGGGCAAGCCTTACAATGCGCTCTGGCCCGAGCTAGTCGACATACCGTTCTTTATCCGGTCGCCTGATGGGCAAGGGGCCGGGCAGACAAGCGACTACTTCGCCTCCACCCACGACGTGGCACCCACGATTCTCGGCGCCCTTGGTCTCCTGCCTCCCGAGCAGATGGGGGGGCAGTACCTCACCCTTCTGTTCAAGGACTCTGAACCCCTGCCACGGCCCCACTTTACGCTCGGCTACGACAGGTACGTCTGGACCCGCGACGACCGGTACATCATGTTCGGCCTCAACGACCGCTCGAACCTCAAGCTCTACGACGTACAGAGCGACCCCGACATGAACGACGACATCGCCGCGGAGAACCAGGATATCGTCAGGCGCATGTTCGACGATTACATCCTCAATGACGCCGGAGGCAGGCTTCCGAGTCTTTGAGGGACACAGGGGCTTTTCGTTCGGCCCAAAACCACTATAATCTGTCGCCGTGACTTCGAAACGGGACTATGAGAAAGAACAGGAACGCGTGCGCGAGGAGAACGCCTCTGGCAGCACGCCCACAGCCGAGCAGGTAGACGACTCGGTCGGGCCCAAGGACGACGACACCTACGTCGCCAAGGTCGCGCGCGGCGCCGGCATAAGCACGGCCGGACAGGGGATCGGGCGGGTTATAGGGTACGTGACGCAGGTCGTCATCGCGCGGTTGCTGGGCGTGCAATTCTACGGTTTCTACACAGCTGGCGTCGCCCTGATCAACGGCCTGCAGATCCTCTCCCGCTTCGGCATGGAGAACGGCGTGGTGCGTTACGTCGCCCATTACAGGGAGCACGAAGATGCAGCGCGGGTACGCGGCACTATCGTGATGGCCTTGCTATTCCCGATAGCGTTGAGCGTAGTTCTCTCCGCAGTGCTGTTCTTCGGGGCCGGCTTCCTCGCCGAGACAGGCTGGCTGAAAGAAAACGGGGCCACGATGGTAAGCGTGTTGCGGGGTTTCGCCTTCGTGCTGCCGTTCTTCGTGTTCATGAGCATGACCGCGTGGGCCACCCAGGGCTTCCAGACCGTGACGTACGCGGCCTACATCCAGCAACTCATACGCCCTGGGTTGTTCCTGATGTTCGTCGGCGGATGTTACGTGCTCGGGGCCAACATCTTCGGGGTAATAGCCGCCTACGCGCTCGCGATGTTACTCGCGGGAATCGTAGGGCTCTATTACCTCAGAAAGCTCTTCCCCGACCTCTTCAACCGACGGACGCTGACCAGGTTCGAGACCAAAGCCCTCTTCGGCGTCTCCGTCCCGATGAGCATTGCGCAGGGCGCCCAGTACCTCAACAACTTCTCCGCGATCCTGATCCTCGGCATCTTCGCCGCCGGTGCCCCGGTCGGCATCTTCAACGCCGCGGCGCGAACGGCCACCTTCCTGACGGTGGTGCGTTTCGCATTTTCCGGCATCTTCTCCCCGATCATCTCGGGTCTTCACGCCAGGCAGGACACGGAGGAGATGGGCCGGCTTTACAAGGACGTTTCGCGTTGGATCTTCACCGGTGCCTTCGGGCTCTTCCTCGTGATCGTGGTCTTCGCCCCAGAGGTGATGGGGATCTTCGGAGAGGCGTTCGGGGCTGGTGTTACGGCCCTCATAATCGTCGCCGTCGCGCAGCTTTACAGTTCCTCCGTCGGACCGGCGCCGCGCATGCTCGCCATGACCGACAACCAGAACTACGCCATGATCGCGACCTCCGTCGCCGCCGTTACGGGCGTGATCGTGAGCTTTATCCTGATCCCGCGCTACGAGGTTCTGGGGGCCTCTATCGGAATGGCGACCGCAATCATCGTCGAGAACACGGGAACGATGTCCGCCGTGAAGTGGCGGCTCGGGTACTGGCCAGTGAACGTGATGTGGCTGAAGCCCCTGGCAGCGGGCGTCATCGCGGGCACCGTGACCTATCTGTTGAAGATCACGCTTCCGCTCGACGCGATTTTCGGCTTTTTGCCGGTGCCTGTGTCGATACCTACGATCATGGTGCTTGGAGGCTTCCTCGGCGTGCTGTTCCTCGGGCTGCTGTGGTTGTTGGGCTTCTCCGAAACGGACAAGGAGTTCCTCGGCACCTTCTGGAAGGTGGCGCAGCGGGCCATACCGAGGCGGCTTCGAAGGGAGAACAGATAGTGAACAACGGCGCGGCGAAACCGGTCAAGGTACTCTACGTCGCGGGTCTCGGGCGCAGCGGGAGTACGATCCTGGCCAATACCCTGGGGCAGGTCGAGGGATTCTTCTCGGGGGGCGAGCTGAACTTTATCTGGAAGCACGCCCTGATCGAGAACCGGCTCTGCGGCTGCGGCAGGCCGTCTAAGGAGTGCCCGTTCTGGAGGCCGGTCTTCGACGAAGAGTTCGGCGGCCAGAGCGAGGCTTTGGCCCGTGAGATGATGCGTCTGCAATACGCCGGCGCGCGTACCCGCCACATCCCCAAGATGCTGACTGAAGGCGGGAGGCAGAAGATCCGGGGCCGTCTCGGCAAGTTCCTGGACAACACGGGCAGGTTGTACCGGTCCATCCGGTCGGTCTCGGACAGCCGCGTGGTCGTGGATACCTCCAAGGAGCCGGCCTACGGCTACGCGCTTGGTATGGTGCCGGGCGTGGATCTTCGGGTATTGCACCTGGTCCGGGACCCCAGGGCCGCCGCCTACTCGTGGACGAAGAAAAAGCGCCAGCCCGATAGCACCGAGCGCGAGTTCATGCACCAGAAAACCCCGACGCAGAGCGCCGTCCTCTGGGACGCCTGGAACGGCGCGATAGAAGCCCTCTGGCGCGACGCCCCCGAGAACTACCTCCGCCTTCGCTACGAGGATTTCATCGCCGAACCCCGCCGCAGCTTCGAGCAGATCCTCGAACTGGTAGACGAAAAGGATGCGGAGTTGCCCCTCGAAGGCGAGCGGGAGGTCAAGCTCGGCATCAGCCACACCGTTAGCGGCAACCCTAACCGCTTCGACACGGGCACCGTCGAGCTTCGCCAGGACCGCGCGTGGCAGAAGAAGATGAAGCCCCGCGATAAAGCCCTGGTTACGGCGGGTACCCTGCCGCTGCTCAAACGTTACAGGTATCCAATCAGCTAGTCAGCCCGCCGCCTTCCTGGAGCGTGCTACGCGTCAGTCATATGGGGCTGACGCGGCCTGGGCGATGGACTCCTCAAAGGGCGTCTCGTGGCCAACGTCCCACGCGGCCTCGAACGCCTCTTCCCCGAGCGCCTCACGGGCAGCTTCCGAGGCGTGATGGTGATCCTCCCTGATGATGGGCGAGAGGGGCGTGCCCATCTCGTCGCGCAGCGCAGCTGAGGCCCCGAGGAGCCGCGCCGCCCTCTCCGGCCGGTTCTGCATGGCCGCCACCCTGGCCAATCCTTCCAGGCAGGCTGCGGTTTCATATCCTCCTCTACCCACGAACCGCCAGATCAACTCCAGGCTCTCTTTGTAGGACTCGGCGGCCCGCCCGTATTCTCCCACCTCGCACTCTACGCTCCCGACCCTGGCCAGCGTGTTTACGAGCGCGTTGACGGTGCGCAACGATTGCTCCTGGCGCCGCAGCGAGGACAGGCTCTCTTCCAGTAACGCACGGGCTTGGTCGAGATCTCCCCGCGCCCGCAAGGCGTCCGCCAGGTTGCAGACGACGAGGCCCGCGCCGGAAGCGTTGCCAAACTCCTGGGCTATCGCGAGGGCCTGCCGGTGCAGCGTCACCGCCCGATCGTAGTCCCCACGATAGTAAGCGACCGTCCCAAGTTCACGCAGCGGACCATGCGTGCTTTTTCTATGGTCCAGATCCCGGTACAGGGCCAGGCTCGCCTCGTCCAGCGCTACCGCCCGGTCGTAGTCCCCGTGTCGTGCGGTCAGGATACCCGCTACGAGCAGCAGGAACGCCCGCCTGCGCGCGTGCAGCACCGGCTCGACTCCCCCGGTCTCGCCCACCGCTAGCACCGCCTCCAACCACCGGCAGCCCTCGCCCAGGTGACGCGCGGACCAGAACCGCCACAACGCAAGCGCCAACCGTGAGGCCGTATCTTCATCTCGGACGCGGATGGCCCAGCGGAGTGTGGCCCTGAGGTTATCGTGATCTTCTTCCAGACGCGTCCACCACCACTCTTGCTGCGAGTACGCGATGGTTTCCGGCTGCGTTGCCTCCGCTAGCGCAAGGTAGTATCGGGCGTGCGCGCGGCGTATCTCCTCCGCCTCGCCGCTGGCCTGCAGGCGCTCGGCGGCGTACTCCCGAATCGTCTCGAGCATCGCGAAGCGCGGTTCTTCGCCCTCGCGTCCCGTTGATGATCCGGGCCTTGGCGCCAGCAGGCTGTTATCCACCAGGGACGCGAGAGATTCGAAGACATCGTTCGGAGCCCGCTCGTCGACCCCGGACCCACTGAGGTCTTCTACCGCGGTAATGGAGAAGTCGCCGGCGAACACGGAGAGGCGTCCGAACATCGATTGCTGACCTGTATCGAGGAGGTCGTAGCTCCATGCGACCGCGTCGCGCAGGGTCCGCTGGCGCTCGGGCAGGTCGCGCGCCCCGCCAGCGAGCACCCGCAACCGATGGTCGAGGCGTTCCACCAGCGCCCAGGGCGAGAATAGCTTGATGCGCGCCGCCGCAAGCTCTATCGCCAGCGGCAATCCGTCGAGCCTTCGGCAGGCCTCTGCGATCGCCGCCGCGTTCTCATCCGTGAGCTCGAAGTCAGGCACTACGGCCCTGGCGCGCTGGCAGAAGAGCTCAACGGCCGCCGATCCCGCCGACGCGCCCATCGGTGTCGAAGGTGTCCCCGCTTCGGAAAGCGAAAGGGGCGTCACGGGGAACTGATACTCCCCCGTGAGGTGCAGCGGCGCCCGGCTCGTCACGAGCACCGTCAGTCCAGGGCACGAGCCTACGAGGTCTGCCACGACTACCACGGCCGCCAACAGGTGCTCGAAGTTGTCGAGCAGGATCAGCATTCGCTTGTCTTGCAGGTGCTCTTTCAGGGTCTCCATCAGCGGTTCCCCCGCTGCCTCCCTGATACCGAGCGTATTGGCGAGGACGGACGGGACGACGGATGGGTCTCGCAAGGGCGCAAGGGGCACGAAAACGGCCCCGTCAGCGAACGCCCCACTCGAGCCGCCAGCCACCCGGGCGGCGACCTCGATGGCCAGCCGGGTCTTGCCGACGCCGCCAGGGCCCGTGACGGTCAACAGGCGTACGTCCTCGCGCGCAAGCAAGTCTGATGCGACCGCCGCCTCGTGCTCGCGCCCAACGAGCGGCGTCGGGGTTGTGGGAAGGACGCGTTGGGGGGGCTCCGGCTGACGGACGACGGGGCGTCGGGCCGCCAACTCGAACTCGGTGAGGTCTCGTCCTTCGAGTTCTAGGGCCTCCGCCAGCTTCTGGACGGTGTACCTCTGGGGGCGGCGACGCTGCCCGCGCTCGAGCAGGCTGATCGCCTGTGTGGTGAGGCCAGACCGGTCGGCCAGATCCTCCTGGGTGAGGCCTGCCAAGTCGCGCCAACGCCGGAGTAACTCCCCAAACGTGGGTCCAGTTCCGGTGTCCACTACTTCTGTCTCCTTGCCCGCAGGATGCCCGAAAACATCGTAGCACGCCGTTGTCTGAGCGGTTGTTATAGCGCTTGTTGTAGTTGTCGCTGGGAGCCAAGAGGCGAAAGAAGCACGATAGATCCAGAACGAAACTACAAGAAAGGAGCGCGACAGTTGAAGACGGCAATCAACCAGGCGATCCGGGTCGGCAAGGCCAAAGACGCCTTCAACGCCGACTTCGCGACCTTCGCCGGCGATACCCAAAACGCACAAGCAGCCGACAAGCTCGACGGTAAGGACTCTACGGACTTCGTGAACAGTGCTTTCGGGACGGCACCCAACGCCAACAACCTGGACGGCAAAGACTCGACCCGTTTCTTCTCCGGCGAGACCTACAAGAAGTTTGGATCAACTCCGGGCTCGGGAGGGAACTCAGTTACATTCGCGAGCGCCTTCTGCGATCCGGGAGACGTGGTATTGAGCGGGGGAGCGTTTACCCTCGACCGTTCCGAAGACACCCTGGTGCAAAGTAACCCCACATCGGTGCCTTCCGAGGGTTGGACCGTAGCTTACCGGAACGGCGGCGGCGGTAATCAGGTCGAGGCGTCGGTCGTCTGCGCGGACTTCCCGCCGCTGAGGTAGCGAGCCACGGAGGACGACTGCGGCCGACGGCGGGTGAGACGCCGGCGTCCCGCCCATCAAGTAAGAACCAGCGGACACCCTGACGACTAACGAGACGAAAGATCGGAGGTGAGAGAAATGAGAGAAGCCTGTTACTGCGGTAGGACCGGAGAGATCGAGGACCGCGAGCCGGTCGCCACGAGCGACGGTGGTCGGGCGCTCAGGTGTCCCGATTGCGGCCACCTCGACAGTATGGACTGGCTCCCCGAGGAAGCCAGGCGGCACGTCTTCAGGAAGGCGGAACGCCGGCAACCGATGGCGGCGTAGGTTATGCATCCGCGCCGCGCACGCCGGGGCCGCATTCGGCGGTCCCGGCCATCAGGGTCGAACGAGTGGAAGAAGACGAGAACGCCCGCGCAGGGCGAGTGGAAGGAAGAATGAGATGACGCTACAAACCGAGATAATAGACACGAAGGCGGTCGGGGCGTTACGCGCCCGCTTGCGGGGCAGGCTACTGCGGCCGGGCGAGGAGGGCTACGACGAGGCACGCGCGGCGTGGAACCTCAACGCGCGCCAGAGGCCGGCCGCGGTGGTCGTGGCCGAAGACTCAGATGACGTGCTCGCCACGGTACGATTCGCGCGGGACGCGGGACTCGGCGTCGGGGTGATGGCGACCGGACACGGCGTCGGAGTGCCGCCCGACGGGGGCTTGCTCGTAAACACCTCGCGGATGCGGGGCGTCAGGATAGATCCCGATGCCCAAACGGCGACGGTCGAGGCTGGCGCGTTGTGGAAGGATGTGATCCCCGCAGCCAAGGCCCACGGCCTCGTTGGACTTGCCGGCTCGGCCCCCCACGTCGGCGTCGTCGGCTACACGATGGGCGGCGGATTCGGGTGGCTCGGCCGCAAGTACGGCCTGAACTCCGCAAGCATCACCAGGGCTGACATAGTCACCGCGGACGGCGAGCTCCTACACCTGGGCGCCGACGAAAATCAGGACCTCTTCTGGGGTCTCAAGGGCGGCGGGGGCAACTTCGGGATCGTCACCTCGCTCGAGTTCCGGCTCTATCCGCTGACGACCGTCTACGGCGGCGCCGTCTTCTACCCGGTCGAGAAGGCACCCGAGGTGCTCGACCGTTACGCCGCCTGGAGCGCGGGGCTCCCGCATGAAGCAACCACTGCCGTCGCCTTCATGAACATCCCGCCGTTGCCCTTCCTGCCCGAGCCGCTGCGCGGTAAGTCCGTCATCGTGGTGAAGGGCTGCTACTGCGGGGAGAATCCTGAAGAGGGTGAGGCGCTGTTCCGGCCCGTGCGCGAAGGGTTGGGCGAGCCGATCGTCGATACCTGTGGGGAGATGTCGGCGGCGGCCCTGGAGGCCATCAGCAAAGACCCCGTGGACCCGCTAGGCATCGTCCAGCACGCCGAGCTGCTGACCGACCTCTCGCCCGGGGCCATAGACGCCCTAGTCGAGGTCGCTGGCGCAGGCTCGGGTTCACCTTTGCTGAGCGTCGAAGTTCGCCAGCTCGGCGGTGCCCTCGCTCGCGACCCTGAACATCTGTTCCCCATTGGCAGCGGAGACGCCCGCTACTCACTTAACGCCATCGGGGCGACCTTTACCGCGGAGATGGCCGGGGCCGTCGAGGCCCACGTGGCCAGGCTGGTCGAGGCGACTCGGCCCTTCCAAACCGGCGAGACCTTCCTCAACTTCATGGAGGTCGACCCTGAAGAGGACCGGGTTCGCACCGCCTACCCGCGCGAAGACTGGGAACGGCTGGTCGCGCTCAAGGATCGCTATGACCCCCACAACCTCTTCCGCTTCAACCGCAACATCCCGCCGTCGAAAGGAGCGACATGAACCGATGAAACACGTCCGAACAAACGCCAACAAGTTACTAAGAAAGGATAAACACGATGACGAAAGTATTGGTGACCGGGGCGACCGGCAACGTGGGATCGCAGGTGATCCAGGAACTGAAGGCGCGGAGCGAAAACGTGCGTGCCTTCGTGCGGGACGCGGAGAGAGCCGCAGGGATGTTCGGCGATGGTGTAGAGATCGCGCTCGGCGACTTCGGTGATGCGGGGTCTCTGCGCACCGCACTCGATGGCGTGGATGGAGTCTTCCTCGCCTGCTCTAACCAGCCGCGTCAGGTCGAGTACGAGACGCGTGTGATCGACGCGGCGAAGGAGGCCGGGGTGCGCCGGATCGTCAAGCTCTCCGCGCTGGGAGCTGAGATAGGATCCCCGGTGGCGTTCTGGGACTGGCACGGCCGGATCGAGGAGCACCTGCTGGCCTCGGGGGTTCCCTCCGTCATCCTGCGGCCCGCCTTCTCCATGGCGAACCTGCTCGGCTCCGCCGAGGCTGTAGGGCAGACCGGAATGCTGTTCTTGCCCGCCGGAGGGGCTAGCGTAGCGATGATAGACCCTAGGGACGTCGGCGCGGTCGCCGCCGGCGCCGCCCTTACGGAAGACGGGCACGACGGGCCGGCTTACACGCTTACTGGCCCGGAGGCGATCACCTTCGAGCGCGTGGCGGAAGGGCTCTCCGCCGCGACCGGGCGGCACGTCCAGTTCGTATCCGTGCCCGACGAAGCGGCGCGGCAGAGCATGACCGAACAGGGCTTGCCCGAGTTCGTCGCCGGCCAGATCGTCAAGGTATTCGGGTTCCTCCGCCGGGGCATGCAAGCAAGTCCTACCGGCATGGTACAAGACCTAACCGGCCACGAGCCCCGCGGTTTCGCCGAGTTCGCCCGCGACCACGCGCGTCTATTCGGGAAAGCGACGCTGGTATCGACGTAAGATCATACCGGTAGGTCGGCCTGCTGGAGAGGCCCGGAGGCTAGTTTGCCCCGGGCTTCTCCGGCTTCTTGCCGATGCTGATCATCTCAGGCTGCACGCCCTCGGCGGGACCGTCGCCCAGTTCCTTGTCTTTGTATTGGTAGACGCCGCGGCAGGTGTGGCCGCCGGTGGTCCGCTTCTCGGTGTAGGAGAGCTTTACGTTCGGGTTGATGGCGCTGACCATCGCCTTCTCGTAGGTGGAGAAGGCGGCGCAGGGCTTAACGTCCCAGCCCGGGACGCCGTCGTGGCCCATCCCGCCGAACCATGGGCAGCGGTCCGCGTTTATAACGTACTCGCCGTCTTTGGTCTCGGTGAGCGTGATCTCGATGTCGAAAAAGCGGTTGGCTAGCATGACAACGTCGACGGTGTCCTTCATGGTCTTCACGCCGAGTTGCTCGCGAAGATCACTACCCTGCTTCTCGCCGATGCGGCTCATGGCGAGCTTGCCGACCTTCTGGCCGTCGTAGCCGAGGTCGTCCGCGGCCCGGATCATCTCGTCGAGGATTACACCGGTTCCAGCGCTCGCGGCCTTCCACTTGTACCAGGTCGGGCCGGGCAGCCCGAGCTTCATCGCCCACCGCGCCAGAAACAGCGGAAGCTTTGGAAGACCGTAGACCTTTAGCCACTTCATAATGTATAGAACCCTTCGTTCGCTTGAGCCAGCGCAAACCCCATTATAACCGGACCGCTCCTGAGGGCGCCGACATAACTTACCATTACACCGTCCTGTCGTAGAGTCGGAGAGGATCGTGCGCGGCGTAGAATCACTAAGGAGCTTGGGCTTGCTGCTCGCGCAGCATCCGCGAGAGTTTAGCGCCAGGGTGGCCGGTTACGCCGACCTTGGTTTGCAACGGCTCTTCGGCGACCCACCGACTTACGAAACTGTAAGATGGCAAAGTGCGCTCGGAGACGCGGAAGTACACCTGGGCGGTGTGGCGGAGATCCTCGACGAGCCCGCCCTCAAGGAGACCGAAGAGAGCACGCGCCGTTTGCTCGCGGACATTCGCCACGAGGATACGTTCGTACCCCACTGGGCCGCCGACTCGGTCCTGGCGCGTTGCTGCTACCTGGCGTGCCGCCTGATCGAACCCGAAGTAGTCGTCGAGACCGGGGTGGCCTACGGCGCGAGCTCCGCCTTTATCTTGAGAGCCCTCGAAGTGAACGGACGCGGCACGCTCCACAGCGTCGACTTACCGCCCCTGAGAAGGGACTACCAGAGGTACTGGGGCATCGCCGTGCCCGAAGACCTCAGAGACCGGTGGAACCTATACAGGGGTACCAGCGCCGATGTTCTACCCCAGATCCTCGAAAAGACCCGCACGGTAGGCCTATTCGTACACGACAGCCTCCACACCCGCAGGAACATGCGCCGCGAGTTCGACACCATTTGGCCTTTTCTGCGGCGCGGAGGCGTCCTGCTAGCCGACGACGTCGAGAGAAACCGTGCGTTCGGCGAATTGCGGCAGAAAGGTCCAGCACTCTGGCGTGTGGTCGAGGATCGGGAAACGGCGCCGCTCCAGGGTAGGGCCGCGCCGGTGGTTTTCGGGGTAGCAGTCAAGTAACTTCGGGAGTCGTAGAACGGACTTTGCGCCCCTACTTCCACGCTCCCTACAGATCCAGACTCGTCGGTCCGGACCTCCGCTTTCGATAAACATCCGAGAATACTGGTTAGACCCACGGCAGATTCATTCAGAATTCATTGGACCTTGTTACGTTCCTCCCGAAAGCTGCTAGCGGAAACGTCTACGGGGGAGGTGCGCCGGTTCGGGCATGCCCGGCGAAGGGCAGCGGGTATCAGGAGGCGGGCATACGATGGGGACAAGGTCATCGGCAAAGGCACTTGCGAGGAGAAGATGACGGGCTGGCGCCTGGAGCAGAGGTCGGGAACGCGGCGTGGGTGAGATCGAGACGGAAACCCTTGCCGGGCTGAACGCCGCCGTAGGATCTCTCTTGGTGGACGTGGCGGACCCCGCCGTCCAACTCAGCCCGCTTGTTACCTCCGCGCACGTCGCGCCGACGGGCCTCGGCGGCTTCGTCGGTGTCAACGAGATCCCTCCAGGTGAAGTCCTCGGCAGACGGTTGCAAACAACGGTGCTGGTGACCGTAAGCGCAGACGATGTCGATTCGCTGGGCGAAGCCGTGGTAGCGGTGACCACCGCTTTTTTGGGGGCGGATCGAGGGTCACTGCTGGAGAAGGGCATCCTTCGCGTCGCGCTGGAAGACGTAGGCCCACAGACTGCCAGCGAAGACGGCACGAACGTGGAGCGTGCCCTGACTTTCGACGTTTTGTATGAGTT
Organism: uncultured Rubrobacteraceae bacterium; assembly: GCA_963830075.1. Lineage (GTDB taxonomy): Bacteria > Actinomycetota > Rubrobacteria > Rubrobacterales > Rubrobacteraceae > Rubrobacter_D. Next base: position 186,270 of record CAWHLD010000001.1, on the reverse strand, counting down.
CTTGAAGAGGCCGGAGGAGTCCGAGGAGGTCATCCTAGAGGTTCCCATCAACCTGGATACGAGCTAGAGACAGGGAGGGTCCGAATGCAAGCCAGACGTGAAGGCGCAGATCACCGCGAACGGGGGTATCGATAATGCCAGAGACCTTCTCACTCTCCGAGCTGATCATTCCGGGGACGTACATAGACGTCCGGGCTGAAGGTTTGATCGGGGTCGGCGGCCTGTCCACAGGGAACATCGGCATCGTGGGCACGGCCCGCAAGCTGGACGAGAACGGCGATCCGGATCCTATAACCGGCGAGACGTTCATACTCTCCGATTACGCTACGGCCCAGGAGACGTTCGGACGCTACGATGCTTTCAGCGCAGGCACTCTCAACCTGACACGTGCCCTGGAGCTCCTGTACAGGAACGGCGCGCGCACCGTCTTCGCCCGTGCCCTCGACCCTGACAGCGCGGCATCGGGCGAGTTCACGGCCGCCTTCAACGAGCTGGTCAAGGACAACGTCAACATCCTTCTCGCGCCGCAGCTCTCGACGGCGGACGCGCTCGACGTGCTCGCGCCGATACTGGAGTCGGCAGAGAACAACGGCAGGGATTTGATCGCCGTTGTCGGCTCAGACGCAACCGAGGTCGATGACATCCAGGACCAGGTAGCGTCCAACGACCGCCTCGTCCTCGCCGCACCAGCCACCGTAACCAGCGAGACCGTGATAGAGAACGACAGACCGGTCAGTCGCGACGTGACGCTGTCGGGCACCTACACGGCGGCGGCCGTAGCGGGTCTTCTGAGCACCTTGCCGCCCGAGGATAGCCCCACGAACAAGGTGCTGGTCGGCGTGAAGGACCTGGCCCAGAGGTTCTCGTACGGACAGGAGAAAGACCTCATCAGCGGCGGGGTGCTGGTTCTCGAAAGACGGCAGGGTGTGCGCGTGATCCGGGGCATCACGACCGAGATGGTCGATAACGGCCCGTTCAAGCAGATCACGACGCGGCGTATCACGGACTTCGCCAAAGCTGGCATCCGACAGGCGAGTAACCCCTTTATCGGTCGCCTGAACAACCAGCGCGTGCGTGGCGCGTTGCAGGCAGCCATCGAGGGGTTCCTCACCACTATGGTCGCTGACGAGGCTTTGATCGGCTACAGCGTTCAGGTCACCGCCACCAGGCAGGACGAGATCAACGGCCGCGCGATCGTCAACGCCGTGATACAGCCGACCTTCAGCATCGACTTCGTGGCCGTGACGCTGGTCCTACAGTAGAGGAGAGAAAGGATGCCGAACACGAGCGTATTCACCGGGGCGGACGGCTCCATCACCCTGTCCGTACCCCAGGGCACGGAAGGGGAGAGGGCTCAGGAAGTTCTGGACGCCTTCCAGACGATCAACGTCGGAAGGGTGCAAAACGTAAGGGTAGAGGTCCACTCCGAGATCCGGGCCTTCAACGAGATCGGACAGCGCTACGCGACGCAATTGCGACCAGGTAACATCGCCGTCAGCGGGACCATCGGGCGGGCCTACATCAACGGCGCGATGCTGAGGCTCTTGCTTGGCGAGGCGGCTGACAGCAGGCCGGCCGCGAGCTGGGCGCAGCCAGCGTTCAACATCACGCTGCTCGCGCAGAACGCCGCCGCGCCAGACGTGCGCAACACCGTCACCCTGTACGACGTCAAGATAGATAGCTGGGTCGGTACCTGGCCCGAGGACGACTTCTTGATGGAGTCGGTAGGCTTCCAGGCTCTCTACCTGACGGTTGCGGACGAGGAGTGATGCTCTCCGCCGAGGACCTGCTCGCCGGCGGCGGCCTGACGTTCGAGATCGAGGTGCCGCCCGACATACTGCGTCCCACCGAAGGCGCCGCCAACGGAGCGCCCGACACGGTGCGGCTCAGGCCGCTAACCGTGCGCGACCTGCAACTGGTGTCCCGGGCCGCCAAAGAGCGTGACTCGCTTACCGCCACGCTGATGGTACAGCGCGCACTGGTCGAGCCTGAGATGAGCGTCGCCCAGGTCTCAGCCATGCACGTCGGACTCCTGCAGTTCCTGCTGGAGCACGTCAACAGGATCAGCGGCATCGTCGCCACCTCCGAGCAGCTATCCGGGGCGGTCGACGCCCCGCTGGCGAAGGCTGCGTTCGTGCTCGCCCAGGAGTTCGGCTGGACGCCCCAGCAGGTGAACGAGCTTACGCTCGGACAGGTGCTGCTCAACCTGCAAATGCTCAAAGAGAGGCAGCGACAGAGTGCCGTCAGGTGACCAACGGCAACAGGCATGCCGCGAAGCGGTCAGGGCGTTCGACCTGTGCGCGGCGGCGCTCGCTGACCCCGTTCCGAAGCTGCTGACGGATCTCACCGCTCTGGAGGAACACCTGAGTGACCTGGAACGGGAACAGGCGTTGATCTACTTCTCGCCTTTCGGCGCGCTCCCGGAAGACATAGCTTGCGATAGAGGCGAAACGGTTCATTCGTCCAGCGAAGCCACCCCGATTTCGGAAAGCATGGCTGGGCATCAAACCCTCCGATCCGATACCGGATCGGCCCTGGCTCCGGGCGGCGCGGACGACCTTTCCCGTGCCACGTCGCCCGGGGTTGGGTCTCCGGTCTTCTCGTTCCGACGGAGCGACAGCGATGTGCGAGAAGGTTCGATGAACGAAGACGTATCTCGGGGACATTTTCACGATTTCGGAACGGCTCCAGAAGATCCGGGAGGGCCAGTAAACTCTGCGTACCAGGAGCTGGCTTATGACTACGGGAACGAGGAATCCGCATCGGGTGAACTCCTCCTCGCCGACCCTATGTCTCTGCTTGACGGTCTTGTTGAGGACGCCCTGGGGGCAGTGAAGGCGCAGACGCGGGACGTGGCCCTCGCGCCGAACTCCAAGTCGCCCAATCCGCGGGCACATGGTGGCGAAGCTGCAGCCCCGGTGTATCCTCAGTCGGAGCATTCCCTTGTGTCCGAAGGCCAGAGCGTCGCAGGACTGCCGGACTCCGTGAGCGAGCGGATCGATACCTCCGCTGCGGCACAACTCGGTGCTGCAAGCGACTTTCACAACGCCGGAGTCGACCCTCTGATCTACTCTCTGGTCGAGGATTTGTTTTCACCTAAGACCCTGACACCCGATTACGAGCTGGAGGTAGCGGATCAGCCCGGGGAGCCGGTAGCCCCGGACCGTTCTACTTTCGACGAGCCTGTCGGTGCACCAGCTGGCGTGAGAATACCGGACGATAAGGTGCCCGAGAAGATTTCCGAGCGATACCTCGGTCCGGAGGCATTGGCTGATCTCGTCAATGAAGTGCTCGTCAGGCAGGCCAGGCGTCATGGGGTGGACCTCTCGTGAAGATCAAACCCGTGCTCGGGGACTGGGAGATCCCACGTATCGCTTCGATCCGGACGCTCGAGCGGCGCGCCTTCGCGGAGTTCGAGGTGCCGGGACGCGCTGGAAGTCTCTTCCAGGACCTGAATGCGACTGCGGCGCGGGTCGCCCTCTCGGGGAGCCTGTACGGGGATGAGGACAGGGACGATTTCGTGCAGGAGCTGCGCGGAAAGTTCCGGGCCGGCGAGCCCGTTACCTTCGTGGCCGACATCCTCACCGCCACCGAGGTTCGGTACGTGATCATCGAGGCGATGCACCTCCAGGAGAGCGGCATCAGGCCGGATCAGATGGACTACCTTTTCGTGCTCAGGGAGAGCCCGCCTCCACCCCCTCCGCCTGACCCGCTGGGGGCTTTGGACTCGGGCCTGCTAGATGAGGCAGGCGGTTTCCTCGATTCGGTCACCGGTGCGCTGGACGTGATCGACACCCTCGGCACCGTACCCGATATCGGCAATCCCGTCGAGCCGTTGTCCGGTCTACTGGACGATTTCGAGTCGGCCACCACGGACTTACCCGACGTCCTGGATTCGCTGGCTTCTCTTCTCGGTGAACCCGAAGATGGATAAAGGAAACGGATAGAAGTCTCGTGTCTGGCATTTTCGACCAACTACCCGACCTCGCACCTCTTGGTGGCCTGCGCGACCTGGTCGAAACGGACTTTCAGAACGCGCTCGATAATACGCCACGGACGGCCACGGACATCCTGGGTACCCTGCCCGCCGACCTGAACGCCCTCTCGGGCGCCGTACCAGCCGACCCGGTCGGGCTCATCCAACCCCTGACCACGCTTCTCGACAACACTCGAAGTGCCGTGGACCTGGACCTGACGCAGCCGGTTCAGGCCGTGGCCGGAGGGCTGACACAGGTACGTAACGACGTCGTCGGCAGCGCCCTGGGCGAGCTGGCCTTCGCGCCGGGCGAGACGCGAGACCTGAGGGAGGTCCTGCTAGAGCAGGTTCCTGAGCTCACGGCGCAGTTCCTGTCCGGTCTTATCTCCATGCGGGATGGCGTAATCTCGGCCGAGAGGGTTCAAGAAGCCATTGATTTCGTAAGTGGAATCTCAGCGTTCACCGCGGATCTTCCCACAGAACCAGATGAGATCGTGGATTTCCTGGCCCAGAGCTTCGTCGGGCTGCCAGGTTCGTTGCTGGACGCGCCGCTGGCCCTGTCAGGTCCGGTGCTGGATCGGCTGGAGCAGATGGCTGACGCCGCAGCGAATAACGACGCCCAGCTTCAGCTTCCAACCATGGTGGCGCAACTGGACGCCGCCGCGGGCCAGATCGGCGCTATCGACGTAACGGTGGAGAGTAACTACCAGGCCGTTATCGACCAGCTCACAGCGGCCCAAACGTCCCTGGCTGACATTTCGGGTGGCGTCCAGAGTGCCATCGACAGCTTGAGCGATGGGTTGAGCCTGTTGGATCTGGGCCAGTTCGAAACCGACTTCCAAGCAGTCATCGAAGGCATTCCTGCCGTCGAGGTCACAAGCCTGGACGAGGTCGGTGCCGGTATTCTTGATCCGCTGCAGCGGATCAACCAGGCGATGGAGTCACTGGATCCCCAGGAGTTCGTAAACCGGCTGAGGGGCTTGCTGCAAGGCCTCGCCGAGGGACAGCAAGACCTGGCGCTCGGTTCCTGGCAGGCTGACGTCCTCGGGTTCTTCGAGGAGGTCAAAGCGTTCATCGAGCAACTCGACCTGACAGGCATCCGCGACCAGATAGGCTCGGCCTTCGATACCATCGACCAGGAGATTTCGGCTCTTGGCGCTGATTTCAAGCAGGCGCTCATCGACACCATAAACGAACCCCTGGGCGCCGTCGAGAACGCGGTCGACTCCATAGACCTGGCATCCGTAACCGCGTTCATCGATGACGTGTTCGGCCAATTGAATACTGCTCTGGACAACATCTCTATCACGGACTTGCAGGCAGGGTTCGTCTCCGCGTTCGGGACGTTGGACGGCGCTGTCGGGGAGTTGGTGACCCAGACCACCAGCATCGCCGGCCAACTCGACGACATCGTTTCAAACCTGGGAGATATTCAGTTCGACCCGGTTACGAGCGAGGTCATTGCCGAAATCGAGGATCTCACCGCGAAGCTGGGCCAGATCGACCCTGACTCGTTGAGCACCGTGCAAAAGATCGCGCTCTCCGCCGCGGTAGGCATCCTCCAGGCTATCGACTTTCAAGAAGCAGTCACCGACGTCCTTACGGAACGCTGCAACGAGCTCGTGGCGCTGCCACAGGAGCCGCTTCAGACTGTAGCAGATCGGCTCGATGCGTTTTTCGACAGGGTTGTCGCGTTCGACCCTGAGATCATCGTCGCGCCCTTGGGCGACCTTTACGCCCAGCTCCTCGAGCCGATAGACAGCCTCGAAGCCAGCGCCCTGCTACAGCCACTCGAAGATGCGTTGTCCCAGGCCAAAGAAGCCTTCGATGCCCTTTCTCCTGCCCAACTCAAGGCGCCCCTGGACGAGCTTTACGCTCCCTTGCCAGCGGCACTGGACGCCCTGTCTCCGACGGAGCTACTCCAACCGGTCGTCGACGTATTCGACGGGTTCGAAGTGGCCCTGCGGAAGGTGGACTTGACGCTGCTTTTCGGGGAGTTGGAAGCGTTGTTGGACGATCTCTTCGCCCAGGCTAAAGCAGAGATCGTCGACCACATCCAGGGGCTCGGGCTGCCTGTTCCCGTGAGCGATTTCCTGACGTCGGTGACGACGCTTTTGGACCTCGTCTCGCCTACCTTCTTTACGGACCCGGCGAGCAAGTTTATCGGCGTGATGGACTCCATCCTGGACGATTTCAACCCCGGCGACCTGTTCGTCCCGCTGCAAACGCTGTATGACCAGCTGGTGGCGCTGTTGGAACAGGTGAACGATGAGGTGCTCGTCGGTGGTTTCGAGCAGGTACGCGAGACCCTGAGTACGACCATGAGCAGGACGGACCCGGCCATCGTGGTTGGCAGGATCAACAACCTCTCGCTAGAGACTTCGACCTTCTACGCTTCCCTGAACCCCGGTTCGCTTACTACAGCGCTCGATGGACCTTACCAGTCGCTGACTACCGCTTTCGCCGGCCTCGAAGAATCGGAAGTACCCCCCGAGTTTCAGGCGATCTACGACCAGATCGAGGACCTCATAGCGAGCCTAAACCCGCAACCGACCCTCAGTGCTCTACAGGGCTCCTACACCGCTGCCCTGAACCAATTGGACGGTCTGGGTCAGGTCTCGCTCGACGGCCTGGCCGCCACTTTTGCCCCCGTACGGCAGCAGATCGACGGCCTTATCCCGGATTTCTTGCGCGAAACGGTCACTGCCGAAAGCATAGCGACGGCACTGGATGATCTCCGGCCTGATGCTATCGCCGCGCAAGTAGACGCCGCCTACGAGGAGTTCAGGCAGAGTTTCACGGCCCTCCGACCCCAGTTGGTGACTGAGCTTCAAGGGTTCGCTGCCGAACAGAAGGACCTGTTGATCTTCTTCGACTTCGGGGCCCTGGCGGAGAAGTTCCAGGAGATCTACGAAGCCATCATAGAGCAGGTAACGGCCCTGAGCCCGGTGGGGATCATCACCGAACTCCAAGGCGTTTTCGATAACGTGAAGGCCCGGATCGAGGATCTCAACCCGACGTTTTTGGTAGACGAGTTGGCCGAGACGTTCGACCGGATAGAGGGCAAGCTGGACGATCTGGGTCTCGATGCCGTCAAGGCCGGTCTCGACACTACCTTGCAGAACGTGAAGGACAAGCTGGCCTTGCTCGACCCGGTAGAGAGCCTGCGCCAGGCCGGTTTACTGGAAACCTTCGCGGAACTCCAGGCCGCCCTGGCCGAAGTGTCTGTAACCTCCCTCGTCGCTGACCTGGAAGAGGCGCTGAAGAAGCTGTGTGCCGAGCTGGAATCGGAGCTCGAGAAGACCCAGACGGCGTTCGAGAGGATGCTCTCGACCGTACCATCCGTCGGCGCGGGAGTCGGTTTCTGAAACGCACGACGAAGGATAGGGGGCTTTGTTCTTGAAGGATGCCACGACCGATCGACGCGTTTTCCGGATCGGGGGTCTCAACCTTCAGGGTCCTCATTACCGAAGTGCTGGAGGCCCAACGCAGACCATGACCGACCGCAATGGCCATGAGCGCAGGTTGGGCTTCGAGAACGGGTGCCTCGCCTGGGTGCGCGAACCCGACGGCTCTCGCACCCACTATCGTTACGACGGCTCGGGCCAGCTCGTTTCTCGTACAGATGCCCTCGGATTCTTTACCCGTTACGCCTACGATGATGCCAGGAGGTTGGAGAGCGCAACCCTCCCGGACGGAGCTACGCTCCGCCTCGCGTATGACGACCAGGGGCGCCTCGTCCGCCGCGTTCTACCGAACCAGGCTACTACACGCCTGGAGTACGATGGGGATCTCCTATCGAGAATAACCTACTCTCCAGACGACGCGGTCACCATAGCTTACGATGACCGTGGAAAGGTCCAGACAGTGGAGGAGCCCGGCTGCGTAACGCGCTACTCCTACGACACCCAGGGTCGGCTAGACTCCGTGACCCGCCTCATCGACGGTGTGCCCTTTACGCTTCGTTGCGGCGCCGAGGGTCACCCCATCACCCTGCAACTGCCGACCGGTGAGACCGTAGATTTCGAAGGTCAGCGACCCGATGGTAGTGGACAAGACGTGGGCGGCGACGTGCGATTCGACCGCACGTCGAACGTCGTTTCGAGCAACGAGGGTGAGTTCGTCTACGACGCCTGCGACCAGTTGGTCGAGGCCCGGCACCCCGAATACGGCGCGATCCTCTACGAATACGACGCGGCAGGAAATCGTAAAGCCAGGCGCGCGGCGGACGGTGAAACCCTGTACTACTATGACGACCGCAACCGCTTGATCCACGTTCTGCGCCCTGAAGGCTCCTCCATTCACCTGGAATACGATGCCCAGGGCAACCTGACCCGCAAGACATCGGGTGACACCACGTGGCGTTACGCCTACAACGGACGCCAGCAACTGGCGAGCGTCAAGCGCAACGGGCAGATCGTCGCCCGTTACCGCTACGACCTCTGGGGGCGTCGCATCTGGCGGTGGGTGGGTGGAAAGACCACTCTGTACCATCACGACCCGGCTGGCCGTCTCGTCGCCCTGACACGACCGGACGGTCACCTCATCGCCACTTTCCATTACGAGCGGGGCCGGACCGTGGTTCGGAGGCACGACCAGACGCTCTCGCTCCACACAGATCACCTGGGGTCAACGCAGCGGATCACGGACGAGGCGGGGAACATCGTGTGGCAGGCTGATTACTCCCCCTTCGGACGGCTGAGGAATGATCCCCCGGACTTCGACTGCCCGTTGTTCACGGGCCGTCTGTGGGACGCCGAGAGCGGCTTGTATTACTTCGGGGCGCGCCACTACGACCCCGAGATCGGGCGTTTCACTACGCCGGACCCGTGGACCGGCGGGCCTGACGACGTCCGCCTCGTGGGAGGAATGGGTAGCGTGCCTTCTCTCCCAGAATCGTGGCTGGCCCAGCCGCGGCTGGCCAACCGCTACCTGTACTGCCTGAACAACCCGGCGACCTACCGCGACCCTGAGGGCCTGGGTGTGCTTGGCACTATCGGCAAGACCATCCTGGCCATTATCTGGTCCAGTCCATGGACGCTTCTTGGGGCGACCCTGACGTTGTTGAACTGGCTGTTCCAGTTTCCGCTTATCGGTTTCGCGTATTTGCCGAGTTATGGCATCGATGGTGTGGCCAGCGGCCGGCTTGGCAGCGCGGCAATGATCAACATCGGCGGCCTCGGTCCTAGCCCTCTTGCACTGGCCAACATCAACTTCGCCAGGCGCGGCTTCGTGGACGACCTTGACGACACCGCCCAGGAGTACATAGTACCGGTCGAGGCCGACCGTAAGCCCAGGCAGCTACGCACCGCCCGGACCGCCTATTTCGAGCACCTGCTGAGCCACACCGTGCAGGCGAACTTCTCCGGGCCGTTCTGGCCCTTCGTCTACCTCTTCGCCTCTGACAGCCTGGAAAAGGACGCGGCCCGTGACTCAGGGTTCACCCGCATAGCAGAACCGACGCTCACCCTGGCGCCGGACAAAATTCACACGAGCGCCGGCGACGACTTGATCGTCATCGGAGGGCAGAAACCTTTCACGGGCCGCATCTCCAACGCGGCGGCAGGGGCGATAGGGAATTTTACGGACAGAGCAAGGTTCAGCGAGGCCCACTTCACCCCGCAGTATCGTCCGGGTAAATACACCATCACGGTCGAAGACAACGCGGGCATGACAGACAGCAGGGACGTGGAGATCGCGACTTTGAAGGTCAAAGACGTAGACGTAGTGCGGCCCGCCAACATCTTCGTGGACAAGATCAGCGACCCCGACAATCCGACGGTGCGGCTGGTAGACGCCGGGGGGCCGGTCAGGGCTAGCGTGACCGTGAAGTTCGACATCGAGCCTGACGAGGGCGAGATGTTCTTTGAAGTCGTCAACCCCGTCCCCGCCAACCCGCCCCCCCTCGTACTGTCCCGAACCAGCGGCATAGGCGACACGGAAGTCACGATCACCCTCGACACCTTCCCCGTGGGTGTCCCGCCGCAGGATTTCATGCTAAACGTCAGGGCCTGGAACCAGTCGGGTCCCGTACTCAAGCAGCTCAGGGTGCGCAGCATGACACCCCAAACCGTCGTGCTACAGATACACATCGTGAGGAAAGACGATGGCACCGACCCTTCCTTCACCTTGGCCGAGGTCAACACGATGATCGCCAGGGCCAACACGATCTGGGCGCAGGCTGGGGTCACGCTCAGCACAAGGGCGACTCCCCGGTTCATCGACGAGACACTTTCCAAGACTATAGACGTCACCTGCGTCCCACCTGGGGGGCTCACTTCTACCGAGGAAGATCGTATGTTCAGGTGGCGTCCGACGCCCCCAGGACCTTTCGCTGTACCCCAAGACACCAACAACCAGGACCCCAACGTCATCAACTGCTACTTCGTCGAAGACTTCAATCCGGACACCTGTGCGGTGGCTTATGCGGGGCTTGGCTCCAATCACATGGTGGTTGCAAAGGTCGCGACCGCCACCACCCTGGCCCACGAGTTCGGCCATTGTCTGGGGCTGGGTCACCCTGGGGAAGAAAGCCCCAAACCCCGTGAGCTAGGCAAGCGTCTCATGACCAGCGGAGAGACCAACCGGGGCGAGCCCTACCTGGTCGCCAATCAGGCGAACCCGGTGCGACCCGGAGCGGGAGCAGACGAAACGGCGAACGCGCGAACTCAAGCGGCGACGCATCCAGGACCCTGAGAGGAGGGCGGATGAGAGATCTGAGAGAGCGGGCAAGCGAACTGGTCAGCAGGGAGCGCTTCTCGGACGCTGAGGTGCGCCGGTTGGGTCCGAGGGCGGTGCCGCACCTGATCGAGATCTTTCAGACCGCCTCAGGGGACCTCGGCAACCGGCAGCGCAGGCGGGCGCTTCATGCCCTTGGTGTGCTCGGCACCGAAGAAGCCGTGGACTTCCTGATCTCCACCGCCGAGAACGACGCTGTAGAGGGCTGGCTGCAAAGGGCGGCGGTCCGGTCTCTAGGCCCCGCAGAGCAGCCCAGGGCCGTGGAGTATCTCACGTCTTTGCTTGAAGACCCGGATCTCAGCAACAGAGATAACGCCGCTATGGCCCTGGGCCATTCGGATGATCCACGAGCAGTGAGGGCGCTGGAGAAAACGGCGGCCTCGGACCCGGATGATCGGATACGCCAGCGCGTCAGGAGGTCTCTGTCCGAGACCGAACGAGATGAGGGATGAGAATCCGTGGTCAGTAACCTCTTCGCTGACAGCAACTCCCCTTCCGCCTTCAGACGGCCACTTTCTTCCATCAGCTTTGGCGGCAGCGGAGCCGACGTATGGGCGCAGGCTCTCGTCTCGCTCACGATGGAGGCCGGGCTCGCGCCATTTGCCGACGCCGTCGCGGTAGACCTGGCAGGTGGACCATCCGCGCCTGACGTGGCCGTGGAGGATAGCGGCACCGTTGAACTTGGTTACGAAGACGATTCTACCGGGACTGTCTTCACCGGCCAGGTAGAAGAGGTAAGTCAAAGTGTGCGGGGAACGACCTGGATCTCGGCGGTAAACGGCAGTGCCCTGCTATCACGAACGCGCGTCAACCAGAGCTACGAACAGCAAAAAGCCGGCGACATCGTCGATGACCTCGCCGGAAGAGCCGGGGTCGGCACTGACACCGTCGAGGACGGCGCGGACTTCCCGTTCTACGTGGTCGACGACCGTCGTAATGCCTACCAGCACGTCGCCGCGCTGGCCCAAAAGAGCGGTTATGTGGCTCTTTTCACCCCTGAGGACAAGCTAAGTTTTGTGCCCTTCACCGCAGGGCAGGCGGTCCGGACGTTCACCTACGGTGAAGATGTGCTGTCGCTGCACGCGACCGAGGCTCCCCCGGTCGTTGGTGCGGTGACGACCGTCGGCGAGGGGGCCGCCGGAAGCCAGGGACAGGAAGCCTGGAGCTGGCTGGTGAAGGACCCGTCTTCGGTAACCGGCAGCGCCGGCTCAGGTGGCCCGGAACGCCTGATCCAGGATGCTTCGCTGCGCAGCACTGAGGCGGCGCAGGGCGCGGCTGACGGTATCGCTGGCGCGGTAGAGCGGGCGAAGCTGATTGGGGAGTTGCTCGTGCCCGGTGCGCCCGCGGTGGTCGTGGGGAGCGCAGTCGAGATCTCGGATGCTCCACAGGACAAGCTTAACGGCCTCTTCCTGGTGCGCCGGGTGCGGCACCGCTTCTCCAAGCAGGGGGGCTTTACCACCCTTATCCGCTTCGGGAGCACTGGCAACGGCGGCCCTGGAGGGTTGCTGTGACGCTCACGCTGTACGAGACAGTCCAGCGGATCGTGCAGGAGGAGTTGGGGCGTGTCCGCACTGCGGAGCTTGCGATCGTTCAGGAGCAGCACCCACACGCGGAAGACTCGGACAAGGACAACTACGCCTGCACCGTGAGGTTGCGCGACTCCGGTATCGTGCTGGAGCAGGTATCCGTGGCAACGTCCCGCATCGGCAGCGTCAGCATCCCTGAGGTGGACGAGCTGGTACTCGTCCAGTTCGTCGGCGGGGATGTCAACGCTCCTATCATCACGGGACGCCTCTACAACGATGAAGACAGGCCGCCGGTCAACGATGGCGACCAGGCCATCACACACCTGCCCCTCGGCGCGGAGGACGGCGACGCGGTGCACATCGAGCTGCACAGCGGCGACAGGCGCGAGCTGGTCTTCAAGCTTGGTAGCGGCATAGAGGTCAACGTCCGTGACGAAGATCCCGTGGTGGAGCTGAAGGTGGACGGAGGGAAGCTCACGTTGCAGGTCGACCGGGACGGCGCCGTCGCGCTGGCGAGTCAGGGCAACGTTGAGTTGAAGGGAAATGAGATCTCCATAGAAGCGCAGAGCCAGCTCAACCTCAAGGGCGGCACGGTAAACATCAACTAGCTGGAGGATAAATGGGACAGCCAGCCGCGAAACAGGGCGACCAGGTAGTCGCCACCGACACGCACATAGTCATGATCCCATCCCCCGGAGGGCCTGTGCCCACACCGTTGCCGCACCCTTTCGCCGGGCAACTGGACGGCTCGCTCAGCGGCGACGTGAACGTGGAAGGCAAGGCGGCCGCGGTGCAGGGCAGCACCGCGACCAACACGCCCGCGCACGTGCCGCAGGGAGGGCCTTTCCAGAAACCGCCTGGCAACAAGGGGACGGTTCAGATCGGCAGCGCCACGGTGCTCATCAACGGCAAACCCGCGGCGCGAAACGGTGACAAAGCCATGACGTGCAACGATCCGGCGGATTTGCCCGTCGGGACGGTCGTCGCCGCCGGCACCGTCTTGATCGGAGGCTGAGCATGGAGGACCAGCATCTTCTGCAAGACATAGGACTTACGCTACTGCACTCGGAGCTGCGCCCCGTGTACGCGGTTGGTACGGAACGCCGTCGCGTGTTACCCGGAGAAGAGCGAGTACTCGACATAGGCACCGTGGGCGGTGACCAGAACCTGGGACAGGCAATAACCACGAGGTTGCTCACGCCAAGGGGCGAGCTGTCGGGGCTCGCACACCCCGAGTACGGCTCCCGGCTGCACGAGCTTATAGGCAGGCAAAACACAGCGACCACTCGCAACCTGGTCAAGCTGTTCGTACTCGACAGCCTGCAAGGGGAGCCCAGGATCGAGGATGTTTCGGAGGTTGCCGTCACGCCGGCCCCCGGTAGGCGCGACGGGGTCAGCGTCATACTGCGGGTCGTGCCCGTGGGTTCGGCACGGACGCTAACCATAGGACCCTTTACGCTGGAGCTCGAACGATGAGCCTGCGACGCCGCGTTTTCCCCGAGGTCCTCGAAAATCTCCTTACATCCGTCTCCGGAGGCGTGGCCGCGGAGCCGCACCCGTTTCCGCCGCCAAACGGGTCGCCACTGCAGCACGACTTGCAACGTCCGCCGGTGGCAGACGTTGTGTCGGTGTACGGCAGTAGGGACGGGCAGCCGCACCTGTTTCGTAAGGGCGTGGACTACGAGCTGCTGGATGCCCCGCAGCCCCGGACGCTAGGGTGGAAGGAGGGGGCGGAGCTTCCGGATGAGGGGTCGCTCATACAGGTCAACTATCGTCCGGAGGCTGCCGGGTCGGTTCTGACCGACCTGCACGCCGGTAGCGTGGTGCGTACGCTCTCCGAGTCGATCTCCCTGGAGCTTGCGGGCCTTTATGCCCAGCTCGAGTCGGTCTATCAGTCCGGTTTCGTGGACACCGCGACCGGCAGTTCGCTGGACAACGTGGTGGCGCTGCTTGGGATCGAACGCGTAAGCGGTGGCCGCGCCGTTGGCGAGGTCGAGTTCACCCGCTCGCCCAGTAGTCGTGGGATCATCAACATCCCGGCCGGCACCCGCGTTACCACCAACGACAGGGCGGCGGAGTACGAGACGACAGGATCTCTAACCCTGGCCGAGACGCAGAACACCATCCGCGTTGTGGCCCGTGATTTGCTGGAGGCTTCTGACCCGGAAGCCAGGGGTCCGCTACCGGCCGGCACCCTCTCCGTGCTGGTGGCCCCGATCGCGGGGATAGAAGGTGTAACCAACCCGGCTCCGACTGCGGTTACGGCCCAGGACGAGACCGACGATGAACTGCGCGTCCGGGCGAAGAACTTCCTGCACGGCAGCGAGCGGGCGACGCTCGGGGCGATCAAGGAGGCAATCGCCAGGCAGGGAATCTCCGCGGACGTGGTCGAGCCTGAAGGCGCACCTGGGTACGTGGAGATCACGCTTCATGCGGAGACCCTCTCACCCGAGCAGGAACAGCGTCTACTGACCGCCATCGAGGAGTCGCGGCCCGCTGGCGTGAAAGTATTGCCCCCTAGAGTGCAGCCCCCCAGGAAGGTCAACCTGGAGCTACGCCTTACCACGGTGGGCGGGCTGCTGGAACAGGATCTCCGCGCCGCGCAACGGTTGGTGCGCGAGAAGATAGAAGACTACTTCGCGCGGCTGCCCGTCAGGGAGGCCGGTAGCATCAACCGCATCGTGGGGCTGGTGCTTGGCGTTCCCGGTGTGGAGGATGTGAGGCTTCTCAGCTCCACGTGGCTGGCGGACGGCGTCGTCGAAGACGTGCTCGACACCTCAACCGGACAGCTCGAGATCGGCGGCTACCCTACCGTGTTGGGCGACCTGCAAATAGTCGATCCCAACCTGCCTACGCTACTGAGCGTGACGGTCTCCCACCCCGACGACGAAGACCCTCCGGATGTACCGGAGATCCAGTCCGCCCTATCCGACGCGCTGATGTACCTCAACACAGCGAACGCCACGGAACTTCCTCCCGACGCCGCGGCGGCCGAGCAGTCACGGCGGATTCTATCGTACGGTAAGCTCCTGCACGTCATTCCGCTTCCCGGCAAGCTGGGAGCTTCCCTGGAGGAATTTGACGACGCCGTGGTGGCGGGAACGCCCCCGGATCTGCCGGATGAGACGGCGGTCTCTCCGTACAGGGTGCAGTTCGTCTTTACGCTGGAGAGCGGCCTTAGCAGGATACTGGCCGGAGCCGCCGACGAGGACTACACGCTCACGCCGTTCGAGCGGTTATCGCTGAGTGGTGTGGAAGCCCAGCCGGAGGCTGTTGATGGCTAGATTCGAGCAGATGCGAGACCGGCTGCCGACCCTCTATCGTCCGGAGGAGGACGATGACGGTCTGCTGACGCTGACGCTCCGGGCGGTTGCAGAGGAGCTGGAAGAGTTGAACAGGGAGGCCAGCGACGCCCTGCAATCACACTGGTTTGGGTATGCGGACAGCGCGCTATACAGTCCTTTCTTACTCCGCAGCCGTCAGTTGGCGGGCCTGCCGTTCCCGGCGTACGGGGACCCGTTGCTCGACGAGTTTCCCTACGTTCACGACCTGGCCCGTCTCGGCGCGCTGTTGGCACTGCCGCCGTGGTTGGAACCACCACTCTTGCGAGAGACCGTCGAGGAGTACCGCAAGAGGATCGGCCGGATCGTCGCGCTGTACCGCAACGGCCTGGGGACACCGGGCGCGTTGCGACGCATGATCGAAGCCCAACTCCCGGTGGACCTGGAGGGTCTGCCCGAGGAACAAGACCGGCCTTTCTGGCTCGAAGAGTTCGCGCCACTGGTAAAGCGCTCGCAGCAGATCATTACTCAGGGAGAACCGGTCGATATGGTCGGCCCCCTAATGCGCTGGAGCCTGCAGAACGACGGCCTCGCCCCGGTCGTGCCAACCTTATACATCCAGGGGGTGGAACCCGAAGCAGGCAAGGTCACCGCCACCGAAGACCCCCTCATCGAGCTCTACCACAGCGAAGGACTGCCCCCGATTGGCATCGCCTACCACGACACGCTCGCGCCAGACGATACCTTGCGGCTGCGCCCGGCGTACGCCTCCTGGATCGCCCAGGACGACAATCTCATGAGCGCCCGAACGAGGCCCACCGAGACCGTCCCCGCCGACCCTACCGCCCCTGGCCCCTGGCAGCCAGTCGAGGGAGCGCCGGAGACTGCTGTGGTCGCCCTACACCAATCGCACGACCGTACACTTTGGGCGGCCACGAACGGGGACACCGCGGGCGAGTTGTGGTGCTTCGACGGTCGCGAGTGGGTGGCTGCCCTGGAGGATCTCCCCACGCTGCACTACCTCTCCGAAGATAGCAGGGACCTTCTCGTGGGGACGGATAGAGGGTTGTTCCGGGTGCCCTTGTACCCGGAGGAGGCCGGTTCGTTCGTGGCCACAGCCGTGTCGGGGCTGGAAGACAGGGCAGTCTACGCCATCCTGCGCGCCGAGGGACGTTGGTGGCTTGGGACATCGAAGGGGATCTCGCTCCTCCGAGACGACGGTGGAGTGCAACCCTTCGCGCTGCGCGAGGACCGGGGTACGAACTTAGAGGTTTACGCAGCCCATCAGGGTGCGGGCGGGTCCCTCTACTTCGGCACCGAACTCGGCCTCTTTCGGTACGAACCCGGCTCTGGTCGGTGGCACTTCTACGCGGGGGCGGAGCGAGACTGGGAGGAGTTCGTCCCCGACGACGGTGAGGGCGGAGAGTTACCCGGCGAGGTCGGGCTGCCCACGGTACGTGTGGTGCGGCGTGGGCCCGATGCTTCGCTCTGGATCGGCACCGACCACGGTCTCGCCCGCTACGTCGCGCGCCCGGAGGGGCAGATGGCGTTCGAGACCGCGCTCGAAGCTTTTCCCGACTTGACCGAAGGCCGGGTCTTCGCTATAGAGGAGGATGCCAGGGGTCTCCTGTGGTTCGGCACAGACCGAGGCCTCCTGCGTTACGACGGCCGGGACTGGTCGCAGGCGAAGCCGAACGGATGGAAACAACTCGGGGCGGCGGATCTCCTGTACGATGGCGATGAGCCCGAGCCGAGGGGTTCGTGGCGCTTCGAGCACTCCACATCGCAGTGGGAGCGGTCGGAGGGCGCGCGGCAGGGAGGGCTACGCACCACGGACGAGGCCACTGTGTTGGCGATTCTGTGGACGGATCAGGTAGAGCCCGATCTCGGCCAGTGGGACGGCGAGGTCTTCGTCCGAAGCTCGGAGATGGGCGAGGAAAAGCTACTGGTGCGTTGCAAGCCGCTCGAGGACATCGTACGTGACGGCGGTATGCCCGCGGTGCCGCGGCTGCCGGCAGGCTCTTCGGAGTGGCGTTTTCTCTCGCTGGAACCGGAAGGGCTCGAAGAACCCGAAGAGCGGCCTTCGTGGACCATCGAAGGCCGCTTGCTGCCACCTCCCGACCTGCCCGCGCCGTTTCCTGGACGCTACGACCTTCCGGAACCGCCTCCGTCTGGCAACTTCGACGAGGCCGTCTTCGCCTACGACCCGGCGGCCAGGGTCTGGTTTGAGTGGAATGCAAGGCGGCCCTTGACAGTCGCGGCCCGGCTGCAGAGGAGGTCCACCGGCGAAAACATCGACCCTGCCATCCTCGAGCGGGCGTGGCAGGGCATCCAGCAGGTACGGCCGGCGGGGGTGCGCGCCGTGCTCGCCGTCGAAGAAGAAATCGTGCGAGGAGGTAGCAGCGATGGGTGATCTCGTAGACCGGCTTGGCAACAAGGCAGCGGGGCAGTTGATCAAGAGCCAGGACTGGAACGCGCTGGTCGCCGCGGTCGAAAACCTCTCGACATCGGTGGACGATCGTTTCGAGACAATAGACGAGCAGGTCCAGAACCTGGGCGACAGGATCGAGGTTCTGTCCGGAGAGTTCAACGACCTTCGCGCAAGGGTAGAGCCCGTATTGGGCGAGTACTACCGCCTGACGATGCAGACCTCCAGGAGCAACTACGCTATCGGGGAGCTCGCTGAGATCACGGCCAGGGTCACCGATCTGCGGGGAGAGCAGCTCGACCTGTCGAACGAGGCTGACAGGCCCTGGATAGACTTCGTCGTCGCCAGCTGGGGCCAACTCAGGCCGGTCGCCGGTTTCGAGAGCCTCGGCGGCGCGGGAGATCGCACCATCTCTGTGCGGACGGACGCGCAGGGTATTGCGAAGATACAGCTGCGCTCGGATCACGCCGAAGGCTTCTCCGACGAGGACGAGGCCGAGGTAACTGTATCTTTGGAGACCAAGCTGGCGACGAACAACCTGAGCATTGCGGAGACGATCATGTCTGCGGCAACGCCAATAGAGGCCAAGGGGATGGGCGCTTTCCAGACCCTGACGGCCGAGTACGACCGCACCGACGCGCCGCGGGTGCGCAACTACGCAGACGCCTACTACCTGAAGAACACTTCGCTGATTACGGGTGGGATCATACCCCCCTTTACGCACCGCTGGCTCGACTACCGCTCCACGCTCATGGCTTTCGCGAGGCGTGATAGCGACCCCGTCACCCCTGACCAGAGCCGGGGCGTAAGCTCCATACAGGTGACGTTCAGGGATTGGCTCTTCCCCTGGATCATCATCGACTACTTTGTGGAGACGGGTCCGCTCGTGCAAGACTTCCGAGACCGCCTTGGCCCCAAGATCATCGACAACCTCGACGAATCCGTACTCAACGTCAAAACGGAGGTGAGCGAGTTCGTCAGGGACAAGGGACTGATCGGGCGCCAGCGCAACTACCTGGTAATTCAAGACGCCCTGGATACGGTCAACCCCCCCGACCCGGTGTCCTTCGACCTGAACAAGCTGACCAGACCAATGCAGGATGCGATAGGCGTCCAGAGAACGCTCGAAAGCACGCAGGGCAAGGGTTTCGCTGATAGAGAGGTCGCTTTCGGGCTGCTCACGGACACGGCCGTCCGGGCGGACCAGGCCGCCGAGGCCAGCGAACAACTAAGCGGTCGCGTCGAAGACCAACTTGGCGAAGCGAAAGACGAGTTGCTGTTCAGGGTGCAACAGGAACAGGCTAACTTTAGCAACGAACTTCTCAGGGTGGGTGGACCCATCCAGGAGGTTCAGGAGCGCCTGCAGACCGTCTCCGGAGAAGTGCAGGGCTTCCAGCAGGCCCTGAACGCCAAAGCCGACGTGCAGACGCTTGCCAGGTTCCTCCCCAATTAGAGAAGGCCAGGAAAGGAGGCTCGTGCCGGAAGAGGAGTACCTTCGCCCTGAAGACGTCCGTCCCGAGCACGCGCGTCAGGTCCTCGACTTCCTGAACTCTGTGGGCTCCGCGGAGCAGATCGCGGCGGCGGTCGAGATACCCGGCGAGCTGGACGTTGGCGTCCGGCTCGCACAACGCATCCTGGACCGGCGCGGGCAGCTCGGCACCTTTACCGACCTTCAACAAATCGCCGACATACCTTTGATCGGTCCCGAACGGTTCACGGAGATCGTCCTCACGCTGTCAGACGCCCGGGTGCCGCGGGCACCATCAGAAGATCTAATGGACGAGATCCGCGAGTTGAGGGAGCAGGTTAGGTCCTTGCAGGTGGCCCTGGGCAACCAACCCAGGGTCACGATTCGCGCGCTTCAGGAGCAGCCGTTTCTCGGCCAGGCGGTGAACCTGGTGGTGACGGTGATCGAGGCCGGCGGAAAGCGGCCCAGGGTCGGTGCTCCACTGACTTTGTTCACGACCTGGGGGCGGCTGCGTGCCACCGACGGTTTGACTTATCAGGATGGTAACGCCGTTGGCGTACACACCGACGGTAACGGCGTTGCCCGCGCGCTGCTGCTCCCCCCGGCCTCGGAAGACCTACTCAGCGTGCAGCAGGACACCCTCGAGGTCGCGTTACGCCTCCTCGACCCGGATGCCAGCACCCCGCGGGAAATAGAAGATGGCCTGAGGGAGATCGCACGCCGGTACCGTCTGGATGGGAACCTCCAGCTTCGCCACGCCATCGACGTCTACTTCAGAGACTTTGGCGAGGGCTTGCTGGAAACCTTGAACGTCCGCGACTACATGCTCGCCTGGTCGTACTTCGATTCCACGGTGCTCGCCTACGCGCGCGACGATACCGGCGCCGGCTCCGTAGACGCCACGGGGACGCTCACTGTCCGGATCAAGAACTGGATCGGCCCCTGGCTCGAGACGATAGAGGCCATTGCCCGGTCGGAGAGCCAGCTCACGCGGGATCTCTCGAGAGCCAGCCAGACGGAAGAGACGGGAGCGTTGCTTGGTCGCGTATACGATGGGGTTAACGACTTCGTCTCCGCCCAACGAGGCCTGGTCGGAGGGTATGTGGGGCAGCGGATCGCGGAGTCCTCGCTACGCGACTTTTTGCAGAGCGGTATCGAAGACCTGCCCCGGGAGAAGCAACTCGCGGTCTTCCCCGCACTCGACGCTGCGTCCCGCACCGTCGCATCTTCGGACGCCAGCGTGCTTGGTGCCGTGGGCGAGACGCGCGTGGAACTAAGGCAAGAGCTGGACACGAAGATCGAAGACATGGAGACCAGGAACGTAGAGTTGTTGGATACTCGTGTGAACGTCCTCCAATCGCAACTCGATACGAAGGCGGATACCGTCACGTTGAACGATCTGCGGACCGAGCTGAACGACAAGATCGACAGGTTACCGACCAGAGACCTGGACGTCCTGATCTCCCGCGTGGACGAACTGCAGGCGCAACTCGACGGAAAGGTAGATAGCACCATCTTTACGGAAGCCCTGAACGAGAAAGCCGACGTGAGGACTGTGGATACGCTACGGACCGAAATAGATACGGAACTTGCCAGTAAGGTGGATAGCGGTATCTTCACCGACCGGCTGGGCTCGTTACAGGGAAAAATCGACAGGTTGGAGGGCAGGATCTAACGCCCGCCTTCACGGAGGTAATGTTTACGGATGATGTCGAGTCCGCTTGAATGCAATTGCTTGTCGCTCCCGCGAAAGCGGGAATCCACTAGCCTCCGAGCGTTCGGTCCGAGGCGACCCCTGGTTAGTGGCGGCAAAGTAGGCTTTGATTTTCTCCCGGGCGCGGAATGAGCATCGCATCGGTGACAACCATCGGGGGGACTCCACCTTCATCGACTACCGGAAGGTGGGAAGTTACGTCACCGGTGGGGGCGTCGCCCTTGCGGGTCTTTCGACAGGTTCTGGTCTTGCGCTTCGTGACCGGGGGCATAGCTGACGATATCCGGATAGACCCCAACGCCACCTCCCTGAAGGGGACGTTTTCCTCGTTTGGCTACGACGCTCTGAACCCGGGCGAGCCGGGGCTAGAGGCAGTGCTGAGTGGTTCCGGGGGAGCGGTAGTCGTCGCGTTGGACGCGCCGCGACAGGTCTCCCAGATCCAGCTCATCTCCGGCAGGGCTTCGGGTACAGGGAACTCCGTGGAGCTCTATCGCCTCGACGGCAACACACTGGCGGAGAAACCGACGAGTAGCGCCAGTGTGCAGGGCAACGCGGCGGTGTTTCCACAGAGCGTGGGCTTCACGGACGCCCGATTCGCGGTCAGGCTCGAGGGGCCGGCCGGGTCTTCGTTGAGTTCCGGAGACCTCGCCGCCGTTCAGGTTAGCTCCCGGTTCGCCGGCGCGCGGATCGGGCTCTCGGACCCCACCGAGCCCGACTCGGCGACGTTTTTCTGGCCCACGCCCGAGGAGATAGGCGAGACGCCGCCGGCCAGCCAGACCAACGTCGAGGCTGGGCAAGCTCTCGCGGCGGCACTACAACGTTACCTCGACGACTTTTTTGCCCGACTGGAGACGAGTACAGAAGAAGCAGGGCCTACGGACGAAGGCAAACCTCAGCCGCCTGAGTTCGTCGACGTGGCCCTAGTCGTGGAGTCGGATGCTCCGTGCGTTCTGGACCTGGTGGCGCTCGACGTCGCCTACCACCAGGTCGCGAGATCCTTCTACTCTGGCACAGGGAAGACAACGGACAAGCAAGTCCTCAGGTTCCCGGGAGAGCTGGGCGTCGCCCGCGAGGTATTGTTGCAGCTTCCTCCCAACTCCACCGTTAGATCAGCCAGACTCGAGACGGTCGAGAGCTTCTCCCCGGACCGCCCGCTCGCTTCCGGTAACGACCCTCCCAACGCGACCCTGACGCAGAACAAAGGCGTCCACGTAAGCGTCGAGCGGTGGGCGGCACAGGAGGTCGTACCGCCGCAGGCGATATCCATTACCGGTGTGGCCGTCGCCCTGCTGACGGTAACGCAGAACACCCAGGTGCTGGTCGAGCTACAGGAAGACTGGGAAGGCCAGCCCTCCGGCAGAAAGCTGGCTGCGGCCGCGCTTGCGCTCGATCGGGCCGGCCGGCGAGATCGGGTCACCCTCCGGTTTCCCGAAGCCGTAACCCTCTTCTCCGAGACGTACTGGCTCCTGATCGGAACCGCCTCCGGCCAGGCGGTCTGGTTGGCTGATGCCGGCGACGGGGACGTGAAGGTCCTCGATAGAACCGCCGGTGCGCCGGTAGAGTCAAAGTCGCTCGACGGGTTGAACACGGTGTACGGTTTGCTCGCCCGCGACATCCAGACTCAGGAGCAACAGCCGGCTTCACTCTCTGTCGGTGCAATGACCGTGTCAGGCGCCACCGGACAAGACAACGTACGAACCTACGATATGACCCCCGCTGTCAGCTCCTACCTAGACAGCACTATCGAGACCGCTTCGTTGACAACCGTTCCGTTGACTCTGACGTCCGCATTTCGTGGGCTCGTAACCATGTACCCACCGGAGATCGAATACGATCTGCAGTAAACAGGAGATCCTGTCCTTTTGCCATCAGTAACCGAACCCCTTACCGGAGAGCCGACTAGCCACAGCGGTTCCCGTGTCGAGTGAACCTGGAGAAGGCGAAGCGATTTCTCACGCGGCGGGCTCTAAAGTCTCTTGCTGAAGCCTAGTAGCCCGGCCTTCCCATCCTCTTGTACGTGATCTGCTTTCCTGCCTCGACGCCGGGCTGGTTGAAGGCGTTGACCCTGTAGAGCGTGCCAGCCACGGCGGTTTGTACTTGGAGTGCCTGCAGCACGTAGCCGAGGTTCTCCTCGTTTGCTGCGGCGAGCTTTATGGTCGAGTTGGGATGCCCCGCCTCGGTCAGCGCCCGGCGCGTGGCGTCACACTCGACGTTCAGCAGCTCGGCCATGGTGTGTCCCCCGAGGTAGCCGACGCCTTCGAGGTCCTCGTAGGCTTCCGGTATCTCGAGGTCACGCGGATGGTCCTCGACCTCGACGATCTCGATGATCTTGTCCTGCGGGCCCTCCATGTAGAGTTGGACCTGCGAGTGCTGGTCGGTGGTGCCGACGGCACCATGCGGCGTCGACCCCTTGCCGTCTTTGCCGAGGGATTCCGCCCAGAGTTGTACGAACCAGGCCGCGAGACGCTCCAGAGCGTCGGCGTAGGTCATCATGACCCTTACGTTGCGCCCACGCGCCGTGTCCATGAGGTAGTGCATGGCGGCCCCAACGACCGCGGGGTGCTCCGCGCCCTGCTCGTTGACCTCGTCCACGCACTGGGCCGCCCCTGCGAGCAGCGCGGCTACGTCGAGCCCGACAACCGCGGCCGGCAGCAGCCCGACCGGCGTGAGGACCGAGAACCGGCCGCCCACGTCGGCGGGTATGGGTAGCACTTTGAGGTCTTCTCGGTCTGCGATCTGCTTCAAGAACCCCTCTTCGGGGTCGGTCGTTGCGATCGTACGGTCCTGGAACCCGAAGTCTCCAAGGGCGTCGATGAGAACGCCCCGGATCACGAGGAAGTTCGCCACCGTCTCTGCCGTGGAACCAGATTTGGTGACGACGTTGACGTATGTTCCGTTCGGGTCGGCGAGGTCCAGGATCGCGGAGAGCGTCGCGGGGTCGGAGTTCTCCGCGAAGTGCAGTCGCGGGCCGCGCCGCTCTTCACCCGAGAGCGCGTTATAGTAAGGATGGCTCAACGCCTTGTGAAGTGCCATCGGACCAAGGGCGGATCCCCCGATGCCGACGTGGATAAAGTCCGTCGCACCTGAAGCCCGGATTTCCTCCGCAATCTGCACCGAAGCCTCGGCATACTCCCCCGTCTTCGGTAGCTTCATGAAGCCCGGAGGGTTCCCAAGAAGCTGGTCGGCGGCCTCGCTCAGGCGCGGCCCGATCTCGTCCAGCTCATCGCTCCGCAGACCGCCCTCCACCTCCATCAGGTTCCGGTAGTCGAAGGTGACATCGGCCATGCTCGGGCTCCCCTCTTTCGCAATCCGTCAGGGTGACAGTTTAGAACAGGGTATAATCCCCGGCCATCGTGAACTCACCTAGCGCGCCAGCCCCTGAAGTCGTAGCCTGCCTGAGAGACGAGTACCCTGGCGCGCGCACCGAGCTCGACTGGACCAATCCCCTGGAGCTTCTGGTAGCGACCATGCTCTCGGCCCAGACCACCGATGTGCAGGTGAACAAAGTAACAGAGAGCCTGTTCGCGAAGTACCGCACGGCCGAAGACTACGCCGGCGCCGACCCCGACGAGCTCGAAGAGGACATTCGCCCCACCGGCTTCTACCGCAACAAGGCCCGCTCCTTACGGGGCATGGCAAGCGCCCTCGTGGAGGAGCATGGGGGAGAAGTCCCGCGCACTATGGAGGAGCTCGTGACACTTCCCGGTGTCGGCCGTAAGACAGCCAACGTCGTACTCGGCAATGCCTTCGGTGTGGATGAGGGCATCGTCGTCGACACCCACGTCCGCCGCGTCTCAGGCAGGCTCGGCCTGACGGAGGAGAAAGACCCTGTGAAGATAGAGAAGGACCTCATGCAGGTCGTGCCGAGGGAAGACTGGACCGTCTTCTCGCACCTCTTGATCCTGCACGGTCGCCGGGTTTGCAAGGCTCGCAAGCCAGACTGCCCCAACTGCGTCCTCAAAGACATCTGTCCCTCGGCCGAGTTGTAGGCACGACTACCGTTACGCGATAGGTGCGATGTAGCGCAGCATCGCCCAGAAATGGCAGGCGCTTCCCCCCAGGACGAAGAGGTGCCACAGCTCGTGGAACCCGAATTTTCCGGGCACCAGGTTTGGGCGTTTGAGGCCGTAGATCACGGCGCCCACGCTGTAGACGAGGCCGCCGCCGAGGATCCAGGCTATCCCGCCCGGAGGTATCGCCCGAAATATGGCCGAGGCGGCGATCACGGCGAGCCAGCCCATCGCCAGGTAGAGACCCACGGAAACCCAGCGCGGGGCGTCCATCCACAAGAGCTTGAGCGCGACGCCGCACAACGCCAGCGTCCATACGAGGCCGAGCAACACCATGCTCCAGCTTCCCCTCAGTGCGAGCACGCAGATAGGCGTATACGTCCCCGCTATTAGGACGAATATCATCATGTGATCCCACCTCCTCAGCCTAGCGACCGTGGGGGGAGAGACGGGCAGAAGATGATACAGTGAGCTCGCACCGTACAACGCGACGAGGCTGATCCCGAAGATCCCGAAAGCCACGAACTGGTCCACCCTTCCCTCGCCCGACGCCCTGGCTAGCAGAACTCCTAGAGCCGCCAGCGCGAACAAGGCACCCGCCAGGTGGGTGAGACCGCTCACGGGTTCTCGTAACCTCTTCTTCATCCCTCACCTTGGTACTCGAGACCTCCGAGAATAATGTGTACCACCCCGACGGCGGCGGCCCAAAGATAGATGTTCGGCCAGGAGATCGTATAATCCTGGCAGGCAAAGCTGGCGAGGGGGCATGGCAGAGCGGACGAATGCGCTGGTCTTGAAAACCAGTGGCGGTAAAACGCCCGAAGGTTCGAATCCTTCTGCCCCCGCTCGCAGACCCCTCAACAGGTTCCGTTTGTGCTGGTTCTGTTAAAAATCATTAAGATAATGAAGACTTTTGCGTTTCGGTTCTGTACACTATGGGTACTTCTCAAGAGGAGAAGACAAGTGCAGGCCGCTTGGATGTAGAGTAAACAGAAGGAGGACTGGATGAAGAGGGCAATTTTTCTAGCTACGGCCGCTCTCCTGGCCATGCTGGTTCTGATGCCGATGGCATTGGCTCAGGACGGCACGATGATGACGATGATGGGGACTACTATGATGACCTCAGGCCAGGAGTCTGGCGGAATTCCGGAGAGCGGTGGTCTGTCCATCCTTCTGCCGGCAGCCGCGCTGCTTCTTGGGTCGGGCATTCTGACCTACGCCATTCTGCGGCGCAGGTAATTATCAACTAAGGCTTTATGGGCCGGCCCGTGCGCGGGCCGGCTTTTCTGGAGTCGGGGGGAGCCTGCACTTTCCTGGCTCCCTCCTTTAGCCGTCGGGCGACCGGCGGTTTTTTCTTGCGATGAAGTTGGACCGGTTGGGAAGTCTTACACGTCTTTCGCGCATCAACGAGCGTGCGCGTCCGTACGGGCCTGGTTGCGGTAGTTTCCCGGTTTCGAGGAACGATTACGGACGCTACGTCCGCGAACCTGGTATCCAGCGTGAAATATGGGAGGAAGTAAATCCTGAGCGGTTATGTCGGCCGATCCATGCCGGAATCTCGCCGTTACCCCCAAGAGACCGACCACGACATCTAACGGTGCCGACCGTAAGACCTTATGCTAGGTGCACGATCGTTGCGAGCCGTCCTGGGGGGCGGTCGACGTTGGGTCTCTGCGCAAGATCGGGTATGCCAGAAACACGCCCCGCGGTTTGACAGCGCCACGAACGGTGGCTATTCTGGCGAGGTCGACGCGAACGGATGTATCGACGCAGGTCCAGCTTCTGGAGGGGGCGTCTCGACTACCAGCATGCCCGGAGTTTGGCATGCAATCCGCCGTCTCGCGTCTCCCGTTGGGGGAGGAGACCGCGGCAGCATACGCGATTGTCCCGACCCCAGAAAAGCATCGTGGCGCGAGATCGCGCAACACCCCTGGTGACATTCCCGTCTCGATAGGAGACCGAAAGCCGATCCGAACGTTCCTGCCCAGGGCAGCATCCCGGAAGTGAGACTCAGGAGGGAAGGAGATCATGGTAACCAGGGCCGACGTGATAAGGAGTGGCAGGAAGTATCTGGGCGTTCCCTACGCCCTGGGCACCCCCCAGCCCTGCAGCGGCTCACAGATGGACTGCGACTGCTTTACCAAGCGCACCTTCAACGATCTCGGGGTCAGTTTGGGATGGTGGACGGACCAGTTCAATTACGGCAGGCCCACCGGCCTGGCCAACCGCAGGCTCGGCGACCTGCTCTTTTTCAGCGAAGACGGCTCGGGGTACCTGACGCACGTGGGCATCCAAAGCTACGACGGCTACCTCCTGCACGCCTCTATTTATTACGGCAAAGTCGTGGAGAGTGAACTCCGGTACATGCGCGGCCTCTACGCCGCGCGTAGGCTGGTTTCGGGTGAAGGGGGAGCATGAACTACAGCCGCCGCGATTTTCTGAAGTTCGCCGCCGCCGGTTTGCCCGTCGTGGGGCTGCCGTGGAGCTACCCTAGCGCGGCACGCGCTGGGACACGCACGGAAGGCGTGTACACCCAGGCGCGAGCGGACAGGATCCACAATCACTCGACGGAAGAGGCGATAAAGCGGGCGGGCGAGGATCCCGAAGAGGTGAAGGCCCGGGTGGACCGCAGACTACGCGAGCTAAGGGTAAACGCGGCTAACTGAACCGCAAGCCAAAAGTGGCGATCGTCGAGTTCGCTTGTCCCTGACGATAACGGAAAATAGCGGTGCATGGCTGGATCAACGCCCACGGGAACGCGGGAATGTTGAACGCAGCCACGCTCGCGCCCACGACGAGGTATTTTCAGAACACCACCGCGCCCTCAGCCGGGGCGTGAGCCTGCCACCTGCCTTACGGTGACGGTAAGCCGGTTCCAGAAGTTGATCAGGGCGATCTCGATGATCAGTGCCGCGAGCGTCGGCTCATCGTAGTATCGGGCGGCCTCTTGAAAGACCTCGTCGGGCACCGGATCCGGCCGGTCGCACAGGCGGGTGGCGGCCTCCGTAAGGGCTAGCGCGGCGCGCTCGGCGTCGGTGAAGTAGGGTGCCTCCCTCCACGCTGCCACCGCGAAGATGCGCTCGTCGGTCTCGCCCGCTTCTCTGAGGTCGCGGGCGTGCATGTCGACGCAGTAGCTGCAGCCGTTGATCTGGGCCGCGCGAAGGTGCACGAGCTCGGCCGTCGACGACGACAAACCGATCGCTCTCGCGGACTTCGCCAGGTCCAGCAGGGGTTGCAGGGCGCCGGGAACTACCATCACCGGGTTGTCCATCCGTGCTTTCATCATAGTTGCTTGCATGATTCTGTTCCTCCAAAGGTGTCGTTGTTCGAACGCCTGCGTTTTTTGTCAGCCGATCGTCCCTTCACCCCCTCGTCACGTTGGACGGGTCTCGTTGGTCATTACTACAATGACACCACGCGACGGAGGAACGTGACGGATGGAAGAACACGACTGGCTAGCCGAGCGCTTTGAGGAACACAGGACCCGCCTTACAGCGGTAGCCTACCGGATGCTCGGCTCGACCGGCGAGGCGGACGACGCCGTGCAGGAGGCCTGGCTCAGGCTCTCCCGCTCCGGCGGCGTCGAGAACCTGGGCGGGTGGCTGACCACGGTCGTGTCAAGGGTGTGCCTGAACATGCTGCGCTCTCGCAAGGTGCGTCGCGAGGAGTCTTTGGGAGCGCGCATGCCGGACCCGGTCGTGGGCCGCGCCGAAGGGGGCGACCCCGAACAGGAGGCGCTCCTTGCCGACTCAGTGGGCGTTGCGCTGCTCATTGTTCTGGAGACGCTCACCCCCGCCGAGCGGCTCGCGTTCGTCTTGCACGACACGTTCGGGATGCCCTTCGGGGAGATCGCCCCTATCGTCGAACGCTCGCCCGAGGCGGCGAGGCAGCTCGCGAGCCGCGCTCGTCGCCGGGTGCGTGAGGCCGCCGCGATCCCCGACGCCGACCCCGCCCGCCAGCGGGACGTCGTAGACGCCTTCCTGGCCGCCTCACGCTCCGGAGACTTCGAAGCGCTGCTCGAGGTGTTGGACCCAGACGTTGTGCTCCGCGTCGAAGCAGGTGGGGTGTCCCCAGGCGCACCGAAGGAGGTTCGCGGCGCGCGGGAGGTGGCCGGGCAGGCGCTCACATTCGCGCGCTTCGCCCCCTCCGCGCGTCCAGCTCTCGTGAACGGGGCCGCAGGGGCCGTCTCGCAAGCCCCGAACGGACGGCCATTCTCCGTCATGGGCTTCACGGTCAGAGGTGGCAAGATCGCCGAGATCGACATACTCGCCGACCCCGAGCGCCTGCGGCAGCTCGACCTGTCGGCCCTCGACGGCTGACACCCGGTGTCCCGGGCGTCCGCCATTACCGAGATCAGGAGTATGAGAGCCTTGGGCAAGCGTCAAGGTTGAATAGGCAAGTCAGCGGCTCCCCGTTCTCCGGAGGACGCTGATCCGATCCTCCCCCAGGATCGTAAGCTTGAAGACCGGTCTTGTAACAATGACCGGAGCCACGAAAACGAAGCGAAGGATGAAAGCCAATGCTCACAGGATTCGTATCGCCTTCTCGTCCGATCCTCATGCTCGTTTTCCTGCTCCTCGGGGCCAAGGGAGTCGGGACGGGCTCCAAGGAACTGCGCGAAGGGATATCGTCCGGCGACCCCAAGGCGAAGGTCCCTGAAGACGAGAAGATTCGTGGCGAAGCCCACACCGGGTTGGGCGCCGAAACGGTCAGGACCGCCCAGAGAAGCCTCTAAGCCTCGTGTTCGGTATCGGTGCCCAGG
The DNA here is from genome assembly GCA_963830075.1 of uncultured Rubrobacteraceae bacterium. Classification (GTDB taxonomy): domain Bacteria; phylum Actinomycetota; class Rubrobacteria; order Rubrobacterales; family Rubrobacteraceae; genus Rubrobacter_D. The sequence goes on along the minus strand of CAWHLD010000001.1, from coordinate 156,367 downwards.
AGATGGTGGTAATAGGGCTCCTCCTACTGATCGTATTCGGTCCCAGCAAGCTACCCGGCATGGCACGTGATTTCGGCCGGTTCGTCAGCGAGGCCCGCCGCTCTGTGGAGGAGTTCAGGGAGGATCTCGCCTCCGAAGAGGAGTACGATCGGGAGCCCCGTGAAAACCCGGATCTGGAAACGAGTCGGGAATTGGAGGAAAGCGATGGGCATGAAGAGGGTGCAGTGGTCACCCGCAGCTTGCCACCAACACCCGGATCGTGAGCTTTGGACGGTGACTTTCGTTGGGCATCGCTGCCTCCGCCATGGAACAAGCCATAAGGTAGCGTAGCAAAAGCCCAGAATGAGCCCGATTGTAGCGAAAAGCCCCCGGCAGACTAACAGGGTGCTTCTGTCCCCTTTGCATTTTACCTGGAGAACAGAGACTTATTCGAGTGAGCCGCCCAGGACTCGAACCTGGAACCTAGAGATTAAGAGTCTGTGCCGAGGGGTTTCAGAGCGTTTCATCGCGTTGCGTATTTTGCTTGCTTAAGCCGAATACTTCAATTAGACGTTTCACGTTGTTTCGCGCCGTAGCGCCCGGTTAGTGTCAAACTAGTGTCAGCTAAGTCGGTGTCCTGCTTCGCTTCTCGCACCGAAATTTTGTAACCTCCTCGTGATCTTCCGAGTACCAAAAGGTACATTCCGAACCGTTAGACTTCCGCATTACGGCGATCTCGGAAGTTGAGCGGCTGAGGCGTCTCGGCACACTCTCATGGTAAAAGACTCGGATTGATGGTGGATCTCAAGCCTATTGCCGTATGCTCCAACTGGACAATGCTGCAACCACTAAGGAACGACCCGTCATGACGAACACCAACGATGGCCAGGCTCCAGAGCAGCCGCCTACGCCGGGTTCCGAGATTCGGCCTATGGAGCCCAACGAGAGGATCATCCGGGCTAACGGGGTCGACCTCTGCGTCCAGTCATTCGGCGATAGGGCAGATCCACCCATCCTCCTCATCATGGGAGGGGCATCCTCGATGGACTGGTGGGAGGACGGGTTCTGCGAGCGTCTGGCGGCCGGCTCCCGGTTCGTCGTCCGCTACGACCACCGCGACACCGGCCGATCGGTCAGTTACCAGCCGGGTGGTGCGCCCTACTCCCTGCGTGACCTGGCAGAGGACGCCGTCGGCCTGCTAGACGTCTTCGGCTTGGAGAGTGCCCATCTGATGGGTATGTCGATGGGGGGGTGGATCGGCCAGCTCGTGGCGCTAGACCATCCCGATCGGGTCGCATCGCTCACGCTGATCTCGACGAGCCCCACCGCTGGGCCAAGCGATCCCGACCTTCCCGAGATGTCGGAGAAGCTCCAAGCCTTTTTCACAGAAGTGGCCTCTGAGCCTGACTGGTCAGACCGGGACGCCGTGATCGACTCTATAGTCGAAGGCGAGCGTCAGTTTGCGGGCTCTCGACCCTTCGACGAGGCGGCCATACGTGAGATCGCAGCCAGCGCCTTCGATCGCACGACCAACTTCGCCTCGAGCATTACTAACCATGCCGGCATCGACTCGGGAGATCGTTGGAGGGAGCGACTCGGGGAGGTGAGCGTCCCGACGCTCGTCATACACGGCACCGAGGACCCCATGTATCCCTACGGCAACGCGGTTGCGCTGGCGAAGGAGATCGCTGGAGCCCAGCTGCTCGCCCTGGAGCGGGTGGGCCACGAAGTACCCCATCGGGCTCTCTGGGACGTCGTCGTGCCCGCCATATTGCGGCACACGGCGTCTGCACCCTGAGCGGGCCACGACGACCGTCCGGTAATGCCATCCGGAGCTTGGGCGACCCTTCATTCACTCGACGTCCCAGAAGGTAGGCGTTCTCGGAAGGTGGCAACATCTAGCCCCGGCACTGAGAGGCGTGGACCTTCTCCGACAGGCTCAAGAATGTAACTCTACCCCTAGATCAACCTTTCGGTGGATGCCGATCTAACCGGGTCACCGTACCATCACACACAACCCGATAGGAAGGAGAACTCACAATGGGCAAAGTCCTAATGGAAATCACCATGTCCCTGGACGGCTACACCACCGGTCCGGAGGTATCCGCCGAGGCGCCCTTCGGACGCGGCGGCGAGCGCCTGCACGATTGGATGTTCGCCGGGAAGTCGGCGGCCGAGGCCGAGCGCTGGCAAACCGATCACTTCAGCACCATCGGCGCGGTGATCATCGGCCGGCGCATGGCCGACCTCGGCATCGGACCCTGGGGCGAAGAGCCAGTCTTCCACGCGCCGTGCTTCGTCGTCACCCACCGACCCGCGGAGACGATCGTCAAGAGGGGTGGCACGTCCTACGTCTTCGTCACGGAGGGGATCGAAGCCGCCATGGCCCAAGCCAAGGCGGCCGCCGGTGAGAAGGACGTGATGGTCGAGGGCGGCGCCGACATCGATCGCCAGTTCCTCAACGCCGGGCTCATCGACGAGATCCGCCTGCATGTCGCGCCCATCCTCCTCGGCGCCGGTGGTTCCCACTTGTTCACCGGCGTACGCCCGGACCTGCGGCTGGTGCCGACTCAGGCGAGCCACGGCCCGCTTGCCACGCACCTGACCTACCAGGGCGACGCTTCTGCCGTCCGGGCTTAGCCGGTCGACTAGGGTCTGTCTGACGGATCGGCGAGCCTGTGTTAGCTTCTGCTCGTAGAGTGCCCGCTACGACGAGGAGCAGGTATGAGGGAAGTAGTTGTATTGACGTTTGTATCACTTGATGGCGTCATGCAAGCTCCCGGTGGCGAAGGGGAAGACCCCTCAGGTGGCTTCGATCTCGAGGGATGGACAGTACCTTACTTCGACGAAGTGGGGGGCGATGAAATGGCTAAACAAATGGGCCAACCATTCGACTTACTGCTGGGCAGAAAGACTTATGAAATATTCGCCTCGTACTGGCCCCATCATGATAGTCCTATCAATCAAGCCAAGAAATATGTAGTCTCGAACTCAGCAATTGATTCGGATTGGGAAGAGACTATTCAAATAAAGGGCGATGTGGTTGCGGAAATAGAGAACTTAAAGCAGCAAGATGGCCCAATGCTACAGGTACATGGAAGCAGTGATCTTATTCAAACCTTATTGGCGAACGATTTAGCCGACGAGTTATGGTTAAAGGTATTCCCTGTTACGCTTGGTAAGGGCAAACGGTTATTTGGCGAGGGAACCATACCCGCAGCCTTCACACTTACGGACTCAAAGATATCACCGAGTGGCGTGATCATTGCTTCCTATAGAAGAGAGGGCGAAGTCAAGCTAGGCTCTTTCTGACCTAAAGGCTTGTCTGTCCCATCGACGATCATTTCGAGGGCTCCGGAACCTCTCAAAGTAGCCCTCTGATCACACGCAAAAACCCGAAAATCGGCTCTCTCGGGAGTCCCTTTGTCCCCGATTCGTATTCGTCAGACACACCCTAGGGGCCTCTTGGCTGCACGGCCACAGTCGATGCGCTCGCGGTCGAGGGCGAAGGGCTCGGACGCCCCCGCGGAGGACGGAGCACGCAGGAGCCTCCCGGCTCTTTATGCACCCAACCTCGTAGAAGGGTTATTCTCGGACCTTCGCCCAAACGGCGTTCTAGGAAGTTCGGCTCGCAGGGCTGCCGTCCTGAGGCCTTGGACCATCCTCTGCACACTTAGGACCTTTTTGCTGGGGCTCCCTGGGGTGACACGGTCTCCTCTGAGACTGCTTCTCTGGCTGCATGATACGCGTGCTCGTCGCCCTCTCGCCGCGGATGTACCGCGAGGCCGTGGCGCTCTCTATCCAACGCGGCCGCCCTGGCCTCGTGGAAGTGAGGCTCGCCCCGCCCGGGCCGCCGAGGCCAAGCTCGAGTCCTTCCGGCCGCACCTGCTCGTCTACGACGACGCTGGCTACGAGCCACCCATTTCACCCGGCTTACGAAGCGGAGCGGTCCCGATCCCAGAGGCGGCTTTGGACGCGGTGCTCCACAGCCTGGAAGTCTTCTACTCCGACGGCATGGACGCGCGCATCAGCGCCGACGGGACTCTCACCGAGCGAAGCGACGCCTCCACGGAGGACCTGCTACAGGCCGCGGAGGCCGCCGCTTCGCTCGCCGACCGGGAAGCGTAGCCAGGGCTCTAGCCAGGGCTCTAGCCAGGGCCTGGCCCCTTCTCCTTCCCCGCGTCCTCCTCTGAGGTGATCTCCTCGATGGTGATCCAGTTCCTCGCGAGAGCCTCCCTTGAGGCCTCGGCCCTGGAGGAGACGCCCATCTTGGGGTAGGCGTTGGCGAGGTGGCGCTTGACGGTGGCCTCCGAGAGGTGCAGCGAGGAGGCTGTCTGCTGGTTGGAGAGGCCGCGGGCGGCCAAGAGCACGATCTCCAGCTCCCTCTCTGAAAGCACGCTGTCCGTGCCCTCTTGGGTGCCCTCCAGCATCCCCTCGGGCATCCCAACAACGGCGTTCTCGCCCGAGGGATCGAAGGCCGCAGCCCTCACGGCCGCCACCAGGCGCTCGGCGGAGGAGCTCTTCAGCACGTAGGCGCTGGCCCCCACCCCTGCGAGCCCCCTGATGTATCTGGGGCTCTCGAACATGGTGACGATGACCACCTTGGGCGGGTCGTCGATGGCGCGCATGGCCTCCAGGGCCTCCAAACCCCTCTCGAAGGGCATCTGCACCTGCATGATTACCACGTCGGGAGAGAGCTCGCGGGCAAGCTGTAGGGCCTTCGCGTCGTTGGGGACCCCGGCGACGACCTCCATGCCCCCGTAGGAAGCGAGTATCTTGGCCAGGCCCTGCCTGAACATGGTGTGGTCATCGGCGAGCAGCACCCTGATCGGCGCACTCGTGTTCGTATTCGTGTTCCGGTTTGCGGCCAAAGGCTATTCGCTCCGTTTCGTTGGGGTCCCCGGGAGGGCATTGTATCTCTTATGCCTTGGGACGGCAGGTCTTCGCGTCTCCGGCACCGCGCGGGATTTCGCCTTGTGAGGCCTCCAGGTAGTTCGACGGATTGGGGTGCATCATTCGGAGCAGAGGTCATGCACCTTTTGATGTGTTTCTTCGCGCGAGCCTTTGCGTAGGTGCCTGGCGAGCATATAGTGGGAGGACCACTAGAAGGTGGACGATCACTTTATGTGCAGAGAGGAACGTGCTCTTCGTGCGAATACTTCTCACCATCACGCCGCGCTTGTACCGGGAGGTTCTCGCGCTCTCGATACGCCGACGACGCCCGGACTTCGAGGTGCTGCTCGCGCCCCCCGGACCACTCGACGGGAGGGCCGAACGCTTCCGTGCGCACGTGCTGGTGCAAGACGCCGACGAGGCCGAGCCCAAACCGGCATCAGCGGACGGCGTTGTGTGCCGCGTTCGGATGCTGATCACCGACCGCTTGGATGCCAGCATAGAACTGGCCGGGACGGCCTCCGTCTCCAAGATCCACGACGTCCGCATCGAGGATCTGTTGGGGGTGCTGGAGAAGGCCGAGGGGCTGGCGAGAGGGAAGGCTGGTAAGCACTTTCCTACCGTTTCCCTCCGGTCCCACCTCCGCGGCCACCGGTAGTGGGTAGTCGTCGGTGCCGGGACCCACGGCATCAAGGTAGCGCGCGGCGGGCTTGAGGGCTTCTACTACGGCAACCGTCTCGGAAGTCAGATTGTGAGGCGCTCAGCGCCGTTCAACGGGAAGCTCGTCTGCACGCGCGTTCCTTCGCCCGGCGCCGACTCGATCGAACAGGCGCCGCCCAACAGCGAGGCGCGTTCTGCCATGTAGGCAAGCCCTCCGGCTTCGGCCCTCTCGGGCGGCTTTCGCTCGAAGCCCCGACCGTCGTCCTCCACGACCCCGACGATCCTTTCCTTATCGGTTCTTACCTCCACGCTCAGCCTGCTCGCCCCCGAATGGGAGACCGCGTTGCGCACGGCCTCGCGCAACACCAAAAATAGCTGCTCGCGCACCTCAGCGGAGACTGCACCGTCGTCGCCCACCACGCTGAGCTCACCCTCCATCTGCGGCGGGACAACATCCCGTAGAACTTCTGAGAGCGCCGCCTCCAGCTCCAGATCCCCTTCCTCGCTCTCGGGCGCCCTCAGAGCCTGAGAGAGGTCCTTCGTCTCCTTTAACGCCTCACCGGCCATTCGCTTGGCAAGCGCGAGCTTCTCTGCGGCCCTCTCGGGATCGCGCTCCTGGTAGGCCTCGTAGAGCTGAAGGCTCTGGCTCACCAAGACCATCGTGTGGGCCACGCGGTCGTGCAGCTCGCGGCTTATCACCCACTGCTCGTAGATCCTGGCGCGCGTGGCTGCCTCCTGCAGGAGGTGGCGCTCACGCTCTATCTGCTCGGCCACCAGGCGCGCGAGCACCCTTACGAACTGCCCATCCCGCTCCACGAGCGAAGGTTCGGGAGAGTGGCTCAGGACACAAAACGTGCCGTACAGATGGCCGTCTGAGAACCTGATGGGCGCACCCACGTAGGAGCCGATGCCCGCCTTGCCGGTCACGTTAAGGAACTTCACCCGCCCGTCTGCTTTGGCGTCGGGGATCACGTTCGGAAGGCGTCCTTCCAAAAGCAGCTGACAGAAGGTGTCATCCACCGGTACACTATCGTCCTCTTTCCACCCGAAGGACTCTGTATCACCAGCAAGCTTGCGGAATACCATTCGCCGCTGGGTGAACTCGGAGACGAAAGCTACCTCCATACCGAGTTCCTCTTTGGCCGCTTCCAGCACCCGCTCTATGGTCTCGGGGGTGCGCTCTGATGCACGCTCTAAGGCGATCTCTGAGGCGAGTTCTGAGAGGGTGCTCAGTTGGGCGACGGCCTTGGTGTGATGGTCGACCACAACGAGCCTCCTTTCTGTATCTTGGGTAACTCTACCGACGAAGCGCGATGGCTTTGTGAGCCGCCCTGTTGGCGGGCTTGTCTTCGACGAGGACACAACCATTGTGTCCCAGATCGCCCACTGCTGCAAAGATTACTATCGTCTGCACAAGTTCGTTCTATTCACCGGAGTGCGTGGAAGAGGCTGTATGAAAAGTCCTCAAACTCGGGCGAGCCTCCTCGTCATGAGGCGAATCATGGCAGCGTACACCAACGATTCCCCGCTCGCACACAACCTCTCGTAGTCTTTGCTCATCCTCCTTTGCTGGTCGATCCAGGCGATCGTCCTCTCCACCACCCAACGGCGAGGAAGCACCACGATAGCCTTCGGGGGGGCAACAGTTTGCGCCAATCCACCGCCACGCCCTCTTTGGCCCACTCCCTCGCCCACTTCATCAGTACCTCTTCCGGGACGAGCTTCTTCGGGCGCTCGACGAGTTCCACGCTCCAGCCCAGGTTCTTCTCTACCCAGTCGGCGCCCTTGTCCTCCCCTCTGTAGCCCGCGTCCAACCATAGGTGAGAGAGACGAGGGAATGCCTCCTCGCCTCGCCGCAGCAGCGCCTTGATGCCCACTCCCACTTGGTCCAACACGTTGGCGCTGTGGACCTTCGCCTTGAGCACGAAACCCTCGGTGTCCACCAGGATATGGCGCTTCCTGCCCTTCACCTTCTTGCCCCCGTCGTATCCCCTGTCCTCCCCACCTACCGCGGTAGTTTTTACCGACTGGGAGTCAACCACGCCCGCACTGGGCTGGGGATCCCTTTTCAGGCGAACCCTGAGGCGTTCGCGGAGGGAGCGGTTGATCCTCTCCCAGATACCGTCCATACGCCAGGTTCTGAAATACCAATAAACGGTGGGCCACCTGGGGAAGTCGTGAGGGAGCAGTCGCCACTGGCACCCGGTCTTCAGGAGGTAGAAGACGGCGTTTAGGATCTCGCGAAGATCGTGGGTCCTTGGGCGTCCATGTCCCTTGGGTGCGGGAAGGTGAGGCTCTATGTATGTCCATTCGGCGTCGGATAGATCCGTTGGGTAAGGTTTTCTCATGCGTGCTAGAGTAGCGAAATACCCTCCGAGGACCACTTTTCATACAGCCTCGGAAGGTGGATTCTCAGAAGTTGGCGCGGGGCTGCCGAGGGGAGCATCATGCCCCTTGCCGGGCAACCACCCCGACCCGGAGGCCCATGAAGAGCAAGGAGGCATGTCTCATGTCAGAGGACACCCCACCGACCAACAACGGCGTTCCTGAAGAGACGCCCGACCGCCAGGACGTCGACGTGCTCCTGAATGTCGAGGAGCTCGAGGTCGACAGGATCAAGCTGACGGTCAAGGACCTCAGGGCGCACGTCTCCGTCGTGGCGGAGCTCGCGAGCCTAGTGAGTTTGCAGGTCGGCGTGGACGCCAGGCTGGATGCGGTCGAGCTCGAGATAGAGGGCGTCAGGGCCAAGCTGCTCTTGAAGGTGAGGCTCGACAACGTTCGGGCCATCCTCAAGCACGCCCTGGACACCGTGGCAGAGCACCCCGAGATACTTAGGATCCTCACCAGGGCGCTGGACGAGCTCGTGGAGGGGCTGCTCGGAGACGCCCTGGGCACGCTAGAGGGGGCACTCGATGGCTTGGAGGTGGGCGGCACGGTCGACGAGCTGCTAAAGGGCAGGCTGGAGGACGTTCGCGACACCCTCCAAGAGGTCTTGAGCCAGGCGGGAGAGCAGGTGGAAGGAGGGGCGACTCGCCAGGGTTTGCCCGAGGGCCCCACCGCGGAGGAGGAGCCGTCTTCGGGAGCATCGCGGGAGGCGCGGGCGGAGGAGGAGTAAGGAGGGAAGGAGGGGCTCCTACGCTACGAGAGCCCGGGGAGCCACCCAAGTGCGTGAAAGTTCCGTTCTCGGTACTTCGCGGGCTTCTAAGAAGTTCGGCTTTGGTGCCTAGCCTATTCCTAGGCGCTGATCCAGCTTGTCGAGCAGCGCTTCGGGAAGCCTCAAGGCGTGTCTCGCGCCCAGCTCGCCCATCAGCTCCCGGCCCCACTCCCACGTCGAGGCGTAGGCCTGGACGAGCTGCTCCACCTCAAGTGCCGCCGTGCACGTCCTATACCGTTCGTAGGAGGTGGCAGAAGCATCTTCCTCGAGCCTGCGTGTGGGGCTCAACCAGTTTGCGCACTTGCCTTCCACCAACCGCACGGCCTGGAGGAGATGACCGTGCACAAGCGTCAAGAACGCCTCGGCGCGGGCGTACTCGCCCCTCTCCAAAAGGTTGACACCCATCAGCGTCCAGTTCATCAGGCTACGACAAAGGAACAGGGCTCGCTCCGGGGTGTCCAGGTCGGGCGGGGGGCGTACCAGCCTACCCACCCGATCAGACAATTCGCCGCTCTTGTCGACCAACACCGCCGACTCCAGCGACGGGAACCAGGCGCTCTCCCATACCTCGACTAGGCCGAAGTTGGAGGCAGCCTCGAAGTGGAACTCGCCCCTGATGAGGTTCTCGAAGATTGCGGTGCCGTTGCCGAACTCGTTGACGTAGTAGAGATCGAGCGGCGCGATCTGTCCGACCCACGCTTGCTCCTCCAAGGCGCCCAGAGCCTCCTCATCGAAGAACAGGTAGAACTCGATGTCCGAGAAGCGGTCCCCTTCTCCGAGCGCGAATGAGCCATACATCAGCGCGACCACCACGCGTTCGTCTTGGGTACAAAGCTCGCGGATCCTCTCGATCATGACCTCTTGCGGCAGCATCCGACCTCCTTCTCTCGTGCCATAGGGTAACCGAGAAGGCTTGCGGATCGACCCTATTCAGCGGAGTGCGTGGAAGGAGTATCCTGCGAACTTCGCCTTTATCGTATTCTGCGAACTTCGCCTTATGCGCGTTCTCCGCAGTTTACTGCTAGTCGGGGTTTCGAGTTCCAGTAAGATCACCTCATCGACTTAGACGAGAAGGGAACCCACTATGAAGATGACGACCACCACGAACCACTCGAGGAGAACGACATGACCGCTACCTACACCTTCGACGTCTTTTCCAGCCTCGACGGCTACGGCTCCTACGACTCCCCGGGCGACTGGGGCGGCTACTGGGGCAAGCAAGGCCCCAATCTTCTGGACCACCGCCTTGCCCTGTTCGGCAACGAGCAGCGGATGGTCTTCGGTGCCACCACGTTCCGGCAGTTCGTGTCGATGCTAGCCTCGAGCACAGAGGATTCCGAGGTGCGTGACCCCTGGGTCACCCGGATGAGGAACATGCCGGCAACCGTGGTGTCGAAGACCCTGGAAGGTCCCCTCGACTGGCCAAACGCGACCGTCGTGAATGGCGACGCCGTCGACATCGTCGCCCGCCTCAAGGAGGAGTCCGAGGTGCCGTTGCGCTCTCACGGCAGCCTGTCGATGAACCGGGCGCTGATGGCCGCCGGCCTCGTCGACCGCGTCCAGGTGACGATCTTCCCAGTCATCACCGGACAGACCGGAGTGGACCCGATCTTCCAGGGTGCGGCCGACTTCGACCTGGAGCTGATCGAGCACCGGACCCTCGACGGTCACACCCAGGAGCTCGTCTACCGACCCACCCTCCATTGACCCGTAAGGATTTCGAAGAGGATCACGGACGTGGGCGCCCACAGCTCGGCGAGTAGGACCGGCGGACGCGGTGAGCGTGTAGGGCGGATCTCGGTGGGCACTACTCAGCGGAGTGCGTGGAAGCTAGAATTCTCCGAGGTTCGCACCAGCTTTCGGTGGGTGGCATCATGCTTGTGGTAGAAAGGACGAGGCGGCAGATGAGGAGCGCACCCATGGTAATCGTTGCAGGATACGTCACCGTCGAGCCCCAGCAACGCGAGTCCTACCTCGCAGGCTGCGTGAGCATCGTCGAACGGTCACGCGGGATAGCTGGCTGCCTCGACTTCGCCATCACCGCCGACCTGATCGACCCCAGCCGTGTCAACATTTTCGAGCGCTGGGAGTCGCAAGCGGCCGTCGAAAGCGCCCGGAGCAGCGCCCCTGGCGACGACCTAGGCGCGGCAATACTCTCGGTGTCTGTAGAGGAGTACGACGTCGCCGACGTGCGGCCCCTGTTCGGGGAAGGCACGGCATGAACGTACACTCGGACCGGGCCGCGTCCGAATATCGGGCCGCCGCGTCGGAGCACTACTTGCTCGGTGAGCAGTACCGGCGGACGCCTGTGAGCGTGTAGGGCGGATCTCGGAAGGCCCTATTCAGCGGAGTGCGTAGAAGGCCATTTCTCCGAACTTCGGATGTACAGCGTTCTCGGAAGTTCAGCGCGGCACCGGTTCAACGCATTTGAGCGTACCGTACTCGGATTGGCTTCCTTGGGTTAAAATCTAGACTAGATGATCCTGGTGGATCCGATCATACGGCACCGGTCGGGTGAGTGGTGCCACATGGTCAGCGATGAGTCCGTGGAAGAGCTGCACCAGTTCGCTGCCCTGATCGGCCTCAAACGCAAGGCGTTCCAGAGTATCTCGCGCCCGCATTACGATCTGCGCCCGTCTACGCGACGGCTGGCCGTAAGCATGGGAGCCAAAGAGGTAGGCATGAGGGATCTCGTGAGGAGGGCGGTACGGTGAAGATCGCCGCGCTGTACTCATGGACGAACATTCTGCGAACTACTTCGCCTTACCCGTGTTCTGCGAACTACTTCGCCTCTACGGGGTTCTTAGAAGTTCTTGGTCTTCCCGAGGGGCTTCTACTTGTCTCTGCACCTTGGCGCGGCCTCCGGACGGACCTTCTTCTACGAATCGGACGGCTTGGGCAGCCGCTCGGCGAGCCAGGGGGTGAGGGTCCGCATGTAGGTGGCGGTGAGGTGGGAACCGTTGCGGTAGACGAGCGCGTCGCCGATCACGGCCGGGCACGTCTTCTTGAGGCAGATCATGGGAGTCGGGTCGATCAGCCTTACACCATCGACCTCCGCCGCGGTGCGGACGTTGACCCTCGGGTAGGCGAGCGCCTTGCTCCGAGGGGTGGCGCACTCTTGCAGATGGTCGAGCGAGCGCGAGACACACTGGGGTATGTTCTTGTCCGGATGCGGTACGTCATCGATGAGCGCTACCGGCGCACCAGTGGAGCGCAGCTTCTTGAGAGTGGAGGCGTAACCATCGACCATCGCCTCCCTGCCCGCCTCTTTGGGCAGGCGCTTGCCGTCCTCCCTAGGCCTGTAAGTAGGGAGGCTGCTCGTCACGACGAGGCTCGGATCCTCATCCCGTACGACGCGCTCCAGGGTACGCTCCCGCCACTCGTCGCACTCGCGGTAGGCCCTGCGCAACGTTGCGTTGTAGATGTGCACCTCGGCGGGCGGGCAGGCGGCCTTGGTGAGCCCGACCAGGCGCCAGTCGCGCTCCTTGGCGATCTTGTTCAGGGCGGGGAACCACTGCATGGCGTGGGAGTCGCCGAAGAGCACCACGGTAGTTTCGGAGGAGGGGGCGCCGTAGACGCACTCGGGCGTCTCCGTCTCCGGGAACGTGAGGTGGCAGCCGTCGGCGTACATCTGAGGCCGGTTCTCTTTCGTCTCGGCCTCTCGTGGGGTGGGATGGACGGCCTTGGCGCTCTTCTGCAGCGAGGGGTTGTGCCGCAGGGCGGCGGCTCCCGCGACCTCGCTCTCCGGTGCCTCCGGGATGTTCGGCGTAAGGACGAAGAGCCCCAGGCCAAGGGCGACGGAGGCGGCGGTGCATGCCCCGCCGAGTGCTAAGGCCTTGCGCGGGAAGCGGGTGAGCGCCTCGGAGTGGAGGAAGGGCTTCTCGACGAGGCGGTTGGTGAGGACGGCCGGGACGTAGGAGGCGGCGAGGACACCGATGCCCTCAAGGGGGGATAGCGCCCCCCAGATCGCGGCCGCAAAGACCAGAGGCGGCCAGTGCCAGAGATACCACGAGTAGGAGATCCGCCCGACGTGCCTGACCGGACCCAGGGTGAGCGCCCTCGAGGCGCCTGAGGAGGTAGTAGAGACGAACCCCGCCGCTATGATCGCCGCCGTCCCCAGGGTCGGGATGAGCGCCGCGTAGCCGGGAAAGAGCGTATCGTCATTGAACCGGTACGTCGAGAACACGATCGCGCCGAGGCCCCCCAGGGTCAAGGCGGAGGCACCCCAGCGGGACCGCAGCCCCAGGCGGGAGGCGGGCACGAGGGCAAGTATCCCACCGAGCGCGAGCTCCCAGCCGCGGGTAAGCGTGGAGAAGTAGGCCGCTCCGGCTTGTACCTCCGTGGAGTAGATGCTGTAGGCAAGAGAAGCGAAAGCCAAGGCGGCGAAGGTCGCTCCGAGCACCGGTCGCAAGCCTAGCCCCGCGCGCCGGCTCAACCAGGCGCCGGCCAGGAGCAGCGCGGGCCAGATCAGGTAGAACTGCTCTTCTACCGCAAGCGTCCAGAAGTGCTGGACCGGGCTCGCCTGGAGTCCTGCGGCGAAGTAGTCTGTGGCACGTGCGGCGAGCAGCCAGTTCATGAAGTAGAGGGCGGACGCGACGATGCCTAAGGAGAGCTCGTCCATGCGCACGGAATCGTACAGAGGCAACGCCAAGGCAACCAGGACCACGAACGCCAGCACGACCACCGTCAAGGGCAGGAGGCGCTTGGCGCGCCGCGAGTAGAAGCGGGAGAGCGAGATTCCGTCAGTCTTCTCCAACTCGCGGACGAGCAGCCCGGTGATCAGAAAGCCGGAGATCACGAAGAAGACGTCGACGCCTACGTATCCGCCCCGGGCGAACGGTACGCCGGCGTGGTAGAGGAGCACGGTTCCCACGGCCACGGCCCGAAGGCCCTCTATATCGGGACGGAACGTGCTCATCTTGCGCGGCGAGTCGCGCCACTCGCCGATCGGCCGATCCGCGAGAGCGTTCCGTCTCGTGCCAGCGAAAAACCGTGGCAAATCCATGATCTCAACACTGTAAACTACGCAAGGAGGGACCGCTTTTCGGTACCGGACCGCCCCGTAAGGATCACCTTCGATCCTCTCGTGCCTTCTCATGCCCCGCCTGAAGTCTATTCACTAAACCTCGTAGAAGGCGGATTCTCCGAACTTCTCGTGTACGGAGTTCTTAGAAGTTCGCCACACGCTCGCAACGCCCAAGCTACGGCAAAGATAGTTACTTTAGGGGATACGCTGGCCGCAATAGGCGCGTATGCTGCCTTCGGTACGTGGCCAGCTGAGGCTGCGTGAGGGCGCAGGTTCGCTACCTGCCCTCCTTCTAGCCCGGGGCTAGCCACCCGACCGACTACCGGCCCACCAGGCACGAAAGGGGAAGCCCTCACAACGGGTCGGCCGGGCTGCTCGGCCGCTCAGGAACGAGAGCCACCGTCCATCCAAACGCTCCAAGAGATGATAACGAGGAGATAGTGTGTCGAGAAAAGTGATGTTGCTGGCAGCGATCGTGGCCCTGGTGTTGGCTGCCGCCGTCCCGGCGCTCGCTAGTAGCCGGAGCCCCAACGACTCCGCCAAAGGCAATCCTGGTAAGGGTAACTCCGGCCACAACAAGGACTTTGAAGGCCTGGTCGATATCGGCGGGGGCCGCAAGATATACATGGAGTGCCAGGGCAAAGGACGTCCCACCGTAGTGTTCGTCGCGGGGGCCCAAGACCGCGCCGAAACGTGGAGCACAACGCAAAAACCATCCGAGCAGGCTGTGTTGCCCGCGATCGCCGAGACCAACCGGGTGTGCGCCTACGACCGTCCAGGAACCATCCTCGCGACGGGCGACGGTCCAGAGGACTTCTAGCAGAGCCGCAGCGACCCGGTACCCCAGCCCACCACGCTACAGGACCACGTCGATGATCTGCACGCCCTGTTGAAGGCCTCAGGAGAAGGGAAACGTCCCTACGTCGTGGTCGGGCATTCGATGGGAGGCGCGGTCTCAAGGCTCTACGCCACCCAATACCCCGAAGAAGTCTCGGGGCTAGTCCTCGTCGATCCCACCCCCCACGAGGCGGCCAATTTGATTACCGAGGAGGAGTGGGACTTATGGAAGCCGCTCCTGGGTCGTCCTCCCTCGGAGGAGACTCTGGAGCTTTACCCCGCCCTGGAGTGGTCCGACAATGATCGAAACCTCGCACAGGCCTCGGCCGCCAAAAAGCTGAAGCCGATGCCCTTTATCGCGTTCCAATCGGACGTGCCTTTCGACTTTACGCCCTACGTGGAGGACGGCACGCTGCCGATGACGCTCGAAGAGGCGGAGCAGTTCCGCATATTGCTCTATAACGCATGGCACGACACCATAGGCGAGTGGGTGAGCCAGGTGCCAGGCGCCGAGTTCATCGATGATCCCCACAGCACCCATTACATACACCAGATACAACCCAACAAGGTGACCGCCGCGGTTCGGGAGGTGGTAGAGGCCGCCCGCAAGAAGTCGTGTTCGCTCGACATCAAGAACCACGGTCAGTGCGTCAAGGCCGATAAGCAAGCTCAGCGATAGCTAAGGTACGACTATAGGCGCTCTACAGAGAGGGCCGGGGCTTCCATCGCCCCGGCCCTTATCCTTGCCCTTATTCACCCAAGTGCGTGGAGAGACTGTCTGGAAACTCCGAGAGCGCTCCATTTCGTGGTCCCTTGAGCCTGCAGAACGGTGCGAAAAGGCACCCTTTTGGGCGCTCCGCGCTACCAAGAAACGTGCCATTCGACCCGTCCAGGTACTTTCCAGACAGTCTCTGGAAGGTAAATTCTCGGAACTTCGGGTGTACGGCGTTCTGAGAAGTTCGCTACCCGCAAGCAATGCCCACCCAACAGCAAAGAGATATGGCCACCTGGCGTATAGCAATGTCGTGTTCCCGACACTATACTTTATGATGCTATACAAGCAGGGGCTGCGGGCTGAAGAACACCCTTTCTTCCTTCGCCTCTCTAGAGGAAGGGTGTTACCTACTTATGAAGCGCATCTTTGTGTTGCTGGCTCTTGCGTTGATGCTTGCGACTACTATGGCCCTCTCTGGGGTGGCCCAGGCCGGGGCTAGCACCAGCACGCTCGCCTCCCCGACGCAGATCACCTACGTGTGCGTCAACAAGTCCAGCGGGCAGCTCTTCTACCTCCCCTCCTGTACGAACAGCCAGGCCAAGACTGATGTCAGCAGCTCCGCCCGTACGCAGTTCAAGGCGTGCTACCAGACCTCCAATGGCGTTACCCGCAAGGTCCCCGAGTCGACCAAGTGCTCCAACAAATCGACCAACAAGGAGATCACGATCGAGAAGGTGCCGGCGGAGTCGAGTTCGCTGTACTTCTGCGTGAAGTCCTCGGACGGGACGATGTACTTCAAGCCTGGAACGACCGAGCCCACCTGTGCGAAAGGGCAGTACGCGGTCGTGATCGGCCCCCACAACCAGGCGCCGAGCGCGGCTGGAGATTCGTACAGCGTGGCCGAGGACGGCACGCTCAACGTCAGCGCACCGGGCGTGCTCTCCAACGACTCCGACCCCGATGGCGATACGATCAGCGCGCAACTCGCCACGGGTCCCTCCAACGGCACGCTGACGCTCAACCCTGACGGATCGTTCTCCTACACGCCTAACGCTGACTACAACGGAGTAGACTCCTTTACCTACAAGGCCAAGGACAGCCACAACAACCTGAGCGCCGCCGCGACGGTCTCCATCACCGTAAACGCGGTCGACGACCCGCCGGTCGCCCAAGGCGACTCCAAGACGGTGTCCGAGGATTCGGGCCAGACGAGCCTAGACGTGCTCGCCAACGACACAGACGTGGACGGCGGCACCATGCAGATCGCCTCGGTGGGCAACCCCGCGCACGGTAAGGTCGTCGTTGCGGGCGACAACCTCAGCCTAAGCTACGAGCCTGCCGCCGACTACTGCGGACAGGACACCTTCTCCTACACCCTAAACGGCGGCTCTACGGCGAACGTGTCGGTGGCGGTCGATTGCGTAAACGACGCGCCGGTCGCCAATGACGATTCGGCCACCGTCGACGAGGGCGGCACCGTCGGCGGCAACGTGCTTACCAACGACACCGACGTAGAAGGCGATACGATCAGCGCGCAACTCGTCACGGGTCCCTCCAACGGCACGCTGACGTTCAACCCAGACGGGTCGTTCTCCTACACGCCTAACGCCGACTACAACGGAGTAGACTCCTTCACCTACAAGGCCTCAGACGGCACGGCCTACTCGAACGCGGCAACAGCCACGATCACGGTCAACCCGACCGGCCCCGACGCCCAGTGCAAGACGCTGGCTATCCAGACGCTTGGCTCCAGCTTCAACCCAGCCAACTACACCTTCCACGGCGGCACCACGGCTGGCGACACCTTCACCGGTACCGCCGGGCAGAGCGAAGTGTTCTGTGGCTTCGGTGGTGATGATTCGATAGGTACACTCCAAGCGGGTGACATCTTCCTCGGCGGAGATGGCCAGGATATGGTCAACACCAACAACGAATTCGGCACCTTCTACGGCGAAGCGGGCAACGACTCTGTCTACGAAAACCGCGGCACCTTCAACGGCGGCGCGGACAACGACTCTGTCACCTTTCTCAACTACGGCACCTTCAACGGCGAAGCGGGCAACGACTCTGTCGACAACAACTACGGCACCTTCAACGGCGGAGATGTCAACGACTCTATCGACGCCAACTACGGCACCTTCAACGGCGGCGCGGGCGACGACTCTGTCTACGATAACTACGAAAACCGCGGCACCTTCAACGGCGAAGCGGGCAACGACTATGTCACCTTCAACAACGGCACCTTCAACGGCGGCGATGGCAACGACTCTGTCTACTACAACGAGGGCACCACAGATAGCGTGGAGAACGGCGTTTAACGTGGTGTTTCCCTAATCCGAAGTAGTAACCGGGGAGGGTCGGGGCGTAGCTACTCCGGCCCATCTTCATGCCCTTATTCACCCAAGTGCGTGGAAGGGCAATTCTCGGAAGTCCGCTTGCAGGATCCTGCATAGCCTGGGCTCCGCCCCGGTCCTGTGGAGGGGCTGAGGGGTCATCACCAGCTGGTGATGAGACTACATGTTGTGGTGCCGCATGAAGATGCAGGGAGACGAATACCCCGGCCCGCCCGCGCATGTCTTGTGTACATACGCCGTGGCAGGGTGCCGGGCACGAACATAAGAAAAGGGCCGCCACGAGGGCTTATCGGTGGTCCATGTACGAAAACGAGCGCGAGCGCGCATACACGAGATATGACCGCCGGGAGGGGCGAGAGCAATCGGCAGTCATAAACCGATCCCGATCCGAGGCATTACCCTTCCTTTGCCTTGGGTCGGGTTCTGTCGCCAAAAAGGACCGCCTAATGATGTGATGGGGAACACGGCGGCCCTTCGTAGGGGGTTGTACCGGGGCTAGCCTCTTACCCCTCGTCCTCGTATTACTCGGCGGCGACGGTCTCTCAGGTCGTCGCTGCCCCGCGCCTGCTTTCCGAGGAATGGATGCTGATCGGCCGCCAGGAGTACACAGGTTTCGGCGGACGCGTCGATCTCCTGGCCGTCGCTCCCGACGGCGCTGTCGTCCTGATCAAGCTCTAGTGGGACCGCACGTCACGCGACGTGGTGGCGCAGGCCCTGGATTACGCCAGTTGGGCGTCCGGCTTAGACGCGGATGATGTCGCCACCATCTACCGCCGTTTCGCGCCAGGTCGCAGCCTGGCCGACGATTTCGAAGAGCGCTTCGGGCAGGAACTCGACGAAGACGCGCTAAACCAGAGCCACCAGATCGTGGTCGTGGCCGCCACGCTCGACGACAGCACGGAGCGCATCATCGCCTACCTGACCGAGCGCGGCATCGCCGTCAACGCGCTCCTGTTCCAGGCCTTCGCCTGTGGAGACGAACAGTCGATCAGCCGCGCTTGGCTGATCGACCCGATTCGCGTGCAGGTCAACTCCGCCACTACACCTGGCGATCCCAACGAACTGTGAAACGGCGAGTTCTACAGCTCCTTCGGTCATGGCCAGTCACGCTCGTGGGAGGACGCCGTCGAGTACGGCTTCATCTGCGCCGGCGGAGGGAGCTGGTACGGCAGGACGCTGCGGTTGCTCGGCCCAGGCGATCGCGTGTGGGTCAGGGTGCCAGGATCCGGCTTAGTTGGCGTCGGCCGCGTGGCGAGCCGCGTCCAATCGGCCGCGGACTTCAGGGTGGCGGCGCCCGAAGCAAGCTTGAGGCTCCGCTCAGGGTTCTCTTGGCATGGTGCAGAGACCCCCAGGCGCCGAACGTTGAGAACATCGAGCAGCTGCTGCAAGGCAAACACACGGCTGATGAGATGGTCGCGGCACTGTCTGACGGCCAATACCGCCTCCCTCGCACCGCGCAGCGCGCGTTGGGCATGCTACGCGACCTCTATACCGAAGGCTTTACCGCATTCGGGTAGTGAGCGATTTTGTGGGCTTAAGGGTAATTTCCTCACAGGGTCATTGAAGGGGTTTCTCAAGACAGTGAAGAACCAGTACTTCGGAGACGTAAACGACTACAGAAAGTACGGCCTGCTGAGGACCCTCTCCGGTCGTGGCAAGATAAGTATGGGCGTCTGTTGGATGTTGACGCCCTCGGACGGTCGTGCCGACGGCGCGTTCGTAGGATACCTCGATCAGCCAGTTAGGTGGCGCGCGTACGATCCGGAGCTCTACGAATTTCTCGTGGACTGTGTCCGCGAGCGAGGGGAGCGCAACGTACGCCTCATAGAGCGCTCGGACGTGCTCCCCAGAGCACTGTTTCACACGGCTCTACTCCACGATACGGCTAGCGAGAGACGCGGATATTTTCGTGACGTGCTTGAGCGTTTTCGGGAGGTTGACCTAATATTCTTCGACCCAGACAATGGCTTCGAGGTCAGATCCAAACCCTACGGCCGCAGGGACTCTAGCAAGTACCTCTACTGGCGTGAGGTGGTCGATGCCTTCGCCGCCGGTCATTCGGTGCTGGTCTATCAGCACTTCGCGCGCGAGCCCCGGGACGCCTTCGTTCAACGGCTCGCCGGAAAGTTGCGTCTCGACACGGGCGCTCATACGATCCGTTCTTTCCGCACGCCTCACGTCGCCTTCCTCCTGGCCGTAAGGTCTGAGCACGAGGAAAAACTGGAACGCAACGCCAGTCGAATTGCGGACGTTTGGCAGGGGCAGATTCACGCATTACGCCATTAATGAATTCGGTGGTGAGTGAGGATTACGGTCGGGTTAGTGTCAAATTAGTGTCAAAGACCCCGGCGAACCCATCGAGACCTTTGCGTTTCTCCGCCGTTTGCAGGACTTTCTTCAGTGAGCCGCCCAGGACTCGAACCTGGAACCTAGAGATTAAGAGTCTCTTGCTCTGCCAATTGAGCTAGCGGCCCGCGAGCCGGGATTATAGCATCGCTCGCGGGGATGTAGCGAAATAGTTAAGTTTTGTTCACAGGGCTTGCGGCGGGAGTGAAGGCTCGCTTATAATCTTCGTATCATCCTAGCGACCCTTTCTGTGGGGCGCTAAGGGCCGGAAAAAGGGTCTCACCCTTCTGTGAATACCGGCCCTTTTGTTTTGGGCTGATCAGCTTCTCAGTATGTCAGCACTTCAGCTAGTCGTCCCATTAGAACCAGGCCGTCGCAAGAATGGTACCCGTTTGCGACTGGGCAAGGCCGGGACGATCGCGATCGTGGCCAAAACGCAGAGAAGCGACAGGCTAGAGCGTGCTGAGAAGGCGCAAGGCGCTGTGCTGACTGGCTGTTATCCTACTTCCTCGGCGATGGTGAAAAGTTCATCGGCGTGCCTGCGCACGGATTTCGCGAGGTCGTCGTTCGACGTGGCGATCAGAATCCGTTGGAGGGGGGCGTGGTAGCGTGTTACCTCCTCCTCTGACATGCCCGAGAGGTTATGCCAGCCTACTGGGTTCCGCTCTCCCGGGAGGGGAGCGTATCGTATCAGGCGCAGGTCCACGGGGAAGTGTTCCCTCCTGGGTAGGTCGATTAGGATGTCGAAAGGGCCGGCGACGCCCTTGCGGTAGCGGGTCAGGTAGCGGGACCAGGCCTCCTCCACGCGGCGACGCCAGGAGGCGTCGTCGCGGAGCCGGATCAGGGAGGAGTAGCTCGGGTGGCGCTCGTCAAACTCCAGGGCGAGATGGTAGGGCCTTCGGTCGGCGAGGCGTTGGATAAGGGTTGACGTGGAGCTCTCTGGCTCCACCGAATCCTTCAGCAGGACGAACGCTCCGGCGTCGCCATGTTCCGAGAGCTCGTCGAAGGTGACGGTACCAGACACAATGGCATCTTGGACGGCCCGGAGAAACATCGCGGTCGGGATGCGCAAGGTGTGGTGGCCGTAGACGTTGTAGTAAACCAGGTAGCGCGAGAAGACCAGGGATTGCAGCATACCCGCCCCGTCTTCGTCGAGCGCCAGTACTGCCCTGTTCTCCTGGCCCACGATTCTGAGTCGCTCTATAAGGGACTCCACCTCGACCAGGCCGTAAGGGACCCTGGCGCCCCTGGCGTCACGGATCAGACGGTCGAGGCCGTCGACGTCGAGGGACCCGAAAAGGATGTCCCTCAGGAGGTGTTCGGTTGGCGTGAGGCTGTGCGGCGGCGTATCCCCGCGCGAGACCAGCCTGAAGACGTTGTGGGGTTCGAGGTCCCACTCTGCCCTCAACACCTTGGCCACCTCGGGGTTTTCGATCCAGCGCCGGCTCAACTCTTTCGAGGTGGGCGCGCCGGGAAGGTTGATCCCCTCGATGGATGCGGCGTAGGGGTATCTGCCCGCGTCGAGTAGCAGGGCCGCCGCCTGGGCGCACCGCACGTCGCGGTCTTCCAGGTACGCGCCCGACTCCGTGATCCGCCTGAGCGTCAGCCCCGCGAGGTGGTAGACGCCGATCGCATGCTCCTGCCGCGTGTGGCGAGCCCTCGGGAAGGACCCGAAGGTGAAACCGAGCTGGCTCATGCCTTTCAGGCGCTGCATGGCACCGGTCTCCAGGAGTGTCTTTACAGCCCGGTCTATGGGGACGTCGCCCCATATTTCGTCCCTGACTCTTCTTCCGGAACCCCCGAAGAGCTCCCCAACCGTACCGCTCAATGACGCTCCCGATCTCGCACTCCGCGCTATTCTAACGAAAAAGGACGGGCCCGAAAGGATGCTTCGGACCGGCAACGGGTGTAACATTCCGGTTTTTGAGAGAGGAGAGGCTATACACGCGGAAGAGGAGAAGACCTTACGCGGAGAATCCGTGGTCCTGAGGCCGCCGCGGGAGTCGGATGTGGAGGCGGTCTACTCCTGGGATCGGGACCCCGAGCTCGCCGCCTGGAACGGGCGCTCACCTATCTCTATCTCCCTGTCTGCGGCCCGTCGCGACTACTTGGCCCGCTGGGAGGACCCCGGTGTCAAGACCTTTATCATGGAGGCCTCGGGGGAACCGATAGGGATGGCGACGCTGTACGATTTCCGCCAGGACGGTTGCGAGGTGGGCATCAAGATAGGGCCTGGGAACCTTCGCGGCAAGGGTTACGCCACCGAGGCCGTGAGCCTGCTGCTCGATTACGTTTTCGACACCCTGGGTCTCGGCGCCGTCCGCGGCTCGACGCTGGCCCACAACGACCGAATGCAGCGCGTGTTCGAGAAGAACGGCTTTGTGCAGGTCGGCGACGGGTCCCTACTCAGTCGCTACGATAACCGCCGCTACACCGAGCTGTTCTACGAACGCCGTCGGGAGGGGAAGTAGTCTGTTCCCGACGCGAACCCCCGACTATCCTCCACCATGGATGATGTTCTCGAGCTCGCAGCCGGGCAACACTACATCGAGACCCTCGTCGAACCAGACCGCGTCCTTGCCGCCACCGCAGTCGATGATGTCCATTCGACCATCCACGGCCTCGATGTGATCCCCACCCATCCCCCCGCTCACCGTGTCAATGCCGGGGTTCTTGGACTTCGCAATGCCCCCACGCCCCATCCTGACGCGAAACTCCTCGGCGAAGATGTAATCTGCCTTGCCGCCGCCGACGAGAAAGTCCGAGCCGCCGAAACCGTAGAGGGTATCCTTGCCATCGCCGCCGAAGACCATGTCGTTGCCGTCACGTCCGCTGTTGGTCGACATCCCCGGAGAATCGCCGAAGAGGCCGCCTGCGACGTACTCGTCCCCATCGGCGCCCGAGCCGCCGCGAACGACGTCTGAGCCCGCGCGGGCATTGACAAAGTCCCGACCATCACGGGCGAGGATCTCATCGTTTCCGTCGGTGCCCTTGATGTGGTCGTCCGCGCCCGTACCGTGACACGGTTTGTCATGAACGCATCCGGTAGTTTTCGCGAGCGTAGAACCCGCAGTGAACAAAACGAGTAGTACCGCTGTCAGAGCCAAAGCCGCTAACCGCATGACCTTCTCCTCCCGTCATACCGCTTGGCCCCTCCAGGGTTGTGGACCACTATATGAGACCAACGTTACGAGACGGCGACGACCTTGTAACGCTTCGCATACGTTTCGATAACGTTTCGATAACAAGCGGTTCTCAAGTGTTACTGCGTTCTCCCGTGACGTGCCTTCTCGTCAGACGGCGCTAGCTATCCTGCCCTAACCGACTACAATAAGGCTGATGAAGACGCAGCTCGAACTGAACGTCAGGAGCAGGGGCGCGATGAGCGGGGTGCTCACCATGGGGAGTCTCGACCCTGCGTTCGCAGCCGCCACCCGCCTTGACGGGGAGCCGGTGGTGCTGGATCTGCGTACGGTCGAGTTCGTGGAGCCGGCCGGGCTCTGCGGCCTGGCCGCGTTGCTCGAGTACCTGAGCGCACGGTGCGAGGTCGTAGACCTGGCCCTCTCAGGGCGCGATGTACCCGCCTACCTGGAGCGGATGAACTTTTTCAGGTCGTTCGGCGATAGGGTGCGCACCAACGCCGACCTTGCTTCCCTGGAGGAACGCAAGCGGCACAACCCAGGAACGCTGCAGGAGTTGATCAACTTCCACGACGAAGAGGAGATACCGGGGATCATCGAGAGGATCTCCGAGATCCTGGAGAACCAGGGCTACCGCCTGCGCGAGCGAGTCGCCATTTGCTCAACCCTCTCAGAGGTCTGCGCTAACGCCGCCGAGCACGGCGTCTCCTCTTTCGGGGCCTACGCAGCCGTCCAGGCCTACCACCACATCGTCAGCGGGTCCCGCCGCCGCGGCGAAGAAGTCCTGATCGCGATCGCCGACGGCGGGGTGGGTGTGCGCGAGACGCTCTCCCGCAACCCCAAGTACGCCGAATTCACCACCACGGACAACGACGCCATCAGGCACGCCCTCGAGATGGGCGTCTCGGCCACCGGCGAGATTGGACGCGGCGGCGGCCTCGCCCTCGTCGCCGGCATCGCCGCCCGCGCCGGCGGCTCCCTCTCTCTGCGCTCCGGATCAGGCCGCGTAACGGTCTACGAGAACCGTAAGAACTCCCGCAACGTCCCGGAATTTCCCGGCACCTTCGTCCGCGTCTCACTGCCGCGTACCCCGCAAGAAAATACCGGCACATGAAGGTAAATTACCCCCCAATATGCCGTTGACTTATACGATCATAGCCGGTACAATCCTCTTATATGATTTCACTGACGACAGTGAGGACAGCTCCGGTGATTGAGGAGCGGGCACGCCGAGTTTTCGAGGTTGCCGGGGGCGACTTCGGGAGCAAGCTGATGGTGACCCGCAGGACGGGGCGCGCGGTCCGCGAGGCGCTCGAAGAGGCGCTGGAGGAGCTGCCCAAGGGTGGCATCCTCTACGTGGACACGCGGGGGGTCGAGCTCATGGACTACTCGTTCGCCGATGAGGCGCTTGGGATACTGACGTCGAGGTCAGCGAGCGGGGAATACGGAAGCAGGCACCTCGTGTTGGTCGAGGAGGACCGGGATCTCCTCGAGAACGTCGAAGCCTCCCTGAGGCAGCGATCGCTCGCCATGATCCGGGTCGATGAGATTGGGGCCGAGCCGGCCATCGTCGGCAAAGTGCCAGACCACCTGGTCGAGACGCTGCAGGCGATCTACGACGCAGGCTCCATCACCAACGCGGCCCTCGCCGCCAGGCTCGGTCTCAACCATACGGCGTGCAACAACCGGGCGACCAGGCTTGCGAAGCTAGGTCTGATCCACCGCCGCACCGAGACCGCAGCACCCGGCGGACGCCAGTATACCTACGAGCGGATCGCCTGATGTTTATTTTTGACCACATCCTCACTGTCGTCAGTGAAGATAGCGTTACCGGCTATTGGTCGGAGGAGGTTCAGTCATGAGGGAAGAGTACATGATCGAGCGCCAGGGCAAGAGGTTCGTGCTCTATGCGGGGCTTCTGGAGGAGGCACACAGCCGGGGCCTCAGGAGCATCGAGACGGAGCTCTTGCAGGTTCCGAGTGTGGAGAACGGCGAGGTGGCGATCGTCAAGGCCGTCATCAGGACTGAGGAGGGCAAGTTCGGTGGCATCGGGGACGCCTCTCCGCAGAACGTGGGCAGGACCATCGCTCCGCACCTGATCCGGATGGCAGAGACAAGGGCCAAGGCGCGCGCCTTGAGGGATGCGATCAACGTCGGCGTCACCGCTTTCGAGGAGCTCGGCGGACCCAGCGAGGAAGAGGTTGTGGAGACTTCGGGGACCGAGGAGCGCGACGGAAGGCCAAGGGCGCAGAACGAGGAAGGAAGGGGTGAGCTGCCAGCGACCAGGAAGCAACTCAACTACCTGGAAGCGCTCATCTCGGATGTCGTGGACGATGGGGTTGGCCGCTTCGAGGAGATGGTCGGAAAGCCCGTTGGAGAGCTCACGCGCGAGGAGGCTAGCGAGTGGATCGGGCGTCTCTCTGGCAGGGCCGCGTAGTGCGCGGTTCACCCTGGATCGCGGCCCTCGGCGAGGAGGTCGTCTACGAGGAAGATCTCCCGGCCTGCTGCAGGCGCAGCGCCCGCGAGCACGACGGCTCGTTCGAGTGCCTCGGATGCGGCGCGATGTGGCAGGAGCCGTTACCGCTGCAGCCTGAAGATGATGCCTTCGCAGAACGCGAAGAGCGAAGGGGAGCGGCGTAGCAATAGTGGTGCACGACGGAGGAGAGGGAGATAAGAGGTGGGTACAGAAGCTTCGCGCAAGCGGCGGGGACGCACGAGGCGCAGCGCGCTCAGACCAGATACCGCACTCGCTCCCGCGGGCGAGCCGGAGCGAGAGATCTACATCTGGTCGTTGCCTGCGTGCTGCCTGCGAACCTTCAAAGAGGCGGCCATGTCCGAAGCAGAAGAGCGGCGGCGCTTGGAGCTGGGGTGCTCATGCGGGCGGAGCTGGCGCGTCACGTCCAGCCTGGACAGCCGCATCCTGGAGCGTTTCGTTACGCACGGGGGTCCAAGGGTAGGGGGATCCTATCCGGCCGCGTGAGTAGGAAGGTTTCAGGCATCAGCCGAAAATCTGAACGAAAGAGGGGAGACGTAGATGATGCAAGCGCAGGACATTCTCACGCAGTATCTGGGCCGGGTGCGTGGTGGCAGGCTTCTAGACGCCGATGAGGAGAAGGACCTTTCGAGGCGCGCTCACGGGGGGGACATGAGGGCCCGCCAGAGGCTCATCGAGTCTAACCTCAGGCTCGTGATCTCGATCGCCAAGAAATACAGGGGTAGGGGCGTGCCTTTCGAGGACCTTATCCAGGAGGGGAACGCCGGCCTGATACGGGCCGTCGAGAAGTTCGACCCCGAGATGGGCAACCGCTTCTCGACTTATGCGACGTGGTGGATAAGGCAAGGCGTGACCAGGGCAGTCGCGGACCACGCCAGGACCGTCAGGCTGCCAGCCCACGTCGTCGATGCCCTATACCGCCTGCGCCGCGCCGAGAACGCTCTCAGCATCGAGCTCGGCCGTGAGGCTACCGAAGAGGAGCTTGTCGAGAGGCTCGGCGTAAGGCCCGAGGAGGCAAGGCGTCTGCGCGAGGTCAGCCAGCCCATCTCTAGCATAAACGCCAGGATCAACAGCGAAGAAGGCTCGGAGGTGGGCGAGTTGCTCCCGGACGAGCGTTCCGGCGACGACTACGCCCGCGTCGAGGCCGGCCAGTGGGAGCTTACGCTCGTCGAGGCCGTGAGGTCTTTGCCCGAGCGGGAAGCCAGAATAATCGAGATGCGCCACGGGCTCGACGGCAGCGAGACTCGCACCCTGCGCGAGGTCTCCGAAGAGCTCGGCATCTCCCAGGAGAGGGCCAGGCAGGTCGAGATAAAGGCCCTCAGAACCATCCGCACCGGTCGCTACGCCAGCAGCCTGCGCCGCGCCCTCTCCGAGGCCGTGTAGAGGCTCGCCAGATAGGCTAACCTGCTCCCCAGAACCACAACGGCGAAGGGAGCCCATGGAGACCACGGAGCGTGACCCCGGGCGGACGCGGCAACTATTCGAAGAGTTTGGCGGGATCGTCAACGACGGCTTTCCCGCCATCCACTCGCAGGTACATCACACGAGATCCGGCACCCCTTATCTCAAGAAACCCGGCGTCGTCGTGCTCGCGAGACCACAGACCAACGTCGCGGGGCTCGCAGGGTTCCTGGAAGGCTTCGACCCCGACCTTCGATTCCCCGAGTACCTAGACGATCCTACCGGGCTACCCGACTCCTCCCAACTGTGCAAGACGGCCGGCCAGGTGTGCTATGCATCGTTCGGCCCGAGACGCACGAAGAATGAGAACGCCACGGCGTATATCGAGCGGCTGACATCTGCCGGGCATGGAAGCGTCCTCGAGCACGCCAACTTTAACTTTTTGCTCTACGGCATCAGCCGCAGCGTGACGCACGAGCTCGTGCGTCACAGGGCCGGAGCCGCTTTTTCCCAGATTTCGCAGCGCTACGTTAGCGGCAGCGTACTACGCTTCGTGGAGCGTCCGGAATACCAGGAAGACGAGGAGTTGGAACGGCTCTTCGAGGAGCGGGCGGATAGGGCCGCGGCCGAGTACGAGTCGATGGCCGAACGTCTGCTGGGGCGCCAGGAGGGCGGGGCTAGCATGCTAACCGCCGACTACAAGACCGATGCCAGGAAGAAGGTCCAGCAGACCGCTCGGTCCTTGCTACCCAACGAGACTGAGGCCCCGATGGTGTTCACGGGAAACGTGCGCGCTCTAAGGCACATCATCGAGATGCGGGCCGACGCGCACGCAGAAAGCGAGATCCGCAACCTGGCCCTCCGCCTGTTCCTGTGCCTGCGCACCATGGACCCCATTCTCTTCGGCGACTACGAGCTCGGAGAACTCCCCGACGGCACCCACACCGTATCGACCAAGAACCGCAAGGCGTAGGACCGCAAGTACGGGCTATCTGCCGGTGAAAACCGCCTAACCCGCTTCGCCGCTGACTGCCCTGGAGAGCTGACCTTCGGCCGCCGCGACCTCGTCGTCCTCGATCCTGCGAAACAGGGGTTTCGCCCCCATGACACGAAAGCCTTGTGGCAGGCCGGCGGGAGTCGGCCAGGGGGGATCAGGTGGCGATTTTTCGGCACCAAGGCCGCCCTCCGGGGGGCTCAGGTCGGAGATCCTGGCAATCGGTCCGTCGAAGAACCCACCGAGACGCTCGATAGCCTCTGGAACGTAAGGTGCGGCGTGGTAGGCGAGAGAGCCGAGCAGGACGGAGCAGGTATACAGCGTGATGCGTGTCTGCTCCGGGTCATCCTTGCGGGTCTTCCAGGGAGCCGACGCGTCGAAGAATCGGTTGGCGCGACGGCCCATCGCCAGTAGCTCCACAAGCGCCTCGCGGGGCCTCGGGGCGAGCATCCGCTCCTCGTAGCGCGCCTCTAGCTGCTTGAAATCCTCGAGGACCGCGAGGGCGTCTTCCGGTAGCTCCTCAGGGCGTGTGATCTCACCATCCGCGTACTTCTCCGTAAACGAAAGAACCCGGTTTATGTAGTTGCCGAGGTTGCCGATCAGATCCGAGTTCACCCGGCTCTGGAACTCGCGCCAGGAGAAGACCACGTCTCCTGTCTCCGGCAAATTCGACGCCAGATAGAAGCGTAGCGGGTCGGCCGGAAAGCGGTCCAGGGCCTCGTGCAACCACACCGCGAGGTTGCGGCTCGTGGACATCTGCATTGCCCGCCGCTCCCCTTCGACAACGACTTCGAGGTTCATGAACTCGTTTGCAGGCACGTCGTAGGGGAGCACGAAGGGTTCCTCACCGTCCTCTGCGGTACCCATTAGCTGGGCTGGCCAGACCACGGTGTGGAATACCGTGTTGTCCTTCCCTATAAAATGGATCAGGTGGCTCTCCGGCTCCTGCCAGTACTCCCTCCACCTGTCGGGATCTCCGATGTTCTCGGCCCACTCCATCGTCGAGGAGACGTAGCCGATGCAGGCGTCGAACCAGACGTAGAAACGCTTCTCCTCGTAGCCGGGCTCGGGCACGGCGACGCCCCATCCTATGTCGCGTGTGATCGGGCGTTTCTCCAGCCCGCCGTCGATGATCCCCAGGATGAAGTTCTTGACGGAGGAGCGCCAGTGAACTTGTCCCGCGACGTAGTTCCTCAAACGGTCGGAGAACTTCGGCAGGTCCAGGTAGAGGTGCGTGGTCTCACGGACCTCCGCCGGACCACCCGTTACCTTGGAGTGCGGCTCGATGAGCTCGTAGGCCTCGTACCACGAGCCGCAGTTGTCGCATTGGTCGCCCCTCGCCTCCTTGTAGCCGCAAACAGGGCACGTGCCCTCCACGTAACGGTCTGGCAGAAAACGTCCCTCCGTCGGGCTGTACATCTGCTTGGACTCCGCCTCGGAGATGTAGCCGCCCTCTTTGAGCTTGCGGTAGAAGAGCCTGGTGTTCTCGGCGTGCAACTCCGTCGAGGTGTGCGAGAAGTTGTCGAAGGAGATGCCGAAGCGCTCGAAGGTCTCCTTCATGTGGGTCCACCAGTAGTCGACGACCTCCCGTGGGGACTTGCCCTCCCGCTCTGCCCTGAGCGTTATGGGAACGCCGTGGTCGTCTGTGCCGCAGACGTAGACCACATCCTCGCCCCTTGCCCGCAAGTAGCGCACGAAAGCGTCAGCCGGCAGGTAAGCGCCCGAGATCTGACCAACGTGCAAGGGCCCGTTGGCATAGGGCAACGCCGATGTAACTAGATAACGCCGTCTTCCTTCCATGCCGTAAGAATAGCACCTCGGTATGCCCCCCGACCCACACCCCAAGACCCCAGGAAACCTGAACTCCCGGTACAGACTTTAATGTAAAGTACGCTTGACATTTTGTGCTTGTCAAGTTAACTTTACACCCGTGAACAACGACGTAAGAGAGTTGAGGAAGGGCATGAAGCTATCTCAGGGACAGTTGGCGGGGAAGCTTGGGGTCTCCAGGCAGACCATCAACGCCATAGAGACGGGACGTTACACGCCGTCGCTGCCGTTGGCGATGTCATTATCCCGGTTCTTCGGCCGACCTGTAGAGGAGGTATTTCGTGTCGACGGGGAGTTCTAGGAAGTGGGTGGTGCCGCTAATTTGTCTGGTCTTCGGCTTCGTCTATCTCGTGGCGTTCTGGATCGGTGGTAATCCGGTAGCAGGGGTTGGGCCGTTCGTGATCATGGCCGGATACGGCTTGCTTTTGCTGGTGGGCGGACGCAGCGAGGTCGTGCGCACCCTGCGCAATCAGCCGTCCGACGAGATGTGGAGGTCCTTCGACGTGCGGGCCAGCCTTTTCGCGTTTTTCGTGCTGGTTATTGCGTTGCTCGGCATGGCGCTCTACCAGATAGTGCGCGGTCAGGACGCGTCTCCTTACGCCATGCTCTGCCTCATAGGCGGTGCCAGCTACATAGGGGCCCTGATCTGGTTCCGTCTACGTGGGTGAGGGTCGTTGAATGTTTCGCCCGAATAGAATTCTGGAGAGGAGGTGTGTGATGACAAAACGTGTTCCCCTTTGGGAGTGGATGTTGGTGCTCGCGGCCGTGTTTGCCTTCGGCGTAGTGGCCTGGCTCAACAGCGGTCCCATAGGAAATATTGGAGCCTGGTTCGCGGTGATCGTCGCCATAGGCTGGCCGATGCTAGCGTACCGTGCTCCGTGTCGCGCGAAAATCGATAGTCAGTAGGCCGAATACCAATCGAAATACCCGGAGACCGGAACGCTTTGTTTCCGTCTCCTTCCTACTCTGTAGCCTGCTTGTGGTGGCCGCGAACCTTCGCCTTTCGCGCCTCGTCCTGCGTGCTAAGATGATTGGCCTTGTGGCCCCTGATCTCCCACTAAAAGTCTCCTTTCGCCGTCTCGTCCCGGAGGCCGGGACGCCCGAGCGTGCCCACCCTGGGGATGCCGGATATGATCTTCGGTCGGTAGAAGAGGCGGAGCTTCAGCCGGGCGCTCGGGCGCTGGTGCGGACCGGGATCTCGGTCGCCATCCCTGATGGTTATGCCGGGCTCGTGCTTCCGAGAAGCGGCCTCGCGGTCAGGCACGGCATCTCGCTGGTCAATACGCCAGGGCTCATAGACTCGGGCTACCGTGGCGAGATAAGGGTCCCCCTCATAAACCACGACCGCGACGAGGCATTCCGGATCGAACCTGGAGCCAGGATCGCACAGCTCGTCCTCGTACGCGCCGCCACCGCGCTCTTCACCGAGGTGGAGTTCCTCGAGTCCGCGACCGACGGTCGCGGCGAAGGAGGCTTCGGCTCGTCTGGGTCGTAGGGGCCTTTCGCGAACGGCCCCTACCGCGAACCGCTCCAGTTGTTAAACTGCGCCAGGTTTGAACGCGACCACGCACGCCGTATTCGGAGTAGCTGCACTAGCGGGCGCCGCGCTCGTCGTGGGGGCCCACCCGCCCGCTTACGTCTATCCTGCGGCCGTCGTCGCGGCCTGGCTCCCCGACGTGGACAACCCGCGCAGTACCCTCGGCAACGGCCTGAGCCGGATGAAAAACCCCGTGCTCAACCTGCTGAGCAGGCCCCTGAGCTGGGCTTTGAGGACGACGTCTTTCGTGCTCGTCAGGACGGTAGGCCACCGCACCCTAACCCACTCGCTGCTCGGCGTTCTCCTGTTCTCGGTCCCGGTCTGGCTGTTGCTGGGAGGTTTCCCCAACCTCTCGCTCGCCCTCGTCGCTGGCTACGCCTCGCACATACTCGCCGACGCGCTCAACACCCGCGGTGTGCCGCTCTTTTGGCCAGCGGGAAAGCCGTTCAGGCTGTTGCCCGGTGGCATAAAGTCCGGCGGTGCAGTCGAGGTCGCGGTGGCCCTCGTGGCATTGGCGTTCACGCTCTACGCCTTGTTACTGCTCTACCCGCTCCTGCGGGGTGCGATCGGCCTCCAGCCAATCTAGAGTCTCTAGGCTCGCCGGGTGTACATCCTTGCCCCGCTCTTCGTTGTGGGCGATGGCACGTCGCAGGGCCTCGGTGGCGGCCGCGTGGAGATCCTGCCTGGCCAGGGTACGCAGCCGTTCCACGCTCGGGTAATCGCGGGCTGGTTCGATCTTGTCAGCCACGTATAGCGCGAGCGCGAGCGGGCCCATCCCGGGCCTCCCCGTGGTGTGGGCCCGGATGGCCTCCAGGACCTCTTCATCATCGACGCCGAGTTGGCGCCGCGCCAACTCCGCCGCGACTGGTCCGTGCAAGAGCTTCGGGCTCTGCCGCTCCGGCTCTCCGACGGGAAGGCGCCATTCATCGGCCAGCTCCAGAAACTCTTCCGGCCTACTCTCACGCGCCGCGTCGTGTAGGAGGGCGGCCAGCCGCGTGCGGCCCTCATCAAGGCTATGGACTCGCGCCAGGTCCCCGGCGGTATCCGCCACCCTCATGGTGTGACCGTAGCGCTTCTCAGAGAGCCGGGAACGGGCCAGGGCGTTGGCGTTTTCGAGAACAGTGTGCGTTTTCGCGTATTCTTCCATAGGGCGAATTGTAGAATACAGGCATGAACCATGGGAAGAACATAGACAGCGCTGAGATCGTCACCATCGGGACCGAGATGCTCCTCGGGGATTTGGTGGACACGAACACGGCCTGGATCAGTCAGCGCCTCGCCGAGCTTGGGGTTGGCATCTACCGTCACACTACCGTCGGGGACAACCCGGAGAGGATCGTCGACGCTTTGCGCGAAGCCTCCTCCCGCTCCGCCCTGGTCGTGACCACGGGCGGCCTCGGTCCGACCTCGGACGACCTCACGAACGCCTGCCTCTCGACACTTACAGGCCGCGAGATGGTCGAGTACCAGGATGCCCGCGAACACGTGGACGAGATGTTCAAGAGGTTCGGGCGTCAGCCTACCGCCAACAACTACAAGCAGGCGCTATTTCCCGAGGGGACGGAGCTCATCCCAAACCCCGTTGGAACGGCGATGGGGGCGCTCGTGGAGTGGGAGGGGACGCTCTTCGCCACGCTTCCCGGGGTGCCGACAGAGATGAAGAGCATGTTCGGTGAGACGCTGGAGCCCCTGATCCGGGCCCGCAGCCAGGGCTCGATCGTCTCGAAAACGCTCCACTTCGCCGGCATAGGCGAATCGGCACTCGCCGAGAAGGTCCAGGACTTCCTCGACGCCACCGATCCGACCGTCGCCCCGCTGGCCGGCCAGGGCCGGGTGCGCTTGCGTATAACGACCCGCGCCGCCACCGAGGAGGAGGCAAGGGAGACGATCTCCCCCGTCGAGAAGGAGATCGTCTCCCGCCTCGCCGACTACTACTTCGGTGAAGGCGACGAAACCCTCGAAGGCACGGTCGCGCGCCTGCTAAGCAAACGGGGCGCGACCCTGGCCCTCGCCGAGAGCTGCACGGGTGGGCTCCTCGCCAAACGCCTCACGGACATGCCGGGGTCCTCCAAATACTTCGCGGAAGGCCTCGTCACCTACTCCAACGAGTCCAAGGAGCGCCTGCTCGGGGTGCCGCACGGCCTGATTCTGGAGCACGGAGCCGTCTCAGAACCCGTCGCGCGCGAGATGGCCGAGGGCGCGCGCAGCGTCTCGGGCGCCGACTATGGACTCTCCGTCACCGGAATAGCCGGCCCCGACGGCGGGACACAAGAGAAACCTGTCGGGCTCGTCTTCATCGGGATCTCGGATTCGGAGGACACGTACGCGGAGAAGCTCGACCTCACGGCCTGGGCGCGTTCCAGGGAATCCATCCGCGAGCGGAGCACGAACCGGGCTTTCGATCTCCTCAGACTTCGTCTCGAAGAATCTTGACGATCACCCTTGCTGGATACAAAGCGCGGTAGTAAACTTCGCGAAGTTGACGGCACGTGAGAGGAGGTGATCCAGATAGACGCATCGAGTAGTAGTCGCGGGTATCTTCTGGGAGAGGTGGCTCTGACCTAGGCCCACCAAAATACCCGGCGGGATCCTGGGTTACTTTATCCGCCTCCCATGTAGTGAAGGCGGACGTGCTGAAAAGCGGGATACCTGCGTAACGCTCAGAAGGGTACGGCCCCCGGACTTCTCCGGGGGCCGCTTTTTCTCTCTCCTACCGCTCCTCTAGCGGTTCCCAGCTTCTGTTTTTCTCCCCAACATACTCCGACCGTGGCCTGATGAGGCGGTCGAGAGCCCTCTGCTCGAAGCAGTGCGCCGTCCACCCGGCTACCCTCCCCGCCGCGAAGGTGGGGGTGAAGAGCTGCGTCGGTAAACCAAGCCCATGTAACAGTAGCGCCGTATAGAACTCGACGTTGGTTTGTAGATTCCTCCCCGGCCTGTGCCCAGCGAGCAGCCGGAGCGCCGTCTGCTCCACATCCAACGCGAGCGCATAGAGTTCCCTGTCCCCGTCCGTCGTGTAGAGACGCTCGGCGGCGGCTGCGAGCACATCCGCCCTTGGGTCTCGCACGCGGTAGATCCTGTGTCCGAACCCCATCAGGCGCTCGCCACGCCCCAGCTTCTCCCGCAGATACGCCTCGGCCCGGCTCGACTCCCCGAT
Source organism: uncultured Rubrobacteraceae bacterium (assembly GCA_963830075.1). Lineage (GTDB taxonomy): Bacteria > Actinomycetota > Rubrobacteria > Rubrobacterales > Rubrobacteraceae > Rubrobacter_D. The sequence goes on along the minus strand of CAWHLD010000001.1, from coordinate 121,853 downwards.
CTCGAACACCACGTCGAGCGCGGGCCCCGGCGCGCCGCCATGCAACGGCCCCTTGAGCGCCCCAATGGCCCCGGCTACCGCCGAGACGAAGTCTGACCGCGTCGAGACGATGACCCTGGCGACAAAAGTCGACGCGTTCATTCCGTGATCTGAAACCGCGTTGAAGTAGGTCTCCATAGCCCGCACGAACTCTTCGCCCGGCACCTCACCCGTAATCATATACAGGTAGTTGGCCGCATGCCCCAACCCTGGATCCGGGTCCACGGGCTCGTTCCCACCGAGCATTCGCCAGTACGCCGCAACGATCGTCGGAACGCCCGACACCAGCGCGAGGGCATCTTCATCGTCAGCGCCTGGCCTCATGGTGCCGGCAGCCATGCGCAGCGCATCCATGACCGGCACCCTCTCGGCCGCAACGGCCCGCAGTAACTCCAGCGTATCCCGCGAAAGCTCGCGCCGCCCGGCCAACTCCTTCTGAAAATCTTCGAGCTGACCGGAGTCAGGCAGCTCATCATTCCACAGCAGGTAGACGACCTCCTCGAATGTGGCACGACCCGCCAACTCCTCGACCGGGAACCCCGCGATGGTGAGCTCCCCGGCCTCGCCGTCGACGTCGCTCAGAAGGGTCTCCGCCGCTACCACATCCTCGAGCCCGGCAACAAAGCCCGTACCAGAATTCTCACCCATGTTCGTCCTTTCTGTCCGATCCTGAACACTAATCGTAACCTTCAGGAAAATGTGTATCAATATTGATTTACAAATCAAGTTATAGTACGGTCGCGGGTAACGAAGGCGAAGGAGGCGTTCACTTGGATGAGAGGTATCTCAGCGCGGGGCGGGCTGCGGAGGAGTTGGGGGTTAGCCTGGCGACCTTGTACGCCTACGTGAGTCGGGGCATGGTACGTTCCGAGGCCGCAGAGGGGAAGAGGCGCAACAGGCGTTACAGGGCCGAGGACGTACGGAGGCTCAAGGAGAGGAAGGAGCGTAGGCGGGATCCCGACGGCGTCGTCGAGGGCGCGCTGCATTGGGGTACGCCTGTCATGGAGTCGGGGATCACCCTCATCGACGACGGCGGGTTGTATTACAGGGGACGAGATGTGGTGGACCTCGCACGGGAACAGAGCATCGAGGAAGTTGCGGCCCTGATCTGGACTGGCGACGAGGGGGTAGCCCCAGATCTCTTCCCATCCGAAGAGCTTCGACTCTCAGGGCGTATCCAGGCGGTTCTCGAGGGCGTATCAGGAATGCCGCCCGTCGATACGTTTCAGGTCATGCTACCTCTTGCGGCCGCTGAGGACCCCGCGGCCTACGACCTGCGTCCTCGGGCCGTCGCGCACACCGGGGTCAGGATACTCCGCTTGATGACGTACGTGGCCTCAGGAGAAGACGCTTCTGGGCTGGCCGAGGCGCTGGGGCGCGGCTGGAGTCCGCTGGAGGCCAGAATGATCCTCGACGCCGCGCTAGTGATTTGCGCGGATCACGAGTTGCCCGTCTCGACCTTCGCCGCCCGGTGTGTCGCCTCATCCGGGGCAACACCGTACGCCGTAGTTCTGGCCGGGCTTGCGGCGCTCGGGGGCGTCAAGCATGGCGGTGAGATCGAGCTGGTAGAAGCCTTCCTGCGGGAGGTCGAGGCTGCGGGGGACGCCAGGGGTGTGATCTCCGGCCGCCTCAGGCGGGGGGAGCGTGTCCCTGGCTTCGGGCACTCGCTCTACCCTGAAGGAGACCCCCGTGGCGCCGGGTTGCTACGCCTTGTGTCCGAAACGTACCCGGAGAGCCCCGCCGTCGCGCTCTCCCAGGCCGTTACCGGAGAAGTTCTGCATCTCATGGACGGGCGTGCCACGGTAGACTTCGCGCTGGCGACGGTCGCGCGGACGCTTCAGTTGCCGCCGGGGGCGGCGGTCGCGCTCTTCGGCCTCGGCAGGACGGTGGGTTGGATCGGCCACGCCATCGAACAGTACGAGACCGACTCGCTCATACGTCCAAGAGCCCGTTACGTCGGAGAACAACCATCATGATCGGGAGGAACCACCCGCCCCCGCAGGAACCCCGTAGGGGCGGTTCGGCCACATACGGGTGTGGGGGCGGGTTTCAAACCCGCCCGAACAACACATCGCCCAACAACAGGTGTAGGGGCCGTTCGCGAACGGCCCAAAACACGAACCGCCCTAAATAGGAACGTTCAAAACCCCCAACCCATCCAGGATGATGATCGCGGTGGCGAAAGAGTTGAACGTTGCGTGGGCCACGATAGGGGGCAAGAGGCTGCCCGTGCGCCGGAAGAGGGCGCACAGGATTATCGCGAGCATCAGGAGCACGGGTACGAGTACCGGCTCCAGGTGCAACAGGGCGAAAAGTACGGAAGACGCGAGCGCCGAGAACAAGAAAAGCATCTTGCCGGGGGGCGACACGATGCTCTCTTGACTTATGGACCTTGCAGAAATTCGGGTGCCAAGCCGGTAGAGGCCGTTGAAGACGACGCCCCTGAAGACAAGCTCTTCCACGGCGGGGCCAAGGATGACGACGACCATGACTATGACGGGCACGGCAATACCAGGACTCTCACTCACCCAGCCTGTAAGCCCCTCCATGAACGGTCTCTGGACCGTCGATTCCGTCGAATAGCCGAGCCGCTCGAGGACGAGCATGCTCAAGGGGTTCACGACCACGCTGAGCAGTATGGCGAAGACGCCTACGGCGACCCCGACGCCGATCCCCGCCAGGAGACCTTCCTTTGGTCGCGCGAACCCCAGGGGGACCAGGGAGTACCCTACCTTCTTGCCGAAGCTTCTCAGTAGGGCGACCGAAGTCCAGAATCCCCCGATCACGAACCCAGCGACAGCGGCATCCAACGCGACCACCGAAAGCAACGCGCCCTGTGCTTCAGTCATCGGTGCTTTCCAGGTAGATCCTGTTCGGCGTCCATCCGTCGCCGGCATCATCCAGGAGCCGCCTCTTCACGGAGGGCGGCAGGAGTTCGATCTCCCGCAGCTCATCAATGCTTACCCAGCGGACTCCCCTCAGGGTCGGTTCGCCGCCCGGAGAGACCTCGGGATCGCTCCCGAGGATAGCTTCCCCGTCTCCCTCCAAGACCATGCGCGCGACCACGTCGACCGTGTGCCGTCCCTCGCGCATGAACTCGCCCACGTAGAGAATCCCGGAGAAGTCGGCCATGAGGCCGGTCTCCTCTGCAAGCTCGCGACTCGCGCACTCAGGTATCGTCTCACCCGGCTCGAGCCTGCCGCCCGGCAACACCCAGTAAGGGTCCGTCTCCGGTTTTTGGTGACGCACCAGGAGCAGCGCCCCTTCGCGCTCGACCACCGCCGCGACCCGCACCCCGAAATCCATGCCGGAAGCTTTGCGGTCCTTGCCCATGCAGCGAGTATACCCGCAGGGTGAAACCACGTTACGAGATTCAAAGTGCTGAAAGCTGACAGCGCGATGTCTGAGTTTTCAACAGCCTGTCACAGAGTCGGCGTTGAGCTGATAGCGATCACAAACCAGGCTCGAAATGTAAGCCTCCGCCGCTAGACCGAACACGTTGACCTTGCATACTCAATTTTGGCCTTTGCCTTCTTACCCTCCTCGAAGTCGGCGGTACTCGACTCAGCCTTCAAAGTCGCTACCCGAACTTCACCTTTGCAGGTCTTACCGAGTATCCTTTGGTCCCAGTTCGCCGCCAATGAGCGTCGAGATCTCACATCGAAGGCCCAGCGTACCAGCAAGTTTAGTCACTTTATATGCAGGGTACATATAAATTCAATAAACATTTACACATAGTGCGGAGGTATCTCCAGCTTGCATAAGACCACCAACATCAACAAATCAGCTAACATGGACGAGACGGCCCAGAAGGTGTCAAGCACCACCCAGGAGTCCGCCTATACCGCGATAAATTACGCATTCAAGGCTCAGGAGATCAACACCGATCTCCTGCGGCGGACGTCGCAGGCTTGGATCGAGGGGTTCCGCTTTCAGGCAAGGCTCTCCCAGGAGATGGCCCAAGCATTTTTCGGGCGGTGGGGGGACGCGTTCACGAGCACGATGCACGTGGAACGCCCCGCCCAGGAACAGAGCAGGTCGGAGGTCGCCACTAACGGCACGCAGAAGGACACCGAGGTAGCCGCTGAGGACGCCCGCCAGAAAGCCGAGAAGGCCGCCAAGGAAACGCAGAAGGCTGCCGACATAGCCACCAAGTGCGCCCAGAACATCTCTGAGCCGGCCGCTGAGGATGTCCAGAAGAACACCGCGACGGCCACCTTTCCGATAGAGGGCTACGACGAGATGAACGTGGGCGAGGCCTCCGAGCGCCTCGACGGCCTCTCCGGCGATGAGTTGAAGAGGGTCATGAAGTACGAGAAGCGAAACAAGAACCGCAGGTCATTGCGCAAGGAGATGAAGCAGAAGATAAAGACCACCTCGTAGAAGAGTAGAAACGTACATCGCCAGAGAAAGGTGGTCGAAGTGGCCAGCATAGGCAAGAAGATCAAAGACGCAGGGACGAAAGCTGCCAAGGACAAGGTGTCTGGAGACAAGAACGGTAAGAAGCGCACCGAAGGCTCGGAAAGCGGCGTGGACAAAGCCATGAGGGCCGCCAAGAACCGTCTGAGTTAGAAGGGTAAGCTGTCGGGCCTGGCCCTACGGGGTCTCTGGCCTTTCCGTTACCGCGTTTCGTGGGGGAACATGGCCAGGAGAGGAGGTGAGAAATGGTACGCACAGTGATAATCGTCGTTGTGGTAATCGTGGTGGTATTGCTCATACTGCAGCTCCTCTAGAGTCGGACAGCGTCGGAGCGCGCGCGCAACCACGAGCGGCGCAACAAGAATGGGGAAACATTGCATCGAGCAGATCTAGCGTCGTGCTTGCCGCGTATGGGCGTCCAAGTGCGCACCGCGTCAACCGCTGCAAGCCGGGTAATTTGCGAGAGGTGAGGTCATAGAGGGCTCGGCGTTGAAGGCGCGGGTGATATGCAACCCAGCGTCCAGTGGGGGAGGTTACGATCCCACAGAGTTGCGCCGAGAGATAGAGGGCAAAGAGCTAGAGTGGATTACTACGCAGAGTCCCGGGGACGCCAGGGAGGCTGCCAAAGAGTGGCGTGATGGCCTGCTCGTGGTCGTCGGGGGCGACGGTACGATCAGCGAGGTCGTCAACGGCCTCGGGCAGGCGGGGTTCCCCGCGGGCGTGACCCTGGCCATCTTGCCGGCGGGAACCGGTAACGACCTCGCCGCCACCCTCGCAATTCCCGAGGATTCTGACGAGGCCAGGGCCGTATTGCGCCAGAATCGGGTGCGGACCCTGGACGTGGTCCGAGTCCGTTCGGAGAGCAGGGGCGAGCAGTTCTTCATTAATGTGGCCACCGGGGGTATGGGGGCTGAGGTCTCCGGCGCCGCCGACGGAGAGATGAAGAAGAAGTGGGGAAAACTAACCTATCTGCGGGCTTCGCTCGAGGTAGCCCGGGAGTACGAGGCAAAGGAGGTCACGCTGACGCTGGATGGCAACGAGCGCAAACTTCGCGCGGTTAGCCTGGCGATCGGCAACTGCCGCTACGCCGGAAGCGGTTGGCTCGCGGCCCCCAGGGCCAACCCTGAGGATGGGCTCCTCGACCTCGTGGTCATAGAAGACGTCGGAGTACTGGAGGTACTCAAGCTCGCCCCCACGGTTTTGGCCGACTCGGATTACCTGGACAAAGAAGGAGTCTTCTTCGCCCGGGCAGAGGAGATCCGGGTGGAGGCGAGCCCAGGGAGCCTGGAGTTCACCGTCGACGGAGAGGTTATAGGGGACGAGCCCGCCGTGTTCGCGGTGATCCCACAAGCCTTGAGGGTCATAGTCGGGTCGGGATACGTTCCGGAGCCTTACGGCGATATTCATCTCGAGTGAGCCCCGAGGAGTCGGGGCGTCCTCTTGTGCAGCACCGCACTTCTCTTGGCTTTTCCCCCCGATTCCCGGCACTCGGACCTTCCGAGGGCCACTCTACGAGACGTCGGCCGGCTCTTCCTCCTGGTGACGAGACGGGCTGAGGAGCAGAACCTGGGCCTCCAACTCGTCGCACGCGTCGAGCACGAGGCGCAACCCTTCGTCCTCCGAGAGATGACCGCCTTCGGAGGCGTAATCGTCGAGGACATTGGCCTCGGTGGTCGGGTAGACGCCTGTGGTGCGACGGTGGTCACAGAGCGTGGCGAGGCGTTCGTCGGCTCGGCCGACGAACGCCAGGACCGAGTCGAGGTAGGTGGCCACGACCTCGTCGTTCACCCCGCCGGCGACCGCTGCGTAGAGCAACTCTCCGCCCAGGCGACTGAATCCGGGCACCCTCAGCACGTCTTGCGTCACCTCGAAAGCGTGTAGCCCATCGTCGGGTACCACCGTGAGGCCGTCGCGCCTTACGCGGTCGGCGGCGCCGAGGATCATGGCGGCCATGGCCAGAGTCACGTCCGGGTAGTTGCTGTCCATGCCGCGCAGCTCCAGCGTTCCCTGGCGGTTGAGCCGCACCGGGTTCCAGGCCGGTCTCAGGAGGTCTCCGCCGGCCTCGGCGAAGAAGCGTCTCTGCACGCCCGCCCGGTCCATGGCGGCGAGCCAGGCTTTGTAGCGGTCGAATTGCTGTTTGATCAGGTGCTGCGCGTCGTCGGCGTAGGGCAGCAGGGCTCCCACCTGGGGCAGGTCCGTGTAGACCCCTTCCCACCCGAAGGCGGCGTTGCCCCTGTAGTGGACCGTTCGGACGGCCAGCCCCGTCGTCCTTCCCTCGAAGAAAGGACAAGAACGGGTCAGGGCGACCAGGGCGGGATCGAGGGCCGTCGCAAGGTTGTAGATGTTCAGAACCTCCTCGCGTGCGGCGTCGGACGCGGTGGCGGAGATCCCAGCCCACTCGTCGATGGTTCCTGCCTGCAACTCCAGGTGTAAGTGCGTGCCCGCGCATCTCCCCGCGTCCACGAACCTATCCGGGCCGACCGTGCTGAGCTGAACCCTGTAGTCCAATCCGTCGCGGGCGGCTGGCTCCAGAGGCAGGGGATAGGTGCCCAAAGGGTACAGCCTGAGCCCCAGAGACCTCGCCGCGCGCAAGGCCAGCCCGAGGTTCTGCGCATACTCTCGCTCGAGGCCGGAGAGAGTGTGTACCGGGGGCGTGTTTATCTCCACCAGGCCGAGCACGAACTCGGGGGCGAAGCACGCCGCGGAGCCGGATTCCACCTCGGTCACGGCCTGGCAGCGCTCCAGAAACTCATCGGCCCGCTTCGATGGACGTCCGGAGTCCTCGACCAGGAAGAATTCCTGCTCGAGACCCACCCGTCGATCCAGCAACCTGTCCCCTCCGCTCACCCTATTCCCGAACAACACAGCGTATTCTCTATCTTTTCCGCAAAGAACTCTACCCCAAGAGCGGGGATCAGACTTCGGCCCGAGGGCGGAAATCCGAAGAATGGGCCACCCCTCGGGCGCTCCAACATGTAATCTTCTGTTGGGTCGCCGCCTTGTCAGCGAGGAGGAGGTTCGAGAATCTGAGCGCGGAGAACGAAAACACGCAGAGTAAGACCGAGACCAGGGAGCATCTCGCGAACGAGCGGACGCTGCTCTCGTGGGTGAGGACGGGGATCAGCCTGATCTCACTCGGCCTCGTCGTCGAGAGGGCGGGGGCGCTGGCTCAAGCCGCCAACTTCGAGATCGGGACTACGACCAGCTCGGATTTTTTCGGCCTCGCGCTGGCGTTGCTCGGAGCGCTTTCGCTGGTCCTTGGCACGTCGCAGTTCCTCCGTAACAGGCGCAGTATCTCATCAGGGGACTTCGAGTCATCGGTAGTCGGCTACCTGATCATCGTTGTGGGCAGCCTGGCTTTCGCCGGCGCTTTTGTCATCTACGTCCTGTTCGCGTAGGGGCGGGTTTCGAAACCCGCCCCTACTGCCTGGTTCCGACCTGGCTCCCCACCCACACGTAGCCGTCGGACCAGACCTCGCGCTTCCAGATGGGCACGATCTCCTTTATGCGCTCGATGGCGTAGCGGCTTGCCTCGAACGCCGGACCGCGCCGTGGTGCCGCGACGACAATGGCGACGCTCGCCTCGCCGGGGTCGACCCTGCCCAAACGATGAACTATGGAGACGTGCCCGACGTCGAAGCGTTCTACTATTTCGCCCCCGATCTCCCCCAGTTTCCCGTCGGCCATGGGACGGTACGCTTCGTACTCGAGATACTCGACCGATGCGCCCCCCGACTCGTCGACCCTCGTCGTGCCCACGAACGCGGCGACGGCTCCGCAGTCGGACCTCTGAGCGTCACCGATCAGGGCTCCAATATCGAGAGGCGCTTCTACAACGGCGAACACCTAACCGCCCGAGACGGGCGGCAGGACCGCCACCTCGTCGCCCGGTGAGACGCTGGCTTCCCTTCGCGCGTACTCGCCGTTGATGGCGAAGGCCAGCGTGTCGCGCATGGGGGCGAGATCCGGGTGTATCTCGACGAGCAGAGGCCAGACCTCCGCCAGCGTCACGCCCTCCTCCACAGCCAACTCCGTCTCGCGGGTGCCGGCTCGGTCGGCCGCCGCGCCGAAGAACAGGACCTTGATCACAGCCCTATCCCTCCGGCTCGGGGACGTAATCAGGCCCGACCACGACTTTGAGAGCCTGAGGAAGGACGGAGAACTCGGCCGGCTCGTCACCGATGACCTCGCCGTCGGCGGTGAACTCGAGCCCGGGGGGTTGGGTCTCGATCACCACGTCTTTCGCCCGCGCGAAGAAGACGCCGTCCTTGTCGAGGTAGTCGAACTTCGCCAGGGCCGCCGGGGCGAGCCCGAAGAGTTCCCCGGCCCCGAGGGTCTCTATGACGACCACGTCGAGGAGACCGTCCTCGGGGTTGGCCTTCGGCGTTGCAGGCCAGCCGCCCCCCGTGTAGCGGCAGTTGCCCACTGCGATGTTGACGGCCTTCACCTCGCGCTGTTCGCCGTCGAGGTGGACCGTGAGCTCGCGCACCTCGAAGTTTCGTGCGACCTCCAGCGAGGCCCGCAGATAAGAGAGCTTGCCCCACCGCTTCTTGAGCTCTTCGTCGTTGAAGTTGGAGATCTCAGCCCCTAGTCCCCCGGTCGCCACGTTGATGAAGAACCGCTCACCGATCCCCTCCGAGCGGACCCGCGCCACGTCGAGCCACCGGCCCCTGTTCTCGCGGATAACGTCCTCGGCAAGATCGGGGTCCTCGGGGATGCACAGCGTGGCGGCGAGGTCGTTTCCGGTCCCAGCGGGGAGAATGCCCAGTGTCACGCCCTCAGGAAAACCAGCCTTGCCGAGCCCGTTTACCACGTCGTTGATCGTCCCGTCTCCCCCGGCCACGATGAGCAAGCCCTCGCGCCAATCCTCGGCAGCATCTATCGCGTCCTCTGGGCCTTTGGTTTCGATCCACTCGATCTCGAGGTCCCCGAGCTCGGCACGGATCTCATCGGGGTCGTAGGCCCCACCTCCAGAGGAGGGGTTGCAGATCACCCGTGCTTTGGACTTCTCCATGGCGCGCCCTCTATGGCCGTCTCAACCCCGTTAGTCTACCGGAAAGACTCCAGCGAAAGACGGCTGCTTCTAGGATGCGCGCCGCATCGCCTCTCCAGGACGCGATATCTTCTCGGCCGGTAGCCAGACCTCGTAGTCGTTGTCCAGCCTGATGGCGGCGTTGACGCCGTCGCCGGAGACGTAGCGGATCTCCCCGAAGCCGAGCGGCGTCTGTACCCGCTCGCCAATCGAGAGCTCCACCAAAAACGCCTCCCTGAGCGCCGCCACGTAGGCGAGCGCGAGAGAGGTGTCGATGTGCGCCCCCTCGTCACGCCTGTCAGCGACCAGAATGCCCGCTATACGATAAAGGTTCGCCCGCGAGACCTGGGAGATCAAACACGCCCTTACCGTCTGCCGCACCAACTGCATCTCGAACTCCGAATACTCCTCGCCGCTCCGCCCGAGAATGTCTATAACCCTCGGAAACGCCCGGCGTAGCGCCTCCTCGACCGTCAACCCGTTGATGCCCCGCTTGTATACGTGTGGGTCGAGCCGCTCCTCCTCCCGACGCCGCGGAACACTGAGCCAATCCTGCCTGATGTTGTTCGTCTCTGTCATGGTGCAATTATACCTCACTGAAGCTAGTGAAACAACTACGAATTGCCTGCAAATGAAGGCATCGGGTATCCTCGTAGGCATCAGGCTACAGGCATCAGGCAAGGGTCATTCTGGCCGCGGCACTGCTACCCAGGCGCAACTAGAAACGTTCGGTGGAACGTTGTTTCCGCGGACGCCGTGGCGTCTGGCGCGGCAACTGTTGATGCCCTACCCCTGTAGCCTGATGCCTTACCGATTGCGTTAAACTAGAGACAATTCTGTGAGAGGAGAGACACGTGAACCCTGAGGAATTTCTAGGGCGCTTGAAGCGCGATGTCATTGGGCATCCCGCGCTCACGCATCCTTTTCTGGAGCGGTTTGGGGAGGGGGATGTTGATGCGGAGGGGGTAAGGATCTTCGCGATCCAGTACTACAGGCATGTCAGGGTGAGCCGGTTATACCTGGCGGCCTTGATCTCGAACTGCCGCGACGACGAGAAGCTGCAGCTTGCCCTCGCAGAGGTCCTCTTCGACGAGTACGGTCATCTGAACCCAGAAGAGACGCATCCTGCTCTGTACCGGCGTTTCCTGATGGCATTGGGCACCAGTGAAGAGGAGTGGGAGGAGCCTGCGACGCTGCCAGAGATAGAGATGTACATCACCACCCATTATGCGCTCTCGGGTCACCCGGATTTCAGGATCGGTCTCGGTGCTTTGGGGCCGGCGAGTGAGTGGCCCGTGCCCCCGATCTACGCCCGCCTCTCCGACGGCCTCAGGAAAGCCGCCGGGTTACCCGATGAGGCGTTGGAGATCTTCACGAGCCACGTCACGATGGACGTAACGCACGCCCGCATCATGATGGACGCTATCGCTCCCTACGCGGGGGACGAAGAAGGTCAACGCAGAGTCCGCGAGGGCGCCATGCGCTCTCTCGACGCACGCTCCGTTATGCTTGACGGCCTCTACCGCGCCGTCTACAGGGAGCCTGTGCCGATGCTCGACGTCCCCTCCGTCAGGCTCACCGGGGGCTGAAGCGTGACCCCGTGGTACGGGGAGGACCTCGCGTACATCCACGATGTCGGGCATGCCGAGTTCGCCCTCGAGTCGGCGCCTGGGCGAGCAAGCCGTCATAAGAATCAGAGCTTGCGGAGCGGGTATAACTACGCGTATGCCTGAGCTGCCCGAGGTCGAGACCATAAAGGAGGACCTGCGCGGGCTCGTCGCCGGCTCGGAGATAGAGCGTGCCGAGGTTCGCGACTCCTCGCTCGTGGAACAGCCCTCGACGGAGGAGTTCGTACGCCGACTCGAAGGTGCCAGCATCACGGGGACGAGGCGAAGGGCCAAGCACCTCATCGTCGAGCTCGGTTCCGGCGACTTCCTCGTCTTTCAGCTCAAGATCGGGGGCCAGTTCCTGCTCGTGCCGCCGGTCGATGAGCCGGGGACGGCGCTGATGCTGGTAATGCACCTGGACGGGGACAGGAGATTGTTCTTGCGGGACGAGACTGGCTTTGCGCGGGCGCGGCTGCTCGATGCCGGGGAGCTCGGGGAGCGGCTCTCTCCGTTGGGACCTGAGCCGCTAGAGGATGGGTTCGATGCAGAATATCTACCACGTACCATTGGTTCACGGAGGGCCCAGATCAAACCCCTGCTTCTGGATCAGAAGGTCGTCTCTGGAATCGGCAATATATACGTTGATGAGATCCTGTACGATGCAAGGTTACATCCTAGACGCAAGGCCAATACGCTCGTCGAGAGAGAATGGGAGGCGCTTTACGGGGCGATACGGGCCAACCTCGCGGCCGGCGTAAAGCATCGGGGGACTACGGTAAGGTTGTACAGAGACGTGTTGGATAGGCCCGGCGAGCATCAGAACTACCTCAGGGTCTTCGAGAAGCAAGGGCTGCCGTGTCCTGGGTGTGAAGGGGAGGTAGTTCGGGAAAAGGTAAGCGGGAGGCCTACGCACTTTTGTCCGGCGTGCCAGCGGGAGGATGGCCCGGGAGAAGGGGGAGGGTTAGAATCATTGTGGTAATGGACCTGAAAGGAGCCAAGGGTGGCTGAACAGTTCGACCTCGTAATCATCGGCGGAGGAAACGCAGGATACATACCGGCAATTCGGGCGAGCCAGCTGGGGATGAGCGTGGCCATGATCGAAAAGCGGGAGGGCGGGCACCTCGGGGGCACGTGCCTGAACGTAGGATGCATCCCGACCAAGGCGCTGCTACACACGGCCCATCTTCTGCACGACGCTAGAAACGGCGCGGATTTCGGGGTCAACGTCGGGGAGGTGGAGTTCGACTACCCGCAGGCCGCCAAGCGCCGCGAGCAGGTCGTCACCCAGCTAAGGCGCGGTGTGCAGGGCCTGATGAAGAAGAACAAGGTCACCGTCTACAACGGGGTCGGCAGCTTCGTCGAGCCCAAGAAGATCAAAGTCGAGACCGAGGACGGCGAGGAGGAGCTCGAAGCCGAGAACGTTTTGATCTCCACGGGGTCAGCCGTCAACTCCCTGCCTGGCCTGGAGTTCGACGGGGAGAAGGTTATCTCTTCAGACGACATCGTAACCAACGACGAGAGCTATCCCGAATCGGTAATTATTCTTGGCTCGGGTGCCGTCGGCGTCGAGTTCGCTAGCATGTACCACGACTTCGGCACCGAGGTAACCATCGTCGAGATCCTGGACCGTCTCGTGCCGCTCGAAGACCCGGAGATCTCCGATGCACTCAAGAAGGAGTTCGAGGACCGTGGCATAAACGTCATGACGGGCACCAAGGCCGACCCCGAGAGCCTGGAGAAGACCGACAGTGGCGTCAAGATCCAGATCGCCGGCGCAGACTCAGGCGAGCAGGAGGAAACCGAGGGCGAGGGCGGCGGCTACGGCGGCGAAGACCCGCCCACCGGCGATGCCGAAGGTGGCGATACGCTAGAGGCGGAGGCACTTCTCGTCGCCGTCGGACGCAGGACAGTTACCGAGGACCTGAACCTGGACGTGACCGACGTCGAGCTCAACGACCGCGGCATCATACAGGTCGACGGGTACGGGCGTACGGCCGAGGACGGCGTGTACGCGGCCGGTGACGTTGTCGGGGGTTTCTGGCTAGCCCACGAGGCGGGGCACGAGGGCATCATCGCCGTCGAGCATATGGCCGGTGAGGACCCGATGCCCAAAGACAGAAACCTCGTCCCGCGCGTTACCTTCTGCCGTCCGGAGGTGGCCTCTTTCGGCCTCACCAAGGCCGAGGCCGAGGAGGAGGGCTATGAGGCTAACGAGACGAAGTTCCCGTTCAGGGCTATAGGTAAGGCTCTGATCGAGGGTGAGCCCAACGGGTTCTTCAAAATGGTGACAGACTCTGAAACCGATCTGATCCTGGGCATGCACGCCATAGGGCCGAAGGTGACTGATCTGATCACCGAGGGCGTCTTCGCGAAGATGGTCGAAGGTACGCCTGAAGAAATCGGTATGACGATGCATCCCCACCCGAGCCTCTCTGAGGTCGTCGGGGAGACCGCGATGGCCGCGGAGGGACATCCGATTCATTTCTAGTCTTTGAGTTTCAGACTACGGGAGGGGGGTCGCCAAGCGCGGCCCCTTTCGCTTGAGGTGACGGTTCGCGCGTTCCATACAGCTAGCGACGGCTTCGACTGACGTGTCGGCGCAGCTACTGTACTTCTACTGTAGCCTCCTTGCGAAAGGAGACACGGTACTGTCCCGCCCGCATGCGCTACCATAAGGCCCAGGGTGTGAAAAGATAGGAGAGTCGTGGCGCGCAGACAGATCAACTTGAAAGTACTGGACAACGGCACGAAGACGTTCGAGGTCCGCCACCGCTGGGAAGACAGGCCAGTACCCCCGCCGCCCGACGGGGCTCCGACCGAGTATCTGCCTTTCCGTCAGCAGGCGAGAGGTATGCCGGGCGCCCACGGTCGCCCCGATTGGCTCAAGGCGCGCATTCCCGACGGCGAGGTCTATAGGGACATCAAAGAAACCATGCGCGGGCTGAATTTGCACACGGTCTGCGAGGAAGCTCGCTGCCCGAACATCGGCGAGTGCTGGAACAACCGCACGGCTACCTTCATGATCCTCGGCAACGTCTGTACCCGCTCTTGCGGCTTCTGCGCCGTGCTTACGGGCAAGCCTACTGAGCTCGATCTCGACGAGCCCTATCGAGTGGCCGACGCCGCGAAGCAGATGGGCCTGGAGCACGCCGTCATTACGAGCGTGAACCGCGACGAGCTCGCCGACGGGGGCGCCACCATCTTCGCGGGGACGATACGCGCGATCCGGGAAGAGGTCCCGGGCTGCGCAGTCGAGGTCCTCACCCCAGACTTCAAGGGTGACCAGGACGCCATCAAGACCGTCATAGGCGCCCGCCCCGACACCTTCAACCACAACATCGAGACGGTCCCGCGTCTCTACCCCGCCGTCCGTCCGCAGGCCAAGTACCGGCGCTCCCTGGAGGTGCTCCGCTACGCCAAGGAACTGAATCCAGACGGTCTGACCAAGAGTGGTTTTATGGTGGGCTTGGGCGAGGTGGAGGAGGAGATCCACCAGACCATGCGTGACCTGCGCGACCACGACGTGGACATCCTCACCATCGGCCAGTACCTCAGGCCCTCCGAGAACCACCTGCCGATGAGCCGATACTACAAGCCCAAAGAGTTCGCGACCCTTCGCCAGTACGGCTTCTCCCTCGGCTTCAAGCACGTCGAGAGCGGGCCGCTCGTCCGCAGCTCGTACCACGCCCACGAGCAGACCGCAGACGCCCGAAAGGGTGAGGCGGCTGGCGTCGCCGGCGTCTAGCGCCCCGGCATGACCCTGGAGCGTCAGGCCGGAACCGAAACGTCCGTCGAAGTGCGGCGATTGCCGGGGCTGACGCCTTACGCGAAGGCCTGGAACTTGCAGAAGGACCTCGTGCGGCTCAGGAAGAAGGACGAGATCCCCGACACCTTCATCTTGTGTGAGCATCCTCCGGTATTCACGGTGGGCCGGGCCGCGAAGGACGCGGGGAACCTTGGCGCCGGGGAGGAGTACCTGCGTGCCCTCGGGGCCGAGGTGTTCTGGAGCGATAGGGGAGGGGATGCGACCTTCCACGGTCCAGGCCAGATCGTGGGGTACCCGATCCTGCGCCTCAAAGTACGCGATACCCACGCCTACCTGCGCGAGCTCGAAGACGTAATCGTCCGGGTTCTGGAAAACTACGGGCTCGAAGGCTGGCACCACCCGGAATACACCGGCGTGTGGGTAGGGGACAGTAAGATCGCCGCCATCGGCGTGAAGTTCTCGTCTGGTTGGATCACCTCTCACGGCTTCGCCCTGAACGTGAAGACGGACCTGACCTGGTTCGACCGCATCACACCCTGCGGCATCAAAGAGTTCGGCATCACCAGCCTGACCCGGGAACTAAACCGCGAGGTCTCGCTCGTCGAGGTGGAAGAAAAGATCGTCGATCACTTCCTCCAGTCGTTCGGTTAGTTTGCTTACTGTCTCCCTTGGTACTGCTTGTAACCTGACCCTAACCGACACGATAAGAGGAGGCGACGAATGATCGAAGGCGTAGCAGTGGTCTGGATGCCTGTGCAGGACATAGACCGGGCCAAGGGTTTTTATGGAGGCACCTTGGGGCTCGAGATCACTAAGGAAGACGGAGAGTGGGCCGAGGTAGACGCGAACGGCCTCACGATCGGCCTGAACGGCCGCGAGCCCTCGGGGGCCCAGGCCGAAGGTGGCCCCGTCGTGACCTTCCAGCCAGAGGCCAGCCTGCAAGAGACCGTAGACAACCTGAAAGGCCAGGGCGTCGAAGTCCCGGCCGGTATCTCCGAGCATCCCTGGGGCCGCGTGGCGACCTTCAAAGACTCTGAAGGCAACGACCTTCAGCTCTACGAGCCGCCAAGGAGTTAAGCTTTCGGCCCGACTCTACTCGAAGTGGCCGCGCCCACTGTTCCGGGCGCGGTCACTTCGGCATCGTGGCCACCGTATATCCTGGTAACGTGAACGAGGGTGCGAAATAGAAGAGGCCGTGCTGATCACCGGCGTGTACGGCTCGGGCAAGAGCTCGGTCGCCGAGGAGATGGCGGCCGTCCTCGAAGAGCAAAACGCCTCCTATGCCCTTCTCGATCTCGACTTCCTGGCATGGTTCGACACGGGAGATGAGGAGGGCCCGACGGAGCATCAAATGATGCTGACCAACCTCGCCGCCGTCGTAGGCAACTACCTCGCGGCCGGCGTCCGGCTCTTCATCCTGGCTAAAGCGGTTCGCGACGCGGCGGAGCTGGAAGACCTCCGGACCGGGCTCGCTATGCCGCTGAAGGTCGTTCGCCTGACGGTCCCGTTGCAGGAGATCGAGGAGCGGCTCAGCCACGACGTGACAACCGGGCGACGAGACGATCTGCGCGAGGCAGAGGCGTGGGTTGCGGCTTCCTTTGGGGTCGGCATCGAAGACTTGACGGTCCCGAATGACCGTCCGATCCGCGAGGTGGCAGTAGAGATCCTGAACTGGCTAGGTTAGTCGGAACAGGGTTCGCTCCTGCTGAGTTCTCTCGAAGACCACTCTACGCGTTGCCGATCAGGATACCCGCGGCAAATACGAGCGCGCCGCCAAGGATGACTTGCAGCGCCGAAATGAGGAAGCTCATGTCGAAGTAGCGGTAGCGGATGAAGGAGATGGCAAGCAACTCGAAGCCGACGATCCCGAAGGCCACATACAAGGCCAACTGAACATGCGGTATCAGGAACGGCAGGGTGTGCAAGATGCCCCCGACAAAAGTGGCGACCCCGGTTATGGCCCCCCGCAACAGCGGGCTCCCGCGACCGGTGAGCGACCCATCATCAGAGAGCCCCTCCGAGAAACCCATGCTGATCCCCGCTCCAACCGCAGCCGCAAGCCCGACCAGAAACGTGACCGCAGGGTCCTTCGTCGCAAACGCCGTCGCAAAGAGTGGTGCCAGCGTCGAGACAGACCCGTCCATTAAACCGATTAGAGCCGGCTGAACAACCCGCAGCACGAAGTTCTTGCTGTGCCCCGACGCCGTCATCTCCCGGCCCCCAAGCCCCAGCCGCTCTAGCCAGGCGGACAAAACTCCACCTCCCGAACGTACGCCGAATGACCCACACCACTATTCTAGCGGCACTCAGCCTTAAATCAAGAACAGTTCTTGTTACCAATTGTGGGAATCATTAGCGACAGGGGAGATAGGATCGGACATGGCCGTATCGCCTATCGCGTCACTCAGGCACGGGTGAAAACAACACGATAAAGAGCTGTGCTGGCTAGCTCACGTGCTGACGAAGGTCGAGGTCTGCTTTCACCACCATCTCTTCGGTATCGCGGCGGAGGTGGAAGCCCAGCGCTTTGGAGATGTATTGCATGGGGCGGTTGTCGAAGAGGATCTCGGCTGTGATACGCCTGAGGCCCTCGGCGCGGCCGATCTCGAGCAGACGTCTCACGAGGAGCATCCCGATGCCCAGGCGCTGGAAACGGTCGCTGACCAGGACGGAGAACTCTGCTTCGTCGGGGACGGCGCCGCGACTGCTAAGGCGGGAGACCCCCATGATCTCGCGTTCCCCCGTCTCGGGGTCCGTGCGTTCGGCGACGAGGGCCATCTCCCGGTCGTAGTCGATATAGCAGATCCTTGTCAGGCGTTCGTGGGCTGTGCGCTGGTCGAGGTTCATCATGTGGAAGTAGCGCATGTAGACGCTCTCTTCGGAGAGCGTTTCGTGGAACTTCACCATCAGGGGCTCGTCTTCGGGCCGGATCGGGCGTATCGTCACGGGCGTACCGTCGTGCAGCTCTTCGCGGGAGATGTACTGGTTGGGGTAAGGACGGATCGCCGTGCGCGGGAGGTCCTCCTCGCGCGTATCAGGGTCGTGCAGAACGACGCGGGCGTCGAGGGCCAAAAGATGCTCGGGAGAAGCGAGGAGCGGGTTGATGTCCAGCTCTTTGATCCAGGGCTGCTCCACGACGAGTTGCGAGAAGCGCACGAGCAGCTTCTCCAGGGAGCTGAGATCCACAGGTTCCCTGCCCCTGACGCCGGCCAGCGCCTCGGAGATGCGGGTCCGTTCCATCATCCGGCGGGCGAGCGTAGTGTTCAGGGGCGGGAGGGCGAGGGCGCGGTCCCTGGACACCTCGACCAGCGAGCCGCCCGAGCCGAACAGCAGCACGGGCCCGAACTGCGGGTCCAGGCTGCTCCCGACGATCAGCTCGTAGCCGTCGAGGCTTACCATCTTCTGGACTGCGGCGCCGCCGAAATCCTCGGGCCCGTAGTTCTCCGCGATCGAAGACTTCATCTGCTCGTAGGCGCGTCGCACCTCGTCTGCATTCTGCAGGTTCAGGCGCACGCCGCCGACGTCGGTCTTGTGGGTGATGGTCTCGGAGTCGAGCTTGAGGACGATGGGGTACCCGAAGCGGTCGGCCAGCTCGACGGCTTCGTCGGGGCTGTGTGCCACCTCCGTCTCCACGGTTGGGATGCCGTAGGCGGCGAGGACCTGCTTCGCCTCGAACTCGGTGAGGATGGTGCGTCCTGAGTCGCGGACCTCCCCGAAGATCTCCTCTACCCTCTCGCGGTCAGCACCTTCGTCTTCGGCGGGTTCGGGCGTCTCGTAGATGCTGCGCAGGTTGTAGGTATACCTCCACATGTTCGTGAACGCCCGGGCCGCGGCGTCGGGGTAGTCGAATGTTGGGATGCCGGCGCCATCCAGGATGGAGTCTCCGGCGGCTACTGCGGGCCCGCCCATCCAGCTCGCGAGCACGGGCTTGCGGGTGCTGTTCGCGTAAGGCGCGAGCCGCTGCGCGGTCGCCGTAGGGTCAGTCATGTCCTGCGGCGTCAGGACGACGAGCAGGCCGTCGCTCTCGGGGTCTGCCGCCGCCGTCTCCAGCGTTTTCGCGTAGCGCTCCGGGTCGGCGTCGCCGAGCACGTCCACGGGGTTGCCGTGGCTCCAGGGGGCTGGGAGGAAGCCGTTCAAGGCCTCCATCGTCTCGCCGGAGATCTCGGCCAGCTCGCCCCCGTTGCCGATAAGGGCGTCGGTGGCTAGCACCGCGGGACCGCCTGCATTGGTCAGGATCGTCAGGCGCGGTCCTTTCGGGCGTGGCTGCTTGCCGAGCACCTCGGCCATCTCGAACAGGCCGGAGATCTCGTCAACGCGCAACACGCCGCTGCGCGCGAAGGCCGCGTCGAGCACCTCATCCGAGCCGGTAAGGGAGCCGGTGTGGGAGGCTGCGGCCTTGCCGGCGGCCTCGGTGCGTCCGGCTTTGATCACTATGATTGGCTTGGTCAGGGAGACCTCGCGGGCCGCCGAGAGGAAGGAGCGGGCGTCGCCGACGGACTCCATGTAGATCACGATGCTCTTCGTAGCAGGGTCGTCGCCGAGGTAGTAGATTAGATCTCCCCACCCGACGTCCATCATCGACCCGACGCTGACGAGCGCGGAGAACCCGACGTTCTCCATAAAGCTCTGGTCGAGAATTGCCGTAAGCAAGGCTCCGCTCTGGCTGAGGAGGGCCACGTTCCCTGGACGGGCGATGGCACCAGCGAAGGTTGCGTTGAAGCCCGTGGGCGGTTTCATAACACCAAGGCAGTTGGGCCCGACGATCCTCATCCTGCCACGCGCCGCCTCCTCGAGGACCTGCCGCTCGAGCTCTACGCCCTCTGGACCCGTCTCCCTGAAACCGGCCGAGATAATGATGACGCCCTCGACACCGGCCTCGACGCACTCGCCGATGATATCTGGCACAGTAGGCGCAGGGGCCACGATCACCGCGAGATCCACCTTCGCCGGGACCTCGGAGACGGAAGGGTAGGCTTTTATGCCGAGCACGTTCGGACGGCGCGAGTTGACCGGGAAGACCGTTCCGCCGAACGTGCTGCTCACGAGGTTCCACATGATCGTACGCCCCACGCTACCCGGCCGCTCGGTCGCCCCCACAACGGCCACCGTCTCAGGACGAAAAATAGCGTCCAACTGCTGCCGCTCGTAACCAAGGACGTCGTGGGCCGGGTCCGCGTTCTTAGAACGTTTCATTAGTCGCTCCTTCGTCGCTCCTGGCCTTCAGCTTGTCAGCCTTTAGCTATCGCCATTCTTGTTGCCGAAGAGGCTGCAAGCCGAAACCCGCGCTGCTGTCACGAAATATCAGCTATATTCTTCTTGCACCTACTTTGTACCGCTGCACGTAAGAAAAGGTCGTGAACCCGCGTACGGGCACCGTAGCACTGGTTCTTGACTGACCGCTGAAGGCTAAGCGTACTTGTGGACTCAAGTACCTCCGTAGCCCTCCCGCCTGAGCCCGAGGTAGTAGACAAGCGCGTCGAGGTACGAACGGCCGAGGGCTCCGATAAACGTCTCCGCGCTGCGCATGAAGGCCGAGACGTAGGCCCTCCTCACGGCGTAGCCGACCGCGACCTCGGGTGCCTCGACGGGCTCGTTTCCCAAAGTGTTCAGCATTACGAGCATACTCGAGT
Organism: uncultured Rubrobacteraceae bacterium; assembly: GCA_963830075.1. GTDB lineage: Bacteria > Actinomycetota > Rubrobacteria > Rubrobacterales > Rubrobacteraceae > Rubrobacter_D. The sequence continues at coordinate 101,360 of CAWHLD010000001.1, read as the reverse complement.
ACGATTCTGCGAGGCGTTTGTAGCCAGGACGCTCGAAGATGAGCTGCTCGACCTCGCTGGCTTCTTCGCCTTCGAGCTCGCCCGCGGCGTAGGCCCCGATCCTCTCCAGCAGTTCCCAGCGCTCATCTCCTGCGGACATCATCGTGCCGTACCTCTGGTCCCGCGGCTCGCGAGGTCGCCTCCTGAGAGCGCCACGAGCATTGCCGCGCGGCCTCTGGAAACCCAGCCTTTCGCCGTTCCGTCGGGGACGTCCATGATGTGGGCTATCTCGGCGTAGGAGAGCCCTTCCATATGCCTGAGAACCAGGGCAGCCCGGTGCTCGGCGCGTACATGACCGAGGGCGGCCTGGATCTCCTCCCGCTGCCCGGCGCTCAAGGCGGCGGCCTCCGGGTCGGTGTCGCCGCCCCGCGGTTCTGGCAGGAACGGCAGATACTCGGCGTCGTACTCTCTCTCTTTGCGCCGCGACTCCTTGCGGCGGACCGAGAGACAGGTGTTGACGGTGATCCTGTACAGCCAGGTAGAAAAGGCGCTGTCTCCTCTAAAGTTTTCGATGTTCTTCCAGACTCGGATCCAAACCTCCTGGCTCGCGTCCTGGGCGTCCTGGACCCCCAGTATTCGGAGCGCTACCCGGTATACGAGCCCGGAATGCTCCTGGACCAGATGCCTGAACGCCTCCACGTCGCCCCTGGAGGCGCGGATGGCCTGATCCTGGGCGCTACTCATAAGTTAGAGCTGTTGGTGAGACAATTAGATACAGATGGTCTTTTCTTGACCCCATATTCGCGTAAGATATCAGACGCCATACCCCCGAGACACGACGGCCAGACGAGACTTGTTCGCCTGGGTTTGTGAAGCCCTGCTGCTTCCCGTAACCCCGCGAAGTTACGCTGAGTCTTACTTTTAGTGGTGCAGACCTACCAGACCAAGGGGAAGCGAGAGAGATTGTACGGGATCGAAGTGTGCGAGTGCGACGCGGGACTGCTGATCAACCTCCGGGGAGAGTTCGACCTTTTTTGTGCTGAGGAGTTGAAGAGAGTGCTTACCAACGTCACTTCGCGCAGGGAGCAGGTCATCGTCGACCTGTCAGAGATCTCCTTCCTCGACCTCCAGTCGGCCCGCGAGCTCGCCGTCCGCTCGCTGCTTGGCGCGCACTATCTGACCTTCCTCAACCCGTCACCGCAGGTCATGGCCACGATGGGGGCTCTGGGGCTCGACGTCTCGCCAGGCGCCGGCCGCGGCGAGCCGCAGGTCTTCTCCAGCGTTCGCTGAGCCCGGGGGGCCGCTGAAATTTCTCGCGGCCTTACCCAGGGACGTAGAACGGAATATCCGGGCGGTATATGATGCAGCGTGCGCCACAAGGCGCTGGGGTTTCCGGTCGGTCTCGGTACACGGCAAGGGGGGCGGCGATAGTGGACAACACCGGGTTCGTTTTCGAAGGCACGCGCGGCCCCGCCGACGCGGTCGGGATCATCAAACCGGACGCCAGATACTCGTCTTCGATCCCTCGGCGCGGCCGGTAGCGCGACCCTGGCGTGCGGCTCCGGGATCTCACCCACGTTTACGAGAGAGACCCGCTCCTCAAGGTCGGGGTGGGGGCGATGATCGTCGCGCTCGGTTTCGCCATCGTGGTTGCCGTCGCTTCCTCCCTCGACCGGCCGATGAAGGTCGCGGTTGCGAACACGGAGGCGAAGTCCGCCACCGAGCCGCTCGTCCGCTCCGACCCCGGCGTCGACCCGTGGATGGAGAGGGATATACCTCCACCGAAAATGTTAGCCCCGGTAGAACAGCGGGCCGCGCCCAGGCCGCCCCCCCAGCCAGACCCTCCACCTGCACCTCCGCCGGCCCCGATCGAAGGTCCGCAGCCGGTATCCGTTCCGAAACCCGAGCAACGACCGGAACCCGAACCTGATTCGGATCCGAAGCCGGATAGAGCGCCAGAACCACAGCCGCAGCTAAACCGGGCCCTCCCCACGGAGGAGCAGATCCAGGCTGCCAACCAGCCCCGCCAATACCGCCTGCCCCCCGGCGCCATCATGTCCCTCTCCATCCCCGCTATAGGACTTGAGGATGTCCCCATCCTAAACTCAGAGACAACAGGCGCCCTCGACAGGGGCGTGGTCCACCTCCCTGACACCTCCCTTCCATGGTCCAATACCCCACACACGAACGTGTATTTGGCTGGGCATCGTCTGGGATGGCCAGGGACGGGGAGCCACCTCGTCTTCTACCGCCTCGACGAGCTCGATGGGGGGGAGAGGATCACGCTGCGCGGTCGGGGGGGAGAGAGCTATGAGTACAGGGTTATGCAGAGCTTTGTGGTGTGGCCACAGGAGAGATGGGTAACGGGAAGGGTGAGGGGACGCGAGCTGGTGACGCTTCAGACGTGCACGCCGATACCTACCTTCCAAAAGCGTCTCATCGTGCGCGCACAACGGATTTGAAGTGAGGTATCAGGCTATAGGACTGCTCTGGTGCGGTGTCAGCAGACGAGCGCAATGCCTCGCCGGCCTAGCCGATCCGAAATGCTCTCCAGCGCACGGCCTTCCGGGGACAAGTTGAAACCTGTAGCCTGATGCCTACTACTAGGCGGCCTCATCCTCCATCTCCTCGGAGTAGTTGCCGGAGCGTGCGGCGCTGTTCATCTTCGCCCTGTGGTGGAAAGCCTTCTGGGCCGCCTCGACCTTGTCTGCGTCTCCGCCCCAGAGCTCCATGGGCTGTCCCTGCAGCGCACGCGCGTAGGAGAAAGAGAGCTCCCAAGGCAGGCCATCGTAATTGGAGTTCATAGCGTTGAGGTGGGCGGTCGCCTGCAGGTCCGTCTGGCCGCCCGAGAGGAAGACTATGCCGGGCACGGCCGCTGGCACGTTCCTGAGAAGGCACTCGACCGTCGCGTTGGCCACCTCTTCGACACCGGCCTGCTGCGGCGCGTCCTTGCCGGAGATCACCATGTTCGGTTTGAGGAGTATCCCCGAGAGTTCTACGCCGTGGTCGTGGATCTCATCGAAGGTCCGGTGCAGCATCCACTCGGTGGCGTCGTAGCACTGCTCGATGGAATGGTCGCCGTCGATCAAGACCTCGGGCTCGACTATGGGGACGAGACCGTGCTCCTGGGCGAACGCGGCGTAGAGCGCGAGCGCCTCCGCGTTGGCATCGATGCAGCTCTCGGTCGGGATACCGTCGCCTATCGTGATAACGGCCCGCCACTTGGTGAAGCGTGCCCCGAGATCCCTGTATTCGGCCAGCCTGTCGCCCAGGCCGTCGAGGCCCTCGGTAAACTTCTCGCCCTCCGAGAGCGGAAGATCCACGGTGCTCTTGTCCACCTTGATGCCGGGAATTACGCCGGCGTTCTTGAGTACCTCGGCCATAGGGGTGCCGTCCGAGGACTTCTGGTGGAGGGTCTCTTCGAAGAGGATCACGCCCGATAAGAACTCCCCTATGCCCTCCGTCGTAAACAGCATCTCCCTGTAGGCGCGACGGCTCTCCTCGCTCGACTCTATGCCGAGGGCTTCGAAACGCTTGCCTATGGTGCCGAAGCTCTCGTCGGCGGCGAGTATTCCCTTGCCAGGTACCACGAGCTCGCGGGCCGTGTCTTCTAGCGTCCGAACGTCCATCGCCTGTCTCCTCTCGTCGAAACGTACGACAAAGGCCCCGGACCGCTCTCCGGGGCCCGTGATCATGGAGTTGTTAAAGGACCCTTGTCTTTAGACCTTCGACAGCCTGCGTGGTAGTAGCGCATGGCCGCCGCCTCCTTGCTCACGTTCCCTCTCCACATTTTGTCTACCCGCATCGTAAAGCGCTAAACACGACACGGCGTTTCAGGAATGATAAACGCCGATACATGATCCTGAACGCGAGGCTCCCGGCACCTGATTCACGATCCATGGTACGTTAGGGTTCGCAGCTACATGCCGTCCCTGGCGGCGGGAGGTGAGAGAGGCCGTGGCCAACAGGCTGGCGAACGAGACAAGCCCGTACCTACTCCAGCACAAGGACAACCCCGTGGAATGGTATCCGTGGGGAGAGGAGGCACTCTCGCGGGCGCGCGATGAGGATAAGCCGGTCTTGCTCTCCGTCGGCTACAGTGCGTGCCACTGGTGTCACGTCATGGAACGCGAGTCCTTCGAGGACGGCGAGACCGCCCGCATGATGAACGAGCACTTCGTGAACATCAAGGTGGACCGCGAAGAGAGACCCGATATCGATTCGATCTACATGGCCGCAGTCCAGGCCCTGACCCGTCACGGTGGCTGGCCGATGACGGTCTTCCTTACCCCCGACGGTGCGCCGTTCTACGGCGGCACGTACTTCCCGCCCGTTCCCTCGCGCGGCATGCCGTCCTTCCAGCAGCTCCTCCTCAGCGTCGCCGACGCCTACGAGAACCGCCGCGAAGAGGTAGTACAGAGCGCCGAGTCCGTCCGCGAATACCTGCGTGCCTCCACGGCAGCCGTCATGCCCGATGCAGGGTCCTCGGGCACCGAGCTGCTGGACCGCGCGGGCGATGCCCTCCTGTCCCAGCTCGACAGGCGCTTCGGGGGCTTCGGGGCCGCTCCCAAGTTCCCCCAGGTGATGAACCTGGAGGTCCTGCTCCGCCACTACAGTCGTACGGGTGAGCGTTCCGCGCTCGAAGGCGTGGAGCTCACTTGCCGGCGGATGGCGAACGGTGGGATCTACGATCAGCTCGGCGGCGGCTTCGCCCGCTACTCCGTAGACGCCTACTGGCTCGTCCCACACTTCGAGAAGATGCTCTACGATAACGCCCTCCTCTCTCGCCTGTACCTCGAGACGTACCAGGCCACCGGAGACGCTTTCTACCGTCGCATCGCCGAGGAGACCCTCGACTATGTGCTGCGCGATATGACGAGTGAGGAAGGGGGTTTCTACTCGGCCGAGGATGCGGACTCAGAGGGTGAGGAAGGCAAGTTCTACGTCTGGACACTCGGGGAACTCGAGGCCACCTTAGGTCCCGACGAGGCGGGCCTCGCCGCGCGCTACTGGGACGTTACAGAGCGGGGCAACTTCGAGGGCAAGAGCATCCTGCACGTCCCCCGTCCGCCCGAGGTCGTCGCCGACGAGTTCGGGCTCTCGCAAGAAGAGTTGCGGATACGGATCGAGGAGATCCGGGGCAAGCTCTTCGCCGTCAGGGAGAGACGCGTCAGGCCCGGGCGTGACGAGAAGGTCCTCGCCGCCTGGAACGGCCTCATGCTGCGCTCCTTCGCGCTGGCCGCCCGCGTGACAGGCCGCGAAAAGTACCGCGATGCCGCCGTGGAGAACGCGACCTTTCTCGTCGAGAAGATGAAGGAAAACGGTCGGATCCACCGCTCTTACAAAGACGGCCGGGCGAGGTTCAACGGCTACCTGGAGGACTACGCGATGGTCGCCGACGGGCTCGTCGCCGTCTACGAGGCGACCTTCGAGACGCGCTGGCTCGTCGAGGCCGACGCCCTCATGGAGGCCGTCTCCGAACTCTTCTGGGATGACAGCCAGCGCGCCTTCTACGACACCCCCGCTGACCACGAGGTGCTCGTCACCCGCCCGCGCGACGTCTACGACAACGCCGCGCCCTCGGGGACCTCCGTGGCCACAGAGGTACTACTCAAGCTCGCCCTTCTGCTCGATCGGGGCGACTACCGCCAGCGCGCGGAGGACGTGCTCGAGGAGCTCGCTGGCGGCATGGAGAAGGTTCCAGGTGCCTTTGGACGCCTGCTCTGCGCGCTCGATTTCTCGGCTTCGGAGCCCCGCGAGGTAGCCGTGGTAGGGGATCCGGAAGCGCCGGATACACTGGCACTCCTGGAGACAGTCTACGCCGGCTACCTGCCAAACAAGATCGTCGCCGGTCGCGCCCCCGACGACGAGGAGGCCGGGGGTTTGATCCCTCTACTCGCCCAGCGTCCCGCTCGCGGAGGCGAAGCCACGGCCTACGTCTGCGTCCAATACGCTTGCCAGTACCCGACCACGGATCCGGAAGAACTCTCGAGGCAACTCGGTACCTGACGAAGACAGCCCGCACTAGATATGGGTCAGTATGGTACCATACACAAATCATGCGTAAGACGACCGTATATTTGCGTGAAGACGAGGCCGAAGGACTCCGTCTGCTTGCAGGTGCGACCGGGGAATCTCAAGCCGAGTTGATCCGCGAGGGTGTTCGCCGGTTGTTGCGGGAGGGTGCAAGCCGCAAGTTCCACAGCATGGGCAAGGGTGAAGGAACTGGTGAGCGCCGTCCCCGGTGGACTCCTGACGCCGTGCGCGAGAAGACGCTCGGGCATCAATAAGGTCCGTTGGCGCTGATCATCGACGCCGGAGGGTTGTACGCCCAGGCGGACCGTGCAGAACCGGCGCACACGGCCGTGGTTGAGATCCTGAAGGAAGAGCGAGGACCGCTAGTGACCTCGGAGGTCGCCGTCGCGGAGGCCGACTATCTGATCCTGACCCGCCTGGGTGTCGACGTAGAGCTCGCCTTCCTGGACGACCTGGCAGAGGGCACTTTCCTGGTCGAGTGTTTGACCCGCGAAGAACTGGGCGTCGCACGCGGGCTTGCGAGGCGTCATCGGGACCTCGAGCTTGGTCTTGCTGACACCTCGTTGGTAGTACTCGCGCGGAGGTATCGCTCACGCCGCATCGTTACGTTCGACGAAAGGGCGTTTCGGACGGTGGCACCCTTGCAGGGTGGAAGCTTCACCGTCCTCCCCGCAGACGCCGGAACGGACGATCCGGCGTAGATGGAGAAGACTACAGATCCGCCAGCTCGCCCTTCGGGTTCCTGTCGGACCGCAACCACAGCGAGACGTGGGCTGGCTGCACAGTCTCCGCAATAACCCCCGCAAGATCGTCGGAGAGCGTTTCGAGATCCATCTCGTCGCGGAGCCTCGTGGAGAACGCTTCTAGGGTCTTCCTGGCATCGTACTTGCTCCTGTATAAGCGTCGATCGATAAAGGACTGGATGCGGCGCCTCAAGGGGTTGAACAGCGCCGCGATCACGAGCGTCGAGACCACGATGGCGAGCTGGGGCTGCTCCGTCTGGCCCGTAAGCGCCCGGAAGACCGTCTGGGTGGTCGCCACGCCCCCGAAGTACACCAGCGCCAGCGTCGCGGTCAGAGAGCCGTAGACCAGGGTACGGTTGATGATTATGTCTATCTCGTAAAGACGGTACTTGAGGACAGCGAGGCCGATGGCCACGGGGACTCCGGCGAAGCCAAGTACAGCCACAGAGAAGAGGACATCGGCCCACCACGGAAAATGGGGTACGCCACTATCACGACCCGACACCGCTATCAGCATGACCAGTTGGCTGAGCATGGCGATCAGGTACGAGAGGCCAGCAAAGGAGGCGACGAAGGCGACCCATTTGATCTGCTGGCGCACCTCGCCCCTCGAACGCCGGTAACGCAGCACCATGCTCACCGCGGAAGCGAAGATACAAAGGGGTAGCAGCGGGAGAATGGTATACGCTGCGTCCTGCAGCCAGGGGAGTGCCTCGATCCCGAACGGATTGCTTACCCCTCCCTGATTTTCTAACGGTCCTGGAGCGAGCCCTTCGGTAATGCTAAGCAGCATGATCATCACCGCTGAGAACCAGGCTAGAGGACGCCACCTCCGCGAGGGAAGCTTCCCGTCCGGGAACAGCAGGATCAGGTAGATCCCGAGCAGCCCTACGGTGGGCACCCACAACCACTGGTTGCCTATAGTGCCGATCGCCACAGGAAAGGGAACCGAGCCGGGGCTCGCAACGCCGTAGACGCTGTAGCTGTCCGTAACCGCGAGGAACATCCAGAGGAGGCCGTCCGCCAGAAGGATCCAACCTATAGGATTCCGCGGCCGCCTGGAGGCGACCATGGCGCCTACGATGGGGAAGGCCAGGAAGAGCACGAAGCTCAACGTTTCGCTAATGGTGCCGACGGTGGAGGAGTTGCCCGGAGACTGCGCAGATTTTGCGAGGACAGAAAGCACGCCAGCGGCGACGAACATGGCCACCGAGAGCGCGGCCAGCGACCACGCCAGCCATGCGGCGGCGCGGGCGCTCATCCGCCCGGCTCCTCGATCCAGTTCCCTCGTTCCTTCTGTCACGACGCCACTATACCGAACGACCGTCTCCGAAACGTTACGACCGGCGTTACGAAGGCGCGGGCCTCAGACGGTTACCCGAAGATCGCCAGAGGCAGATATGAAGATACGATCCAGTTCGGCTGGTCCACGATCTCGGAGATCTTGAGGTCCACCACGAGGCTCGCGAGCACGTACGCCTCGACGGGCTCGAGCCCGTAGGTGGTGCTTATGTGCTCGACCATCGCCCTCAGGGAGTCTTTGGCGGCCTGCATCAGATCCCCGTTCACGCCCATCGTGGCGTACCAGCCCGCGTCCTCGACGAGAGGTGTAAGCGGTCCTGGAGTCTGGAACTGGGGTGCCGGTATGCTCCTACCCTTGATCAGGTCGAAGCGCAACGCAGCGTACATGGGGCACTCGATGCCGGTCACGCAGACCTCGCCGTCGCCCTGGGCCGCGTGCGCGTCGCCGCAGGAGAATAATGCGCCCTGGTGCTGCACGGGTAAATACAGGATAGAGCCTTTGGTGATGTGGCGGGTGTCCATGTTCCCGCCGAACGGTCCGGGAGGCATGATCACAGGCTTCTCGGGTCCCGCCGGGCTCACACCCATCGTCCCGAAGAAGGGCTCCACGGGGATGACGATGTCGTCCTTGAAGAGCGTGTAATCGCCGTTCGTGAGGTCGAAGATCTTGAGGTAAGCATCGGGGAAATCCTCGGGTAACAGCCCGAAGCCGGGCAAGACGGCGGTCCAGCCCCAGCCCTGCGTATGAATATCCAGGACCTCGACCGCCAGTATGTCGCCAGGCTCGGCGTCCGTCATCGCGACGGGCCCGGCGAGCGGGTAGAGGCGGTCCCAGTCGAGACCCTCCAGGGCGCTGGCGTCGGAGTCCGGTCCTATCTGGCCGTCTGAGACCTCGCGGGTGTGGTAGACGACCGTATCGCCGGGCTCGACCGTGAGCGCTGGCTCCTGCTCGTTGTCCCAGACGTAGTGGACCTGATCCTCCGGAAAGTAGTGCGTCTTCGCCATGCTGCGAACCTCCTCGTCGTCCCTTTCCTCGACCATACTCTCACAGTATGCGGCATCTCTTCTCGTTTAGGTACGCCAGTCCGAATCGCCACGAGTGTTTCTCCGTAAGGGGATCTCCACCGCCGGGTCCTCGACTACGGCCTGATGCCCTTTCGCTACCATCACCCCTGCTGTGGCGGACGCCCACATAAACAGGCTCTTGGAAGCGCTGCGCAAACTGTTGGCCCTCCTCTAGCACGGACGAGTCGGTGACCGGCGGCGGTCATGACGGACATGGACGGCCTCACCAACCGCGACATCGGCGAGTGCTCTAAGTTCCCCCGCACGGGATGTCGTCCTTCGCCTAGCCGTGCAGGGTGGGCCAGTAGGATTCGCGGAAGAAGCGGGCCAGCAGTTGGCTTCTGCTCCGAACGCCAAGCTTCTCGTAGGCATGGGCTAGATGGGTCTGGATCGTGTTCACGCTTACGTGCAACTCCGCGGCAAGCTCGCGGTTGCTCAACCCGCACACCAACCGCTCGAGCACCCGCCTCTCTGTCTGCGTCAGCGGCCACTCCGCCGGAAGCTCCGGCAAAACGGGTGGTTGCTCCGGTGTCAGTACTATCGACACCGCACCTTTGTCGTCCGCAGGTGCGGCCTGGACCCGGAGCGGACCACCGGGCGTCCAGGCCCGCACCGCCGCGTTATGCGCTCCACCCAACCCGGCTCGCAGCCCGGCCACAGCCCCGTGCACAGCACCTGGCAGGTGTCGATGGTCCCCCGCCTCCGACCGCCGTAAGAGATCCAGCCACACATCCGCCGCCGGGGTGCGAAGCTGCTCCCGCCCACCGGGCCCCAGCACGATTACCCCGGGTGCCTCAAGGCCAGCTTCCTCCGCGCCGAACGCCGCGGCGTGTTCGCGGTCGAAGGCCGCGCGTAGCGCGCGTCCTACGGTCGGTGCCACGAGGCGCACGAACTCGACGTCGCCCGCCCTGAAGGGGCTGGTGCTTTCGCGGCGGGTTAGCTCTAGCTGGGCGATCCATCGCCCGTCCGCGGCGAACCCCGCGCGCAGGCTTCCACCCGGCTGTGGCTGCACAGCGTAGAAGGCGCGGTACTCTTCCACCTCTGAGACCGCCCGCAGCAGGTGCTTCGGCAGCCCGAGCGAGCGTTCTAAGTGCCGGTGCAAAACGACTACCGGTATCCCGGTACGCATCAGCACGGGAGGGAGAAGCGCGGGAACAGGGTCGCTCAGGTAGACGTTTCGCCAGAAGCCAGGGGCAAGGGACTGCGTTCCGGGCACGACCGCGAGTACTCGGTTGACCAACAGCGTGACGGTATCGAGGCCGCCTAAGCCACCGCCGTCAGCCGGCACCACCTTGAGGAGCGCTCCAAGGAACTGGCTCGCGAGCGGCCCGGGGTGGAGCTTGCTCCCGACTAGCCCCGCAATCTGTCGACGTGCTTCTTGCTGCGCGCGTGAGAGCCGCGACATATGCGCGCACCTCCTGGAGCCCCACACAATGCTTCCGAATAAATCATAGCAACCAGTGAGGCGAGTAGGGATGTTCTCCGGCTATATTTCGGCAAGAATGGTTTACGCACCGACGAAGGAGCAGTTCGGCGATGGCTAGAGCAGGCGACGAGATAGTCAACCCCCGCACGGGACAAAGGATGGTGTTCTTGGAGACCGCTTCGGAGACGAACGGGGAACAGGTGCGAATCGACACTTACAACCCTCCCACGAGTGTCGCCGAGCCCGAGCACGTCCACCCCTTCCAGGAGAGCGGCGCGGAGGTCATCTCCGGTTCCCTGCGCTTCCGCGTGGGTGGCCGGGAGAGATCGGTCAAAGCGGGAGAGTCTATAACGATCCCGGCAAACACGCCCCACAACTTCTGGAACGACGGGGAGGAAGAAGCTCACTTCATCGGGTGGTTTAGGCCCGCCCTGAAGACAGACCGCTTCTTCGAGACGTTCTTCGGCCTCGCCCAAGACGGCAAGTTGAACGACAAGGGGTTGCCCTCACTGTTGCAGATGGCGGTGTCGGTACCCTACTTCGGGGACGGGGGAAGGCTTACGAGCCCGCCGTGGGCCGTGCAGCGGGTGATCTTCGCGGTGCTCGCGCCAGTCGGGAGGCTGCTCGGCTATCGAGCAGAATACCCCTATCCTCGGATTAAGAGGCACGCAAACACCGCCGGGTAGGGCGGCGCAGAAAAACGGAGTTCAACAGGAGGCGCGGTGGATGGAGTCAGAATCACGCCGCAAAGCTTCGCGGACGAAGGCCTCTCGGAGTCGGTGGTGCCGTGACGGATGCGGCGAGGGAACAACAGAATAGAGGTGTGGGTTGGGCAAGTCCGCGGGCCGCTTCCTGGCTCGCATGGTCTTCGTGCGGGCTCTCCCTGGCGCTCACGGCGCTGAGTCTCCTCCTCCTGGCTCTGAACCTGTCCCATTCGGTCGCCCACGTCTACGACTACTGGCTCGAAAATACGATTCTCGCGGCTAGCTTCTCGATCGTCGGTGCCATCATCGCTTCCCGCCTGCCGGCCAACCCCCTGGGTTGGCTCTTCTGCGTAGCAGCTTGCGTCATCGCGTTGGAGTACCTCAGTGCCGAGTACGCCGTCTATGCGCTGCTGGCGCAACCAGGCTCGCTGCCCGCAGGTGGAGCGCTAGCCTGGCTCGCCTCGTGGGCGTGGGTCCCATCCATCGGGTGCATCGTGCTCTCGCTCCTGTTGTTCCCCGAGGGAGGGCTACCGAGCAGCCGCTGGAGGTGGCTGGCTTGGCTCAGCGTGCTCGTAACGATAGCAGGAGCGGTTTGGGTTGCGCTCTCCTCCGGGGGGATCGTTAATCTCGGTACCGTCCGCAACCCGCTCGGGATCGAGGGTCTGCCCGACGGTTACAAACCGGTCCAGACCATCATGTTCGCCCTCTTGTTCGTCACGACGGTCTCGACACTGGTGCTGCGACTGCGCCGGGCGAGTGGAAGAGAGCGTCAGCAGATCAAGTGGCCAGCTTACACCGCGGTCATCGCGACAGGAGGCAGTGTCCTTCAATACTCTATTTCGGAGGCGCTAGGCTTACCTAGCCTCGAGTGGGTGGCATACGTGGTTTCCATAGCCGCGCTCGCGGGCTTCCCCATCTCCATAGGGATAGCGATCGTGCGCTACAGACTCTACGAGATAGACACCCTCATAAACCGCACGCTCGTCTACGCATCGCTTACGGCGATACTGGCAACGGTCTACTTCGGCGCCGTCGTCCTGTTGCAGCGGCTATTCGTAGCCTTGATCGGCACGCAGTCCGTCCTCGCGGTCGTGACGTCCACCGTTGTGATTGCCGCGTTGTTCAACCCGCTGCGCAGGCGGGTGCAGGTGTTCGTGGACAGGCGCTTCTACAGAAGCAAATACGACGCCGAGGAGACCCTTACCGCCTTCTCGGCCAGGCTCAGGGACGGGACGGATCTGGACTCCCTGACCGACGACGTCGCGGGGATCGTGCAGCATACCATGCATCCCGAGCACGTCTCTTTGTGGCTGCGTCCCAAGCCGGCTTCCGAGGGGAAGCGGGCGGACTAGTCTGCCCATTATTCACCCGAGTGACGCGCCCTGCTCTCTAGACCTGGTCGAGGGCCTGTTCTAGGTCCGAGATGATGTCCCGCGGGTGCTCGATGCCGACCGAGAGCCGCACGAGGTTCTCCCCGACCCCAAGCCGCTCCCTTCGAGACGGCGAGAGCTCGCGGTGCGAGGAGGTTGCCGGGTGGATGGCGAGCGTGTAGATGTCGCCAAGGCTAGGTGCCTTGACGCAGAGCTCTAGCGCGTCGAGGAACCGGTACGCCGCCTCGCGGCCCTCAGCCGCGAGCTCGAAGGAGACGAGGCCCCCGGTGTCAGAGAGCACCCGGTGAGCAACCCCGTAGTCGGGGTGCGCCTTGAGGGCGGGATAGTTTACTTTCGCCACCTCCGGGTGGGCGGCGAGGCGGGATGAGATCTCACGCGCGTTCTCGCACTGGCGCCCCATCCTCAACGGCAGCGTCTTGAGGCCGCGGTGGGCGAGCCAGGCTTCGAAGGGACCGAGCACGCCCCCGACGAGCTTGCGTAGCTGCTCCAGGGCCGCATCGTACGGCGGACCAGCCACGACTACACCCGCCGTCAGGTCACCGTGCCCGGAGAGATACTTGGTCGCGCTGTGGACCACGATGTCGGCGCCTAACTCCAGGGAGCGTTGCAGGTAAGGGGTGCCGAAGGTGTTGTCCACGATCAAGGCCGCACCGGCGGCCCGGGTTATCTCCGAGATCCCTCGTAAGTCGGCGACGCGCAACAACGGGTTCGAAATAGACTCGACGATGACGGCACGTGGTCGTAGATCGGTGACTTTCTTCTCCACTGATTCGAGATCGTAGGCGTCCACGAAACGCGTCTCGACACCGTTGGCGCCAAAGACCTGGACCAGAAGCGTCGCCGTCGAGCCGTAGAGCTGCTCGGCCGCGAGGACCGTGGCCCCGCTCGTCAACTCCGCGGCCGCGAGCGCCGCATGCGTGGCCGCCATCCCCGAGGCGAAAGCGAACGCCCTGACATCGGTTTCCGCCTCAGGGACCTCGAGCGAGACCAGCGCCTCCTCGAAGGCGCGGACGGTCGGGTTGTCGTAGCGGGCGTAGCTGTAGCCCTGCTCCTCGCCGCCGAGTATGCGGTCCGTGGTCTCGAGGTTCGGGTGGGAGAAAGTGGTCGAGGCGTAGATGGGTGTCGAGATAGGGTAGAAGATCCCGTCCCTGTCATCTTTCGCACCGGCCCTGTGCTCTCCGGAGTGCACGGCGCGGGTCTCGAACCGAGGCGAGGCTGGGTCTCTCTGGGAAGGATCCATGATGCTCATACTGTAGAGGATCTAGCGCGGTATGACAGCGGGCCCGCAAAAGTTGGCACGTATCGCCCCGGAGTGCACTCCGGCCGAGAACCCGGGCAACCCCAAGGGCCTACCCGCCGTCGAGAACTAATACGACCTTACATAGAGGCGTCGCCCTTTCTCTTGCGAACTCTCGACTCCTCGCTCTGCAGCGGATAGAGTGGTTCGTCTTCGCCGCCGCTCTTTTACCAGCGTGGTTCGTGCTCAACGCTCCGGTCGAACAAGCTTCGCCCGTCCTGTTCGGGGTGCTCGGACGGACCTTGGGGCGCTCTCCGACGAGCTCGTGTGGGCGGTGATGGAGACCATGCAACCCACACACTTGTCTTCGTGGTTGCGACCCGATGCGGTTCCCGAAAATGAACGTCAGGGTTGACACAAGAATTGCCCCCCGGCGTGTTGTGCAAGCGGAGGGGGTCCTCTACTTCGCCGGGGGGCTTGGGCGCATTATGGGATGAACGAAGTTAAAGGATGGTAACGCTCGTGTACCGATCCGGTTACGATGAGGACAAGTTCCGGGTTGACCGGCTTCATGATCTGCTTCGTCTCGAACGTTTCTATTCGTTCAGCTGAATCAAGGCGAGCCTGAGGTCTTCGGCCATGCCGCTGTGCCCGTGCTTCTCTGACTGGGAGATACCCCTCTCGTAGGCTGCGCGCGCCTCGTCTTTGCGGCCGAGATTGGAGAGGACGTTGCCGAGGCGCGCGTAGGCGTTCCCCTCGTCGTCGCCCTGGACGTCCAGGTAGCGTTCGAGGACCGCGGCCTCGTCTTCGTCGCGCCCGGACTTCTGGTACTCGTTGGCCAGGGCCAAGAGCCCCGTCGGGTTGTCCGGGTTGTCGGAGAGCATCCGCTCGAAATAATCTATCCTGTTCTCCATGAGAACCTCCCGTAAGCCGTCGTAAACGTCAGTATAGGTTACCGCGCTTCGCGGAGGTGCTGGCCGCGTCAGAGGAGTAGAATAACCGAGGTGTTCGGGTCCGCGTGGGGGTGAGTACGACGCTGGAGATGTGGGGTATCATAGGGCAGATCAAGATGTTTGGTCGCTTTGAGGAGAGCGTTTTCGAGGGTCACGCCAGGGGGGCGTCTCGCCCTTACGCGTGGCGCTCGGGTGACTTTGAGTATCGTCAAATGAGGGTGTGATCCAGTTGGAAAGAGAGAGGGAGAACCAGTTTTTCGGGCCGAACCTCGGCTACGTGTTGGAGCTCTACGAAAACTACAAGGAGGACCCAGACTCCGTCGACGGGCGGACGCGGGAATTCTTCGAGTCGTGGAGTCCTCCGCGTGTGGGGGCGCCAGGCGTCAACGGACAACAGGGCGCCCCCGAGATCGACGTCGAGAAGGCCGTCGGGGCCTCGAAACACGTCAGGCATATTAGGGACTTCGGGCATCGGGCGGCGAAGCTCGACCCCCTTGGAAGCGAACCGCCGGGCGACCCGACGCTCGACCCGACCTTCTACAGGATAACCAACGACGACCTGGAGACCCTGCCAGCCCTCATCATAGGCGGTCCGATCGCGGAGCGTGCCTCCAACGCCAGGGTGGCCGTCGACGAGCTGCGTGGAATCTACTGCGACACGACCGGCTACGATTTCGGGCACGTCCACGATCCCGAGGAGAGGTTCTGGCTTCGCGAGTCCGTCGAGTCCGGCCGCTTTGGCAAGAGGATGGAGGGGGAAAGCGCGAAGCGCCTCCTGGGTAGGCTTACCAGGGTGGATGCCTTCGAGAAGTTCTTGCACAAGACGTTCCTCGGCCAGAAACGGTTCTCCGTCGAGGGGAACGACATGGTCGTCCCTATGCTGAACAGGATCATCCGCTCCGCAGCGGACGTCGGCACCCCAGTGGCCACCCTCGGTATGGCGCATCGTGGCCGGCTTAATGTTCTCGCACACGTGATGGACAAACCCTACTCCAAGATCTTCGGCGAGTTCCAGCAGCCCGAGAAGGGCGAACATTCCTCGGCCGCAGGCAATCGCGGCGATGCGTGGGTAGGGGACGTGAAGTACCACCTCGGTATCAGGGGCTTCCAACTCGCCGACGAGGAGGCCGACGAGGAGGTCTTTATTCACCTCGCGCCGAACCCGAGCCATCTGGAGCACGTTAACCCTGTGGTCGAGGGTATGGCCCGCGCTTCGCAGGAAGAGCGAAACGAGGCCGGCCCGCCGCGCCAGGACCTCGAGGCGTCCCTGCCCATCTTGCTGCACGGGGACGCGGCGTTCCCTGGCGAGGGGGTCTCGGCTGAGACGCTGAACCTGAGCCGGCTGCCTGGCTACAAGACCGGCGGCACCATCCACATCATCACCAACAACCAGCTCGGGTTCACCACGGAGCGGCAGGACGCCCGCTCGACCACCTACGCAAGCGACCTGGCCAAGGGCTTCGAGATCCCCGTCGTCCACGTCAACGCCGACGACCCCGAGGCGTGCATGGCTGCGACTAGGATGGCCCACGCCTACAGGGAGAAGTTCAACAAGGACTTCATGATCGACCTCGTCGGCTATAGGCGCTTCGGCCACAACGAGGGCGACGAGCCCGCCTACACGCAGCCGATGATGTACGAGATCATCCGCGAGCACCCGACGGTGCGTGAGCTGTGGGCCCGGGAGCTCGAACGCCGCGGCATCCTGGAGGAAGGCGAGGCCGAGGCGATGTTCGAGGAGATCATGTCCGACATGGCCGAGGTCCAGAAGAAGCCTCTGGACGATCTCGGAGAGGAAGATTTTGCGGCCGACGAGCTGTACACGCCGCTGGTCTCTATTCCAGAGACCGCCGTCGCTGCCGACAAGCTCTCCGAGCTGAACGGGGCGCTCCTCGAGACCCCCGAGGGCTTCTCGCAGAACTCCAAGCTCCAGCGCCTCTTCCAGAAAAACCGCGGGGATCTCGACGACATAGACTGGGCCCATGCGGAGGCCCTGGCCTTCGCCTCTCTGCTGGAGGACGGCACCCCGATACGGCTAACGGGCCAGGACACGGAGCGCGGGACCTTCTCCCAGCGTCACGCCGTGCTTTACGACACCGAGACCGACGAGCGCTACGTCCCACTGCAGAACCTTCCCCAGGCCGACGCTTCGTTCTCGATCTACAATAGCCCGCTCTCCGAGATAGCAGTGCTAGGCTTCGAGTACGGCTACTCCGTTGACTCGGGGAACGCGCTCGTCCTCTGGGAGGCGCAGTACGGGGACTTCGCCAACGTAGGACAGCCGATGATCGACCAGTTCATCGTCAGCGGCCAGGCGAAGTGGGGCCAGACCTCGGGGCTCGTCCTGCTCTTGCCGCACGGCTACGAGGGACAGGGGCCCGAGCACTCCAGCGCCCGTCTGGAGCGCTACCTCCAGCTCGCCGGGCACGAGAACGTGCGCATCGCCAACCTCACCACGGCGGCCCAGTACTTCCACCTGCTACGCGCCCAGGCCGCGCTCAAAGACAACAAACGTCCCCTCATCATCATGACGCCCAAGAGCCTACTCAGGCATCCGATGGCCGCCTCGAAGCTCGAGGACCTCTCTGAGGGGGCCTTCCAGACCGTACTCGACGATGAGGAGGCACGCAAGAGGGCCGAGTCGGTCGAACGCCTCATCCTGTGCTCGGGCAAGATCTTCACGGAGCTAGTAGGAAGCGAGTACCGTGAGGAGGCCGTGGACACGGCCATCGCCAGGATAGAACTCCTGTATCCATTCCCCGAGGACAGGATAAAGGAGGTACTCGACGGTTACCCGAACCTACGAGAGATCCTGTGGGTCCAGGAGGAGCCGCAGAACATGGGAGCCTGGACGTTTGTCGAGCCGCGGTTGCGCGCGCTAGCGGGCGGCGAGTTGCCCGTCCTCTACGTTGGCAAGCCCCCGCGCCCCAGCCCCGCCCAGGGCTCCGCCAAGTTCCACAAGCAGGAGCACGCCGGCATCGTAAGGGACGCCTTCGAAAGCGTCGGGCAGGATCTCGACGAAGAAGAGGGCGTAGAGGAGACGCAGGAGCATGCCACCACCGCTAGCGAATGAGAGGAAGAGTGAGACGTGGCCGCTGAGATACACGTTCCGGAGCTTGGGGAATCGGTCGCCGACGCGACCGTCGGACGATGGCTCAAGGAGGAAGGCGAAGCCGTAACGTCGGGCGAGGCGCTCGTCGAGCTCGAGACCGATAAGATCAACTTCGAGGTCGAGGCCGAGCAGGACGGCGTCCTCGAGTCTATCTCTAAAGGCGAGGGCGAGACCGTAAACGTTGGCGAGGTTATCGGTACCATCGGCGAGGGCAGCGAATCAGGCGACGGCGCCGCCCCGCAGCAGGCCGAAGAGCAAGAAGAGGAACAGGAGGAGGCGCCGCGGGCCGAGGCCGAACAGCCCGAGCCTGAAGCCGAGGATACCGGTGACGAGGAGGCCAACGGCCACAGGGAGGTCGAGGACGGCGCCGGCCGCGCCTCGCCGTCGGTAAGGAAGCTGGCCCAGGAGTACGAGGTGGACCTCGCCGAGGTCTCCGGCTCCGGCTCCGGCGGGCGCATCACGCGCGAGGACGTGGAACGTTTGATCCGGGACCACTCACGGCAGGCACCCCCGGAGCAGACCGATGAACCCGAGCGCGACGGCAAAGCCGAGGCGCAACCGGCCTCCTCAGAGGACGGCAGGGTGGGGCTCGAAGAGAGGGTGCGAGTCTCCCGGCGGCGCCAGACCATCGCCCAGCGGCTCGTCGAGTCGCAGCAGACGGCCGCGATGCTCACCACGTTCAACGAGGTCGACATGACCGCGGTCATGGAGCTCAGGAAGCGCCGCAAGGAGTCCTTTCAGGAGCGGACAGGCGCCCGTTTGGGCTTCATGAGCTTCTTTGCCAAGGCGGCGATCGGGGCTCTCAAGGCTTTCCCCAAAGTCAACGCCGAACTGCAAGACAGCGAGCTCGTCCTCAAGAAGTACTACGATATCGGCGTGGCCGTCTCGACGGACGAGGGGCTCGTCGTCCCGATCGTCCGCGACGCCGACCACAAGAACTTCGCGGAGATCGAACAGGGTATTGCCGACCTCGCCACCAAGGCGCGTGAGGGCAAGTTGACCTTGGACGATTTGCGCGGCGGCACGTTCACCATAACCAACGGCGGCATCTTCGGCTCGCTCGTCTCTACGCCCATCCTCACCATGCCGCAGGTAGCGATACTGGGGATGCACAAGATCCAGGAGCGGCCCATGGTAGTAGACGGCGAGGTCGTGGTGCGCCCGATGATGTACCTCGCGCTCTCCTACGACCACCGCGTCATCGACGGCGCCGAAGCAGTCAGCTTCCTGGTGCGAATAAAGGAGCTTATAGAAGACCCAGAATCGCTGCTGCTCGAAGGTTAGAGAAGTAGGTCAGGGGCTCACTTCGGGGAGCCCCTTTGTCTACCCGTAGACCTCGACCGCAGCGCGGATGCCGGGAGCCCGCGCCAAGCGCGCGTCCATCGTGATCAGCGGGGCGTCCAACGTCTCGGCGAGGGCGATGTAGGCAGCGTCTTGAACGGTTACGTTCTCTTTCAGCTCCCACATGCGACGAAGAAGCGCGGTGTGTGGATATCGGTTTAGCCGCATGCTTGTGAGGTCTTCGAGTAGCTCCGAACCGCGCTTTTCGGAAAGGTCGCGGCCCAGCGCGTGGCGGCGCAACGCGCTCAACACGTCGATCTCGAACAGGTGGGGCACGTGCGGCCCCTCGTCAACACCGGCCAGCCGCTCCCGGATAGCCGATGCGCTCGTGCCGAGGTTGAGCAACACGGCGACAGCCGCAGAGGCGTCCAGGACCATCATGGTCGACTAGCCGAGATCACGTGGATCATCAGCGTCCCTGAACCGCCGGATCGTTACGTCTGGCGGCTCGTCCAACTCGACCGGCTCCCGGCTCCTTACCCTCTTCAGCCACTCACTCATCGTCGGCTTCTCCGCCACTTGCTCTATCTCGGAGAGTAGGTAGCCCGAGAGCGTCATGCCTGCCCTCGCCGCCCTGACCTTCAGCGTCCGGTGCAAATCGTCTGGGACGTTTCTTATCTGGATCATCTTCGACATGCGAAGTAGAGTAACACATGTGATACGCATGTAGACGATTCCTTCCTCTCGGACGGCTACAATAGGTTTCGGAAGGGAAGCCGTTTTGGGAGGAAGGGTATGGATCTCCGGTCGGTGCAGAGACCATTAAAGAAGAAATACCTCGACGATCCGGGGTCTTCCCGGATAACGCTCGAGGCCAGGGCGAGCCAGCAAGACACCCCGATCTCGTGCTCCGTCGATGTCGGACAGGCAATCTACGACGCGGGTGCTCACGCCGGGGTTGGGGGTACTGGCGAGGTGGCCTGTTCGGGAGATCTCCTGCTCGGTGCTCTGGCGGCCTGCGCCCAGGTGACCTGCCAGATGGTCGCCGAGGCAATGGGAATACGGGCCGAGAGCATCGAGGTGACGGTCGAAGGGGAGATGGATCTCGCCGGGACGCTGGGCATCTCCAAGGACGTTCCCGTCGGCTTCGAGGCCATCCGCACCACCTTCGACATCGTGGCGCCCGAGGCTACCGGTGAACAGTTAGAGAACCTGCGCCAGAAAACGGAGCAGTACTGCGTCGTCTACCAGACGCTGGCCAACACGCCGGACCTTCAGACGGAGTGGGCATAGAAGATAGGAGCAGTTTGGGTAAGGGCGGGCTCGCGGAACGGTTGCTCGCGGGGGACCGGCGGGCGGTGGCGCGTGTGATCTCGAAGATAGAGCGCGAAGACGAAGAGGCTGCCGGCATAATCGCGGAGATCTACCCGGAGACTGGAGGGGCGCTTACGGTTGGTTTCACGGGGCCGCCGGGCGTCGGGAAAAGCAGCATCATCGCGAAGCTCATAAGACTCTACAGGGAGGAAGGCAGGCGGGTCGGAATCGTCTCTGTCGATCCTTCGAGCCCGTTCTCTAAAGGCGCGATCCTGGGCGACCGCATACGGCTTTCGGACCACTTCCTCGACCCCGGCGTTTTCATCCGCTCGATGGGTAGCAGGGGGCACTTGGGAGGGCTCGCGGGCGGCTCACGGCTCGCCGCCATCGCCATGGAGGCCGGTGGGTACGATGTGATCCTCTACGAGACCGTCGGCGTGGGCCAGGGGGAAGTCGAGGTAGCCTCGGCGGCTGACACTGTGGTCCTTTGCTTGCAGCCTGGGGCGGGGGACGCTGTGCAGGCGCTCAAGGCCGGGGTGATGGAGATAGCCGACGTCTTCTGCATCAACAAGGCGGATAATCCCCAGGCCAAGAACGCCGCCTCGGAGGTGCGCTCCATACTGGAGATAGGGCAAGAACTCGACCCAGACCCCTGGTTCCCGCCCATCGTGATGACCCGCGGCCATACCGGCGAAGGCATCCAAGAACTCAAAGACACGATCCAGAAGCACCGCGATTTCCTGGAAGAGAACGGCAGGCTTGCCGAGAGGCGGCGGGCCGCCCTTAGGGACTTCGTCGTCTCGTGGGCCACGAACCGCCTGGAGAAAGAGATGCACGAGCGTTTGAACCGCGAGGACACTGAGCTTGTGGATAAAGTCTACAAGAGGGAGTTGGATCCCATTTCGGCCTCGGAGATCATCTTCAAGGAAGTCTAGGCTTGGCCCCGCAACGCATCGTCGGCCTGGTCCCTAGCCTGACGGAGACGCTCTTCGCCCTCGGCGTGGGCACCCGGGTCGTGGGCCGCACCCGTTACTGCACGCAGCCGCCACGAATGGTCGGGGGGATCGCGAAGGTCGGTGGGACGAAGAAGGTCGACGTGGGGCGCGTCCTCGGGCTGGAGCCCGACCTCATCGTCGCCGTCAAGGAGGAGAACAGCAAGGAAGACGTAGAGGAGCTCGCCGCCGCGGGCGTCCCCGTTTTCCTCGGCGCCCCTGAGACGGTCGAGGGCGCGGTCAGAATGCTCGGGGAGCTCGCCGATCTGGTGGAAGCTCCGCTGGCAGAGGAGGTACTCGCGCCCGTCGAGCGCGTCGTGAAGCGGCTAAATACGCGGCGCGGCCCCAGACGCCGGGTCTTCGTTCCAATCTGGAAGAGCCCCTACATGGGTGTCGGCTCGGATACCTACGTCCATGACGTGTTGAAGGTCTCGGGTGGCGAGAACGTTTGTGGTGGGGCGACCCGCTACCCCGTGGTCACGTTGGAGGAGATCGAAGCGCTGCGGCCGGAGATCGTCCTACTACCCGACGAGCCTTACCCGTTCTCGGCCGAGGACCTGCCCGAGTTCTACGCCTTGGACATACCCGCCGCGAAGGAGGACAGGGTCCACCTGGTCGACGGCAAGCTCCTGACGTGGTATGGCCCCCGTATGGCCGGGAGCCTCAACCAGATCTCCGCGCTTTTGAGAGGCTAACAGGATCTAACGTGGGTTCGGAGCCGCGTCGGTCGACGAATCCTTGCTTGCCAGGCGCTCGCCGGAGGTCCAGGCGTGCAGGGCCATGCCGGCTAGCATGGCGGCCACAAATCCGAGGACCGCGGGGAGCCCGGTCCCGACGGCGGCCACCGCGGGTCCGGGACAGAACCCGACGAGACCCCAGCCGACGCCGAAGAGGGCGGAACCAAGGATCAGGGGCGAGTCGAGCTTCATCTTCGTAGGCAGGGAGAAATTCCTGGCGAGAACGGGGCGCCCGCGCCCCAGGATCACCCGGTAAGCGGGCACGGCGACGAGCAACGCGCCGCCCATGACGAAGGCGAGGGTAGGGTCCCAGTTCCCGGTCACATCGAGGAAGCCCACGACCTTCGCCGGGTTCATCATCCCCGAAATGGCGAGCCCAAGGCCGAATACGATTCCGCAGGCAAGGGCCGCAAGTATTCTCGGAACACCGGAAGCCATCAGAAGACGTGCCTGGTCAGGAACACGGTTAGCATCGCGACCCCGAAGAAGACCACCGTGGCGACGACCGAGCGCAGCGAGAAGAGCGCCAGCCCGCACAGACCGTGGCCGCTCGTGCAGCCCGAGCCCATGCGGGTGCCGAAGCCGACCAGGAGCCCCCCGACCAGAACGGCCGGCGGAGAGGCGAGCACGTCCACGGTCGCAGGTCCTCCCGCCGCGAGGACGTATGCCAGCGGACCCAACAACAGCCCCGCGATGAAAGCCACGCGCCAGCCCGTGTCGCCAGCCTTCGGGGCCAGCAGGCCGCCGACGATGCCGCTGATCCCCGCGAGGCGTCCGTCCAGCAGCATCATCAGCGCGACGGCCAGCCCGATCAAAAGCCCACCAATAAGGCCGCCTACTGGCGTAAAGTCACCCACCCCTACCTCCGTCCATCGCCTTCTGGGCTACCGGATCGCGCAAGGATATCACGCTCCCCGCGAGAGCGGTTACAGGTTGGCCGGGATGAGCCGTTCGACGACCACGACGTCGCGCCAGAGGCCGTCGAGCCTGGCGTGCCTCTCGTGGACCCCAACCTCGCGGAAGCCCAAAGTAAGGAGCAGCTTACGGCTCGGCGCGTTCTCGACGAAGACGCGAGAGACCAGCTTCCAGAAACCAGCCTCTTCTGCCGCGGAGATCAGGGCCTTCATCCCCATGGTGCCAGCACCGCGGCCCCTGGCCTCGCCGGCGGTATACACGGAGAACTCGGCTACTCCGGAGTAACATTCGCGGGAACTGTAGGCCGACGTGTTGGCGAAGGCGACTACCATCCCGTTTTCTTCCACGACGACAACGGGATGCGTAGTGTCGAACCAGGCCTGGATGTCGCCGGCGGTGCGCGGAATGGTCTCGAAGGTAGCGATGCGTTCCTCGATACCCTCGTTGTAGATGCGGGCTATGGTTTCAGCGTCTTCCGGCCTGGCTGCTCTAGG
Source organism: uncultured Rubrobacteraceae bacterium (assembly GCA_963830075.1). Classification (GTDB taxonomy): domain Bacteria; phylum Actinomycetota; class Rubrobacteria; order Rubrobacterales; family Rubrobacteraceae; genus Rubrobacter_D. The sequence goes on along the minus strand of CAWHLD010000001.1, from coordinate 77,679 downwards.
GTGCACGGCCGTATCCTCGCCGCTACGTCGAGAGGTCCACTGCTACAGGCAGCGCCCTGCGTCGCCAGTTCGCAAGACTTCCCGGGCGGCTCTCGTACTTCTCGATCAGGAGACGTCGCGCCAGTTCGTCTTCCTCGGCGTCCCCAGCCTCGCGCGCACGCCCGTCGAAACGCTCACCCGCTATGCGGACCGTCACCTTGGGATTGCGGCGGAGGTTCTTCACCCAGTCCGAGCGGTCGCCGCCACCGGAGAGCATGTACAGGGTCAGCGTCTCAGGCACGAGGGAGAACCAGATCTCGATCTCGTGCGGCCTGCCCGTCACACGTCCCGTCGTCGTCAGATAGCAGAAGTCCTCGTTCGCGAGCGCGACGAGATCAGGCATAAGAGGCATCAGGGGTAGGGCTACAGGTTTCAGATCCGTTTTCCGAGCAGCCATATCGCGAGAAACTACTAACTGATGCCTGAAGCCTGATGCCCGTAACCTTCACTTTCGCAGCTCGACCCGCCGGATCTTACCGCTCGTCGTCTTGGGCAACTCTTCGATGAACTCTATCTGGCGCGGATACTTGTAGGGGGCCGTCTGCGCCTTGCAGTAGTCCTGGATCTCCGCGGCCAACTCCTCAGATGGCTCGTAGTCCTGGCCGACGACGATAAACGCCTTGACGACGCTTCCACGATCCTCGTCGGGCGCAGGCACGACGGCGCTCTCGACGACGGCGGGGTGTTCGATGAGGACGCTCTCTATCTCGAAGGGCCCTATACGGTACCCGGCGGAAGTGATGACGTCGTCCGAACGACCAACGAACCAAAGGTAGCCTTCGGTGTCCATGTAAGCCCTGTCGCCTGTCAGGTAGTACCCGTCGCGATACACGGCCTCGGTCGCGTCGGGCTGTTCCCAGTACTCCTTGAGCAGCGCGGGTATGCGTCCGGAGAGGGCGATGTCGCCCGGCTCGTCCGGCTGGCACACTTCGCCTTCCGGATCTATGATCTTCACGTCACAGCCAGGAGACGGTTTACCCATAGCGCCGGACCTCACTTCGAGGCCGGGGTAGTTTCCGACCAGCAGCGTGTTCTCCGTCTGCCCGTAGCCGTCGTAGATAGTCAGGCCGTGTAGCTCTTTCCAGCGCTCTATGACCGGCGGATTGAGGGGCTCGCCGGCGGAGACGGCGTGACGGATGGTGGAGAGGTCAGCGCTTTCCAGCTCGGGGGTCTTGGCGAGGAGGCGGTATTCGGTCGGGGCCTGGCAGAGGACGGAGACGTCGTAGCGCTCTATGAGGTCGAGGCGCTCTGCCGGGTCGAAGCCGCCCTCGTGGAAGAAGATCTCCGTTCCCTGGCTCCACGGCCCAAGGAAGATGTTCCAGATGCTCTTGGCCCATCCAGTGCCAGAGGTGCACCATAGCCTGTCGCCCTCCCGGAGATCCAACCAGTACCTGGCCTGCATCCACGCAGCGTGCGTGTAGGCGTGCGTGTGCAGAGCGCCCTTGGGATGTTTCGTCGTCCCCGAGGTGTAGAGGATGAACGCGCCCTCGTACGCCGCCGTGTCCTCTGCCGTAAACTCTTCCGAGGCCTCGTCCATGAGCGTCTCGTAGGAGTCCCAGCCGTCGCGCTCCTCGCCCAAAGAGATGAAATGCTGGAGATCAGGGACCTCCCCGCGCATCTTATCGACCTCTTCTACGCCTTCGGGGCCAGAGATAATGGCCCGTGAGCCTGAATGCTTGGCCCTGAACTTGAGATCGCCGGCCCTTAGCTGGGGGGCGCAGGGGATAGCGATGGCCCCGAGCTTCAAGAGGCCCGTGAGGACGGCGTGCCACTCCGGCACTTTCCCGAGTAGGACCATCACCCTGTCGCCGCGTCCTACACCCATCTCCCTGGCCACGTTGGCGAACCTGTTCGAGAGGTCGGAGAACTGGGCGAAGTCGAAGCGGCGTACTTCGCCGCTGGTCCCGAGCCAGACCATGGCCGCCCGGTCCTGAGCGGCCCATCGGTCTACGATGTCTCGCCCGAAGTTGAACCTCTCAGGCGTCTCCCAGTCGAAACCCGCGTAGGTCTTCTCGTAATCCCCTATGTTGGCCACGATGCCTCACCCTTCCCCAAAGGTATCTTTCCGGAACCGCATTCTACTATAGGGCCGTTCGCGAATGGCCCCTATCTACGAACGGCCCCTACTGCACCAATCTGGTCGCCGAGAACTCGGAGGTGTTGCCTGGGCGTGTGGGGGTGCCGAGCTGGATGGTCGCCGTCGCTGTTACGACCTCACCCGTGTTGACCGACGTATCGAACGCGAAGGAGACCCTGCCTTCGCCGTTGGTCGTAACGGTCTTCTCGCCCAGGAAGGTCGTGCCTTCCCTGAAGCCGGTCAGGACGACCGGCGGCGGGTTCGAGAAGAACTGGATGGTGAAGTTCCTTCCGGGACGGCTGTTTAGCCGGCCCTCGATCCTCGTCTCGCTCGCCGAGGTTAGGACGGGGAAATTCTGAAGGCCGTTGGGTCCCGTGTCGGGGTCTTTCGCGTCGTTGGCGGTGACGTCGTCGTCGTTCAGGTCGATGCTCAGGCCGGGCGGTATGCCGTTCCCGAAGATGGAGTTACGAAGGATGCTGTTGCCCGTGGCGGTGTCGCCAACGATGATGACTCCCTGGTTACGGTTGAGGGAGATGGTGTTGGCCGCGGCGGCGACCGTGCCCCCGATCGAATTGCCCGCGGCGTCTGAGATGAACACGCCGCTACCGTTGCCGAGGTTTCGTGTGCCGCTCAGGTCCGTACCGATGGTGTTGCCCTGAACTAGATTGTTGCCAGCCCCGCTACCAAGAATCGAGACGCCCGTGCCGACGTTGTCCGAGATGACGTTGCCGGCCCCTGGCGCCGTCCCCCGATAGAGTTGCCTGGCGTCTCGACGCGGACGCCGACTTCGGCGTTGCCGAGCTTCGACGTACCGTTCACGTCGGTACCTATAAAGTTGCCCTGGACCCTGTTTGATGTGGCGCTCGGTCAACGTGATAGCGTGGGCTGGCCTGGGAACCAGCAACACGACCAGAAACGCTGCCAGTACCGCCAGAGAAGAGCCGAAAACCACCCTCGAAGTCAAGCAGAACCCGGAGTTCACCATTCTCGCCCGCTCCTCTCATGGGCGGGCGGGGAAATCGCCCAGGCCCGATAAGTTACATTGATAGCTTACGCCCGCAACGGGAGCCAGCGCATCCCCCGTATGGGTGATTCTTATTGTTGCTTGCTCATGTCTTTCGCGTTGCGAGCGGGCGAGGGGGCCACCGCCCGAACTCGAGAGGGTCGCGTCGATGTCCTGTTCTACTCCCTCTCGTCTGCGACCGCCGACTCAGCGGCGGTCCTGCCGAAGACGAGGGCCGAGGCGAGGCCACTCGTGTACCCGCCAACAGAGACGCCGCCGACCTCGACCCCGGCGGCGTAGAGGCTGGGGATGGGTCGCTTGTCCGACTCCCGAAGCACCCTGCAGCCGGCGTCGACGGCGACCCCGCCAACAGTGTGCGTTATGGACGGCGCGACCTTGACGGCCACGAAGGGCGGGAGCCGCAGGGCCCTGGCGTGCCCCGTCCTCGGGGGGGTGGTCTCTCTGCTCGTCGTGACGGCCGCGTTGTATTCCTCCAGGGTACGGAGGACGGTGTCGCGGGGCACGCCCCGCTCTCCGAGCTCATCGGCAAGCCCGCCAAGGCTCGACGCCTCGACGATGGTTCCGCCCACGTTCCTCGCCGTCTCGACCATGTCCTTTGCGGTACGCTCGCGCACCCGGGCTTCGAGTCCGGCCGCGTCAAGGACGTACCAGGCGTAGGGCCCCGGCTGGTGGGCCGTTGCCCGGGTCAGGGCCGTCTCTGACCAGTCCGCTCCCTCGTCAGCGTAGCGTTCGCCGCGGGCGTTTATGGCAACGGCGTGGCGGCCGTAGAGCTGGGAGACTTCCACAAATCGTTCGGGGGGAAACTCTGCGGGGGGCGCTGGCAGGTTGCGGCCGTAGAACTCGTCGAGGCCGGCGCTCGCGAGCGCGCCCACGTCAAGTGCTGCGAGAAAGCCTTCGCCGGTGCTCCTCGGGTGGGCACGCACTAACATCGTGCCGGGTCCCCCGATAATGTGGCGCCCGACGAGATCCTGGTTCGCCGCGAACCCACCGGACGCGAGGACCACGGCATCGGCCACGTATTCGTTCTCGCTCCCCGACGTAGACGCCAGCGCGCCGGTCACACGTCCTGAGGTGTCCTTGAGCAGCGCTTCGAGTGCTGTGTTGGTGAGGATCTCGCCGCCCGAATCCCGTACGCGCCCCGCGAGGTTAGCGACCGTCTGTTCGGGATCGAAGCGTGCGCCAAACGTGAGTGGGTTTCCGGTCTCTCGGGAGAGGAGCACGCCCCCTGAGTCCTCAAGCCAGTTCAGGCCCGACTCCAGGCGTTCGAGGATAAGCCTCTGCAGGGCTGCGTCCCCGCCCGGCGCCTCGAAGCGGAACGTCTGCATGTCCCTGTACGACCAGACGTAGCCGCTGGAGTGGACGAAGGAGCCGCCGGGACGTTCGCCCTTCTCCAGCAGGATGACCCGAGCGCCGAGCTCTGTGGCCCGCAAGGCGGTGGTGAGGCCGGCGAGGCCCCCCCCGGCGACGACAACGCGCACCCGCGTTCTCTAGGTCAGGGAAAACGTGGGCTTGTGCTCGACGTACTCCACGCTCACGTCCTCGGGTCCGCGGATGAAGACCGCAAGGGTGTTGGGCCCCTCGACGAAGTTCTGGACCTCGAGCCCCCGCTCTTTGGCTTCTTTGCGATGGTCCTCGGCGGAATCTACCAGGCAGCCGATGTGAAAGAGCATGCCTCCCCTTTCGGGGGCCTGGTCGGTGAGGCCTATACGGTACTCGCCAGCACGCACGGTGGTGGCCTCGTCTCCTGGGGAGAAGCCCATCTCGACGAGCGAGTGCGCCGACTCCCCTGGGGAACCGGAGCGAAGGGTGAAGCCTTCGAGGTCGTAGTCCGCGAACTCTCCCTCGCCCGGAAGCAGGGCGAGAGGAAGTCCTTCCGGGCCTGTAAAGGTGTACCCGCCGTCGAGTGGTTCGGCGTCGGCCTCGGGCGGAAGCTCTCTCGCTGCGGCTTCCGGGTTGGCTACGCGGATAGTTATGCGTTCGATCTCCCCCGGAGAAGGCGTAGTACCCTGCGGAGCGTCGAACAGGGTGAGCTTGCCGAGCCTGCCGCCGGCACCCACAAGAGTGTAACGTTCCGTATGATCCACGATGTGGAACCCGAGGTGCGTGGTCAGGAAGCGCGCGGCCTCGTCCCTGTCGTTCATATAGAGGGCTATGTGATCCAACCTCTTTACGTTCATAGATTCTCCTCGCTGTGCCGTTCTCCCCCGAGAAGATAGCACGTGGAGTCAAACAGGTTAGCCTTTGCGGGCCGCGCGTTATGCTACCCGAAGGCTTAGACTATGGTCGTTGGTCGCAAAGACGGAGGTGTCGCATTGGAACGTACGGTAATACTCGGGGCGGCGCGGACGCCCTTCGGTAAATTCGGCGGCGCACTGTCACCCTTGAGCTCGCCCGAATTGGGCGGGGCGGCGATCAGGGAAGCGGTGGATCGCTCCGGTGTCGAGGACCCAGAACTACAGCATTCCATCTTCGGCCTCGTCGTCCAAGCCGGTGTCGGCCAGATCCCATCCCGCCAGGCGAACGGTTGTGCCGGGCTACCTTTCTCGCTTACGACCGAGACCTTGAACCAGGTGTGCGCCTCCGGTCTCAGGAGCGCGACGTTGGCGGAGACCATGATCCGGGCCGGCGACTACGACGTGATACTGGCCGGCGGCATGGAGAGCATGTCGAACGCGCCGTATCTCTTGCCAAAAGTCCGCTGGGGTGCCCGCATGGGCGACACGCCGGCGCTCGACGCGATGATGCACGATGGCCTACTCGACGCCTTCGAGCACGTCAACATGATCCGCTTCGGCACCGACGGCGCGAAGAAATTCGACATCTCCCGCGAAGAGCAGGACGAGTGGGCTCTCAGGAGCCACCAGCGCGCCGCGGCCGCGACCGATGAAGGAAGGCTCTCCGAAGAGATAGTCGGCGTGAAGGTTTCGGTAGGGAAGGGACAGACGAGCTACGTCGACTCCGACGAGCCGATCCGGCACGACACCACCCTGGAGAAGCTCGCCGCCCTCAGGCCGATCGACGAGGGCGGCACCGTGACCGCCGGCAACGCGCCCGGCGTCACCGACGGGGCCGGCGCGCTCGTGCTGTCGAGCGAGAGCTTCGCAGGTGGTAGGAACCTCGAACCGCTCGGGACCATCGTCGCGCACGCGAAGGTCGCGGAGGAGCCGCCGAACCTGTTGACCGTTCCCGGGAACGCCGGAAAGCTGGCGCTGGAGAAAGCAGGATGGAGCGCTCAGGACCTGGATCTCGTGGAGATCAACGAGGCTTTCGCCGGCGTCGCGATCCACTCCACGCGCATCCTCGGAGTCGACCCAGAGATCGTCAACGTCAACGGCGGCGCCCTGGCGCTCGGCCACCCCGTCGGCGCCTCCGGTGCCCGAATTCTGACGACGCTCCTCTTCGAGCTGAAGCGTCGCGGCGGAGGCAGGGGCCTCGCGGCCATCTGCTCCGGCGGCGGCCAGGGCGACGCCGTATTGGTCGAGGTGTAACACGGTGCCGTAGGGGCAAAACGCGCACCGCCCACGGTCCCGACAACGTGATGTAGGGGCGGTTCGCGACCGCCCACAACCGGAAGGAGCCTTACGGATGAGCGAAGATAACAGAGGAAAGGCGGACAACCCAGGTGTTATCGCACCTCCGCCCCTGATCTACGCCGGCGCCATCGCCACCGGCCTACTTGCGAATCGGCTCTACCGGGTTCCCTTCCTGCCGCGCCTTCTGGCGCGGACGCTCGGCCCTATCCTGATCGTCTGTGGGTTCCTGGTCGGGCTCCTCGGGTTTCGCGAGATGCGGCAGGCTGAGACCAACGTGGACCCGTACAAGCCAGCGACGGCGGTCGTCACAGGAGGCCCATACCACTTTACCCGCAACCCGATATACGTCGGGTTCACGCTGATGTATGTAGGCATCTTCGCGTTGGCCAACGCTCTCTTGCCCATCCTGCTGCTCCCCGCTGTCCAGCAGTTAATGCGGCGCGGCGTCATCGAGCGCGAAGAGATCTACCTGGAGCGCAAGTTCGGCGAAGAGTATCTGCGCTACAAGGAGAGGGTGCGGCGTTGGATCTGAACGAGAACAGCAACCTGCTCCCGTACGACGATGCCTCCCCGCAGGCCGCCGAAACGGCCTGGGTCGCGCCAGGAGCTTTCGTTATTGGAGACGTATTCCTTGGCGAGCAGTCGAGCGTATGGTACGGGGCCGTGCTGCGCGGCGACACCGAGCCTATACGCGTGGGGGCGCGTACCAACGTACAGGACGGCTGCGTAGTGCACGCCGACCCAGGCTATCCTGCGGTCATCGGCGAGGGATGCGTCGTCGGGCACAACGCGGTCGTGCACGGGTGCGAGATCGGGGACAACTGCCTCATTGGCATGGGCGCCACGATCCTCAACGGCGCGAAGGTCGGCGAAGGTTCCATCGTCGCGGCCGGTGCCGTCGTCCCCGAAGGCCGCGAGTTCCCGACCCATAGCCTCATCGTCGGCATTCCGGCCAAACGCGTAAGCGACGTAAGCGAAGAGCAGGCAGCGGACATCGGTCGCGGCGCTAGCGAGTACGTCGAGCGCGCAGCGGCCCACCGGGAGTCGTTGGGAGACAAGAGCTAGGTCCTGGCGGATTCCACCTCCTCGGGTGGGGCTTCTGGGGCCGTTACCAGGTTCCGGATCTCCCGCAGCGCGACCGACAGGGTGGAGAGGTCGAAGGTGCCGCTGGAGTTGATGTCCGCCAAAACCTGCAGCGTGCGGTGCACGGGGCCCTCGTTGGCTTTGGTCCAGGCTTCGATGCGCTCGGCTGCGGGCTCGTCTTGTGGGGTGTCCTTCAGTACCTCGGCGGTGAGGGCGGCCTGCTGGTTGAAGATGTCGTCGCGCAGCGCGGAGCGCGCCAGGGTGCGCCAGCGGTTGTCGCGCGGCAGGGCCTCGATGTGGCGGCGCAGCCAGTGCATCTTCAGCCGGTCGCCCAGGGTGAAGTAAACCGCCGCCGTCGCTTCGAGGGATTCTCTGGTGGAGTTGGCCACGTCGGTTATATCCAGTGCGGCGAACATCGGACCGAGGGTCGCGGCGCGCTCGGCCAAATCCCGTGGCACCCTCTCGTCGATGAGGCGCTGGGACGAGTTCTCGACGGCTTCGCGGTCACCGTCGAGCAGAACGTCTGGGACGCGCTCGGCCAGGTCGTTGGCCCCTTCGGAGAAGTGTGAGATCGTCGCCTGGATATCGAGCGGCATGCGACGGTAGCGGAGCAGCCAGCGGGTCGCCCGCTCGAGAAGCTTGCGGGCGTCGAGCATGATCCTGGTCTGTATCCTCGCCTCGACCTGGTTGTCCAGGGCTTCGATCTCGTCCCAGAGGCCGCGTACCGAGAAGATCTCGCGCGCCGCCAGGTAAGCGCGGGCTATGTCTGGCGCGTCGGCCCCCGTTTCCTCGCCGAGCCTGAACACGAAGGAAGGACCGCAGCGGTTGGCCAGGCTGTTCGTGACGTGGGTGGCCGTGATTTGGCGGTGCAGCCTGTGCTCGTGGATTTGCTCCCGAAAGCGGTCCCTCAAGGGCGCCGGGAAGTACCTCTCCAGCTCACGTGAGAGATAAGGGTCTTCGGGAGCATCCGACTTCAGGAGGTCCTGATAGGTGGTGATCTTGCTGTACGATAATAGTATGGCGAGCTCGGGGGCGGTAAGGCCCTTGTTGTCCGAGCGCCGTTCGCCCAGCTCCTCGTCGCCGGGCAGGAACTCCAGCCCGCGGTCGAGCCTGCCCTCATGCTCAAGGGAGTGTATGTAGCGGGCGTGGACGTCGACCATGGGGTGCGCGAGCGCCAGGGCCTGGTTTATGGCCTGGGTCTGCTGGTAGTTATCGCGCAGCACGAGGTCCCCGACCTCGTCGGTCATGCTGGCGAGCAGCCCGTTGCGCTGCTTTTCGGTCATGTCCCCCGCCTCGACGATAGCGTCGAGCAGGATCTTGATGTTCACCTCGTGGTCAGAGCAGTCGACTCCGGCCGAGTTGTCGACGGCGTCCATGTAGATCCTGCCTCCACGCAGCGCGTACTCTATGCGCCCCGTCTGGGTGAACCCGAGGTTCCCGCCTTCACCGACGACCCTGCACCTCAACTCGTCTCCGTCTACCCGTAAGGCGTCGTTGGTCCTGTCGCCGACCTCGGCGTTGCTCTCGGAGCTCGCCTTTACATAGGTGCCTATGCCCCCATTCCAGAGCAGGTCGACCTCGGCCTTGAGCATGGCGCTGATCAACTCCGTCGGGGTTAGGGATTCTTCCTCGACGGCGAGCAACGCGCGCACCTGCTCCGAGAGGGGAATAGACTTGGCCGTGCGCGGGAAGATGCCGCCACCCTCGGAGATAAGATCCTCGTCGTAGTCTGTCCACGAGGAACGAGCGAGCCCGAAGAGGCGCTCGCGCTCCTCGAAGCTCTTCTCGGGGTCAGGATCGGGGTCTAGGAAGATGTGCATGTGGTTGAAGGCGCCGACGAGCTTTATGTGGCGACTGAGGAGCATGCCGTTGCCGAAGACGTCGCCCGCCATATCCCCGATGCCGACCACGGTAAAGTCCTCAGTCTGGGTGTCGTGGCCGAGCTCGCGGAAGTGACGGCTCACCGACTCCCACGCGCCCCTCGCGGTGATCCCCATCTCTTTGTGGTCGTAGCCGACCGAGCCGCCGGAGGCGAAGGCGTCACCCATCCAGAAACCGTACTCGGCCGAGAGGCCATTTGCGATATCCGAGAAGGTCGCCGTGCCCTTGTCCGCCGCTACGACGAGGTAGGGGTCGTCATCGTCGTAGCGCATGACGTCTGAGGGCGGGACGATCTCGTCGCCCGAGATGTTGTCCGTGATATCCAGCATCCCCCGGATCAGGGTCTTATAACAGGCGACGACCTCCTCCTGCATGGCCTCGCGGCCACCCTCTGTCGGCGGACGTTTCACGACGAAACCGCCCTTCGCCCCGACGGGAACTATAACGGCGTTCTTCACCGTCTGGGCCTTCATGAGGCCAAGGATCTCGGTCCTGAAGTCCTCCCGCCTGTCCGACCAGCGGATGCCGCCGCGGGCGACTTCCCCGCCGCGCAGGTGTACGCCTTCCGTGCGCGGGGAGTAGACGAAGATCTCGTACCTGGGCAAGGGCAACGGTAGGCCGGGAATCTGGTTGGGGTCCAGCTTGAAGGAGAGGTGCAGTTTCGCGTCTCCCTCCGGCGTGCTCTGGTAGTAGTTTGTCCGCAGGGTCGCGAGCGTGACATCGAGGAACGAACGCATGATGCGGTCCTCGTCCAGGCTCACAACCTCCTCGAGGGCCTCTTCGAGTTCTTCGGTAATCCGCTTGCTCTCGGCCTCCGCCCTGTTCTGGCGGGAGGGATCGAGGCGGGCGTTGAAGAGGTCAACGATCAGGCTGGCTATATGCGGGTTTTCGACGAGGGCGTCCTCCATGTAGTCCTGGGAGAACGTCGAGCCCGTCTGCCTGAGGTACTTGCAATAGGCCCTCAGGACCGAGATCTCACGCCACGTAAGGCGGGCGCGTAGCACGAGGCGATTGAAGCCGTCGTTCTCGACCGCCCCGCGCCACGCTCGGACGAAGGCGTCCTGGAAGATCTCCTTGACCTCACCGGTCTGCAGCTCGCCGCCGGCTTCGTGGACGAGGCCGAAGTCGTAGATCCAGACCGGGGGAGAGCCCTCGGGTTTCACCTCGTGCGGACGCTCGTCGACCACCTCGACGCCCATGTCCTCCAGAAGCGGCAGGATGCCCGAGAGCGAGACCTGATCCCCTAGCCTGAAAAGCTTGAAACCGAGGAAGTCCTCGGGCTCTTCTATAGGGTGGTAGAGGCTCATCCCGAGATCGTCTTCGGATTTCAAGGTCTCCATCCGCATTATGTCTGAGACGGCCGAGCGGGGTATGAAGCCCGCGCGGTAGCCGGGGGAGAACGCGCCGCGGTACTTGCGGAACAGCTCCGTGCCCTGCTCCTCGCCGCACTGTTCCAAAAGGGCCTCGTAGAGGTTGTCCGCCCACGAGCGGGTCGTCTCGACGATGCGGCCTTCGATCTCCTCCTCGTCGTACTCGGGGGTCTGTCCCGGCTTTGTGTAGATTATGAAGTGCACGCGCGCGAGCACCGACTCCGGAGAGCCTGACGTTGTACTCCACGTTCTCACCGTCGAAGGCCTTTAGGAGAATGCGCTGCATACGTTCCCGGATCACGGTGTTGTAGCGATCGCGGGGCACGAAGACGAGGCAGGAGAAGAAGCGTCCGTAGGTATCGCGCCTGACGAAGATCCTGACGCGCTGGCGCTCCTGCAGGTGGAGTATGCCCATGGCGATGTCGAAGAGCTCCTCCTTGGAGATCTGGAACAGCTCGTCGCGCGGGTAGGTCTCGAGTATCTCGACGAGGTCCTTCTCGTTGTGGCTCCCCTCGGGGAAGCCGGCCCTCTGGAGAACATAGCGCACCTTGCGCCTGACGAGCGGTATGTCGAAGATGCTCGCGCTGTAGGCTGAGAAGGTGTACAGACCGAGGAACCGCCGCTCCCCGGTTACCTCGCCCGACTCGTCGAACTTTTTGATGCCGATGTAGTCCAGGTAAGAAGGCCTGTGCACCGTGGCCCGCGAGTTCGCTTTGGTGAGGTTGAGAAGCTTGGGCGTGCGCGCGAGCCTCCTGACCCCGGGTGGGAGCTCGGCAAAGCTGTGGGAGACCGGTCCCGACTCATCCTGCCTCAATATGCCCAGGCCCGACCCCTGCACGGCGCACAGGGCATCCTCGCCGTCTAGCATGGTCAGGTCGTAGTCGCGGTAGCCGAGGAACGTAAAGTTGTTGTCCTCGACCCACTCCAGAAACGCGCGGGTCTCGGCCAGATCCTCGGGCTCGAAGTTCGGCGGGTTCTCTTCGAGCCCGGAGACTATCTCCCCGACCCTCCCGCGCATCTCGAGCCAGTCCTCCACTGACGCCTTCACGTCGGCAAGGGTCTTCTCGATGGACGCGGTTAAGTCTTCCAGCACCGGGGGCTCGGTCTGACGGTCTACCTCGACGTGGATCATCGACTCCGAGATGAAGTCTTCCTCTTCCGTGTCGGGGGGGAGGACGTCCGTGAGCCGCCCTTCCTCGTCGCGGCGCACCTTCATGAGGGGGTGGAGGATCATGTGTATCGCGTAGCCCTGGCGGTTTATCTCCATCCTCGCCGAGTCGACCAGGAAGGGCATATCGTCGTTGACCATCTCTATGACGGTGTGGGTCGACTGCCAGCCGTGTTCCTCGAAGTGGGGATTGTAGACTCTTATCTTCGACTCTCCAGGCTTGCGCCGCCCCGCGAAGCTCCAGTGGGATACCGCGGCCCCGTAGGCGTCTATCGGCGAGCGGTCCTCGAGGTCGTCCGCGTCTACCCAGTCGTAGTACTGGCGCGCAAACTCCCCGACCTGAGGTGCCTGCTCCTCCGGCATCTGCTCCCTGACACGGTCCACGACTTTATCGAGAAGCTCGTCCTTTACCAGCATCAGCACACTCCTCCAACGCTTCTACTTGGAAGGTCCATTATAGTCCGGCGGGAAATTCTCGTTCAGGGCCGTGAAGGGGGCTCCCCGGATCGGAGAGCCCCTGTTAGCCTGCGTTCTATGCTGTCCTTAGCGTACGCCGACGGCCCTCCAGGCTTTGCTGGTCGAGGCCTTCTGCTGGGAGTCCGCGCCGTAGAGGGCGACGGCCGACACTTCGGTCGCCTGGCGCGCCTGCGACATGGTTGCTGTCGGAGGCAAGCTCGTGAAGCCCGTGTAGAAGATCTTCTCCGCGGCAGCTAGCCTGACGCGCGTCACGACGGGACCTGTGTGGGCGTGACCGCGCCTCTCCCCTGCGTTCCTGCCGCCATTGACGAGGAGGTAGTAGGCGTGGTTGGGAATGCCGGAGTTGATATGTACGCCGCCGTTGTCTTTCTTGCCTGTGTAACGCTCGGAGTAGTGGTCAGGGTCTCCGTCCTCTGCCGGGTCGGCCATGTTGCGGAAGCCGTTTTCCTCGGGAATGTAGATGTCCTCCCCGATCTGCCAGTCGGGGTCCTCGGGATCCAGGCCATTCCTCTTGGCGTAGAACTCACTGGAGTTGCCAAGTATGTCCGAGAACGCCTCGTTGAGCGCGCCTGATTCGTCCTGGTAGATCAGGCCCGAGGTAAACTCGGTGACGCCGTGGGTAAACTCGTGGGTCGCCACGTCCAGCCCGCCCGAAAGCTCGATAAACGTGTCCGTTCCGTCGCCGTCGCCGTAGGTGATCTGCTGCCCGTTCCAGAAGGCATTGTTGTAGTCCTTGCCGAAGTGGGCGGTGGAGACCATCTGCATGCCCTCATTGTCGAGGCTGTTGCGGCGTAAGACGACCCGATAATAGTCGTCGGTGACGTTCGCGTAGTAATGTGCGTCCACGCCCGCGGGCTGGCCCGGCGAGGTGCGTCCGGCGAGGTTCCACGTCCCGTCTGGGTCGGTGAAGAGCGTTCCCGGTAGCTTCTTCTTGTTCTGCGCGTCGTAGGTTGCCTGGCGTCCGTCCGGGGAGACCGTCTGGTGCGAAGTGCCTTTTACGGTTACGTCTATCTGCTTGGTGTCGCCCTTGACGCCGATGCCGGGCTCTAGCGACTCCTGCAGGTTGCTGTACTCTTTAATCTTGTTGCCCGTCTGGGCGTTTATGTGGAAGACTTTGCGCGAGTCGAACCGCTGGGAGTCCACCTCGTAGAACCTGACCCCGTTCTCGGGGTTTATGTAGAGGGTCGTGATGAACTTGCCGCTGTTGCCCCGTTCACTCTGCACTTTCTCGCGCGCCCCTGCCTTGGTCACCTCTACCTGGTTTGACGGGCCCAGGTTCGGGTAGTGGTTGCCCGTAACGGCGACCTTCTCCCCGTTGCGCCCCAGGACCGTGATCTCACCCCCGTAAACCGCAGCGTCCCCTACGTACTGCTGGTAGCGAGTCTGGGAGATTCCATTATCCGAGGACCGCCAGACCTCGCGCACGTCGGCAGGAACGTCATATTGGCGAGCCTCCTCACCGGATAAGGCGACGAACCCGCCTGGGTTCTCCTGGGCCGAAGCGCCCAGAACGGTCGTACACAACATCAAGACGGCAAACATGCCCAGGATGAGTAGACCCCTTGAGTACCGCGCCAAAATCACCGAACTCCCCCTTCCCTGAACCCGCCTCCAGTATGCTTCCGGCGGACCCCTAGTATTCAACGCAAGGAAAATATACCAGATTGCTACAATTGTTCACGGCACGCGGGCGCTCCCCGGAGCGGTCCCTCCGTGCTCAGGTTCTCATCAATGTCGGGCCAGCGGATGCCGCAGCCTCCACCCGAGACTTACCTGGTGTTGCTGGTTCCGCGGTCTTTGGTGTAGCCGAGGTGGATGTGGTCGTCGTGGAGCTCGAGCTGATCCTGGTCGAGGATCCAACCCTCCTCGTACGAACCCTCCAGCGTCCGCGTCCAGGACTCGGGGCCTATTATCTGATCCGGCCTGCGTTGCGGCGGAAGGTCTGCGAGCACCCGGCCAACCCCGAGTACGTCGGGGTCCTCGCCGTTGCCCTCCACGGGTTCGCCTTCCACGTACCGGATGTCGGCCGCCCTGCCAAAGTAGTGGGTGTTGGGCAGCCCGCCGGCCTCCCCATACCCCTCAGGTATGCGCGGACCGTCCTCGACACCAGGGATAAAGGAGTGGCCCTGCTTGAAGACGTCGACGCAGATCCGGTGCTGCCGCGTTACGGCCCGCAGAGCCTCGACCAGTCGCGGGTCCACCACCCCGGCACGCAAGTCCCCAGCCGCCTCTGCCGACGCCCCGAAGTCAGGGTCATCTAGCAGCCTCCTCACAGCGCGAGAGCCTTGGGGTTCGTTCTCTCCGAAGAGGCCCGTATCAAAGATACCCCTCCCGAGACCTGGTGGGCACGCCGGGTCCAGGCTCTCTCCGCCCGGACCGTCGAGGCGTTCACAGGAGACGACGAAGACCGCCAACACGCCAAGCGCCGCTACCGCCACCAGGATCAGGCCCCGCCGGTTCAGTCGAAATCGTCCTTCGCGCTCACCTTCGCATTCTACGACGGGCAGCAGTAAGGTAGAGTACGTCACGTTACCCATACTCCACACGGTTAGCTTCAGGCCACGGAGGTCCCATGAACTTCAGCATGAGCCCGGAACAGCTAGAGATCAAAGACCGCGCGGCAGATTTTGCCGACCGGGAGGTAGCACCCCACGCGGCCGAACTCGACGGTGAAGACAGGGTCCCTTTCGAGACGCTGGAAAAGATGGCAGACGCCGGGTTTATGGGCCTGTGTGTCCCCGAGGAATACGGCGGTGCGGGGGCTGACTTCCTCTCGTACTGCCTCCTGATCGAGGAGCTGAGCCGCGCCGACGCCGGGGTTGGCGTGACGCTCGCTGTACACACGAGCGCGGGCACCGTCCCGATCGTGATGTTCGGTACCGAAGAGCAGAAGGCGCGTTGGGTGCCGCCGCTGGCGCGCGGGGAGAGGATCGGCTGCTTCGCGCTCACCGAACCCGAGACGGGATCCGACGCCTCGGCGATCCAGAGCAGAGCCGAGAGGGTCGACGGCGGCTACCGCGTCTGGGGGCACAAGCAGTGGGTCACCAACGGGAGGATCGCCGGCACCATGATCCTCTTCGCCCGTACGGAAGGCGGAGCCAGAGATGGTGTTACGGCCTTCGTCGTCGACATGGATTCCGAGGGCATCTCCTTCGGCGCGCACGCCAGGAAGATGGGGGTGATCTCCGCGACCACCGACGATGTGATCTTCGACGACGTCTTCGTCCCCCAGGAAGACCTGCTCGGGGAGGAAGGAAAGGGGCTCAGGGTCGCGCTCGCCACGCTTGACACGGGCCGTATCGGTATCGCCGCGCAGGCCCTCGGCATCGCCGAGGCCGCCTTCCGCTACGCTACGCACTACGCCGCGGAACGAACCACCTTCGGGAAGCCTATAGCAGAGCATCAGGCGATAGCCTTCAAACTCGCCGACATGCAGACGAAGATACTGGCGGCCCGCCTCCTCGTCCACGAGGCGGCGTGGATGAAAGATAGGGGAGATCGTCACACCGAGGCCGGCGCCCGCGCCAAGCTCTACGCCTCGCAGGTTGCCAACGAGGTCGCCTACGACGCTATCCAGGTTCTCGGCGGTCGAGGCTACATGAAAGACCATCCCGTCGAGAGACACTACAGGGATGCACGAGTAACGGAGATCTACGAGGGAACCAGCGAGATACAACGCCTCGTCATCTCCCGCGCCATCATAAGAGAACACGCCGAGTCCCTCGAAATGCCCGGTGGTGTAGAGGACTCTCGGCCCGTCGTAGGGTAGTCGTGCGGGGCGGCTCGAAGATGCTCCGCGGCGTGGGAACCTCGCTCATGGTTCTCGGCTCTGTGGCGTGGCTCGCGGCGGCCGCCGGTTGGTTTCGGGGCGCGCGGCGCGTCCCCATGCTTCGCAAGGTCGCGGAGTCGGGGGGACACATCGACCAATACCCTTCGGCCTCGGTCGTGGTGGCCGCGCGCGACGAAGAGGCCGGCGTAGGAGAGGCGCTGGGATCGGTCCTGGATCAAGCCTACCCCGGCCGCCTCGAGGTCCTGGCCGTAGACGACCGCTCCACCGACGGCACAGGAAAGGTCGTCGCCGACCTGGCATCCCAGAGGCCAGATAGGCTCAGGCCGCTGAAGATCGACCATTTGCCCGAAGGCTGGCTGGGCAAGAACCACGCGCTCTTCCGCGGGGCCGCGGAGGCCGAGGGTGAATGGCTCCTCTTTACCGACGCGGACGTCAGATTCTCACCCGACTGCCTGAAGAATGCGATCCAATACGCCCTGAACGAGAACCTCGACCACCTCACGCTCGCGCCTGAGCTGGTCTCGCGAGGAGTCGCCCTGAAGAGCTTCGTGGCGGCCTTCACGCTCGTCTTCGAAGTAACGCAGCGGCCGTGGCGGGCCTCGGACCCCGGCGCGAAGGAGGCTGTGGGCGTCGGGTCTTTCAACCTTCTCAGGCGGGAGGCCTACTTCCGGGCGGGCACCCACAGGGCCATCCGCCTGCGCCCCGACGACGACATGAGGCTGGCCAGGCTGTTGAAGGAGGCCGGCTGCTCGCAGGGCGTCGCCTACGGGACGGGTTCCCTCAGCGTCGAGTGGCACGAGACCCTCGCCGGCGCCGTAAAGGGCCTCGAGAAGAGCATCTTCCCAGGTATGGACTACAGGCCCTCGCTCGCACTACTGGCCTCGCTTCTGCTCTTCTTGACCAACGTCTTGCCCTTCGCCGGGGTTATACTCGCGCGCCGCCGGGCGATGAGGCTGCTCTTCGGCGCCGACGTGCTGACCGTACTCGCCGCGTACATCTACGGGCCGAGGATCTCCGGTTCCGCGATCTCGCCTCTCTACGCCGCACTCCACCCCTTCGGAGCCGGGGCCTTCGTCTACGCTACGCTCAGGTCCGCCTACCTGGCATTGTCGAAGGGCGGCATCGAGTGGCGGGGCACCTTCTACCCTCTGGAACGCCTGAAGAGAGGCTGACCGCACCCGACGCGGCGCAGACAACTGGTAACGAGCAAACCCCTTTACGTTAACCCCCGCATCCCCTCGGCATGACGGTGAGCTACCTCGGTGGCGGCGGATAGAAAGCGGGCGAAGGCGTCCCGTTCCTCCCCGAAGAATATTCAACCATAGAAACAATCCAACAAAGGAGCTACAGCCATTTTTAGATCGAGTGAGGATAGAGGAGTCGGTGTGTCATGGAGCGTAGCAGCAGGTTTCTTCTCCAGTCTTTTCCTGAAACCTGTAGCCTGAGGCCGCGCTTTGCAGATGGACTGCAAAGCGCTCTAGTCCTCCGTCAACGCTCAATGGATGGGTAGAGCCTGCGTAGCTTCTTTCGGGCATCTGCTGTGGTAAAGCGCCAATTGACGCTCGCCGCCTTCCGGTTGCGCGCCTCACACCAGGCTCGCGCCTCCCTTCTCAACGTCTGCGCGTCCGGCACACGTCGCTTGCCCAGACACTGCCTCACCAACACTGAGATCTCTATCTCGGCCATGTTCAACCACGAACCGTGCACCGGCGTGTAGCGGAACTCTATCCTCCTGCTGAGTCGGCGCGCGCGCTCGGCATCGAAGACCTCGTAGAAGGAGGCCGCGCTGTGGATGTTTAGGTTGTCCACCACCAAGCGTATCTTCTCGGCGCGCGGGTAGAGATCCTCGGCCAGGTGGCGCACGAACTCGGCGAACTCGCGTCCGCGCCGACGCTCGCGCACCTCCACACCTCGCCAGCCCGTGAGGGGTTCGAAGGCCACGAACAGGTGGGCCATGCCCCGCCTCTTGTACTCGTGGTCGCGGCGCTCAGGGACCCCCGCTCCGACGGACAACGCCTCGCGAACCTCGGCGAGGAGCTGGCAGGGGCGCTCGTCGAAGCAGACCACCGGGCGCTTCGGGTCGTAGGGCTCCTCGTAGAGGTCCAATACCTCCTCCATCCTCCAGACGAAGCGGCCGCTCTGCTTCGGGCGGGATCACCCAGCCCTTGACCAGGTGGGGCCGCAGTTCGTTTTTTTGAGCGTCTTACGGACCGTCTCGTGGGAGACCTCATCCACGATGCCCATCTCCACCGCCTTCTGTGCCAACAGTCTGAGGCTCCAGCGCTCCCTCCCTTCCGGAGCCTGTGAGCAGGCCAAAGCGATCAGGTGCGCCTCGGCCCTCCCGTCGAAGGATCTCTCGTAGACTCGATCGGGCATGGAGCGTTCGAGGGCGGCGTCCAGCCCCTGCAAGAAGAACCGCTCGCGCACCCTTCCCACGGTGGCAGACGAGGTCTCCAACATCCCGGCTATGGCCACGTCGGAGAGCACCACGCCTTCTTCGGCGTGCTCGCCTTGGTCGGCCTTCAAAAGGATACGGGCCCTGTTGAGCTTCCTGGCCGGGGCCGAGCCGCACGAGATGAGCCTCTTGAGGCTCGCCCGTTCGCCCTCGGTGAGCTCGACCACGTATCTCTTCTTCATGACGATCGCCTCCAGGTCGGTTCGACCCAGAATAGCGCATATCAGCGTTGACGCAGGACTAGAGCCTCGCCGCAAACCCCGCGTAGGTAGAGGGAGTCAGCCTGACAGAGGTGGACTCCGTTTCCGCCGCAAACCGGCCTTCGGTTGGCGCCGAACCCGTCCCTGCGATGCTTTTCCCGTACCATGAAGCCTTAGGGTAACTCCCTTGTCCAACCACGCCACGAACTTCTGATGTACGGCGTTCTAGGAAGCTCGCTGAGAATCGGCCGAATCTAGCCCATTTGGGCGATGCGCCTGTCTGCGCACAGGCATATGCTGTTCGTTGCATGCACATAGGGGCGGAGTTTTCCCTTCGCGCTCCGCCCTGCTAGCGAAGGGAGCGAACGATGCTCAGGAGCGTGGCCTCCAAGGTGGCATGGGTCGGAAGGACGGCGTCCATGGTGTTCGGGCTTGCGCTGGTGCTCGCCCTCATTATCGGGGTGGCTTCTATGGCTTTGGCGGCGAACGGGGACCCCTTGAGGCTGGGCCAGAACAACGTGGCGACTCTTCTCACCAAGCTAACCGCAAACGTAAACGGAAGCGCCATGCAGATCACGAACACCAACGCGGGCAACAACGCCACAGCCCTCAACCTACAAGTGGCGAACAACAAGCCTCCCATGAAGGTCAACTCCGACAGGTTGGTCACCAACCTGAACGCAGACAGTCTAGACGGCGCGGATGCCACCCAGATAGGGCGCGAAAGCTGGGCCGTCATCAACGCCGATGGCACCGTCAACCGCGGCCGGAGAGTGGATGAGTTCTTCACCAAAAGGCTTTCTACCGGCGAGTACCAGGTTGCGTTCAACCACGTTGTCGACACGTGCGCCTACACGGCCACGACCACCAACGGCTTCGCCGGTCAGACGGGCGTCAGGCTTGGTGGGGATGGCCTCACCGAACTGATCGTCTACACCACCTCCAGCGACGGAACGCAAGCGAACCTTCCGTTCAACTTGATCGTGGCCTGCTAAGCGACGCCTGGGTCAGCGGGAAAAGGCATCCCCAAACGTAAGGAGGGCACAGCACGAGCCGCCGCTCAACTAAGCCCTATTCACCCACCTTCGGGGAAGGAGCGTTCTGCGAACTTCTCACGTACGGCGTTCTAGGAATTTCGCCTGTCTGGCGTCCTGCGTGGTTCACTCACCGCTTGGCCTCGCAACGTTTGCCGTAACGCTCAGGAGACGGTGCTGCTGTAGAGTGGTGTCGTGACGGAAGGGGCAAGAGATCACGGTCGAGGGAGCGGCGGGATGAGCACCCGCGCCGCCCCCTGGCTGGCCTGGTCGCTGATGGTACTGTCGGTGGTGCTGGTCGTTGGCGGGATCGCGTTGGCTCTGATGACCCGGTCGAGCACCCCACAGCGTTCATACTACGGCCCGGTCGACGCTGTCTTTTTCCTGGCTACGGTCTTGACCTTCTCGGGGGTGGGCGCCATCATCGCCTCCCGCCAGCCCCGCAACGCCATAGGTTGGATCTTCTGTGGCGTAGGCCTGGTAATGGGCATCAACAGCCTCGCCGGAGGATACGCCGAGTACCGCCTCTCCGGCGGTTACGGACCGTGGAGCCTCGCCGAGACGGCGGCATGGTTCGCTTCGTGGTCGTGGACCATCCTGGTATACGTACCCACGAGCTTCCTGCTCTTGTTGTTCCCCAACGGCCGGCTACCCTCGCCGCGCTGGCGGCCCGTGGCCTGGTGCGCTGTGCTCGGGCTCATCGGCTTCGTCGCGGGCACCGGGTTGCATCCGGGACCACTCGGAGACTTCCCACAGATCATGAATCCCTACGGTGTCGACAGCCTCATTCTGGATGCGGTTGCGCTCACATGTGTCATCCTGGCTTTAGCTTCCATGGTGGCCTCGGCCGTCTCGCTCATCGTCAGGATGCGCCGGGCGGGTAGGGCGGAGCGTCAGCAGATCAAGTGGCTCGCCTACGGGGGCGCGGTCGTCGTGGGCGCCGTCTTCGCGAGTGGCGTGTTCGCCACCATCTGGAGCCCGGACGTGGGCATCGCCCTCATCAGCCTAGGCCTGCTCGGGGTGCCGATCTTTACAGGAGTCGCGATTGCGAGGTATAGGCTCTACGACATCGACATCGTCATAAATCGCACCCTCGTCTATGGTGCTCTGTCGGCTGCACTGGTGGCGGTGTACTTCGGAGGCGTGGCCACGTTGCAGGCGATCTTCCGGGCACTCACCGGCCAAGAGCAGCAACCCCAACTCGCCATTGTCGTCTCTACCCTTGCGATCGCGGCCCTGTTTACACCCTTGAGGCGTCGTATCCAGTCGTTCATAGACCGCCGCTTCTACAGAACGAAGTACGACGCCAGGAAGATCCTCGAAGCCTTCTCCGTCAGGCTACGGGACGAGACGGATCTCGAAGCGTTGAACGAGGATCTTGTGGGTGTGGTGAGGGAGACGATACAACCGGCACACGTCTCTTTATGGTTGCGCCCCGAGAAGGCGTTGAGAGGCGCACAGATAGACTAGCCGACGCCCTATTCACCCAAGTGCGTAGAAGGTGGATTCTTAGAACTTCTCGTGTACGGCGTTCTCGGAAAACTCGAGGAAGCTCGCTTATTCGATCGGTTTCATTGAGTCATCAGGGCCGGGCGCCGAGTTCCCTAACTTCACCTCGCAGCTGCTGGCCACGTAGTCGATCTCCTCAGCATAGTATGTGTCCCGGCCTTCACCGCAATAGAGCTTGTCCCGCTGCCCATCATTGCCAAACTCACCTGCTGAAGCTACGTCCAACTTTGTATCGTCGCCCGGCCCGCCGTAGATGACGTCCTTGCCGCCAAAGCCCACCAAATTCCCATCGTCGCCCGGCCCGCCGTAGATGACGTCATCGCCCCCGTGGCCAGCGACAATGACTGACCTCCCATCGTTGCCCGGCCCGCCGTAGATGACGTCATCGCCATCATAGCCGCCCACGCCGTCTCTTTCCGAACCGCCGTAGAGGACGTCGTTGCCATCTCCCCCCATGATGTCGTCTGAACCGCCAAGGCCGCGTACCTCGTCATCGCCTTTCTCACCGGCCAGCTCGTCTACTTTGTCGGTCCCTTTGAGCAGGCCGCCCTTGTTGGGGCAGCCAGGTAGGTCATTCGTGGTAAAGCGCACGGGCAGGTTCACGTTGGTTTTCTGCGTCCCCTCGCATCGGGCTTCTTCTTCTGAGGCTGTTGCTTGGGGTGAGCTTCCCTGCTCCTTCTTGGAGGTTTCCGAGCTCGTTGTCCCTGCACAGCCAACGCCCAGAAGAATGACGCACCCGATCAGGAAGGTTCCCACCACAGCTATGAGGTGTCCTTGGCGAAGTACCACGGCGCACTCACCTTCTTTTTGCATGTGTCCCTTGCTAGGGGACCTAGCCGGTGCGCACGAGCCGCACCACCACCAACAACGACGCCACCATCGCCAGCCCCGCCATCCCTACCACCGCCCGCACCGAAACGCCCCCAGAGGTGTCGGTGAGGGCCTCGCCGCCGCCTTCCCTCGGAGTCTCACCTTTGCCCAGCGCTTCCACGATTTCGCTCGCCTCGGAGAGCGGCTTGGTTTCACTGCAGAGTGAGACCGACATCTTGCCCGTGGCGTCGACGAGATACTCCCGTCCTTCAGAGAAGGAGTATCCGCAGGCGCTTCCCTGGCTCTGCGTGGTGAGTTCTAGGGTCTCTCGCTCGGTACCCTTCCACGCTTCGGACACACGAAAGGACACCTCGTCGACACCGCCGAACGGGCCCTTCTGATCCCTCTCGATGTCGACCACCTTCCCGGCGAACACGGCCTCTGATTTGTCTAGCATACGATCGGCGCGTTGTTGGGGGGAGCCACCGAAGTAGGCGCAAGAGCAGGCAGAGGCGCAGTCGGGGAGCAGGAGCAAAAGACTCATGCCCATTAGGGCTACGGAGGCTAGGACGGCAAGCGGCCGATTCCTCATGAGCACAAGCTCCTTGTGTGCGTACGGTGGTCGGACGCCCCGACCACAAGTGCATCGTAGAGTATTGTGCGGATTATCACATCCCCCAAAAGGATGATCTTTGCGGCTACCAGCAGTGGCAAGCGGGTGCTAAGGGGTAGGGGCAGACTTATGCACCCGAGTGCGTAGAAGGTTCATTCTCCGAACTTCGTACGCACGGAGATCTCGGAAATCGGATCCAGGCAGTCTCTAGGATTGGGTAACCCGATTGCGTGATCTTACACATGCGCCCCGCCTCCTCCGTCACCTATTCTGTCCCCTGTAGACGAGACACCCTCACAGGAGGTAAAGCGGTATGTTAAGGAGCGCGCTAAGTAAGGTCATGACCGCGGGAAGGGTCGCCTCGGCGGTTTTCGGGCTGGCTCTGGTCATAGGTTTGAGCGTGGGGGCGGCATCGATGGCTTTGGGAGCCAACGGTCAGGCCCTACTGCTGGGCAAAGCCAACGTGGCAAGCGCCCTAACCAGGCTAACGGGCAACGTCCAGGGTGCTGCCATGCAGGTGATCAACTCCAACGCGGGCACGGACGACACGGCCCTGAACCTGCAGGTGCAGAGTGGGGAGGCCCCCATGAGGGTCAACTCTGAGAGGGTGGTCACCAACCTCAATGCAGACAAGGTAGACGGAAGAAGCTTCGGCTGCCCCGGCGGAACGCTCTTCCACGAAGCAGCCTGCATCGAGACCGCTCACCGCGACCCCGCCCCTTGGCGTGACGCCCAAGCGGACTGTCTCGATGAAGGAAGGCGGCTAGCCACCTTCACCGAACTGCAAACGTTCCGCAACCGTTCAGGACTAGACCTCGCAGACCTTGAGCTCACAGCGCAGTCAGATGTCACGGACACCGGCCGGCAGGCGCAAACTATAAGGCCCGACACTGGTGAGATCTTTCAATCATCCCTCACGTCCGCTTTAGCATATCGCTGCGCGGTTCCTCCGAGTTGAGAGACGCCCCATCTCGCCGAGTGGGTTTTCGACATGATGAGGCAGGTGCGCTCCCCCCGGTCCGCTACTGGGGAACCGGGGCTGGACTCTATTCACCCGACTGCCTAGTATGTGATTTCTGCGAACTTCGCGTGTACATCGTTCTCGGCTCCTCTTTGTCAAGCGGCGCTGCGCGACGGGGCCTGCGAATCCGCCAGAAGACTCCTGTAGACGGCGTCGCAGACACGCCTCTTGAGGCACCGCAGCGCCTCCTTGCGGGATTTGCCTTCACCTAGCTTCTTGCGGTAGTAGGTCCCACCAGGAGCGTCCGACCTGGCCTGGGAGGTGGCGACCATGTGCAGGGCGTAATTGAGGTGTCGGTTGCCGCCCAGCGAGAGCCTGTGGCGCACCACCTTCCCGCTTGAGGCCTCCACCGGCGCCGTGCCTGAGTAGGAGGCGAAGTGGGCCTTGGTCGGAAAGCGTGCCACGTCGCCGACAGCCCCCAAGATCGTCGCGGCCAGGATGGGACCCACGCCGAAGATCTCGGTGAGGGTGGTGCCTGAGGCCTCCACCTCGGCTTCGATGCGCACCTTGAGATCGTCGATCTTCCGGTCCAGCGTCCGGACGTCGCGCAAGATCTCGGAAGCCAGGCGCCGGCGCAGGCGGACCGAGGCATTGCCCCGGGGCCGTATGGAGCGCAGGATGCGTGCTGCCCGATCGGCCGAGAGCTTTCCGGCCACCCCGCCGGGGACGAGATCTCGCAGGAACCCGTGCAGGCGCTTTAGCGCCCGGGTGCGCTCCGCTACCAGGTCCTCTCTCCTCTCGGAGAGCAGGCGCAGCACTTCCGAGTCGGCTTCGGGATCGACCGCCGCCAGCCTTTCATTGCGCGAGGCGGCCAGCGCGGTAGCCAGGGCATCGAGCCCGTCGTTCTTTCTGGCATTTCCGGTAGAGAGCACCCTCACCTTCGCCGAGAGCTTGGGTGGCACGTCCACCACACACTCACCGGCCGCTACCAATCTCCCCGCCAGGTGCCTACCCAGACCACGGGCGTTCTCCATCGCTTAGGGCGGCGCTTGGGGAACCGCTTCGCCCAGCGTTCGAGGGCCCTCAAGCCTTCTCTAGGTCCTGCGGGAAGGAAGCATGCTCGAGCAGCTCGCCTTTGGCCTCGTCTACCGCGGCGACGGCTAACGACGCCTTGTGGGGATCGACTCCGATCAGTACCTTCATGGGCGCGCATACCTCCGTTTCGCTCGGACCTCTCCTCCTCCTCCTCCTCCTCCTCCTGCGGTGTTTGCGAAGGACATTCCGACTTCGGGCTTGTGCTCCCATACCTCTTTTGAGTCACTCCGCCTACCGCGGGCACCGGCGGGACGCAAGCCGAGGACAAGCCAACCCAACCGGTGGGCGACAGGAAGTTCGCGAGCGATCCCTGTATGACCGGTACCCTAGGAGCTTAGCGGCTCTAGAGACCACCCGAGCTCCTGGCCAGAGTTAAACAAGTCGGAAGTTGGCACAGCCCCGGTCCAACATCTACGATAGTCTTCGGTTGCTCGTCCGCTACGATCGGAGCGCTCATGACTCGAGAAGCGATATCAACTTCTGCTGCGGCAACGGTAGTGGGACCCTACAGCCAAGCGATCGTGGCTGGCGGCTTCGTGTTCTGCTCGGGAACTGCAGGCATCGACCCCGATACCGGCGAGGTTCGCGAGGGGGTCCGTGCGCAGACCGAGCAAGCGCTCACCAACCTGGCCGCGATCCTGCAGGAGGCGGGAACCTCGATGGACGCGGTGGTCAAGACGACTATCTTCTATACAAACGTCGATGACTTCGCGACCATCAACGAGACCTATGCGACTCGTATGCCTGACCCCCCGCCCGCACGCTCCGCACCCGCCAATATCGAACTACCGCGCGGACTGCTGGTCTCGATAGAAGCAATCGCCGTTCTGCCAGACACCGTCTGACCCCTTTTCACCCACCTTCGGGGAAGGCAAATTCTGCGAAGTCGGACTTCCGCTTTACGGGTTTCTCCGAAGGTCGGAAGGCTTCTCGGCTAGCGCGGGCGGGATGTTCCCCTGAGTATCGTCCAACCCACCGCCCCGGCTACCAGGGATGCGCAAAGGATGCCCAGCTTGGCCTCCTCTACCAGCGAGTCCTCCGAGAAGGCCAGGTCGGTGATGAACAGGCTCATCGTGAACCCGATCCCCGCCAGCCAACTCGCCCCGTAGACGTGGCGCCAGCCGATCCCCTCGGGCAGTTCTGCGACGCCGCTCTTTACGGCAAGCCACGCGAACAGGGTGACGCCCAGCTGCTTGCCCAACACGAGCCCCAACACGATACCTAGGGCGACCGGACTGGTTAGCGCCTCCACGATGCTTCCGCCGAGCGGCACCCCTGCGTTGGCCAGGGCGAAGATCGGCATGATGGCGAACACGACCCAGGGGGTGAGGGCGTGCTCCAGCTCGTGCAGGGGGGGCTCCAGCTTGTATGCGGCGTGGTTGAGGGCGTGCAGCGCCGCCTGGCGCTCGTCGTTCGCGAGCACGTGCTCTTCCTTCTCTCCGGCCTTCTCGAAGCGGTCCAGGACGTACCTGCTGCGATCGAGGAACGCCCCCGGGTCCATGAAGGAGACGGCCGGAACGGTCAGGGCCAGGAGCACCCCGGCTATGGTGGCGTGGACCCCGGAGAGCAGGAAGCACAGCCACAGCCCGAGCCCCAACACCGCGTAGACGAGCGTCCTGTCCACGCCGAGCAGGTTGGCCACGATAAGCGCCCCGAGGAACAAGACCCCGGCCCCCAAAGCGCCCCAAGCGATCTCCGAGGTGTAGAACAGCGCGATCACCAGCACCGCCACTATGTCGTCCACTATGGCCAGGGCCGTCAGGAACACCTTTAGTCCCACGGGCGCCCCCTCACCTAGCAGCGCGAGCACCCCAAGGGCGAAGGCTATGTCGGTGGCCATCGGGATGCCCCAGCCCGCAGAGCCCTCGGTCCCCACGTTGATGGCGAGGTAGATCAGCGCGGGCACCAACGCCCCGCCCACGGCGGCGGCCACCGGCAGCGCCGCGTTGCGTACGGAAGACAGCTCGCCTACCAGGATCTCTCGCTTGATCTCCAGGCCGACCACGAGGAAGAAGACGGCCATGAGCCCGTCGTTGACCCAGTGTGTGAGGTCCTTGGATAGGGAGAGGTCGCCCACGCCCACGGTGAGCTTCGTGTGCCACAGCGCCGCGTAGCTCTCCGCCCAAGGGGAGTTGGCCCACGCGAGGGCGATCACGGTGGCGGCTATCAGCACGATGCCGCCCGAGGATTGCTTGTCGGTGAAGTCTTGGAAGGGACGTACGATCCGCTCCGCCGGCGGCCGCTCTCGCGCTACGCTCATGTAGCGCATCTTACCCAAGGGAGCACCGCAAGTATATCCCACCGGGCCTTATTCACCGAAGTGCGTGGAAGGGGTATTCTCCGAACTTCTCGTGTACGGGTTTCTGAGAAGTTCGGCATGAACGGTGGGACTCTTGACAACCTGGGAGATATTGCTACCATGGATACTTGGGAATGGGACAACCCGAAGTGTAGAGGCTAAGAAGCCCGCCCCGACTAAGATGGGCGCTCGAGAGACGGGCTGAGCCAGTAGCGCAACCGGCTACCTCCTTATAGAGGAGATGGTCGGTTTTGTCTTTGCTTCGGGGCTTAAGGGAAAGGAGGTGATGAGAGAAGGTTAGCTTTCGAAGAAATAGTAAGGGCAAGGGGCCGGACGTTCCTTTTTGGCTATGCAACGTCACCTAAGAACGCCCAGCCCCCCGTAAACAGGCATTCTACTACCTCTAGGGCAGGGACGTAAGTAGCCCTGTGCTCAAAGAGCCGGGTAGGGGCCGAAAAGGAAAAGGAGAAAGTCCCTGATGAGGAAGATCGGCATTATCGCCGTGCTGTCGCTGATGGCGCTGGCGCTGGCGGCCGTACCGGCGCTGGCCGTAACCAACTTCGACAACGCGCCATCTGGTGCGCACTACAGGCAGGGTTCCGTCGAGCCGGTGTGCACGGAAACCACCGTCCCGACCACCGGCGCGATCACGGTCAGCTGTACCGGGACGCGAATCGCTGGGGTAGGGAACACCAACGCGGACCTTGATTTGGCGGTGACGGGCACGGCCAACTTCGTTTGCCACAACCCCGGTAACGACAACATCGTCGAGCCGCACAGCGGCACCGTCAGCGAGTCCACTTCCACGACCCTTACCCCATCGAGGAACGGGACGCTGGTCGTTCCCGCGCAGTCGGTGACGATCTCGCCGGAGGAAGCGGCGGCGCAGTTTACGTGCCCCAACCCGAACTGGAGGGAAGAGTTCACGGGCTTTAGCGCCCTCAGCTTCACCTACAGTTTGACCTTCGCGGGCTTCGATCAGCCAGCCATCCTCATCGAAGGCTGAGAGACTAGTCTGAGCACCGAAGGTTAACGAGCGCCCATCGAGGGGGAGGCGATCCGCTACGGATCGCCTCCCCTTCTCTTGCTCGAGGCTTTAGTCGTCGAACGTCGGGGAAGGAGCATTCTGCGACGAGGAGAGTACGCGACCCGTAGCAGAATACCTCTTCGTAGCGGCGCCCCTGGAGCAGGGCATCGAGTCCGCGCGCGTAGGTCTGCGGGTCCCGTAGCCGAAGCGTACGGTAGGTTCCTGGAACTGCCGGTGCCGGTGGTGTTGGTGGCGTTGTGGCTCATCGGGACGGTGCTCTTGGGCACGGTGATTGTGGCGGCGTACTCGGTCGTGGTGTGGGTGTTGGCCGCCCTGGCGCTACTGTAGAGTCGGTACCCCGACCGGTACCTAAAGCCAGACGACCGGCACCTCTATTCGGCGGAGTGCGTGGAGAGACAGTCTGGAAAGTCCGAACGGACTCCATTTTGGGGTCCCAAGAGCCTGCAGAAAGGGGTAAAAAGGCACCTCATCAACGCTCCGCGCTACCGAAACAACGCTCTAACCGACCCGTCCAGCTACTTTCCAGACAGTCTCTGGAAGGGTTATTCTCCGAAGTTCAGCTCACGTGCGAGGAGGGTTGACTAGCTGAGGTGAGACTTCCCGGTGCGAGCTCTAGCCACGCCGTTGCCAGGAAGAAGCACCCGAAGGCCAGCGTTCCAGCCGGGAAGGGATGCCCTCCCAAAAGGAAGATCCCCGCCAAGATCAGCAAAATGAAGGGTCCTCGGGGGGCACCACCACGCCGCAGCGCTATCGCCGCCGCTATCACAGCCACCACCCAGGCTCCGGTCCCCACGATGGAGAGGCCGAAGATCAGGCTCAAGCCCGGCATGTCTATAACCGCCTCGTGGACGGCTTCTTGCGCCCCTGCCGGAAGCCCTTGTGCGTTACGTAGTGCGTAGCCCGTGGCGATGCCTGCCGCCGCGTCGTAGGCGCTGAAGAAGACGGCGAAGACGCCTATGGCCCAGCGGCTTACCATCGCCGCCCTTCCTTCCAACCCTTCGGTCAAGAGGTAGACGGCCAAGGCGATGAGCCCGATGAGGGGAACCTGGATTATGTGGAACCACATGAACCACCCCCCCTGCTCTACGGCATCGCTAACGCCGCTGGGGTGCGGATGGAAGATCTCCAACACGGCGAGAGCGAGCGGGGTCCCGAGCAAGACGAGCCTGCGCAAAACTAAGCGCACCACGTTAGTCCTCCTTCCCGGCGAGGTAGCCAGGATATCCTTTCCCGCCACCATGATGCCACCTTCAGGACTATGGTGCATTATCAACGATGGCATATTCACCCGAGTGCGTGGAAGGAGCGTTATGCGAACTTCGCACGTACGGCGTTGTGAGAAGTTCACCATCCGATGCAAAGATAGCTCATTTGGGGGATACCCCTGTGGCCGATGCTTGCTACGGTGATAGCGTTGTACAACTTAAGGCGGGGCCGATCACCCCGCCCCTTTTTACGGAAGGTGGTATCGGCACGCATGAGTTCTACTAGAACAAACGACTCCTCCTCCTTCTTGGGACCCCTGGCCGCGGTGGTGGTGGCGTTGGTGGCGGCGATGGGGGCGCTCCTTCTGCTCGCCTACAACGCGAACCCCGCCCAGGCGGCGGGTGATTGTTCGACCACCTCTGGCACCACCACGTGCACCTACGGCTCGACGGGTGAGGAGGACACCTTCGTGGTGCCAGAAGGGGTGAGCAGCGTAGACGTCGTTGCCAGGGGCGCTTCCGGCGCCGCGGGGGACTTTTATCCTCTCAATGGCGCTAGCCCTGCGCCCGGCGGTTTCGGTGCTGAGGTGAGCGGGGACCTGACGGGACTCACGACCGGCGACACCCTCTACGTCAACGTCGGCGGCGCCCCGACAGGAGGGGGCACAAGCGACTGCGGCGGTCGAGGAAGCGTTGACTGCATCGGCGGGTTCAACGGTGGCGGAAACTCAAGCGCCCTTAGTAGTGGTGGTGCCGGCGGCGGTGCCTCAGACGTGCGCTACGTATCCAGGGACCGGAGCGGAAGCCTGGCCTCGCGGCTGATCGTGGCCGCAGGAGGCGGAGGCGGAGGAGCGGGTGGTGTGTGCCGTGGGTTGTTGGACCCTGAGCTCCAACCACTCTTAGGGGGTACCGGCGGTGACACCTTTTTGCCATCGGACGGCGGCGATGGTGAGCCGTGCGTCGTGGAACTCGGGACCTTACCCTATATCCTCAGCGGAGGCAAAGGCGGTAAGGCGGGCACCCAAAGCGCGGGCGGCGCCGGGGGCGCCGGGGGCACCGACAGTGAATTCCACAGCGGCTTGGATGGCGAGAGCGGGATCTTGGGGCAGGGCGGCAGCGGCGCCCCCGGCGGTGGCGGCGCACCCTACGGCGGTGGCGGAGGCGGCGGCGGCTACTACGGCGGTGGCGGCGGCGGAGGCAGCGCAGATTGCCAGAATGATAATGCTTGCGCCGACTTTTGGTCGGGCGCGGGTGGAGGGGGCGGCGGCTCCAGCCTGGTGCCGACCACCGGGGGCAGCGGCCCCTTCCTCACCAGGAACAGGCCGTCCATCGTCATCAGTTACAAGGCCGGTGGTGTAGGGGAAGAGCCTCCTCCTACCGAGCAGCCACAGAGCAAAGAGGAATGCAAGAAGGGCGGCTACGAGGAGTTCGGCTTCAAGAACCAGGGGCGGTGCATCAAGGCCGTAAACCACCCTAGCTGACGAACACCACGACTACTCTCTAGCCGTTAGTAGGGGGCCGGGGCTGCGCTCTCTAAGCCCCGGTCCTCCTTCCGCTAGCCCTTACTCGCCCAACTGCCTAGAAGTTTTTTCTCGGAACTTCGCCCAAACGGCGTACTCAAAAGGTTCGCCAGATGTCGTAACCCTGCATACTAGGCTACGCTGCGTAACACGGCGGCGCTGAGGGTCGATGAACAGAAGTTCCAACGCTCAGCAACATCTCAAGTCGGGCATTGGCATGTGCTTCCCGACCACGTGCCGGCACCGGCCACCGCCTCTAGCTCTTGGTCGGAGAGCTCGCCCTCTTCGTCGGGCGGCAAGCCGGTGCCGGGAAGCACCAGGTAGATGACCTTTGGACCCTCCTCCACCACCCTTACCTCAACGTCCTCAGGCAGCTGCGTCTGAAGCACCTGCTCCAAGGCCCACTTGGGGTCATCAAGTAGCTTCTTCCTGAAGTCCTCGTCCTCGATGCTCCTCTGTAGGAGCCTGCGCTGCACCTCTGAGCGCATGCTGCCGCCGCTCGCTTCGGTCATGGTCGAATCCCCTTTCGCTCTCGCTGCATCCAGCTCGTAACGGGAAGTATGTGCTCGTTGGGCCTTCAGGGGCAACCCATCTCGCAAAACACGGGGCGTATTCACCGGAGTGCGTGGAAGGTAAATTCTCGGATGTTGACATACAGGATTCCGCATAGATCGACGCCCGAGAGCTTTCCGGAGTGCGGTATCCGCCTCCGGGGTTCCGAGTACTAAATACTATACGTAGTGGTGTCGCATAAAAATACAAAACTGTGCATAAAGTCCGGCGAGGTCTCGTACCAGGGAAAAGCCAACTACAAGCAGATTCCTGCCGAGCTAAGTCCCTCGATGGGTCGCGCGGTTTGCGTCGAGGTTTGTCCCGTAGGCACCCGGTGTCGCCGAGGGCTTACGGCCCCCGCGAAGCAACTCAGAGGGCCGTGAGCTCTATGCCGATCTCCTCAGCTTCGCCCTGGAGCCTGTTGACGAACGAAAATAGATGGTCTGGGTAACCTTCGCGTTTGAGGACCAACGCCGTCGCGCCCAGAATCACCTCGACCGTCTCCTTCGAGCGATCCTGCCTGGGTAACTTCCGCGGCCTCGTCGAAGCTCTGCCTCGTACCATCAAAGAACCTCCGCCTGCCCAAAAAACGCGACCTATCGGTCGGATTGTACGCGGATGAGAGGTGCGGCGCGGTTCTCGGACCGTATGCTACAGTCTTGGTGAAGGGGTCGGAGACACAGGAGGAAAACGCCTTGGATACCAGGAAGAGCGCCAAGGACCGCTGGGAGGAAGCGTACTCGAAAGGGCCGGAGCGCGACGCCGAGTTCTCGACCATGTCGGGCGTGCCAGTCAAACCACTCTACACGCCCGAGGACGTCGAGGGCGATTACGACCAGAAGCTAGGCTATCCTGGCGAGTATCCGTATACCCGCGGCGTTTACCCGAACATGTACCGCGGAAGGCTCTGGACGGTACGCCAGTTCGCCGGTTACGGGACGGCCTCAGAGACCAACGAGCGGTTTCGGTACCTCCTGGATCACGGCCAGAACGGCCTCTCCGTCGCCTTCGATATGCCTACCCTGATGGGCCTTGACTCCGACTCGCCGCTCTCTCTCGGCGAGGTCGGTACAGAGGGCGTCGCGGTAGATTCTCTCGAAGATATGGAGAGGCTTTTCGAGGGCATCCCGATGGGCGAGGTCTCGACCTCCATGACCATAAACGCCCCGGCCATGGTCCTACTCGCGATGTACGTTGTTGCCGCAGAGAAGCAGGGCGTCGCGCCGGAGGATCTCGCCGGCACCAACCAGAACGACATACTCAAGGAGTACATCGCCCAGAAAGAGTGGCTGTTTCCCCCAGCGCCCTCGATGCGCGTCTTCAGGGACATGCTCGTCTACGCCACCGAGCACATGCCGAAGTGGAACACCGTCTCCATCTCCGGCTACCATATCCGCGAGGCGGGTAGCACGGCGGCCCAGGAGCTCGCATTTACTTTGGCCGACGGTTTTGCGTACGTGGAGGCTGGTATAGAAGCAGGCCTCGACGTGGACGACTTCGCCCCGCGCTTCTCGTTCTTCTTCAACTCGCACGTAGATTTCTTCGAGGAGATCTGCAAGTTCCGCGCGGCGCGCCGTATCTGGGCGACGGTCCTCAAGGAGAAGTACGGCGCGAAAGACGAGAAGAGCCTCCTCATGCGTTTCCACACCCAGACCGCGGGTGTCTCCCTGACCGCCCAGGAGCCTTACAACAACGTCGCGCGCACGGCTTTCGAGGCGCTCGCCGCCGTGCTCGGCGGGACGCAGAGCCTGCACACCAACTCGCTCGACGAGGCGCTCGCCCTTCCCACGGAAGAAGCGGTGCGCGTCGCCGTCAGGACGCAGCAGATAGCGGCGCTGGAGACCGGGGTGACGAATACCATTGATCCCCTAGGCGGGTCCTACTTCGTCGAGGCGTTGACAGACGAACTCGAGCGGCAGGCTTATGAGTACTTCGGGCAGATCGACGATATGGGAGGCATGATCCCGGCCATAGAACAGGGCTTCCCGATGCGTGAGATCTCCGAAGCCTCAGCCCGCTACCAGCGCGAGCTCGAAGAGAAGAAGCGCTACATGGTCAACGTCAACGTCTACGAGCCCCAGGACGAGCAGGAAATGGAGCTTCACCGCATCGACCCCGAGGTCTCGCAAGGCCAGCTCGACCGACTTGCTGATCTCAAGGAACGCAGGGACAACGACCTCGTCGAGAGACGGCTCGAAGAGCTCAAGGAGTCGTGCTCAGGCGACGAGAACACGATGTACCCGATCATAGAAGCCGTTCGGGCGTACGCGACGGTCGGGGAGATCAGCGCCTCGATGCAGGATGTCTTCGGCGAATACCGCGAAACACCGGTGATCTAAGGTTTCAGGTTGAGCGAAAAGACCGGGCCGGAGGTCTCCGGCCAGCTCAGGCGGGTGCGAGAGAGCTTCGAGAAGCAGGGCCTGATGCGGCTCCTTGGGGCCGAGGTCGTCGAAGTGGGGGAGGGGCGGTGTGTGATCGAGGTTCCCTTCAGTGACGAGTTGACGCAGCAGGAGCGCTACTTCCACGGTGCCGTGACCGGCGCGATCGCCGATAATGCAGGAGGCTACGCCGCCCTCACTCTAGCGCCGCCCGACAGGGAGGTGCTTACGGTCGAGTATAAGGTGAACTTCCTGGCTCCGGCGTGGGGAGAGAAGCTCGTGGCAAGCGGGGAGGTATTGAGCGCGGGGCGACGACTGTTCGTGTGCAGGGCCGAAGTCGAGGCGCTCGACGGGGATGAGCGCCGGACCTGCGCCACCCTGCTTCAGACCGTCGCCCTCTCGCCGGTCAAAGTTGGGGAGTAGGGTTGACTCCGTTCCCTACTCCCAAAGCGAGCGCAGAGAGCGCCTCCCTACTCCCCAGGGCTCTGTCGGTGGTCTGCTAGAATTCGGGGGACGGAGGAGCGTTTTCGGCTCCTCTCGTGGGGACCTTTGAGCAGAGGAGGAGGTCTATGGCGATCCGAGAGACCAGTGTCCGCCACGAGGCGTTGGGACTGGACGAGGACGACCTGCGCAGGATGCACTACCATATGCTTATCGCGCGCCGGGTCGACGAGCGGTCCTGGATCCTGAACCGTCAGGGCAAGGCGGCGTTCGTGATCTCCTGCCAGGGCCAGGAGGGTGCCCAGGTCGGCGCCGCATACAACCTGCGACCTGGCTACGACTACCTCTACCCCTACTACCGCGACTCGGGGATGACGATGCTCCTCGGCCAGACGCCGCGCGACCAGTTCTTGAGCCTCCTCGGCAAAGAAGAGGACCCGAACAGTGGCGGACGCCAGATGCCTGGACACTACTCCGGCCGGGCGCAGAACATCGTAACGACCTCGGCCCCGGTCGGGGTCCAGTACCCACAGGCCGCCGGCACGGCGCTCGCGTTCAAGATGCGCGGCGAGGACGGCGTCGTGCTCGTCTGCGGCGGCGAAGCGTCTACCAGCGGTGGCGACTGGCACGAGGCCATGAACTTCGCCGGCATCCACGACCTGCCGGTAGTGTTTTTCGTGGAGAACAACGTCTACGCCATTTCCGTTCCCGCAAAGTTCCAGGTCGCAGGCTCCATAGCCAGGCGGGCCGAGGGCTACGGTTTCCCCGGCCACGAGGTGGACGGCAACGATGTGCTCGCCACCTACGAGGTCGCCAAAGCGGCCTTCGAAAGGGCCCGCGCGGGCGATGGCCCGACGCTCATAGAGGCGAAGACTTATCGTATGACGGCCCACTCCTCCGACGACGACGACCGCAGGTACAGGGAGCGCGAGGAGATCGAGGAGTGGCGCCAGAAGGATCCCTATCGTCCGTTTCGAGAAGTATCTGCTGGAGAACGGCGTTCTCGACGACGCGGAGCGAGATGAGATCTCGGATCGCATCAAGGCCGAGGTCGCCGAGGCGAGCGAGTACGCGGAGAACGCGCCTTTCGCCGACCCCGAAGACGTGCTGACCGGCGTCTACGCGGAAGGGTAGCTATGGCTACGAAGAACCTGCTCCAGGCCATCCACGAGGGGCTCGCCGAGGAGATGCGCGACGACGAGTCGGTAATGGTTCTCGGCGAGGACGTGGGGAGGGCCGGCGGCGTTTTCAGGGTCACGCAGGATCTGATAGAGGAGTTCGGAGACGCGAGGGTCATGGACACGCCTCTGGCAGAAAGCCTGATCGTCGGCTCCGCCATCGGCCTCTCGGTTAACGGGATGCGCCCCGTGGCCGAGATACAGTTCGCCGACTTTATCGCGCCGGCTTTCGACCAGATCGTGAACGAGGCGGCCAAGTTTTACTACCGCTCGAACGGCGCCTGGACCTGCCCCATAACCATCCGAGCTCCATACGGCGTAGTCCCAGGCGGAGCCCTCTACCACTCGCAGAGCATCGAGGCCTGGTTCTGCAATACACCGGGTCTCAAGGTCGTCGCGCCGACCTTCCCTGCCGACGCGAAGGCAATGATCAAAAGCTCCATCCGTGATCCCAACCCCGTCCTGTTCCTCGAACACAAACGTACCTACCGCCTCATCAAAGAGGAGGTCCCCGACTACGAGGTCCCCCTCGGTGAGGCCCGTGTCCACCGCGAAGGCACGGACATCACCGTCGTCGCCTACGGCCTGATGCTCTACACGGCCCTCGAAGTGGCCGAGAAGCTCTCCGAAGAGCAGGGTGTACAGACCGAGGTCGTCGAGCCGAGGACGCTGTATCCGCTGGATAAAGAGACCATCCTCGATTCGGCCAAAAAGACTGGCAAGACGGTGGTCATCTCCGAGGCCAACTTGACGGGATCTTTCTCCGGAGAGATCGCCTCCATCGTGGCGCAGGAGGCATTCGAGTGGCTCGACGGCCCTGTGATGCGCCTCGGGGCGCCGGACGTGCCCGCGGCGGCCTTCGCCCGCCCGATGATGGACTACTTCTTGCCGTCGGCGGAGCAGATAGAGGAGGCCATGCTCGAGCTGGCGCGTTACTAGATGGACGTTCGGGACTACAACCGCGATGCGTGGGACAAACAGGTCGAGAGCGGGAACGAGTGGACCGTACCCGTCGGCCCCGGGGTCATCGAAGCCGCCAGGCGGGGTGAGTGGACCGTCTTACTCACGGAGACCAGGCCCGTCCCGGGATCCTGGTTCCCCGAGATGGCCGGCGCCGACGTCCTCTGCCTCGCCTCAGGCGGGGGCCAGCAAGCCCCGACCTTAGCCGCCGCCGGGGCCAACGTGACCGTGCTGGACAACTCGCCAAAGCAACTCGAGCAGGACACGTTCGTCGCCGAGCGTGAGTCGCTCGACATAAAGACCGTCCAGGGCGATATGAGGGACCTCTCTGCTTTCGACGAAGGGAGCTTCGATCTCGCCTTCCACCCCGTCTCCAACCTGTTCGTGCCAGAGGTCAGGCCCGTCTGGAACGAGGCTTTCCGGGTACTGCGAAAAGGTGGTACCCTGCTCGCCGGCTTTCTCAACCCCGCACTCTACGTCTTCGACCTCGAGCTTGCCGACAACACGGGCGAGGTCAGGGTCAGGTACAGTCTGCCCTACTCCGACGCGACGAGCCGAACCGAGGAAGAGGTGAGGCTGCAGAAAGAGCGGGGAGAACCTCTCGAGTTCAGCCACACCCTGGAGGATCAGATCGGGGGCCAGACAGACGCGGGGTTCCTGATCTCCGGTTTCTACGAAGACCGCCATCGCGACGACCCGATCGCTGCCCACATGCCCACCTACGTCGCCACCAGGGCGATCAAGCCATAACAAATAGGAGGGAGTCGTGGCCAGACCGGTAACGATGCCGCAACTCGGTGAGAGCGTGACAGAGGGCACCATAACCCGCTGGCTCAAGGCCGAAGGCGACGAGGTGGAGATAGACGAGCCCCTCGCCGAAGTAGATACGGACAAGGTGAACGCCGAACTTCCCTCGCCGGTGGCTGGCACCATCGAGAAATTCCTCGTCTCCGAAGGCGCCACGGTCGACGTCGGCACCGAGATCGTACTGGTCGCCGCCGACGGTGATTCTCCCGCCACCGACGCCCCGGCACAGGAGAACGTCGCCGCCGAAGCTCCCACCGAAGAATTTCCGGCCTCAGGCACCGAGGCCCAGCCCGTGAAGGATAGAGAGGATCACGCCTCAGCATCTCGCGCTGCGCGGAGCGAGGACAACGGGAGCGGTGAGATCCAGGACGCCGAAACCCTGCGCCAGACGCGCTCCTCACCGGTGGTCAGGCGCCTCGCCGAAGAGCACGGCCTGGAGATAGCACAGATCCCCGGCTCAGGCACGGGAGGACGCGTAACCAGAAAGGACATCGAGGGATTTATAGAGGAAGGCGGCGCTGAACGCGAAGCGAAGCAAGAGGAACCGGCGCGGCGGGAAGTCGCGGCGCCCGAGCCGGAACGCGTGCCCGTGTACGAGGGTGACAGCGTCCAGGAACTTACGGGTATCCGGCGGGCCATCGCCAACCGCATGGCCGCGAGCAAACGCGAGGCCCCGCACGCCTGGTCGATGGTCGAGGTAGACATGAGCGGGCTCGTCGCGCTGCGCGAGCGAGAGAAGGCTGCTTTTGTCGAGCGTGAAGGCATGAAGCTAACCTACCTGCCGTTCATCGTGAAGGCGGTCGTCGAGAGCCTGGGGGAGCATCCGGTGCTCAACTCCGTGTGGGACGGGGACCGCATAATCCTGAGAAAGCGGATAAACGTTGGCGTTGCCGTGGACCTCGACGACGCGCTTATCGTGCCCGTCATCCCGGATGCCGACGAGTTGAACATACGCGGCCTGACCCGCAAGATCGACGACCTCATAAAACGCGCCCGCGCCGGGGAGCTCGGCACGGAAGACATCACGGCCGGCACCTTCACCGTCAACAACCCCGGTTCTTTGGGAAGCGTGGTCTCCACGCCCATCATCAACTACCCGCAGGCGGCGATCCTCTCCGCCGAAGCCATAGTCAAACGCCCCGTCGTCTACAACGACGCCATCGCCATCCGCAGCATCATGAACCTCGAAGTGTCCTTCGACCACCGCGTCCTCGATGGCGGCGCCGCCCTCAAGTTCCTCAACGCCGTCAAGGAACGCCTGGAAGCGTACGGTTCGGAGAGTAGTATCAGTTAGACTTCTGTATTGTGAGCGATACAGAGATGGACGCGTTGCGGGAAGTAGAGAGGCTCCTGCCCTCCATGACGCGCGCTGAGAAAGCAAGACTTCTTCAGTGGGTTGCGAGTGACCTCGGCGATTTGTTTCCGGGGATCGAAAGTGCGCCCGATATCTGCGGTGGGGAGGCGCGCATCGTACGCCCGCGCATCCCGGTCTGGATTCTGGAACGGGCGAGGCGTTTGGGAGTTACCGAGGCGGACCTGTTGCGCAGTTATCCTACGCTACGGGCCGAGGATCTGGTTCATGCCTGGGACTACGCACGTGCACACAGCGAGGAGATCGAGCGCTAGATCCGTGAGAACGAAGAGGCGTAGGTGGTCCGCTTGTACGCGAACGAAAACTTCCCCCTGCCTGTGGTCGAGGCGCTCAGACGGCTGGGACACGACGTGCTGACGATTCGAGAGGCGGGTAGAGCCGAACAGGCCGTAACCGATGCAGAGGTTCTGGCAGAGGCTAGCGGCGATGGGCGGGCCGTCTTGACGCTAAACCGCAAGCACTTCGTCCGCTTGCACCGTGGGCAGCAACAGCACGAAGGCATCGTTGCTTATACGTTCGATGCGGATTTCGAACGTCAGGCGCGGCAGATCCATCGTAATCTGGAAGCGCAACCTACCCTGACGGGTCAACTGCTTCGTGTCAATCGGCCTGCCGTCTGAGGTAGTTTTCCGTCGCCGACAGAGCTGGGATCTGTGTGCCTGAAGCCTGATGCCAAGCTGTGCGGAAAGGTCCATCCTTTCCGCACAGCGCTTCAGTCAAAGCTTCGCCGTATCCGTCCACAACTGGGTTTGCCTACTTCCGGTGCCACTTGCTGACGTCGAACACTACAGCTGCGACACCAGCGCGAGCGCTCGCACGGGGCTTCCGGTGCCGCCGGTCAGTTTGAGGGGCGCAACGACGAGTAGCGCGCCTGTTGGCGGCAGGGCGCCGAGGTTTGCGAGCTGCGTAACGCCATATTTTCCTGAGCCCATGAGGAAGTAGTGGGCTGGGAATGGGGGATCGAACGCTGCTGCGGCGCCGGCGTCGATGCCGACGGTCTCGACTCCGACGCCGACGAGGGGGCTCTCCTCGGCGATCCAACGCGCGCACTCGACGTCGAAGCCGGGAGAATGCGGGTTGCCGTCCCGGGCGTTCAGGAACGCTTCGGCGTCGACGGCACGCGCGTCCCAACCCGTGTGTAGCAAGAGCCAGCCGCCTTCTGGGAGCGCTCCGTGGTCGGCCTCGAACGCACGTATGTCTTCGACGGTGAGCAGGTAGTCGGGATCCTCGGCGGTCTCTTTGGAACGGTCGATCACCACGGCTGGGGCGATGAGGTGGCGGGCCGGCACCTGCGAGACGTCGATACCTTCGCGGCCGCTGCTCCAATGTATGGGCGCGTCGAAGTGCGTGCCCGTGTGCTCGCCAAGCTCGAGCCAGGACCACGCCCAGGCCGGTCCGCGCTCGTCGTAGTTGCTGATCTCATGCCGCTTCACGGGCGGTGTCTGCGCGAACTCCTCTGGCAACTGAATAACCGGTGTGTCCTCGTTCAACGGCTGCGTAAGATCTACGACCTCCACAGCGCCACTACCGAGCGCCTCTGCGAGCGACGCGACTGGATCTTGCGGCATCACTACCTCCTCTCAATGGGCGCGGAATGCCTCGGCGAGCCACTCGGCCCGCACCTCTGGGTTTACTTTGGCGTCGACAATGAGCAGGCCCTCTCTCGTTTCCAGCCAGTCCCTGACCGGTGACAGGTCATCTTCGTTTCTGACCGTGATGCCCTCGGCTCCCGCCGCCCGCGCGAGCGCCGCGAAGTCGGTCTCCGGGAAGCGCGCCACATCCACCGGACGCCCCATTGGGCCGAAGTGGTGGACCTCGGCGCCGTAGGCAGCGTCGTTGTAAACAACCACTAGCATCGGCAGCCTGTAGCGGGCTGCCGTCTCGAGCTCTCCGATGGCCATGAGGGCGCCGCCGTCGCCCACGGCTGCGACTGAGAGCCTCTCTGGCCTCGCGACCGCGGCCCCGATGCCGCTCGCGAGTCCCAGTCCTACTGACTGGAAGGCGTTGGGGAACACGAAGCCCTGCTGATCGGGAACGTCGAGGTACATCGCCGGGTAGCCTAGAAAGTGCCCCGAGTCGGTGCAGACCGTGCGTTCGTCCGGCAGCAGGTCGTCAAGCGCGATCGTCAGGGTGCGCGGGTCGATGTATTCTTCGGTGCCGAGTTCATCGTAAGGCTCGTCGCGATTACGGCCCTCGGCAATTTCTCGCTCCAGGCCCTCGTCCCGGAAACCTCCTCCGCTGACGCCCCTTCGTTCCAGCTCTTCGACGATGGCCCTGGCGGCCTCCGCCGCGTCCCCGACTACCCCGACGTCGGCGCGATGGACCCGCCCGATCGCCTCGGCTTCGAGATCCACCTGCACAACGCGCGCTTCCGCCGGGAACAGGTTGCCGTGGCGCACGGTCCAGTGGTTGAGCGAAGCGCCGAACGCGAGCACGAGGTCTGCTTCTCCCAGCAACCTCAAGGCGAGCGAGGAGGAGAAACCTCCCGCTATCCCGACGGAATAAGGGCTACCGGCGAAGAGCCCATGGCCCATCGCGCTCGTCGCGAGCACGGCCCCCACCCTGTCTCCCAGGGCCTCGAGCGCCCCTCGCGCGCCTGAGAGGGCGGCGCCTTGTCCCGCGACGATGGCCGGCCGGCGAGATGCGGCGAGCAGGTCCACGACCGCGGTGACGGAGCTTTCCGCCGGAATCGGCGGCCCGAGCGGTGGCCAGTAAGGGACGCCCTGGTGGCCTTCGGGGCAGGGCTCATCGACCATATCTATCGGAATGCTGAGGACGACGGGTCGGCGCTCGGTCCGGGCACGCCTGAGCGCTCGGGTGGCATCTGTTGCGGCGGTCTCGGGTCCTCGCACGCGCTCTGGGATCGCGCCGAGCGTCGCTGCGAGGGACGCCTGATCCACCTTGAAGTTCGACCAGAGCGTCCCCGCAGGGATGTCGGCGGCCAGCAAGACGAGCGGCGTGCGCGCCTTCGCCGCCTCCGTCAGCCCCGTGAGCGAGTTCGTAAACCCAGGACCTTGATGGACGCTCGCGACACCGACTTTTCCACTTGCGCGGGCGTAGCCGTCGGCCATCATAACCGCGCCGCACTCGTGCCTGGAGGAGTAGAACGTGGCGCCAGCCGCGCCAAGCCCGTTCAGGACGGCGAAGTTGCCGCTCCCGGCGAGCCCGAAGAACGCCTCGACCCCGCCGTCGACCAACACCTGCCCGATAGCTTCTGAGACACGCACGGCTCAGGCCCCACTAGGGAGTTCGCCATGGGCGACGCCCGCTTCCCTCGTGCTCGCAGGTGCGTCGGTCGTCACCCTACTCCTCCTTCTTCGAGCCAGGCTCCAGAATTACCGTCCGAACATTAGGACAATACAGTAGCCCGCGCAACGTACGGGTTGCCCTCAGGCGGTTACCGGATCACGTAGTCTAATGCCTCAAGGTCAAAGTGGGGTTAAACTTGGACCGGGAAAGATAGCGAAGTTATGGAGTTGATCGGGCAGGATGCTGGGCGGTTGGCCAGGATGAGAAGTGATCCCCGGTAGTGCGAGCAGCAACAGCTCGAGAAAGAACAATGATGGATCATCTCTGGTGGGTTTGAGTTGACGGAACTGGACGGAAATCTCGAGTTTCAACGCTTGCTCGAAGACGTACTGGGCAGGATAGACCCCGAGGAACTCGTGCGCCTCACGCAGGAGCTCGTCCGCATCCCCAGCGTCGTTCTCCCTGAAGAGCCGGATGGGAACGAGAATAGTGTTGCCCGCTTTGTGGCGGACCATCTGGAGGACGTTGGATTCGCTGTGCAAACAGAAGAAGTCGCGCCCGGCCGGCCCAACGTCTGGGCCGTCTATGAGGGCTACCGTCAGGGGAAGACCCTGCTCTTCGAGGCGCACACGGATGTTGTGACGGAGGGGAGCGCTGAAGAGTGGGACTATCCACCGTTCGCAGCAGAACGTGACGGCGGGCGCATCTACGGGCGGGGGGCGTGCGACACCAAGGGAAACCTGGCCGCGGCCGTAGTGGCGGTGCGTGCCATAAAAGACTCGGGTATCCCTTTCCCCGGCACCCTGATACTCTGTCACCCCGTGGACGAGGAGGGGATGATGGCGGGGATCAAGGCGTTCATCGAGAATGGGCACGCCGAAGGTGTGGACGCCGCCGTCATCTGTGAGCCCGAGGAGAACCAGATCTGCATTACGCAGAAGGGCGCTCTGAGGGTTGAGGTCACGGTGCACGGACATATGGCGCACGGGGCCATGCCCCTGAGCGGGGTCAACCCGGTCACGCGTGCCGCGCGGTTCGTGGTCGCGGTCGAGGAGCTGGAGAGGGAGGAGATAGAGCGCCACGGAGAGGACCCGTTCCTGGGGGCTCCGAGCCTAACGCCGACCATCCTCATGAGCCCCGATAGCGGAGAACCCCAGGTCAACGTCGTACCCGCCGGCGCCTACGTCGCCCTGGATATCCGGACCGTCCCGGCGCAATCGCACGAAGTCCTGATCGACCGCCTGAAAGTTATCCTCACCAGGCTGTCTTCGGAAGACCCTGACTTCGACGCGACGCTGGAGGTAATAGAAGAGCGCCCCCCAACAGAGACCCCGAAAGACGAGCCGCTCGTCGGGGCGATGGCGAAGGCCCTTACCCACCTGACCGGCGAGGAACCTCGCTACAACGGGGTTCCAGGTGCGACCGACGGCACGTTCCTGCACGCGTCGGCCAACGTCCCAATCGTCACCACGGGGGCTGGGAACCGTGAGATCCCACACCACACAGACGAGTGGGTCGACGAGGAGGAACTCCTCACCACCTGCAAGCTCTACGCCGCGACGGCGATGTACTACGCCTACGGGGAGGAAGCCCATGTTTGACTACCGTTCGATGTTCGACCTCACAGGCAAGACCGCGCTCGTCGTCGGAGCTGGCAGCGGCATCGGAGAGGCCAGCGCCCACGGCCTCGCCGCCTTCGGAGCCCGCGTCGTATGCGCGGACGTAAGCAAAGAAGCAGCGGACGATACAGCCAGAGAGATAAGCTCCGAAATTGGAGAGGCCGACGCCCTGGAACTGGACATGACGGATGTGAATAGCGTAAAGAAGGCCGTCGAGTCCGTTGGAACTTTAGACATCCTCGTCAGCACGCCCAGCGTCAACGTCAGGAAGCCCGTGCTGGAGATAACGGACGAGGAGTTCGACAAGGTCATCGAGTTGAACCTAAAGGGGACTTTCCGACTGATCCGGGACTTCGGCCGCGGCATGGCCGAGCGTGGCTCGGGTAGCATCATCGCCTTCTCGAGCATAAGGGGTCAGGTGGTCGAACCCGGGCAGGGAATTTATGCGGCGACGAAGGCCGGGACGGTGCAGATGCTCAGGGCGCTCGCTTCCGAGGTCGGGCCGAGCGGCGTGCGGGTAAACGCCATCGCCCCAGGTGTTGTCGAGACGCCCCTTACGGCACAGATCAAAGATTCCCCGGACTGGTACGATTCCTACGCGGCCAAGAGTATCCTGGGTCGCTGGGCGCAGCCGCGCGAGATGGTCGGCATGGTCGTCTACCTCGCCTCGGAGGCCAGCTCCTACGTCACTGGCGCCTTCATGCTCGTCGACGGCGGCTGGACCGCCGCGGACGGACGCTTTACCCCGCCACTGTGAGTGCAGATACTCCGGGCCGTATATAGTAATGCTGGTCCTGCGGTAAACGGCAAAAAGGAGCAGAAAATGGCGGCTAACTCCGGTGGAAACAGAAGCGGCTCCTTGCTGGATCTCAGCACGCGAGAGATCGTCATAGCCGGCGTCATTGGTGGCGTGGCGCTGTTCCTGGGGGCCACGCGGCTCGGCTTCATACCCGTACCAATACCGTTTATCGGCAACGCGACCATAATGCATATACCGGCCATCGTCGGGGGCGCGCTGGAGGGACCCGTGGTCGGTGCCCTGGCCGGCCTCATCTTTGGCATCTTCTCTTTCTTGTATGCCGACGTGCCGATCTT
The DNA here is from genome assembly GCA_963830075.1 of uncultured Rubrobacteraceae bacterium. Classification (GTDB taxonomy): domain Bacteria; phylum Actinomycetota; class Rubrobacteria; order Rubrobacterales; family Rubrobacteraceae; genus Rubrobacter_D. The sequence continues at coordinate 32,837 of CAWHLD010000001.1, read as the reverse complement.
CAAAGACCCCATCATAGCCATCTTGCCCCGGGTGCTGATCGGTGTGGTGGCGTGGGCGGCCTTCGTGAGCCTGCGCCGCTGGAGCGTGGATCTGGCCTCGGTGGCCGCTGGCCTGCTCGGCTCGTTGGCCAATTCAGCGGGGGTCCTCGGACTGGGGTTGGTGTTGCCCCTGGGGCAGCAGAGCTACCTGACGCCTGCCCTGGTCGCGGCCAGCATCCCACAGGTAATTGCCGAAGCGATACTCGCGGCGGTCGTCACCGTCGTCCTGGTAAGGGGCGTGATGCTCATCCGCAGCGGGCGGTCGACGGCGCCGGAGACCGACTCCGATGAAGAACGCCGCTACTAGTAGGGGCGGAGGACGATGATCGAGATAGAGGACGTCTCGTTCACCTACAGGACGGGTGAGGCCGACGAGGTGCCCGCTCTCACGGACCTGAACCTGAAGATAGAGCCAGGCCAGCTCGTCGCTATCATCGGCCACAACGGCTCTGGCAAGAGCACGCTCGTCAAGCTGCTTACCGCCGTTCTCTATCCTACGCAAGGGACAATTCGTATAGACGGCGTGCCCGTAGATAAGGAGCATCAGTGGGAGGTGCGGCGCAGGGTCTCCGTCGTCTTCCAGGACCCCGACGACCAGCTCGTGATGAACCGCGTGGCTGACGACGTGGCTTTCGGCCCCGAGAACCTGGGGCTTCAGCGCGATGAGATCGCAGACAGGGTTCGCTCTTCCCTCGAAATGCTCGGCCTCGAAGATATCGGCGGGCGTCTCATAGAAGACCTCTCGTCAGGGCAGAAGCAGAGGGTCGCGATAGCAGGCGCCCTGGCGATGCGGCCAATGTTCCTGATCCTGGACGAACCAACCTCGCTCTTGCCCGTGCCCGTCGCACAACGTTTGATCTCCACCGTTAGAGACCTGAGCAGCAGCGAGGACATGGGCGTCTTGCACATCACACACTCCATGTACGAAGCCGTCCTCTTCGAGAGGGTCGTCGTGATGGACGCCGGAAGTGTGATCCTGGACGGGACACCGGCCGAGGTCTTCAGGGAGGTGGACAGGCTGCGGGAGGTTGGCCTTGACGTGCCCCTCGCAGCTAGCCTCGCCCACCGCCTGAAGGCCCGCGGCATCCCGCTCGGTCGAGACATCCTGAACACGGCAGACCTGCGCGTCGCGCTCTCCTCAGCCGTAGAATCCTCGCCGTCCGGCTGATGGGATCCAACGTCCAGCCACCGATCCTCGAGCTGAAAGACTTTTCTTACACGTACCTCGAAGGCACCCCGAGGGCGAGCGAGGCGACCAAAGATATATCGTTCCGGATCGAACCCGGCGAGCGCGTCGGCATCGTCGGCGCTACCCAATCCGGAAAATCTACCGTCGTGGACTCCTTCGCCCACCTGCTCCGCCTGAAGCCTGGACAGGTCTTCTACAACGGCGAGGACGTGGCCGCGCCAGACTACGACAGGGCCAGGCTGCGTCGCGAGATAGGCATCGTGTTCCAGCAGCCCGAGTCGCAGATCATTGAAGACGTGGTCGGTGCCGACGTCGCCTTCGGGCCTACCGCCGCCGGCCTCTCCGCCGCCGAGACCCGCGGGCGCGTCGAGGAGAGCCTGAACACGCTCGGGCTACCTTATGCCGACTACCGACTGCGTTACATCCACGCGCTCTCCGGGGGGCAGCGCCGGCGGGTCGCCATTGCCGGGGTGCTCGCCATGCATACACCCGTGCTCGTCCTCGACGAGCCTATGGCCGGTCTCGACCCGCGCGGCCGGAGGGAGCTTCTGGAGTTGTTGATCCGGCTGCAGAAGGACCGCGAGCTGACCCTGATCGTCTGTTCCGCAAGCCTCACCGACGCCAGCCTCCTGTGCGACCGGTTCGTCGTGCTCGACCGAGGCTCGGTCGTCATGGACGGCCCCGTGCGCGAGGTCCTGCGCGAAGCCGACCGGCTGGCCGAACTCGACATCACCCTGCCGGAGCCGGTCGTCGGCGCCCGCGAGATGCAAAAGCTCTTCCCCGACTTTCCGACCGAGCTGCTGACCGAGGATGAGCTCGAGGCCGAGCTGCTCGAGAGGCTTGGGGTGGCGTAGTGCTCGAGCTGCAGCGTAACGTCATCTTCGGGCAGTTCGTCGAGACCGGCTCGTTCATACACCGCATGGACGCCAGGATAAAGATCGCCGCGACCCTGGTGTTCATCGTCGCCTCCTTCCTCGTGGGCGGCTTCATGGGCTTTGCGGTGTTGCTGCCCCTGGTCGTAGGGATCGGGGTCGTTTCCAGAATACCCATCGGGTATGTGCTGCGGGGATCGCGTATCTTCCTCGGTTTTCTCGTCTTCATCCTCACTTTCCAGGTCCTGTTCTACCCTGGAGACGTACCGGAATCGGACTACCTGTGGCGCTGGGGGATACTCTCGATTTCGACCGAGGGCCTGTACACGGCGGGCATCATCGCGCTCAGGGTCATCCTCCTCTACTACGTCACGACCATGCTCATGCTCACGACGTCGCTAGTCGACCTCACCAACGGACTGGAGCTCATCCTGAGCCCACTCCAGCGGCTCAGGGTGCCGGTCAACGAGCTGGTGCTGGTGTTCGTGATCGCCATAAAGTTCGTCCCCGTTTTTATCCAGGAGATGGAGCGCTTGGCCCGCGCCCAGACCGCCCGCGGCGTCCCCTTCGATGAGGGAGGCGCGATAACGCGCGCACGCCACATCGGACGCCTCCTGGTCCCCATCTTCATCGGCGGCTTCGCCCGCGCCGATAGCCTCACTATCGCCATGAATACCCGTAGCTATCGCGGCGGAACGGGCCGAACCAAACTCCGCCAGATGCGCGCAAAACCCTCGGATTGGCTCGTCCTCGTCCTCGTCGTCGCCTGGACGATCGCAGCATGGATCGTGTAGAGGCTACAGGCCACAGGCATCAGGCAACAGGTAAGGGTGCATGGAGCCGATTATCCTGAGCATGCGAGACTTTACGAAGCTCAAGGTGTGGGAGAGGAGCAATCAGCTGACCCTGGCTGTCTACAGGGCTACCGCGGCCTTCCCCAGAGAAGAAACGTATGGCCTGAAGAGTCAGACACGCCGGTCCTGTGCCTCCATTCCAGCGAACATTGCCGAAGGCTGCGGCAGAGGCACCAACGCGGATCCGGCCCGCTTCCTCCAGATAGCCCTGGGCTCCGCAAGCGAGCTCCAGTACCATCTCCTTCTCGTTCGCGACCTCTCCTTACTAGGCCATCACGATTTCGAGCGCCTGAGCGGGGAGGTCACGCAGATAAAGCGCATGCTCACATCCTTCGTCGAGAACCTCAGAGCCTTCGCCAACCAGAAGCCTGAAACCTGTAGCCTGAAACCTGTAACCTCTAAATCGTCTCCCTGCGGCGGCTCATCTGCCCGTAGGGATGACCGGTGTGGAGTCGCTCCATCGAGCTTATGGCGGCGATTCGTTCGAGGGCCAGGGTATCCGCGGCGACGTTGGTGGGTACGCCGTCGCGCCTGGCGATGGCGATGATGCGGCGTATGCTCTCTTCGATTCGCATGACGCGTTTGATGGCGCGGCGCTCGTTGTAGCCTTCGAGCTCATCGGCCACGTTGATAAGGCCACCGGCGTTTATTACGTAGTCGGGGGCGTAGAGGATGCCGCGCTCCGCCAGCGACTCGCCGTGGCCCGACTCGGCGAGCACGTTGTTGGCGCTTCCCGCGACGATGCTGCAGCGCAGCTCCGGTATCGTCGCGTCGTCCAGGACGGCACCGAGGGCGCAGGGGGCGAAGACATCGCAGGGGATGGTCAGGATCTCATCCGGCTCCACCGCCTTGGCGCCGAACTCCCTGACCACCCGTTCGACGCTTGCCTCGTGTATGTCCGTCACGACCAGCTTCGCCCCGTCCTCGTGCAGCAGCCTACACAGGTGGTAGCCGACGTGCCCGAGGCCCTGCACGGCGACGACCCGGTCTCGTAGAGAGGTGGTACCGAAGACCTCCTCCGTACAGGCCCGCGTCCCTTGAAACACGCCAAGGGCGGTTAGCGGTGAAGGATCCCCCGAGCCGCCGCGGGTCACGTCTACCCCTACCACGTGAGAGGTCTCGACCCTGATGAAGTTCGCATCCTCCGTCGAGGTGCCAACGTCCTCGGCGACGATGTAGCGTCCGCCAAGGGTCTCGATGTAGCGCCCGAACGAGCGGAAGAGCGCCTCGGACTTGTCCGTGCGCGGGTCGGCGATGATCACCGACTTCCCGCCCCCGAGGTTGAGGCCGCTTGCGGCGGCCTTGTAGGTCATACCCCTCGCCAGGCGTAGCACGTCTACTATGGCTTCTTCCTCGGTGGCGTAGGGGTACATCCTGCAGCCGCCCAGGGCGGGGCCAAGCGTCGTGTCGTGGATGGCGATGATCGCGCGCAGCCCCGTGGCTTTGTCGTGGCAGAACACGAGTTGCTCGTAGCGGTATTCCGCCAGCTTCTCGAAGACCTGCATACGCATCTCCTCTCCCGAGTCCCGGTTTGTTTCTCCGGGATTCCATTCTACTATTCCCGCTCCTCCGCGCCGGACAATCGGGAACTTTGTGCGTGCTAGAATGCGCGTCTATGCAAACCGAGAGGCTTGGCGAAGACACTACTGCTGGAAAGTTAGAGGGCCTGGAGAAGCTGCGGGACGCCGCCGCGCACCCGGCTCCCGAGACGGCAGTCGAGAAGCAGCGCGAACGCGGCAAGCTGACGGCCCGCGAGCGTATCGAGCTTCTGCTGGATGACGGCACCTTCGTCGAGCTCGACCGTTACAGGGTTCACCGATCCTACAACTTCGGGCTGGAGGAGAACAAGCCCTTGGGGGACGGGGTCATCACCGGCTACGGCGAGGTCTCGGGGCGCAAGGTCTGCGTGTTCAGCCAGGACTTCACGGTTTTCGGGGGCTCACTTGGCGAAGTTTACGCCGAGAAGATCTGCAAGGTCATGGACCTCGCCATCTCGACGGGGTGCCCCATAGTCGGGATAAACGACTCTGGTGGAGCCCGCATTCAGGAGGGCGTCGTCTCCCTCGCCGGCTACGCCGACATCTTTCATAGGAACGTGCTCGCTTCGGGCGTGGTGCCCCAGATCTCCGTCGTCGTCGGGCCTTGCGCCGGGGGTGCCGTGTACTCGCCGGCGATCACGGACTTCGTGTTTATGGTCGAGGAGACGAGCCACATGTTCATCACCGGTCCCGACGTGATAAAGGACGTAACCGGTGAAGATGTTACGTTCGAGGACCTCGGCGGCGCGGCGACCCACAACTCGAGGTCTGGCGTCGCCCACTTCTCCGCGCCAGACGAAGAGACCTGCTTCGACGACGTGCGCTACCTGCTCTCCTTCCTCCCCGAGAACAACCTGGAGAGTGCCCCGTACTTCAAGCCGACGGATGACCCCGAGCGTAAGGATGAAGAGCTTGCGGCCCTGATCCCCGACTCTCCCCAGCGTCCCTACGATATCCGAGGCGCGATCGGCGGCGTCGTAGACGACGGGGAATTCTTCGAGGTACAGGAAGGCTGGGCCCAGAACCTGGTCGTCGGCTTCGCGAGGCTCGACGGGCGCGCCATCGGGGTGGTTGGAAACCAGCCCTCCGTGCTCGCGGGGACGCTCGACATAAACGCGAGCGTCAAGGGTGCCCGGTTCGTCCGCTTCTGCGACGCCTTCAACATACCCCTGCTCACGTTTGTCGACGTGCCTGGGTTTATGCCTGGGACGGACCAGGAGTGGGGGGGCATCATCCGACACGGGGCGAAACTTCTGTACGCCTTCTCGGAGGCTACGGTCCCCAAGATGACCGTTATCACCAGGAAGGCTTATGGAGGAGCGTATGACGTCATGTGCTCCAAGCACATCGGGGCCGACGTCAACGTCGCGTGGCCGACGGGTGAGATTGCGGTCATGGGCGCTTCTGCGGCCGTAGGCATCATCTTCCGGCGTCAGATCTCCGATGCCGAAGACCCCGAGGCAAAGCGCGAGGAACTCATCGAGGACTACAAAGAGCAGTTCAACAACCCGATGGTCGCCGCTGAGATGGGCTTCATAGACGACGTGATAGACCCGCGCGAGACGCGACCCTACCTGATCAAAGCCCTGCAGATGATCCGTACCAAGCGCCCCGACCGTCCTCCCCGCAAGCACGGAAATATCCCGCTTTGAGGATCGAACCCCCGCCGACCCCCGCCGAAGCGGCGGCTATCGTGGCCGCGCTTCGGACGCTTTCTGAAGACGAGCCGGATGACCTGTCTTCCCTGAAGCGTAGCCGGTGGCGGCTCGCCGGCCTACTCGGGCACGCCGTCGAACCCGGAATGAAGCTGGAGGGGTCGCTGTGGTCGTACTCCAGGTGGGAAGGCAGTACCTAAATGTTCGGCAAGGTCCTCGTTGCGAACCGCGGTGAGATCTCCGTCCGCATCGTGAGGGCGCTGCGCGAGATGGGGGTCGCGAGCGTCGCCGTCTACTCGGACGCGGACAGAGATTCCTTGCACGCGCGCGTGGCCGATGAGGCCTACCACATAGGCCCGACGCCAGCCGCGGAGAGCTACCTCAACGCGGAGCGCCTGATCGAGGTCGCGCAGAAGAGTGGTGCCGACGCTGTACACCCAGGCTACGGCTTTCTGGCCGAGAGCGCGGCCTTCGCGCGGGCCGTGACGGAAGCAGGACTGGTATGGATCGGTCCCCATCCCAAAGCCATAGAGGCGATGGGAAGCAAGGTGGAGAGTCGCCGGATCATGGCCAGGGCAGGCGTTCCTATGGTGCCTGGCACGAAAGACCCCATAAACTCCGCGAAGGAGGTCCGTCTCTTCGGTGAGGAGCACGGCTTCCCAGTTGCCGTGAAGGCCTCGGCGGGGGGAGGCGGCAAGGGCTTCGCCGTGGCCCGCGACGCCACGGAGGCCGAGGGCGCCTACTCGCGGGCGGGAAGGGAGGGCGAAGCGTACTTCGGTGACGGCTCGGTCTATGTCGAGAAGTACCTTGCGGCCCCACGCCACGTGGAGATACAGGTGGTGCGCGACAAACTCGGAAACGCGGTTCACCTGGGCGAGAGGGACTGCTCGATCCAACGCCGCCACCAGAAGCTCCTCGAAGAATGCCCGAGCCCGGCCATAGACGCTTCGATGCGCGAGGCAATGGGGGAGGCCGCGCTCGCCGCCGCCGAAGCTGTAGCCTACGATAACGTAGGCACCGTCGAGTTCCTGGTCGAAGGGGACGGAGCAGGGTTCTACTTCCTGGAGATGAACACGCGCGTCCAGGTCGAGCACCCCGTGACGGAAGAGGTTACGGGAAGAGACATCGTGAAGACCGGGATACGTATAGCCGCCGGCGAACGACTCCCCTTCTCGCAGGAGGACGTCTCCTGGCGTGGCCACGCCATCGAGGTGCGCCTGAACGCGGAGGACGCCGCGCGCGACTTCACCCCCAGCCCTGGCGCCATAACCATCTACGAGGAGCCAGGTGGTCCCGGCGTTCGTGTCGATTCTTCGCTGCGCGGCCCCGGTGTCGTGTCCGAGGCATACGACCCGCTTTTCGCCAAGCTCATCGTGCGCGGGGTCGACAGGGAGGAGGCCTTAGCAAGGCTCGGGCGGGCGCTCGCCGAGTTCAAAGTAGAGGGCATCTCGACGACGCTGCCTTTCTTTCGTGCGATCCTCGCCGACAAAGCCTTCATCTCGGGCGACTACACGACCGGCTTCGTGGCCGAACGGATGGAGGGTCTAAAGATACAGCGTACGCCCGCAGTCGAGCCGGGCGAAGACCCGCAGAAGCGCTCTCGTGAGGTCGAGGTCGAGGTAAACGGGAAGCTCTTCCGGGTCAGGGTGTTCGGGGGAGGGGACACGTCTGTCGGGGACGGTCCCCCGCGGCGCAGGCGGGGCGAGACGCGCAGGGCTTCTGCGAGCGGGGGCGCTATCGCTGCGCCGATGCAGGGGACCATCGTCAAGGTGCTCGTCGAGGAGGGGCAGGAGGTCGAGGCGGACGAGCCAGTCTGCCTCCTCGAGGCGATGAAGATGGAGAGCGAGGTCCGCTCCCAGAAGGCGGGCACCGTCTCCGAGATCCGCGTCGAGGCCGGGCAAACCGTGAGGTCGGGGGAACCCCTGATCCTCGTAGAGTAAGGCCTCCGATTGGCCGAACACGCTACCGAGTACGAGTGGCGCGGCGAGGGCGATGAGGCCGAGGTCATCCTCTACGCTCCCGACGACGCGGCATTCGGACGCGCCCTGCCCGCCGCCCGCCTCCCCGGCGCCCTGAGCCCTGTCTACGCCGCGGCTTCGCAGAGAGGTTTCGGATGGGTTTGCGTCTCGACGACGCACGTGGCCCCCGGCCTCATCTCCGCCCCACTGCGCGGCCTGCTCCTCGTCGCCGGAACGAGGTCCGAGAACCTCGGCGCCAGGCCGCAGGACCTGATGAACACGATGCTGCGCGACCTTCAGGAGGCAGGCTCGCACCTCCCTCCCATAAACGAGGCAGGGTCAGGGAGGCTCTGCGAGTCCGGGGCCCGCGCAGCCGCCGAAGATGACCTTATAGAAGAGGAAGATCTGCCACTGCTGGAACCGCTGCCAGGGAACGCCGACGCCCTCGGAAGAAGGGCGCTCGCCGCCGGACCTCGCGAATGGGAGGAGAGTGTGCGGCCCGACCTCAGGGTCGTGACGGAGGTCCTAGACACCGAGGGCGCGGAGAGCCTCGGACTGGAAAACGGAGCCTTTGCCCTACTCGTCAGGACCGATTCGGGAGATCTGGGACGACTCACCCTCGCGGCGCACACAGATCGCGTCCAGAGCCGGTCGGAGGACTTCGGCGCTGGGCCGGATCTCCCGGCAGCTCCCGTAAGTAGTGGTGAGGCGGAAGACCTCGTCGCGGCGATGTACGCGGCGGCAAACTTCGCGGACGCCCGCGTCGCACGTACTGTGTGGATGTTGCGCTGGTTGCTCGGCAGGGAACTGGGCGGACTGGACATCCGGGCTGCGTGGAGGATCGGTGGAATCGAAGAGTGGGACGGGCGGATGGTGCACCGCAAGGGTCTGGCCAGGGTCGAGGCTGACGGCGTGCTCGTCTCCGGAAGTTACGCTGCGGCAGGAACGGGTAACATGTGGTCGAGCGCGCCGCCGTTCGGGGTTCAGGAGAGCGAAGGCGGGTGGCCATGGGAAGAGGCTGGGTTGTTGGAGCGTCTAGTGACGTTGGACCCCCCGGAGGGCTGAGGTTGGACCTTTTGATGGTAAGGGACCGGAGTACGGGCCGGTTCGTCTACACCGAGCGGCTGGAGCGGCGGGCGGGCGAAACGTCGTGGGAGTACGTGCGGCGCAGCGTCAGGAGGGAGGCCAGGATCAGGACTCGCTTCGACGAAGAAGCGACGGAGGTCATCGTCGGATGGAACGTCGACTCGGTCGAGGACTTCCTGCGCGCCCACCCCGAGTACCGTCGAGACGGAGACTCCGACGGAGATTCTAGAACCCACGAACGTGACGGGAGATCGGAAAGCGACGCCGTTGACCGGTGAGGTTCTGGGCCGGTAGGGGTCGTTGGCCAACGACCCCTACCGCGCGAACTACCCCTACTTGAAATCCTCGGGGGAGACCTGGTTCATCCAGTCCTTGAACTTATCAACGACCTCGTCTTCGGGGGTATCCTCCATCGCCTCCTCGAAGACGACGCCGGCCTCCTCAATCACATCGTCGGAGGCGAAGATCTCTGCCCCGGAGCGAATGGCGAGGGCTATGGCGTCGGAGGGACGCGAATCGACCTCGACGGTCTTGCCCTCTATCTCGAGCCTTATGGTGGCGAAGAAGGTCGAGTCCTTAAGCTCGGTAACCGTGATCCTCTCCATCGAGCCGCCAAGTTCGCTTACGAGGCTAAGGGCGAGGTCGTGGGTCAGGGGCCGCACGAACTCCTGGTTCTGGAGCTTGAACAAGATAGAACGGGCCTCCGCCTGGCCGATCCAGATCGGCAAATAGCGGTTCTCGTCTTCGACTTTCAGGATAACGATGGGGCTGGAGGAAAAGAGATCCATGTTCATGCCGTAGATGGACATCTTGGTGAAGCCGTCGGCGCTCACTGGCTATGTGCTCCTCTCACTCCGCGGGGTCGCGGGGAATCTTCTATACGGGCCGATTTTACTGCCAGCCTCTCCGGTGTTCAATCGGGTTGTCAGTAGCCTGCCCGTGTTGTACATTATTCCGGCGGCGCGCATCTGTCGCGCAGATCACTTAGGGCCTGTAGCTCAGCCGGTTAGAGCGCTTCTCTGATAAGGAAGAGGTCCCTGGTTCGAGTCCAGGCAGGCCCACCACGATTATCGTTCGCGAGCAACCCAGAGCGTTGCGAAAATTCTTCTGGCGCCACGAGGGGCCTTCTTTCTGGTAGGTTCTCGTATTACAGGAGGTGCTGGGAATGAAGCGAGTGGTGTGTGTTGCGCTTCTGGCTGTGATGCTCGCCTCGTGCGGGGGAGTTGCTGAGTCCGTCACGCCCCAGGCCGAACAGAGGTGGCAGCCGGAGCCCGGCCTGAGCTGGCAGTGGCAGCTCTCCGGCCGTATCGATACGTCCTTCGACGTCGACGTCTATGGTGTGGACTCCGTCGAGACCCAGGCCACTACCGTCGACAGGCTGCACAACGATGGCTCCAAAGTCATCTGCTACATCAGCGCCGGATCCTGGGAGAAGTGGCGCCCCGACGCCGAAGATTTCCCTGCAGCCGTCAAGGGGCGTCCCCTCGATGGCTGGCCCGGCGAGAGGTGGCTCGACATCCGCCGGGTCGAGACCTTGCGTCCGATCATGCAGCGCAGGATGGACGCGTGCGAGAGAAAGGGCTTCGACGCCGTCGAGCCGGACAACGTAGACGGCTACGCCAACAGGAGCGGCTTCCCGCTCACCGGCGCCCACCAGCTGGCTTACAATCGCATGCTCGCCGAGGAGGCCCACGAGCGCGGCCTGGCCATTGCCCTCAAGAACGACACGGCCCAGGTTGCGAAGCTTGTAGACGAATTCGACTTCGCGATCGTCGAGGAGTGCTTCGCCTACAGAGAGTGCCCCGAGTACTCGCACTTCGTGGAGTCGGGCAAGGCGGTTTTCGTGGCCGAGTACGACGTCGAGAAGGTGGCCGCCAGGTGCGAGAAAGCCGAAAGGCTTGGCTTCAGTTTGATCTTCAAGCGCCTCGAGCTCGACGCCTGGCGACGCGGCTGTTAGTAGGAAGCGGAGCCAGGGAGGCTATACACTCCGGTACATGAGCGATGGAACCAAACGCAATGCCCCCCTGGCCCTTATGATCGAGGCCCCCGACGAGCCCGGTGCGTTACACGCTCTGACAAGGGTGTTCCTCGAACACGAGGCGAACATCACCCACGTGGACATCGCCGAGCGCCGCGAAGGGTTCTCGACCGTCTACTTCGAGCTCGAGAACGTCGGTGGAGAAGCCGCGCATGAGCTCGTCGACGACCTCGACTCGCTGTCCCTCGTGCGGGCCGTTGAGCTGGCGCCCTCGTTTCAGAAGGTATACGGCAAGCGGATCATCGTGGTTGGCGGTGGGGCGCAGGTGGGGCAGGTTGTCGTGGGCGCGGTCGCTGAGGCTGACAGGCACAACATCCGAGGCGAGAAGATCTCGGTGGACACCATACCCCTGGTCGGCGAAGAGGAGCTCGCTGCGGCGACGCGGGCTGTTGCGCGCCTGCCGAGGGCGGTAGCGCTGGTTCTGGCCGGCGCTTTGATGGGCGGGGAGGTCGCCAGGGCCGTACGCGAGATCCGAGAGAAGGGAATAATCGTGCTCTCGCTCAATATGCCAGGCAGCGTGCCCGATGCCGCCGACCTGGTGGTTAGCGACCCGGTACAGTGCGGGGTGATGGCCGTGATGGCTGTCTCCGATTCAGCCCTCTTCGACATCGCTCGTCAGCGGGGACGACGCTATTAGCCTGTCTTCGTCCGGCAGCCTGGCTGCAATTTCCGTCGTGTTACTGGCGAGCCTGTTGACCGTTCTCGTGGCATGCGCACCAGATGCGCGGAAAGACGCGCAAGGCACGGGCGGGGACACAGAACCGGCGACGTCTCGGGAGCCCACGACCCAGACAACACCAGATGAAGGATCTGGACCTGACGAAAATACGACAAGGGACCTCCGCGCGAGGTGGGACTACGTGGCCTTAGGCGACTCACTGGCCGCGGGGGTGGGCGCGCGCCGGGGTTACGTGGCGCGCTATGCTGAGTACCTTCGCGGCGACGCCAGCGTACGTCTAAGCGTGATCAACCTTGGTGTAAGTGGCCAGACTAGTTCCCAGCTGCTCCGTGCCGTCAGGAAGAATTCGTCGATGCGAGAGGCGCTCGGCGAGGCTGAGGTCGTCACGTTCAACATCGGTATCAACGATCTGGGGTGGGCCGCTAGATCCCACGAGAGCGGGACCTGTGGCGGGCCGCACAACGAAGCCTGCATGCGCGAGGCCGTGAAGACGTTTATAGGCAACTGGGACGCGATAATCGAGGAGATCTCGAGCCTGCATTCTACCGACGAGACTCATCATCCGCACGGCGGGGCTTGGTTACACTCCACGGGCCAGAGGGGTCTACAGGTCTTATTTGAGGGAGGCGAACCGCCACGTCGCGTCCTCGACGGAGGATGCGGGCATACCCCACACGGAGGTCCACCTCGGCAAAGGCAGGATCAGCCCCGACGGCGTTCATCCCAACGACGAGGGCTACGAGGTGATCGCGTCCCGGCTGAGGAAGCTAGGCTATGAGCCCCTGAGCCCCCGCTGAGTGCTGGCTATGCTCGGGGACGATCCAGGTTCCTCCGTTACGAGGCGGCGCACCACCTCATCCAACGCGCCGGGTTCGTCTACGATGTGGCTGCGCTCCAGAATGTCGGTGTCGCGAAACTTCTGGCGGGTAAGCTCGGTGGTCACGGCGACGGCTTCCATGCCAGCAGCGAGCGCCGCCTCGATCCCAACGGGAGAGTCCTCGACCGCCAGGCACTCGTCCGGCCTGAGGTCAAGCTTGCGCGCCGCCAGACGGTGCATCTCGGGGTCGGGCTTGCCGTGCTCGACGTCCTCACGGGTAAGAACGACATCGAACTCTTCCGTGAGCCCCAAAATGTCAAGCACGCGCCAGGCCTCCTCGCGGTGGGATTGGGTGGCGAGGGCCGTCGGGTAACCTTTCCGACGAACGTCTCGTAGCAGGGCGATGTTGTGCGGGTAGCGGTGCTCCACAACGAGCTGTGAGTCCTCCAGCAGCGTTTCGTAGATGACGAGCCGGATCCCGACGTATGCCTGCCACGGCCTGTCTGCCCTGAACTCCTCCATACGCGCCCGGGCCGCGTTCTCCAGTCCGAAACGCTGCATCAAGCCGACGGCGACCTCCTGGCGCGAGAGGCCGACGAGGTCCTTGAAACCGTCTATGACGTCGGCTTCGCGAAGCTCAGGACGAAGTTCCCTGGCGGCGCGGGCGTAGGAGAGGGCCTTTAGCTCCTCCGTCTCGACCAGCGTGCCGTCGAGGTCGAAGACGAACGCCCGGATCATGCCAAAGGCTCCGGGGCAATGGCGGGAAGCGCGGTGGGCCAGGGTCCCATGGGAGGGTGCACGTCGCCACGAGTTTGTACATCATCCAACCCCCGTAATCGTCTCCGCCCATCAAGGTGACAGCGTACCAGACCTCCGAGGATGGCAATGGTATTTCAGCTAGGTCGGGCCTCGAAAAGATTTGGGTACACTTACGCGCAGTAGCCTGTGACGTCGAAAGGCAGGGGGTTCGAACATGAGGGTGGTGATCTTCGGTCCTACGGGCGGCACCGGTAGGCGTCTCGTGGAGAGGGCCATCGCAGAAGGGCACGAAGTCACCGCCTTCGTCAGGGACCCATCCAGGTTGGGCGCGCGCCACGAGCGGCTAAGGGTCGCCGTGGGAGATGCGTTCGATTCTGGGCGGGTGGAGGACGCGGTGGCAGGCAACGAGGCGGTGATCAGCGTCCTCGGCTCCCGTACGCCCAGCAACCCGCTCCGCCCGAACAGACCGGGGGATCCGGAAGGTCCGGCTTCGGCCGGCGCCGAGAACATTATCGCGGCTATGCAGAAACACGGTTTGCGGCGCTTCGTGTGCCAGACGGCGTGGGGCGTGGGGGAGAGCAGGCAGAATCCCGACCTCGCGGGCGCTTTCTTTATGAGGGTGCTGGTGCCGCCCCTGCTCAGGGATGAGTACGCGGACAAGGAGGCGCAGGAGAGGATCTTGCGGGAGAGCGACCTGGATTGGATCATCGTGCGCCCGATGATCCTGACCAACGGACCCTGGACGAACGAGTATCGCGCCGGGGTGGATCTGAAACCGGGCCGCCGCCCCTACATCTCGCGCGCAGACGTGGCCGACTTCCTCCTAAAGCAGCTAACCGACGATACGTTCGTGCGCAAGACGCCCGCCATCGGCTACTGACCACGGATCGGTCAGGCCCCGACCCTTCGAAGTTCACCCACCGCTGAACTTCGTAACGTTTGTCGTAACGCCTGGGAGACGGCAACGCTGTAGAGTGGTGTTGCAATGGAAAGATCAAGACAACATAACCGAAGGGTCGGTGGGATAGACCATCCGCTTCGCTGCCCGGCTCGCGTGGTCGTTCTGGGCGATCTCCCTGACGCTGACGTCCTTGAGCCTGTTGCTTCTGATCCTGAACTTGTCTCACCCCGACGTTCCCGTCTACGCCTTCTGGCTAGAGAACGTATTGTTCTCGCTAGGCTTCTCGACCGTGGGCGCCGTTATCGTTCCACGCATGCCTCCTGAGAACCGTATAGGCTGGCTTTTCTGCGCGATAGGCCTTTTGTGGGCGGTGGCCCACTTCAGCGCCGAGTATGCCATCTACACGCTGCTGGCGGAGCCTGGATCCCTCCCCGCCGGCGAAGCCGTGAGCTGGTTCTTCTCCTGGCCCCCGATCCTGGCCCTCGGCCTCCTCGTGTTCCTGGTCCTCCTTTTCCCCAACGGGCGGTTGCCCGGCGTTCGTTGGAGGTGGTTCGCGCGCCTTAGCGTGTTCCTGACGCTGGTTGGCTCGGTCTGGATAGCCATCTCCCCCGGACCGATCGGCGCCGGCCTCCCCATTCGTAACCCGCTCGGGGTAGAGGGTCTGCCAAACGCCTACGCGCCGGTACAAGCTCTCATGTTCGCCCTGGTAGGCGTCTCCGTAGCTTCTTTGCTGGTGCGACGGTTCCGTGCGAGGGGCGTAGAGCGCCTGCAGACCAGGTGGTTCACCTACGTTGTCGCGGTAGCGACAAGCGGCGTCATCTTGAAGTACGTCGTCGCCGATCCGCTTGGCCTGGTTTGGCTCGGAGGGGTTGGATACGCCCTGGATCTTATCGGCACCGCGGGCATTCCTGTCTCCATGGGGATCGCCATACTACGCTATCGGCTCTACGAGATAGATCTCATCATCAACCGCACCCTGGTCTACGGGTCCCTGACGGCGACCCTGGCGCTGGTGTACTTCGGGAGCGTAACTGCGACCCAGGCCATCTTACAAACGGTGACCGGCCATCGGGAGCAGCCCCAACTCGTCATCGTGATCTCGACCCTCGTTATCGCGGCGCTGTTCAACCCCTTGAGAGGACGCATCCAATCGTTTATCGACCGTCGCTTCTACCGTAAAAAGTATGATGCTAGAAAGACGTTCGAAGGGTTCTCTGCGAAGCTTCGAGACGAGACGGACCTCGATGCCCTGGGCGACGATCTGGTGAGGGTAGTGCGGGAGACGATGCAACCCGAGCATGTCTCGCTTTGGCTACGCTCACCGCAAGGTTAGAAGTCGGGTTGTGTCCCTAAACGACACTGTCGGCTTATTCATCATCGACACTGCATACTCCCCAGGAGGGGAACGTAGGTTTCGAAAACCCGGGCTGTGGTTGCCCCTTCCACCGCGAGGGTGGGTCCCATCCCCTCGATAGTCATGCTCGAGAGCACCGCGGCGCTCTTGGAGGGTGCGATAGGGACGCTCTCGGAGATCCTCACGGATAAGGTACGAGCCGCCTAGGCCTTGGACATGCCGCCTTCTATAGAAGAGACGATCCTTTGTCTGAGGTCTTCCGAGTAAGCACTCATGCGAACATACTCTCAACGGTTCACTGTCCCTGCAACACGCTGTTAGATCAAGCCATGCTTGCTACCTGACTTTATCGGTAAAGCCGAGCACCTGGCGCTGGCGAGTCACGAAGAGGACGTCGTATCATCAGTCGACAGTGCCGTTGCAAAGGTCATCCGGGTCATCGGGACAGGGATCTCCGTTTGGGGTGACCCATCTGTCTGGTTCGCGGCCCGGCAGGTACAGTCTTGGCTCTCCAGCGCCGACACCGTCACCGTCGGAATCAAAGTAGTAATAGTAGCGCTGCTGAGTCGTTTCGGACGGCACGTAGTAGCCGATTACGGCAAAGCCACCTTCGGCCTCATTGCCGGATGCGTCTCGAGCCGAACAGTTGACCGGTGTTGTCGTTCCAGTCGATGAGGACGGAAAGGAACTGCCAGAGGGTGGATCGCATATGACCTCGACAGATCCGTCCACGTTATCTGTGGCGGAGGCCGAGAACGTGACGCGATATGGTGAGTCGTCCGACGTTTCAAAGGCAATGTCGCTTGGTAGCTTGAGCATCGGCCGTTCGTTATCCACCGCGGGTACGCACTCGCCCGTCTCGTCCCGGCTTTCGCCTTCAGGACATCCCTCAGAGCCGCCTCCTTGTCCCCCGTCGTCGCCTCCGTTTTGGACCCAGCCACCCGAGCCCCCGAGAAGTCGCTGCAGGGGATCCGGGAGGATACTCGGGAAGATCCCGTTATCGGCCCGCTCGGTGCCAAGGGTCGCGGCGCCGAGCAGTACGAGAGCAAACACGAGAGCGATCGCCCCCAGCCACAGACTGGTGAGTTTCCACCAACTACTCCCGCCGTCGTCACCCTCCGTCCCATGCTGCCCGTCGAGCAGGCGCAGGTTGTGCCGGGTAACCGCCGCCCCATCCGAATCGCCCAACGATTCCCTGAGGTGGAGCGATGTGGTCAGGTTTTCGCGGGCCTGAGGAGCATCATCAAGGCACAGTGCCCGAGTTCCAAGCTGGTGCAGAGACCAACCTTCGGCGACACGATCTCCCTGCGCCCGCGCCGCTTCTAGCTCCCACCCGAGGATGCGCTCCCAGGCCCCCCACCGCCCGTCCACGACGAACGCTCCCTCGACTGCCCGACCCAGTCGCAGCACCCCCACCCAGCTCCCGGCTCGAGCTCCCCATTCCAGAATCCCAAGGATGGAGCCTGCTTCGTCGACCAAGGTATCGAGGTCTTGGAGGTGTCTTTCGGCCCAATCCGCGAAGTGTTGCAGTGCCCGATCCGCCCAAACGGCTAGGTCCTCGCTTTGCCCCAACACATCTGCGAGGGAACCGTCTAGTGTGTAGCCGCGGTCGTCCTCTCGTACCAACCCGCGCCGTGCCAACGACTCCAGTACGGGCAGGGTGTCGGAGAGCCCGGTCAGGGCATTGACGCCTTGGACTCTGATGCTAGCGCCCGCCGGAATCGCCAGCGCCGCCATAACGCGCCGTTCCCGCTCCGAGCGCTCGTCCAGCACTTGATACGCTAGCGCCTCGCCGGCCGAACCGGCGTGCAGCCGCACCCTCTCGGCCACCTCGGTCAGCGAAAGCCCGTCATCGCGCACCAGGGCAGCGAGCTGCAGGAGCCTCAAAGGATGCCCTTCCAGCGCGGCGCACAGGGCTTCGGCCGCGGGACGATCCTCCTCGCCCAGGGCCGGCCCGAGTTCGCGCTCTAGGAGGACCAACGCATCGTCGGGCGGAAGCCCCCGCAGGGCGAAGGCACGACCCTCACCCCACAGGCAGCGTTGCACGGAGGCCAGAAAGAACGTGCAACCCGGCGCGGCGTCCATCAGTGCCTCCACCTCCTCCCTCTCCAAACCGGCATCGTCCAGCCCGACGAGGGTGTGCCAGTCTTGCAGGGCGTGCCGCACCTGAACGGCGGTGGGCACACTAGTTGGCTCGCGCTCGTAGAAGGCGTCGAAGAAGTCCAGGAGGAGGTCGTCCGCGGTTCTGTGGCGGATCTCGGAGAAGAAGATGATCCCGTCGGGGAAGGCGGGACCAAATTCGTGGTGGGCCAGGTGGCGCAACAGGGTGGTCTTGCCCACTCCAACCGGGCCATGGAACTCGACCGGCGAGGCGACCTCAAGCG
The DNA here is from genome assembly GCA_963830075.1 of uncultured Rubrobacteraceae bacterium. GTDB lineage: Bacteria > Actinomycetota > Rubrobacteria > Rubrobacterales > Rubrobacteraceae > Rubrobacter_D. The sequence continues at coordinate 14,714 of CAWHLD010000001.1, read as the reverse complement.
TAGCTATCGCGGTGTCGACCTCGCTCTGGCGGTCCAGGAATCCCGGCGACGGGCGCGGCAGTAACATCACGGGAATGGGACGGGGCCGCGGGGGACTATACTCTTGGGGCGGGGCGATGTTGACCACGCCGCCGTTGAGCGTTCCGATCCGGAGCGTGTAGTTTCCGATGGTCACGTCGCCGAGCACCTCGCCAAGGTCGACCCCAACGACCTTGCCGCCCTCGACGGTGCCCACCTCCTGCTGCACCTCTATTTGCGCGGATACCTCTGGGGCACCCTCTTGCTCAGGCACGTTTGGCACCTCCAGGATCGCCGACCCGCACTGGGCACAGAAACGTCCTCCCTCGGGTATGCCGTCGCGATTGCATCTCGGGCACTTCATGCCACTCCCGGCCCGTGCTTCTGCCTCACATCACGCTACCCCCGAGGTCCCATGCGGCGGATCCTCGCGCCCGTCACGTCCTCGCCCCTCTCGATGTCCTGGCTGATCCTGGCCTTACCTTCGATCATCTCCTCTGTCTCGAGGCCCGTTACCCTTAGGCCCTCCTCCATCTTCTGGACTACCTCGAGACTCGGGCCCATCTCGTCGAGGAGGGTTGCCATCAGCGCGGCCAGCTCCTTGTCCTCGGCCAACTTTTCCCTCAAGACGTCTTCGAGCACGGCGTCGTATCGTTCGGGCTTCTGCTCGAAGCGGACCAGGGCGTCGGTCGCCTCTTTGTCCCCGGTCCATCTTGCCTTGAGGGTTGCCAACATGGTCTTCGCCTTCTCGTAGGCATCCTTGCCGGCGTTCCTGGCAAACTCCTGCGCCCCTATCGCCACGTACGGTGCCAGGACCGCCACTACACTCGCCGCCAGAGTTCCGGTAACGGGATCCACTTGTTGCTCCTTCTTGGGGCCTTCTAACAGCGCATGACGTTTGTATCACAACGTACAAAACATCAAAGCAGCCGGTGATGAATCGGCAATGAATCTTGGATGAGTTTCGAGTCCACCGCGTCGACATCAGAGAAATGTTGCTCTTCGGAGTCCTCGTGTAACCGCCTCGAGGTCACCTTGCCCCCCCGTTCGCCCGGGTCCTGAGTCTTCGGCGGTTTGCGAGGACCAATCATCGCAGCTCAACACTTGACACGCTCTTCTTGTGTCGCTCCACCTACCTCGTGACTGGCAACCGAACAATCGAGCACAGAGTCCACGTCCTCGACCAGTTTCTACAGAGGGTCCACCATCAGCGAAGCAAGGATCTCTACAGGAAGAGGGCCAAGGGCGAGGGCTACCACCAAGCCGTGATCGCCCGCAGACGCGTGAACGTCCTGTGGGCGATGCTGCGCAACGGAGAACTGGTCTTCGCAAGCGGTTTGACCAACGCATCGGGATGCGTCACTCGGGGTAACAGGCCTGCCTGGATAGCGCCTTCTGGAGATGACCAGTCGATGGGCTTGGGTGGCTCCTGACCCATGCGCCCTCGGAGTCTAGAGTTTATTCTACCAACCTAGCGAAGATGCTAGGCGCTGCCATGATCGCTCAGTGTCCCCGGAGATGGTGTAGAGGATGGCAAAGAGAATCGTTCTCAGAAAAGGCTTGGGCAAAGACGGTACCCCGAGCGTAGAGTATATCCGGGATCATCCCACGCACTACGAATGGGTTGCGCGGGTAAGCAGGCGCGCCCACCACCTCGTGAATGCCGAGGATTTTCGCGGAAAGATCTGGGTCGTCACCTACCTCAAGCACCCCCCGGCGTTCCCGCGCGACCACCTCTCGATGGACGTGTGGGGGAATGGTGGCCGCGGAGATCCGATCGGCAAGGATCTTGGCGATCGAGTCTTTGATCGACTCTTTAACGATCCGCGTCCTCCCGATATTTGGTGGTGCATTTGGCAGCGCAGGATGTACGTTCGCAACCCCCAAACGTTCGAGGAACATTTCGAGCCCGCGCCACCGGGACCACCCGGATCGGATGCGAAACACGAGTCGCACCTGCACTTCTCGTTCCTGGAATGGGCGCCGCAGGCCAGGTTTAGGGGCTGGAGCTAATTTGCCGGGGTAGTTTCATGGCACCGATACCGCCGGAGCGTCACTTCCGCCCCTTACCAAGTCACAAACGTAGCTCAACCCCGTCTGACAAGCAGCGTATCACCCATATGATTGACGTCCTGCGCGGTTGCACGCCGCCACTCGAAGTGTCAGTGATCGTACAGCGGTTGCTAGAAGACGAGCGTCCATCCCTCGCGACGTGCTTCCTGCTCCGTGTAGGATACCCCGTCGACCTTCAGCCCCTTCTCGTCGAGCAGGGTGATAATGCCGCCCCTGTTGCCCAGCTGCACCGGCGGCCGCGCGGGGATAGTTACCGCGCTGCCGGCCGCGACTTCCCCAGCCAGGACTTGCTTGTTCTTGAACCTGTCCGCGATTTGCCACCCGGCCAACGGCACCGACTCGGGAGAGGCGTTGAGGAGCGTCACCGTCTCGGGCTCCGGCGCGGGACCGATGGGGTTGACGAGCGCGCCCACGATCCGCACGATCCTGTCCGGCTCGGACGGGCCTGGCACGGGCCCCGGTTCCGTGATGGCGTGGCCGGTGACGTCGTCGGTGTGCCAGGATTGCGACTGGAACGCGAGGAAGATCGCGACCCACTGGTCCTTAGGTGGGAAGCGGAAGAGGAGCGCCCCATCCTGCCAAACCCCGTCGTCCCGCGCGAACTGCTGAGAGTTGCCCTGGTTCATGTGGATGTCGTGGACGCCGTTGCCCGGAGAGAACCCGAAGATCTTGTCCGGATTCTCGTCCTCCGGCCCCCACCGCTCGCCGAAGGCGTAAACCTCGGAGGCTTCGTCCTGCGCAGCCCTCCCCACGAAGTGCTCGATGCGGTCGCTAAGGTCGTTGTCCGGGCCGGGGAGGTTGTGGGGCAACGGCCTGAGTTGCAGCCGGTCGAAGAGGTTGCCCCGAATGAAGTCGAGCGCCAGGCTATCGGGCTGGTGCTGAAGCTCCGTGAAGCCGTGGGGTAATGTGGGTAGACTGGCGGTGAGCGGGTGCAGGAATCGATCGTCGACGAGGAAGAGCAGTTCCGACGGGCTCAGCTGCGATTTCACGTTGACGGCGACGCGATAACTCATGTCCTTGGCGCTTATGTGCAACTGGTAGTGTGGGCTGTCGGGATCGTCTTCACGGCGCGCGTCGACGACGCTACCCTTCAATACCCCGTAGCGTTCGAGTGGCATAGAGTTGTTCCTCCTCGTCTAGTTCAATCAGCCGAGTGCTCCGCAAGTCGCGGTCACGAGCGCGACGGATTTATCTTGTGCTTCAACCAGGCGCGTCGATCTTCGTCTACACTCTCCTTCTTCCACCTCGACCCTTCTAGTTCGTCTCGCCCGGTTCTATACTTCCCTCTCTAGCTGTCTCTACATTGAATCCTGTAGCGATGAACCCGCGATGAAAATCTCACGCAGTCACGAATTACACGAGCAACGGCTTTCGTGGAACTCCTGGAGTATCTCGGTCTAACACCCCGAGGTCGGCCAAAGAGAACAAGGAGGCTTCTCACCTGAGGAACGGTATGAGCGCGACGATCTGCGTGTGCAGTATAGGCATTGCTGTGAAGTTGCTGAGATAGTGGGGCCTGAGCTTCCACTGTCCTGGGATCGCCAGCGCCGGCGGCTTCAGCTCCAAGACAGCGTTCCGCGAGACTTTCCTAAAGCATACTGGAATCCCGCCCAAGCATTGCCAGGTGCGTCACCGAATGCGATCTTCCGGGTAGTCTCCTGCCTGACCGATAAGATCATGTCAATCGTTGCGCAAGATCCGGGCGTTGCAAAATTATTGAACGACAGTTGTGTATTTTTCGTAACAACTCTTAACGTTTAAGTTACTTTAATGTTATACTGCCACGCAATTCGATCGAACGCTCTTGAGGGGGGCCCGATGCGTAAGGTTCAGATCGTCGTTGGAGCGGCTGCTTTGGCCGTGTTTATGATCTTCGTTACCACGCTTTCGGCGGCGGCCGATACCGACCGCCGGGCCGGATCCGGGGCCAAGGAGTACGGGGCGCAAATCTCGCAGGGCACCGTCACAGGGGCAACGGCCTCGCAGATCGCTGCCGCCCGCAAGGACGTGGCCGAAGAGGAGAAGTTACCCGACTACTCGCAGGTCGTGGATGAGCTCTCCACCGATCGCTTCTCCGCGCCGGGCTGGACGCAAGCACAGACCAACGGGCTGGCCCACGGCGGCTCCTACGTCACCTCGACCTCCGGCGCTGGGGAGGCGCGCTTCAAGCTCAAGGTCCCGACTTCCAACGACTACTCTCTCTACGCCTGGTGGCCCTCGCGGGAGGGCAACAGCACTGCCGCGCGCTTCGGCGTGAGGAGCGCTTCGGGGACGAAGTGGAGCACGGTGGACCAGACCAGGGACGGCGGTTACTGGGTCAAGATCGGCGACTACCACATGGAGGCCGGCGATTACCAGGCCGTGAGCATCTCGGCCGGAGAGGGTTCTGGAGAGGCCGTGGCCGACGCGGTGGCGCTCGTCAGGGGCGTGGCATCCCCGCCGCCCGACGACCTCGCCCCGGCCGACGGCGGCCGGGTGGCCGCCGGCGTTCCGCTGACGTCCAGCGAGGCTACCTACAGCGCCGCGAGACGCTCGGGTCGCGTCTCCGGGCGTGCCTTGATCCGCTCCGGCAGGAGGCATATGGGGACCCCTTATCGTCTCTCCCCGCCGGCCCCTTGCATAGCGTACAGGGTGGAAGATTGCTCCTGCTTCACCCGCTTCACGTTCAGGCGATTCGACAAGTTCCTACCCGACAACCCGGTCAAGCAGTGGAAGTACGGTCACCGCGTCAGGTCGAAGTCCAACCTGAGGCGCGGGGATCTTGTCTTCTTCAAGGAGAGCGGCTACAGAGGTCCCATCACCCACGTGGGCTTGTATGCGGGCAACGGCAACATATTGCACGCATCTAGCTACTTCGGCAAGGTCGTGATCTCGAAGATGAAGTACATGAGAGGCTACTACGGCGCGAAGCGGGTGCGTCCGCGCCTGTAGCGACGAGGTTTGGCGACGAACCGCTCGCTCGGGGCGGGGTGCTCATTGCACCCCGCCCCGCCGCACGATAGCTAGTCTGGGCTTCCGGCGGGGGCTCGGAGAGCGCGTCATCCGCACCGGTCGGGAGGAGGTCCGAGTACCGGAACTCTGCTCCAGCCACGGCGATCGAGAAAATCCGCCAAAGCTGTCACAATCGACTCCCGGCCGGTGTCTTCATGTCGAAGCCAAGACAAACCCTGGAGGAGACATGAACACCCGGATCCCGAAGGCCGAACTGACCGGCATCTACGGCGCGATGGTCAAGCGGATGTCCCGCAAGCTGATGGGCGACGTGCCCGAGCCAGTCGAGGTGGCGTGGCACAACCGGAAAGTGCTGAACTTCTCCTTCAGCGTCGGTCGCAAAGCGCAGAAGTGGGACCAGTGCGACGAGAACCTGAAGTCGTTCGCCCACATGGCGGTGGCCAGCCTGGTCGGCTGCAGCTTCTGCCTGGACCTCGGCTACTTCCAGGCCCACAACGAAGGACTCGACGAGGCCAAGGCGCGTGAGGTGCCCCGGTGGCGCGAGTCCGACGTCTTCACGCCGCTGGAGCGCGACGTCATGGAGTACGCCGAGGCGATGAGCCAGACCCCGCCCACGGTGACCGACGAGTTGTCCGCGAGGCTGCTGGAGGCGCTCGGCGCGCCCGCGCTGGTCGAGCTCACCGCGTTCATCGCGTTGGCGAACCTGTACACCCGCACCAACACCGCGTTGGGCATCGAGTCGCAGGGGTTCTCGGCGGCCTGTGACCTGAAGCCGCTCGCCGTACCCTCGACGGCATGACCGACCCGTTCGTCACCCACCGCAGCCTGCTCTTCACCGTCGCCTACGAGATGCTCGGCTCGGCCGCCGACGCCGAGGACGTGGTCCAGGAGACCTGGCTGCGGTGGGCCGGCGTCGACCGCGCCGGGGTGCGCGACCCGCGGGCCTACCTCGTCCGGATCGTCACCAGGCAGGCGCTCAACCGGCTGCGGACGTTGGCGCGGCGGCGTGAGGAGTACGTCGGGGAGTGGCTGCCCGAGCCGCTGCCCACCAGTCCCGATGTGGCCGAGGACGTCGAGTTCGCCGAGAGCGTCTCGATCGCGATGCTGACCGTGCTAGAGACCCTCGCGCCCGCCGAACGGGCGGTCTTCGTCCTACGCGAGGTCTTCGAGGTGCCCTACGCCGACATCGCTCAAGCGGTCGATAAGACGCCGGCCGCAGTCCGGCAGATCGCCCACCGGGCCAGGGAGCACGTGGCCGCGCGGCGGCCGCGGATACAGGTAGATCGTGCCGAGCACAAGCAGGTGGTCGACCGGTTCCTGGCGGCGTTGCGGACCGGTGATCTCCAGGTGCTGCTCGACGTGCTCGCACCCGACGTGGTGCTGGTCGCCGACGGCGGTGGCGAGGTGGCCGCGGTCAGGCGTCCGGTGATGGGCCGCGACCGAGTGGCGACCCTTCTCTCCCGTTTCAGGACGATCGTGCCGGATGCGGTGGTCGGCCCTGTGTGGCTGAACGGCGCGCCCGCAGGACGCATAGATCTCGCCGGCGAGCTCGACACGGCAATCAGCATGGTTGTCGAGGACGGTCGGATCACCCGCATCTACGCGATCCGCAACCCGCACAAGCTCGCCAGGCTGGACGAAGAGGCCACGCTCAGCCGCTGACCGCCGTCGCTGCCGGGATTGTCGTGGCCTGGTATGCCCGAATCGACGGCGTGGTGTTCATGCTCCCTGGGACGCGGACGGGTTCTTCGTGCCTGGCATCGACTACCCGCTAGGACGCTCGCGCAGCAGGTTCTCGCGCTCGTCACTGGGACAACATCGCTTATCGGTCCATGAGTGGGACGAGTCGAAACAGATCGAGGGAGGTCGCACACGGCAGGGTTCTGGTGCGGTGGAAGGGGACCGTCGCCGACCTCCTCTATCTGACACAATGCGGCTTATCGCCGACAAGATGACGGGAGTCGCATCTAATGCAGGACCTGACGCGCTCGTATGTCCTATGTGGAACGCCGCGCACGGGCAGCACTCTATTGTGCAGCTTGCTCTGTTCGACTGGCGTCCTCGGCCAGCCTGAGTCGTACTTCCGAGAGCCCGACGAAGTCGCCTGGGCCATAAGGTTCGGCCTCGCCACTGAGGGCGGGCACCTCCGGGACTACCAAGCCTTCGTGAATGCTGCGCTAAGCGCCGGCACGTCGAACAACGGCGTGTTTGGTGTACGAATAATGTGGGGGTCGCTCGGGCGCATGATGGAAGGTCTGGGTCAGGTGCCAGGGAAGCCCGATCTGCAGATCCTCGAGGAGGCGTTTGGTCCTCTGATCTTCGTTCATCTACGACGCGAGGATATCGCGGCGCAGGCCGTTTCGTGGTGTCGAGCTGAGCAGACCGGGTACTGGCAGCAAGGCGACATCATCACTCAGGAGCCACACCAGGACATCGCACAAACGAGGCTGCTGATGGAGACGATCACGAAGCACAACGCCGCCTGGCAGGCATGGTTCGATGCTCAAGGGGTCGAGCCGCATACGTTCACCTACGAGCAGCTCGTCGGTGATCGCCGACGCGTGATCCAAGGCATCGCCGCCAAGCTGGAGGTCGAACTGCCCAGCAACTGGCGACCCCAGTCGCTGCCTCGGAAGCAAGCCGATGAGCTGAACCGAGTCTGGGCTGACGCTCTACGCACGTCAATGGGTCGCTGAGAGTTCACGAATCCAATGTGCGTGGCTTCCTTTGAGGGATGGCGGACGCTCCCCGGCTATTCTCGTCTCGTCAATGCCCGTTCCTGCCCGTTGAGTGTCAGGTGCCGACGTAGGCCGCGAGGTGCTCGCCGGTGAGGGTAGAGCGGGCGGCGACGAGGTCGGCGGGTGTGCCCTCGAAGACGATCCGGCCGCCGTCATGACCGGCGCCGGGGCCGAGGTCGATGATCCAGTCAGCGTGCGCCATAACCGCCTGGTGGTGCTCGATGACGATGACCGACTTGCCGGAGTCGACGAGCCTGTCGAGCAGGCCCAGCAACTGCTCGACGTCGGCGAGGTGGAGGCCGCTGGTCGGCTCGTCGAGGACGTAGACGCCGCCTTTCTCGGCCATGCGGGTGGCCAGCTTGAGCCGCTGACGCTCGCCGCCGGATAGCGTGGTGAGCGGCTGGCCGAGGCTGAGGTAGCCGAGCCCGACGTCGGCGAGCCGGTCGAGGATCTTGTGAGCGGCCGGCGTGCGCGCCTCTCCGGCACCGAAGAACTCGGTTGCCTCCGCGACCGGCATCGCGAGCACCTCGCTGATGTCGCGGCCGCCGAACTTGTACTCGAGCACCTCGGCCTGGAACCGCTTCCCCTCACACTCCTCGCAGGTGGATTCGACGGTGGCCATGACGCCCAGTTCGGTGTAGATGACGCCGGCGCCGTTGCAGGTGGGGCAGGCGCCCTCGGAGTTGGCGCTGAAGAGCGCAGGCTTCACGCCGTTAGCCTTCGCGAACGCCTTGCGGATCGGGTCGAGCAGCTTGGTGTACGTCGCCGGGTTGCTCCGTCGCGAGCCGCGGATCGCACCCTGGTCGATCGACACCACGCCGTCGCGGCCGGCGACCGAGCCCTGGATCAGCGAGCTCTTACCGGAGCCGGCGACGCCCGTGAGCACGCAGAGCACCCCGAGCGGGACGTCGACGTCCACGTTCTGGAGGTTGTGCGTAGACGCGCCGCGGATCTCCAGCGCCCCGGAAGGCGAACGCACCGATTCCTTGAGCGTCGCCCGGTCGTCGAGATGGCGGCCGGTGGTGGTGTCGCTCCCCCGCAGCCCCTCCACGGTGCCCTCGAAGCAGACGGCGCCGCCGTCCGTTCCGGCACCAGGGCCGAGGTCGACGACGTGGTCAGCGATCGCGATCGCCTCCGGCTTGTGCTCCACGACTAGCACGGTGTTTCCCTTGTCCCGCAGTTGCAGCAGCAGGTCGTTCATCCGCTGGATGTCGTGAGGGTGGAGGCCGATGGTTGGCTCGTCGAAGACGTAGGTGACGTCGGTGAGCGAGGAGCCGAGGTGCCGGATCATCTTGGTGCGCTGCGCCTCGCCGCCCGACAGCGTGCCCGACGGGCGGTCGAGCGAGAGGTAGCCCAACCCGATCTCCGCGAACGAGTCGAGGAGGTGTTGCAGCCCGGTGAGCAGCGGTGCCACCGACGGCTCGTCGAGGCCCCTGACCCAGCCCGCCAGGTCGCTGATCTGTATCGAGCAGACGTCGGCGATGTTCTTGCCCTTGATCTTCGACGAGCGGGCCTCCGGGCTCAGCCGGGTGCCGTCGCATTCGGGACAGGTCGTGAAGGTCACCGCCCGCTCGACGAAGCGGCGGACGTGCGGCTGTAGCGCGTCGACGTCCTTGGACAGCATCGACTTCTGGATCTTCGGGATCACTCCCTCGTAGGTGAGGTTGACTCCATCCACCTTGATCTTGGTCGGCTCCCCGTAGAGCAGCTTCTGGAGCTCCTTCTTGGTGAAGTTCTGGATCGGCTTGTCCATGTCGAAGCCGGCGCCGCTGAAGATACGACCGTACCAGCCGTCCATGCTGTAGCCGGGGACCGTCAGCGCACCCTCGCCGAGCGGCTTGCGCTCGTCGTACAGCGCGGCCAGGTCGAAATCGGTGACCGAGCCCATGCCCTCGCAGCGCGGGCACATGCCTCCGAGACGGTTGAAGGTCGCCTTCTCAGTCTTCGTCTTGCCCCCACGCTCGACGGTGATGCCACCGCTCGCCCTCACCGAGGGGACGTTGAACGAGTACGCGTTGGGCGAGCCGATGTGCGGCTCGCCGAGCCTGCTGAAGAGGATGCGCAGCATCGCGTTGGCGTCGGTGGCGGTGCCGACGGTGGAGCGGGGGTTGGCGCCCATCCGCTCCTGGTCGACGATAATCGCCGTCGTTAGCCCCTCGAGGACGTCGACCTCGGGCCGGGCCAGCGTCGGCATGAAGCCCTGCAAGAAGGCGCTGTAGGTCTCGTTGATCATCCGCTGCGATTCAGCGGCGATGGTGGCGAACACCAGCGAGCTCTTGCCCGAGCCGGAGACGCCGGTGAACGCCGTCAGCCGGCGCTTCGGGATCTCGACGCTGATGTCCTTGAGGTTGTTCTCGCGCGCGCCCTGCACGCGTATGAGATCGTGGCTGTCGGCAACGTGCAGCGCCGACGACTGTGTGTCCGTCCTCGTGGTCATAGTTATCTCGTCTCCTTTTGTGAGGTGGGGCCGCCGGGGCGTTCGACCAACCAGCGGCCGTCGCGCATCAGCTCGCGGTCGGGCAGCTCGTTCACCTCGCGCCAGGCCTGGATGCGGCGCGGTGAGATACGGAACCAGCGGTAAGGCGTTGCCTGCGCACGCGGGTCGAAACCGGTGTGCGCGGCGAACCGGTCACCCCGCTCCTGCGGCAGCGCGTCGATCTCGAGTACCTCGACTTCGCCATCGATCATAGACACGTCGCGGGTGTGGCCAAGCCCCAGCCGAACGGTTCGGGTGGCGGCGAGGTTCCTGCCAGTCGGGCTATCCGTCGGCGTGGCCACCAGCAGCGCCCCGTCCTCCCAGTCGAAGGACAGCGGCACCAGATACGGCGCACCGTCCGCCGAGGCACTGGCCACCCAGACATCGATGTCGTGGGTGAGCCGATGCTCGGTGTCGCGACGACGCTGAGCGCGTGAGCGGGGGTCGGCACTCATCGGTCCTGAAGCACCCCGAGGACGTTGCCAACGGGGTCGGCGACGGTGGCCACCTCGGCCAGCTTCGCCTCGAGGTCAGGCACGTGCCAGTAGGCCACCGGCGAGGTCGTGCCCTGCGATCCACCGCCATGCACCAACCCGATGTGCTGGCCCGCGGCCTCGAAGCCGATGTAGTAGGACGAGTCGGTCTCCATCGGCTTCCTACTCGACGCGCTGGTAGTTCATGGTGAAGTCGGGTTGCCAGGTCACGCCGTTATCGTGGGACATCTCCCCGGTTGACTCCATGACGTCGGGGCCGCGGAAGCGTGCAGTGTAGCGCTGTGAGAAGTCCACGTCTAGGTGGATCATAGACCATCCGGCGTCGTCGACCTCGAGCTCGAAGACTCGGGTGATCCCGCGGACATCGAAGTAGTGGTACCGGTCATCCGACAGCAGCGCTATGGCGTCTGGGAAGTCGGGGTGGTCGTACGTCCAGTGCTGGAGCACGAACGCCCCGTCTAGCACCCGCTCGTACCGCTGCCGACCGGTGACCGGTTCGGACATTGACGAGTGGTGCATCGTGAATTCCCAGGTTCCGAGCAGCCGGTCGAGCGCGCTCATGCCTGCTCCTTTCGTTGCTGACTCCTCGCGACAGCCGGGCGGCTCAGCGCTGCTCCTGAATGCGGATCAGGTTGCCCGCGGGGTCGCGGACGGCGCAGTCCCGCACGCCATAGGGCTGCTCTATCGGTTCCTGGACGACCTCGCCGGCGCCGCTGGCCTCCAGCCGCGCGAAGGCGCCGTCGAGGTCGGCGGTGGCAAGCAGGAGGGCTGCGTAGGTGCCTTTGGCCATCATCTCGGCGATGGTGTGTCGCTCGTCGTCGGTGACGCCGGGGGCGGCAAACGGCGGATACAGGACGATGGACGTGCCGGGCTGGTCGGCTGGGCCGACCGTGATCCAACGCATCCCGCCGTACCCGACGTCGTTGCGTACCTCGAAGCCCAAGGTGTCGCGGTAGAAGGCCAGGGAGGCGTCCGGATCGTCGTGTGGGAGGAAGCTCGCGTGGATGGTGATGCTCATCGTGTCTCCGTCTGTTAAGTGGGGCCGCCTCTGCGGTCTGCGACTGTGTCGCCCTGGCCCGATCCGACCGGCTTTGAGTGGTCTCAGCCCACCGCTCTCTTCACGAGCGCGCCGATCCTTGCCTCTTCGGCGGCGGTCAACTCCTTCAGCGCGAAGGAGGTCGGCCACATGGCACCTTCGTCGAGGTTCGCCGCGTCGCTGAAGCTGAACGTCGCGTACCTGGTGTTGAACTTCTGCGCGCTTTGGAAGTGGCAGACGACCTTGTCGTCCCTGGCATACGCAGGCATCCCGTACCAGGTTTTCGGCGAGAGGTCCGGCGCGCTGGCTTTGATGATCGCATGGAGCCGCTCGGCCATGGGGCGATCCGATCCCTGCATCTCGGCGATCTTCGCGAGCACGGCGCGTTCCCCATCCGCTTTCTGCGCTTCCGCCTTCTGCTCTTTGGCGCGCTCCTTCATCGCGGCTCGTTCTTCGGCCGTGAATCCCTTGGACTTTTTTGCGCTCATCGTTCCCTCCTGTGCATGTTCTTCCATGTCCTACTCCGTCCAGCAAGAAGAGTCTACCCGCGGTTCCGTACCCTCACTTCTCGATTCCTGATCGGTCTGGTCACCTGTTTGGCCACGCAGGACGGCATTCCCACCGTCGCACGCGCCGCCTGGCGCCGATAGGCGCTGGGCGGCACACCGACCAGCTCGGTGAAGCGACTGCTGAAGGTGCCAAGCGACGAGCAGCCGACCGCGAAGCAGACCTCGGTGACGCTGAGGTCGCCACGACGCAGCAGCGCCATCGCGCGCTCGATGCGCCGCGTCATGAGGTAGCTGTACGGCGACTCGCCGTAGGCGAGCCGGAACTCGCGGCTGAAATGCCCGGCCGACATGTACGCGCCGCGGGCGAGCGCCTCGACGTCCAGCGGCTGCGCGTACTCCCGGTCGATCCGGTCGCGGACGCGCCGCAGCCGCGCGAGGTCGCGCAGGTGCTGCGCCGTGGCATGATGGGCGGCCTTCGTCCCGTCGCCTTCGAGCGCCGCCTGCAGCGCCACCCTGGTCTCGATCATGGCCACCTCCTGTTCGCGAACGTCGGCCTCCGCGGCAGCCGGGTTGCGTTGGTTCCTGCCAGGGTAATTCTACGCAGAAGTAGGTGTCTCGCATCGCGAAAAGCGTCTCCCCGATCCGACATCGGCGCGCAGCCTTTTTTGACCCCACGCTTCCCAGGGCGCGATGCGTCGGCGACCATTATGCCGACAACCCCGGTCTTGCCGTTGGGCGCAGATATCGCAGCGTGGTTTGACCACGGCAACGGATGTGGTGACTTCGTCTCCCGAGTGTCGCTACCATACACTACTGTATGGTAACATCCGGGCCACAGAACTGCCGCCACAGAGGAGGCTCGTTTCCGTGCGAGGAGCATCCCGGGTTTTCGCCGACACCGTAGGGACGGAGGCAGAATTGCGGGAGATCATGGGTGAACCGGGCGGTGCGGCGTCGCCTCTAACCTGGTGGGGCTGGTTTACATCGCCGCCGCGGAAGGCCGCCGTGGCGAGGCGCTGGCCGAAGAGGCGCGAGATCGCCGAGTCAAGCGGTGCCCGAGGCATCTTGCGCCAGATCGAGGAGGCGCGCTCGAGTATTTCCAACCACTGGCGAGGCGCTTAAGGAACTGGGTCTGCGCCAACAACCTTGGCGGCGCGGGAATCCGTTTTGTCACGTACAGGCGTGCTTACTCGTCTTGAGTCAGAAGACGTAGAACGCAACCGAATAGATGGAGGTTCAGGAATGAGGTTACCAAACACCGCACACACCTCCAGGCCCTGGCGGATCCACGAGCTCGCCCGCGACTTCGAACTCGAGGACGTGTGGGCGCTGCCGGTGCTTGGAGGACCGGACGACTTCCAGGTGCAGACGCAACTGAACGAGTTGGCGATTTGCGAGGTCCGCCACTACCACGGCCGGGCCGTCCGCGAGACCGGCCTGCGCAAGTGCGATGACAGGTCATTGGACAGATACGAGTCGCCGGTCGTGGCCTCCGTGCTCGGCTCGGTCGAGCACGTATCCGGGACGAACACGTACAACGCGATACTGACCGGCCAACCAAACGACTTCGAGCCCGACTGGTCCCGCGTGCCGGCCGCTTGCCGTGGGTCGGGCCTACCGTGGTTGCTCCTGGTCGATCACCCGATCCGACGCCGCTGGTCCCGAAGCCCGTCGACACCGAATCGCCTGGCAGGTATCCGCCCGCGAAGCACACACCTCGTGGTCGCCGAAGGTCCCACGGCGACGAATTGCCATGCGCCCGGCGGCACCGTCTTGCATCCGGTCATGTGCTTGGTAAGGTTTGGTCGGGATCGTCGATGCCATGGGGATCTCCGCGTGACCAAGCGGCGGGATTATCTCAGGGTCTCCCAGGCCGCCGAGTACCTCGGGGTCGCCCCGAACACCCTGCGCAACTGGGAGAAGGCGGGAAAGATCGTGACGCACCGTCACCCGGTGAACCGCTACCGGCTCTTCCGCCAGCAAGACCTCGATTCGCTCCTGAGCCAGGTGGAGCGGACCGCCCGCAGGGATCGGACCACGTAGGCCATCTTCAGGACCGGGCGGTGCCGGGCCGAGGGCGAGCATGGAATCTCCTCGCTGGAAGATCATCACGCCCTCGAGTCTTAGGGACGGTGTGCGCTGGATTCGTCCGCACGGTGCTGCCCGACCACGACCCGTACCGGGCCTGGTCCAACTTCGAGTTCCAGGCCGACGACTGGGTGATCTACGAGGTCGACCTGCTCGTCCTCACCAAGCAGGGCTTCTGGCTGGTCGAGTGCAAGGCGTGGGAGGGCCGGATCACGGGCGACTCGGGCCGCCTCCACCCGCACCACAGGCGGCAAGACGAGGTCCGAGGACAACCCCGTCTACCCCGCCAACCGCAAGGCGAAGGCCCTCTCGTCCCTGCTCAAGGCCCAG